>JADZCM010000037.1 GCA_020851555.1 Bryobacterales bacterium | reverse complement strand
TCTGGACCGTCCGTGGCGCTAACGCCATCATCGCCCTGCGCTGCTGCCGCCTCAGCCGTAGGTTCGAAGACTACTGGGCGGATCGCTCGTCAGCCGCATGATGGGCTACATTTTTGTCGCGCACCCGCGGGAGAATCGGGGCGACGCCTGGAGGCTGCGGAACGCACTCAGCCGTTGAGAAGATCGCCCGGGGTTGCCGGAATCCCAGCCGTCCGCCCGCTAATCCTCGCGCTCCGGCACCCTCTGCCCCGGCGGACGGAGCAGGCGGGCGGGCAGGCGGGAGAAGTACACCAGCCGCTCGATGACGGGCAGCAGGCTGCGCACGATCCGGCCGTGCAGCAGAAGGCTGCCCACCACCAGGGCCGGGTGCGGGATGACAGTGCAGCAGCGCGAGCAGACGCCGATCTCGCCGGCCCGGCCTTCGGCGTGCAGCCGGCGCATCCTCTGCATCTCCTCCGAATTCCAGATCCGGACAAGCGGCTGCTCGCCGATGCGTCCCACCGGAGCGCCTCCCAGCATGTAGCTCTGGCAGCAAGGATAGACGTCTCCGTTGTGCTTCACATACAACGGGCCGCGCCACAGGTAATGGCAGGGATGCTTCCAGTCGGACGCCTGGTGGCCTGCGCCGGGACGCATCAGGTTGGTCTCGTCCTCCTTGATCCGCACCTGGTCCACGCCCGGCACGGAACTCCAGAAACGGAGGAACTCCCCGGCTTCGCCCGCGTTGCGCTGCATGCGAACCATCTGAACGACGATCTGGACCTTCGACTTTCGCGCCGCCTTCATCCGCGCAAACCGGACGAAATTGTCGCGCACGGCTTCGAACCGGGCGCCCTTGCGGTAGAACTCGAAGCTCTCCTTGGTGGCGCCGTCGAAGCTGAGGGTGACGTGCTCGATCGGCGAGTCGAGCAAGCGGGCCGAGGCGGTCTCGTCCAGAAGCGTGCCGTTGGTCGAAAGGAGCGTGGAAATGCCGTGGCGCGCGCAGCGTTCTATGCGGTCGAAGATGAGGGGGTCCAGAAAGGGCTCACCCAGCCCGATCAGCATCATGTGTTCCGCCGAGCGGCCGGATTCCTCGACGAGACGGTCGAACACCGCGGCGGTCATGTCTTCCTTGGGCTGCTTGTGCGTTTCCCGCGGACACATGGGGCAGTACAGATTGCACTTCGCCGTGGTTTCGACAATGTGCTCAACCGGCAAGCCGGATAACCGGCTGTGACCGCGGAGATAGGCCCACAGCAGCCGGGCCCGGTTCCAGGCGCGCATGGGGTAACGCCACCATTCTAGAGGGGTATTGCGGACGGCCGCATTTGGCCGCTTGCCGGAGTCGCGGGCCGCCAAGAACGCAGGCTTGCGCCGCCGGTCCGGCTCAGCCGTGCTTTACCGCCTCCGCGGCGTGATAGGAACTGCGGACCAGCGGACTGCTTTCGACGTGGCTGAAGCCCATCTCCAGGCCGGCGCGGCGGAATTGCACGAATTCGGCGGGCGTTACATACCGTTCCACGGGCAGGTGCTTGGCCGTGGGGCGCAGGTACTGGCCCACGGTCAGAATATCCACCCGGTGCGCGCGCAGGTCGGCGATGGCCTGCAGCACTTCCTCGTTGGTTTCGCCCAGCCCCACCATCAACCCGGATTTGGTGGGGATCTCCGGACGCACGGCCTTGGAGTACGCCAGCAGCTCCAGCGAGCGCTCGTAGCGCGCGCCCAGCCGCACGCGCCGGTACAGCCTGGCAACCGTTTCCAGGTTGTGGTTCAGCACGTCCGGCCCGGCGTCCAGCACCGCGTCCATGGCCGCGCGCGAGCCCTGGAAATCGGGGATCAACACTTCCACTTGGCAGCCGTGGAGCCGTTCGCGGATGGCGCGAATCGTCAGCGCGAAGATCTCCGCGCCGCCGTCCTTGCGGTCGTCGCGGTTCACGCTGGTGATGACCGCGTATTTCAGCCCCAGCGCGGCCACAGCCTCCGCGACGCGCCTCGGTTCGTCGTAGTCCACCGGTTCGGGCCCGCCCTTGGGAACCGCGCAGAAACCGCACCGGCGGGTACACACGTTGCCCAGAATCATGAAGGTGGCGGTGCGGTGGCTCCAGCACTCCCCGACATTGGGACAGCGGGCGCTCTCGCAGACGGTGTGGAGTCTCTGGCGGTCGACCAGGTCCTTCACGTCGCGGTAACTCGCTCCGCCCGGCGCGCGCACGCGCAGCCACTCCGGCCGTCGGGCGTGGTTGGTGATGCTGACCAGCACTACTTCGATTCTAGCGCGGCCAGCCGGTTTTCCAGGATCGTCTGGGGAGTGAAGTTGGCCGCGCGCCGGTAGAACTCCGGCGCGAGTTCAAAAGCCCGGCGCGGTATCAGGCCGATGATTTCGCTCGAAGCCGCTGCCGTTCCGTTTCGCCGCGCTTCGTCCTCGACGGCCTCGAAAACGCGCTCCACGGGGGTCTCCTCGAAGTTGGTCAGGTTCATGGACACTTGCACCGTTTTCCGCGATGGAAGTTCCAGGCCCAGGGCCTTCACGTGCGGGAACCCACCCGAGGACTCCCGGATCCTGCCGGCGATCCTGCGGGCGACCCTGACATCCTGCGAGGCGAGGTTGATGTTGTATGCGATCAGGAACCGTCTGGCGCCCACCGCCACGGCTCCCGCCGTGGGGTGCAGTTCGGGCCCGCCCACATCCGGACGGCGCTCCGGATTGGCGCGCACCGCCTCGCGCAGTCCCTCGAATCCTCCCCGCCGCACGTCCGCCAGGTTGCGGCGGCCGGGGTGCAACGCCGCGGCCTCGTAGAAATAGACCGGGACGCCGAGCCGCCTCCAGATCTCCCCGCCGGCGCGCCGGGCGATTGCGGCGCACTCCTCCAGGGTCACGCCCCGCACCGGCACGAAGGGCGCCACGTCCGCGGCGCCGATGCGCGGGTGCGCGCCCGAGTGCCGGCGGAGGTCGATCAACTTCACGGCCTGCTCCACGCCTCGCACGGCGCCCTCCACCACGGCGTCCGGCGGCCCGGCGAAGGTGACGACCGCCCGGTTGTGGTCCTCGTCGTGCTCCCAGGCGAGCAAGACGGCTCCCGGCGCGGAAGAGATCGCGGAGACGATCTTCTCCACTATGCCCCGGTCGCGGCCTTCCGAGAAATTCGGAACGCACTCGATCAGCGGTCCGGCCATGACACCTCTCCGCGGCGGTAAAGCACCTTTCCCTTCTTGATGGTCATGGACACGAGATTCACCCCGAAACCGGAGGGAATCTCGCGGTAGTCCGGAACATCAAACACCACCAGGTCCGCGTCTTTGGCCTGCTCGATCGACCCCACCCGGTCCGCGCAGCCGAGCGCGAACGCGCCGTTGATGGTAGCCGCGGCCAGCGCCTCGGCGGCGGTCAAGTGCATGTGCGTGCAGGCCAGCGACAGGACCATCTGCATGCTGCAGGTGGAACTGGTCACGGGGCTGAAGTCGGTGGCCAGCGCGATCACCGCCCCGTGATCCACCAGCGCCCGCGCCGGCGCGAAGCGGTCCATGCCCAGGTGGTACGTCATGCCCGGCGTCAGAATCGCCGCCGTGCCGGACTGCGCCAGCGTGGCGATGTCTTCGCGGTCCGCAAAGTGGAGACCGCTGGCGCTGGCGGCATCCAGTTCCGCCGCCAGGCGCGCTCCCCCGTCGTGGGAGAACTGCTCGGAGTGGACCCGGAGGACCAGTCCCGCGCTGCGCGCCGCCTGAAGGTAGCGCCGCGCATCCTCCAGCGGGAATGCCCCGCGGCCGCACCAGATGTCCACGCCGCGGGCCAATCCGCGCCGCCGGAGCAGTGGGAGCATCTCCGAGACGGCCCATTCCAGGTAATCGTGCGGGCGGCCGTCGTGGTCCTCCGGCGGCGTGTGCGCTCCGCCGTACGTCGCCGTCACGCCGAGCGGCCCGGTGGCAAGCCTTCCCAGGACCCGCAGCGCCTTCAGGTCGCTGGTGCTGTCCAGGCCGCCCGACTGGGCTTCCAGCGTGGTCGTGCCATGGCGGATGAAGGCAGCCAGATGCCGCCGCGCCCGGTGCTCCAAAGTCGTCGCCGGAACTTCCCGGAGGGCCTGGGCGCAGGTCAGGATGGAATGCGTCACCGCGGCGCGGTCCGGAGGGTGGCCACGGCCGCGGTGGCCGCCATCGACGGCCGCCCGGACCAGCGCCCAGGGCAGGTGCGTGTGGCAGTCCACGAAGCCGGGCGTCACCACCTGGCCCGTCACGTCGATCTCCTGGGCTCCGCGGGCGGCTGACAGATTCTCCACGCGCCGCCCCTGCCCAAGGTCCTCGATCCTGCCGTCGCGGATGAGCGCCGCCCCATTCTCGAGGATTCCGAGATCCTGAAGCGCGCGCCCCCGCCTCGGCGCCTCCGGTCCCCGCAGCGTTACCAATTGCCGCGCGCCTCGCAGCAGGATCGTGCTCATCGCGCGTGCGCCACCTCGACACCCGCCGGGCGGCGGCTTCTCCCGCCGGCCACCCACGCCCCGGCGTATATAAGCGCCGCCAGAACCAGCAGCCACTGGAACCCGACCAGCAGCGAGCCGCTTTCCGCCAGCCCGCCCAGCATGGCGCCCGCGGTGTTCCAGGCCAGGGCCTGCTCCGGCTTTGCGGCCCCGGCGAAAAGCCGGGCGAAGATCACTCCCGCGCACAGCACCGGGGAGAGCACCAGGACGCCGCCCGCGATTCCCTGCACGGCCACCGGAAGGCCGAGCAGGCTGTCCAGCGGCACCGCCACGTTCAACGCCAGCGCCGCCAGCAGCACCAGATAGAAAGGACGCAGGCTGCCGGGGCGTGTTCGCAGTACCCAGAAGTTGGCCGCCAGGATCATCACCAGTACGGCCGAGAAGACGATCGTATTGACGATCCACGTGCTTCCAAAAACCAGCGCCATGTGCACGATGGCTTTCGTCTCAAGCAGCATGAAGCCCGCTCCCAACAGCAGCATCGCCGTGTTGAGCCCGGCCGTTTGCCCGCCTCGTGTCCGCCACCCGAACAGCCACAGCAGTCCCGCCGAGATCAGCCCGATCACCAGGATGCCGCGCAAGGACAGGTCCGGTATCATCGGGTTCCTCAGGTACAGAAAGGGCCAGGCGTCGCTGGCCGGACGCAGGCCCGCCGGAATCTCCACCCGCGCCGGGCCGAAGCGCGCCTGTGTCCTTCCGCTCTGTGGCGCAAACCCATCCGGCGAAGAGGGTCTCGGAGCCACGCCGCTCTCGATGAAGTACGGCCCGCGCCGGCGGAAGGCGCTCTCGATGGCCTGAGCCCGCGCGCCCGCCAGCAGCACCGTGAACCCTTCCGACCGCTGGCCGGCCGCGACGCGTTCCCGGTAGGGCAGGGTCAGCACGACCGGCGGTTGGCCGAAGGCTCCCCCCAGCGTCTTGGCCAGCCGGGATACGATCCATCCCTGCCGGAAGTAGTTGTACATCACGAAGAGGCCGTCAGTCTTGAGCGCCCGCCGGACGTCCGCCATGGCCTCCGCCGTGTACAGGTAGCTTTCCAGGCGGATGTCGCTGACGCTGCTGTGCAGAACCAGCGAATCGACCAGGGCGAAGATGATCAGATCGTACTTACGCCCGGCGGAGCGCAGGAAATTGCGGCCGTCGTTCAGGTAAGCCCTGACCCGGGGGCTCTGGTAAGGATGCTCGGGGTGATGGCGCCGGCCCAGGCTGAGGATCACGGGGTCGATTTCGACCGCGTCGATGCGGGCTTCCGGAGCTGCCCACTGTAGCGCCCGGCTGACGTCATTGCCGCTGCCGGCGCCGATGATAAGGATGTCCCGGAACCGCGGCTCTCCGGCGTCGCGGTTCAGCATGTACGGCAGCGCGTACTCGGGGCTCGGGTGAGCGAGGCCGGCCATGCTCTGGTGGCCGAGCAGGTTCACGACAATGATGCGCGAATCCGGCGAGTAGTTGATCCGGTAATAGGGCGACCATGTCTCCACCGGGTAGTTCTGCCGGATCACTCCCACCGAGAGCCAGCCCGGCGCCAGGACCGCCAGCGGCGCCGCGGCGGCAAACGCCATCGCCCACCACCGGCGCGGCGTCTGGCGCCAGAGAAAGTACACGAGTCCCGCCCCCGCCAGGCCGAACCACCACACCGGAGCGAGCCACCAGGAACAGAGGTTGAACGCCAGCACGCCTGCCAGGCTGCCGGCCACGTTGGCGACGTAGGCCCGCACCGGATTTCCGAGGGTGGCGAAGCGCCTGCCGATCAACTGCCCCAGGCCGATCATAGCGGCCGCAATCAGCAGGAAGAAGAAACCCGCCACCCATTCCATGGGGACCACGAACGACGCCACGTCCTTGGTCCGGATTTCGGCGCCGAAATAGACGACCTGGGGCACGGTCGTGTTCTTGCCGACGTCCAGTATGTCCTGCAACGCCAGCCGCAGTCCCTCCATGCCGGCGCCGGCGGCAAGCGCCGCCACGAGCAGCACGGCGGTAAGCGGCAGGTAGTCCCGCGAGCGGCGCGCGGCCAGGCAGCCCAGCGACAGCCCCAGGAACGAGGCGAGCAGGACCGTGTTCGTGAAGAACGTGAGGAACAGAACCTGCGCCGGAAACCAGCGTATGAAGGCCAGTTCCATGAACAGGAACAGCGCGCTGGCGAAGAACAGGTCGCCGCGCAGGGCGGACTCCGGGGGACCGGCAGGATTCAGGTCAGGCACGAATCCAGATGATAACCCAAGGATCCGCGCTCCAGCCGGACGCCGCCGCCGGATGCGGCAATTCGAATTCCGGCAGCGTCTGGATGGCGGGCATGGCCGGGCCTATTGGTCATGCTGGCGTCGCTGGTCCGCCGCACAACATTGAAACTCGTGGCGCACGGCCTCCGGCCCGTACTTCCGCTCCAGCCTGCGAACCGTGAAGTGACCGTGAGCCATATCCTGGAAATGCTCCATGAAGAGCGCGTTGATAGTGGCGCCGCCAAGGGCTCCGAGGACGGGGATGGCCTGGGCCGCGGCCTTTTCGGCAACCTGTACCCCGAACCGCTGGGCAACCGCCTGGACGAAGCGCATCAGGGCGGGCGCCCCGGCTCTGCCTGCCGGCTCTCTGGCCAGGTACTTGAGCGCCGCACGTACCTCCTGCGCGAGCCCCGCCCTCACGGCGTAGTACGCCGTTTCGGCTCGGTCGTCGCTCGAACGCGTCCCGCCGAGCGTGAAGACCTCCATGCAAGCCAGCCGGGCGGCGGGAGAGTCCAGGTCCTCGCCTTCGGCGCGCGCGATTTCGGCGATGGACCGCAGCATCAGACACGTCGAAACCGGCAGTTCCACCGCAAGCGCGGCGAGCCCCAACGCGCCACCGGCGGCGCCGGACGCCGCCACCAGGCTCTTCATGAAGCCTTTGCGCTGAAAGACCCCCCAGCGGCTGTCGATGCGGTAGAGCGCGGCGTCCAGGGCCAGCTCAAGCGAGGCGGAGACCGCTTTCCGCACTGCCTTCCCGGCCGGCTTGGGGAACGACCGCAACGCCGCTTCAATCGGCGCGCCGAGCAGATTGACGGTGCGGATAAAGAAACCGGGGCCTTCCAGAAGCCGCACGGCGTTGCGGAGCGCTTCCCGGTCCGCCGGACTGAACCCGGCGCCCCTGCTGCCTGCTGCCATGGCTCCAATCCGGCTCACTGCACACATCGTAGCAACCCGGCGCTTATCTCGATCCGTCCGCCACCTCGCGGCGCACCGCCTGGCTGGCCCGAAGGCACGCACATGCAACGAGTTGCCAGAGGTCAGAGCCGTGTGCCGCGCAGGGATATTACATGGCGCGCCTGGAGAGATTCGAACTCCCGGCCTTCTGGTTCGTAGCCAGACGCTCTATCCAACTGAGCTACAGGCGCGCGAACATCATTCTAACAAAACGCCGGGAATGGCGCGGAGTTGCTCGGCCAGCGCGGCAGCTCTCCGAAAGCGGCCCTGCCGGGCCTCGTCAGGTGAAGAAACTCCGCCAGGTGGTGTTCACCAGCGCGTGCGTGATCATCGCCGCGCGGATGCCGCCGGCCTGCTGGAAGGCCCTGCCGTAGAACAGGCCCGCAACGCCGGCTACCAGCGCGAACCTCCAGTTGGGGAATCCGCGGAACGGCAGGTGCACCAGGCCGAAGGCGACGCTGGTCACAACCAGCGCGGCCGTCCGGCTGCCGAGCCACGCCGTGAGTCCTCCCTGCATCACGCCGCGGAAGAAGAACTCTTCCCCCAGAGCCACCACCCAGAGCATTCCCAGAAAAGTCGCCGCCGCGACTCCCAGCGCCTGCCACCACTCCAGCGGCAGCGGACGGAAGCGCACCAGGCCGGTCGCGAGGGCCAGCGGCAATCCCACGGGCAGGAAGTACAGGTAGTTGCGCAAACCCACCACCCACTCCGCCCGGGTGGGGACAAAGCCGAAACCTGTCCTTTCCATGTGCCGGAACCAGAGCATCACCAGGATGCCCGTGCGGGTCCACATCAATTGCCCCAGGATCTCCAGCCGGACACCCGGCGCCGGGCTCGGATAAATCGCCCTGAAGGCTCCGGTGAGCACAACCGCCGCCATGAAGACCAGGAACACGGCGTCCGTGCGGCCGTTCCGCGGGAGGCACAGGTAACACAGCGCTGCCGCGGCCGAGATGGAGAGAATAAGCCCCAGGCCGCTCCATTGGAACAGCCCGGCCGGCAGCGTGTAGGTGCAGTAGGGCGCCGCAGTGCTCCCGATCAGTCCGAGCGCCAGCACGGGCGGGCGCCAGCGTTCCGCCATGGCTCGCCACAGCGCCGGAAAGCCGGGGACGAGGTAGAAAGACGCCTCCCACAAGAACGCCGCCAGAATCGGAGCCAGGACTCCCGCGGGCAAACCCAGGATGCGGCCGTAAACCACACCCGCGGCCGCCAGCGCCGGCAGTATGACCAGGAGTGCGATCCGGAAGCTGCGCAGGGGAGAAGAACCTTGCGTGGGCGTCATCTGGCCGGCCGTGCCTTTTCTGGAGCTTTCCAGCCTTCTGGCCGGAATCCTACATAGTAGCCTGGAACTCGGCCGCTGATGCGCGGTCCTCAACCCGGAAGCCGGGCGCATCGTGCCTTCGTCGGTCATTCGAGTAAAGTGAAAGGGACAGAGACCATGAGGCTTTCAGGTTGGGTGTGCGCGCTGCTGGCAACGGGCGGGTTGGCGCTGGCGCAGCCGGAGCCGGCTCCACGAGCGTTGGCCAGCCCGCAGGCCGCCGCGGATGGGGCGGCGGGAGGCCGGATCAGCATCGAGTATGTGGCGGTGGAACTGCGTGGGGGCATCGTCAAGGACGCGCCGTATTCCGCGGATTCCCTCACGGAGACGACCCAAACGCTGGCCGATGGGAGCCGGATCGTCCGGAAAAGCACGGCTACGGTCTACCGCGACAGCCAGGGCCGGATGCGGCGCGAACAGACCCTGGGCGCCGCTGGACCGCCTTCGGCACAGCCCGGGGAGCCGCTGCGCCTGGTCACCATCAGTGACCCGGTCGCCGGCGTCAGCTACACGCTCGACCCGCGCACCCGGACGGCGACGAGACTCCCCTCCGCCGTGGTCGTCGAGCACCTGGCTCTCCCGCCGGACGCCCAGTGGATCCGGCAGGAGGCGCCGGAAGAGGTCTTCGACACGGCCGTGCCGTCGCCCTCCGGCAAGCCCGCCAAGCGGGTTGTCCGCACAACCGTCGTGCGTCATGCCGGCGACGCCGGGCAAGCTGAAGGGGAGAGGCTCGGCAAGCAGGTGATGGAGGGCGTGGAAGTGGAGGGCACACGCCAAGTGACGCCGGTTCCGGCCGGGCAAACCGGAAACGGGGAGCAAGTCAAAGTGGCGTTTGAGCGCTGGTACTCCCCTAGGCTCCAGACCGTGGTCCTGAGCCGCCGGAGCGACCCCCATGCGGGAGATACCGTCTACCGGCTCACCAACATCAACCTCAGCGAGCCGCCGGCTTCGCTCTTCCAGGTTCCCGCCGGCTATGCAGTGAAGGAGGGGCCACAGGCGGAGGATGCGCTCTTCATCGGGAAATAGGAAACGGCCGCATGTCCGGCCGTTTCCTCCGCCGCGCGAATGCAGGGCCGGGCGCGCCCGGCCCCCGCTCGCAGTCTAGTAGTCCATGTCGGGGCCGTGGCCGCCGGGCATGGGTTCCTTCTTCTTCTCCGGGATCTCGGCGATCAGCGCCTCAGTCGTCAGCATCAGCGATGCGATCGAAGAAGCGTTCTGAAGGGCCGTCCGGGCGACCTTCGTGGGGTCGATGACACCGGCCTTCACCAGGTCCTCGTACACGGCCGTCTCCGCGTTGTAACCGAAGTTGACTTCCTTCGCCGCCCGCACTTTCTCCACGACCACGGCGCCTTCGACGCCCGCGTTCTGGGCGATCTGCCTCAACGGCTCTTCGCAGGCGCGCCTGATGATGTCCACGCCGATCTGCTCGTCGCCGCCGAGACTGAGTTTGGACAGAGCAGCCCCGCCCCGCAGAAGCGCCACGCCGCCGCCGGGAACGATGCCTTCCTCGACCGCCGCCCGCGTCGCATGGAGAGCGTCCTCCACGCGGGCCTTCTTCTCCTTCATCTCGGTCTCGGTAGCCGCGCCGACCTTGATCACCGCCACGCCGCCGGCCAGCTTGGCCAGCCGCTCTTGCAGTTTCTCGCGGTCGTAGTCCGAGGTGGTCTCCTCGATCTGGGAGCGCAGTTGCTTGATCCGGCCTTCGATGGCCTTGTCGGTGCCCGCGCCCTCGACGATGGTGGTGTTGTCCTTGTCGATGGTGACGCGCTTGGCCTTGCCGAGGTCATCCAGCCGCACGCCTTCCAGCTTGATGCCGGTCTCTTCCATGATGGCCTTGCCGC
>JADZCM010000036.1 GCA_020851555.1 Bryobacterales bacterium | reverse complement strand
TCCGGCCGCGCCCGGCCCTTGCGGGCGGGGCGCGCCGCGCCCCTACTCCATGATCTCGGTCACCGTGCCGGCGCCCACCGTGCGCCCGCCCTCGCGGATGGCGAACCGCAACCCCTTGTCCATGGCCACCGGCGTGATCAGCTCCACCACCAGGTTCACGCTGTCGCCCGGCATCACCATCTCCGTCCCTTCCGGCAGCTCCGCCACCCCCGTCACGTCCGTCGTCCGGAAGTAGAACTGCGGCCGGTAGCCCTTGAAGAACGGCGTGTGCCGCCCGCCTTCATCCTTGCTCAACACGTACACCTGTCCCCGGAACTTCTTGTGCGGCGTGATGGAGCCCGGCTTGGCGATCACCTGCCCCCGCTCCACCTCCTCCTTGTCCACGCCCCGCAGCAGCAGTCCCACGTTGTCCCCGGCCTGCCCTTCGTCCAGCAGCTTCTTGAACATCTCCACGCCGGTCACCACCGTCTTGCGCGTCTCCCGGAAGCCGACGATCTCCATCTCCTCGCCCACCTTCACCTTGCCCCGCTCCACGCGCCCCGTCACCACCGTCCCCCGCCCCTGGATCGAGAAAATGTCTTCGATCGGCATCAGGAACGGCTTGTCCACGTCGCGCTTGGGCAGCGGGATATAGCTGTCCACCGCCGCCATCAGCTCCAGGACCCCCTTCTCCCACTGCTCTTCCCCGTTCAACGCCCCCAGCGCGTTCACCCGCACCACCGGAATCTCGTCGCCCGGGAACTCGTACTTCTTCAGCAGGTCCCGCACCTCCAGCTCCACCAGGTCCAGCAGCTCCGGGTCGTCCATCATGTCCACCTTGTTCAGGCACACCACGATGTACGGCACCCCCACCTGCCGCGCCAACAGCACGTGCTCCCGGGTCTGCGGCATGGGTCCGTCCGGCGCCGCCACCACCAGGATCGCCCCGTCCATCTGCGCCGCCCCCGTGATCATGTTCTTGATGTAGTCGGCGTGCCCCGGGCAATCCACGTGCGCGTAATGCCGGTTGGGGGTCTCGTACTCGATGTGCGACACCGCGATGGTGATGCCCCGCGATTGCTCTTCCGGCGCGTTGTCGATCGAATCGAAACTCCGGAACTTCACCTTCGGGTTGCCCTTGCCCAGCACCCGGGTGATCGCCGCCGTCAGGGTCGTCTTGCCGTGATCGATGTGCCCGATCGTCCCGATGTTCACGTGCGGCTTGCTGCGGTCGAATTTCTCCTTCGCCATGTTGTTCCTCGACTCTCCTGTTGTGACGTCCTCTCAGGCGGGCACGCCGGCCGGCCCGCTTCTACCTGATAACCTTTCCTCGCACCCGGCTGATGATCTCCTCGGCGACCTGCGCCGGCACTTCCTCGTACCGGCCGAAATGCATCGTGAAACTGCCCCGGCCCTGAGTCAGGGAGCGCATGTCGGTGGCGTACCCGAACATCTGAGCCAGCGGCACCATCGACTTGATGATCTGCGAGGATCCCCGCAGTTCGACTCCTTCAATCCGGCCCCGCCGTGAGTTCAGGTCTCCGATCACGTCACCCATGTACTCTTCCGGCACAACCACTTCCACATTCATCACCGGCTCCAGGAGGACGGGCCCGGCGGCTTCGGCCGCCTGGCGCAGCCCCATCGAGCCCGCGATCTTGAAGGCCATTTCCGAGGAGTCCACCTCGTGGTAGCTTCCGTCAAAGACCGTAACCTTCAGCCCGCTCATGGGATAACCCGCAAGGACGCCGGCTTCCAGGGCTTCCTGCACCCCCTTCTGCACCGCCGGAATGTACTCGCGGGGAATGGCGCCGCCCACAACTTCATTTGCGAACTCGAACGCCGATACATCGGGGAGCGGCTCCACCCGCAGCTTGGCATGCCCGTATTGTCCGCGCCCCCCGGTCTGGCGAATAAACCGTCCATCCGCTTGGGCGGCGCGCCGGATTGTCTCCCGGTAGGCTACCTGGGGCTTGCCCACGTTGGCGCCCACGCCGAATTCACGGCGCAGCCGGTCCACGATGATCTCCAGGTGCAGTTCGCCCATGCCGGAGAGGATGGTCTGTCCGGTTTCCGGATCCGTGTTGATGCGCAGGGTCGGATCCTCCTGGATCAGTTTGCCGATGGCGGCCCCCATCTGGTCCTGATCGGCCTTGGTCTTCGGCTCGAGCGCAAGCTGGATGACCGGCGCCGGGAAGTCGATCGACTCGAGAATGATCGGCGCCCGCTCATCGCAGATGGTGTCGCCCGTCGAGACGTTCTTCAGCCCCACCGCGGCGGCGATGTCGCCGGCGCCCACTTCCTGGATTTCCTCCCGTTTGTTGGCGTGCATCCGGACCAGGCGGCCGACGCGTTCACGGCGCGCCTTGGCGACGTTGTAGACGGATTGGCCGCTCTCCAGCCGCCCCGAGTACACCCGCAGAAACGCCAGTTGCCCCACGAAGGGATCGGTCATGATCTTGAAGACCAACGCGGAGAAGGGAGCCTTGTCGGAGGAGGGGCGCTCCAGCGTTTTCGCCGGGTCATCCACGGCCGTGCCCATCACCGGGGGTATGTCGATGGGGGAGGGCAGGTAGTCCGTCACGGCGTCCAGCAACTTCTGCACTCCCTTGTTCTTGAAGGCCGCGCCGCAGAACACGGGGAAAAGGCTCTGCGCCAGCGTCGCCCGGCGGAGACCGGCCTTCAACTCCTCGTTGGTCAGGTCGTGCTCCTGGACGTACTTCTCGAACAGTGCTTCGTCGCACTCGGCCACAGCCTCGATCAGGGCCTCCCGGTACCGGCGGGCCTGCTCCAACAAGTTCTCGGGAATCTCGATATCTTCGTACCCGGCGCCCAGCGACTCCTCGCGCCACACGCAGGCTCTCATCTCGACCAGGTCCACGACGCCCCGGAACTGGTCTTCTTCACCCACCGGGATCTGCACCGGGACCGGCCGGCATTTCAGCCGGCTCACAATGCTCTCAACAGACCGAAAGAAATCCGCGCCGACACGGTCCATCTTGTTGATAAAGCAGATCCTTGGAACCCCGTACTTGTCGGCCTGGCGCCAGACGGTCTCGGTCTGCGGCTGAACGCCGGCCACGGCGTCAAACACCGCCACCGCACCGTCCAACACGCGCAAGCTGCGTTCGACTTCAGCCGTGAAATCCACGTGGCCCGGCGTGTCGATGATGTTGATCTGGCAGTCGTTCCACTGGCAAGTCGTGGCGGCCGAAGTGATGGTGATGCCGCGCTCCTGCTCCTGCTCCATCCAGTCCATGACCGCAGTACCCTCATGGACCTCACCGAGCTTGTACGTCCTACCCGTGTAGTAGAGTATTCTTTCCGTAACTGTCGTCTTGCCGGCATCGATGTGGGCCATGATGCCGATGTTACGGATCCTCTCAAGTGGCACGGTTCGCGGCATTAACGGTTGATGTGGGACCGGTCATGACCGGCCCGGGCGAGGTAAGCCTCGCTCTCAGGAATCACCATCTGTAGTGGGCAAACGCCTTGTTGGCCTCCGCCATGCGGTGAACGTCGTCCTTCTTCTTAATGGCGCCGCCCCGCATATTGGCGGCGTCCGTGAGTTCATTGGCCAGCCGCTCCGGCATCCCTTTCTCCGGGCGGCTTCGGGCGTTGGACAAAATCCAACGGATGGCCAGACTGACCCGGCGGTTCTGCGGCACTTCGACGGGCACCTGGTAGTTCGCTCCGCCGACACGCCGGGTTTTCACTTCGAGCAGGGGTTTGCAGTTCTCAACAGCTTTCTTGAAGACCTTCAGCGGATCGTCGGCGGTGCGTTCCTGGATTTTGGACATAGCGGAGTAGAAGGCGCGCTGGGCGACGTTCTTCTTGCCGTCCCACATCATGCAGTTGATGAATTTCTCCGCCAGCGTCGAGTTGTAGACCGGATCCTGCGGCAGTTTGCGGGGTTCTATGGTTCTTCGTCGTGGCATGGCTGATTACGATTTGGGCCTCTTAGCCCCGTACTTGGACCGCCCCTGCTTGCGGCCGTCGACGCCGGCGGCGTCCAGCGTGCCCCGGACCACGTGGTAGCGCACGCCCGGAAGGTCCTTGACGCGGCCGCCCCGGATGAGCACGATGGAGTGCTCCTGGAGGTTGTGCCCGACGCCGGGGATATAGGTCGTCACCTCGATGCCGTTGGTCAGCCGCACACGGGCCACCTTGCGGAGCGCCGAGTTCGGCTTCTTCGGAGTCGTGGTGTACACGCGAGTGCAGACGCCGCGCTTTTGCGGGCAGGACTGCAAGGCCGGACTGGCGGTCATGTAACGCGGCGGTCTACGGCCCTGGCGCACGAGCTGATTGAAGGTCGGCACGAATCTACCTCAGTCTCAAAGTTATGTGTTGCGAAGGTAGCTGCTTCGGACAAGCCCATGCTCCACCGCTTACCGCCGGTGGAACCTCGGGGCCCGCCCCCAGCCGGCCTGCATTCCAGGCAGGGGTAGCATGGGAGCAGAAGACCTAACTCGCCAAACCCTCTCAATATACAGAACCGCAGCCGGGCATGTCAACTGCGAGTGAAACCAAACGGGGCGCCAGGACCGTGCCGCAGTTCTTCGGCGCCCCGCCACCGCCGCTCTATCTCCCCAGGCCTGTCGCGCAGGGCGCAACTGAGGGAAGCCGGGTATAAGAGAAGCGGGATTCGCAAGGGCGCGCTCATGCGCGCGCACACAGCGCGGCCGGGCAGGTCTTCCGGCCTGCGTCGCGGACGTGAGGCGCAGATCTAAAACCGCACGGAGATGCCGACGGTCGGCACGAAGTCGTGCAGCCAGCCCTTGATGCGGGCGCCCGGAGCCGGGGCTACCACCACCTTGGGGAAGGGGGTGATGTAGTCGCGGATTTCCACGCGCAGTTGGAGCCTCTCCGTCAGGGCCGCCTTCACGCCGCCGCCGGCGCTGACCATGGGCTTCAGTTCCTGTGTGCGGGTGAGCAGCGCGAACGCGCTGGCCGGCTGGTAAGCCCGCTCCGCGCCCGTGCCGCGATAGACCTTCAGCCCCGCGCCGCCGGCCACGAACGGACGGATGCGCTCGCCGCGGCCGGCCGTGTGGTAGACCAGGTCGTAGTGAATGATGTGCGACTCGCCGTTGAACTCCGCCTCCTGCCCGCCGCCGGTGACCTTGAGGTCGCTGACGCGGTACAGGTAGTGAAACTCACCGCTGAGACGCTCGTACATGTCGTGGCCCGCCACGGCGCCCGCGGCGAGCCCGTACTTGAACCCCGCTTTGCCGCTGGCCGAACCACTGGTCACGGTGGGGTTCAGGGTTACGCCGAACCCGCCAGACGCTCCCAGTTCCCACTCCTGAGCCGCCGCCACCGCAGCGGCCAGGAACAGCAGGATCACAACGCATTTGAGCATGAATCGCATGAGCCCTCTCATGTCTGGCTTGGCCAGCGCTTCCTTCTCTGCTACTTGACCACCCGCACGGAGAGCGACAGGTCGCCTCCCGGCCGGGCAATGACCAGCGCCACGTCCATCCCGCGCGGCACCTCCGGCGGGACAAAGACGTTGATCTGGTAGACGCCCACCTGCCCCGGCACGAGCCCCGCGTAGAGCACCGGCAGCGCCACTCCGCCAAGTTTGACGGCGGGCACGATGGTCGCGTGGGCCAATGGATCGCCGGGCGCCGGCGCCCCGGTGGCGACGGCCGGCGAAGTCTTGCCCAGCCCGGTCACATAAATCACCAGGTAGTCCTCGGGATGGATGGGGTTGGAGAGCGTGACCGGCTCGTTGTTCACGGTCCGGTATAGCGTGGCGAGGCCCTTGTCCGGGCCGGCGGTCGCGGTCTGGAAAACGGCCGGCGCGGTCGGGGACACGACCACCGGGAAGGGATCGCTCGCCCCTCCTACCGTCCTAAGGACGACGTTGACGTTGCCGGACACCTCGAACGGCACCTGTGCGTTGATCTGCCTGGGCGAGACCAGCAGCAGCGGCGCCTTGGACGTGTTGAAGGTCAGGCAGGCCTCTCCCAGCGTGGTTGGGACGGGCAGTTCGTTGTTCGCCAGGGTGACCAGGCTCAGGTTGGCGCCACGCACGGCTACCAGCCCTCCGGGGGCAATCGCGGCGGTTCCGTCCGCCAGGTTCACGACGCTCTGAATCACGGGTTTCGCCACCCAGGCATCGAAATCCCAGGGCAGCACGACGAGACCCGAAACGCTCAGGGAAATGAAAGAATTGCGGTTGGGGGTGACGATGAGAGTGCGGGTAAAGGGCATGATCGCCTGGCCGATCTGGCCGACCGGCGGCGTCTCCATGCTGCCGGCCAGCAACGGCGCCTCGATCATCTTCACCGGGCCCAGCACGCTCTGCCAGTCCGTCAGGTTCACGCGTTGAATGATGCCCGGCGCCGTTATCGCCGGAGCGGTCGTGCGCAATCCCATTCCATCGTGGATGGTGAAGCCCGAGGACTGTCCGCTCCCCGTCTCCAGGGCGCCGTAGGCCACCAGCGACCGGTTCAACAGGTTGTTGTCCAGGACGTACGCCTGGTCGGAGAGCGCGGCGAACGCTCCCTTCATCTCGCCGAAGTCCTTGCGGGAAACGACGAAGGTATCGGCCTCGGCTTCGTAGAGCAGCACACCGCCGTCTTCCATCGCGGCATAGATGTGCTCGTGGGAGGGTGTCGAGAGCAACATCGTGCCGAGGGGGATGTCATTGCAGTAAACCCCCAGCGACGGCAGCGTCCTGGCCCAGTTTGTCGTGAAGTCGATACGATCGATGGTGTGCAGGCCGTATCCTTCCGGACAGCCCAGTCCCGGTGAGACGCTGCGGACCGCCGCCAGGACCGCATTCTTCGACACCGCGATGGAACGCGGATAGTGTCCGCCGGGGAAGGCGATCGGCTCCATTTGCTCCAGCGTGTCCAGGTCGTGGACGTTCACGATCTGGGAGTTGTCGTTGCCGACGAACAGGAAACGGCGGTCTGTCGAAATGGCCAGCTGCGTGGGGGTGTTGCCCGTGCGCAGCACGCCGACCTGCTGGAAACTCGTCGCGTTGAAGACCAGCACCTGGTTCTTGTCCTGCCGGATGACGTAGAAGCGGTCACGAACGGGGTCGGCCAGGATGTCCACCAGTTTGCCGGGCACGTTGACCAAAGCGCCGCGCTGGTCGGGCTCCCTGGCGTTGACCAGGATGCGAACGGGCGGTGGAACGCCGACTCCGGCCCGCGAGGTGATCTCGATCACGCCCGTGGCGGTTCCTCTCAGGTTCTGGTACGTGTTGGCATCCAGGTACAACGTCACCCGCGCGGGCGTGGTGCCGGAGGCCTGCGACAGTGTCAGCCCGGGCATGCTGGTACTGAGCCGGAAGTCGACGCTCCCGCCGCCGGCGTCGATGATGTCGAGTTCCTGGGTCATCGTGCGCCGGTCGCAGAAGGAGCCCCGGAACAAGACGTCCTCTTTGGCGGCCATGACTCTCGGCATCTTGTACAGGTCGCCAACCGGGAGAACGGTGAGGCCGCTCGCCGAAACCGAGTACATGACGCTGTGATCCGGGTTCAGCAGAGATCTGCCCGCCAGGTTCTCAGGCAGCCGGATTCTCTCGCGGACCGTGAGGTTGTCGGAATCGAGGACGTGGAGCACCGGGGGCGCGATCACGCCTTCGGGCGCGGTCGACTCCGGGACCTGAGCATAGACCAGGGACCGCGCCCAATCAATGACGTGGGTTCCGATGCTCAGTTCGCCTTTGGCGTGCGGGAACTGGGCCAGCAGAACGGTTCTGTAGTCGAACAGCGCCCATCCCACCAGTTGAGACAGACCATGCTCATCGACGCTGACCAGGCGGGGCCCCAGCGGCGGCGAGGCCTTGACGCCCGTGATGAAGACCTCGCGGGTCTGCACATCGTAACGGAAGTTCACCGTCCGCTGAAGGTCCTGCTCTTCGGAGGAGGCCACGCCAACGATGTAGCGGGAATCTCCGGAGACTCCAAGGCTGGCCTGTACGATGTCCAGCGGGTAGGAGGCCAGGGGCGCCGGCAGTTCCAGCCCGCCCATCTCCTTGGGCGCCAGGGTCTGGGTGACGCCGGTAGCGGGGTCCAGAAGGAGGAATCCCTCCGTGGACACCACCAGCGCCTGGCTGCCTCCCCCGAAAGCCACCGTCAGCGGGGTCACTCCATTGGTGATGGTCCGGCGTGTGCCTGCGTCCAGGTCGAGGATGGTGATACCCGGGAGTATGGTTCCGTCTCCGCCTCTCCACCTGGCATAGTGGGTCACCACAAGATAGCGGCCATCCGGGGAAAGCGATATGGAACCGGGCTGAGGCGGAACCGTGTATGGTGCGCGGGTGGTCAGATCCCACATCGACACCACTTCGATCCGGTTCGCCGTGAAGTTGGCAGCGTAGACCACGCCCCGCCTGTTGTCCAGAGCGATATCGGAGATGTGGCCGGTCAAGCTGACCACCGTACCGAACGTCGCCGCCCACGCCGAACTCGCCGCCCCCAGGACCAGAATGAGAGGCAGAAGCTTCGATTTCAACACCAGTGCACCTCGACTTTCAGAGACAGGCCTGGGGCCTTTCATCGCACAGTCAACTCTATCATTCCATTGGAGATCGTCAATATTCTCAATGGGTAGCAAGGGACTGATGACGAAGGTTAGCACCCCGGCCCCCGGCCGGAGGGCGCCGGCTGTTGAAACCGCGCAAGGTAACCTCGGGCTGGGCCGGGACGCCTGATTTTATGAGTGCCTGTGTTGTAATCTGACAGGAGAGTCATGTCCCGAGCCAGCGATCCGTCCCTGGAGAGCGGAGGGCTTCCCCAGGAGCCCGAGCATACCCCACATTCGCCGCAGCCCCGCCGCCGGCGCCTGGGGATCTGGCTTCTCGTGGCCTGTCTGATGCTGGCCGGGCTGGGCGCCTATCTGTTCGCGAAGCGGCCGGCCCAAACGCCGCGCGCCAGCGCCCTGGCAGCCGTTCCTACCGCCGCGATCCGGACCGGTTCCGTGCAACACACGCTCCGGCTGTCAGGCCAGACGGCCGCCCGGAACTACGCCGCGATCACGGTCACCACATTCCGGGGACAACCAGGAATGGGGAGAGGCGGCAGCCTGGTTCTTACGAAGTTGGCGGAGGGGGGCAGCAAGGTGAAGACCGGCGACGTCGTCGCCGAACTCGACACCGAGAGCATGCTCACCACGATCGACGACATGAAGGCCAACCAGGAGCAGATGGAGCTTGATCTTGCCAGGCTCCAGGCACAGCAGGCCCTGGATTGGGAGAGCCTGCAACAGACGGTGCGTTCAGCTAAAGCCAATTTCGATAAGGCGGCGCTCGATTTCAAGAAGGCGGAAGTGCAGACCGCGATCGAGCAGGAACTCCTGCGGCTGGCCATGGAGGAGGCGGAGGCCGTCTATAAACAGCAGTTATTCGCGCTGGATTACAAGAAGATCTCCCTCGACGCCACGATGCGCACCACCCAGTTGTCTCTGGACCGGACGCGACTCAGATTCCAGCGCACGCTGAACGATCTTCAGACCTTCACCTTCCGGGCCCCCATGGACGGAATGGTTGTTCTCCAGAGCCTCGAGCGCTCCGGCGGGACCATGGCCCAGTATGCGGCGGGAGACGCCGTGAACCCAGGCCGCTCGTTCATGAGGATCGTGGACACATCCAGCATGCAACTGGAGGCTCTGGCAAGCCAGGCGGAAACCAGCGAACTGCGCGTGGGGCAAACGGCGCGCATTTCCCTGGACGCCTTCCCGGACCTGACGTTCCCCGGCAAGGTTTACAGCGTGGGGGCGATGGCCCGCGCTTCACGGATGGAGAGCTTCTACGTCCGGACGATCCCCGTGGTGGTTCGGATTGAAGGCAGCGATTCCCGGCTTCTGCCTGACATGTCCGGAGCCGCTGACATTCTTCTCCGCCGCGACGAGAACAAGCCGCTCATCCCGCTCGAAGCCATCCAGTCGGAGGGGGATCGGACATTCGCGTACGTCCGCACGGCGTCGGGCTTCGAAAAGCGGTACATCGAGGTCGGCATGCGCAGCAGCCTCGAAGCAGCGGTGCTGTCGGGGTTGCAGGCGGGCGAAAGGGTCGCCTTGACCGTTCCGCCCGCAGGCATTTAATCGGCCGGGCCCTCAGCCCGCACCGTGTGGCGCCCCGAAGGCAACCAGAACGCCATCTTCTCGCCGGCCTCCACGGGAACAAGACTCACGGGCGCCCCGTCCAGGTAAAGGGCCGAAGGCCGCGCGCTGAAAAGAGCGATCGCTCGCGCGGAGCTGTGGTAGGTGAATTCCAACCCACGAGGCAGACTGGAGGCGGAGGTGAAGTCGGCCGACAGGTCGAGCAGGCGAAGCCCCGGCTGGCTGGACGCCCGTGCCAGGCTGTGCCGGCCCGCTGGAAGCCAGACCGTTTCGCCGTCGCTCACCGGCCAGGGTTTTCCATTCACCAGAGCAGCGCCTTGCCACCTTACCCCCACGCCGCGCGGCGATTCGACGATGTAACCGCCACCCTGCCGCGCGTACCGCCGGGCGGCAGCGGCGGCCGAGGAAAGCCAGACGGCATCGTCCGGCTGGATGGAGTGCTCGAAGTACAACGCCACCCGGGGGAAGGCGAGGGCGGCCTGATTTACGAGCTGATACAACTCAGCTCCCGCCTGTTTCTTGGTTGGGTACACGTCCTGGTAGCGTTCAACGATGTTCAGGTCCACCGCGAGCCTCTCCGGGCGAGACGTCAAGCGCGCGTACTTTCCGGCGATATCGCCATAGCGCTCCGGCCCCAGGTTCCAGACGGTGGCGGGATCTTCGATGAGGAAGGTGAGGTCGTGCCCCGCCAATGACGCCAGCGCGGCCCGCGCGTCGGCCCCGACCGCATCCCGCATTCCGCTGTCAAACTGGTCGTCCACGTGGGTCAGGACGACGTCCAGGTCCGGCTTCCCTCTCTTGGCCTCAGCCACGACTCCCAGCCACTCCTGTTGCATCCGGCGCGCCAGTCCGGCGCGGTAGTCCAGGAAGCGGCGGAGACCCTGCGGGTTCGCGGCGATCTGGAGCGGCGAGTCCCGGTCAAAAAGCGCGATAGGGTCGAAGCCCGCTGCCTGTAGGAATTCCTTGCGGACCTCCTGATTCATGGGAGTGAACCGGGAAGGATTCTCATGCCCCTGCAAAGACTCGAAGTACAGTTCGGCAAGGTTGACTCCGTCCCAGCCGAAGCGTTCCAGCAGACTCCTCACGCCGGCTGACGCGGCGGCGAAGCACTCCCGGTTAAGGAGGTTCATCAGCTTGCGCCAGTCCAGGTGCGCGTCCTGGAGCAGGGCGGTCTGCTCGCGCCATTCGGGGTGGTCCAGCCAGAACCGCTCGCTGACGTGCGGCAGTTCCAGCCAGGCATAGACCAGAATTCCCTTGCGGTGGCAGCTTTGAATGAGATTGCGCAGGTAGAGGTCGCGCTGCGGGTCCGGCTCATGGAAGTGCCAGGCGGCCACGTGCAACCCGCGGATGCCGGCCAACTTCCAGCGGGCGGCAAGATAGTCGGGGTCGGCCCGGGTGCGATAGGAGGAGTCGAAGAAAGCCCACAGGCGGTTGGAGCGGAACGGCGGCTCAAGGCCCATCGAACCGAGCGCCTGCAAGAGGAACGGGAAACGCTCCCAGCCCCGGCGCCCCGGGGTGACGGCGGTCCACAGCACTGCCCCGTCCCCGAAACGGTGGCCGGCGACGAGCGGAGCGCCGCTCCCGGGCTCCCGGGCGAACACAGTCGCACCGGAAGGAATCCTGAAAACCGGAGACTCCACCGCGTGTTCCCAGACGATTTCGACTTGGGGGCGGAGCAGGTCCTGGACGCTGCGGACCGTGACCCTCTCCGCCGTCGGGGTATAGCCGAGCGAGCGGCCGATGGCCGAGTCGCCCTGAAGGATTGCCACGCCCCCTTCCTTCGCCCGAGCCTGCCACTCCTCGGGCGGCCCGGATGCCGTTTCCGCAACGACGAAGATCCGGCGGCCAGGCCCCGTCCCGGCTTGCAGTCCGACAGAGCCGAGGATTTGGTCCCAGGGAGAAAGCTCCGCCGCGTGACTGCAACCCAGGCTAAGGACGAAAAGCGGAACCGCAAGGCGGCGCATCCGGGCTCAGCCTATCTTGTCGCCGCCCACCAGGCTCCGATTCTCAGGTCCGTGTAGTCGCGGGACCAGGGATTGCCGGCGGTGACGGTGTAGCGGCCCCGCAGGTAATTCACCGAGAACATGGCGCCGCGCGGCATCCAATTCCAACGAAACCGGAGTCCCGGTCCGGACTCGACGGCATTCGCCCAGTGCTGGCGGCGCAGGTCCTTGCTGAGGTTGGCGTTCCAATACCATTGCGTCTGGAATCCTCCCAGCGCCGCCGAGGGGGCCAGCGTGTAACCCGCCCGGTTCTGGCTGTAGAGGACGACGTCGTTCTGAAAGCGGCTGATGAAGACGCCATCGTCATTCGTTTCCAGGAAGGCGCCCCTCTGGCGACCGCTCAGAAGCCGTCCGAAACCCCGGTAGAAGGCCGCGCCTCCACGGTAGTCCGGCGCCATCCGGGGCTGTCCGGTGCGGTTCTCGAGATAACTCACGGCGCTGCCAGCCTCAGCCCAGAGCATCATCCCGTGCCAGTAGTCCGTCGCGAGGCCCGCCCCGAAGATGACGGCGCTCTCGGAGAGGCTGCCGGGGCCGGCGGCCGCGGTCAGCCTGCGCGAGTCGCCGATGAGCCTAGCGGAAAGGTACCCGCGGAGCGGCAGCCGCCCGAGTTTCAATTCCGTTCTCATCTGCCCGTAGGCAAACGTATCCCGCCACCTGGAGGAATACACGGGAAAGAACCAGACCGTGGTCCTGAGGCGCGCCAGAGACGGCCTCAGATTCCCGTAGGCCCTGGCCGCCTCCCGGGAGATTGCCGGTTCGGGGCTCTTTCTGGCCAGGCCAAACCACCGAATGGCCTCCCGGTCCTGCCCCAGCACGTTGTGAGTCCACCCCAATTGCAGCATCGCCCGGAAATCCAGCGGGTCTTCTCGAAGGGCCTGTGCATAGTAGCGAAGGGCGTCCCTGAGTTGACCCGCCTTGTAGCTTTGGTCACCGAGTTCCCGGGGTGGGCCCTGCCCGGCCGGATCCTCCGAAACCGCTGGAATCGCCTCGAACACCTTGCGCGCCTCGTCGCGCCGTCCCATAGCCTGCAACAGGTACCCGAGTTCTTCACGAAGGGCAACGTTCTCCGGATCGAGTTCGATAGCCTGCCGGAATTCATACACATACGGATAGCGGCCGGGGAGTAGCCCGCGTGCGGCTTCGGCGGCGCGCGGTTCCGGACCTCGCGATGCGGCCAGCAAGGCGGCGCGCCCCTGCTCGGCCATGCCCATGGCCAGCCACGTCCTGCCGAGTTCCACCAGAACGCTGCGCCACGCCGGCCGCAATTTCCAGGTCATCAGGAAATGCTCGGCCGCGAGCGGCAGGTCCCCGCGCCGCTCCGCCAGCCGGGCAAGTTCGTGGTGAGCGGTGTAGTCGCCGGGGTTGGCCTCCAGCGCCCGGCGCCACCGCTCGATGCCCTCCGCCAGCGGAAGATCCACGTTCTGGAAGGCCGTCTCGGCTGTGCCGCGGGAATCGGGGTCGCCCGACCGCCGGATCTCGTCGAAAACACGGCGAGCCTCGGCCGTTCTGCCCGTTTCGTGACACAGAAAACCGTACTCGAGAGCGGCGTGGTAGTCGCCCGGGTCCAGGCGCATGGCTTCGGCAAACTGATCCCGGGCCGCTTCGGTCTCACCCGTTTTCAGGTAGGTATAAGCCAAGTCCTTGTGGACCGCGGCGCGGCCGGGCGACGCCTTCAACGCGATGAGGAAGCTGGCGATAGCCTCATCGTAGGACCTGGCGGCCAAAGCCTGGTAAGCGCGGCTGAGAGGATCCCCGGCGGGATCCTTGGCCTGGCCGCTGAGAGCGGCGCACGCCGCCACGAGCAGGATGATGTGCCGTACCACCGAATGAATCCTCCGGGCTATACAGGGTAGTGCCCGGGCGAGCGAAGTTTCGCAAGGGAATCCGGTAATTGCTTGCCAAAGCCGGGCAGTTCCGTTAGAGTAGACCCACTGGAGGATTCACTGATGGCTTTTTGTCCGAGTTGCGGGGCGCCCGTGGAGGGCCAGTTCTGCGGCAAATGCGGGACACCGGTAGCGGGTGGCGCCGTACCGCCGCCTTCGCCGGGAGCCGCTCCGGCGGCCACGGGGATGTCCACGAACGTGGCCGGGGCCCTTGCGTATGTGCTGGGCCTCATCACCGGCATCATCTTTCTGGTGCTGGAGCCCTATAACCGGGACCGTACGGTTCGCTTCCATGCCTTTCAGTCCATCTTCTTGAACCTCGCGCTGATCGTCCTCTACATCGTGTTGATGATTATCGGCACGGTGCTGGGCGCGGTCGTGCCGTTGTTCGGGGCGGCGCTTTTGGGCCTGGTTTCGCTGGTGCTTTGGCTGGGCTCGATTGTGCTCTGGTTGGTGCTGATCCTGAAGACTTACGGCGGAAGCAAGATCGTGCTGCCCATAATCGGCCCCCTGGCGGAGAAGCAGGCGTAGCGCGCGCGGGCTCGCCTGCGTCCATAACCCTGTATGCGAGCGGCTGTAGTGTGGCTGTTGGCCGGCCAGTTCCTCGCCGGCCAGGTCCCGCGCATCTCGCTCGTGGACTTCTACGGGCTGCGGCGGGTGTCCGAGTACCGCGCAAGACAGGCCCTGGCGGTGAAGGAGGGCGATCCGCTGCCTCCCTCCAAAGCCGCGGTTGAGGAGCGCCTGGAAGGGTTGGACGGCGTGGTTCTGGCCCGCGTAGAGGCGGTTTGCTGCGAAGCGGACGGCGCGATGCTCTTCGTAGGAGTCGAAGAGAAGGGCGCTCCGCACTTCGAGGTCCGCGCGGCTCCCGCATCGTCCAGCGTGCTCTCCGAAGCCCTTGTCGAGAAATACGGCGCGTTCCTGGAGCTTTACGAGCGGTCCGCAAGGCCGGGACAGGACAGCGAGAGCCTCGCGCGAGGTTACGCGCTGTCCAGCATCCCGGAAGTGAGAGCCTACCAGGAGAGCTTTGTGGAGCTTGCAGAGGCGGAGGCTGCGTCTCTGCGGGAGGTACTGCGAGAGTCGGCGGAACCGGAACACCGCGCCATCGCCGCCTACCTCACGGGGTACGCCCCCGACAGGCGCTCCGCCGTGGAAACGCTTCAGTATGCGCTTCAGGACCCTGAAGCCACTGTCCGCCACACGGCGCTGCGGGCCCTTGCCGCCATCGCGGTCTTCGCCTCCAGAAATCCCGACGCCGGGCTTCGGATTGCACCCACCTGGCCCGTTGAGATGCTCAACTCGCTGATCCTGGGAGACCGGACCCAGGCTGCCGAATTCCTGGTGCTCCTCACGGAAAACCGCGATGCCGCGATACTGGACCGGATCCGCGAGCGTGCCCTGGATTCGATCGTGGAGATGGCACGCTGGAAGAGCCTCCGCTACGCGCTCCCGGCCTACGTGCTGTTGGGGAGGATGGCCGGGCTTCCCGAATCCCAGATAGAAGAGACCTGGTCGAAAGGCGGGCGCGAGGATGTCATCTCCAAGGCTGTCCCGAAATTGAGGCGCCGCGACTGATCACAAGACGCGCCAACGGCCGGGCGGGAACTCAATCAACCATTCGCGCCGGTGTTTCTGCTCTTCATATGCCGCGGCAGGCATCTCGACCGTGATGTCATCGTTGAACCGGAGCAGCACGGCATGAGGGAGTTCGGTAACCCGCAGCAGCCGCCCCACAACCTGGTTGAGTCCGGGTTTGCCGCCGGCAGGCCACGCGGATAACTCCGCCGGACGGACGCACACCGTGACCTTGTCCCCGAGCAGCCTGCCCGGCAGATACGGCCCGGCCAACTCCGCGCCGGCCAAGCGCAGGCGGCAAGTGTTCCGTCCCGGATCGAGCGCTGTGATCTCCGCCGGAAACAGGGTGTACCCTCCGATCGCCCTCGCCACTTCAGCGCTCGCCGGTTCATGTGCCACCTGCCGGGGCGTCCCCGACTGCACCACTCTGCCCTGGGCCAGCACGAGCAGGCGGTCCGCCAGCAGACAACACTCCTCAAAGACCGGCACCGCGACGAGGACCGTCACGCCGAACTCCGACCGGGCCCGGTGTACCAGATCATGGAACCGCCGGCGGGGCCAGGCGTCCAGACCGTGCCACGGGCCGTCAATGAGCAACACCTTGGGCCGGCTGACCAGGGCGCGGGCGAGAACCGCGCTCTCGCGATCGGATGGCGCGACGTCCCCGGGCCGCTGTTCCGCGGCTGCCTCCAGCCTGAACCGTTCGAGCAACTCGTTCACCCGGCGATGCCTCTCCAGCCGGGGCAACCGCCGGCACTTCGCGGCGAACAGCAGGTTCCCGCGCACGGTCATGTGCGGGAACAGGGCTGACCCGGCGGCAAGATAGACGCAGGGCCGGGAGCGGACGGGCCGGTCGACGCCCGCGGCCGCGTCGAACAGAATCTCTCCGTCGACCAGTATTCTGCCGCTGTCCGGTTTCAGAAGCCCGGCGACGGCCTCAAGAAGAGCGGTCTTGCCGGCGCCTGCCGGGCCGAACAGGGCCGTAACGCCCGGGTCCGCGGTGAAATCGAGATCCAAAGAGAAGCTGGCCCCTCCGGGACGGAGTCCGAAGCTCTTTCGAACCTGGACCTGGATCATCGGACCGCCCGCCCGAATTGAAGCCTGTTGGAGAGGAAAAGAAGCCCTGCGACGATGACGGACATGACCAGCACCAGCGCCCGCGCCGCCGGTCCGTCACCCCTCTGCACCGCGTCGAAAACCGCCACGGACAGCGTCTGGGTGCGGTTCGGGAGATTGCCTGCAATCAGAAGCGTCACCCCGAAGTCGGCCATGGACCGGGCGAAAGCCAGAACCGCCGCGCCCAGAACGGGCCCGCGCGCCAGCGGAAGGCTCACCCGGCAGAAGATGCGCCAGGAGGAAGCGCCCAGGCCCCGCGCCGCCAGGCCGAAACGCGGGTCCAGACCCGCCAGGGCGTCCCGTACGGAGCGGATCATGAGCGGCGTGGCAGAGATGACCGCGGCGAGCACGGCAGCCTGCCATGTGAACAGGAGGCGGCGTCCCGTGAGCGTTTCGTGCAACCGGCCGAGCGGGCTTGACTGCCCCAACGCCACCAGGAGGTAGTAGCCGAGCACCGTGGGAGGCAGGACGAGCGGCAGTTCGATCACCGCTTCCAGAAACCGCTTGCCCCTGCATCTCTCCGCTGCCAGAAGCCGGCCGAGCCACAACCCCAGAATCACGGACAACAAGGCGGCAATCGCTCCCACCCGGAGGCTCAGCCACAACGGGAACCAGTCGATCTGCATCGGAGAATCAATTATATCCGCAGCGCGGAGGAAGACTACCGGGCGGGGTTCTCTTCGATTTCGGACTCCCCGCGGTCCACCTCGGAGATCCGTATCTTCAGGTTCTTCCGCGCCAGGACCTGGGCCTCCGGGATTTCAAACCGCACTCCGATCATGCGGTCCACGGTCTGGTGCGGCAGTATGCGCGAGCGCATGGTGAGCGAGTCGTTGAACTTCTGCCCAAGGAGCGGAAAGTAGTCGAACAGCCGCGCGGCATCCGGGTCGGCTATGGTGCTTCCTTCGACCAGGTAACCCTGCCCATCGATTACGGATACGTCCACGGACCTCACCATCCATGTGTAGTCCGCCTGGTTCGTCACCCGGAAATCGATCAGGGCCACGGAACTGTTCGCATCCGTAGCGAGAGTGCGCACCTTCAGGATGGAACCTTCAAGCCGCATATGTGCGCCGCGTTGGACATGGAAAACCCAGGCCACCACGCCCGCGACCGCCGCCAGGCCGATCAGCGCATACAGGAGAAAACGGAGTCTCATGCTTATCCCTGGCCCTCAATCACCCAAAAGGCGGCCGTAGGCTTCCAACCCCCGGACGTTGTCGCACACCGCCTTGATGCCGGCCGTCAAGGGAATGGCGAGGACCAGTCCGACCGCCCCCCAGAGCACGGTCCACAGCATCAGCGCCACCGTCACCACCAGCGGATTCAGGTGCACCCTCGATCCTACGACCTTGGGATAGAAGAGATTCAGCGCGAGCAGGTGCAGAACCGCGACGACGCTCCCCACCAGCAGGTAAGGCGCCATCGTCAAGTAAACGGGCAGCGCGGCGAACAGCGGCGGTATCAACGCGAGCGGCAATCCGATGTAGGGGATGAGGCTGAGGAATCCGCTCAACGGTCCGATCAGCAAAGGGTAGGGCAGCCGGAACACCCAGAACAACGCCGAGCTTACTCCCGCCAGCATCAGCCCAAGAGCGAAGTTCCCAACCACGAAGCCGCGCACCATACCAGCGATTCCTTCCAGGGTATTGCCGGCGACCAGACGCGCGTGGCCGTCAAACAGTTGCAGGAAGGCCCTGTAAACGTGGTCCCGCCAGCTCAGCATGAAGTAGACCAGGAAAGGCACGAAGGACGCCATGAGAAGGATGTCGTACACCGAGCCCAGGTGGGCGTAAAGGTAATTGACCCAAGGCGTACGTTCCTGGAGGATACGGACCTCCTGAACCGGCGGCAGCACGGGAGCGGGCGGTTCAGCCGACCGCCGGCGCGGTTCCTTGGCCTTGCCGGCGGCTTCGGCAGGCGGTGCGCCGCTTTGTTTCTCGCGGTCTTGAATCCGCTTCGGCACCAAGAGCCGGTAGGTGGTACGCTCCATCTCCTCGACGCGCAGGATGGCGGCGTCGACCAGTTCGGTGATACGGCTGCTGTAGGCCGGCAAGTCGCGGTAGATGCTCACGGCCTGCGTGTACACGCCGAGCCCCGCCAGGTAAAGAACCAGGAGGGCGATCACGCAGACGACGAAGCTGGCCACCGCCCGGGGAAGGCGAAGCCGCATCACAAGGACCACGGACGGCTCGAGAATGAAAGCGAGCACCACCGCCGAGATCAGCGTGACGAAGAAGAGCTGCCCGAAGTAGAGCAGCGCAACCGCTCCGGCCAACGCCAGTACGGCCACGGCGGGGTTCTTGGGCTTGTTGGTAGACAGCGAGTCGGCGACCAGGGCCACGGGATACTCAACCGTATGACCTGCTAAGTGTTACTCTATCATGCCGGATCGTGCGGACGCCCGGCGGCCGCGGTATGGGCGCGGCTAGTCTGAGACCGAAAAGCGGTAGACCGTTGTGGTCTGGTATTTCTGGCCGGGCTTCAGCTCCGTCGATGGGAACGCGGGCTTGTTCGGCGAGTCGGGGAAGTGCTGCGTCTCGAGGCACAGCCCGGAGCGCTTGGTGAACACCCTGCCACCCCGTCCGGTGAGGCTTCCGTCCAGGAAATTGCCCGTGTAGAACTGAATTCCAGGCTCGGTGGTGAGGACCTCCATCACCCGCCCGCTCTTGGGTTCGCGGACCCGCGCCGCGAGCGCCAGCGATCCGCCGCCGGAGGAGAGGACGAAGTTGTGGTCGTACCCTCCGCCGAAGCCGAGCTGCTCGTCTTTCTGGTTGATCCGGGCGCCGACCAGGGCGGGCTTGCGGAAGTCGAAAGGCGTTCCCTCCACGCTGCGCAGTTCGCCGGTCGGGATCAGGGTCTTGTCCACCGGCGTGAAACGGTCCGCGTAAAGCGTCAACTCGTGCCCCAGAATGTCGGGCTCGGACGAGCCGCCCAGGTTGAAGTAGGAGTGGTTGGTCAGGTTGACCACGGTGTCCTTGTCCGTCGTCGCGCTATAGTCGATCCGCAGTTCGTTCTGGTCCGTGAGGGAATAGACAACGGTAACCGAGAGGTTGCCGGGATAACCCTCTTCCCCGTCCTTGCTGAGGTAACGGAGTTCGAGCCGTTCGGCCTGCGCGTCGGAGGCGTCCCGCGCCTGCCAGACCACTTTGTCGAATCCCTTCAACCCGCCATGCAGCGCATTGGGCCCGTTGTTGGCGGCCAGCTTGTATTCGATCCCGTCGAGCGTGAACCGCGCGTTTCCGATGCGGTTCCCGTAACGGCCGACGATAGCGCCCATGTAGGGATGGCCTTTGAGGTAGCTCGCCAGGTCGTCGAAGCCCAGGACGACATCGTCCAGTTGGCCCGCCCGGCCGGGCGTTTGGAGGCGCGTCAGGATGCCCCCATAGGTGATGACGGAGGCCTGCATGCCGTTCTTGTTGGTTAGGGTGTAGATGTCCACCGGCTGGCCGTCCGCCGTTGAGCCGAAGGCTTGCTTGTTCATTTGCTTCACAGCTCCTGTCTGTGTCCGCGGCCCACACCCCGCGAGAAGCAGGAGAGACAGGCCAGGCCCCAATAGAAGATGTCTGCGTACCATTCTCCTATTCTGCACGAATCCGGCCGGAGAGGAGAACGAACACGGCCCGGGGAGAACGCCGGACCGGATGTGTCCCGCGGCCGCCGGCGGGCGCTCCGCCGCATCCCGCAACCACTGCGTTATGATTTGTCTTGCCGGGCGCGATTGGCACGAGCATTGGGAGGTGGTTGGGCGCACTGCTGGCGAGAGAACCGTTGCGTCCCTACACCAGCCGGTGGCTTTGCTTCGGCCTGCTCGGAAAGCCGCGCCCCTCCTACCTGACGGAGTGCTGGCGCTACCCGTCAACGGCGTTTCCGCCGCCGGCCTCACAGGCTTTGCCCGAAGGCGCAGAGCAGCCGGACCTGCTCTTCCTCCCCATGACGGACTGGCACAGCAGGATTCAGCGAACTCAGCACCTGGCCCTGGGGCTGGCGGCGGCAGGTCATCGCTGTTTCTACCTGAACCCCCACCTTGGGTTCCAGTTCAGACGAATCTACTGCCGCGAGCGCGGGCACAGGATCTCGACCCTGGCAGCCGGTCTCTATGAACTGCACCTGCGGCTGCCGCGGGAGCCTGTGGTTCATCATCGCATGGCAACCAGCCGGGAGTGCGGGATCCTGGCAGATGCGCTGGGCCGGCTGATGCGCGCCGCCGGGGTGAAGAAGCTTGTGCAACTCGTCAGCCTCCCGTTCTGGCTCGGCGTAGCGGTGAAGTTGCGGCGGGAGTACGGCTTTCCAATCGTCTACGACTGCCACGACCTGCTGAGCGGCTTCCGCAACATGCGGCGGGAGGTGGTGGCGGCGGAAGCGGACCTGCTTGAGTGCAGCGACCTGGCGCTGTTCTCGTCGCAGCCTCTGCTGGACGCCAAGCTGGCGGAGTTCCCCTCGCTCCGCGGCAAGTCTCTGCTCGTTCGGAATGCCGCGGCCGGCGGGTACGGAGCCTTGCACGGAGAAGCCGTCCCGGCCAGATCCCGCAGCGGGCCGGAGAAGGTGATCGGATACGTCGGGGCGTTGGATGAATGGTTCGATATGGCGGCCGTGAAGTCGGCAGCCCTGCGGCAGCCCGACTGGAAGTTCGTCCTGATCGGCCGGATTGAGAACCGGGCTGTACTGGCTCTGAAGGAACTCCCCAACGTGGTGCTGTCCGGCGAGGCGCCGCACTCCGAACTTGCAGCACACCTTGCGGACTTCGATGTAGCGCTGATTCCGTTCCTGGTGAACGAACTCACCGTTGCCGCCAACCCCATCAAGCTGTATGAGTACCTGAGCTTCGGGCTGCCGGTGGTGAGCACCCGGCTGCCGGAGGTCGAGATGTTCGGCGATCTCGTCTACATCGCCGGCGGGCCGGAGGATTTCGCGCGCAAGGTCGAGGAGGCGGCCGGCGAGAACGACTCGCTGCTCAGGCAGCGCCGCGCCGATTCGGTTCGCGGAGAGACCTGGGCGTCACGCGTGCGGCAGATCGAAGAGGCTCTGGCGTCACGTGTCTGAAGTTGATTGACCGGCGCCGCGTGTGGGGCGGTCCCCCGCGGACCGCAGCGGACGCCCGCCTCGGCCTTGCCCGGGTGCGCCGGCAGCCGGGCCGGGGGTCCGGCGCGGAAATCCGCACGGAACTTCGAATGCATGCCGGCAGCGCATTCCGGCGGCGCGGCCCGCGCTACGATGTGAGTTGCAGTACGGAGGGTGATGGTCCTGCACCCGTGGACTCGGGTGCAGCCGGGAAGTTTTCAAGATGGATGGCCACAATCCAGATCCAGACGCGGTGAACGCCGGTTCCAGGGAGAGTGCCGGAGCCTTCGAGGAGGCCGGGAGCGCCGTCCGGGATCCCGCCGTGGACGAACTCAGAGCGCGCCTCAACGAGGCGGAACACTCGTGTGCCGAGGTCGTGCGCCAGGCGTGCCAGTTTCAATCAGACCTGGACGCGGAGCTGCGAGTCTTCCAGTCGCAAAGGGCGTGGGCATTGATGCTTGCCGCCCGGGCCGTCTACGCCGCGTTCCGGCGGCGCGGCCTGATTTCGGCCGCCGACGCGGTGCGGGGACTATTGTTCCAACCCTCACGCCGGCGGCTCCTTCTGGCCGCCCAGGAACTTTCCTTTCCGCGGATATCAGACTACATGTCCGGGAAAGCCCTCCGGCTTGCGGACAGTCTCGAGCCAGCCGGTCCCGGCGGCGCCGGCAATCTGTGTGAGCTTCCTCTTCCCCGGCAGACCGATATCGTCATACTCGCCATCATCGACTTCGATTTCCGTTTTCAGCGGCCCCAGCAGGTGGCCGTGGAACTGGCGGCGAGAGGGCATCGGGTGTTCTGGGTCAGTCCGGGCAGAGTCACAACAGCCGGGTCTCCTGTCGCCTATCGGACCAGACTGCTGCGAAACAACCTGTGGGAAGTCCGCCTAAGGACTCCCGCTCGGGAGCCGTACCGGGACGAACTGGACGAAACCGCCCGGCAAGAGCAGACGGAAAGCCTCCGGCAACTGTGCAGAGACATGGAGATCTCGGACCTTGTTCTCATGGTCCAGTTGCCCTACTGGCGCAGACTCGCCCTGAACCTGCGCGAGTTGTCGCACGGGCTCCTGGTCTACGATTGCATGGACGATTGGGACCCGTTTCCCAACATCAGCGATTTCATCCGCTCGGAGGAGCAATCGCTGGTCCGGGAGGCGGACCTGGTCCTGGTGTCAGCGGCCAAACTGGAGCAGAAGTTCAAAGGCGAGGCCAAGAGGATGGCCCTGGTGCGCAACGGCGCCGATTACCAGCGTTTCCAGAACGCGGCGTCCCACCCGGACCTTGCGGCTGTCCCTCGCCCTATCGTTGGCTACTTCGGTGCGATCGCGGATTGGATGGACCTGGACCTGCTGGAAGAGGCGGCGCGGCGCAGGCCACAGTACAGTTTCGTCCTGGTAGGGCAGGTGTTTGAGCGTGACGTCCGCTCGCTGGAAAAACTGCCGAACGTGCACTTCATGGGTAACCGTCCTTACGAGGAGATGCCCGCGTTTCTGGCGTCCTTCGATGTCTGCACCATCCCATTCCTGGTGAACGAGGTGACCCAGGCCACTGACCCGGTCAAGCTGTACGAGTACTTCAGCGGCGGAAAACCGGTGGTGGCCACCCGCATGGGGGAACTTGAGATCTGGGGCGACGCGGTCTACCTGGCCGATTCCTGTTCCCACTACGTGGAACTGCTGGACCGGGCCGCCAGCGAGTCATCGGAGGCGCTCGCCGCGAAGCGGCGGGGGATCGCGAAGAGCAACACGTGGGCCGAGCGGGTGGATGTCATCAGCCGCGGCATCCGGGAGGCGCGCGGCCTGACGTCCATCGTCGTCGTCACGCACAACTCGGCGCCTTACCTGGCTCTGTGTCTCGAATCCGTGCTGGCCTACACGGAGCAAGGCTGCTATGAGCTGATCGTGGTGGACAACGCCTCGACCGATGGGACGCTGGATCTGGCCCGAAGCCTCCAGGAAGCCGGCGCGCCGGTCCGGATCATCCAACTCGACCGGAACTGCGGTTTCGCAGCCGGCAACAACCGGGGAGCGGAAGCGGCCGGCGGCGAGTTCCTTGTGTTGTTGAACCCGGACACGGTCGTGACACCGCGCTGGCTGGCGAGGCTGCGCTGGCACCTGGAAGACGATGCGGCGCTCGGCCTGATCTGTCCGGTCACCAACTTCGCCGGCAACGAAGCGAGAATCGAGACCGGCTACCGCGGCCTCGTGGAGATGGAGACGTTCAGCCGGTTGCGGGCGAAGACCTTCTGGCGCCGGCGCTCGCCATTATCCATGGCGCCCCTGTTCTGCGGCATGATGAAGGCCGATGTGTACCGCCGGGCGGGCGGGCTCGACGAGAGCTACGGGCTGGGGATGTTCGAGGACGACGACTTCGCGCGGCGCATCCTCCAGCTTGGAAAGACGGCCGCCTGCGCGGAGGACTGTTTCGTGCATCATTTCGGCCAGGGTTCTTTCGGCCAGTTGAAGACGGCCGACTACGAGGACCTGTTCGAAAGAAATCGCCTGGCTTACGAGCGGCGTTGGAACACCCGCTGGACGCCGCACGTGCCGCGTGAGGGAGTGCGGCCGGTCTCCGCCGCCGTCCGCCACGATCCAGCCGTCTTTGCAGCCGAGTGGAAGCGGCTGCGCAACCGCGTGCGCTGCGGACCGGAGCAGACGGTACCTGTAGCCGGCTCCCTCCCCGCGCACCATCCGGAGGTGGAGTCGCGCCTGTCCCCACCGCCCGCTCCGCGCTCGATCGGAGAGGGATCCGCAGGGACATCCGCGCCGGCCGAGATGGATCCGCATCAGCGGGAGATTGCGCACTGGATCGATACGGAGCGGAGGGCGGAAGCGGGCGAGAGGCAGAGGTGGCTCCAACATCCCAGAGTGGCCGGCCACTACCTGGAGAAGAGCCGGATCGAGGACCGCGACTGGCGGGAATGGGTGCGCCGGAGCCTGGGGCGTATCCCGCGGCGAGTCCTCGAACTCGGCTGCGGCGATGGCGCCCACTTGTACAAACTGGCGAAGGAGGGATACGCGCAGTCGATCACCGGGCTTGACCTGGAGGAGTCCCGTTTCGCGGCTACTGCCGAAAGGTGCCGGGCCGAGGGGATCGACGTCTCCTACATGGCCTGCGACGTCAACCGGGTCCGGCTTCCGGAGATATCGTTCGATCTCATCTGCGGCATTCACTGCGTTCACCACTTCGAGCGGCTTGAGCACATCTTCGAAGAGTGCAACCGCGCGCTGGCCGACGACGGTTTTGTGGTGTTTGAGGAATACGTGGGACCGAACCGGTTTCAGTGGACGGAGGAGCAACTCAAACTGACGCGGCTGATGCTCGGGCTGCTGCCGGAGCAAATGCGCATCTACCCGCACGGAATGCTGAAAAACGAAGAGGGACGCAGCACCGTAGAGCAGGTCATCGCGGTCTGCCCGAGCGAGGCCATCCGGTCCGAGGACATCGTGCCTCTGTTCGGGCGTTTCTTCAATCCGGTCGTGAACAACCCGCTTGGCGGGACCATACAGCAACTTCTCTACAACGGAATCATCCAGAATTTCCCGGATGAGGATCCGAACGCACTGCACTTCATCGACTGCATCAACGCGCTGGAGCAGGCCTACATCGGCCGCGGAATACTCCCGAGCGATTTCGTGCTTCTCGTAGGAAGAAAGAAAAAGCGCCCCGGGTTTGGCCGCGGCCGGGCTTAGCTGTCAAGAAATGCAAAACCCGGAGGAACGCTTCGCGTTCCTCCGGGTTGGATTCCTGCTCCCTGCGGCGGGTGGCCCGAGGGAGGTAACAGATGCCTCTACCGGGCTGACTTTCTGGCCCGCCGGATCAACCCGAGACCGAGAAGACCCGCGCCCATGAGCAGCATCGTTGCCGGCTCGGGGATCTCACCCAGCGGGTCTGCGTTGCCGCTCATCTCAACACGAAGGCCAGCCGGGTTGCCAATGGCGCCCGGGCCATTGTTGACCAGGAATTCGAGCGTGTTCACGCCGGACTGGAAGCCGCTGGTGATCGTAAAGTTGGTCCAACTCGACCATCCCGTAGTCCCCTGTCCGAGGTTGACGCCGTTGAGGTAGATGACACCGCCGCTGTTATCCGCGAGCCACCGGCCCGTGATTGTAGCGGTGTTAGGATCGAGTCCCGTCAGGTCGAACGTCGTGGAGAACAGCCACACACCGGGAGTGTCACCCGGACCGCTCGCAGTGTACGTCGCGTGGGGCGAAATCCACCGGGACGTGGAATCGTTCGCCAGCCAGATGGGGTTCCCGTCAAAGGCGAACGGAAAACCGTTTGGCGAACCCGTGGTGACGTAGGCCGCTGCGCTTCCGTTGATCAGCCAGTTGGGATCAACACCGCCCACCGAGCCGCCCATGCCCGTGTTGTTGAGAAGGATCGGGCCCGCGAACGCCGGGATTACGCACGTCAGAGCCACCGCTACGAACCACTTGAGCTTCATCTCGACATCTCCTGTCTTCCTGCCGCCAACGTCCCCAGAAACACCCAACTCCACTTGACGACAAGAAACTCTACTCGTCAATCCTACTGGAATTTGAGGGGGGGTGTCAATGGTATCTTTGAGTCTAATGGTACTTATGGTACCGGTACCTTCCCGGCAATGCCCTGGCGTCTCGTTCGATAAACCTTGGCAACAAAGGAATCCTCCGGCCTCGGACACTCATCCAAGGGGTAGAATTCCCAGTAACTTGCGAACCTGGAGCAGAGAATTGACGACCCGACGACAAGCCATTTCGACCCTAGCCCTCTCGACGGCAGGCCTGGTTGCAGGCAGGCTGTCCGCTCAAGCACCCGCGGCGCAGGGGCCCTACACGCTTCCGGCCCTTCCGTATGCCTTCGACGCGCTGGAGCCGCACATCGACGCGCAGACCATGCAGATCCACCATGATCGTCACCACGCCGCCTACGTCACCAACCTGAACAACGCGGTGGTGAAGTTCCCCGATCTGGCCAGGAAGCCGGTGGAGGACCTGGTTCGAGACCTGAACGCAATTCCGGAAGAGATCCGGACGGCCGTGCGCAACAACGGAGGGGGCCACGCCAACCACACGCTGTTCTGGCAGATCATGTCCAAGGGAGGCCCCAGGACCCCGGCCGGCGAACTGGCCGCGGCGATAGACAAGCGGTTCGGCAGCTTCAACGGCTTTCAGGAACAGCTCACCAGGGCCGCGCTGGGAGTCTTCGGCAGCGGTTGGGCATGGCTGACGCTCGACCAGGCGCGGCAACTTGCGGTCGTGTCCACGCCCAACCAGGACTCACCGCTGACGGCCGGCCAAACTCCGCTGATGGGGATCGACGTTTGGGAGCACGCCTACTACCTCAAGTATCAGAACCGCCGGGCGGATTACGTCGCCGCCTTCTACAACGTCATCAACTGGGACGCGGTCTCGGCGCGGTACGCGAGCCTGGCAAGGTAGCCTGGCCCCCACCGCCGGCGTGTAGTATGGAGGGAAACGGAGCGCACTTTGCGCATGACCGGGTTCCTCCGACTGCTGTGCCGCGCGGGCGTGTGGCTGCTGGCGGCTTTGGGCGCGCTGTTCGTGGCGGCCGCGGCGACGCCCGTCTGTTACTGGTGGGCCACGGCGCTTTCGGAGAAGTGGAATGAACCTCCGGGCGACGTCCTGATCGTCCTTGGCGGATCCACTCTCGACAACGGTTCTGTGGGCGGCTCTTCCTACTGGCGCGGGATCTACGCTGCGCTTCTTTACGGGCAGGCGCGGTATTCCCGGATCGTCGTAAGCGGCGGCCCGGAAGGGGATTCCTCCGCGGCGCTGGCCGTAAGCCGGCTCATGGTCTGCCAGGGTGTGCCGGCGGGCGTCATTCACCTGGAGGACCGCTCCGATACCACGAGGGAAAACGCTCTCCACACGGCCCGGCTGCTGCGGAACGTGCCGGGAAAGAAGCTCCTGCTCACCAGCGACTACCACATGTACCGCGCCATCCGCTGTTTCCGAAAGGCCGGATTGGAGGCCGACTCCCTGCCGGTGCCGGACGTCCGCAAGCGGGTGAACATCTGGCGCGCGCGCTGGCCCGCGTTTTTGGATCTGGCCGAGGAGACCGTCAAGATCCTTTACTACTATGCGCGGGGTTGGATCTGACCAGGGAACCCCCTGTTATCATGGGATCTCATGGCGCGGGGTCAGAGCCTGCCGGTGGTGGTCATCGTGGGCCGCCCCAACGTCGGCAAATCCACGCTGTTCAACGGCATACTGGGTTCCCGGCGGGCCATCGTGGGCGATGAGCCCGGGCTCACCCGCGACCGGATACACGGCGAGGCGGTTCACCGCGGCCGGCCGTTCGAACTCGTCGACACCGGGGGCATCCTGCCCGATGAGAAGGAACTGATTCCGCGAGAGATCCTCCGGCAGGCCCGGACCGTCTTCGAACGCGCGGACCACATTATCCTTCTAATGGACGGAAGGGAGGAGATCACCTCCGCCGATCGCGCCCTGATCCAACTCGTGCGGAGGAGCGGACGGCCCTACTCGCTGGCCGTGAACAAGATCGACGCTCCCGTGCGGGAACTGCTCGCGCACGAGTTCCACGCCCTGGGCGCGCCGTCCCTGTTCCCCATCTCGGCCGAGCACCGCCTCGGCATCGAAGAACTCCTGGACCACGCGACGTCGGGTTTTCCGGCCCGCCTCCCGTCCGCGGACGCGGCGTCCCACGAGCCCATCCGGGTCGCGATCATCGGGCGGCCCAATGTGGGGAAGTCAACTTTGCTGAACGCGCTGGTGGGCGAAGACCGCGCCATTGTCTCGCCGGTGGCCGGCACCACCCGCGACGCCGTCGACCAGGAGGCCTTCGTGGGAGGGGTCCGCTACCTCTTCGTGGACACCGCGGGGATCCGGCGGAAGGGGAAGACGAAGCTCATGGCCGAGAAGCTCAGCGTGGTGATGGCGCGGAGGCACATACGGCTGGCCAGCGTGGTTCTTGTCCTTCTGGACGCCACCGAGGGCATATTGGGACTGGACACCACCATAGCGGGCTACGCGCACACGGAAGGCCGGGGCATTATCCTGTGCGTGAACAAGTGGGACGCGGCCCCCGACAAAGACCGGCGCAAGTTCGTCGAGCGGGCGCGCGACACGTTCAAGTTCCTGGACTACGCGCCGGTGGCTTTCCTCTCCGCCAGAACGGGCGCCGGGGTAAGCCAGCTCTTCCCCCTCATCCGCCAGGTGTACGATGCGGCTTCGCGGCGCGTCACAACCGGGGAACTCAACCGCTTCATCGCGGGACTCCGCCTGGAACCGGACCTCGGGGTCCTCTACGCCACGCAGGCGTCGGTGAGACCGCCGACCTTCGTGCTCTTCACCAAGTCATCCGGTGAGCTGCATTTCTCGGCCGGCAGGAACCTGGTCAACCGGCTCCGGGAGCGCTTCGGCTTCCGCGGCACGCCGGTGGTCGTCAAGACCCAGAGGCGCCGGAGTTGACCGCTCCGCGGCTGACCACGAAGACGGCCTCCCGCAACCGCGCTTCGCGCACGACAGTCTCCAGCGTCGAGTAGCACAGCAGGCCGGCGTGCGCTCTCATGCGCTCCCTCTGCGGGGAGGGGATCCGGAGCAGGTAGCGGTCCGCGCGGTCGCGATACGAATAGCCGGCGTACTCCACGCCCACTTCGGCGGCCACCGAGCAAAGCACGTCCCAGAAGCTGGTGCGGCGCAGGAGCCGTCTTCGGGCCAGCGCGGACAGGGGAATCGCGTCGTGCAAGCCGAGCCCCTCGATCCGCACGCACACACACCGCCGGGCGTCGAACGGCCGGTGCGGTTCGGGATCCGGGAAACCGGCCAGCAATTCCTCGAGGCTCTCGCCTTCCGCCGGGAGCGCCTCCCATCGGAAACGGGTGGCGCCGCTCACCAGCGTTCCGCGGTGCAGGAGTTCCCGCAGCCGCGCGGCGTTCTTGCCCGTCACGTCGAGCATCAGTTCCACCAGATCCCGAAAGGGCATCTCGCGGATGACCACCGGCGTGAGGGACACGTCTCCCGCTTCTTCGCTGCTGAGTCTTACGCGGATCGTCTCGGGCAGTCCGGCCGCCACGCTAAGCTAGTATAGCGTCCCGGAGTTGAATGGGCCCGGTTGGAAGCGGCGCCGGGGGCGAAGGCAATCACCGTCCGCCGTCCGCCATGGAGACTCGCCGGCAGGCCGCATGAGGCCAGGATCCGCTCCGCCGTCCATTCACTCTTCGGCTCCCTCTCATGACACGCGCCGGCGCCATTCTGCTGGAAGAGATCATGCGCCGGGGCCCCATCACCTTCCGGCGGTTTATGGACGTCGCGCTCTACCACCCGGAGTGCGGCTACTACCGGCAAGCGCGGGACGTGTTCGGGCGGGGAGGCGACTACTACACCGCGGAGCAGATCCAGCCGGTCTTCGGCATCCTGATCGCGGCGCGCATCCGGCGCCTGCACGAGGAGGCCGGACGCCCGGCGGATTTCACCGTGGTGGAACTCGGGGCGGGCCGCGGCGAGATGGCGGAGGCGTTCTCCGGGTTTCGCTACGTGCCCCTGGAGATCGGCGCGGGCGAGTGGCCGGCGCGCTTCACCGGAGTCGTCTTCAGCAACGAGTTCTTCGACGCGCTGCCGGTCGACGTGGCGGCGCGCCGCGGCGGCGTCTTCTTACAAATGCTGGTGGGATGGCGCGAGGGCCGCTTCGCCTGGGTCGAGGGCCCGCCGGTGCCGGATGAACAGGCCGAATACCTGGCCCGCTTCGGGGCGGCCGTGGAGGAAGGAGCCTGGGTCGAGATCAACCTTGACGCGCTCCGCTGGCTCGACGAGATCTCGGCGCACCTGGAGCGTGGTTGGGTCTTCACCATCGACTACGGCTACACGGCGCGCGAGTTGGCGGGCTTTCCACGCGGCACCCTCATGAGCTACCGCCGCCACGCCGCCGGCGAGGACGTGCTCGCCGACCCGGGTGAGCGGGATATCACCGCGCACGTCTGCTTCACGGCGCTTCAAGACCGCGGCGCGAGTCTGGGACTGGAGACCGTGCGTTTCGAGAACCTGAGCCGGACGCTGCTGGACGCCGGGGAGCCGGACGGCTTCGCCGAGGCGCTCGCCGCCGCGTCGCCGCACGAGGCGCTCCGGCGGCGGCTTCAGCTCAAGACGCTGCTGGCCGGGATGGGGGAGATTTTCCGCACGCTCATTCAGCGGAGGGCGTGAGGGAGAGCGCGCGGGGGCGGGCAGGAAGCGCCCGAAGGCAATAAAAAAGGCCCCAACACCCCGGGGCCTCTCTAGGAACCTTATTGAGCTGCAGTCCCTGTTCGGGACGCCGCTGCTACTTCTTCTTCTTCGGAGCAGCCTTCTTCTTCGCGGGCTTTGCAGCTTTCTTGGTTGCGTTCTTCATCGATTGATTCTCCCAAACATCAAAGTTGTGCGATCCGCTTAAAGATCGCAACGTGATTCATATATAAAGTTGTTCTTGCCGAAAGTCAAGAGAAAAATGCAGGGCGCCGCTGATTTGCCTCCGGGAGCGGATCCCGCCGGAGTCAAAAAAACGTCATTGGGAAAAATTGTTTTAATAGAAAATGTGGATCCGCGACGCGCGCCGAAGCCAGCGTGCCTGCGCCGCTGCTGCTGGCTCGCTCTGGCGGCGGCGCTGTTGACCGCCGCTTCGTGCGCCAGAAAGCGAACGGTCCGAGCGCCGGCCGCGCCCGTCCTGGGCTCGGTGGAAACCGGCATGGCGAGCTGGTACGGGTATCCTTACCACGGCCGCCACGCCGCCAACGGCGAGATCTACGACATGGAGCGGTTCACCGCCGCGCACCGCACCTTGCCGTTCGGCACGTGGGTCGAGGTTCTGAATCTCTCCAACCACAAGCGGGTTCTCGTCCGCATCAACGACCGCGGCCCGTTCGTGGAAGGCCGCATCATCGATCTTTCGCGGGCGGCCGCGCGCCAGATAGACATGATCGGTCCCGGCGTAGTGCGCGTGCGGCTGGAAGTGACTGGACCGCCTCCGGGCGATTCCGCGAGGGAGCTGTTCGCCGTTCAGGTCGGCGCCTTCGCCGGCCGCTCCAACGCCGAGCGCCTGGCGCAGTCGCTCCGCAAACGCTATCCGAGCTGCCGCATCGTCCGCCGCGAAAGCTCGTCTCCGCCCTGGCGCGTGCTGGTCGGCTCGGAGGCCACTCCCGAGGAGGCCGGTGAGCTGGCGCGGCAGCTCCGCTCGGAATTGGGCGCCGCGTTCGTGGTGCGGTTGGATGATCCGCCTGCCGGTGGACTATAATCTTCCACAGGGTGCCCGCTGACCGCGCGGACCCCCCGCCCGTCCTGGTGGGGCAGTCCTCCCGGATCCGTCAGATCCTGCAACTCATCCAGAAGCTGGGAAGATCCAGGTCGCCCGTGCTCATCCTCGGCGAGACGGGCACGGGCAAGGAGGTGGTCGCCCGCGCCATTCACGCCGCCGGGCCGCCGGGGCCCTTCGTGCCCATCGACTGCTCCGCGCTGGTTGGCCCGTTGATCGAGAGCGAACTGTTCGGGCACGTGCGAGGCGCGTTCACCGGCGCCTCGGGATCGAAGCCGGGACTGGTGGAGATGGCCAACGGCGGAACGGCGTTGTTTGACGAGATCGGCGAACTCGGCCCGGAAGTACAGGCCAAGCTCCTGCGCCTCATACAGGAGAAGGAATTCCGGCCCGTGGGGTCGCTCGAAAGGCGCAAGGCCGACTTCCGGGTGATTGCGGCAACCAACCGCGACTTGGCCCAGGAAGTGGAGAAGGGGACCTTCCGGCGCGATCTGTACTACCGCCTGAACGTGGTGGTGCTCCGGATTCCCCCCTTGCGGGAGAGAAAGGAAGACCTGCGCGGCCTCGTCGACCATTTTCTGGGGCGCTACGGCAACCGGCACGTCCTGACTCACGAGTGCCTGGACGCCATGCTGAGCTACGACTGGCCGGGCAACGTGAGGGAACTTGAGAACTGCATTCAGCGCATGGTGGCGATCAACTCCGGCCCGTTGCTGCACACGGCGGATCTGCCTTCCGCGCTGCAGAACGCACTGGAGGCGCGCCGCCCCGCGCACCTGACCGCCGCGGCCGCCGCCGGCCATGGCACCGCCGCGCAGCCGTACATCCAGATGCCGCTGTTCTCGCTGACGGAGATGGAAAAGGACGCGATCATCCGCGCCCTGGAATACACCCGGGGCGACAGGGCGATGGCGGCGCAACTCCTGGGAATCGGAAGGACAACCTTATATCGCAAGCTCAAGGAGTACCGGCTGGCGAACTGAGGAGCGGCCCCGCCGGCGCAGGCCGCGGTCCGCTCAGGAGCGCGGTTCGTCGTCCACGGCGATCTTCAGCGCCCGGAGGAACTTCTGATCCTGAGAGGTCCATTTCACGCGGCCGGCGGTCTTGAACTCCCCGCCGGGGATCACGGGAGACTCCCCGGAGGCTTCTGCGTCCGTTTCAGTCTCGTCGCACTTGTTGAAACCTATGGTGGCTTCCAGCACCAGGAAGACCTCGTAGCCGGCGCTCTTGATCTGGGTAATCGCGGACGCGATGCGATCCGACTCGGACAGGGATTCGTTGATGGCGTTTCCCAGTTCCTGCATCATCTGCTTGAGATGCTCTTCCACGACAAGCCCTCCTTCAGAATAGCACTCTTCGCTTGGCCAACCCCTTGAGCGGAAGAATGGTCGAGCACCTGCTCCAGAGGATTCATCGGCAAGGAAGGCGGCGTTTGTTAGGATGGTGGTTCGGAGCCGCATGGCCCGCATAGGACGAGAATTCATACGGCACATATTGCCGCAGATCATCCGGCCCATCCGCACGCTGTGGAACGAGATGATCGGTTTCGTGTTCCTGTGCCTGGCGGTTGTGCCGATACCGCGGACCTTCCGCGACTACCGCCAGTACACGGAGACCGGCGAGGGACTGTTCCGGGTGGTGCTGTCGTCTCTCTTCATCACCCTGATGGCCGGCTTCGGCATCCATTCTTTCCTCCGCGCCCGTAAGATCGCCCGCGGTTGACGGCCCGGTCCGGCGCCCGGGCAAAACCGCAGTTCCACCGCCGGACTTATAATGTGCACATGGAGCGATCCAAGGCGGACAGCTTCACCGCGTATCTCGAAGAGAAGCAGCGGCGCGAGAAAGCGAAGCCCGTGGAGAAGGGGACAGGGGGCTCGGCGCTTGCCCTGGTGGCCGCGTTCGTTGAAGCGCCGGACCGGAGCATGCCGCTGTCGGACCTGCAAGCCGCTAGCGGCATGACGTTCGGCGACTTCGCCGACGCGGTCAAGCAATTGCAGGCGTCGGGTTACCTCACGGTGAGCGGCGGACCCGGCAGCGAGACCGCGGAACTGACGCCGCTGGGCGAGGACGTGGCCAAGCTGGCACGCCCCGAGTAAGCCGATGCCCCAAGTGGCCGACTATGCCCTGGTGGCCGCGCTGGGGGCGCTCGTGGGCCTCGCCGAGCTGGTCTCGCGCTACCGCGACGCGCCCGCGGGCGCCGTGCGCACCACGCCCGGAGTGGTGTACGTCCTGCTGAACGTGGCGGCGTCGGCCGCGGCGCTGGCGTTGGTCCGCGTGAACAGTTGGACCTTCGGCGCGACCGGCGGCAGCCTGCGCTGGACGCAGGTGGCGGTGGCGGGCATCGGCGCCATGGCCCTGTTTCGCACCTCGTTGTTCACCATCCGCGCGGGGGACCGTGACATCGGCGTGGGCCCGGGCAGCTTCCTCCAAATCTTCCGGGACGCCGCCGACCGGGCCGTCGATCGCGTGCGCGCCAGCGACCGCAGCCTGCGCGTGGACAACCTGATGACAGGCGTCGATTACACGAAGGCCCGGGAGGGGTTGATTCCCTACTGCCTCGCGCTGATGCAGAACGTCCCCGACGAGGACCAGCAGAAGATGATCCACGCCGTGGAGTTGCTGGACAATGAGCCGGTTGAGCCGGGCATCAAGACGCGCATCCTGGGCCTGCATCTCATGAACGTGGTCGGCGGGGACGTGCTCGAAGCCGCGGTCAGAGCGCTCGGCGACGAGCTGAAGTGATCCACGTCATCGGAGGAGGCCTGGCCGGCGCGGAGGCTGCCTGGCAGATCGCCCGAGGCGGCGGGCGCGCCGTCCTGCACGAGATGCGGCCCGAGCGCTGCTCGGCTGCTCACAAGACAGACTTGCTGGCGGAACTGGTGTGCAGCAACTCCCTCAAAAGCGAGCAGGAGTTCACCGCCCCCTGGCTTCTGAAGGAGGAACTGCGAAGGTCCGGCAGCCTGCTGCTCGAGTTGGCCGTCCAAAACAGGGTGCCGGGAGGACACGCGCTCGCCGTGGACCGGACGAAATTCGCGCAGGCAGTCACCGGCGCGATTGCTTCGGACCCCGCCATTGAGGTCCGCCGCGGCGAGGTGCTTTCTCTTCCCTCCCGGAGCGTTGCCGTGGTCGCCACTGGCCCGCTCACCAGCGACGCCCTCGCCGGCGAGATCGCCCGGCGTACCGGATCCGGCCGGTTGTACTTCTACGACAGCATCAGCCCGATCGTCGAGGCCGACTCCGTCGACCTGTCGGTGGCTTTCCGCGCCTCCCGTTACGGCAAGTCGATCGACTCAACCGGCGACTACCTGAACTGCCCCCTCACGCGCGAGCAGTACGAGAGCTTCCTGGAAGCGCTGCTACAGGCACGGCCGCACGAGCCGCATATCCCCGGCGACGCGCCTTACTTCGAAGCCTGTCTCCCCATCGAGGTGCTGGCCCGCCGGGGCCGCGACACCCTGCGCTTCGGTCCCATGAAGCCCGTGGGGCTTATCGATCCGCGCACCGGCCGCAGGCCCTACGCGGCGGTGCAACTCCGGCAGGAGGACGCCCGGGCCGCGAGCTACAACCTGGTGGGCTTTCAGAATTCGCTGCGCTACCCGGACCAGGAGCGGATCCTGCGCCTGATCCCCGGCCTGGAGCGCGCCGAGTTCCTGCGGTTGGGTCAGGTGCACCGCAACACGTACCTGAACGCGCCCGCTCTGCTGTCGCCGGCGTTAGAGTTGAGGAAGGAGCCGGGCATGTTTTTCGCGGGCCAACTCTGCGGCGTGGAGGGATATGTCGAGGCCATCGCCACGGGCCTCGCGGCCGGCCGCCACGCCTTGGCGCGCGCAGCCGGCGCCGAGCCCCGGCCGTTCCCGAGACCGACCGCGCTGGGCTCGCTGTGCGCCTATGTGTCCGGGGCCGACCCGGCCGGCTACCAGCCGGCGAACATGACCTTCGACCTGTTGCCTCCACTGGACGAGGCCACGCGGCAGCGCCTGGGCCGCGACAGACGCCAGCGGAGGGCGGAGCAGTGCCGCCGGGCGCTGGAGGCGCTGGATGCCTGCCTCTGAAGCAGGCACCGGGCAGGCCGGGCCGCTGCGGGAGCACGTGGCGCAGTTCCTGGACTCCCGCCGCCGTGAGAATGTCTCCGGCAACACCCTGCGGGCCTACGCGGCCGATCTGCGCCAGTTCCTGGATTACGCGGGCCGCGCCGGCGGGAACTTCGACTTGCTGCTCTTGCGAGGCTGGCTCGCGGACCTGTACGAGCAGAAGCTGAGTCCGGTGTCGTTGCGCCGCAAACTGGCGGCGCTGCGGTCCTTTCTTAAATACCTTGTCCGGGAAGGAGTCATCCCCGCCAACACCGCCCGCCTCCTGGCAACTCCGAAGGCTCCCAGGAAACTGCCGCGCGTGATGACCGCCGAGCAGGCCAACAGCCTGCTGGACGCCATTCCCACGCGCCAGGAGCGCCCGCAACTGGCCCGCGATATCGCTTTGCTGGAGTTGCTCTACGGCAGCGGCGTGCGGGTGAGCGAACTGGTCGGCCTCAACCTGGAGGACATCGACTTCGCCGAGCACTGGCTGAGGGTGAGCGGCAAAGGGCGCAAGCAGCGGCAGGTGCCGTTTCCCTCCAAGGCCGCCGCCGCGCTGGAACGCTATCTGCAACAGCGGAAGCCGCTTCCTGGAGAGAAGGCGGTCTTCCTGAACCACCGCGGTTCCCGCCTGTCGGACCGGTCGGTACGCAGCATCGCCAAGCATTACGCGACGCTGCTGGCGGGCGACTCCTCGATTCACCCCCACAGCTTTCGTCACGCCTACGCCACGCACCTGCTGAGCGACGGCGCCGATCTCCGTTCAATTCAAGAGCTTCTGGGGCATGCCCGGCTTTCTACGACGCAGCAGTACACGAAGGTGTCGCTTGAAGACCTCATGCGTGTTTACGACAAATCTCACCCCAAGGCTTGACAACAGTCCACTAAGCATTGATAATGGAGTTGTGCTAAGGGATATAGCCCGGCACGCATTCAGGAGGTTGCCAAAGCGATGAGCAAAATCATTGGGATAGACCTGGGGACGACCAATTCGGCCGTGGCGGTGATGGAGGGTGGACAGCCCGTAGTCATCCCCAACCAGGAGGGCGCCCGCACCACTCCCTCCGTTGTGGCCTTCGCGCGTAGCGGCGAACGGCTGGTCGGCCAGGTCGCCAAGCGTCAGGCGGTGACGAATCCCGAGAACACGGTCTACTCGATCAAGCGGTTTATGGGCCGCAGGATCAACGAGGTCAGCGAAGAGATGAAGATGGTGCCCTACCGCGTGGTGGTGGGCGCCGGCGATGATGTCCGGGTGGACATTTCGGGCAAGAAGTACTCGCCGCCCGAGATCTCGGCCATGATCCTGAACAAACTGAAAGAGGCGGCCGAAGCCTACCTCGGGCAGAAGGTCACCAAGGCCGTGATCACGGTGCCGGCCTATTTCAACGATTCACAACGCCAGGCAACCAAGGACGCGGGCAAGATCGCCGGTCTGGAGGTGATGCGAATCATCAACGAGCCGACCGCGGCGGCTTTGGCTTACGGGCTCGACCGGAAGAAGGATGAGACCATCGCGGTCTACGACTTCGGCGGCGGCACCTTCGACATTTCCATTCTGGAGGTGGGCGAGGGGGTCGTGGAGGTCAAGTCTACCAACGGCGACACGCACCTCGGAGGAGACAACATCGACCAGCGCATCATCGACTGGATCGTGGGCGAATTCAAGCGGGAGAACGGCATCGACCTGGCCAAGGACCAGATGGCGCTCCAGCGCCTGAAGGAGGCTGCCGAGAAGGCCAAGATCGAGCTGTCGACGCTGCTGGAAACCGAGATCAATCTGCCTTTCATCACGGCCGACGCGAGCGGGCCGAAGCACCTGGTGATGAAACTGACCCGAGCCCGTTTCGAGCAGATGGTGGAGGACATCCTGACGCGCAGCGTGGCGCCCTGCAAGCAGGCGCTGGCCGACGCCGGCCTCAACCCCTCCCAGATAGACGAGGTCGTGCTGGTGGGCGGGTCGACACGTATTCCCCGCGTGCAGCAGATTGTCCGCGACCTGTTCAACAAGGAGCCGCACAAGGGCGTGAACCCGGACGAGGTCGTGGCCGTCGGAGCGGCGGTGCAGGGCGGAGTCCTGGGCGGGGAAGTGAAGGACGTGGTGCTCCTGGACGTCACGCCGCTGTCGCTCGGTATCGAGACCCTGGGCGGCGTCTTCACCAAGCTGATCGACCGCAACACCACCATTCCGACCCGCAAGAGCGAGGTCTTCTCCACGGCCTCCGACAGCCAGACCTCGGTGGAGATCAAGGTATTCCAGGGCGAGCGCGCCATGGCCCAGGACAACCGCCTGCTGGGGGTGTTCCAACTGGTGGGAATCCCGCCCGCGCCGCGCGGCATTCCTCAGATCGAGGTGACCTTCGACATCGACGCCAACGGCATCCTGAACGTGAGCGCCAAGGACCGCGCCACCAGCAACGAGCAGAAGATCACCATCTCGTCTTCTTCCGGCCTGAGCAAGGACGAAGTGGACAAGATGGCCAAGGACGCCGAGTCGCATGCCGCCGACGACCGCAAGCGCAAGGAGGAGGTGGAGGCTCGCAACCGCGCCGACTCCATGGTCTACAACGTCGAGAAGACGCTCAAGGAGCACCGGGACAAGATCAGCGAGAGCGACGTCAAGGACATCGAGGCCGCTCTGGCCGAGACCAGGAGCGCCATACAGTCGGGTCCAGCCGAGCGCATCAACTCCGCCGCCGACAAGCTGACGCAGGCCAGCCACAAACTGGCGGAGGCGATGTATCGCGCGACCGCGCAGCAGCCCGGAGGCCCGGGCGCCGGCCAGGCCCAGCAGGAGCCGCCGAAGCAGGAGCCACCCAAAGACAACGTTGTGGATGCGGAGTTTGTGGATGTGGACGACAAGAAGAACTAGGATGTGACTTCGCGGCCCGCGGCCGGCAGGCGCCCGCGGGCCGCATGTTGAAAGCGCAGAGCGTTCTACGATGGCGAGCCCGGACTACTACGACATATTGGGGCTGTCCCGGAAGGCCAAGGCCGAAGAGATCCGGAAGGCCTACCGGAGGCTCGCCCGGAAGTACCATCCGGATGTCAACCCGGGCGACAAGTCCGCCGAGGAACGGTTCAAGAAGATCCAGGAAGCCTACGATGTGTTGAGCGACACCAAGAAGAAGCAGATGTACGACCAGTACGGCTTCTACTCGGCAGCCGGGGTCCCGCCCGGAGCCGAAGGTCCTCAGCAGGGACCGGGGATGGGATTCGGCGGCTTCGATTTCACGGACTTCTTCAGCCAGGCGACGGGAGGCGGCCGGGCGCAGGCCGGCGCCTCCGGCGGCTTCCGGGACGTCTTCAGCCAGTTTTTCGGCGGCCAGCGGGCCGAGCACGCTGCTCAGCCGGAGCGGGGCGCCGACCTGGAGTACGCCGTCACGATCGACTTCTGGCAGGCCATCCGGGGCGCCCAGGTCCCCCTTTCGGTCAATCATTTCGAAAGTTGCGGCGTCTGCGGCGGCTCCGGCCGGCAGGGCGGCCAGACAACCGTATGCCCGGAGTGCAAGGGCAGCGGGAGCGTCACCCAGGCCGCCGGGGCCATGCGATTCAGCCTGACCTGCCCGAAATGCGGGGGGCAGGGCCGGCTCAAGAATGCGTGCCAGGGATGCCACGGGGAAGGCCGGGTATCGCGCACCGAGACCGTGGAGGTACGCATCCCCGCCGGGGTCCAGAGCGGGGCCCGGCTGCGGGTGCCGGGTAAAGGCAATGCCGGAACCATGGGCGCCGCCGCGGGCGACCTGTACATCAACGTGCGCGTGGAGCCCCACGCGTTCTTCCACCGTCATGGCGACGACATCCTGATCCGGGTGCCCGTCACGGTAAGCGAGGCTGGCTTGGGCGCCAAGATTGAAGTGCCGACCATTGACGGACGCGCGCTGCTGAAGATCCCCATGGGGACTCACAACGGCCAGAAGTTCCGCCTGCGGGAGCGGGGCGTCATGAACTCCCGGAAGGGCGTGCGTGGCGATCAGATCGTGGAAGTAATAGTCGAGGCTCCACCGGTTCGCGATGAGAGGACCAAGGAACTGCTGCGGGAATTGGCCTCTCTGAACACAGAGGATCCGCGCGCGGACATCTGGTCCAAGGTGTAACGCATGGCAAAAACTAAATCCAAAGCCGCTTACATGATCTCGGCCGTCGCCGAACGCTATGCAGTCCACCCGCAGACCCTGCGCCTGTACGAGAGAGAGGGTCTGCTGAAGCCGTCCCGCAGCGAGGGGAATACGCGCCTGTACACGGACGCCGACCTGGACCGCCTGGAAGTGATCCTGCAACTGACGCGTGAGCTGGGGGTGAACCTGGCGGGCGTCGAGATCATCCTCAACATGCGCGAGAAGATGGCGGCCATGCAGTGCCAGATCGAGGAGTTCGTGGAATCGCTCAATCGCGAGATGTCCCTCCGGTTGCGCCAGCAGCCGCACCGCGCGGAGACCTCGCTCATCCCCGTGGTGCGTCTCACCCCCGCGGTAGCCGAGAAGGTCACCCGGAAGCGCCCCGCCAAGGTGTAGGCCGGACCGGCTTGACTTCGCCCCCCTGCCGGATACAGCATACATCCATAATCCCCATGAGAGTACTTCGCGTGTTCGTGCTTCTGGCGGCTGGAGCAGCCGCCGCAATCGGGCAGACCGGCGAGCCGCAGATGATCCTGCTGTGGGATGGCGGCGCTCCGGGCGCTGTGGGCGCCGAGGATCGGGACCGGCCGGCCATCACCCACTACCCCGCTTACGGGAAGCAGACAGCGGGCGCAGCCGTGGTCGTCGCACCCGGCGGCGGCTACGTGGGACTGGCCTCCAATCATGAGGGCCGGCAGGTGGCGAATTACCTGAACGCCCTGGGCGTCACGGCCTTCGTCCTCAGGTACCGGCTGGGGCCGCGGTATCGCCACCCCATCGAACTGGGCGACGCGCAGCGGGCCATACGCACCGTGCGGGCGCGGGCCAAGGAGTTCGGCGTGTCGCCGGATCGAATCGGGATGATGGGCTTCTCGGCAGGGGGGCATCTCACCTCCACGGCGGGTACGCATTTCGACGCCGGGGATCCGGCCGCCGCCGACCCCATAGACCGCGTGAGCAGCCGCCCGGACTTCCTGATCCTGGGCTACCCCGTGATCACATTCACCGCCGCTTACACCCACAAGGGGTCCGCCAAGAGCCTGCTCGGCGACGATCCCGATCCCAAACTCCTCGAAGATCTCTCCAACGAGTTGCGGGTCACGGCCGACACTCCACCCACGTTTCTGTTCCACACCAACGCCGACACCGGCGTGCCGCCGGAAAACAGCGTGGCCTTCTACCTGGCCTTGCGCAAGGCCGGCGTGCCCGCCGAGATGCACATCTTCGAAAAGGGACCCCATGGAGTCGGGCTGGCGCTGCAAGATCCCGCCCTGGCGGAGTGGCCGAAGTTGCTGGCAAACTGGCTGCGCGTCAGAGGCTTGTTGACGAGATAAGAGATCCCGCCTTGGCCACGGCCATACTCCTCCTGATGGCGGAGAACCGCCGCGAACCGCGAGCGCCGGGCTTGGCGTGGATGCGCATGGTTGACCGCGAGATGCTGAACGGCGCGGTGCGGGCGATCCCGTGGCCGGCTACGCCGCGCTGGCGCGCTGTCTGCGGCCGGCGGTGAGGCTGGAGGCCGCCAGCAGGGCCGCGGCGCACAGGGCCGTGACCGTCAGGCTCATCCGCAGCCCCGGCATTCCCGCCGCCCCGCCGGGATTGAGCAGGTGTTGGAGTGAAGCCTGCGCGTAGGCCAGCGGGTTCACTCTCATCACGGCGCGGACCCAGCCGTGCGCCTGCCCGGCCGTGAACAGCGACCCGGAGAGCATCCAGAGCGGGAACAGCACCAGGTTCATCACGGCGTGAAAGCCCTGCGACGACTCCATGTGCCAGGCGATCAGAAACCCCATCGCGGTGAAGGTGAGCGAGATCAAAAACACCACGCCCACCGCCTGAAGCAGGACCGCCGGAGAGAGCCAGACGCCGGTCAGCGGCCCGAAACCCATGAAGATGATTCCCTGCACCCAGGCCAGGGTGGCCGAGCCCAGCGTCTTGCCGAGCACCATGGATACGCGGGGCGCGGGCGATACCAGCATGGAAAGCAGGAACCCCTCGCGCCGGTCTTCGATCAGGGACATGGTGGAGAAGACCGCCGAGAACATCACCGTCAGCGTCAGGGCTCCGGGGAAGAAGAAGGCCAGGTTGCCGAAGCCGCTGCCGAGGATCATCCAGAAGACCAGCGGAGAGCCGACGAAGCCAAGCACACGGGCTTTCTCCCTCCAGAACCTGAGGAGTTCGCGCTGCCACAATGTCGCGACCGGAAGCCAGAACTGCCTCATAGGTGGATGGAGGCCCCCGTTTCGTCCAGGAACACGTCTTCCAGCGTGGGCTTGTGCAGCGACACCGAACGGACCACCCCGGGAAAGGCCTCCACCGCCTCCGCGATAAAGCGGTGGCCGTCGGCGATCTCCACGCGCAGGGCGCCCTCCACCACCTTCGGGGCGACGCCGAAGCGCAGCGCCAGTTGATCTTGCAGGGTTGGCGGGTCGGCCACCTCCAGGACCACCACGTCTCCGCCGATTCGGGCTTTCAGTTCCGCCGGTGCGCCCTCGGCCACCGCCGCGCCCCGGTGCAGCAGCAGGAGCCGGTCACAGCGCTCCGCCTCGTCCAATATGTGCGAGGTCAGCAGAACCGTGACGCCGCTGCCGGTTCGCAGGTCCTCGATGTGCTGCCACAAGTCGCGCCGGGCGCCCGGATCGAGTCCCGTGGAGGGCTCGTCCATGAGCAGCACCCGAGGCTCGTGCAGGAGAGCTTTGGCGACCTCAACTCTGCGGCGCAGGCCGCCGGAGAGCGACTCGACCAGATCGCCGCGCCTCCCGGTGAGCCCCAGCCGCGCAAGGACTTCCCGCGTGCGATCGCTCAGCCGCACGCCGGCCATGCCGAACAGGCGGCCCTGCGCCCTCAGGTTCTCCTCGACCGTGAGCTTGCGGTCCAGGCTCTGTGATTGAAAGACCACCCCGGCCCGCCGCCGGACCTCTCGGGGTTCGGCCGCCACGTCGAAGCCGGCGACCGTTGCGCGCCCGGCCGACGGAGACATCATGGTCGACAGGATGCGGAACAGCGTAGACTTCCCGCTGCCGTTCGGGCCAAGCAGGCCGTAGATCTCTCCTTCGCGCACACGGAAGCTGACCGCGGAGAGGGCGATTCTCCCGTTGTAGTTGTGAGTGACGCTCTCGACGGAAATCATGCCGGCTGCGAGGGGGGGCTCTTTTATCAGTGTACTGTTTCGGCGCGGGGTTTATGGAACGCGGCGGGCGTGCGACAAAACTGTAGCGCTTCGCCGCGTTCTTTTTTTGTAGCATGAATCCTTACGTAGTGATACGTTAGGAATGGAGGCACAGTCATGTCTGAATCCTTGGCCGTACTCGAACAAC
>JADZCM010000035.1 GCA_020851555.1 Bryobacterales bacterium | reverse complement strand
GATGGCCAGGAGGAAGGGGGCGCAAACGCCGCCCCCTTCCTCCAAACCTCCATCCCCCGCTTCAGGATCATTCTTGGATTGGAAAATGCTCCCGGCCGCGGCGCGTCAGACGTCTTGAGGCGGAATCGCGAGCAGGACTTCCACCGCGACGGGCGCACCGTCACGGACTGCCGGCCGGAACTGCCACTTGCCAAGGTCAGGCAGGATGTAGTCCTTCATCCTGTTGTTTGGCGCTCGCAACACTCGCAGGTCCTGGAGCTGTCCCTGCGTATCGAGCGAGGCGTGGACGATGATGTAGCCCGTACGCGCGACCATCGTGGCCGGAGGCAGCACGGTTACCATGGGGTACGGCGCCTTTACGGGCGACGGCGCTCCTATGTTGACGACATTCCCCGTGACCTGCGGCCCGGACGCCGCCTGCTTCGCAATGCAGTACTGGAGAATCCAGGCCTTGGGCGCTCCCACCTGCAAGTACACCGTGTAGACGGGCTTGCCGCTCAGCACGCCCGCGCTGTCCGGGAAGGCCTGGTCGCTGGACGTCTGCGTCACGACCACGTCGAATACCGCGTTGGAAGGGTGTTCGATCTTTATTGGAGTGGCGAATCTCTCGGGCAAGGAGGCCAGAGCCTTCAGAAACTGCTCCAGTTCGGATGCGCTTCCCGGAGTCCCGCCCGGCGCGCCGGAGCCTGTTCCCGCCCGGCCGCTTCCTCCCGGCGCCCCCGCGCCGCTGCCCCTGCCGCCCTCCGAGGCGGTTCCCGTGCCGGTCCCCTTGGCATCCGCGCCGTTCGCCTGCGCGTCCTCGAAGCCGGGGAGCGTGGGAAGTCTCCCAATCTGGTTGCCCAATGGAATCGTGATCCGCTCCTGGAGAGCGGCGGGATCTCCGGAGAGGGCCAGGATGTTGATGGGCTCGCCCAACGTGGGGCTGACCGAGGCGCCGCGGCCCGTGGGCAGCGGCGACGGCGCCTGGAATTTGCGCGCCGGCACATTGGGCCGCGGCAGGCGCAGTAGAGCCTTGTCCGGGCCGGCCAGCATGCTGTCGATGACCAGGTCGGGATTGGAGATGTTGGGCGCCGCCAGCAGGGGCGGCGCGTCCACTCTCGGAGCGACCGCGGGGTCCGCGCTCTTGCCTGGTTCCACGAAGCGCCGCGGGGCCGGGCGCGGCAGCACGGGAGTGGAGAGCAAGGCCAGTTGCGGCAGTTTCACCTGGTTCACCAGCGGAAGCTCGGGGGGCAGGTGGGACTGGAGCAGCGTCAGGTCGTTATTCGTGCGCCGTACACGCTCCGGAGGCCGGAATTGTTTCAAAGCCGCACGCCGCATTTCGGGGGCCTTGGGGGGGGGCGGCAGTTTCGTCTCGGCCCGAGCCGGCGGTGGAGGCTGCTCGGCCGCCTTGGGAGGCGGCGGCTTTTTGGCCGGATCAGGCGCCGGCGGAGAAAGATACAGGCGGTCGGGCACCTGGATCTCCAGCGGGCGCATGGCCAACATCTGCCGTTGCCAGGCTTCGGCGTCGCTTTCAGGCAACAAGTCCGCCAACACGGGCAGACCCAGTATGCAGGCGCCGTGGAGGAACACCGACGTCAGGAAGCTCCGCCAGTAGGGGCGCTGCGAAAGCAGCCGCGGCGCGAAGAAGGAGATCTCGAAGGAAGCTTCCGGCTCCGCCTCCGCGAAGGCTTGTTCCTCAAGGTCCCACACAGGCATCGGATGCATGCCACTCTCCGGGCACGGCCAGCCAACGCGGGAAGAACCCGCCGCCGCTAGTCGATCCCCCCTCCTGCCACACGCGCCCTCGCCCGGGGCCTTTCCATCACGATCGAACGCAGCCACTGCGACTGGCCGGCTTCCCTTCTCTCCGGCAAGGGAACACGTTGCGGCGGCATTTCCACCAGCGCCTCGCCGCCCGGCATGTTCTTCAGGCCGAACAAGGCAAGCTCGAAGCGGTCCTTAACTCCGAGCTTCTGAAAGAGCCGCGAGAGGTACACCTTCACGGTGCCTTCGGAAATGAAGAGGGTCGCGGCGATCTCCTTGTTCTTCAAACCCTGGGACAACAGGCTGACGAGCTGGCTTTCCCGGCGCGTCAGCGAGATGGTCCGCATGCTGTTGAAGCTCGCCTTCAGCGTTTCCTCAAACCACAGGCCGCCGTCCGCCACCATCTGGAGACACTTGACCAGCACCTCCGCCGGATGCGTTCTCTTGAGGATGCCGCGCACGCCGTGCTCGATCGCCTGGTAAGCGAGCTCGGTGGAGATAGTCCGCACCCACAGCACGATGCGCGTGCCCGAAAGCTGGCGCTGCGCATCCAGCAGGACCCCGAAACTAAGGTCCGGCGTCAGGTCCAGAAGCAGAAGGTCTGGGTTATACATCCTTGCTTCGTGGACCAACGCGCTCGTACTCGTGCATACGGACACCAGCCGGAAGCCGGTGGACGGCGCAAGTTCCATCTCCAGTCCCTTCGCCAGGACGGGCTCGTCTGTGTACAGCAGAACACGAATCATAAATTCCTCTTCCAGGGACGGGGTCCCTAGTCCTTTCCCGGTGCTCCCCCGGCGCGCGGGGAGAGAACGAATCCAGCGGTTTCCCTCAAGGGCGGATGAGCCGGAATCAGTGGCACGGGGCATCAAATATAGCATGGGCTCCAAGGGGAATTCCAGGCTTTTTTAGCGCAAATCTACAGAATTACACTGATTTCAATGGGACTTCGCAGAGGTTAGTACTACTCCCGGCCCTGATGCTAACCTCGATCCCTATTGTGTTCATTCTAAAGCAGGACGGGAACCCTAACCTTAGTAAACAGCCCGGTGCTACCCATTTACGGTCTTGTTTGGCCGAGGGTGAGAACGTACATTTGCTCATTAGCATGGAGAGACGCCGCAACTCTAGGCTTGAGATCAACCGTGTCTGCCGGTTGACATCGCCGCGGTTTGGGAACCAGACGTTGGTCGGGATCACGGAAAACATGAGCCGTGGCGACGTGATGGTGGTGCTCCAGGAGGAGCCCGCCGGCGCGGATCTGCCGCAGGTTGGGGACCCCATCCTCGTCGAGATCGAACTGCCCGCCAACCACGCCTTCGGGCGGAAGTGCATGCAGTGTCAGACCAGCGTTGTGCGGGTAGGCCAGGCTGAAACAGGTGGGCTGCGGCTCTCCATGCGCATCCACAAGATGAGGTTTCAGGACTGCGGGGAGGATTTCTCCGCCGACCAGAAACCGGGGGAGGCCGTCCGGGAGTTGTTGATGTGAGTCACGACTCCGACTCGACGCTGAATGCGCGTATGAGCCCGCAACGGACCAATCCCATCGCCCGTCTCCTGCCGTCGTTGCTCGACGTTGCCTTCCTTATGCCTCTGGCGCTGCTCTTTCTTTGGATGGAAGGCGCGAAGCGGCTGCTTGGGGACGGCGACACGGGGTGGCACATCCGGGCGGGCGAGTGGATCCTCCAGCACGGGAGAGTGCCCTCGACGGACCCCTTCTCATTTACGAAGTCCGGGGAGCCTTGGTACGCGTGGGAGTGGCTCTGGGACGTGGGGGCCGCCTGGCTGCACCAGCATGGCGGGATGGCCGGGGTGGTGGTGGCCAGCATGCTGCTGCTGTCGCTGACCTACGCTCTTCTGTTCAGGCAGGTGCGCGCAGAGTGCCCCAATGTGCTCATCGCTTTCGGCGTGACCTTCGCCGCGACCGCCGGCTCCACGGTGCACTGGCTGGCGCGTCCGCATCTTTTCACCTTATTGTTTGTCGTGATCTTCTGCGGGGTGCTGGAGAGCGCGCGCCGCGGCCGCGTCCGGCTGCTTCTGTTCCTGCCGCCGCTGATGGTGATCTGGACCAACCTGCATGGCGGCTTTTTTGTGGGGATCCTGCTGGTCGGCTGCTACGCCGCGGGCGAACTGGCCCTGTGGCTGGTGGATGAGCGGCCCGAAGACCGGCGCCTGGCTCTCCAGCGCAGCCGGCCGTTCCTCTGGACCGGTCTGGCGTCGGCGGCGGTCACGCTGATCAACCCCTACTTCCACAAGCTGCACGTACACATGTGGAAGTTCCTGACGGGCGACTTCCACCTGCGCTACATCAGCGAGTACCAATCCACGCAGTTCCAAAACGCGCTGGCACGCTGGTACGAGCCGCTGATCCTGCTGGGAGTGGCGGCGGCGGCCTGGTCCTTGTACCAGAAGCGATTCGCGCACGCCTTCCTGCTGGCGGGCTGGCTGCATCTGGCGCTGTTCTCGGTGCGGAACCTGCCCATCTACCTGCTGGTGGCGGCGCCGCTCGTCGCGGGGATGCTGTACGACCTTACTGGCGCGCTGGCGGACGCGCCATTGGCTGCCTGGGTGAGGCGGGGGATACGCGGCTTTCAGAATTTCGCCAGAGAATTCGGCGAAAACGACCGTCTGCCGCGCGTGCACGCCGTGAGCGCCATCGGCTTCCTGGCCCTCGCGGCGGGTTTCTATATGCCGGATCCCCCCTCCGCTTTCAGGGCGGAGTACGACGCCAAGAAGTATCCCGCCAGTGCGCTTCAGGCGCTTCAAACGGCGGACGCCTCCGGCAACATCTTCACGGACGACGAGTGGGGCGACTACCTCATCTACCGCCTCTACCCGCGTACCAGAGTCTTCGTGGACGGCAGGTTCGATCTTTACGGCGAGAAGTTCACCGAGACCTACCTGGATCTGCTGAACGCGAAGTACGGCTGGGAACGGACGCTCGCCGGCTACGGTGTGAACACGGTATTGCTGCGCATCAACACGCCTCTGACGGCGGCGCTCAAGGAGTCCAGCCGCTGGCGTACCGTTTACGATGACGGAATCGCAATCGTTTTCCGGAATGAGGCCGCCGCTGCCGGCCGCGCGGTGACCGCGGCGGAGCGGACTTCCAGTCAGTCCGCAGAAGGCGGGAACGCGATTCCGGCGCCTCCGGCGCCGTCCGGAGAGGCCTTCGGGCCGAGAGTTTCCAAGTCCCGGAGGATCGAAGGCGCCCCGGGGCCTCAAGAGAGGTGCTCATGAATAAGAGACTTCTGTCTGTTTTGGCGTTCGCCCTGGTGGTGTCCCTCGGGGCCACCTTCGTGATCTACAGGCTGGTCCTCTCGCAGATGAAGACCAGCGCCAAGCCGGCGACTATCCCGGTCGTCGTGGCGGCCCGCAATCTCCCCGTGGGAACCATGATCGCCGAGGGGGATCTGAGGGTCGCCGAGTGGAGCGGCGCCGTTCCGGCGGCGGCTGTTAAGAAGAAGGAAGACGTGCTCGGCCGGGGCGTCGTGGCGAGCATTTACGAAGGGGAACCGCTGCTGGAGTCCCGGCTGGCGGCCAAGGGCGCGGGCGCGGGGCTTTCGGCGACCATCCCCCCCGGCATGCGCGCCGTGGCGATCCGGGTGAACGAGGTGGTCGGGCTGGCGGGATTCGTGGTGCCGGGGCAGCGGGTTGACATCCTGGTCCTGGGAATGCCGCCGGGCGGCTCCGACACCGTGGGGACCATCACGAAGACGATCTTGCAGAACATCGAAGTCCTGAGCGCCGGCCAGAACATCCAGAAAGACGCTGAAGGCAAGCCCGTCACCGTGCAGGTGGTGAACGTCCTGGTGACGCCCGAGCAGGCCGAGGTCCTCAGCCTCATCAGCAACGACATGCGAATCCAGTTGATCCTGCGGAACCCCTTGGACACCCAGGAGACCAAGACGCCCGGTATGTCCGCCGGCAGCGTGTTCTCCGGAAGTCCCTTCAAGGCGCCCTCGGCCGCCCCGGCGCCGCGCGCTGCGCCGGCGCCGAAGCCGGTGGTGACCGCCGTGTCCAGGCCTCCGGAACGGCCGGCCGCGCCGGTCATTGTGGAGGTGATCCAGGGAGCCAAGCGAAACGAGGTCAAGTTCCAGGACCGTAATGAGCAACCGGCGAACGCGGAGGGAAGACCGTGACTTGCAAGATTCTACGGGCGGCACAGAGCGCCATCATCCTCGCCGCCTTCATGCCGTTCACCGGCCAGGCGCAGGATTCGGCCGCTACCCGGGACCTGTTTGTGACCACGGGCAAGTCGCTCGTGGTGGACAGCCCGGTCAACATCCAGCGCGTGGCGGTGGCGAATCCGGGCCTGGCGGAGGCCCTCGCGGTGACGCCGCGAGAGGTCCTGGTCAATGGTCTGGCCCCCGGCGAGACCAGCCTGATCATCTGGCAGCAGGGCGGCAACCGGCTTATGTTCGACCTCAATGTAAGGTCCAGCACGTCGGCGCTGGAAGCCGTGCGGCGCGAACTGGCCAAGGAACTTCCCGGCCAGGAGATCACGCTCTCCTTCGAAAACAACACGGTGTTCTTGCGTGGAACGGTCAAGGACCTGGTCAGTGCGGACCGCGCCATGTCGATCACCAGCACGCTGGCGAAGACGGTGAACCTGCTGCAGGTGGAGGTGCCGCCCACGGATTCACAAGTGTTGCTGAAGGTGCGGTTCGCCAACGTGGACCGGGCGGCTTCGCTTGAACTGGGCGCGAACTTCGTCAGCACCGGAGCCGGCGGAACCGTCGGCTCGGTGGGTACCGGCCAGTTCTCAATGCCGGGTACCAGCACGATCTCAGCCAACGAACAGAACTTTACCTTGACCGACGCTCTCAACGTGTTCCTGTTCCGTTCCGACCTGAACCTGGCCGCTACGATCAAGGCGTTGCAGAACCGGCGCCTGCTGGAGACCCTGGCGGAACCGACGGTGCCAGCCATCGACGGCAAAGCCGCGAGCTTCCTGGCGGGCGGCGAATTCCCGTTCCCCATGCTTCAGGGCGGCGCCGCGGTGGGCACGGTTACCATTCAATTCCGCGAGTTCGGCATCCGGCTCAATTTCGTGCCGCATCTCACCCCGCGCGGAACCATCCGCTTGCAGGTCACGCCGGAAGTGAGTTCACTCGACTTCGCCAACGGCCTTGTTTTCCAGGGCTTCAACATTCCGGCACTCACCACGAGGCGGGTGCAAACCGAGATCGAACTGGAGAGCGGGCAGAGCTTCGGCATCGCCGGACTCCTGGACAACCGGGTGGTCGAGGTGTGGAGCAAGATCCCCGGGCTGGGGGATATCCCCTTCATCGGCAAGCTCTTTCAATCCAAGAGCCACGCCAAGAACAACACCGAGCTGCTGGTGATGGTCACACCGGAGATTGTTCGCCCCATTCCCGCGGGACAGAGACCGCCTGAATTGCAGATGCCAGTCCCGTTCATGGAAGGGGTGTCGGCGCGCGCACCGCAGACCCCGGGGATGAACGTGACCGGGCCCGTGCCGGTGAACCCGCCAAAGAGCTCGCTCCCGGTGGAGGAATTGAGGCGGAGCCTGCAGCCCGAAGCGACGACCGCGGCGCCGGCTTTCGCGCCCAATCAACCCGGCCCGCCTGCCGAACAACCAGTCCCGGCGGCGCCGCCCGCGGCAAGCCCCGCCAAGGTGGCAGCGGGTTCTGCCGGATAAGGGAGGAAGAGCAAGTTGGCCTACTCGATCACGCTCGGTTTGATCATCGGAACCAAGGAGTGGAGGCAGGAGGTACAGTCCTGCCTCGAGGGCAGCGGCGCCCGCACGGTTCTGGACCAGCCGGCAGTCGGAGAGTGGCCGGCTTTTCTGGAGCGGCTGGAGCGGACCAGGCCCGATGTCCTGCTGATCGATTTCGCCAATCTCCAGGCGCCGTATGACGAACTCATCGCCCAAATCAAGAACTCCGCGGCCGCCCCGCAGGTGGTGGCGCTTCACAAGTCGGCTGAGCCGGAGACGATCCTTTCGGTGATACGCGCCGGGGCGGACGAGTACCTCTATCCCCCGATCGGCGCGAATCTCGGCAAAGCTCTGGAGCGTCTGGCGGCGCGGCTCTCGACGCGGATGAACGGAAACCCCAATGGCGGGAAACTGCTCGGCTTCTTCTCCGCCAAGGGCGGCTGCGGCTCGACGACCATCGCCTGCCACACCGCCGTGGAACTGGCCCGGCAGACCAACGTGGACGTCCTGCTCGCCGACCTGGACCTGGATGCGGGCCTGGTGGGCTTCCTGATGAAGTGCAAGTCGCGTTACTCGATCCTGGACGCGATGGCCAATACTCACCGGCTGGACTTGAGTTACTGGCGGGCCCTGGTTTCCAACGGCACACCCCGGCTTCAGGTGATCCGGGCGCCGGGAGCGTCCGCCCAGCGCGAGGAGCCCAAGACCGACGATATCCGGACGGTGTTGCGCTTCGTGCGGTTCCAATACGAGTGGACCCTGGTGGACCTGGGCCGCGGGCTGAATCCCCTGGTGCTGAGCGCCCTGGACGAGGTGGACCAGGCGTTCCTGGTCACCACGCTGGACGTGCCCGCCCTGCATCAGGTGCAGCAAATCATCCGGAGCCTGATCGACAGCGGCTACGGGCAGGACCGGCTGCGGCTGCTTCTGAATCGGGTTCCGAAGGCGCCGGATGTCATGCCGGGGGAACTGGAGGGCCTGCTGGGGATCCCGGTGTTCTCCATGCTGCCCGAGGATCACGGGTCCGTCTACGAGGCGTACGCCGAGGGGCAGTTGTTGCCGGCGAACTGCAACCTCGGCAGGCACCTGACAAAACTGGCCGCCGCCATTGCCGGCATACAGGAACCGGCCAACAGGAAGAAATTTTCTCTTTTTCGGTAACTAAAGGACCCACGAATGGCCACTGCAAGCACAGCAAGACCCACGCCCCCCCGGGACGGCGCACCGGCGCCGCGCCTGGCCGGCAGGCACTCCTACTCGCCCGAGTATCAGGAACTGAAGTTCACACTGCACCGCAAGCTGCTCGACCGCATCAACCTTGAGATTCTCTCGTCGATGGCCGGGGAGCGCGTCCGCAGCGAGATCCGGGGCGCGCTGGCGCGGCTCATCGACGAAGAGAGAACGCCGCTCAGCATGGCCGAGAAGGAGCGGGTCATCGACGAGGTGCTGAACGAGGTGTTCGGCCTGGGACCGCTCGAACCGCTGCTTCAGGATCCCACGGTCAACGATATCCTGGTCACGACGCCCCGCCTGGTTCACGTGGAGCGCGCCGGGAAACTGTTCCGCACGCCGGTCGAGTTCAAGGACAACGCCCACCTGGTGCGGATCATTGAACGCATCGTCTCACGGGTGGGGCGCCGGATCGACGAGATGTCCCCCATGGTGGACGCGCGCCTGCCCGACGGCTCGCGCGTCAACGCCGTGATTCCCCCGGTCGCCGTCGACGGCCCGCTGCTCTCCATCCGCCGCTTCGGCAAGGATCCGCTCCAGGCGGAGGACCTGGTCAAGAACCTCACCTTCACGGAAGGCATGCTCCAATTGTTCCAGGCGTGCGTGAAGGCCCGTCTCAACCTGATCATCTCGGGCGGCACCGGCGCCGGCAAGACGACGCTGCTGAATGTGCTTTCCGGCTATGTCCCGGAGGACGAGCGGATCGTCACCATCGAGGACGCCGCGGAGTTGCAGTTGCGCCAGGTCCATGTGGCCCGCATGGAGACCCGCCCGCCCAACATCGAAGGGCAGGGCTCCATCAAGATCCGGCAACTGGTCATCAACGCCCTGCGTATGCGCCCGGACCGGATCATCGTCGGCGAGGTGCGCGGCGAAGAGGCGCTCGATATGTTGCAGGCCATGAACACGGGCCATGACGGCTCTCTCACCACCATCCACGCCAACAACCCGCGCGACGCCATCGGGCGGCTGGAAGTCATGGTGGGCATGGCCAACTCGAACATGGGAGTTCGCGCCATCCGGCAGCAGGTGGCCTCGGCCATCGACCTGTTCGTCCAGATCTCGCGCATGAGCGACGGAAGCCGCCGGGTCACCCACATGACGGAATGCGTGGGCATGGAGGGCGACCAGGTGACCACCCAGGAGATCTTCCTGTTCGAGAAGACCGGAATTGGAGAAAACGGAAGAGTGAAGGGCCGTTTCCGCGCCACGGGAATCCGGCCCAAGTTTTACGAGCGTCTCGTCACATCGGGGATCCAACTGCCGGCTTCCATGTTCCAGACCGTGGTGGAACTCCGCTAGGAGCGCCATGACCATACTTATCCTGAGCTTCGTAGGCATCTTCGCCGCGGCCCTCATCGCCATCAGCGTCGGCTGGGCGGCTATCGAAGGACGGCGCAAGAAGAAGGTCGTGGGGATGATCGAGACCGTGGCGGGGCGGACCGCCACGGTGGAAACCACAGTCCTCAAGGATGCCCAAGGGCTGTACCAGGATTTCCTGAGCAGGCTCGTCTCCAACCTGAACATCGCCACCAAGGCGCAGAACCACATCCATCAGGCGGGTCTCGACTGGACCGTGGGAAAACTGCTCGTCATGACGCTGGTGGCGGCTGCGGTCGGGGCCGTGCTTGGCCTGCGATTCAAGGTTCTGATGGTGCCCTGGCTGAGCAGCCTGGGCTTGGGCCTGCTCGTAGGCTGCCTCCCCTACATGTATGTGCTCCGCAAGCGCAGCAGCCGCATGGGGAAGTTCGAGGAACAGTTTCCGGAAGCGCTTGACTTCCTGGCGCGCGCCATGCGCGCCGGCCACGCTTTCGCCGTCAGCCTGGAGATGCTGGCGGACGAATCCCCGGAACCGCTCAGCAGGGAGTTCCGGCAGGTCTACAACGAACAGAACCTGGGCGCTCCCGTCGAGGGCGCGCTGCAGAACCTGGCGAAGCGAATGCCCCTGCTGGACGTGAACTTCTTCGTCTCGGCGGTGTTGTTGCAGAAGGAGACCGGAGGCAACCTCAGCGAAATTCTCAACAAACTCTCCTATGTAATACGAGAGCGGTTCAAGCTGAAGGGCCAGGTGAAGGCGGCCAGCGCGCACGGCCGGATCACCGGCCTGATTCTGACCCTCATGCCGATCGTCCTGATGTTTGCCTTGATGGCGGTCGCGCCCGGCTACTTGCAGGGCATGGCGCGGGACTCGGACGGTAAGTGGCTCATCGTGGGCGCGATACTCGGGCAATTCGTCGGGTATTTCTTCATCCGGCGAATTATTAACATCAAGGTGTAAGTACAGGGAGACGGCCATGGCGATCCTGCTTTCAGTGATTCTCTTCCTCTTCCTGATGGGTGCGATCACCATCTTCGGCTACCGGCGATACGCCAAGCCGGGGAGGGTCCTCGACCAGCTTGGCGGAGCCACGGTCGCGGTCGAAAGCCCGCTGCTGACGGGTGTTGAGGCTCAGCCGAGCATGCTGGTCAAGATCACCCAGCAGATCGGCGAGAAGGTGCCGGTCTCTCCCCAGGACGTGTCGGTGGCCCGCCGCATGCTGGTGGCCGCCGGACACCGGTCCGAGATCGCCGTCCGGATCTACTACGGCCTCAAGGTCGTGCTTTGCATAGCCCTGCTGATCGTGGCCTTCTTCACGCGCGACGCCATCACGGCCAACCCGGTTCTGAGAATCGTGCTCCTGGTGGCTGCCGGCCTGGCCGGATACTTCGGCCCGGGCTTCTTTCTCGATCACATGGTTTCCGCCCGGCAAGAGCGCCTCAAACTCTCTCTGCCCGACGCGCTGGACCTCATGGTCGTTTGCGTCGAGGCGGGTCTCGGTCTGGACCAGGCCATTCGCAGCGTCAGCGAGGAACTGAAGATCACGCACCGGGAGATCAGCGAGGAGCTGGGGCTGGTGACCCTGGAGATGAGGGCCGGCAAGCGGCGCGCCGAGGCGCTGAAGAACCTGGCCGACCGCACCGGCGAGGCTGAGCTCCGGAAGCTCGTGGCGATCCTGATCCAGTCGGACCGGTTCGGGACCAGCATCGCCGAGTCGCTGCGCACCCACTCGGATTTCATGCGCGTGCGGCGCCGCCAGGAGGCGGAGGAGCGGGCCGCCAAGGTCGGAGTGAAGCTGGTGTTCCCGATCTTCTTTTTCATTTTGCCTTCGATGCTGATCGTCGCGGCCGGACCGGGCTTGTTGCAGATTTTCAAGTATCTCTTCCCGTTGATGAAGAGTTATGGACAGTAGGTAGACAATCCAACAAAAGGAGATGTTAGGAATGGACAACACTACGATGTCGGCGATTCTCTGGATAGTGGCCGGCGGAATTCTCGGCCTATATCTGCTGCGGCGCCGCAAGCGCAACGTCATGAGCAAGTAAACAGGTGAACAACCGAACTTTCCGCCGGCCGCCGGAGCAGCCGTGTTCAGGCGGCCGGTGAATTGTTCTCATGGAGACTCTGCCCTCCCGCGCGGTGTCCGCGCTCCTGCAAGCACAGCGGCCTGAGGGCGGCTGGGGCTACTCGGACGGAGTCGAATGGACGGAGCCGACGGCGCTGGCGCTGCTGGCGCTCGAAGGCCAGCCCGGCGCGGAGGACGCCCGTGGGCGCGCCTCCCCGCGACTCCGCTCGTTCCAGCGCGCTGACGGCGGCTGGCCGCCGCGGCCGGCCGTGGAACGGAGCACTTGGGTCACGGCGCTTGCGGTCCTGGCGCTTGGGGAGAGCCTTGCCGGTCCGGCCCTCGTATCGGCGGTGGACTGGCTGCTGCGCTCCAGCGGTGAGGAATCCGGCCTGCTGCACCGGCTTCGGTTAGCGCTGCTCGGCGCCGGCGACGATCGAAACCAGGGCGAAGGATGGCCCTGGTATCCGCAAACGGCGGCATGGGTCGCCCCCACGGCCCTTACCGTTCTTGCGCTCGAAAAGGTCCAGGCGCGTGAGCCTTCGGCCGGTATTGGCAGGCGGCTGAATTCCGCCCGCCGCTATCTATGGTCGCGGATGTGCAGCGACGGCGGCTGGAACCACGGATCCACGCGGGCGCTTGGCTATGAGGCGGCCTCGTATCCGGAAACCACCGGCGTCGCGCTTCTGGCTTTGCGCGGCGGCCGGTCACCGAAACTGGCTCAGGCCATTTCCGCGGCGGAAAGACACCTTGGTGAATGCCGTTCTTCCAGCGGGCGTAGCTGGTTGCGGCTCGCTTTGGCCGCACATGGGCGTCCCGTGCCCGCTTTGGCTGGAGACGAACCGCCGTGGCGCGGGGTCGCGGACACGGCGCTGTACCTGCTTGCCAGCCGTGCCGCCGGGGGAGCCGCCGTCCTGAGAGGAGCGGCATGAGCGGACCGTTGAACCGGCGCGGGCTCCTGGCGGGGACAGCCGCCGCGGCGGCCATGGGCGGGTGCGCCCGCGCGCCCCGTCCGGGCGAGGAGCCTCGCGTCACGATCCTGCGCGCCAAGTACGATCAGGGGCTGTTCGACGTGATGCGCCGGCTCCTGGACGAACACCAGCTCGACGTCCGCGGCAAGCGGGTCCTCCTGAAGCCCAACCTGGTGGAGTTCGACCCTGGAGCCGCTATCAACACCGAGCCGGTCTTTGTCCTGGCGGCGATGGAGGCGTTCCGCTCCCGCGGCGCTTCTCACGTCGGAATCGCGGAGGGGCCGGGCCACAGGCGTCCCACCCTGGATCTGGCCGAAGCGGCCGGGTACTTCCGCACGGTGCCGGATTTCGAACGCCTATTCACGGACCTGAACCTGGACGATGTGGCCGGAGTGAAGCTGCCTGGCCAGGCACGGCGCCTCGACTTCCTCTACCTGCCGAAGACAGCTCTCGCCTGCGACCTGCTGGTGTCGCTGCCCAAAATGAAAACTCACCACTGGGCGGGAGCGACCCTGGGCATGAAGAACCTCTTCGGGCTGGTGCCCGGAGCGGTCTATGGCTGGCCCAAGAACGTCCTGCACTGGGCCGGAATCCACCAGAGCATCGCGGCCGTGAACTCGGCCTTCCCGCGCATGTTCACGTTGGTGGACGGGGTAGAAGGCATGGAGGGCAACGGCCCGATTCAGGGGCGACGGAAGTTCGCCGGAGTGGTCGTGGGCGGTGGAGACCGGGTGGCGGTGGACGCCACCTGCTGCCGCATCATGGGCATTGATCCGGGCAAGATCGATTACCTGAGATCAGCGGATACCCTGGGGCAAACCATCGAGGCGAATGTGCGTCAAACCGGGGAGCCGGTCCGCGCCGTCCGAACGCCGTTCCAACTGCTTCCCCAGTTCCGGCAGTTACGGCTGGCCTGATTCACGCCGCGGACTCGTCCGCCAACGGAGCGAACAGCACCACCCACAGGAACAGCGCCACCAGGGCACACTGCCCTGCCACGGCCGTGTGGGAGGAGGCCAGGGTCACGGCCGACAGCCCCACCAGGCCTGTCAGCAGGTACGCTCGCCCCAGGCCAATTCCGGCCGAGAGTCCGATGAGCAGCGGCAACAGCAGGGAGCCATCGACCGCGTAGCCGTGCATGCCCGCCAGCAGCATCAGGCACTGCCACACGAGGTGCGCGGTGAAGTATGGCAGCCGGCCCAGCGGCCACAACAGGGCTGCGTAGAAGGGCAGGCGCACGAACGGGCGGAGCGCCGCCGGATCCCCGTACTGAGACTGGAGGGCGTGAACCTGCCCCGGTGAGTACAGTCCGGGTGTCCACGCGAGTCTCGCGCCCGTGTAGTAGCTCAAGAAGTCGGTCTGGCCTGTCCGGCCGCCGGGCGTCGCGAACGCCGCGAGCAGCAACAGGACGAAGCACGCCATCGCGACGGCACGTGAGGCGGCCTTCCCGCCCGGCTTTCCGAGGTCCCTGCTGGTCAACGGCCAATCCTTCGACGGGGCTGCCGTAAGGGAGCCGCCGCCCTCGCGCATAAGATGGAATTCCCCGCCGGCGCCGGATTCGAAGCCGCCCCGGCGGAAATTGATTATAGAATAGGCTGAGGCCAGGTCGAACTCCTTGCGTGTCGTCATCGTCGTCCCTACTTACAACGAGCGCGAGAACCTGCCGGCATTTCTGGAGAAGGTGCGCCAGTACGCCGGCGGCGCGGACGTCCTCATCGTGGACGATAACTCCCCGGACGGAACCGGCCAGTTGGCTGACGCGCTGGCCGCCGAGAGCGGCGGGCGGATCTCGGTCCTGCATCGCCGCGCGAAGGAAGGGTTGGGGAGGGCTTACGTGGCCGGCTTCGGACGGGCGCTCGAGATGGGCTACGACATCCTCCTGCAGATGGACGCCGACCTCTCGCACGATCCAGCCAGCATCCCCGATTTCCTGGAGCGCATCCAGGATTGCGGCCTGGTGGTGGGCTCCCGCTACGTCGGGGGAATCCGCGTGGTGAACTGGGACTTCAAACGCCTGCTGCTGAGCAAGGCGGCGACGCTCTATGTTCGCGCCGTCACCGGGATGCGTCTCACCGACAGCACGGGCGGCTTCAAGTGCTGGAAGGCGGAGACGCTGAAATCGATCGGCCTGGAGCGCGTATTCTCCAACGGATACCTTTTTCAAATCGAGATGAACTACCGGGTGTTCCGCGGCGGATTCCGCACGGCGGAAGTCCCGATCATCTTCTATGAACGGAACCTGGGCCGCTCCAAGATGGATTGGCGGATCATCCTGGAAGCCCTGCTGGGCGTGATCAGGCTGCGCTTGTCCCGGTGAGTGGAGGGCAGTCAGGCGGCCTCCAGCGCGGTCGCCATCCAGGCCCCGTTCCGGACCGCCGGCGCGGCATGCCGGCGGCCGGAGATCCCGGACCCGACGTCTCCCGCTACCCGGCGAGGCCGGGACCGGCGCCGCTCCGGACCAGGGTCCGAACCTCTTCACGGAGTTTTGCCAGAGTCAGCCCGCTCCGCGAGAGCGCGAGCAGCCCCAGCGCCCATAGCGGCAGGGTCAGGAGGATGAAGACGACAACCGAGAATCCGGTGGCGCGGGTCTTCTCGATGCCGAACAGGCTCAGGCCCAGGACGGTGAAGAATTGATAGCTGCCGACGTTGGCCGGAGCGTTCGGCAGCGCGGTGCCCAACCGGAGAATCAGGAAGACCGCGGCTCCGGCGGATAGCGGCAGGCGCAGCCGGTACGCCTCCATAATGAACCAGAAGGCGAGGATCTCGAAGAATAGAAACCCCAGAGAGGCAACTCCAGCAACCGCAAGCCTCCGCCACTCGCCGATGGCTCTGAGCCGCCGGGCGGTTGCCCCCACGCCCCGCCTGAGCGAGGCCAGCACTCCGCGCTTTGAGGCGGGCGTCTCCATCCAGCGTTCGACCACCTCTGGTTCGCGCAGGAAGAGAAACAGCAGCGCGCCCGCCAGCAGCAGCACCACGGCCCCGAAGATGTCTCCCGCGAGCAGAAGATCTCCGGGCAAAGGCACGAAGATGGCCACCAGGCCGATGCCGGCCGCCGTCCAAACGCCGTCCATCAGTCGGCAAACCAGCATGGAAGGGACAACCTCCATAAACGGCCGTCCCAGCCACCGGCTGGCCAGGTAACCCCTCACCAACTCTCCGAAGCGCATGGGCATAACTTCGTTGGTGAACAAGCCGACGTAAATGGCCTGGGTGGCGCGCAACACCGGCAGACGGCCCACGGGAAACAGCAGCCAGCGCCAGCGAATCCCGTCGCAGACATAGCCGAGAACGTCGCAGCAGATGGCCGGCAGCACCCACCACCAGGTCATCGACCCGATATGTTCCGCCATCCGCTGGATGTGAGTATCGTGGAAGACCCATACCAGGCAGGCCGCCGCCAGCACATAGCCGGCAACCTGTTTCCAGAAGTCTCCCGGCCGGGCGGTCGTCTTCGGACCCGCTCTCAATGGTTCGCCGATATCCATCCCAGTGCTTCTCCCAGGACGCGGAAGAAGGCCTGCTGGCTGCCATCGTAGCGATGGTTTCTGGCCTCAACCGGGAAGAAACGCTTGGGTTCGGCGGCGGCGTCGAACATTTTCCGGGCAAGGGCCATGGTCACATACTCGTCCCCGCTGGACTGTATCATCGCCAACGGCAACGGCGAGACCTTCGGGAGCAGGGGCAGGCAGTCGAAATCCGGTTCGTTGGGGTTCCGCTTGGTCAGGTAGGTCACGCTGTCGGCCAGTCTCCAGCCCAGGAAAGCCCGGTCAGGCAGGCCGACGGCCAACAGGCCCCGGAAGACGGATTGGTTCTGAGGGGCGGACGCGCCCAGCAGCGCCAGTCCCGCTCCCTCCGACCATCCCGAAATGATGATTCGCTCCTCCCCGCCCGGTCTGACAGCAACCGCCATGGCGCGCATATCCGCCACGACCTGCGCCTCTGTCAACGTCACCTTGCCGGAAGTGAAACCGCTGAGATACGTTCTGGTGTCCCACCCGTACACGTCATACCCACGAGCGGCGGCTGCTGCGGCGATGTCGACGGCGAAGCCCCGCCACCCCCCGTCTCCGGGCAGGAACAGCACGGCGCCCGCCCGGCGGTCCTGTGCGGGGTAGTAATACACGTCCTGCGGCTGGCCCCGTAACATCACGGTGTTCTTGCCCGGCCGGCCTGCCTGTCCCGGCAAGACGGCGGCCGCGAGTGCGGCGACGGCCACGCACTTTGTGGGAAGGCTTCTCATGCACTCTCCTAATCCGGCAGCTCGGATACTCTGCTCAATGCCAGCGCAAGCTTGGGCAGGTCCAGTGCGCTGCGGTACACCACGTAACGCGGCTCCCAGATACTGGCGAACTTCGCCTTGTACGCCAGCAGCCCCTTGAAGCTGAACAGGAAGTTCAGGTGCTGGAAGAACGCATGAATGGCCCGCTCTTCCGGCGACGCCTCCTCGTGCTCCTGAAACCCGGACATGGGCGCCATGCCCAGGTCGAAGCGCTCGAAGCCTCGCTCCTTCATCATCAGGAACAGCTTCACAAAAACGTAGTCCATGACCCCGTTGGGGGCCGCGTTGCGGCGGCGCATCAGGTCGATGGTGGCCTCGCCGCGCCGGTAGGAGGGGATGACGTTGGCGAAGGCCAGAACCCGGGCGCTCGAATCTTCGGCCGTCAGGACGGGCGTCCCGCGGAGATACTCCTCGTCAAAAGCTCCCAGGGTGAACTGGCGCTCGCGCCGGCCGGGGATGTCCAGCCACTCGTCGGAAACGCTTCTGAGCTGGCTCATCGTGTCGCCCGAGAGGGGAGGCTCGTAGTACCGGGCTGTGACGCCGGATTGCTCGAGTTGATTCACCTTGGAGCGAAAGGCTTTCGCCGCCTTCCCCTGGAGCGTGAACGTGGCAAGATCCACGATGGCCTGGTCTCCCACCTTCAGCTTTCTAAAACCGAGGCCTTCGTAGGTCCCCAGGAAATCCGGCAGGACCTGATGGAACCCCAGCCCCCAGTCATTGTCCCGGCAATAGGCCTCGAAGTCGCGGATGATCTGTTCCAGCGCCGGAACCGGGCCGACCGGATCGCCCAGCACGACCGCGAAGCTCCTTGCCACCCCGTAAGCCAGGAAGCATTCGCGATCCGGACTCCAGAATAGTGATTTGTCGGCGCGAGCCTTGAAGAAGTCCTGGGAACAGCGGCCGTGGCGCTCCAGCACGCCCTTTGCCAGTTCGATCTCGTGGGGATGCGTACGGAACCGGTAGAGCGCGGGGCGAAAGACCGCGAAGCCCGCATAGAGCAATGCCGCCGCGCTGATGAGGTAGAGCGAGTCCAGAAACCAGGCTGCGTACCGCGTATGTGGCTTCAGGGCGGGATCCTCCTGGAAAGTGACCAGGCGCATCGTCCGCCGGACCGAATCCCCGAGGGTGAAATTGATCCCGAACTCCCGCGTCTCGAGCAGCCAGAAGCCGGCCACGCCATAGACCAGGGCCAGGGCCAGGGCCAGCACGGACCGCCGCAACGCCAGCGGCCACCCCCACGGGCTGCTCTTCACCGTGAACCTGCGCCGTGTGATCCACAGCCCGGCCAGCAGCGCGGCTGACAGCGTCGCCTCCTCGTAGTCGATGCCCTTGGTCAGATGGAAGAGGACGGAGAAAGAAGCAAGGAATACCCCCAGCCACCAGGCCAGCCGTTTTCTCCGGTAAATGTTCCTCGAAACTATCACCAGCGCGAACCCAATCAGCAGGGTCGCGCTTCGGGACAGGTGGATGAACTCCAGCGGGAAGATCCCCCGCAGGGCTGCCATCCGGCCCGGCAGGCCGCGCCCGATGACGGAATAAAGATTGAGCAGCCCGCTCCCCAGCGTGAGCAGGGAAGCGATCAGGATCGCCGGCGGCGTCCTCCTCAAGGTTTCCGCTCTCCTGCCGGCGGGCCGGCGTCCCGGCCGGCCCGTTCGCCAAGCGTGCGGCGGAGCGGCACATAGAGCACCGAAGGCCGGCCCGCGCCGGATTGAGGGTACAGGTCCATCAACTCATAGATGATGGAGGGCATGTCCGTCGAGATGGGCAGCCCGAGTTCCTTCGCCGACTCGACCATGATGGGGAAGTCGTGGGTAAACCGTCCGTCCGACAGAACCGTGGCGAGACCGGCGGCCCTCTCTTTTGGAAGATGCTTGAGGAGCACCTCGGCGACGAATACGGTCGTCTGGGCGCGAGCCTTGGCCGCCATGTCGGCCAGCACCAGCATCTCATCCCCGACCGCGGCGGGCCTCTTGAGTTCGACGGCCCGCAGGATCGACGCCGCGGGCATGTCTCCGATCTGTGGATCGACCGGGCCCAGCACTGCGTTGGGGTCCATGACAATCTGGTCCGCCGCGAGCGCCATGAGCGTGCCGCCGCTCATGGCGTAGTGCGGCACAAAAACAGTGACCTTGCCCTTGTGGCCGACCAGCGCCTTGGCGATCTGCTCCGCCGCCAGCAGCAGGCCGCCCGGCGTATGCAGAATGAGGTCGATCGGGTGATCGGTCGGAGTCAACCGGATCGCCCGCAGAATGGCCTCCGAGTCCTCCACCGTAATGGAACTGCTTACCGGCACTCCGAACAGGCTCACCGTCTCCTGCCGGTGAATCATCGCTATCACTCTCGACCGGCGCTGGTCCTGGAACTTGTCCAGGAGCGCGGCCCGTGCCGAGTCCACCCGGCGCACGCCAAGATACTGCGATATCAGAAGCCAGGCCACGATGATACCCAGCAGGATCTTGACTACTGTCCAGGCGTGAACGGTTCCAGAAAGCGATTTGCCTTCCATACCTCGTCTCCCTTCCTTGGTTGGCGGCAACGCAAAGCCTCCCCGTGCGGCGCGGCGCGGCGCACATGGCCGGCGCAGGGCCCCTCCCGGCCCTGGTCAGAGACAAGTATCCCCGATCCTCGGTAGTTGTTCAACAGGTGGAGAAACCGCCTTGCGGAATGGGATTTTCGTCCCTGGATGCCGGGTGGAAGGGGGCGTCTTACGCGTGCTTCGTTATCCGGGCTTCAGCACGGTCACGATCAAGATCATGTTCCAGACGACCAGCGCCGCGTACCAGTAGTTGATCCACCGCACCACCTGCCGTTTGTTCAGCCAGAGGCAGATCCCGAACAGGGCGAAGGCCACCCCCTTGGATAGCGCTACACCGGCCGCCGGCCCCCACTGCATCAGTTGGCGGATGAACGGACTGGCCTCCGCCAGCCCAAGGTGCAGACCGATCACCGTGGTCATGAAATCGAGCACTTGAAGATAGAAGAACAACTGGAGGTGAACCGCGTCACTTCCGGATCTCCGGCCGATATCGGCGATCGGCCGGGCCGCTACACCCGAGGAGCCCAGATCCAGGCCGCCACCAGGAAGGAGATCGAGCCCATGGCGATCGCCACGCCGTGCGGCATGGTCGTCGCCTTGGGGCTCTTCAGGTCGAGTTCCTCTCTCCTCATGTAAGGCGGCCGGAAGTGCAGCAACTCGTTCAACATGTAGCCAACGTTGCGGAACGTCCCCCATAGTCTTCCCTTCGACAGCAGAATCAGCACTGCCGCGATCCCGCCCAGCACATTGCTCAGGATGAAGATCGCGAACCAGTTGGCGGGACCCATCAGGGCCCCCACGGCGGCCATCAGCTTGACATCGCCCGCCCCCATGCCACGGAGCAGGTACAGCGGGAAATAGACCGCGAACGCCAGTCCCAGTCCCAACAACGCCGTGCGCCAGTTGAATCTATCGACATTCAAGAACGAATTCAGTACGATCCCGGCCAGCACGCCGGCAAGCGTAAGCCAGTTGGGGATACGCCGGCTGCGGAGGTCGGTTGCCGCCGCCACCAGAACCAAAGCCGCAAGGAGGACTTGAAGGACGACCGGAGGAAACGTTAGACTCATCGTCCTTACAGCTTAGCTCTAGCGCGAGTATACGGCTACCCGGCCGGTTGATTCCACTGATCTTAAGGACGATCTTTTGATAGCCTCAGGCAGTACCAGGCTCCCTTATAATGCTCGTAATGCCGGCCCCTCTCCTATTACTCACAGCCCTGACGGCGTGCCTGGCACAGGGTGTGGGGGAGGTACGAGGGGTGGTATTGGACGCCCGGGGAGGGGAGCCGGTCGCCCAAGTCCAAGTGCAAGTGTTGCCGGCGGCTGTCCGCACCCTGAGCGACCAGAAGGGCCGCTTCGTCCTGCCCGCCATCCCGGCCGGTGAGTACGAATTGCACGTGTCCACGGTCGGGTACCGTTTGCTGAAGAAGGCGTTCACGCTGGCGGAGGGCGAAACCAAGGACTTCGAGGTGGCGCTCAGCCAGGATTCCTTGCGGCAAACCGATTCGATTGAAGTCACGGCCGGCCCCTACGAACTGGCCCGGGATGACAGCCCCTCCCAACTGACGCTGGCAGGGACGGAGGCCAAGAACCTCGCCAGCGTCCTTGCCGACGACCCGCTGCGCGCCGTGCAAAGCCTGCCGGGCGTGGCCTCCAACGACGATTTCGACAGCCGCTTCTCGCTCCGCGGGGCGGGCTACTCGCGCCTGGGACTGTACCTGGACGACGTGCTGCTGCACTCGCCGTTCCACATGGTGGCCGGCGAGACCGCTACCGGAACGGTGACGGCGCTGAACGGCGACGCGCTGGACAACCTCTCGCTGCACAGCGGAGCCTTCCCGGTGCGTTATGGAGACCGCACGGGCGGGGCGCTGGCCGCCGAAACCAGGGAGGGCACGCGGCTGGGACCGTCCCTGAGGGCCACCGCCAGCGCCTCCAACGCGGGCCTGCTGGCCGAGGGCCCTCTGGGCCGCCGCGGCGCCTGGCTGGCCGCCGCGCGCAAGAGCTACTTGCAGTACATCATCCGCAGAACCGCCTCGGCCTCGGACCCCTCGTTCGCTTTCGGCATCCTCGACGGGCAGACGAAGCTGGCCTACGACGTGACCGGCCGCCATCACGTCAGCCTCTGCCTGTCGGACGGCTACTCCGACCTGGACCGCACCTCGAGCGCCGGCGCCCTCGGGATCAACTCGCTCATGACCAGCGGCTACCACCTGAGCCTTGCGAATTTAGGCTGGCGCTACACGCCCGGCGAGCGCCTGCTGGTCAGCAGCCGCGCAGCCTACATGCGGGAACGCTTCACCAACCAGAACCGCGAATGGCTGGACCTGGAGGCCGGCCACTACGGCGAATGGGTCTGGCAATCGCAATTCACCTGGGTTCAGACGCCGCACTCCACCATGGAAGGGGGCCTGGCCGTACGGGCCATCCGGGACAGCGGCTTCGAGAACCGGTATCAGTTCAATCCCGCGGCCGTTCAGCGGTTGGAAGACTATGGCGGCCGCGGCCGGCGTTCGGGCGGATATGTCTCGCAAGCCTGGAGCACGCCGGGCGGAGCGTTTCGGGGCGTGGTGGGAGCCCGCTGGGACCGGCACACCGCAAACCGTATCCAGGCGGTCTCCCCGCATGCTTCGCTGGCGGTCCGGATCGCCCCCGGCGCCGAGTTCCGGCTCGGCTGGGGGCAGTATGTGCAATACCCCGAGTTGCGGTGGCTGTTCACTGCGGCGGGCGGCCGCCACCTGTTGCCCGAGCGGTCCAACCATCTGGTTGCTTCCATTGAACAACGCTTGGGCCAGCGCACTCGGCTTCGCGCGGAGTTCTACGAGAGGGAGGACCGGGACCTTCTGTTCCGGCCGTTCTACGAGCCGCGCCTGATCCGAGGCAAGATCTTCAGCCCTCCGGCCGGCGCGCCGGTTCGCAACTCCGTGCGGGGCTACGGGCGGGGCTTCGAGGTCTTCCTGCAACGCCGCTCGGCCAACTCGCTCTCCGGTTGGGTGTCGTACGCGTATGGGCGCGCGAGGCTGCGGGATGGAGAAGCCGGGATTGCGTTCCCGGCGGATGAAGACCAGCGCCACACGGTGAACGCTTTCGGCAACTACCGCGTGCGCGCCACGGTGAATCTCAGTCTCAAGTGGCTCTACGGCAGCGGCTATCCCCTGCCGGGCTTCTACCGCATCCAGGACGGCCGCTATTACCTTGCGGAGGACAGGAACCGGGTGAAGGTGGACACCTTCCAGCGGGTGGATGTCCGTCTCAACAAGGCGTACGTCTTCCGGCGCTGGAAGCTGACCCTTTACGCGGAGGCCGTCAATGTGTTCAACCGGGCCAACTACCGGTTCAGCTCCTTCGACGGCTTCAATGCCAGGACCGGACGCGTGTCGCTTTCGGTGACCAAAATGTTCCCGATCATCCCCTCGGCGGGACTCGTCTTCGAGTTTCAGCAGCGAGGGTAGCCCCTCGGCTGGAGGAAACACGCGCTCCCCCGAGGGCCGGTTCCGGTATCATGGCGTAGGACCGCGCAGCCGCGGCCGCAAAAGGAGGTGTTGGCATGAAGTACGCGGTGGTGATGAGCGCCGTGCTAGTGGCGATCGCGTTGATCGCCGCGGCCCCCGCCCAGCGCGAGATCAGTCTGGCCGATCTCAGGGACAAGATCGAGGGCGGTTGGGCCGGGCAGATGATCGGCGTGAGCTTCGGCGCGCCCACGGAGTTCCGGTACGTGGGCGAGATCATCCCGGAGGAGAAGCTTCCCGCCTGGAAGCCCGAGCGCATTACGAACTCCCTGGGGCAGGACGACCTCTACGTCGACATGACCTTCGCCCAGGTACTGGACGACAAGGGCCTTGACGCCACGTCCGAGGACTTCGGCGCGGCCTTCCGCGAGGCCCGCTACAGTCTCTGGCACGCCAATCTGGCGGCGCGGCGGGCCTTGAAGCGCGGCGTCCCGGCGGCGCTGTCCGGCACGCCCAAGTACAACGTCCACGCCAATGACATCGATTTTCAGATCGAAGCCGACTTCATCGGCATGATGGCGCCGGGCCTCCCGCGGGCCTCCAACGACATCGCCCTCCGGGTGGGGCGGGTTATGAACTACGGTGACGGCATCTACGGGGGCATGTTCGTCTCGTGCATGTACGCGGCGGCCTACTTCGAGAGCGACCCGCGCCGGATCGTCGAGGCGGGCCTCGCCTGCATCCCGCCGGGCAGCCCCTACGCCCGGATGATGCGCGACGTTCTGGCGTGGTCCAGAGAGAGCCCTGGCGACTGGATCACCGTGTGGAACCGCATCGAGAAGAAGTGGAACGGGCGCGAGCCCTGCCCGGCGGGCGCCCTGCGCCCCTTCAACATCGACGCCAAGATCAACGGGGCTTACATCGCGCTGGGGCTGTTGTACGGCGGCGGCGACCTGGGCAAGACCCTGAGCATCAGCACGCGCTGCGGCCAGGACTCCGACTGCAACCCGTCCAGCGCGGCCGGAATCCTGGGCGTGGTGTTGGGATACAGACGCATTCCGGAACAGTGGAAGTCCGGCATTCCCGCCATCGCGGACCAGAAGTTCCGCTACACGGACTACTCCTTCCGGACGATCGTCGAGAGCACCAGGAAGCGGGCTATCGCGCTCGTGACGCAGAACGGAGGACGCGTCGAGCGGGACCGGCTGATCGTGAAGCCGCAGGCCGCCCGGGCGGCGAGCCTGGCCCTGTGGGACGACTACGGCTCTCCCGTGGAGCGCGTCGGCGCGGACGATCCCCGCTGGACCTGGAAAGGCGCCTGGGCGGGGGCCGCTCCAGGAGGCCGCAGCGCCGGTTCTTTGCGGACTAGCAGCGAGAAGGGCGCCGAGGCCGCCATCGAGTTCAACGGGACCGGCGCCATCATCGCCGGGCCGTACCTCCCCTCGGGCGGCAAGGCGGAGGTTTACCTCGATGGGAAGCCGGACCGCACGATTGACGTGTATCCCGACGAGGACAGCGTCAAGTCGGACGAGGCCGTGTGGCACGCATTCGGACTCAAGAACGGACGTCACACCCTGCGGCTGGTGGTGCTCGGCGAGCCGTATCCCGGGTCGAAGGGTTCGGAGATCTCCATCAGCGACCTCATCGTGTTCCGCTAGCGCCGCTGCCGCTTAGCGAGAGTTGAAACCGCCGCGGGCTTTGCGGTATACAGGTCATGTCCAGGGTCCGGGGAACGGGATCGTGGGCTATCCTGGTTTCATAGGAGCAACCTGATGGAAGACAGCGTGAAAAAACCAAGCTCTTCAACCACCCGCCGGGCCTTCCTGGGCACAGCCACAGCCCTGACGGCCGCCAGTTACCAGCGCGTGATGGGAGCGAATGAACGCATTGGTATCGGCCTCATCGGATTTGGTTTGATCGGGAAACAGCACCTGGGCAATTACAAGAAGATGACCGACGTGGACATCGTTGGCGTGTGCGACGTCTACAAGCCGCGTCTCGACGAAGCCCAGACCTACAGCGGGAGCACGCGGACTCAAGGCTACTCCGACTTCCGCAAGATGTACGAGAACAAGGACATCCAGGGAGTTGTGGTAGCCACGCCGGACCACTGGCACGCCCTGCTCACCATCATGGCCTGCGCGGCGGGCAAGGATGTCTACGTCGAGAAGCCGATGACTCTGTTCATCGACGAAGGCAAGTGGATGATCCAGGCCGCCCGCAAGTACAACCGCATCGTGGTGGTGGGAACCCAGCGGCGTCAGGGCAAGGGCGTGTTCGAGGCCAAGAAGGCGGTGGAGAACGGCCAGATCGGCAAAATCCATTCCGTCCGCATTCAATCGCACCGCAACGTGTGGCCCGGATTCGGGGTGACTCCCATCGAGGATCCGCCCGAGAGCATCGACTACGATATGTGGCTCGGCCCGGCCCAGGCCAAACCGTACCGGAACCACCGCGCCCTGTACCATTTCCGCTGGTTCCGGGACTACTCCGGCGGCCAGATGACGAACCTCGGCGCTCACACCATCGACCAGGTCCTGTGGATCATGAACGCGACGGGGCCGACGCTGGTGATGTCCGGCGGCGGACGCTACGTCATGGAAGACGACGGGGATACCCCGGACGTGCAGGATGCGATCTGGGAATTCGCCGGGCCCAACAACAAGTGGACGCTCACCATGTCCATTCGTGAGGCCAATGCGGGCGCCGGTCTTGGCGGGGCGCGCGGCACCACCTTCCACGGCACCAAGGGCACCATGGTTCAGGCCGGCAGCTACGAGATCTTCCCCGAGATGAAGATCGACCCGGTAAACGACATCCCCAGGTTCCTGGGACATCCGGTGGGCGGCCCCGTCTACACGGACACCAAGCCTACCCCCTGGCTCAAGGGGAGCAAGGGCGGAGTCGCTTCGGATCCTCGCTACGGGACAGGCGGCGAGGACACCATGATGATGAACGAACGGGACTGGGTGGAGTGCATGAAGTCCCGGAAGCGCCCGCTGTGCGACGTTTCCGACGGGCACCAGATCGCCGTCGTGTGCAACCTCGCCAACATGTCCCTGGACATCGGCCGGGCGATCCGGTGGGATCCCGACCGGGAAGTCGTGCTGGGTGACCCCGAAGCCCAGGCGCTGTGCCGGAAGCCCTACCGCGAACCCTGGGAGACGGTCCTCCGCAGTCTGGTTACCGTGTAGTCCTGCTCGAGGGGGCGCGCTTCCGGCCCGCCCCCTCGCCGCACCCCTTCTCAGCCGCCCGCCGCAAAGCTTCCGCGCAGAGGCCCCGCCGGTCCTCGCAAAGTCGCAAACCGGGCGACCGTCTACAATAGGAACTTGATCAACAAGCTGGTCGTCGCAAACCTGAAGCACCGTCCGGTGCGGACTCTGCTTAGCGTTCTGGCCATCGGCGTCGAAGTCACCATGATGCTGACGCTGGTGGGCCTGAGTGAAGGCATGCTGGAGGACTCGGCGCGCCGCGCCCGCGGCGTGGGCGCGGACATCATCGTGCGGGCCCCCGGCACCTCGCTCATGAGCCTCAGTTCCGCCTCCATGCCCCAGAAGCTGATGGATTTCTTCGCCGGGCAGCCTCACGTGGCCCTCGCCGCCGGCACCGTCGTCCACCCCATTGGAGGCGTCAACACCGTCACCGGAATCGACCTGGACGAGTTCAACCGGATCAGCGGCGGGTTCAAGTACATCTCCGGCGGGCCGTTCCGCCGGCCGGACGACATCATAGTTGACGACTTCTACGCCGTGCAGAACAAGCTCTCGGTAGGCTCCACGGTCAACCTGATGAACCGGAACTGGCGCGTGTGCGGAATCGTGGAGCCGGGCAAACTGGCACGGATCGTGATCCCGCGCGCCACGCTTCAGGACCTGGCCGGAGCCACGGGCAAACTGAGCCAGATCTTCCTGAAGCTGGATACTCCGGCCCATACCAACCAGGTGATCGCGGCGCTCAAGGAGAAACTGCCCGACTACCAGATGTACTCGATCGAGGAGTTGACGTCGCTCTACTCGGTCAGCAACGTCCCGGGCCTGAGCGCCTTCATCGGCGTAATCATCGGGCTTTCGATCGTGGTGGGCTTCCTGGTGGTGTTTCTCTCGATGTACACGGCCGTGCTGGAGCGCACCCGGGAAGTGGGGATTCTCAAGGCGCTGGGGGCCTCGCCGGGCTACGTGCTGGGCATCGTCTTCCGCGAGACGGTGCTGCTGGCGCTGGCGGGATCCCTGCTGGGGATTGTGCTCACTTACGGCAGCCGCTGGCTGATCATGACGCTGGTGCCCGCTTCCCTGACGCAGAAGATCGTGCCGGCCTGGTGGCCGATCGCGGGCGCCATCGCCGTTTTCGGGGCGTTGATCGGCGCGATGTACCCGGCCTGGAAGGCCGCCCGCCAGGATGCGATCGAGGCGCTGTCTTATGAGTAACGGGGAGTTGGTGATTCAGGCGCGCGACGTGCGGAAGGTGTTTCGCGTCGGAGACGTGGAAGTGCACGCGCTGCGCGGCGTGAGCCTGGATGTCCGCCGCGGGGAGTTCGTCTCGGTCATCGGCCCGTCCGGTTCGGGCAAGTCGACCTTCTTCCACATCCTGGGCGGGCTGACGCCGCCGACCTCGGGCAGCATCCACATCCACGGCAAGGACCTCCGGGCCATGTCGGAGGCGGACCGCACCGAGCTGCGCAAGAAGGAAGTCGGATTCGTGTTCCAGAAATACAACCTGCTGCCCACGCTGACGGCGGCCGACAACATCGCGATCGCCCGGCACATCGCCGGGACCGAGGATGGAGACGACCGGCAGTTCCGCGAGGTGCTCGGCCTGCTCGGCATCAGCGGGCGGCTCGGCCACAAGCCCGCGGCGCTCTCGGGCGGCGAGCAGCAGCGCGTGGCCATCGCGCGGGCCATCGTCAACCGCCCCTCGATCCTGCTGGCGGATGAGCCGACCGGCAATCTCGACACGGAGAACTCGGCCGCGGTGCTGGCCCTGCTGCGCGATCTGAACGCGCGGCTGGGCCAGACCATTCTCATGATCACGCACAACCCTGAAGCGGCGGCCTACGGGAGCCGCACCGTGGAGATGCGTGACGGCCGGATCGTGTAACGGCTGGCCGCTGGAGTTACTGCGCCCTGCTCGCGGTCTCGCTGTGGGGCAGGCCGCCTCCAGGGAGCCTCGGCGGGGCTGAGAGCCCCGCGCAGGCTGAGAGCCTGCCCCCCAAAAACCGTGTACCGGCCGGCCGCTGGAGTTGCTGCGCCCCGCTTGCGGTCTCCCTGTGGGGCAGGCCGCCTGCAGGGAGCATCGGCGGGGCTGAGAGCCCCGCGCAGGCTAAGAGCCTGCCCCCCAAGACCGTGTAACGGCCGGCCGCTGGAGTTGCTGCGCCCTGCTCGCCCGGATTTCTCATCGAGAAGGGGAGACACGCGGCAAATCTGGGTTGTGAAACGCATTTTGGGGTGCATTCCAGCAGGACGGCGCGTAGGGGCCTGTCTGGCAGCGTTCCCCTGCCCGTGATCGGGTTGGTAGCCGCGCGCGAGGCTTTTTCGAACCGTTTTTGCCGAAATCGCTCCCTTGGGCCTTCCGGAGACCTTGGTGCTTCAAGTGTTGGTTGAGGTTTGACGGTCTTGACAGGAGGTCAACAGCGGCGCGAGGGGAGTTGCTCCAGGCACTGATGAACCTGAGCGAAGAGACTGGCCCAGGGATAGCCAGCCGCCAGTGAGATCCAAACCTTGCGCGCGGTGATGCGCACCTGTGCGCCGATCTTCAGCAGTCGCAGCCGAATGGTCTGGCATTGGGCTTTGGCCATGTCGGTACCGGCCAAGCCGAGGCGTCGCAGCGCTTGCAGCAGGCAGTAGGCGATCGAAGAGAAGACCAACCGGATCTGATTGGAGCGCATCCAGCTCGTCGAGGTGCGGTCCGCAAATAGCGCCAGTTGCTGTTCCTTGATGCGGTTCTCCATGTCCCCGCGGGCGCAGTAAAACTCCTCGTATAAGGGCCGCGCCTCCATCTGTTCCGGATGGAACGAAGTGACCACGAAGCGCGGGTTCTCGCCCTTGTCCAGATACTCCGCCTTGGCGATCACGCGCCGCGCCCGCGACCAGCTCTCCCGCGTGCGGTAGCGAAACTCAGTGAACACGCGCGCTGGCTTTCCCGTCTGCTTCCACTGCCGTTGGGCCTGCCGCATCGGCTGGCGGACCTTCTTCAGCAGCCGCTCGTTCTTGGCCAACCCGAACACGTATCCCACGCGGTTCTGTTCGCACCAGTCCATGATCGGATCGCGGCAGAAACCCGAGTCGCCGCGCAGCACAATCTCCACTTCCGGCCAGACCCGGCGGAGCTGGGCCACGATGCGCTGGGTCTCTTCGAGTGCCCCCGCCGAGGCATCGATGTTCGACGGGCGCAGTCGGGCGCACACCAGATGCTCCCCGATGAAGATGTACAGCGGCAGGTAGCAGTAGCCGCCATAGTAGCCGTGAAAGAAGCGCCCCTCCTGCTCCCCGTGCAGCCGATCATCGGTGGCGTCCAGATCTAGCACGATGCGTTGCGGCTGCCGGGGCTGGGCCTGGATGTAGAGATCCACCAGCAGCCGGTCGACCGCTTGGTCGTCCAGAACAATCTTCTTGTAGCGCGTTCGCTCGGTGGCTTGCGGCTGGGTCAGCTCCAGCCGGTTGAGCGTGCTCTTGCCGGCGCCGGCCTTGCCTCGATCCTGCTCGCGACGCCGATGTGCTCCCTCCAGATCGGACTTGCCGGACAGCAGGGCCAACAACGGATCCTGCCGCAACTGATCGTGATCGTTGAGGTCTTCGTAGCCCAGCGCCAAGCCGTAGACTCGCTGCCGCACCAGCTCGCCCGCCGTGTGTTCCACCAACTCCGGCTTGCGGTAATCCCGAAAGCAGGCCGTGAACTGGCGCAAGATGCCAGTGCGCTGCTCGACCGGCCGCAACAGCAAAGCGCCTGCGTCGCTGGTGATCGGCCCGCCGTCGAACCGCGCCACGACTTGACGCGAGAAATGAGGTGGAAACGAGAAGCTGGATTGGGTACACTCTGTCATAGCGAAAGCCGCCTCCTCACTGGTCTTAACTGCTTGTTCTCAAACTCAGTTATGCCATGAGAGGCGGCTTTTTGCCAGAGATCGATGAGAAATCCGGGCTAGCGGTCTCCCTGTGGGGCAGGCCCCTGGCCTGCGGCGGCCTCACAGGCCGCCTCCAGAGAGCCTCGGCGGGGCTGAGAGCCCCGCGCAGGCTGAGAGCCTGCCCCCCAAAAGCCGTGTACCGGCCGGCGGCTGGAGTTGCTGCGCCCTGCTCGCGGTTTCCCTGTGGGGCAGGCCCCTGGCCTGCGGCGGCCTCACAGGCCGCCTCCAGAGAGCCTCGGCGGGGCTGAGAGCCCCGCGCAGGCTGAGAGCCTGCCCCCCAAAAGCCGTGTAACGGCCGGGAATGCCGGAGCCGGCTCAGGCTTTCGGCCGTGCCGCCTGCCGCATCAGTATCAACAAAGCGGCGGCAAGGAGCAGCAGGATTCCCCCCAACTGCCAGGCGTGGTCCTTCAGCCACGCCGCCGAGTGCGTCCCCAGTTGCGAACCCAGGTAGGCCAGACCGATGTACCGCGGAATGCGCCCGGCCACAACCGCCAGCACGAACGGCAGCGGGCGCACGCCCAGCGCCCCGGCCGAAAGGACAAAAACCTTGGTTGGAAGCGGGATGGGGGATAGAACGGAGACAAAGACCGTGACCAGGCCGTACTGCTGGAACCACTCCCTCAGCCGCCGGGCCTTGCCGGTTTGGGTGCGCTCATCCAGGTAACGCCGTCCGCCCTTGCGGGCCACCCAGAACAGAAACAGGCACCCGAGGGCGGAACCGGTGGTCCCCAGGATGACCGCCACCCACGCCAGCGAAGGGCGTGCGGCCGAAACCGCGATCAACAGGGCGTCCACGCCGGCCGGCAGCGGCACACCCGCCGAGTCCAGGAGGGCGACAAGGAAGAGCCCCGGGAGGCCCCAGGTGGCCAGGGTCTGGAAGATGGCCTTCAGCAGTCCCCCCCGAAAAAGAAACGCCGCCGGCCCACAGCCGGCGGCGTCAGCCTCGAAAATGACCCTACGGGCTTCAGAACGAGTACTTCAGCGAAAACTGGATGATTCTGGGAGCCCTCGTGCTGAGTACCCGCCCGAAGTTCACCGAGGCGATGTCCACCCCCGGGCTGCCGAACTGCGTGTGATTGAACAGGTTGAAAAACTCCGCCCGGAACATCACCTGGTGCGCTTCGGCGAACCGGAACCCCTTGGCGATATTGAGGTCAAAGTTGTTGATGCCAGGGCCGTGGAAGACGTTGCGGCCCAGCGTGCCGTAGCGCCCCGCGCCCGCCGCCCAGCTTGCGGCGGTACCCACCCGGCGGAAGAACGGACTCGTGACGGCGCCGCCCGTCCCGCCGCCCGTGCCGTCGAACCAGGAGTTCGGCTTGCCGGCTACTGCATCCACCCGCCGGGGGTCATAGAACGTAACCGTTCCGCCTATGTAGTCGGGCCGCTGCCCGCCACCGTCGTTCAGCGCGCGGTCCTGAGACTCGCTGATGTTGATCGCAACACCCGTTTGGAACGTCGTAACGCCCGAGACGCCCCACCCGCCCAATGCGAATCCGAGCGGGCCCTTCCTGTCCTTGAGCCAGGGAAGTTCGTAGTTGTACGACATCACGTAGCGGTGGCGGACGTCGAACTCGGCATTGCCCCGGTCCAGCCGCGAGTTGTCGATACGCGCGGTTACCCGGAGTCCCGAGCCGTTGTCGATGGCGTGACTCCAGGTGTAGGCGTGGTCCATCGAGAACCCGCCTCTGAACCGCTTGGTAACGCCGACCTGCAAGCTGTGGTAGTTGGAATTGGCGTCAGTGAGCTGGTCGGTAATTCCGGAGAAGGGCGTCCCGCCGTATTTCGCCGCCTCCGGGTGATTCTTATTGAGGACCCGGCGTTCTTCCGTGTTGCCCGTAGTGGCGCCCGGACCGGGAACGGCAGGGTTGATGTTCCGCCGGTTCAGCAGTTTCACGCCGCTGCTGCCCACATAACCCACATCCAAGAGCCAGTTGCTCCCAAGCTGATATTGCACCTGGAGGTTCCACTGCCCGCTGTAGGGGGTTGCGAAGTTGGGGTCCATGATCGTGAGGCCCAGCGGGGCCACGTTAGTGAAATCGAAGGAGCCCCCGCGCTTGGGCGGATTGAACGGGAACGGCTGTGGAATGGGGTTCACCAGGGAACTCGCCCAAGGGTCGGCGTATTCGGTGTAGTACGTGATCGGCTGTATCCCGTACGGAGGCACGCCCAGGAACTGGAGCGTCAACTCCGTGATCGGGATGTCATAGAAGATCCCGTAGCCGCCCCGCACACTCATTCTACCAGTCCCCAGAACATCCCAGGCGAAACCAACGCGAGGCGCGAAGTTGTTCAGGTCCCGCTTGTAGGTCGAGCGGGTGATTCCGGAGTCGCCAGGGTAGACCAGGCCGGTTGGGGCGTCCGGGAAGACAGTGGATTTCTGCCCCACGCGCAGGGTTGCGGCCTGATCGTTCAACTCCGTGATCGGCGTATTGAACTCCCAGCGGAGGCCGTAGTTCAGGGAGAAAGTCCGGCGCACTTTCCAGTTGTCCTGCCAGAACAAATTGACGGCGCGCGTCCGGTATCCCTGCAACCCCTTGGAGTTCTGTACGAAGAAGGTTGCGTAGCCGTTGGCGAAATCGTTCAGCGCGGCCGAGATTCCCGGTATCTGCGGCACAATGCCTTCCGCCGTTACACCTCCGTCAATGTAGATGTACCCGTTGTTGATGAAGGTGAACCGCTGGTTCTGGGCATAGGTGCGGAATTCCCCGCCGAACTTCAAGTTGTGGCGCCCTCTGGTCCAGCTCACGTTGTCGATGTACTGGAACGTATTGTCGAACCGGGCCTGGGGTCCCTGAATCGTGTTGCCGTATGACGTGAACCCGCTGATGATCACCCACGGCGGGCCTTCTGCGTCCGGGTTATCCGGAATGATCTTCCCGAGGCCCAGGCTGCTGAGCTTGGTGCGGTTCAGGGGGATCACGCTGTCGGAACCGCGGCGGTGGAAGGACGCCCGGAACTCATTGAGCAGGGTGGGCGTGAAGGTGTGCGTGTCGCGCAAAATCGCGTTCTGGAATTTGTTCTTTCCGGTTGCGCCGAATCCGGGAATAGTGGTGCCTCCGAAGGCGTCCGGCACGTTGTCGAGCCACATGTAATCGATCACGTAGGTGAAGGCGAGCTGGTTCTTTTGGGAGAGCGAGTGGTTCCACTTCGCCAGGCCCTGGTCCGTGTCGCGGGCGTTGGATGGCACGGCGAAAAGCGTATTGCCCGTCGAGGCCTGCGGAATGAGTTGCAGGAGCTTTTTGGCGGCCTCCGTCCCGGACGCCATGATAGCCGCCCGCTGTGCATCGTTCGGCACGGTGGCGGACAACGACACGCCCTGCCGCCGCCGGTACCCGAGGTACGAGAGGAAGAAGAAGCTCTTGTCACGAAGGATCCGTCCGCCGAGGTGGGCGTCGAAGTCATTGCTGTTCCACTGCGGCTTGCGCGGCAGTCCGTTCGTGAAGGTATTCACGGGTCCTGGAGTTGTCTTTGAGAAATAGGGCACCGCGTTGAGTTTCGTGTTGCGGAAGGTTTCCCAAAGCCCGCCGTGAAAGTCGTTGCCGCCGGAGCGTGTTTCAATCAGGATGACCGACCCGGAGTTCCGTCCGTACTCGGCCTGCATGGCCCCCGTAACGATGCGAAACTCCGAGATTGCGTTCGGGGAGATCCTGTTCACCGAATCCGGGATATTGATCGCCAGGTCATTGGAGTCCGTGCCGTCGAGCATGTAGTTGTTGGCCTGGGCGCGCTGTCCGTTCACCGAGAAGTCAGCCACCTGGCCGGCGAAAACCACACCCGGCATCGTCCCTGCCAGGGCCAGCGGGTTGCGGCCGCCCGCACCCGAAAGAATCGGCAGTCCCTGGGGATCCTGGACTACCTTTCCGAGCTGGGCGTCTTCGGTGTTCACCCGTGTCGCCTCAGCCTCCACCGTGACCGTCTCGGTGATGGCTCCGATTTCCAGCGCAACGTCGATGCGCAGGACGCTGCCGACGTTCAACCGCTGGGGTGACATGATGGTCTTGCGGAAATTCTTGGCTTCCGCTTCGACCAGGTACTCGCCTGGAGGCAGGTTGGCGATCCGGTAATAGCCCTCGGGATTAGTCTCCGTATTGGCCGCCGCCTGAGTCGCCGCGTTGCGAACCGTCACGACCGCTCCAGGCACCGGCGCGCCGGAAGGATCCTTGACAACCCCCGAGATGATCCCGCTTGCCGCCTGGCCAAAACAAATGGCGGCGACGGCCAACAAAGCCGCCAGCAGGACCGCAAAACTTGACAGCCGCATTCTGGCTTTCACTGTGCTCCTCACTTTTCTCTTCCACGAAACTGGGAAATCCAATTCACACAAGCCGCTGAAACAAAGGGATGCTTCATTATACCTCAGGCCCGAAACGCAAAAGTGGGCACTGGAGAACATACCACGAGACGGTTAAGCCTTCAACCTGGGCTGCCCGCTCAATCTGTCCAGCAGCCCCGCCTCGTCCAGAACCGGAACCCCCAGCTTGCGGGCCTTATCCAGCTTGGAGCCGGCTTCGCTGCCGGCGACAACGTAGTCCGTCTTCTTACTCACCGAGCCGGTGACCTTACCTCCCGCGGCCTCGATCCTGGCCTGGGCCTCGTCGCGGGTCAGGTTCGGCAGCGTGCCCGTCAGAACGAAGGTCAGCCCGGCCAGCGGGCCGCCTTCCTTCCTAACCATTTCCTGCTCGAAGCGCAGGCCCGCGGACCTGAGCCTCTCAACCAGTTCCCGGTTGTGCGGCTCACGGAAGAACTGCCAGATGCTCCGGGCGATCTTCGGCCCGACCTCCTCGGCGGTCTGCAAAGTCTCCTCGTCCGCCGCTGCGATCTTGTCCAGGCTGCCGAACGTCCGGGCCAGGATCTGCGCCGTGCGCTCTCCGACGAAGGGTATCCCCAGCCCCGACAACACGCGGTCCAGGCCGTTCCGGCGTGAACGCTCAATGTTGGCGGCCAGCTTCCCGGCCGACTTCTTCGCCATCCTCTCCAGCGGGATCAGGTCCTCGGGCTTCAGCGAGTACACGTCGGCGACGCTCCGGACCAGCCCCCGGTCCACCAACTGGTCCACCAGGGCCTCCCCCAGCCCGTCAATATACATGACCTTGCGGGCCGAGAAGTGCAGAACCGACTCCTTCAAGCGGGCCGGGCAGTTGGTGTTGATGCAACGGCTGGCGGCCTCGCCCTCCTGCCGCACGATCCGCCCGCCGCACACGGGACAGGAATCCGGCATCTGGAATGACTGGCCGCCGCCGGACTTCTCCACCCGGACGACCTTTGGTATGACGTCGCCGCTGCGCTCGATCAGGACCGTATCGCCGGCTCTCACCCCCAGCCGCTCGATCTCGTCCTCGTTGTGCAGGGTGGCGCGGGAGACCGTAACGCCGCCTACCGCCACGGGCCGGAGATGCGCCACCGGGGTAAGCGTTCCGGTCCGGCCGACCTGCACCTCGATCCGCTCCACCACCGTGGCTTGCTGCTCGGCGGGGAACTTGAAGGCGATGGCCCAGCGGGGCGCCTTCGCCGTCCATCCCAATTGCCGCTGCTGGCGCGCGGAGTCAACCTTGGCCACGACGCCGTCGGTCGCATAGGGAAGATCCTCGCGGCGGCGCGCCCACTCGCGGCAGTATTCGATCAACTCCTCGATATCCCGGCACAAGCGGCGCTCCGGGTTGACCTTGAACCCGAACTCCGCGAGGCGCGCGAGCGACTCCCAGTGGCTGTCGGCGAGCGGCGCGCCGCCGTCGAGCAGGAAGTACGCAGAGTAGTCGAGGCGGCGGGACGCGGTGATGGCCGGCTCCAGAATGCGGATGGAGCCCGCCGCGGCGTTGCGGGGGTTGGCGAAGCGCGGCTGTCCCTCCCGGTCGCGGTCCAGGTTCAGCCGCTCGAAGGCGCGGCGCCCCAAAATGACCTCCCCGCGGACCTCCAGGGCGCGCTCGTCGGTCTCGATGCTCAGAGGCAGGGATCGGATGGTCCTGGCGTTTTCGGTGACGTCCTCGCCTTCAATCCCGTCGCCCCGCGTGACGGCCTGGTGCAGGACGCCATCGCGATAGCGCACGGCCATCGAGAGGCCGTCCAGCTTCAGTTCGGCCACATACCGGAAGGGCTCGCCGCCCAGCAGGTCTCGGACGCGGCGGTCGAATTCGCGCAGTTCGCCTTCGTTGAGCGCGTTGTCCAGGCTGAGCATGGGCGAACTGTGCTTCACCTTGACGAACCCTTCGCGCGGCTTGCCGCCCACGCGCTGGGTGGGAGAATCGGGCGCCGCCAGTTCCGGATGCGCGGCCTCCAGTTCCCGGAGCCGGCGCATGAGCGCGTCGTACTCGGCGTCGGTGATCTCGGGCCGGTCCAAAACGTAGTAGAGATGCTCGTGCCGGCGCAACTCCGCCCGCAACCGCTGTACTTCCTTCCCAGCGTCTGGCTGCGTCATCCGGGTCTATTATAATCGGGCTATTGCTACGTACCGTAACGCTTTCTTGGTGTACAACCCCGCATCCCGGGGTTTAGACCGGATGGGAACCGGGGCGGTCCATGCGGCTGCCGGCGCGCTGCGCGAGGACGGCCACAGCGTGACATCCTTGGCCACCTCCGGGCCCGGCTCCGCCGGCGAAATCGCGCGGCTCTGCGTGCGCCGGGGAGCGGACCTGGTTCTGGTGGCCGGAGGCGACGGGACCGTCAACGAGGCCGCCAACGGCCTGGTCCACGGATCCGTACCACTGGGCGTGCTGCCCGCCGGCACCGCCAACATACTGGCCAACGAACTGGGGCTGGCGGGACCGCTGCCGGCAGTGGCGCGGCAGGTGAAGGACTGGATCCCGCGGCGTATCAGCGTGGGGCGGCTGACGGTGGAGGGCGGCGCGGTGCAGAGGTACTTCCTCATGGTGGCGGGGGTAGGGCTGGACGCGACCATCGTCGCCGCGGTGGACCCGGAGGTGAAGAAGGTCCAGGGGAAGCTGTCTTTCTGGCTTGCCGGCCTGGCGCACGTCATACAGGAAGTGCGCGAGTTCGAGGTGCGCGTGGGAAAGGTCACGCGCCGGGCCGGTTTCGCGCTCGCCAGCCGTGTCCGCAACTACGGCGGCAGCTTCATCATCACGCGGGAGGCGGACCTGCTGCGCGACGACTTCGCCTTCGCCCTGTTCGAGGGACGCAGCGCCTTGCGCTACCTCGGCTACCTGGGGGCCGTGCTCTCCGGGACGCTGGAAAGGGTGGAGGGCGTCACCTTCCTGCAAGGCGCGTCGGCGGAATTCCTCCCCCTTGACGAGGTCCCGGTTCACGTCGAAGTGGACGGCGAACTGGTTGGTGCGTTGCCCGCCAGGGTGGAAATTGTCCGTCACGCGATGACGCTGCTGATGCCGCCGGCGCTTCTCTAGTGGACCCCCTCACTCACACTCTGACGGGCGTTGTGCTCAGCCGGGCCGGCCTGAAGCGCATGGCGCCGCAGGCCACCTGGTTGCTGGTGCTGGGGGCGAATGCGCCCGATCTGGACGTGATCAGCGGCCTGGGCGGCCAGGCTGCTTTCCTCCAGTATCACCGCGGCCCGACACACTCCCTCGTGGCAATGCCGTTGCTGGCGCTGCTGGTGACGGGGTTGGTGTGGGCCGTACGGCGCAAGCGTTTCCACTGGGGGAGGGCTTTTCCGGCCGCGCTGATCGGCGTCGCCAGCAACCCGCTGTTGGACCTGGCGAACGCCTATGGGGTCCGGCTGCTCTGGCCGTTTTCAAGCCGTTGGATCAGCTTCGACTTCCTGGCGTTCTTCGACGTTTGGATCTGGCTGTTGCTGGCTCTGGGTGTCGCCGTGCCCTGGCTGCTGCACTTCGTCAGCCGGGAGATGGGTGCTCAGACAGGGCCGGGCAGCGGGATGGCCGTCGCCGCGCTGTGCCTGGCGGCTCTCTATGGGACGGGGAAGTACCTGTTGCATGAGCGGGCGGTGGCGGTGCTCGACGCCAGAATGTACCAGGGAGAGATCCCTTTGAGGGTGGCGGCCATGCCGTTGCCGGCGAACCCGTTCCGCTGGGTGGGGCTGGTCGAGGGCCGCGGCTTCCTGGAGAGGCGCCCGGAACTGAACCTGCTGGAGGAGTTCGATCCGTCCGGCGGGCGGATCTACTACAAGCCCGAGAATACGCCGCGGGTGGAGCCGTTCCGCTCGTTCCTTGAGTTCGCCCGTTGGCCGGTGTGGAGAGTCACGCCGGCAGCGGATATGGAAGGCGCGGTGAACGTGGAACTGAGCGACCTGCGCTTCGGGCCTCCCGGGGAGTCCCGGTTCAAGGTGGCGGCCGTGGTGGATGCGGGCGGCGCAGTTTCTGATCCTCGCCGGTAGCGGTCCGCTGCCAGATCCGGGATTGCGCCCCCGCGGACGCGCGAGGCTCCACGAATGACCCAGCGCCGGCCCCCCGGGCGTCGGAGCGAGGGGTCTCTGGCCGGCGGGTTTGTCAACTCTGTCCGGAGACGCCACACTGGGGATAGGAAACGGAGGTTGCATGGAGTACCCGATGTGGATTGGCGGCCGTCCGGTCGTCACCGGGCCGCCGCGCAAGGTTCAGCTCCCGTACGACGGCGCCGAGGTGGCGGCCGTCCATGAAGCCGGACCGGAACAGGTGGACGCCGCCGTCGAGGCAGCCGCGGCGGCTGCGGCGGCCATGCGGGAGCTCACGCTCGCCGAACGCGCCTTCCTGCTCCGCAAGGCTCACGACAAGGTTCTGGAGCGGAGCGAGGCGCTGGCGCTGGCCCTGAGTTCCGAGAGCGGCAAGCCCATACGCGAAGCCCGCGCAGAGGTGGACCGCGCGGCGCTGACGCTTCTGTTCTCCTCGGAGGAGGCCCACCGCCTGTGCGGCGAAGTGGTTCCCATGGACGCCTCGCCGGCCGGCAAGGGGCGCTGGGCGATGACGTTGCGGGAGCCGGTCGGCGTCATTGCCGCGATTACGCCCTTCAACTTTCCGCTCAACCTGGCCATGCACAAGATCGGCCCCGCGATCGCCGCGGGGAACGCCGTGGTTCACAAGCCCGCCTCGGCCACTCCGGTCACGGCCCTGATGATGGCCGGCGTTTTCGAAGAATGCGGCCTGCCCCCAGGCGCGTTGAACGTGATCCCCGGTCCGGGCGGCGCCATCGGCGACCTGCTGGTGAGCCATCCCAAGGTCGCGATGATCACCTTCACCGGCAGTCCCGCGGTCGGCCTGCGGATACGGAGCCTGGCGGGCATGAAGCGCGTGACGCTGGAGCTTGGCTCCAACTCGGCGGTGATCGTCGAGGACGACGCGGACCTGGATGCCGCCGTCCCGCGCGCCGTGGCCGGCAGCTTCGCCAACTCCGGGCAGGTCTGCATCTCGGTCCAGCGGATCTTCGCTCACCAGAAGGTGTACGGGGAGTTTGTGGAGCGCATGGCCGAAGGCGCGCGCAAACTGAAGATCGGCCATCCGCACGATCCGGCCACGGACATCAGTTCCTTGATCACCACCGGCGAGGCCGAACGTGTCGAAGCGTGGATCGGGGAGGCCGTCCGCGCCGGCGCCGGCCTGGTGGCCGGAGGCGCGCGCAGCCGGGCTACGATCGAACCGGCGGTCCTGGCGCAGGCGCCGCCGGATGTCAAGATCTCCTGCCAGGAGGCATTCGGCCCCGTGGTTGCGGTCAACCCGGTGAACGGACTGGAGGAGGCGGTGGCGATGGTGAACGCCTCCCAGTACGGCTTGCAGGCCAGCATCTACACGCGCGACATCGAGAAGGCATTCTGGGCGGCGCGCCGCGTCCACGTGGGGGGATTCCTTATTAACGAGGTCCCCGCCTACCGTGTGGACCAGATGCCCTACGGCGGCGTGAAGCTGAGCGGCATGGGGCGCGAAGGCCCGAAATACGCGGTCGAGGAGATGACCGAGGTCAAGCTGATTTCCTGGCGCTGATCAGGACGGCAGACGCACGTCGGCGGCGAGGCTTGCGCCCTCCTCCAGGTCGACGGTCAGCAGCGAGGGGTCGCTCCAGTCGATCTCCTCCGCCGTGAGGGCGTCAAAAGAGCCTGACACTTTGTACCGGCCCGGCGGCAGGCCCTCCATCACGAACTCGCCGTTGAGGCCCGCGCGCGCCGTCCCTTTGCCGAAGAAGATCCGCGCAACGTCGCGGTCCAAAGGGCTGAGGAAGACCATGGCGCCCGTGGCCGGCGCTCCCCCGGCGCCGAGCAGCCGGCCTTTGAATGCCGCTCCCTTGCCGGAGAGCGCCGCGGAAATCTCCACGGTCTGGCCCGGCAGGAGGGATATTTCGTTGGAAGCCGAGGGCCTCTGCTGGATCCTGACGCCGGACAAGGCAAACCTGGCCGGCGTCGCCACCGACAGTTGCCAGGTCCCGACGCCCACCGCCGAGGCAACTCCGCACTCGACCTGCTCCGTCCGCGGGTCCTCCGCCGGGGAAGTGCGCGCGAGCCTGAGTATGACGTCCTTCTCGCGCAGCGGCTTGCCGTCCGCGCCCTCGCAGCGAAACTGAACCTGCGGCCAGGGCGCTGGTTCAAGCACGATGTTGTCCTGGTCGGAGTCCAGCGGGAGCCTCGCGTAGGCCACCTGTCCGCGCCCGCCGCCGGCGGACTCCGCGATCAGCTCGACGTTGCCCGGCGTAAGCTCATTGAACGAGAAACGGCCGTCTCCGTCCACGGCGGCCAGCCATCGGCCCAAGTCCGCATAGAGGGCGACCGTGGGGATTCCCGCGGCGTTGACGCGCCCGCTCAGGCGCAGCAGCTTGCCCGGAGCCGGCTGAATCAGCAACCCCGTGGCCTCGTCATCGAGATTCACCGTCACGGGCGTCGAGCCGGCGGACCCGGGCGAGTCGCCGAAGAACGTCGGCAGCAGCCCCGTCTCGTCCGCCAATTGCTTGGCGCCGGTGCGCACGCGGTATGTGCCCGGTTCAAGTCCGGAGATACGGAACACGCCGCGGTCGTCGCTGGTGGCATGGCCGGCCAGCCGCAACGGCCGTCCGTCCTTGTAAGCCGAAACCTGGACCGCCTCCACGCCGACGCCGTTTTCGTCCACGACGGCGCCCGAGAGCGCCCCAAGCCGGCTGAGCCGCAGTTCGGCCGTGAACACCCCATCCCGCTCGAGCACGATCGGCGTTCCGGGGCCGTTCCAGCGCTTCTGGCCGTAGGTGGCGGCGGCGTAACCGCGCCTCTCGGCGGTCAGCACCACCGCCCCGGCCGGTGCGTTGGGGAAAGCGAAGTACCCGGCGGAATTGGTGAACACGGGAGCCGGGCCGCGGCCCTCCGCGCGCAGGGGCAGCAGCGCCACCCGGGCACGGGCCAGCGGGCGGCCGGTCTGCTTCTCGATCACGTGCCCCTGGATCACCGCGGCGCACGCTGCTCCGCCGGAGAGCGCGGCGGCCAGAATAAACCTCTTCCAGACCACGCCTGATTCTTGCAGTTCGAGAAAATCTCCCGCAACAGCGAAAGAGAAAACGCCCGCCTCGCCGCGGGGCCGGACTCCATGCCGTCCGGCGCGCCCCGGACGGCAGGCCCGAAACGGGGGTGCGGAACCGTGAACGCTGATCGTAGAATGGTGGGCGCACCCATGGACCGGACACTTCTTCTCTCAATCTTGCTGGCCGCCGCTGCATTCGGCCAGGACCAACCGCGACCCGAGCACCCGCAGCCGCAGTTTCAGCGGGAGCAGTGGCTCAACCTGAACGGCCGGTGGGAGTTCGAGTTCGACGACGCCGACGCCGGCCTCCGCGAGGGCTGGGCCGCCTCGGACCGCAAGTTCTCGCGCTCCATCGCCGTGCCGTATGCGTTCGAGACCCGGCTCAGCGGCATCGGCGACACGTCTTTTCATCCGTACATCTGGTACCGCCGCTCCTTCGAGGTGCCCGCCGGCTGGAAGGATAAGCGCGTGCTCCTGCGCTTCGGCGCGGTCGACTACCGGGCAACGGTCTGGGTCAACGGCCGCGTGGCGGGCGAACACGAGGGCGGCAGCGTTCCGTTCTCGTTCGACATTACCCCCCTCCTGCGGAGCGGGGCCAACTCGCTGGTGGTGAGGGTGGAGGATCAGCCCACCGACCGTTACCAGCCGCGCGGCAAACAGTACTGGGAGCCGAAGTCGCGGGGCATCTTCTATACCCGGACCAGCGGCATCTGGCAGACGGTGTGGCTGGAGGCCGCCGGCGCGAGCCATCTCAGCGCGGTCCACATACAGCCCTCCAATGATGGCGTAGTGCGTTTCGACGCGCGCATCGTGAATCCGGCTCCGGACCTGGAGTTCCACGCGAGCATCTCCTGGGCCAAGGAAGTGGCGGCCTCGACCATGGTCCGCGCCTCAAGTGACCGCCTCTCGGCCGCCGCCCAGGTGGGCAACCCGCGATTGTGGTCGGTCGAGTCGCCGAACCTCTATGACGTCCGCTTCGAGTTGCGGCGGGGTGGCACGGTGGTGGACCGGGTTGACTCCTACTTCGGGTACCGGACGGTGGCCATCGAGAACGGGCGGGTGGCCATCAACGGCCGGCCGGTCTACCTGAAGATGGTGCTGGACCAGGGCTACTGGCCGGAGAGCGCGCTGACGCCTCCTTCGGACGAGGCCATCCAGTACGACATACGCATGACCAAGGAGATGGGCTTCAACGGCGCGCGCAAGCACCAGAAACTGGAGGATCCGAGGTTTCTTTACTGGGCGGACCGCATGGGATTCCTGGTCTCCAGCGAGGCCGCCAACGCCTATCTGTTTGACGAGGTCTACGTCGCCAGGTTCGCCGCCGAGTGGGCGGCTTCGGTGGAACGCGACCGCAACCATCCGTCCGTCATCATGTGGATTCCCATCAACGAGAGTTGGGGTGTCCCCGACTTGCGCGATCCCCGGCAGCAGAACCATCTGAAGTCGCTCTATCATCTGACACACTCGCTGGACGGAACCCGCCCGGTCATCGACAACGACGGGTGGGAGCACACGGACCTCACCGACCTCATGGGGATCCATGATTACGCCAGGAGCGGAGACCTGCTCTACGAGAAATACAAGATCCTGGGCAGCCCCGGCGTGCGCATTCCCGACGGCGGCCGGGTCGCGATGATCCCGGGCTTCCAGTACAACGGCAGCCCGATCTTTCTCTCCGAGTTCGGCGGGATCGCCTACATTCCGCCCGGCGCCGCCGTGCCGCCGGAGTCCTGGGGATACTCGGGCGTCGAGAAGACTCCGGAGGCGGCGCTGGAGCGGCTGCGGAGCCTGTACGAAGCCATCGCCCGGATCCCGGCCATCATCGGCATCTGCTACACCCAGATCACGGACGTGGAACAGGAGGTCAACGGCCTGATGACCTACGACCGGAAACCGAAGTTCGACTCCAAAGTGCTGCGGGAGCTGAACGGCTTGCTGAGGTAGCGGGGAGATCGCGGTCCGGGACGGCGCTCGAACAGCCCCCTTCTCAGTACCGGGCTTTCTGTTCGATACCGCACTTGTGGATGGCTGTCGGCCTTGCGCCAGACGGCAGCACGCACTCCGGTGGAAGAGCGCAAACACCCGCTTTGCAGCCGGCGGGTTTTGCTCCGCGCTCTCACTCCCCCTGCGCCAGGCGGTTCGCCAGCCGCGCAGGCAGGCCCGCCGCGCGGATCTTCCGCTGCGCGGCCGCCACATCGTAAGGAACCCGGCGGTAGCGAAGCAGGCGCTCCTCCTCCGAGTACAGTACGTATGCCGCGCGGGGGTCCCCGTCCCTGGGCTGGCCCACCGAACCGGGATTGATAAGACACTGCCTCCCGCCGGGAATCTCCAGCACCCGCTCGTCCTGAGACGCCGGCACTGCCGGAACCGGCTCGAACCCGCCGTCATGGGAGATGAAGCCGCCCTGCAAGTGGGTGTGTCCGAAAAAGCTGAGAGAGCAGTGCAGAAAGGGAAGGACCTGGCGGGCGTCGTGGACGTTGATCAGGTACTCATCCTCGTCCAGCGGCGAGCCGTGTAGGATCTGGAACCCGTGGACCGGCAGAGGCCCTTTCGGAAGGCTGCGCAGATACTCCAGATTGGCGGGCCAGAGCGTTTCCAGAGTCCACGCCGCCGAGATCCGCGCCGCCGGGTTGAACCACTCCATGTCCTCCAGCCCGGCGCACACCTTGTCGTGATTGCCCCTGACGAGCAGGGGAGCCGTCCGGCGGGCCCAATCCACCACGGCGTTGGGGTCCGCGCCGTAGTCCACCAGGTCGCCCGCGCACAGAATCCTGTCGTAGCGCCCCTCGGCATCCTCCAGCACGGCCTGAAGCGCTTCCCAATTGGCGTGCAGGTCGCTGATGATCAGGAAGCGCATAGCCGAATCAGCGTGACCTCGGGGTCCGCGCCCAGCCTGACGGGGATTCCCACCGTGCCGAGGCCGCGGCTCACGTAGAGCGCCGAGTCCTTCTCGCGGTACAGCCCTCGGACGTAGGGGGTGAACAGGCGCGGGAGACTGAACGACACTCCAGCCAGTTCCAGGGCCAGTTGTCCGCCGTGGGTGTGTCCGGAGACCACCAGGCGGTATCCCTGCTCCACGGCGGTGGGAAAGACGTCCGGGTTGTGCGAGAGCAGCATGTTGAACCGGTTCTCGCGCAGCAGGCGCTCCAACCCGCTGAGGTAAGGCCCGCCCATGCTCTGGTAGTCCACTCCCGCGAGATTGAGGCCGGCCCGGCCGAAGCGCATGTAACGGGTCTCGGCCCGCAGGAAACGGATGCCCAGCCGGTAACCCTCCCGCGCGCAGTACGATCCCGCTCCAATGTAACCCTCATGGTTGCCCAGGCAGCCGAAGATGCCGTCGCTGGGGCGCAGCTTGGCGAGTTCGCGCAGACAATCGTCCAGGGGATCGACGCGGCCGGTGACCAGGTCCCCCGTCACAAGGGCCAGGTGCGGACGCCATTCATTGGCCAGGCTCACGGCTCGAGCCAGTTGTTTCAGACTCAGGAACGGGCTGAGGTGTATGTCGGTCAACTGAGAAATGCGCAGACCGTCCAGGTCCGGCGGCAGGTCCGCCAGCCGGATCTCCACCTCCTGCGCCTGCATGTGCGTGCGAGCGATGAATGCGCCGTAGCCGCCCGCGACTGCCGGCGCTGCCACCGCCGCGGCGCCCGCAGCCCTCACAAACCTGCGGCGGCGCGAGTCGAACGAAGGCGCCGCACGCCAGAGCCAGAGCGCAAGGAAGAGCCATCCGGAGGCCAGCGCCCAGGCGAGCGACGCGCCCCGCACGAAGAATATCCACATCTGCTGCGGCATGGCCTGGCGCATGTGCGTGAATTCCAGGCCCATCCCGGTGAGCAGCAACGCCGCGCCGCTCCCCGCCGCGAGGCTCACCAGCACCTTCCGCGCCCAAGCGGCCCGTGCGCCCGCCGCCCTCACTCCCCAGCGCCACGCCACCACGTGCAGCGCCACCGCGGCGGCGAAGATGATCAGGACGGGCAGATGGCGAAGGTACGACGTCATCGGGGGGCTTTCTCCATTCTATCCCGCGACGCTCGGTTACAATCTTAGGGATGTCGCTGGTGGTGGTTGGTTCCGTCGCGTACGACGGCGTGGAGACTCCTCACGGACGAGTGGAGCGGATGCTGGGAGGCGCCTGCACGTACATCTCGCTGGCGGCCAGTTACTTCACCAAGGTCAGGATCGTGGCCGTGGTCGGAGATGATTTCCGGCAGGAGGACACGGACCTGCTGGCAACCAGAGGGATCGACTTGGAGGGACTGGAGCGGGTTCCCGGCAAGACCTTCTTCTGGTCCTGCGTCTACTCGGCGGACATGAACGAGCGCACCACGCTCCAAACCGACCTGAACGTCTTCGCGGACTTCCAGCCGAAGCTCCCGGAGCATTACAGGAGCCAGCCCTATCTCCTGCTGGGGAACATCCAGCCGGCTCTTCAACGGAGCGTGCGGCGCCAGATGGACGGCGTGCGGCTGGCGGGCGGTGACACCATGAACTACTGGATCCAGGGTTGCCGCGAGGAGCTGCTCGAGACCATCCGGGAGTGGGACTTCCTTCTCATCAACGACAGCGAGGCGCGCCTGCTTTCGGGCGAGTCCGTACTGCGGCGCGCGGCGGCCGCCATCCTCGAATTGGGGCCGCGGATCCTGGTCGTCAAGCGCGGCGAATACGGCGCCGTCCTGTTCACGGCCGGCGGCTGCTTCTCGGTGCCGGGCTACCTGCTGGACCGGGTTCTGGACCCCACGGGCGCGGGTGACTGCTTCGCGGGAGGCTTCATCGGATACCTTGCGGAGAACGGCGCCGGCTCGCGGACGGGGCCGCTCGATATGGCGCTGCTCCGCCGCGCCGTGGTCTACGGCTCCGTGATGGGCAGCTTCTGCTGCGAGGGTTTCGGCGTGGACCGGTTCCGCGGCCTGACCCGCGCGGAGATTGACGGCCGCTTCCGTGAGTTCAAGGCCTCGACGGACTTCTGAGCTGCTCGTTGCGCTGGCGCTGCTGGCGGCGCTGAGCGCCGCCGCGGTCGCTTGGGTGCATTATCGCGGGTACACGCTCTACTACGGGGACGCCGAGGCGCATCTCAACCTCGCACGCCGGGTGGTGGACTCCCGTACGCCGGGGCTTTCCCAGATCGGACCGGTCTGGCTTCCGCTCCCTCACCTGCTGATGCTGCCGCTGGTGGTTTCGGACACGCTATGGAGAACGGGCCTGGCTGGCGCGATTCCGGCGGCGCTCTGCTTCGTGGCGGCCGGGGCGCTTCTGTTCGCGGCCGCACGGCGGGTGTACGGGGACTCCGCCGCGGCCGCCGCCGTGCCCGGTGTCTTCGCGTTGAACGCCAACGCGCTTTACTTGCAGGCGGTGCCCATGACCGAGCCGGTGCTGGCCGGCGCTCTTGCGAGCCTGCTCTACTGCGCCGTGCGCTTCCGGGAGAGCCGGTCTCTGGCCTGGGCGGCGGCGGCGGGCGTGGCCGGCCTGGCGGCATCGCTCGCGCGTTACGAGGGATGGGCGCTCATTCCCGTTGTGGCGCTCTACCTGCTGGTGGCCGCCCGTGGCCGGAGGCTTCCGGCGGCGATTATTTTCGGGGCGATCGCCTCGGCCGGCCCGCTGTCGTGGATGGCTTACGGATGGTGGAACTGGGGCGACCCGCTGGAGTTCTACCGGGGGCAGTACTCCGCCCTCGCCATCTACCAGCGCCTGCTCGGCTCAGGCCTGGAACCATACCGCGGGGATCACGATTGGCCGCGGGCCTTGTACTACTACTGGAACGCCGTGCGCCTGGCCGCCGGCTGGCCCGCGCTGGCGCTCGGAATCGCGGGCACGGTGGCGGCCGCCGTCAAGCGCGTCTGGTGGCCTCTGCTGCTCCTGTTCGCTCCGGCGGCGCTGATCGTCGGGAGCATCCACTCGGGAGGCACGCCCATTTACATGCCGCACCTGTGGCCGTTCTCCTACTGGAACACCCGGCTGGGCGTAACGGCGCTGCCTGCGCTGGCATTCGCCGCGGGCGCGCTCGTACTCTGCGTCCCGGGACGCCTCCGGCGGCCGGCCGCCGCGCTGATCGCCGTGCTGGCTGTCGTACCCTGGTTAGGTTCCCCCTGGCCGGAGAATTCGGTCTGCTGGAAGGAGTCGCAGGTGAACTCGGAAGGACGGCGGGCCTGGACGCGCCAGGGCGCCGCCGTCCTGCGGGAGCACTACCGGCGGGGGACGGGGATTCTTATGTATTTCGGCGATCTGCCCTCCATGCTGCGGCAAACCGGGATTCCCCTGCGCGAGAGCCTGCATCAGGACAACCGGGCGGCCTGGTCCGGCGCGCTGGCAAGGCCCGCCATCTTCCTTCACGAAGAGTGGGCCGTCGCCATGGCCGGAGATCCGGTGGAAGCCGCGATGCAGAAAGCCGTCCGCGAAGGGCCCGTGTACGAAGTGGTGAAATCCATTAGCGTGAAAGGGGAGCCCCGGGTCCATATCTACAGGAGGCGCTGATGCGTATCTCATTCACCAAGGCTCACGGCGCCGGAAACGACTTTCTGCTCACCTGGACGAGCGAGGCGCCCCGGGAGGGTTTGGACCGCGCGGCGCGCGCCATCTGCGGCCGGCACACGGGCATCGGCGCGGACGGCTGGATGTTGGTGTCGGCCGCGGCCGAGGAGCGGGGCTGCCACGCCGAAATACGCCTGTACAACTCCGACGGCAGCCGTGCCGAGATCTCCGGCAACGGAACGCGCTGCGCGGCGGCGTTCCTGGTCGAGCGGAACCTGGCCCTCACCCCGGTGCGCATCCGTACGGAGGCAGGCCTCAAGGAACTTCGCCTGATCGAGAGGAGCGGCCTTCGTTTCAGCTTCGAGATGGACATGGGAAGGCCCGTATCGAGGCCTGAGGAGGCGCGCTGCCTGCTGGATCTCGGCGCCGGCCGGCGGGAGGTTACCCTGCTGAACGCCGGGAACCCTCAATGCGCGGTCTTCGTGGACGACTTCACGCTGGACTGGCGCAGCCTGGGCGCGGAGATCGAATCGCACCCGCGGTTTCCCAGCCGCACCAACGTGTCATTCGTAAGGGTGGAGGATGAACACACCCTGGACGTCCGTTTCTGGGAGCGCGGGGCCGGAGAGACGATGAGTTCCGGCACCGGGTCCTGCGGCGCCGTCTGGGCCGCGATGCTTCGCGGACTGGTCCGGAGTCCGGTGCGCGTGCTGACGCCCGGCGGGCCCATGGATGCGCGCTGGGACGAGACCCTGTATCTGACTGGACCGGCCGAGATCACCGGCCGCGGCGAGTACTACTTCGAGTGAGGAACCACCATTGGAACTGACTGACAGAATCCGGACTCGTACGGCGCGCGTGGGCGTGGTCGGCCTGGGGTATGTAGGGCTTCCGCTTGCGGTGGAATTCGCGCGGGCGGGCTTCCAGGTCACCGGGATCGACCTGAACGGCGCGAAGGTGGCGCGCGTCAACGCGGGCGACTCCTACGTGGGCGATGTGCCGGACGCGGTCCTGGCGCCCCTGGCGCGAGAGGGGAAACTGCGCGCCACGACGGACTTCGCCGGGATCGCGGGGCTGGACACCGTTAACATCTGCGTGCCCACGCCCCTGCGCAAGACCAAGGACCCGGACATGGGCTTCATCGTCTCGGCCTGCGAGGAGATCGCGAAGCACCTGCACCCCGGCATGCTGCTGATCCTCGAGTCCACCACCTACCCGGGCACCACCGACGAACTGGTGCTGCCGATGTTCGAGCGGACGGGCCTGCGCGTGGGGCAGGACTTTTTTCTGTGCTTCTCGCCGGAGCGGGTGGATCCAGGCAACCCGGTCTATCAGACCTACAATATCCCCAAGGTGGTGGGCGGGGTGACGGCGGCTTGCAGCCGGATGGGCGCCCTGTTCTATGCCCAGGCCCTCGAGCGGGTGGTCCCGGTCAGTTCCACGCAGGTGGCCGAGATGGTGAAACTGCTCGAGAACACCTACCGGATGATCAACATCGGGATGGTCAACGAACTGGCGATGATGTGCGACCGCATGGGTATCAACGTCTGGGAAGTGATCGACGCCGCCGCCACCAAACCGTTCGGCTTCATGCCGTTCTATCCCGGGCCCGGACTGGGGGGGCACTGCATTCCCGTGGATCCGTTCTACCTTTCCTGGAAGACCCGGCAAGCGGGGATCGAAGCGCGGTTCATCGACCTGGCGGGCTACATCAACGGGCAGATGCCTCAGTTCGTGGTCGACAAGGTGCAGAACGCGCTCAACCAGAGGGGCAAGCCGCTCAACGGCGCGCGCGTCCACATCCTGGGCGTGGCCTACAAGAAGGACATCGACGACATACGGGAGTCGCCGGCTCTCGACGTGATTCACCTGCTGGAACGGCGGCTGGCGCGAGTCACCTACTCAGACCCTCACGTTCCGGAGTTGCGCGCGGACGGGCTGGAACTGCGGTCGCTCGCGCCCGAGCAGGCCGCCGCCGAGGCCGATTGCGTTCTGATTATCACCGGCCACAGCGCCTTCAATTACCCGGCCGTGCTGGAGCGCGCGCGCCTGGTGGTGGATACGCGCAACGCCATGAAGGGCCTGGTGTCGGACAAGATTGTCCGGCTGTAGCGGCCGGCGGCGTGGACCGGACCGGAATCCTCTTCGATGAAGGGCCCGTGACGCCGGCCGGCATGGCCGCGCCGGCCCGGATCTTGCCCGGCCCGGCGCCAGCGCCGTTCGCCGCCCCGCCCCGCCCGGTGCGCGTGGGCATCGTTGCCCGCCTGCTATCATGTCCCATGCGGGAGGGAAGCAGTGGGCCAAGAGAAACACGCTCCGTACGTACCTGACAGTGTCCGCATGTCCGAGTTCACGCTCCGCGCCTTGCTGCTGGGGCTCGTCATGACCGTGATCCTGGGCGCCGCCAACGCCTACCTCGGTCTGCGCGCCGGGATGACCATCGCCGCCACCTACCCGGCGGCGGTCATCAGCATGGCGGTCCTGCGGCTGTTCCGCGGCTCGATCCTCGAGGAGAACATGGCCCGGACCGTCGGCTCCATAGGCGAGTCGGTCGCCGCGGGCGCCATCTTCACCATCCCCGCCTTCGTGATTTCGAAGGCCTGGCCGTCGTTCGATTTCGAGCACGCTTACTGGAAATCCAGCGTGCTCATGCTGGTGGGCGGCGTGCTCGGCATTCTGTTCGTCACCCTGCTGCGGCGGGTGATGGTGGAGGACCGCGAACTCCCCTACCCGGAGTCGCTGGCAGCCTCCGAGATCCACAAGGCCGGGCAGCGCGGCAGCCAGGCGGCCAAGGTTCTTTTCGCCAACATGGGGGTTGGCGCTCTGGTCTATCTGCTGGGGGTCTTTCAGTTGTTCGCCGCGAGCAAGGAGTTCTTCGTGCGCATCGGCGAGATGGGCCGCAGCATGGTCCGTCTCGGCAGCACCGCGGATGCCAACGGGCTCGGAGTGGGGGGCGTGACGGTGGCTTCGGCGCCGGCCATCAGCCCCGCCTACCTGGGGGTCGGATATATCATCGGCCCGAAGCTGGCGGCGCTCAATTTCTCGGGCGGCGTGGTCGCCTGGGGCCTGCTCGTGCCCTTGTTCATGTACTTCCTCGGGCCCCAACTCCAGGACCTGCTCCCGCCGGGCGCGGCCGAAGAATCCTGGTCCGGCATGGCGAGTTCCATCTGGCGGTTCATCGTCCGGCCGATCGCCGTGGGCGGCATGCTGGTGGGCGCCAGCTACACCCTGTTCCGTATGCGCAAGAGCCTGGCGGCCGGCATGAAGCGGGCCATCTCCGATCTGAAGAAGGCCGGGGCGCAGGCCGAATCCAGCGCCCGGGCGGACCGCGACCTGAGCGCCAAGACGGTGTTCATCGGGCTGGTCCTGACCCTGATCGCGATGGTCGCGCTGTACGCCTACCTCGCGGGCACCCTGCCCGGCGGCGTGGTCGCCGCGGTGGTGATGATCGTGCTGGGCTTCTTCTTCGCGGCGGTCTCGGGCAACCTGGTCGGCATGATCGGCTCCTCGAACAACCCGATCTCCGGCCTGACGCTCTCCACGCTGATCGTCGCGGCGCTGCTCATGGTGACGATCGGTGTGTCGGGCATCAACGGCGTGGCGGCGGTTCTGGGCGTGGCCGCGGTGGTGTGCGTCTCTTCCGCCGTGGCCGGCGAGATGCTCCAGGACCTGAAGGTGGGGCACATTCTCGGCGGCACGCCCCGCAGCATGCAGATCGGCGACTTCCTGGGGGTCCTGGTGGCCAGCGCGCTGCTCTACTTCCCGCTGCTGCTTCTCCACCAGGGCAACATCAACGCCGGCGGGACGGGCTTCGGCGACCGCGAACTCTCGGCGCCGCAGGCCGGGCTGATGGCGTCGCTCGCTCAGGGGATCGTGGGCGGGAGCATGCCCTGGCCGCTGGTGGTGGTCGGGATCTTCATGGGGCTCTCTCTGGTCATGGTTCAGGTGCGCAGCCCGATGCTGTTCGCGGTGGGCATGTACCTGCCGCTGGAGACGACCTTCGCTATCTTCGTAGGCGGCGTCATCCGCTGGGTGACGGACCGCGCGCGCGAGAAAGGCTCATTCAACGAAGCCCAGAAGGCCCGCATCGAGAACGCGGGGGTGCTCACGGCCTCGGGACTGATCGCGGGCGAGGCGCTGGCGGGGCTGGTGGTCGCCACCTTCCGTTTCTTCGAGTGGCCGCTGCCGGTCATCTTCCGGACGCCGTCGATTTACGCGGGATTCGCCGTCCTGCTGGTGCTGGCCTACCTGATGGTGAAGGTGCCGCTGGCCAACGCCGGACATCCCGACGAACCGGCGCCGCCGGCGGCTATCATGTAACTCCCGGGGTAAGATGCCGCCTCTGCGCCGCTGCATGGCCGGACGGCCGCCGGCAGTCGCCCTGGCGGCCGTGGTTCTGGCTTTCCTGTGGCAGGCCCTCACCGTCCGGTACAACTACGGCGGCAACTGGACCGGTTTGTTCTGCACCGGCGCCCGGCAACCCGTGCCGCGCGACCTGGCGGGGGAGACGATCTACGCCATTCCCAATAGTTACGGATACGACGGCCAGTTCTACCACTACATCGCCCATGATCCGCTGGGGAGGAGCGGCCTGCCGAACTACATTGATGCGCCGAGGCTCCGCTACACCAGAATCCTGGTGCCGGCGCTCGCTTACATCCTCGCGGCCGGGCAACCTCGCCTCATCGATGCCGCTTACTTCTCCGTGGTGCAGGGGTTCGTCTTCCTGGGGGCCTTCTGGCTGGCGCGTCTCGCACTCCTGCACGGCCGGCCCGCCTGGTGGGGATTCCTGTTCCTGGCGCTTCCCGCCTCGGCCGTCTCCATCGACCGCATGACGGTGGACGTCGCGCTCGCCGCGCTTTGGGTGGGATTCGCGGTTCTGGCGTCGCGGCAAGCCTCCTGGCCCATCTTGGCGATTCTGGCTCTGGCGCCCCTGGTGCGCGAAACCGGACTTGCCATCGCCGCCGTCTACGGCCTCTGTTCGATGGCGCGCCGGCAGTATGGCAAGACGGCGCTTTCCGCGGCGGCCGTCCTGCCGGTCGCGGCCTGGTGGCTTTACGTGTGGAACGCCTTCCCGTCCTACAACGTCGGATGGATCGGCACGGCTCCACTGCGGGGTTTGTGGTCGGCAGCGGCGGCCCTGGCCGCGGCCGCGCCGGTGGTCTCCATCGCCGGCCTGGCGGCTGTCCTGAACCTGGTGGCGGTTCTCGGCTCGCTGGCGGCCGTCGCCCTGGCCTTCCGTTTCGGAGTGGGGAACACCGGCAGGCCGATGGACGCGGCGATCACGGTGCTGGGCGCGCTGGGCGCCGGGGCCGTGCTCATGGGTTCCTCCGATGTCTGGGTCCACGTCTACGGGCACGGACGGCTGCTCACGCCGCTCCTGGCGATGCTGCTATGGCGCGCCTTGGAGCGCCGCTCCTGGGGCGACCTCGTCCCTCTGGCCCTGGTTACGCCGGCGGTCGCCCTGCAATTGGCCGGCGACGGCTGGCGCATCCTTCGCGGCTTGGGCGGGGGACTGACAGGATGAAGCGCTGGGTGTCCAGGCCGGCCGTCATTGCGCTTGTGGCGGTGCTGGCGGTGTTCGCGTGGCAGTCGCTCACGGTTCACTTCAACTACGGCGGTAACTGGACCGCCCTGTTCTGCACCGGAGCCCGCTTACAGGCGCCGCCTCAACTCGATTGGGAGGGCATCTACCGCTTCCCCGCCAGCGACGGCTACGACGGACAGTTTTATCACTACCTGGCTCACGATCCGTTCCTCCGGAAAGGCTTTGACGGGTACATGGACGACGCGCGGCTCCGCTACCGCCGGATCCTGGTTCCGGCGGCGGCCTACCTGCTGGCCGCCGGGCAGGACCGGTACGTGGACACGGCGGTCTTCGCCGTCCTGTGGCTGTCCGTCTTGCTTGGCGCTTACTGGTTGAGCCGCCTTGCTGAACTGTCTGGAAGGAATCCAGCCTGGGGCCTGGGCTTCCTGCTGGTTCCGGCCACCATCGTGTCCGTGGACCGCATGGTGGTAGACGCCACGCTGGCGGCCCTCACGGCGGGTTTCGCCTACTACTCCAGCCGGGGGGGAGGCTGGGGGCTCTACCTGCTCTTGACCTGCGCCTGCCTGACCCGTGAGACCGGCTTCCTGCTCCTGGCGGCTTACTTGTTCTCTCTCCTCTGGAGACGAAGGCTCCGGATGGCAGGACTCTTCGCGACTTCGGCCGTGCCGGCTCTGGCGTGGAGTTGGCACGTGGCGAGCCTCACCAGACCGGATCTATTGGGGAAGCTGGCCAGCCAGTCACCGATGGGCTATCTCCGGTTCAGGGCGTGGCGAACTCCCGATTACTCCTTCCCGGACCTGATCTCTCTGGCGTTAAAGGCCCTGGACTACCTGCTGCTGGCGGCGATCGCGCTGGCCATCGTCCTGGCGGTGCGCAGCGCGCTCAAGCCTTCCAGGGACCCGAGGGGCTTTGCGGCCCTGGCCTTCGCCGTCTTCATGATCGCCGCGGGCATCAACTTCACTCTGCTTGACCCGTTCACGTTTCCGCGAATCGCCTCCCCGCTGCTGCTGCTGGTTGGGATGGAGAGCCTCGGAGGCGGCTGGCGATTCAGTTGGGCCCCGCTCGCGGCCGTCGCGTTGAGGACCTGCGCGCAGTTGGTCCCCCAGGCCCTAGGCATTCTTCGCGGCCTTATCGGCCAGTGAGGGCGCCACGTGGATGGTGCGCTGGGGGTAGGGGAGATCGATTCCCAGTTCGTCAAAGCGTTTCTTGAGGCGGCGGTTCATTTCGCGCCCCACCCGCCACTGCTGGATAGGCTTGGTTTTGATGCGGGCTTTGAGGTGCACCGCCGACTCGCCGAAGCGCTCCACCCCCAGCACCTCCAGCGGGTCCAGGATCAGCGGCCCGTAGACGGCATCGGACCTCAACCCGTCGGCCACTTCCTCCATCACCGAAGCCACGTGGTCGGTGTCCTCCATGTACGACACGCCGATATCGAAGACGTAGTACGAGTACTCCCGTGTGAGGTTGGAAAGCGTCTGAATACTGCCGTTGGGGAAGATGTGCACGGCTCCGTCCAGCCCCCTGAGCACCGTAGTCCGCAGGTTGATCTCCTCAACCAGTCCGCCGGTGCCGTTGATGTTGACCACATCGTGGACGCGGATCTGGTTCTCCACCAGCAGGAAGAGCCCTGAGATCACGTCCCGCACCAGGTTCTGCGCGCCGAAGCCGACGGCCAGCCCCACCACGCCGGCCCCCGCCAGAATGGGCCCGATGTCGAAGCCCGCTTCTTTCAGGACCATGGCAACGGCCAGCGCATAAATTGCGACCGTCACGGTCTTGCGGAAGATGGCGCCCAGCGTCACGGCGCGCTTCTCCAGTTCCGTGTTCTCCACACCGCCGCGCCGCAGCATCAGCGCCACAATCCTCGCCCGTATCCGGGGGAGCGACCGGTTGATGAGCCTGGCCGCCAGCATCGCGCCCGCCGCGATCAGCACGATACGGATTCCATGCTGCGCCGCGTGATGCAGGGTCTCTATGGACAATTCCAGGAAGCGCTGCATGACCTCATGCTAACAGCATGCAGTCGCCGTAAGAGTAGAAGCGGTAGCCCGCCTCCACGGCGTGCCGGTAGGCCGAGAGCACCAGGTCCCTTCCGCCGAAAGCGCACACCAGCAGCAGCAGGCTGCTTCGGGGCAGGTGGAAGTTGGTGAGCATGGCGCCGGTGGCCTGGAACTGGAAACCGGGGTAGATGTACAGATCGGTGTCTCCCTCGCACGCCTTCAAGCCGCCCCGCCTGGCTGCGGTTTCCAGCACCCGGACGGCGGTCGTGCCCACGGCTACCCGCCGCGACGCGGCCCGCAACCGGCCGGCTTCCTCTTCCGGGATCCGGAACCACTCGGCTTGCAGCCGGTGATCTTCGACCGTGCTGGTGCGGATCGGCTGGAAGGTACCCAGGCCCACGTGGAGCCTCACCCGGGCGATCTCGGCGCCCGCCGCGCGGCATTCCTCCAATATTTCCGCCGTAAAGTGCAGCCCCGCCGTCGGTGCGGCCACGGAGCCGCTCTCGCGGGCGTAAATGGTCTGGTACCGCAGGCGGTCCAGAGGGGTGTCCGGCCGGCGTATGTACGGCGGGAGCGGCACGTGGCCCACCCGCTCCAGTTGTTCCTCGATGCGGCCTCCACCCAGGAACCGGACGGTGCGCTCGCCATAGGAGCCGCGGGCCACAATCTCGGCCTCCAGGTCTTCGCCGAAGCGCACCCGCTCGCCGACGCGCATTTTCCGCCCCGGATGAACGAGCGCCCGCCAGGTCCCGTCTTCTCCGGGCACGGGCTTCAGCAGGAAGATCTCGACTTCCCCGCTCAGGTGCTCGCGCCTCCGGGGGTTCTTCCTCCCGATGGGCAGCGCGCCCACCCCAGCCCTGCGCCCGAGCAGGCGCGAGGGGAAGACACGGGAGTCGTTGAGCACCAGGCAGTCTCCCGGACCGAGAAACCGGGGGAGTTCGCGGAACATGCGGTCTTCCCAGCGTCCCTCGCGGCGATGGATTACCAGCATCCGGGACGCGGCGCGGTCCTCCAGGGGCTGCTGCGCGACGCGGTCTTCCGGGAGGTGATAATCGAAGTCAGAGAGTTGCATGTCCCGCGACAGCCAGAATATCAGCTTGCGTATCCTGGGCATTGAAACCTCCTGCGACGAAACCGCGGCCGCTGTGGTGGGCGGCGCCCGCCGGATCCTCTCTTCCGTGGTCGCTTCGCAACTCGACACGCACGCGAAATACGGAGGCGTGGTGCCGGAACTGGCGTCGCGCGAACACTTGCGGGCGATCGTCCCCGTGGTGGCCGAGGCGCTCGCTCAAGCCGGTTGCGGATACAGCGGCCTGGGAGCCGTGGCAGTCACGTCCGGTCCGGGCCTGGTGGGCTCGCTGCTGGTGGGGCTGACGTTTGCCAAGGCGCTGTCCTTCGCCCATAACCTCCCGCTCATTGCCGTGAACCACATCGAGGGACACATCCATGCCGTCATGCTGGAGGCGGAGTCCACGGGCCGCCCCGTGGAGTTCCCGGCGCTGGCCCTGGTGGTAAGCGGCGGGCACACGCATCTGTTCGAGGTGCGGGAGGGCCCGCATTACAGGCTGCTCGGCAAGACCCGCGACGACGCCGCCGGCGAGGCCTTCGACAAGGTGGCCAAGTTGCTCGGATTCGGCTACCCCGGCGGCCCGGTCATCGACCGTCTGGCCCCGCACGGGGACCCGCATGCCGTGCGCTTCACGCTGGCGCGCATGAAGGGCAATCCCCTCGACTTCAGCTTCAGCGGCCTGAAGACCGCCGTTCTGCGCTGGACCCAGCAGCGCGACCTGACTGCTGAGATCGAGGCGAGACGTGCACTGTTGAGATCCAACCCGCGCCCGTCGGCCGAAGACTGGCTGGCCGTGACGCCTCCGGCGACGCTCGGACTGCTGGCCTCCTTCCAGCGCACCGTCATCGAGGAACTGCTGCGCCGGGCCTCGGTGTGCGCCGGCCAGATTGCGGCGCGGAGCCTGCTTGTCTCGGGAGGCGTCGCGTGCAACAGCGGGCTCCGCGCCGCGGCGCGCGCGCTGCCCTTGGCCTGTCCCGTGCATTTTCCATCACCGGGCCTCTCGACGGACAACGCGGCCATGATCGCCGCGGCCGCTTTCGGCAAGCTGGAACGCGGGGAGTTGAGCGACTACGCGCTGATGGCCCGGGCCAACCTGCCGCTGGCGTAGGATAGTAGTAATGACCCCCAAGCAGCCGGGCGAGCAGCCCAAACAGCCCATTCCAGGTGTGCGGCACCTGATCGCGGTAGGCAGCGGGAAAGGCGGCGTGGGCAAGACCACCGTCTCGGTGAACTTGGCCGTGGCGCTGGCCGCGCTGGGCCACAAGACCGGCTTGCTGGACGCCGACGTTTACGGGCCGAACGTTCCCCTCATGATGGGAGTGCAGGAAACGCCGGAGGTCCGGGATCAGATTCTCCTCCCCCTGGACCGGTACGGCGTCCGCCTGATGTCCATGGGATTTCTCAATCCGGGAGACCGTCCTCTGATCTGGCGCGGGCCGATGCTGCATAGCGTTGTCCAGCAGTTCATCCGCGGCGTCGAGTGGGGGGAACTGGAGTACCTGATCATCGACTTGCCGCCGGGCACGGGCGATGTCCAGCTTTCCCTCATCCAGACCGTTCCCCTCACCGGGGCCATCGTGGTGACCACTCCCTCGGACGTTTCTCTGGAGGACGCCCGCAAAGCCGTGCATATGTTCCGCCAGGTCAAGGTCGAGATCCTGGGCCTGGTTGAGAACATGAGCTATCTGGCCTGCCCGCATTGCGGCCAGCGGGTGGATGTATTCAGCCACGGTGGCGGACGCCGCACGGCGGAAGCCATGGGCGCGCACTTCCTGGCGGAACTGCCGCTCGATCCCGAGATCCGCGTGGGCGGCGACTCCGGCCGGCCGGTGGCTCTGGACGACGGTTCGAACTCCCACGCCTCGAACTTCCTTCAATTGGCCGAAGCCGTGGTTGCGCGCGTCGCCGAGGTGGGCGGTCCCAGGCGGCCTACCATCGAAATCGCCGATTGAACGGCAGCAGCATCCGCGAGGCGCACAGAGTCGCGGCCATCAGGGCTACGAACGTCTGAACGGGGGCCGTCAGGCGCTTCAGGCCCGAGGATTCCGGAACCGCCAGGTCGGCCGCGGCAATCGTGTAAAAAGCGAACTGCCCGGCCAGCAGCGCCTCGCGCCACCCCGGCGGGAGGAAGAACGCCGACACGGCGCAAAGGATCAGCGCAAACGGCAAGAGCAGCCTCCCGAACTTGTGCGAGAGGAAGTGCAGCCACATGCGGTTGGCGGGAGTCAGCAGAACCGGAAACGCTCTGAGAACCTGGTAGTTGCCTGCGAGGGTTCGCACCTTGCGCCGGAACTCGCTTCTGAGCGATGACGGCTCGTCGAAGGCCTGAGCCGACTCGTCGATGAGAACCCGGAACCCGCGGACGAAGGCTCCCATCGGCAAGTGCACGTCGTCGAGCAGCGTGTCCGGCGGCAGGGGTTCGGCCAGTTCGCGGCGCATCGCGTAGATGGCGCCGGTGGCTCCCAAGACCGAATCCACGGCGCTCTGCCGTATCCGGATCCACTTCTCGTAGCTCCAGTACAAGCCGGTCGCGGCCTCCTGCCGTGTGCCGCCGTGCCGGATCACCAGTCCGCCGCTGACCACTCCCACGGACGGATCCGCGAAAGGCGCCACCAGGCGGGTCAGGCACCCGGGCTCCAGGGTCTGGCGGACGTCCGTGAAGAACAGGATCTCACCTGTGGCCGCGGCGATTCCCGCGTTGATGGCCGCCCACTTGCCTTGGCGCGGAATGCGGATCAACCGGACGCCGGACGGAGCGTACCGTGCCGCGATTTCATCGGTCGCGTCGGCGGAGCCGTCCGACACCACGAAGATCTCCATCAATTCTTTCGGGTAGTCGAGAGCCAGAATGGAGTCCAGCTTCCGCTCAAGCCAGCGCTCTCCGTCGCGCACGGCCAGGATTACCGAGACGCGAGGCTGAATCGGCGCCCTCCGCACGGGCTTGGGACGCCAGCGGGCCAGTGCGGCCACCAGCAGCGGGTACACAAGCAGCACATAGACGACAAACCCCGCGCTGAGAACGAACGCCACTGATGCGACCACGCTCATCACGCCGGACCGTACCCATCATACCCTCGCCGGAGAGCGGAGAGTCCGCCGGGCGGAGGGCGCCGGCTATCGCCAGTGTCCTTCAACCCACACGTAGACGCCCCGGCGGTGTTCCCGGTAGCCCGGGACCCAAACCATGCCCGGACGCGGGGGTCGGACCCAGCGCCCCTCCACCCACCGGTAGCGGCGTCCCGTCCACTGGTAGTAGCCGGGCACCCACACTCTCCCCGCACGTGCATGTGCCGCCCTGGCTGCGTACGGCGGAGGCGGCGGCGGGGGCGGGCCGAAGCGGGCGAAGCCGCGCGCCGCGCAGCCTGCCGTCGTGGTGAGCGCCAAAGCGAAAATCCCGGTTCCAATCAGCTTCTTCATCGTCGGCCTCCGTTCCGTCCCTGCCGGACTCGCCTCCTGTTAGGCACGTCTCCGGCCAGACTTGAAGTTACTGATAATCCAGGCTTGACAGCTCCGCAACGCGCCTCCATGCCTGGCCCGAAACCACCACACCGCTTGTGTTGGGCCAGGTGTGGTACCCTCGTCGCATGTTTCGTGGTCTGGCTGTTGCGGTCTTTCTGGCGGCGGCGCTGCCGGCCTTGCACGCCCGGGTTTTCGAGATCCGTACCTACACCACCTCCCAGAAGATGGCGGATGTAAAGGCGCTGTTCCGGGACCACAGCGTGGCGCTTTTCAAGAAACACGGCCTCGAAGTGATCGGATACTGGGTTCCGCAGGACCCGCCGCGCTCCCAGGACACCTTCATTTACATGCTGGCTTTCCCCGACCGGGAGACCGCCAAGGACCGGTGGGAGGCTTTCCACAAAGATCCGGAATGGCTCAAGGTGCGCGCCGAGTTCGAGGCGAAACACGGGAAGATCGTGGACAAGATCGAATCGGAGTTCGTGGAGCCAACCGATTTCTCGCCCCTGAAGTAGCCTGCTCCAGGAGTCGGCGGCCTGTGTGAGGCCACCCGCGTCCCGAGGAGTGCGCCCGGCCGGCAGCCCTTTCCCGACGATTTTGGCCGGCCTTTCCAGCCCCATTCCCGGGGACGGGCGGCGCGGTCCCCCAGTTCCGTTGCGGTGGACGCCGTTGGACGCCTCGCGGCTCGGGGATTGCATCGTCCGTCCCTGGAATTCCGTACTGGACTTTGTCCCGAGGCTGCTGCACAATAGACGCACCGGGCGAATCGCCGGAGGATCCGGCGGTTTGTCCCACGAGAGAGAAGGGAAGCCATGTTAGGGAGAAGGCGCATCTTTCAGATTGCGACGGCCGCCGCCGCCGCCATCCTACGCGCCCGCCGCGCGGAGGCGCAGAACGTGAACCTGGCGGGCGAAGCCAAGGACCGGCCGCGCCTGACGGCGCCGCACCCCGAAGGATTCCCGCCTAACAACCAGCGGGCGGTCGTCTCAATTTCGAACGGCGACAGCCGGCGCAAGAACGTGACCGAGGCCCTCCAGGCGATCGACGAACAGATCCGGCCCAAACTTGCAACCAAGAAGTACGTCCTCATCAAGCCGAACGCGCTCGGCACAACGCACGTAGACGCGCTGCGCGGAATACTGGACTACCTCCAGCCGCGCTTCAAGGGTCCGGTGGTCATCGCCGAATCGTCGACCGGGGACACCATGCAGTGGATGGAACGCGCGGGTTTCCCGGCACTGACCAAAGAGTACAGGGACATGAAGGTCAGCCTGGTCGACCTCAACGAAGAAGCGAAGTACGTGGTCCAGCCTCTTATCGACTATCACCTGCACGTGGTCCCGGCCCGGCTGGCGGCGCGTTTCTTCGACCCCGACGCCTACATCCTGGGAGCCGCGTGTTTCAAGGTCCACAACATCGCGGTGGTGACGTTGGCCGTTAAGAACATGGTCTTGGGCGCGCCGCTGCACCAGACCGCGGCGGAGGCCATGGCGGGCCGGATGTGGCTCGACAAGCGCCGCTATCATGCGGGCATACGCCAGAGTCTCTACAACATCTACGTCACGGCGGCGCGCTTGCAGCCGTTCTGGGGCGCCACGATCATCGACGGCTGGGAGGGGAGGCAGAATGGCGGGCTGGTGGAATCCAGGGTGGCCATCGCCTCCACGGACTACGTCGCCGCTGATCGCGTCGGGGCCGAAGCCATGGGCGTCAACCACGAGTGGCTGGGTTGGCTCAAGTACTGCGGCGAGAGCGGCGTCGGACAGTGGGATCTGGCGAAAATCGACATCCGCGGCGCACAGCTTGCCTCCGTCAGGAAGGAATACCGCCTGCACCCCGACATCGAACTCCAGTTGCGGTGGCAAGGGCCCATGGAGGAACTCCCGCCGACCCTGGGGTGGACGACGCCGGTCGACCCCACGACCGTTGACGCCTAGCCGGGATGCTGAAGAAGGCCTCCGCACCCGCTATTCTCAGGCGAGGACGCCTGCCCCGCGGCGGAGAGCCATCCATCCGCGAAGTGCGTGGGACAGCTTTCCTGGCCCGTGGAGGGCCCTTTAACCAGCCTCCCGGCCCTATTGGCGGCGCCCTTGAGTGACACTGCCGGCCGTCTGCTCGCGCACCTGATCCGGTACTCGCCGTTCTACGTCGAGACGGTCCTCGTGCTGCTGCTCGTGCGACGCGCGCTGCTGACGCGACAATCCGCCGCTCCCCGCTGGCTCCGATGGGAGCGGCGGCTCTCCGGCTTCTCCCGCCGCCGGGGACTGGCCGTGGCCACGGTGGGCGTGCTGGCCCTGGCCGGCCGCGCAGCCCTGGCGCTACTACTTCCAACCCCCGAACCGGGAATCTCCGACGAGTTCAGCTACCTGCTCGCCGCCGACACCTTCGCCTCGGGCCACCTGGCGAACCCTCCCCACCCCATGTGGGTTCACTTCGAGACCATGCACGTGAACCAGCACCCGACCTACGCGTCCATGTATCCGCCGGCTCAGGGGATGGTGCTGGCGCTCGGACAGACGCTCTTCGGGCGGCCATGGTGGGGCGTCTGGCTGAGTTCCGGGCTGATGTGCGCGGCGCTCTGCTGGATGCTGCAAGGGTGGCTGCCGCCGCTCTGGGCTTTTCTCGGCGGACTCCTCGCCGTCCTGCGGCTGGGCTTGTTCAGCTACTGGGCGGGCAGCTACTGGGGCGGGGCCGTCGCGGCCATCGGCGGCGCCCTCGTGCTCGGCGCACTGGCGCGCATCCGGCGGCGCCCGCGCGCGATTCATGCCGCTCTGCTCGCGTTCGGAGCCGGCCTACTGGCGGCCAGCCGGCCTTACGAGGGGCTTTTGCTTTGTATCCCCGCATCGGTGGCGGCGGTAGCCTGGACGCGCGGCAGACAGCGAACACTCGGTCCCGCGGGCGTCGTGCTGCTGGCGGCCGCGGCGGCCCTGGGCTACTACAACTGGCGCGTCACCGGAGACCCGCTCCGCATGCCCTACCAGGTAAACCGGGAGGCCTACCCCGGCGGGCGGTACTTCGTGTGGGATCCTCCTCCGGCGGACGCGAATTACCGCCACGCATCGATGAACGACTTCTACGTCCGCTGGCAGAAGCAACGCGCGGAGGCCGCCGGCAGCCTCGCCGGGTTTCTGGCCAACGGAGCCGGCAATCTCGGCGTATTCTGGGTGTTCTTCCTTGGTCCGGCTCTAACCGTGCCGCTGGTCGCGGCTTACCCGGTTGTGCGTGACCGGCGAACCCGGTTTCTGGCAGTCACGGGCGCCGTCTGCGCGGCGGGCCTGGCCGCGAACATCTGGTTTTATCCTCACTATGCCGCCCCCGCCACCGTTCTGATCTACGCCCTGGTCCTCCAGTCCCTCCGGCACGTGCGGTTCGCCCGCGGGCGGCGGAGTCCCGCCGTACTGGCGACGCTCGGCATCCCGGCGCTTTGCCTGGCCATGGCAGGCGTACGGCTGGCCGCCCAGCCGCTGAGCCGGTTCCTCACGCAGGACCATCCCGCAGCCTGGTACAACGCTCCCCCTGGGAATCTCCAACGGGCGGCGGTGTTGCGGCAACTGGAGCAACTGGACGGGCGTCACCTGGTGCTGGTCCGCTACTCTCCACGCCACAACTGGTTCGAGGAGTGGGTCTACAATCGAGCCGACATCGACCGCGCCAAGGTCGTTTGGGCGCACGAGATGGATGAACCGCACAACCGTGAGCTTCTGGCCTATTTCGCGGGTCGAAAGGCCTGGCTGATGGAACCGGACGAGACACCCCCTCGCCTGTCGGCCTACCCGTCTGATCCCCAACGCTAGGCCATTGACATTTTAGTGGCTCACTGTGGTATGGTGAATGGCAGCCCAAACCGATGTTCCCACGGCCTCAGATCGATTCGGCCTCAGAGGTGCCGCTCTACCGGCAACTCTATATACAACTTAAGGATTGGATTGAGTCCGGCCGGCTTTCCTCCGGAGAACGCTTGCCCTCCACGCGAGGAATGGCTGGCCTGCTTGGATTGAACCGAGCGACCGTTTCGGCCGCCTACTCCCTGCTGGAAGCGGAGGAGCTCATCCAGGGTCACGTAGGCCGCGGCAGTTTCGTGATCGGAGATGCCGGAACGGGCAGGCCCGGTCTGGATTGGGACCAGGTTCTGGACGGGCCTGAACGTCTCCCGGCGCCGCTTACCCACGCATCGGAGGCCGCCATCAGCTTTGCCACCTCCAGTCCTTGTGCGGATCTCTTTCCGCTGGAAGAGTTCCGGGCGGCGTGCGGCGAGGCGCTGGCGGGGCCGCGCGCCGCGGCCATACTACAGCTCGGATCTCCAAGCGGATACCCCCCCCTCCGTGAGTACCTTCTGGCGCGAGGCGCGCAAGACGGAACCCTGCACCCGCAGGACGAGATCCTGATCACGAACGGCTGTCAGCAGGGTTTGGACCTGGTCGGGCGGGTTCTGCTGCGCCCCGGCGACGTTGTCTTGGTGGAAGATCCCATCTACCCGGGCGTGAAGCACTCGATGGCTCGTACCGGAGCCCGGCTGGTGGGCATCCCGGTGGGGCCGAACGGCGCCGGCCCGGACGTTCTCGGCCGCGCCCTGGTCCGGGAGAAACCCCGCCTGGTGGTGATCACGCCGAATTTCCACAACCCCACGGGGACGACCCTCCCGGCGGACGCGCGCGAGGCCATACTGGAGAGGACTCGCGAGGCCGGCGCCGTACTGGTGGAGAACGACTCCTACGGAGAACTGCGCTACCAAGGCGAAGCCCTACCCCCGCTCAAGCAATTGGATCGCTCCGGCAGCACGGTGCTGTTGCGGAGCTTTTCGAAAGTGGCCTTCCCCGGCCTGAGAGTCGGGTGGATTACGGCTCCGAGCGCCCTGATTGCACTGCTGACGGAGGCGAAACAACTCGTCGATCTCCACACGGACCACCTCTCGCAGGCCGTCCTGCTTCAGTTCGCCGAGTCCGGCCGCCTGGCGGAGCACCAAGCGCGTGTGCTGGCCGCCGGCGCCGACTGCCTGGCGGCGGCACTGGAATCCTGCGAGCGGTGCCTGCCCGCGGGCACGCGATTCACGCGGCCGCGAGGCGGCATGAACCTGTGGGTCCGCCTGCCGGCGCCCCTGGATTCGCTGGATCTGCTTTCCAGAGCGGAGCGCGAGGGCGTGACCTACCTGCCCGGCCGTTACTTCGAGGTGGCGCGCCGGGAGCCGGGCGGACTGCGGTTGAGTTTTGCCGGCCTTCCCCCGGAGAAGATCCGAAGGGGAGTGGCCGTGCTGGGGAAGGTCTTTTCGAGTGAACTGGAGAGGCTCGGGGCGCCCAGGCGCGCCGAGCCTGCTCCTGCGATGGTCTGAGTAGCGCGCAGGCTCCGGCCTGCGGAGAGAATGGAGGAGAGCATGTACATGGACGACACGTTCCGGGTCAAGACCGGCCTGGCCGAGATGTTGAAAGGCGGCGTGATCATGGACGTGACCAACGCCGAGCAGGCGCTGATCGCGGCGCGGGCCGGGGCGGCGGCGGTCATGGCCCTGGAGCGCGTCCCGGCCGACATCCGCAAGGAAGGCGGCGTGGCGCGCATGGCGCCGGTGCGCAAGATCCGCGAAATCATGGAGGCCGTGGACATCCCCGTGATGGCCAAGGCCCGCATCGGCCATTTCATGGAGGCCCGTATCCTGGAGGCGCTGGAAGTTGACTACATAGACGAGAGCGAGGTCCTTACGCCCGCCGACGAGGAGCACCACATCGACAAGCGGGCCTTCAAGGTCCCCTTCGTTTGCGGAGCGCGGAATCTGGGCGAGGCCCTGCGCAGGATTGCCGAGGGAGCGGCCATGATCCGCACCAAGGGCGAGGCGGGTTCCGGCAACATCGTGGAGGCCGTTCGCCACATGCGGACCATACAGAAGGAGATGCGCCAACTCACGGTCCTCGGCAAAGAAGAACTCGTCGCCGAAGCCAAGAAACTCCAGGCGCCGCTCGAACTGGTTCAGTACGCGGCCGAGCACGGCAAACTGCCGGTACCCAACTTCTCGGCTGGCGGGATCGCCACCCCCGCCGACGCCGCGCTGGTGATGCAACTTGGCGCCGAGGCGGTGTTCGTTGGCTCCGGCGTCTTCAAGAGCGAGGATCCGGAGGTCCGCGCCCGCGCCATCGTGAAGGCCGCCACCTACTACAACGACCCGGTCAAACTGCTGGAGGCCAGCGAGGAACTCGGGATGGCCATGCCGGGCCTTGACGTGGCGAAGCTGGCGGCCTCCGAACTGCTCCAGACGCGCGGGTGGTGATGGACGCTCCGCTGGCGGGTGTTCTCGCCCTGCAAGGCGATTTCGAAGCTCACCGCAAGGCTCTGGCGGATGCTGGCGCCAGGAGCGCCGAAGTCCGCACCGCGGGCGAACTGGAGCGGGTGGACGGGCTGGTGATCCCCGGCGGCGAGAGCACGACCCTACTTAAGCTGCTCAAGGACGAGAAGCTGTGGGAGCCGTTGCGCCGTTTTGGGCGGCAGCGGCCGGTATTCGGCACCTGCGCCGGCGCCATCCTGCTGGCGCGCCGCGTCACCCGGCCGGAGCAGGAATGCCTGGGGCTGATGGACTTCGAGGTGGAGCGTAACGCTTACGGGCGGCAAGTCCAGAGCCGCGTTGTCCGCATCGAAGATGCAGAGGGCGGCCCTCTGGAAGCCGTCTTCATCCGTGCCCCCATCGTCCGGACCGCCGGCCCCGGCGTGCGCGTCCTGGCGCGGTACAACGGCGATCCGGTCCTGATGGAACAGGGCCTTCACCTGGCCGCCACCTTTCACCCCGAACTCAGCGCCGGCCGGCGCGTACACCGGTTGTTCGTCGCGAAGCTCAGGCCATGAAGCGCGTCCTGTTCGTCTGTATCGGCAATTCGTGCCGCAGCCAGATGGCGGAGGCGTTCGCCCGTCACCTGGGGGCGGGAATCTGGGAGGTGGAAAGCGCCGGCCTGATGCCGGCGGGCATCATCGCGCCCCCCGTGCGCGAGGTCATGGCGGAGAAGCGAATCGACCTGGGAGACCAGTTCCCCAAGCCTCTGACCTGGATGCGGAGGCAAGCCTTTGACCTGGTCGTGAACATGGCCGGTTGCCCGCTGCCGTGGGAGTGGCCCTGCCCTGTCCTTAAGTGGACGGTTGACGACCCGATCGGCCAGAGCGGGAAGGTCTACCGCCGGGTTCGAGACGAGATTGAGGGGCTGGTGAGGGGGCTGCTGGACGAGATCCGGGGCGCATCTGGCGCGTGACGGGCGCGTTCGGCAACCACCGGGTCACCGAGTCACCTCGTCACTCAACTTTCCCGGTACTTGTCCCGGCACGCGGTGGAGCAGAAGTGCAGCACCTCGCCTCGGACCGTCTTCTTCACGCTGGCTGACGGGGCCACGAACGTCCCGCAGACCGGGTCGCGCTTGAGTTCGCCGCCCGTGGCGGCGGACCGCGCGGCCGGGGAGGAATCCCGGGGTTTGGACGGTCCGGCCAGGTCGGAGACTCCCTTGCCGATGATCCCGATAACGATCCGCAGAAACGTGATCAGGAAGATAGAGATCAGAAGGTAGAGGACGACCCTGATCATGCCGTGGTCCGCTATGCCGCGGAGCGGTCGGGAATCCGAAGAGCGCTACTTCTTCTTCGCTCCCGGCCGCTTCTTGGCGTCCGGGTTGACATACTGCGTCTCGATGGCGGCATCGAGAGAACCGAGAATCTGTTTCGCCTGCTCCGCGTTGGAGCCGGCAGGCTCCAGCTTCAGATACTCCTGGAGCGCTTCACGGGTGCCTTCCGGCGGCTGTATCTTGCCATCGGGGGCGATCTGCGCCTTTCCGACCAGATACAGCCCGTACTGGAACCAGGCCGCGGCGTAGTTGGGAGTGAGCGAAATGGCCTTCTTGAACGCCTCGCCCGCCGCATCCATCTGCCCCGTGTTCATCATCACCGCGCCCAGGTTGTAGTAATATTTGCCGGCGTTGGGCGGATCCAACTGGGCGGCCTTTTCCAGGGCAGCCTGCGCCTCGGGAAGCTTTTTGGCGCGGACCAGCACCAGAGCGTAGTTGTTGTGATAAGCGGCGTCGTCGGGCTTCAATTCCATGGCTCTCTGGAAAGCCTCCAGCGACTTCTCCAGAATCTGCTGCTGCTCGGCGCCGGTCTTCTGCTGTGCCAGGCTGGAGTAGGCTTCCGCGAGCTGGCCCCATACGGCGTTCTGTTTGGGGTCCACCTCGGAAGCCTTGGTGAACGCATCCACCGCGGCCTGGAACTGGTTGGCCTTCATGGCCTCCATACCGGTATTAAAGGCCTCGCTAAGCTCCTTGTTCTTGGCGAGCTGGCTGGCGCGCTCCTTCATGGCCTTCTCCAGCTCCTCGCGCTGCTGCGCGCTGAGGCCGCGCGTTTGATCGTCGGTGATCTGCCCGGCGGCCATGGCCGCTTCCTGCTTCTTCTTGAGGGCCAGATCGAAATTGACGGCTATCGGCTCCCCCAACGGGACGGCGACGCCCTGGCGGAAGTCGACATCCTTGCCCCCGATTTCCAGTGTGACGGTGTAGTTGGTGGCGCGCCCGGCAGGCAGGCCGGCATGGAAATACTCGCCTCTGCGGTTCGTCTTGGTCTGGTAGTTGCCCTTGATGTCGTTACGGACAATCTTGACGACCGCGTTCTGGACGGGCTGGCCATCCTCCCCCACAACCTTTCCCTGGATCGCGCCCATTTGCGCGAAGGTGTTCGCGCTGAACAAGATGAGCAGGCAGGCCAGGGGCAAAACAGCCTTAATGACGTTTCTGCACATATCTAGGAGATCTCCATTGTCAGGATACTACAAACAGAGGAATCTCTGCGCCGGCACGTTTGAGCTTCAGGGAGAGAGGTGGAAGACGCCCGCCGTCTTCAGAGGTGGGCGTCCAGCATCTTCTGAACTTCCGACTTTCCAATGGCGCCGACGCGCTGTTCCACCACCTGCCCGCCCTTGAAGAGCAGCAGGGTGGGGATGCCCCGCACGCCGTAGCGCATGGCGCTGCCGCCGTTCTCGTCCACGTTGAGTTTGCCGACTTTGACCCTGCCGGCGTAGTCGTCCGCTATGGCGCTGATGGTGGGCTCCATCATGCGGCAGGGGCCGCACCACTCCGCCCAGAAGTCCACAAGCACCGGGATTTCGGCTTTCAGCACGTCATTATCGAAAGATGCGTCGTTGAAGGTCAGCGTATGAACACCAGCCATTCGGTTTCTCCAATCATGTAGATGTCTTCGGCCCCGGCCGGGATTCAGGGGCGAGCCGCCGGTACAGGCCGGCGTACTCCGCCGCGGACTTCCGCCAGGAATAGTCCTTCGCCATGCCGTTCAACATCAGGCGCCGCCACTCGCCGGGGTTGGCGTATGCGGCCAGCGCCGCGCGCAGCGCGGCGGCCAGGGCCCTGGCCGAATAGTCCTCGAACTTGAAGCCCGTGCTGCTATCGATGGTATCATCCAGCCCGCCGGTGGCGCGAACCACCGGGACGGCGCCGTAGCGCAGGCTGTAGATCTGGTTCAGGCCGCACGGCTCGTAGCGGCTGGGCATCAGGAAGAGGTCGCTGCCGGCCTCGATCTGGTGCGAAAGGGGGTCGTCATACCCGATCCGGACCGCCACCTTCTCCGGCAAGTGCGCGGCGAGACTTCGGAAGAAATCCTCGTAGCGGCGCTCACCGGCCCCCAGAGCCACCAGGGATACGTCCTCCGAGTGTAGAACGCCGGCCGCCTCCTCCAGCAGGTCGAAGCCCTTCTGCCCGGTGAACCGCGAGACGATCCCAATCAGCGGGCGGTGCGCGGCCTCGCCGGGAAGCCCCATGCGTTTCAGCAGATCGGCTTTGCACACGGCCTTGCCCCTTAGATCGGCGGCCGAATAATTAGCGGCGATGTGGGGGTCCGTCTCGGGATTCCAGACAGAGTAGTCCACTCCGTTCAAGATTCCGTAGAGCGCATCCGCGCGTTCGCGCAGCAGGCCATCGAGCCGGCAGCCATAATCGGGCGTCTGGATCTCCCTGGCGTACGCCCTGCTGACCGTGCTGATCGCGTCGCTGGCTGCGATCCCCCCTTTGAGCAGATTGACATCGCCTAAGAATTCCGCAAAGCCGGGATGAAATATGCTTTCATCCAGCCCCATGCCGGCCAGTTCGTACTTTGCGAAGACCCCCTGATAACCCAGGTTATGCACCGTGAGAAGCGTCTTCACCCCCAGAAAGGCCGGATCGCGCGCCAGCACGGAACGGAGGTAGATGGGAATCAAGGCGGCCTGCCAGTCATGGCAGTGAAGGATGTCCGTGCGGAACAGTCTCCGGGCAACCAGCAGCGCCGCCTTGCAAAGCGCCGCGAAGCGCACGTGGTTATCCGGAAACTGGCCTTCCGGCGGGGAATACAGGCCATCCCGGTCGAACACTTCCGGGCACTCCACCAGGTAGTACGGAACGGCGCGGACCTCCGAAACGTGCAGCCGCGCCTGGTACGATGACTGTCCGACCCACAACGGCGCCGGCCCCAGCACGGGCCGGCTCTCCGGGACCCGCGCCCCCCTGTACCAGGGCAGCACGACCGCCACCTCCTGGCCCAGGGTCTTGAGTTCCGGGGGCAGGGAGCCCACGACGTCGGCCAGGCCGCCGGTCTTGATAAATGGAGTGGCTTCGGAAGCCACCATGAGGACTCGGGGCATTCAACCTAGGCTACTTGTACTTTCTTAGCACGGCCAGCACCCTGCCTTGAATCTCGAGGTCCGAGAGCGGCACCTGGATGGGAGGCATCGCGGCGTTGGCGGGCTGAAGCCGGACGGTCGTCTCCGACTCACGGAAGAAGCGCTTCAGCGTGGCCTGGTCCCCGCTCACGACGGCGACAACGATATCACCGTCTTTGATCCTAGCCGACCGCTCCACCAAAACCACGTCGCCGTCGCAAATGTGGTCCTCGATCATGGAATCGCCTCTCACCTCGAGCGCGTACATGTCTTCGTCCGCCAGGAACTCGCCGAGATTCAGAGTGTCGCGGCCCGGTATCGCCTCTACCGGCGTGCCCGCCGCGATGCGGCCCGCCAGGGGCACTTCTCCGCCGGCTCGAGCGCAGCGGCGCCGCTCCTCCTCAAGGTACTTCGGGGAGAGGTCGATGGACCGGCTCCGGTTGAAGCCGCGCCGGAGGTAGTGCTTGGCCTCCAGCGCCAGGATGTGCTTGTGTACCGTGGCGAGCGAAGCCAGCTTCAGCTCGTCGGCAATCTCCTGGTAGCTGGGGCTGTAGCCGTGTTGTTCGACGAATCGTGCAATGAGATCGAGCACCTGCTTCTGCTTCCGCGTCAGCGCCATGCTCACATTGTCAGCGAAGAAAAAGAGAAAGTCAATATGGCCGCAAATGACTGGCGCCCCGGTGCTGTATACTTGCCTGCTAGGAGGAGTCCAGAATGAAACACCCGTTTATTCTGCCCAAGACCCGCCGGTCTTTTCTGAAGGCCGCGACCGGCGTGGCGGCGACAAGTTTTTGGGCCGACGAGACGATTGACGCGGCCGTTCAGAACACCCAGCGCAATTCCGCTCCATCGCAACTCAAGATCACGGACTTGCGGGTAGCCGTGCTCGCTAAAGCACCCTTCACCTGCCCGGTCATACGCATTGATACCAACCAGGGAATCTCGGGCTACGGCGAGGTCCGCGACGGGGCCAGCAAGACCTATGCGCTGCTGTTGAAGAGCCGCATCCTCGGCCAGAACCCCTGCAACATCGAGCAGATCTTCAAGAGACTGCGCCAGTTCGGGGGCCACGGACGGATGGCCGGCGGGGTGGTGGCCATCGAAGAGGCCTGCTGGGACCTTGCCGGAAAGGCCTACAACGTCCCGGTCTGGCAGATGCTGGGCGGCAAGTACCGCGACCGCTGCCGCTGCTACGCCGACACGCCGGATTCCCCCGACCCGAAGGTCTTCGGCGAGCGTATGAAGACGCGCATGGCAATGGGCTTCACCTTCCTGAAGATGGACATCGGGATTATGGGCCACCTGCGCGGTGTACCCGGCACCATCTCGGGCATGTCGATGGAACGCGGCCGGGAGCACACCATGACCGGCGTCGAGATCACCGAAAAGGGCGCCGCGATCATGGCCGACTACATCATGAAGGTCCGCGAGGTGGTGGGCTGGGAGATTCCTATCGCCACCGACCATTTCGGCAGCATGGGTGTCAACTCCATCATCAAGCTCGGCAAGGCTTTCGAGAAGTGTAACCTGGCGTGGATGGAAGACACCGTGCCGTGGTACCACACCGACCTGCTGAAGCAGATCACGCAGGCCCTGGATGTGCCGATCTGCACGGGCGAGGACATCTACCTGCTAGAGCCTTTTGAGGTGCTGTGCCGCGAGCACGCCGTGGACATCATTCATCCCGACCTTTCGACCTCCGGCGGCATCCTGGAGACCAAGCGCATCGGCGACATGGCCCAGAAGTACGGCGTGCCCATGGCCATGCACATGGCCGGCTCGCCTGTCTGCTGCATGGCCAACGTGCATTGCGCCGCGGCCACCGAAGGCTTCCTGGTCATGGAGAACCACTCGGTGGACATCCCCTGGTGGGACAGCCTCATCGACGGCGTCGAGAAGCCCATCCTCGACAAGGGCTACGTCAGGGTGCCGAACGGCCCCGGCCTTGGCTTCACGCTCAACGAAGAGGCCATGAAGCAGCACCTCATGGACAAGAATTACTTCGATCCGACCGACGAGTGGAACCGCGAGCGCTCGGCGGACAACCTGTACACCTAGCCCGCGGACCGTTGGGGCAGGCCGTAACGCCGGTCTGCCCCAGCCGGCCGCCATCCCTACCCTGACCGGCCGCCAGATATGCGGATCTGCCTGTCGCCCGGCGCCGGGTCCGGGAGCGGGACGGACGGCGGCGGGCGCGGAGCTAACTCCAGCGGAACAGTTTCAGCGCCACCGTGAAGCAGACGATCAGCCAGGCGCCCAAAATGCCCGCCTCGGGCGCCAGTTGCGCCAACCCGGCCCCCTCCAGCATGTTGGCGCGCAGGGCGTCGATCGCGGCCGTCAGCGGCAGCGCCCGGATCAGGGGCTGGAGTCCGTCGGGAAACCGGCTCACTGAGAAGAACACGCCGGAGGCGATCCACATCGGCATCATCACGACGTTGGCCAGCCCCGAGACGCCTTCAATCGTCTTCACGCGGCAAGAAATGAGAAGCCCCACGGCGCTGAAGCACAACGAACCCATCAGGCAGAACAGAGCGAGGACCAGCAGCGAACCACGAAGCGGTATCCCGAATACGGCCACGCCGAAGCCGGCCAGGACCGCCACTTCCAGGACCAGCACCGACAGCCGCGAGATGATGAAAGACAGCAGATAGTGCCGCCGCAGCATGGGCGTCGCAATCAGACGCTTCATGAGCTTCTTCCGCCGCGCGTCCACCACGGCGAAGGCGATGCTCCAGATCCCGCTGCCCATCAGGTTCATGCCGATAAGCCCCGGAACCAGGAAGTCGATGTAGCGGGAACCCGGCTCCTTCATCAGCCGGTCGGCGGCCGGGACCGGATCGGTCCGCCCCGCGGCGCGCTGCACGGCCCCATCGGCCAGCATGCGGGCTGCGCGGCCGTCCGGGCTGGCTTCGTCGTAGCGGTAGACCACGCCGCCGGAGGGCGCGGGCACGACAACCAGGGCCAGCTTGCCGGTGCGCAGAGCCTCATCCGCCGCGCGCAGCGGCAGTGGCTGCACGTTCAGGAGCTTCTCCTGCCGCAAGGCTTGCACGAGTTCCGGCGTGGTGGCCGCGACCTTCAAGGTCTCAGGGGGGCGGCTCCGGAAGGCCAGGCCGAGCCCCGCCGCCATCAGGATGGGAAACACGAAAACCCAGAAAACGGATTCCGGCTCGCGGATGAACTCGCGGAATCTGACCAGCGTCAACTGGGCCAGGGCGCTCTTCTCCAGCGCCCTAGTCATCGCGCAAATGCCGTCCCGTCAGCGCGACAAAGACGTCCTCCAGGTTCCCGTTGGCCGGCGCCGGAGGCGGCGGCACGCCGATGGAGGCCACCAGTTCGGCTGGCGGCCCGAGTGCGATCACCTTGCCGAAATCCATGATGGCCACCCGCTCGCAGAGACGCTCGGCCTCCTCCATGTAGTGCGTGGTGAGCAGGATGGTCCTGCCGGACCGCTTGAACTGCTCGATGAGGTCCCAGATCATGCGCCGGGCCTGCGGATCCAGCCCGGTGGTCGGCTCGTCCAGGAAGAGGAACTCCGGGTCTCCCACCAGAGCGCAGGCCAGCGCCAGCCGCTGCTTCTGTCCCCCCGACAGGTTGCCCACGCGCGCATCCCGCTTGTCGCCGAGCCGCACCATGCCGATGACCTCGGCGGCTTCCGGCCCCTGCCGGAAGAAGCTGCGAAACAGACGGACGGTCTCCATCACCGTGAGCCTCTCGGAGAGTTGCGTCTCCTGGAGTTGTATGCCGAGCCGCTGCCGCAATTCCCCGGCGTGCGAATTCCAGTGCCGGCCGAGCAGTTCCACGTCGCCGGAATCCGGCTCCAGGAGCCCTTCGCAGATCTCGACCGTGGTGGTCTTGCCCGCGCCGTTGGGTCCCAGCAGGCCCAGACACTCCCCGGGCATCACCTCCAGGTCCACGCCGTTGACGGCCAAGACGTCCTTGTACGACTTGCGGAGATTCCGGACCCTCAGCGCGGCCATAGACCCAGTATGTCCGACCCGGGACGGCACGCTCAATGGCCTTCCGCGCGGCAGGCGGTTGTGCTGCCGCGTGAGTAGAACATACACCGGACCACGATCGAGTATCATGTGGACGGAGAACTCGCATGGATTCCACCCGAAGGGAAGTGCTCGCCGCCGTTCTGGCGGCAGGAATGGCGCCCGCCGCGCAGGCGGCTCCGGTCAAGTTCGTTCGGTTCCGCAAAGCGGCAACCACGGCTTACGGGGTGCTGGAGGGCGAGACCATCCGCGAGATCCGAGGCGGCATCCTCGGGCCGTACAAGGAAACCGGCGCCCGGCACAAGCTCGCCGAGGTGAAGCTGCTCTATCCGTGCGAACCGTCCAAGGTGCTGGCGGTGGCCCTCAACTACAAGAGCCACCTGGGAGCGCAGAAACCTCCCGCCAAGCCGGAGTTCTTCTGGAAGCCCGTCACGTGTCTGGCCAACCCCGGAGATCCCATCGTCATTCCGCCGGACGCCGCCAATGTCCACTATGAGGGCGAACTCGTCATCGTCATCGGCAAGCAGGCGAAGAACATCCCGCCGGAGAGGGCGGCGGAGGTGATCTTCGGCGCCACCTGCGGCAACGACGTAAGCGAGCGTGACTGGCAGAAGAACGACCAGCAGTGGTGGCGCGCCAAAGGCGCCGACACCTTTGGCCCGCTCGGTCCGGTGATCGTCAAAGGCATCGACTACGGAAAGCTGGAGCTGCAGACCCGGCTGAACGGACAGGTGGTGCAGAAGGAGAGCACGGCGGACCTGCTGTTCGACTGCCACGCCATCGTGAGTTTCGCCAGCCGGTTCGTCACCCTGATGCCGGGGGATGTGATTTACACTGGCACGCCCGGCACGACGCGCCCGATGAAGCCGGGAGACGTGGTCGAGGTGGAACTATCCGGCATCGGCGTGCTGCGGAATACCGTGACGGGCTGAAAGCGGCCCGAGTCCGGCGGCAAGCCGCCGCTGCCGCCCTCGCTGTTAGACACTGGTACTGTGTGCGCCGACAGCAGATTCCCTCTATGATCTGGTTCCCTACTGCAATCTCCCGGTTGCGGATGCGCATCCGGACCGCCTGTATACGGTGGCCCGCCTGTTCGGGTTGCAGCCGCCGGCCCTTGAGACGTGCCGCATCCTGGAACTCGGCTGCGGCGACGGTTCGCACCTGATCCCCATTGCGCTGACGCTGCCTGGGAGCCGCTCGGTGGGCGTCGATCTGGCGCGCGCGCCGGTTGAAGCCGGACGGAAGATCATCTCCGGGCTCCACCTCGGGAACGTGGTTTTGCACCAGCTTGACCTGCGGAAGGTGGACGAGAGCTTCGGGCAATTCGACTACATCATCGCGCATGGTCTGTACTCCTGGGCGCCTCCGGAGACCCGCGACCGGCTGCTCGCAATCTGCGGAACGAACCTGGCGCCCGACGGCATCGCATTTGTGAGCTACAACACGTACCCCGGCTGCCACATGCGCGACATGATGCGCCAGATGCTTCTGTACCAGACCCGCGGCCTCTCCGATCCCGAGCTCAAGCTCAAACACGCCTACGCTTTGATCAACTTCCTCGCCTCCTCGGCGGCCAAGCCGCCGGCCCTCGCTGAGGAAGTGGAGAGCCTGCAATCCAGAAGCGCCTCCGCGTTGTTTCACGACGATTTGGCCGAGACCAACCAGCCGGTCTATTTCCATCAGTTCGCTGAACACGCCGGCAGGCACGGGCTGGAGTATGTCGGCGAGGCTGAATTCAAGGCGTTGCTCCACGGAGGGCTCTCTGACGAGACGGCCCGGACGCTCAAGCTGGTTTCCGGAGGCGACAGGATCCAGGAGCAGCAGTACCTGGACTTTCTCAGGTGCCGGCGCTTCCGCCAGACTCTTCTCTGCCGGCGGCCGGCAGCCCTGCCGGAGAGGCCGGATGCCGGGGCCGTAATGCACCTGCGGGCGGCCAGCTCTCTTCAGCCGGTTTCGGACGGCGCGGACGCGGCCTCGGACGCCGAAGCCGAGTTCCGGTCTCCCGCAGGCCACACCCTGAAGACGAACCTTCCACTGGCCAAGGCCGTCCTGTTTTCTCTGTCGGGGCGCTGGCCCGCCTCCGTAGCGTTCGGAGATCTGGCCGCCGAGGTCGCGCTGCGGCTGGCCGGGGCGCCGGGCGACACCGTTGCGCTGGCCGAACTGCTGCTGCGTCTAAGCCTTTCCGGCGTGGTGGAACTGCACGCCCTGCCGCCCAGCTTCACCCTAGAGGTTTCCGCGAGGCCCCGGGCGTTCCGCCTGGCCCGCCTGCAAGCCGCGCAGGGACGGTCGGTGACCACTCTGCGGCACACCACCGTCGACCTGGAGGACGACCTGAGCCGCTGGATGGTTTCTCTGCTGGACGGCACGAAGAACCGGAGGGAATTGCAGCACGGGCTGGAAGCCTTCGCCGCCGGGCGAGACCGGCCGGGCGCCGTCCGGGCGGAAGAGCTGGAGCGGAACCTCCACAGTATGGCGCGCTTGGCCCTGCTGGAAGCCTGAGGGCTGCGATCCGGCGTATACTGAATCATTCGTGAAACGTCTGGCGCGAGTCATCTGGTCCGAGGGCATGCACCTGGCGCCGCACCATTTCCAGGCACAGGCCCGTTATTTCGAAGACATCTCCCATTTCGCGGCGTCGGCGCTGACCTTCGCCGGCTACGGCCTCGCGGCGCTCGAGATGGACGCCGAGGCGATACACAACGGGACGCTGTCCATCCTCCGGGCACGCGGCATCATGCCGGATGGCCTGGTCTTCGAGATGCCCGATTGCGACTCCCTGCCTCCCACCCGGAACATCACGGAGGCATTTCCGCCGTTGGCCGACAAGCTGACCATCCTTCTGGGGCTCCCGGCCTACCGTCCGAACGCCGTCAACTGCGCCGAGCCGGATGCGGAGGCCGGCGGCGCCGCGCGCTATGTATCCGAGCCATTCCAGGTTCCCGATGAGAACACGGGCGGCGACGTCAAACAGATCAGGTTCGGGCGTAAGAACTTCCGCTTCTACCTGGAGAGCGAGCCGCGCGAGGACCTTGTGACGCTTCCGCTGGCCAGGGTGAAGCGCAGCGGCGCCGGGCACTTCGTCTTCGACTCCGATTTCATCCCGCCCTGCCTGCAAGTCTCGGCCAGTGAACGGCTCATGGGGATACTCCGCCGGCTGCAGGAGATTCTGGGCGAGAAGAGCGAGGCATTCCGGCGCACCGCGCACCGGCCCGGAGAAGCGGCGGCGGCGTTCTCTCAGCAGGAGGTTGCCACCTTCTGGTTCCTGCATTGCGTGAACTCCAGCCTGGCGCGGCTGAGAGGCCTTTTGCTGGCCAAGCACGGGCACCCGGAAGAGGTGTACGTCGAACTCTCGCGTCTGGCCGGCGCGCTGTGCACCTTCGGAATCGACTCCCACCCGGCGGGTCTCCCTTTGTACGACCACGACCGGCTGGAGGAGTGCTTCGGCGAATTAGACCGGCACATTCGGTTCCATCTCGAGACTATCCTCCCCACCAACTGCATCACCATCCCGCTTGGGGCGGCGGGCGATTACTTCTTTGAGGGAGCCGTCGCCGACCAGAGGTGCCTCGGGACGGCGAGGTGGATCCTTTCGATCCGCGCCGCCATGGGCGAAGCGGACCTTATACGCCTCACGCCGCAGCTCGTCAAAGTCTGCTCGAAGGAGTTCGTTCCCAAGCTGGTGCAGAGGGCGCTTCCGGGGATGCCCCTGACCCACCTGCCGGTGCCGCCCGCGGCGGTGGCTCCCAGGGTGGACTGCCAGTATTTCGGCGTGAGCCGGTCGGGGCCGTGCTGGGATCACATCGTCAGAACCAGGGAGGTCGGAGTGTACCTGCCCGGCGAGTTCCCCGGCGCCGAGATCGGGCTGCATGTCATTCTGGAGGCTAGGGACTAGTGCCATAGCCGCTCGCTGACGTCCGCGGTTCCGCGCGCTCAGGCTCATGGGACCGCCGCCGTGAGGGAGCGGCCGCCGGCTGGGATGGTCCGAGCGGCCGAGACACCAGAACCATGGGTACGAGAACCGAAAACCTCGCACTGATCTACCAGGAGTCGATCACCGCGATCGTGCGCCTCCGGGCGAATCGCCAGCCGGTGGCCAACGCCGAAGTCTTCCGCGGCCAGATGCGGCAACTGCTGGGCGCGGCCGAGCAGGAGGCGCGTAACCGCGGTTACGCCGCTGAAGACGCCCGTCTGGCGTCCTTCGCCGTGGTCGCATTCCTGGACGAGTCCGTGCTCAACCTTCAGAATCCGGTCTTTGCGGGCTGGCCGAGAAAGCCGCTGCAAGAAGAGATGTTCGGCGGCCACGTTGCGGGCGAGATCTTCTTCCAGAGCTTGCAGCGGCTTCTGGAGAGGAACGAGTCCGCCCAACTGGCCGATGTGCTCGAAGTGTTCTATCTATGCTTGCTGCTCGGCTATCGCGGCAAGTACGGGGCCGGTGGCCAGGCCGATCTCAAGGCCCGCATGGACGCGGCCGCCGAGAAGATCCGGCGCATCCGCAAGCCGAGCGGGCTGCTTTCGCCGGATTGGGCGCCTCCGGCCAGGCTGGCGGCGGCCGCGGCGCCGGACACCTGGTTCCGCCCGATGTTGATGGGGGCCGCGGCTTGCGTCCTGCTGGCCCTTCTGCTGCTGGTTGGCTTTCGCGTGTCGCTTGGCTCCGGAGTGTCCGCGCTCCGGACCGCCGTGGCTGAAACCCGCAAATAGGATTGAGGTGTTCCCATGAATCTCTACCTGGTCGTCAGCGCGGCCCTGGCAGGCTACCTCGTTCTGGTCTGGTTTCTCGGCTCGATCCTGGGGCTGAAGGGCGGCGAAATCTGGATTCTGCGCGGCGGACTCGCCCTGATCGGTTTCCTGGCGGCGGGCGCATATCTCTGGTACCGGTTCAAGAGCGCGGCTCCTCGATCCGCGGGGCAGGGCGCCGCGGACGCGGCGGGCGCCTCGGGCGAGGTTGACCTGCTCGTGCGCGAGGCCCAGTCCCGTCTGGCTGCGTCCGAACTGGGCCGCAAGGCAAATCTGTCCGGTCTTCCGGTCTTTCTGGTGCTCGGCAGGGAAGGCGCGGCCAAGACATCGACCGTCCTGCACTCCGGCCTGGAGCCGGAACTGCTCGCCGGACACGTCTTCCAGGAGGGCCTGGTTGCGCCCACCCGCGCCGTCAACCTCTGGTTCGCCCGGCGGGCGGTGGTGGCCGAGGCCGGCGCCAAAATCCTGGCCGAAGGCGCTTCCTGGAGCCGGCTGCTGCGCCGGTTGCGCCCGGCTACTTTGGCTCCGATGCTGGGCCGCGGGGCGCAGGCGCACCGGGCAGCCGTGGTGTGCTTCTCGTGCGAGGAGTTCTTCCAGCCGGGCGCCGCGGAAGCCCTCCAGGCCGCTTCGCGCGCGCTGCGTGGGGCGCTGGAGCAGGCTTCCAGATCCTTCGGAACGAGGCTTCCCGTTTACGTCCTCTTCACCAAGGCCGACCGGATTCCGTTCTTCACGGACTACGTCCGCAACCTGGGCCGCGAGGAGGCCGGGCAGGTGGCCGGCGTGACTCTGGAAGCGCCCGAAACGCAGGCCGCGGGCGTGTACGCGGAACGGGAGACCCAGCGGCTGACCGAGGCGTTCAACAACCTGCTCTACTCGCTGTGCGACCGGCGGCTCGATTTCCTCTCCCGGGAACACGATCCCGCCGTGCTGCCGGGGGTTTACGAGTTTCCGAGGGAATTGCGCAAGCTGCGTCCCGGCGTGGTGGAGTTTCTGGTGGACATGTGCCGGCCCAGCCAACTCCAGGCCGGTCCGTATCTCAGGGGTTTTTACTTCTCGGGTGTGCGGCCCGTGGTCACGCAGGAGATGGTGGCTCCGGCCGTAACGCCGGCCGGACGGCAGCCCTCCGCGAGCGCCGCCAGCGGAGCGACCATGGTGTTCGCCACCGGGGGCCTGCCGCAACCCGCCGCGCCCGAGGCGCCGCGGCAGGCAGCCGTGCGCAAGGTGCCGCAGTGGCTCTTCCTCTCCCACTTGTTCAACGATGTCCTGTTTGCCGACAGCACGAAGGCGGCAGCGGGTGGCGCCGGCTCCCGGGTCACCCTGCTCCGCCGTATCCTGCTGGCCGCGGCGGCTTCACTGGCGCTGGTCTACGCCATCGCGCTGATCGTGTCCTACAGCGGCAACCGGAGCCTGGAGGCGCGCGCGCTGGAGGCGGTGCGGGCCATCGGGTCGGCCCAGCCGGCGGCCTTTGATGCGCCTCCGCTCGATACGCTCTCCCGCCTGGAGACTCTCCGTCAGGAACTGGAAACCCTCACCCGTCACCGCCGGGAGGGGCCTCCGCTGCGGCTGCGCTGGGGCCTGTACACCGGCGGCGACCTCTACCCGACCGTGCGAGGCGCCTACTATAGCCGCTTCTTCCGCCTGCTGTTCGGCGGCACGCAGCTCAGCCTGGTCAATGTTCTCAGCCGGTTGCCGGCCACTCCGGCCCCTACCGACCCGTACGGCCCGGTCTACGACACGCTCAAGGCCTACCTGATCACGACCGCGCATCACGATAAGAGCACGCAAGCCTTCCTGTCGCCGGTCCTGCTTCGGCATTGGCTCGAAGGCAAGAGCGTGGATCCGGACCGGCTCCAGCTCGTGCGCAAACAGTTCGACTTCTACTCTGAAGACCTGCGGCTTGCGAATCCGTTCGCGGCCGAGTATGACACCGGCGCCGTGGAGCGCGGCCGGCGCTACCTCTCACAATTCACCGGCATCGAGCGCGTGTATCAGTTCATGCTGGCGGAGGCGTCCCGGCAGAACCCGGGGCTCAACTTCAACCAGCAGTTTCCCGGCTCGGCGCGCGCCGTGGTCAACAACAAGGAGATCCAGGGCGCTTTCACGCGGGGCGGCTGGGATTTCATGCAGAAATCGCTGCCGAACGCGGACCGGTTCTTTGCGGGAGAGCCCTGGGTGCTCGGCGGCCAGGGCGGCGCCGCAGTCGACCGCGCTCAACTGGAGCGCCAGCTTCGCGAGCGGTACACGGCGGACTTCATCGGGCAGTGGCGGGCGTTTCTGCAAGCGACCACCGTGCTTCGCTACGGCAGCCTGAAGGACGCCGCCGACAAGCTGACCATCCTGTCGGGCAACCAGTCGCCGCTGCTGGCGGCGCTGTGGGTGGTTTCCCAGAATACGGCGGTCGCCTCCGAACCGGTCAAGAACGCCTTCCAACCGGTTCAGGCGGTAGTCAGCCCGGAGAGCAAGGACCGGTATATCGGGCCGTCCAACACGGGCTATATGAACGCCCTGGTGAGCCTTCAGGCCTCCGTCGAACAGGTTTCCGGAACCTCGGCCGGCCCCAACGATCCGGCGCTGGCGCAGGTGAACAATCAGGCCACTGCCGCCAAGATCACCACGCGGCAGATGGCGCAGGGCTTCCGCATCGACCCCGAGGGCAAAGTGGAGCAGACCACCCAGAAGCTCCTGGAAGACCCGATTCTGAACGTCGAGGCCCTGATCCGGGCCATGGGTCCGGGGGAACTGAACTCCAAGGGCGCCGCCTTCTGCGCCGCCTACCGGCAGTTGATGAGCAAGTATCCGTTCCAGGCAGCCGCCACGCAGAAGGCCACGCTCCAGGAGGTCAACGCGGTGTTCCAGCCCGGGCAGGGATCGCTGTGGACCTTCTACGACGGCGCCCTGCGCAACTACCTGGCCAAGCAGGGGTCCGCGTATGCCCCCAACCCCAGCGGGGGGATCGCTCTGAATCCCGCCTTCGTGACTTTCTTCAACCGCGCGGCGGCGTTCTCGGATGCGCTCTATCCCGGAGGGGCCTCTGCGCCCCGGCTCTCCTACACTCTGCGCGCGACCGCGCCGCAGGGCGTGCAGAGCCTGGCGTTGATCATCGACCGGCAGACTCTGAACGTGAGCCGGGGGCGGCAAAGCTCCATGACCTTCGTGTGGCCCGGCAGCGGAACGCAGGACCTGAGGCTGACCGGGAAGTTCGGCGGCGGCCCGGACCTGACGTTCAACTCCTACGAGGGGCTATGGGCGGCTTTCGAGTTCTTCGGCGACGCCGACCGCTGGCAAGCCAGCGGCAACGTTCACCGCCTCGACTGGGTGCTGCGGCAGGGCCGCGCCGCCAAGCCTCTCACGCTGCCCGACGGCAGCCCGCTGACGGTCTCCTTTGAATTGGAGATGCCGGGCGCGGCGCCCGTCTTCCAGAAGGGATTTCTGTCAGGGTTGGGCTGCGTCGCGCGGGTGGCGCAGTGACGGAGATTCCCAAGCGTATCGGCAAGTACGAACTGGAGGAGTTCCTGGGAGGCGGCATGTCGCGCGTCTACCGGGCGCGGGACACCGTCATCGGACGCACGGTGGCCGTGAAGATCCTCACCGAAGAGGCTTCGGCCGACCCGGAGGCCAAGGCCCGCTTCCTGCGCGAAGCCCAGGTCGCCGGCGCTCTCGCCCACGAAAACGTGATGAGCGTTTACGACTTCGGCGAAGAGGCCGGCCAGCCGTTCATGGTGATGGAGTTCCTGCGGGGCGAGGACCTCCGCAGCGCCATGAAGGGCGGCCGCACCGGAGACCTGACGGCACGGCTGCGCACCGCCATCCAGATTGCGAAAGCGCTCGAGTACATTCACTCCCAGAAGATCATCCACCGCGACATCAAGCCCGAGAACATCCACATCAACGAAACCGGCGCGGTAAAGCTCATGGACTTCGGCATCGCCAAGTCCGAAGAACTGAGCCTGACCCGCCCCGGTTTCACCCTGGGCACGCCTTACTATATGGCCCCCGAGCAGGTAACGGGCCGCGACGTCACGCAACTGGCTGACGTCTATGCCTTCGGAATCCTGCTGTACGAGCTGCTCTCCGGGCAGCGGCCGATCGCGGGCGACAACGTCGAGCAGCTCTTCGCCCGGATTTTGCACGAGCAGGTGGACCTGGCGCCGCTGGACGCGGCGGGCGTCCCCGGGCCGGTGGTTCGCCTGATCGGCCGGTCGGTCGCCAAGAGCGCCGCCCAGCGGCCGCAGAGTTTCGCGGAAGTGCGCCGCGAGTTGGAACAGGCGATAGCCCCTCCGGAGCCGCCCGCTCCGGCGCCTGGCCGCCGGTGGATGCTGCCGGCCCTCGCCGCGGTTGTGCTGGCCGTGGCCCTGGTTCTGTACTTCGCGCTGAGGCCGCGGGCCGCCGCTCCCCCGCCGCCGGAGAAGCCCGCTGAACTGAGCCCGCTGTTGTCTCTGCCGTCGGGCGACATGGTGCTGGCCGGCGGCAGCTTCTACATCGACCGCACCGAGGTCACCAACCGCGCCTACGCCGACTTCTGTCTCGCCCGGCAGCGCCCCTTCCCGCCCGGATTCCCGAAGGACAAGCCGGATTACCCGGTGGTGAACATTACGATCGTGGATGCACGCGAGTTCGCCCGCTGGGCGGGCAAGCGGCTGCCGGCGAAGAACGAATGGGAGCATGCGGCGCGGGGAGATGACGGACGGGCCTATCCCTGGGGCAATACGAAGGACCCCTCGTTCGCCAACGTGGCCGACAACAGCTCGCTGGGCAGCCATGAGCTGATGCCGGCGGGCGCTTTTCCGCAGGGCGCCAGCCCCTACGGCGCCTTGCAGATGGCCGGCAACGTCTGGGAATTCGTCGACGAGCTGATCACGCCCAGCGCCGGCGCGCTCCAGCGTTTTGCGCGGTACCTTCAGCCGCCGCCCACCGCCGACGAGCCGTGGTACTCCATGAGCGGCGGGGCTTACGACATCCCGCTCGTCGAAAACGTGACCACCGAGTGGACCGCCGTGCCCGCCCGCTACCGGGAAGCCAACATCGGTTTCCGCTGCGCCCGGGACGCGCGCTGACGCCCGGCCCCCGGCCGGCTACTCGAAGCCCCTGCGGAATTGGTCGAACTGCCGCCGCAGTTCCTCCAGGTCCGCTTCCAGCCGGGACACCCGGTCTTCGAGCGGCGAACTGCGCACGGCGGGGGAGGCCGGCGCCGGCGCCCGCGGCTCGACGGGGCCCGAGAGCAGGTGAACGTGCCGCGGTTCCTTTTCGCCGGGCCGGCGCGGCAGTTCCGCGGCGAGCGGCGGCGTGCGCTCCGCCAGGCGGCCCAAGGCGGTCTCCAGGGAGGCGATGTCGTCGAATGTATAGAGCCGGTCCGCGCGCCCCCGCAACTCGCCCGCCGTCTGCGGCCCCCGCAGCAGCAACAGGCACAGCACCGCGTACTCCCGGCGGTCGAGGTTGAAAACCTCCCCCAGGCGGTGAGCGTACTTGTGTACGCGGTGCTCGGCCCCGCTGATGTCCAGAGCCAGGCCCCGCGCGCACAGCCGGTCTATGGCGGCCAGCACCGCGTCCTCCCCGAGCGAAAGCACGGGGTCGCGGCTGGTCTTCTGGTTGCACGCCGCCACAAGCGCGTTCAGCGAGAGGGGGTAGTAGTCCGGGGTGGCCGCTTCCTTCTCCATCAGCGCGCCCAGCACGCGGACTTCAACCTCGTCGAGCCGGAGGTCCGTCATGAGAGGAGTCTACCGCGCCTTCAGCGCCGCATCGATGGAGGCCAGGTTCTTGCGGGCATACTCGGCCTCCGACATATCGCTGTTGATGCGCAGCATGGCGGCGAAATGCTGTCGCGCCGCGGGCAGGCTTTCCACGCTGCCCGAGGCCTGCGCCTTCCTGGCGTACGCCAGGCCGAGCGCATAGTGCACGTACGGGTCCTCCGGGTCGTAGGTCAGCGCCTTCTGGCAGTTGAATATGGCGGCGTCCCAGTCGGACTGCTTGCGGCGGCAGTCGCAGATGCCGAAATACGCCAGGCTCCGCAGATCCTTCCAGATGTCCTGCTGCGCGGCCCGCTTCTTCTTCCCGAACCCCGCCAGGAAACCGAGCACGTAGTAGTTGAGCTTGCCCGCCAGCTTGCTGTCGAAGTCGCTGAGCCGCAGGTACTCGCCGTACTCCGCCGCGGCTTCGTCGTAGTTCCCTCCCAGCCGCAGGCTCTCGGCCAGCCAGAAATGGGGCTCAGGATTCGCCGGGTTCAGCCGGATCGCCGTGCGGGCAGCTTCCACCGATTGCGCGTACTGCTCCTTCATGCGAAACGCCTGGGCCAGCAGGTAGTACGCCATGGCGTGCTTCGAATCTCGCCGGACCACCACCGTCAACTGCCGGATGGCCTCGTCCGCGTCGCCGATGTCCAGCAGCATGCCGGCGTAGCTGGCGCGCGCCTCCAGGTAATCCGGGTCGATCTCGATGGCCTTCCGGAACGCCTGTTGCGCTCTCGTTTCATCGAACAGGGCGTTGTAGGTTCTCCCCAGATACAAGGCCGCCTGACTGTAGCGGGGGTCCTCCTTCAGCGCTTTTTCGAAACTCCCGGCCGCCCGGCGGTAGTTGTCTTCATACCCCTTGCTGTAGAGTTCCAGCCCCCGCTCGAAGGCGTCCGTGGCCGCCTTGTTGCGCCGGCGGAGAACCATGATTCGCAGCGTGACGGTTTTCTCCTGCCCGGGATAGACCATCTCCTCGCGCGGGCCGTCCGGCTCGTAGCCCATCTTGACGCCTTGAATGGTGTGGCTTCCCGGCGCCAGTCCGGGAAGCCGCAGGGGCTGCCCCTTGGCGGCGACGCCCACGGACTTGCCGTCCAGGAAGACCTCCACGCCGTCCATGTTCGTTTCCACGATGAGAGCGCCGAACTTGGGCGGCGGCGGCGCGCCCGCCGAAGCCCTGGACGGCACGTAGGCCAGCAGCATATCGGGGTCGAAGCTGCTGCGGTCGGAGGTCGGGTTCTGCTGGCCGCTGGTCGCCTCGCGCACGTTGCGCCGCACGTACTCCGCCAGTTCGTCGGCGGTCACGACGCCGTCCCGGTTCTCGTCGGCCTCGCCCTCCATCCCGCGCACGACGTAGTAGGTAAAGATCCCGTGTCCGCCGCCCCAGTCGGGGCTCTCGAAGGAACGCTCGCGGTCCCGGCTGGCTGTCAGCGAGAAGAGCGAGCGCGACAGGTCCATCAGGGACCGGTTGATGGCCTGCACATCGGCGTCCGGCGCGACCGCTCCGCTGTGGCAGGAATCCGTCAGCAGCACCTTCCACTTCGCCTTGAGCTTCCCGAAGACCGAACCCAGCGTGGCCATGGGGTAAGCGGTCTTCGCAATCTGGTCCAGTGCGATGTCGTAGGGAGCCAGATAAGGCCGGCCCTGCGAGACGAAGCCGTGGCCGGCGAAGTAGACCAGCACCCGGTCGTCTTCCTGGGCCACGGAGGGCAGCCACTGCTCCAACTCCCGGCGCATGTTGGCCAGCGTCGCCTTGGGCCCGATGAGCGTGTGCACGTTCTCCGCGCGGAAGTTGCCGCCCTCCGGGCTGATGAGGACCGAGTACATCTCCTCCGCGTCGCGTTCCGCGTAGCGAAGCTGGTGTTCCGCGGGCAAGTTCTTGTAGCTGGAAATGCCCATGACCAGGGCGTAGCTCCGCGGGATGGCGGCGGCGGGGGCGGCGGCGGGCGGAGCGTCCTTTTCGACTTTCAGGTCCCTCTGCGCGGCGGGCCTTTGCTGGGCGAAGCCGGCGAACGGCGCGAACAATCCCAGTAACAGAAGGATTCGAATCATAGCTTCACTTGTGGGCCAGCCGGAATTCATACAGAACCGGCCCCGAGAGCGGGACCGGGGAGCTAACCACGAAAGCCTCGTCCTTGCGCACGATCACCAGTTCGCGCGACCGGGCTCCCGGCACGCCTTTCAGGTTCTCCGGCAGTTCCTCGGCCTGGGGGATGCCGCGCACGCCGGCGCTCGAATCGATGCACAGTCCCCGGGCGCGGAAGATGGAGTCGTCGCAGCGGGGCAGCAGGATCTTGGGAGGCTGCTTGTCCTTCGGCGGAGCAGGCAGTCCCATCCCGTCGCTTCCCAGGGTTACGGGGCTCGCCAGCCAGTAGACTATGTCGAAGCCCGGCGGCCCGCCGATCTTGAACCACGATTCCGTGGCGGGGATCCGGTATTCCTGGCCCGCCTCGATCCGGTTCTGGCGTCCCGTTTCCTCGCGCGGGAAGAGCAGGTCGTACTTGCCGCTGGAGCCGTAATTCATTACGTAGAGAAAGCCAGCGAAGTTGGCGCGGAACCGGAAACGGACGCGCTCGCCGGACGCCAGCACCAGGCCGGGGTCTATGACCTTCCAGGCGCCGGCTTCCTGCCGCTCCAGGATGATCTCCATCCGTTGCGTGGATGAGCCGGAACCGTCGCGAGTTTGAGCGGCCAGGCTGAGCGGCAGCAGGGCCAGCGCTAGAAGCGGTCTCATGTCACTTGTGGCTGAGGGTCACGTCCGCCACCACGCGCGCATCCGCCGAACGCGCCGGGTTCACGACGTACACAGCCTTCTCCTTGGCGGGGCCGGCGGCGCGCGCCGGGGATGCTTCGTCGGCCTTCTCGATGATCAGGTCCCGGGCGTAGACGTTCCGCAGGCGGTTGACCACGCTGTCGTTGATATTGACCATGTTCTGCGCCAGCAGGACCTTGGGTTCGGGCTGAGCGGCAGGCTCTTCCGTCCGGGCCGGCTTCCGCAAGGTGTAGATAAGGTTCTCCAGGTCCGGTTCCGGCTGCCGGGTCAGCACGATGAACAGTCTCTCCTCTCCGGGCTGCTCATCAAAGGTGAAGACGTAGCCCGGCGGAATGTCGTAGGGCTTGCCCCTCTCCACCCGGTTGTCTCCCCCGGCGGTCTCCGCGGACGGGAACAGCGGTTTCCATATGCCGCTCGACCCGCGGTGAATGATGTAAAGGTATCCGTTGCTGTTGGTTTCGACGCGCAACCGGATTCTGTCGCCGGCGTGGAAAACTTCATCGGGGCCGGCTTCCACCGAGTCGGCGCCGGTGCGCCTGAGAATGCTGTAGCGGAGCCCGAGCGGATAGGCCGCCGGAGCGGTGTAGGCAGCCTGCACCAGTTCGGCGCCTTCCCTGACGCGGGCCGGAGCGCCGGCGCCCGCGGGCGGCGCGGCGGGTTTGGCCTTGGCGGCCTGCGGCGGCGCCGCCTTCTTGGGGGCGCTCACCGCCTTGGGGGCCGCCTCCGTCCTGGCCCCCACGGATTCTCCCGGCGCCGAGTAGAAGATCTCTCTGGCGCTCAGACGCTTACCGGCCTGGCTCTGCGCCGGCGCGCTGCCGGCGGCCACAACGAGCAGAAGAGGGCCGGTTATCGCCACAAATCGCCGGGACCACATAGAAACCCTCCTTGTGTCTCCAGAATAGCAGTGGAAAAGCGAAACGCAAATAGGCCTTTTGGCCCATAATAGGTAGGATAGGGACAAGAGAGGGCTTTCCATGGTCGACTCTTTCACTGGAACTGGGATGCGTCCGGTAGTCGCGCTTCTCCTTTCCATTCTGCTGACGCTGCCGCCGCTCGGCTCCTCCGCCCGGGCCCAGGCGGCGCCGGCCAAGCTGAACATCGTGATCGTTGAGGGCGAGGGCGCCATCAACAACATCCGGCAGCGCACGGCGCGCGAGGTGATCGTGCAGGTGGAGGACGAGAACCACAAGCCGGTGGCCGGCGCGGCGGTCCTGTTCCTGCTCCCCGACAGCGGAGCGGGCGGGGTCTTCGACAATGGCACGCGGACACTCCAGGTGCGCACGGACAGTGGAGGCAGGGCCGTTGCCAAGGGTCTCCGCGCGAACGACGTGCCGGGCAAGTTCCAGATACGCGTCGAAGCTTCTTTCGAAGGGGTTACGGCGAGCGCGGCTGTCACGCAGGTCAACGCGGCGATTACGGCCGCGGCGGCAGGCGGGATTTCCGGCAAACTGCTGGCGATCCTGGCGATCGCGGGCGGAGCGGCGGCGGGCGGTATCGTGGTTGCCACCCGCAAGGACAAAGGATCCCCTGCTTCTCCGCCGCCGCCGCCGACCACCATCTCCGCCGGAACGCCCACGGTGGGCGGACCACAGTAATGGCCAGGAGGGATACGATGACTCGCACTGCTGCTGTTCTGGTTCGCATCATGTCCTGTGCGGCTCTGATCTCCGCGGCTGCCCTTGGCGCGGCGGCTCAGGATGCCGCCCCGGTGAGCGGTCCGGTGGTTGGTTTCGTGTTCGACCGGGCGGCCGGGATCCGGCCGGTGCTCGGAGTTCCCGGAGCCGCCACCCTCGGCCGGCCCGTCCTGTCCCGGATGGGATTCGAGACGGTCGTCTTCCCCCCCGCCGAGGACTATGCGCTGGCGCTCACCGTGCGTGGCCGCCGGGCCGTGCTGCTGAGGGAACTAAACGCCTCCGGCGGCCTGACGGAGTTGCCGCTGGCCTGGGGCGCCGCGCGCCTGGCGATCAGCCCCGGGGGTGGAGCGGCGGCGTTCTTCTACCCGGAGACGAACGCCGTGGCGGTACTGGGCGGTCTGCCGGATGCTCCCTCCGTCTCGTGGAGTATCGAACTGCCCCAGCCGGACGGCGGCGCGGGCGCGCTGGCCGTGAATGACGCGGGCGACGCGGTGCTCTTCGCCGCCAGCGGCGGAGAGACGCCCGTGTGGCTGCTGACGAGCGACGCCGGCCCGCGGGTCTTGACGTCCGTCACTTCGCGGCCCAGCCTGGCTTTCCTGCCCGGGAGCCCGGATGCGCTGGTTGCGGACGGCGGGACCGGCCTGGTGACGCTGGTGCGCGACCCCAAAGGCGAGGCCGTGCTCGCCCCAATCGGCGGACCGGCCGAGGGGGTTACCCGGCCGGTTGGGGTGGCTGCCGCGCCGGACAAGCGCAGTGTGCTGGTGGCGAACGCCGAGCCCGCCGGAATCCTGAGCCTGAGCCTGGAGGGCGGGGAACCGCAGACGCTTTCCTGTGATTGCGTGGTGAGCGGCCTGGAACGGCTGCCCGGAGGGGCCGCCTTCCGGGTCACCGGCGCGGAGTCGGACCTCCTCTGGCTGCTGGACGCCGGCGGCCCGCCCCGCCTCGTGTTTGTTCCGGATTCACAAGCCGACCCGCGCCGAGCCGTCTCCCGGCCCGAGCCGGTTCGCCGCGGAGGTGAGCGATGAGGAGCCATCGAGTCTTCGCCGCGATGTCCTTGGTTGTGTTTTGCGGAGCGCTTGAGGCGCAAGTCCCCACACCAGTGCTCAACAGCATCAGTCCGACGGCCACCACGACCGGCGCAGCTCCATTCACCTTGACCGTGAATGGGAGCAACTTCGTGGCGGACGGCGTCTCCAGAGTGAACTTCAGAGACACGCTGCTGATCCCGTTTTCGGCGACCCCTACACAGCTCCTGGTGACGGTCGACTCAGCGCTGCTCGTGCCGGCGGGAACCGTGAATGTACAAGTCTTCAACCGTACCGTCCCGTCGGCGGCGGTGAGGACCTTCACCATCAACCCTGCGCCGGTGATTCAGACAACGAGCCTGGCGGTGGGGACCGTGGGCGTCCCGTATTCGCAGGCATTGACAGCCACGCTGGGTACCCCGCCCTACAGCAACTGGCGCGTGAGCGGAGGATCCCTACCCCCCGGTTTGACCCTCAGTCCGGCCGGGGTGATCAGCGGTACGCCGGCCGGTGTGGACGCAGGAAGAGTCCAGATATCGGTCAACGACAGCGCCGGCGTCACTGCCGTGCAGGCGTTTGGTTGGAGAGTCTATCCGGCGCTGACGATTACCACCTCGTCCCCTCTGCCCAACGGCGCGTTGGGAGCCGGTTACTCGCAGACGCTGACCGTTACGGGCGGGCAGGCTCCATACACCTGGCTGATAGCCTCCGGTGCGCCGCCGCGCGGCCTGTCCCTGAGTACGGCGGGGGTTCTGGCCGGGAATCCGGCCGAGATCGGCTCATTCAGCTTCAGCGTCCGTGTTTCCGACGCCCTGGGGGTGATCGGCACAAAGGCTTTCACTCTGAACATCGTCCAAAGCGGCAGTACGCAAGGCCCGGACGGAGAGGTTGGCGTCCCCTACCAGGCGACGCTTGTCGCTTTTTCGGGAATCGGGCCGTGGATTTGGTCTATCTCCGGCGGACAACTCCCGCCGGGCGTCGTACTGGACGCCAAGACCGGCGTGCTCAGCGGCACGCCGACCGCGGCCGGAACATACAGTTTCGTCGCCGTGTGGAGAGACAGCCAGGGAGTGACCTTCCCGAACTACTACGACATCCACATCTACCCGGCGCTCGCCCTGGCAGCCTCGCCATTGCCGGCCGCTGTCGTGGGCGCCGCCTACACGCAGCAACTGGGCAGCGGAGGGAGGCCCCCGTACTCCGCCTCGGTGAGCGGTTCCGTGCCGGCGGGCTTGACATTCGATGCCCCGACCCTGGTGCTCAGCGGCACGCCCACGTCCCCGGGAACATCCGTCTTCACCGTGACCGCCGGCGATGGGCTCCAGACGCTGACGCGGCAGTTCAGCCTCACTGTGAGCACGGCCCTCACCATTGTCACAGCTTCCCCGCTTCCTGCCGGCACGGTGGGTGTGTCCTACACGCAGGCTTTGGCCGCCAGCGGGGGTGCTCCCCCTTACACCTGGTCAGTGGCATCGGGCGCATTGCCGCCCGGCCTGACGTTGGACTCCAACGCAGCGGCTCTCAGCGGCGCACCCACGCAGAGTGGAGCGTTCAGCTTCACGCTTCGCGTCACCGACTCAAGCGGGGGGGCGGCCGCCAAGCAGTTCAGCCTGACCGTGAACCCGCCAGCGCCGGCGGTTTCTGTTACGGGCCTTCCGGACGTGGCCAACCCGGCTCAGCAGCCCGCCTTCGACGTGCAGCTCGGCTCGCCCTACGCGCTGGCAATCACCGGCCGGGCGCGCCTGGAGTTCGTCCCTGATGCCGTGGTCCCTTCAGACGACCCGTCCATACAGTTTTCGACGGGCGGCAGGACCGTGAACTTCACCATTCCGGCCGGCCAGACGCGGGCCACGTTCCCGACTTCCACCCCCGCCATACAAACCGGCACGGTGGCCGGCCGCATCATTCTGACAATCGACCAGCTTCTGGCCGGCGGCCAGAACATCACGCCCACTCCGGCGCCCAGCCGGACCGTGCAGATCGCCCGGTCCGCGCCGCGGATCAATTCCGTCCAGGTGGCCAGGACCGGCAGCGGCTTCAACCTGCTGATAACCGGCTACTCCACTCCGCGGGAGGTGACTCAGGCGGTGTTCACCTTCACTCCCGCTGCCGGTGGAAACCTGGCAACCACTTCGCTTACTGTGCCGGTGAGCGCCGCTTTCACAACCTGGTACGGCGGAGCGAACTCCGGACAATTCGGCAGTTCGTTCCTCTACACGCAGCCCTTCCAGGTACAGGGTGCGATCGGCGCCATCGGTTCGGTCTCCGTGGTGTTGTCCAATTCGGCTGGGACGTCACAGCCGGCCAGCGCGAACTTCTGAGCCGGCGCGGCCGTTGCGCTCGGGCTGCGGCAGGCGTTTGTGTTAAAGTGAGGAGCGCGTTGGAAGCCTCACGCCGGAGGTGTTGGAGCTATGTTTAAGCGATTTGTTTACTTAGTCCTGGCGCTGATCCTGCTGCACGGCGCCGCCGGCGCCCAGCCGGAAAAGGCGAAAAACGTCATTCTGTTTCTGGCCGACGCCGGGGGTGTCTCAACGGTGAGCGCCGCCAGCCTGCACGGTTACGGAGAGCCCCAGAGACTCTTTGTTCAGTCCTGGCCTAACCTTGCGCTGAGCGATACGTCACCGGCGTCGGATTGGGTGAGCGACTCGGCGGCGGGAATGACGGCGATCGTTACCGGCGAGAAGACTCAAAACGGCGTCATCAGCATGGACGCGACGACGGTCCGGAACAAGACGGACGGGCGCGTCCTGAAAACCATCCTCGAATATGCCGAGGAGCGGGGGTTGTCCACCGGGGTCGTGACCGACATGAGCATCGTCGATGCGACGCCTGCCGCCTGCTACGCGCACAGCAACAACCGCAGCAAGTCCGGCGAGATCATCCTACAGGCATTCAAGCCCCGTTTCGGTGACGGGGTGGACGTGCTGATCGGCTCCGGACGCAATGCCGTTGAGACCGCGTTGAAAGCCATGGAAAAGGATTGGGACACGGTGGGATCCGGCCCGGGACGCCCGGTGTTCGCCTCCCTGGATCAGATCCAGGCAGCGGACGCCCGCCCCGTGGCGATCCTGGAAGGCGCCGTCGATGTGCCCGCCGCGGCCAGGATTGCGCTGGACCGTTTGGAGCGGAACCCGCGTGGTTATTTCCTCATGATCGAGTGGGACGCGCACACGGATCGCCTTCCCGGAGGTCTCGACCGCCTGGTCAACTTCGACAAGCTGATACGGGAGATCGCCGGGCGCGTCGATCTGAAAGAGACGCTGCTGCTGTTCACGGCCGATCACTCGTTCAGTCTCAGCGTGTACTCCGGGCGGCGCTCCGAGCCTCTGCTCAAAGGGCTCGACGAGTGGAAAGAAAAGAACGCCGGCCAGAAGACGAAATTCGTGGAACTCCCCAACGTCCGTATCTACAACACCCACACCGGGGAGGAAGTGATCGCGACGGCCATAGGGCCGGGCGCCGGGCGGGTGAGGGGCTTCCTACCCAACACGCGTCTGTTCGGGATCATGCTGGAGGCTTGGGGCTGGTCCCCGGACCCCCCCGGCCGCTGACCTGTACCCGGCCGGACACGGCCGCGGCGCTACGGCGAGGAACTCGCGCCGCCGCCTTTCGAGCAGGCGGCCGCGATGTAGTTGCCGGTCCACCGGGCCGTGGGCAGGCGCGAGAGAAACTCGAGCGCCAGAAAGGCGCGGCAGGACGCGCCGCGCGCGGACGCCCAGTTCCAGCGGTCGAGCAGCCCCGCCCAGGCGACGGCCGGAGCACGCGGCACGTGCATCAGCGTGCCGAGGGACTCGACGCGGTAGCCCACCCGTTCCAGAAGCCCGCGCAGTTGCCTGGAACAGAGAGTGACTCCAACCGGAAACGGCACCAGGCCGGTCTTCTCCAGAAGCCTGGCAGGAACGGAGTTGCGAAGCCGTACCAGCGGGTTGCTCAGGTTGTCCAGCGTCAGGAGCAGGCGCCCGCCGGGCCGCAGAACCCGGTAGATGGACCGGAGCGCTTGCTCGATCTCCACGACCGAGGAGAAATGATCCAGCGTGGAGAGCGAAATCACCAGGTCCAGGGATTCCTCGCGGAAGGGAAGCCGGCGGATGTCGCAGGCGGCCGCTGCCAGCCCTCCGCACCGGGCCGCCGCCTGGCTGCACGTGGATGGCGACACGTCCATGAGGTAACCCTTCCGCGCGGCCCCACGTAAGACCTGGTAGACCCCTTCCCCTACCGCTTCATCGAACGCGTCCGTTTTCAGCGCCGCATCGAACGAACTCCGGCCAAGGAGACCGGTGAGCCACTGCCGGTTCAACCGGTCGCAGTAGGTCCGCCATAACGAGTGCGACGGATAGAGCCGGAGTTCGCGGCCGACGGCTTCCCAGCCGGCCGGGTTGGGCGCTCTCATCGACGCGCCGGCTCCCCCGGCTGTTTTTCCCCCGAATGGCGCTGCGGCGCGCGAACCTCGAGGGTGGTTGTGTCAGCTATATGTTCCAGTTCTTGCACGAAACAAGCCCCGGTCCTCACCGGAAGGCCATGCGCACGGCGTGCATGCCCGCGGGCTGCCGGCGCCGAATCCTCGATGGTACCAATTGCGGCGGCCGCCGCCGCCGGGGGCGGGAGAACCGGAAGCCGGCCGGTCTCACCCTGGACCACCACTCCCTCTTGACAGCGGCTGTCCCCGGAGGTAAATTTTGATATGGGACCGATCCGGTCCTATATCGCCCCCCATGCTGCGGCTCAGTAAGAAGGCGGACTACGGGTTGATCGCCCTCATGCACCTGGCAGCCGGCGTGTCCGGACGGGGCGCCAGCGCGAAGGAGATCGCCGAGGCATACCAGTTGCCCCTGCCGCTCCTGGCTAAGGTATTGCAGCGACTCGCGCAAAGCGGTTTTCTGAAGGCGGCCTACGGCACTAAAGGGGGCTACCGGCTGGCCCGGCACGCAAGTCGCATCAGCGCGCTACAGGTGATCCGGGCCATCGACGGTCCGGTGTTCCTGACCGCCTGCTCGACCCGCGCGGGAGGCTGCACGCAGACCGCCAAGTGCACCGCCCGCAGGCCCTTGCAGAAAATCCGCGAGGACATCCTCAGCCTGCTGGACGGCATCAGTATTGAGGAGATGTCGGCTGGGCGAAAGCCGGAACCGCCGCTGGTGGGGCTTTCGTCCGCGAGAACCCTATGATCAAAACCCCCATCTACATGGATTACCACGCCACGACGCCGGTCGATCCGCGCGTGCTCCAGGCCATGCTTCCCTTCTTTACGGAGCAGTTCGGCAACGCTGCCAGCCGGAACCACAGCTTTGGCTGGGAAGCGGAACGAGCCGTGGACAAGGCCCGCGGCGAGGTCGCGGCACTAATTGGCGCCACCGCCAAGGAGATCATCTTCACCAGCGGCGCCACCGAATCCAACAACCTCGCCATCAAGGGCGTCGCCGGGATGTATGCCGAGAAGGGCAACCACATCATCACCGCCGCCACCGAGCACAAGGCGGTGCTGGACACCTGCAAGCGGCTTCAGAAGCAGGGCGTGCAGGTGACGGTGCTCCCCGTGGGCAAGGACGGCCTGGTGGATCTCGACGCGCTGCGGCGGGCAATCACCGATAAGACCATCCTTATCAGCATTATGCACGCCAACAACGAGATCGGCGTGCTTCAGCCGGTCCGCGAAATCGGCCGGATAGCCAAAGAGCGCGGAGTGCTGTTTCACACCGACGCCACGCAGGCGGTGGGCAAAGTTCCGGTCAATGTCATCGACGACAACATCGACCTGTTGTCGATCAGCGCCCACAAGATGTACGGGCCCAAGGGCGTTGGCGCGCTCTACGTGCGCCGGAAGAACCCCCGTGTGCAACTTACCGCGCAGATGGACGGCGGCGGACACGAACGGGGCATGCGCAGCGGCACCCTGAACGTTACCGGAATCGTGGGCCTGGGGGCAGCCTGCGCCGTCTGCCTGCAAGAACTGCCGTCGGAGGCGGTCCGGCTGGCCGGACTGAGAGACAGGCTGAAGTCCAGGCTGGAAGCCGCCCTGGAGGAAGTCTACGTCAACGGCTCCATGGAACACCGGCTGCCCAACAACTTGAACATGAGCTTCGCTTATGTGGAAGGGGAGTCCATGTTGATGGGGATCAAGGATGTGGCGGTTTCGAGCGGTTCGGCCTGCACCTCGGCGACCCTGGAGCCAAGTTACGTTTTGAAGGCGCTCGGCGTGGGCGACGATCTGGCGCATACCTCCATACGGTTCGGCCTGGGTCGGTTCAACACCGAGGAAGAGGTGGATTACGTGGCCGAGCGCGTGATCGAAACGGTCAACAAACTGCGCGAGTTGTCTCCGTTATACGAAATGGCCAGGGCCGGCGTCGATCTGAAGACCGTCGCCTGGCAGCCGGAGCGTTGAATGTCCTACTCGGAAAAAGTGCTCGATCATTACAACAACCCCCGCAACGTGGGCTCGTTTGACAAGAACGACCCCACCGTCGGCACCGGGATGGTAGGCGCTCCGGAGTGCGGCGACGTGATGCGGCTGCAACTGAAGGTGAACCCGGAGACCGGCGTCATTGAAGACGCGAAGTTCAAGACCTTCGGCTGCGGCAGCGCCATTGCCAGTTCCTCGCTTGCCACCGAGTGGGTGAAGGGGCGAACCCTGGACCAGGCTCTGGCAATCAAGAACGTGGAGATCGTCAACGAACTGAGCCTGCCTCCGGTCAAGATCCACTGTTCGGTGCTGGCCGAGGACGCCATCAAAGCGGCCATCAACGATTACAAGAAGAAGCGGGACGGGGAGGGACGCTGAGCATGATTCAGGTGACTCCGAAAGCGGTCGATAGAATCCGGCAGGTCTTCGCCCGGCAGGGTGTGGAAGGCGGCGGTCTGCGCCTGGGGGTGCAGGGAGGCGGCTGCTCGGGCCTCAGCTACCTGATCCGGTTCGAGCCCAAGGAACGCCCCTCCGACCGGGTGTACGAGTTCGACGGCGTCAAGGTTTTCGTCGATCCGAAAAGCCTGTTGTACCTGGAAGGCATGACCCTGGACTACAAGGAGTCTCTGATGCAGTCCGGATTCGTGTTCGAAAACCCCAACGCCAAAAAGAGCTGCGGCTGCGGCACGTCCTTCACTGCCTGATGAACGCCGCCGGATGCTGGAAGTGCGGCGGAGAGCCGCACGATTCGCTCTTCTGCAAATTCTGCAACACGCTCCTGCCGCCGGCGACCGACTACTACCGCTTCCTCGGTCTGGAACGCCGGCTTGATGTCGACGTTCCGGCTCTCCAGGATCACTACTACCGCCTCAGCCGCCTGGTGCATCCCGACCGGTTCCAGAACGGCACTCCTAACGAAAGACGTTTCTCGCTGGACGCCACCGCCATCCTCAACGACGCGTACCGCACCCTGCGGGACCCGGTAGCCCGCGCCGAGTACTTTCTCCGGGAGGAAGGCCTGGAGCCGCCGGGCCAGAATACCAGGCGCGTGCCGCCAGAACTGCTCGAAGAGGTCTTCGAGGTCAACACCGCCCTGGAGGAACTGCGCGGGGGCGGGGAATCGGCGCGGCCCGGACTGGAGGCCGCGCTGGCCCGTTTCCGCGCTCTTCGCGGAGAGCTCGACGCGGATCTTGGCGCGCTGTTCGCCCTGTACGATCGCGGCAGGGAACGGGATGTGCTCATGAAGATCCGCGGCGCGTTGGACCGCCGCAGCTTCGTCTCGAACCTCGTGGAAGAAGTGGAAGAAGGATTAACCGCCCGCTGATGTCCGACCTCCTGCAAATTGATTTCAGTTCGGTCCAGGAACCCCGCATCGTTGGCATCGACCTGGGCACAACCAACAGCCTGGTGGCGTTCATGGACCTGACCGGACCGCGGATCATACCGGGCCCCGACGGCGGGAACCTTGTCCCGAGCGTCGTCTCGCGCCCGGCCTCGGGGGAACTGGTAGTGGGGAACGCCGCCCGCGACCTGCTCACCTCCGTGCCCGAACGCACCGCCTATTCGGTGAAGCGGCTGATGGGCAGAGGCGCGGCCGATGTCCAGGAGGAGCTGCGGCTCTTCCCGTTCCGAATCACCTCCGACAGCGATTCGGTGATTCACCTGGAACTGGGCGGGAAGGTGTTCACGCCTCCCGAGCTCTCCGCGTTCATGCTGAGGCAGCTCAAGCAGAACGCGGAATCGTATCTGGGAGAGAGCGTATCCCGCGCGGTCATCACCGTGCCGGCGTACTTCAACGACGCGCAGCGGCAGGCCACGCGCGACGCGGGACGGATCGCCGGGCTGGAGGTGGTGAGGCTGGTGAATGAACCCACCGCCGCGGCGCTGGCCTACGGTCTGGACAAGCGGAAGCAGGGGGTGGTGGCGGTGTATGACCTGGGGGGCGGGACTTTCGACATATCCATCCTGCGGCTCCACGACGGCATCTTCGAAGTGCTGGCGACCAACGGCGACACGCACCTGGGAGGCGACGACATCGACAACCGCCTGCTCCGGATCGCCCTGGAGGACATACAGTCCGAGTGGGGCGAAGACGTATCGACCAGCGCCGAAGCCGTCCAGCTTTTGCGGCGCGCGGTGATCCAGGCCAAGGAGAGCCTCTCCTTCGCCCCCGCCACGACCCTGGAGTTTGAGTATCACGGCCGGCACTACCGCCGCGAACTCGGCCGGGATCTGTTCGACAAGCTGATCGCCGATATCGTCGACCGGACCCTGGGGCCGTGCCGCACCTGCATCCGGGACGCCGGCGTCAAGGTGGAGGAGATCGACGAGGTCGTGCTGGTGGGCGGTTCCACGCGCATCCCCCTGGTGCGGAACGCCGTCGAGGCCCTGTTCCGGGCCCGTCCTCACACGGAGCTGAACCCCGACGAGGTGGTCGCGCTCGGCGCCGCGATCCAGGCGGGGATTCTCTCGGGCAAGGTGGACAACCAACTGCTCCTCGACGTGACGCCCCTGTCGCTGGGCATCGAGACCATGGGGGGCGGCGTCACCAGGCTCATTCAGCGCAACTCCACGATCCCTGCCAGCGCCACCGAGGTCTTCACCACGGCGGTGGAGGGCCAGAAGAACGTCCTGATCCACGTCCTCCAGGGAGAGCGGGAACTGGCCCGGGATTGCCGCAGCCTGGCGCGTTTCGACCTGAAGGACCTGGAGCCGACGCCCGCGGGGATGGCCCGCATTGAGGTGCGGTTTCTCATTGACGCCAACGGAATTCTCAACGTCACGGCCCGCGACATGCGCACCGGGCGGGAGCAGGGCGTGGAAGTCAAGCCGTCTTACGGGCTGACCGATGAGCAGGTCGAGGCCATGATCCGGGAGTCGCTGGAAATGGCCGAGGCCGATTTCAAGGAGCGGCAGGTCCGGGAGGCCCAGGTGGAGGCCGACCGGATCCGGCTTGCCGTCGAGAAGGCGAAGCAGAGCGAAGCGTATGCCGCGCTCAGCGGTGAGGAGAAGCAGCGGATAGAGGCGGCGGCCGCCGCGCTCGCGAACACCTGCCACTCCGGCGACCACCTGGCAATCCGGGCGGCGATCGAGGCGCTGGATCGCGCTACCATGAGTCTGGCCGGGAAGATGATGGATACCGCGGTGAGCGCGGCGCTCAGGGGGACCAAGATCTGATGCCCGCTTTGACCTGGGACGACCCGCAAGCCATCGCCCTGGCCCTGCTCGAGAAGTTCCCCGGCCTGGACCCCCTGACGGTGCGTTTCACGGATCTGCACCGCTGGGTAACGGAACTGGCCGATTTCCGGGACGACGCTTTCGCGTCCAATGAGGGCAAGCTCGAAGCCATCCAGATGGCGTGGTACGAGGAGTATCAGGAGTAGGCCAAGCCTCCCGGCCTTTGCGCGGCATTCGGCCGCACGCCAACTGCCGGCCCTGGAGCCGGCGCCAACGGCCTCCGGCCGTCTTCAGAGGGCGGCCTCCGAACGGTCGCCGTCGCGGATGCGGATAGCCTCGGCCACGTCATACACAAAGATCTTCCCGTCGCCGATCTTGCCGGTGCGCGCGGCGGAGATAACCGTTTCGATTACTTCGGCCACCCGCGCCGAAGGCACCACCATTTCGAGCTTGACCCTGGGGAGCAGAACCACTTGGTACTCCTGGCCGCGGTAGACCTCCTTGTGCTCGCTCTGGCGGCCGTGGCCCCGAACCTCGGAGATGGTCATTCCCTCGATTCCGATACCTTTGAGGGCCTCTCTCACTTCCTCCAGCTTGAACGGCTGAATGATCGCCTCGATCTTCTTCATGCTCCGAATCTCCTCCGGCGTCTTCTTCCCGCTACGACTCCAGATTGTACGCCTCTTCACCATGCAAGCTGAGGTCCAATGCGGGGATCCCCGGCCCGGCCGCGACGCGCACGCCCACGGCGATATCACAGGCTTTCGGGATATCCAGGGTCCTGGGACTGTGACGCGCGGCCAACCGGTCCGGGTTGAACATGGCACAACTCATTATGGGGCACGCCGCCGCCGGCGTCCCTTGCCGGAAATGCCGCGGGTCCAACCGGCCGGAGGGTCTACTTCTTGTGCGGCCTGTAGACCGGGTTGCAGACGGTGAACGGTGCGTACCCGACCTGGCGGCTGGCGCGGTCCACCCACAGGTGCTCGATGACGCCGCCGCCGAAGTTGGCCTCGATGATCACGCCGGTGGAGCAGCCTTTGACCTTGGTGATCTGGAGCTTGCTGAGGTCGGCGTGCCCGCTCTCGGGACCCCAATCCTGCATGAAGCTGTCCATGCTGTAGTGAGGGCAGGGGGTGGAGGGCGTGCAGCCCCAGAGCGCGTAAGCCGCGGTATAGTCCTTCTGCTTCAGCAGGTTCAGGAACAGCTCCGCCTGTCTTGTTTCGTGGTAGTTGCGAAGGAAGAAATACAGGCTCCCGCCGGCCACGGCCAGCGCGAGGGCAACTGAAAAAACCACTTTCAGCCGCCGCTCACGTTTCACCTGGCCGGCGCCGTAGGTTTCCAGATAGCCTGCCATCAGGTTTACTTGACCGGGTGAGCCTTGTCGTAAGCGGCGGTCGCTTCCTTTGTCAGGTCCAACTCGGGCTTCGAAAAGAGGGTCGTGCCGGCTTCCACCACAAGGTCAAGCCCCTTTTCCTGGGCTAACTTCTCTATCACCTTCCGCATCTGTTCGCTGCTGCGGGCAATGATATCGCTTCTTTCGTGGTCCACATCGGCTTGCAGGTCCTCGCTGAGCCTGGTCAGCTCGCGCTGCTTCCTCCGCCCCTGCTCGTTCAACTCGGCCTGCGCCTGCAAAGTGAGCTTGTCGCCGAGACTCAACTGGCTGTTGATGCTCTCCAGTTCCTTGCCGAGCCTGGTGATCTGTTCCTGCTTGGGTTTGTAACGGGCTTCCAGGTCGGCCTGCGCCTTCTTGATTTCGGCGGTTTCGGACAGGGCGGTCTGAGAGGCGATCACGGCGACTTTGAGCTGGGCGGAGGCGGGGGAGACGGCCAGCAGGGGGACGATCAGTGCGAACAGCCACCGCAGCTTGGGGGAAACGGACATAGATACTCTGCTCCTCGTGTGTTGTGCATCTTCAGATTATCACAGCGCCGCGCAGCCGGACGGGCCGCCGCCGCTACACGGCTTCCAGGGTGGAAGGCGGCTTGGCGGCGATGTTATAAGTCACGCTGACCACGCCCGGGACCTCCCGCGTCAGCCTGCCGGCCAGCCGCTGGAGTTCACGGCGGGGCAGCCACACCGGTTTGGCGGTCCTGGCGTCCACGCTGCTCCAGCAGCGGACCTCGATCTGGCGGCCGAAATCGCGCTTGCCGTCCCGCATGCCCGCGAACTGGTCTTCGTGCAGGATCGCCATATACTGGAATGCCTTGACGTTGCGCAGTTCGGATTCCACGATGGCCGTAGCCACCCTCACCAGTTCGACCCTCTCCGGGGTTACCTCCCCAATCACGCGCGCGGCCAGGGCGGGGCCGGGGAACGGCATGCGCTTGTACACCGAAACCGGCAGGTCAAGAGCCTTGGCCAGCTTCCGGACGCCGTCCTTCCGAAGTTGCAGCACGGGCTCGAGTATGCGGTAGCCGAACGCCTCCTGCGGATCGATGCCAAGCTGCGCGAGAACGTTGTGCTGCCGCTTGACTCCGGCGACGGTTTCCTCGACGTCGGTAAGGATCGTGCCTTGCAGCAGGAACCGCGCCCCGCTCGACTTGACGAGCTGGCCGAAGATCTTCTTGTAGAACGTCTGCGTGATCGCCTCGCGCTTGGCCTCCGGATCGCGCAGGCCCTTGAGCGCGTCAAAAAACGCCTTCTGCGCCTCCAGAACTTCAACCCGGATGCCGGCGCGCCGGAAGAGCCTGACCACCGTCTGCGGTTCGTCCTTGCGCATGAGGCCATTGTTGATGAAATAGGTCTTGAGCCGGTTCCCCAGCGCCATGTGGCCCAGCTTGGTCACCACCGCCGAGTCCACGCCGCCGGACAGCGCCGTGATGGCAGTGCCGTCACCCACTCTGTCCGAGATCTCCTGCACCTTCTCCCGGATAAAAGCCTTTGCATCCAGCTTCCTGGCGGGGATTTCAACGATTTTCATGGCTGCTCTCCGAACGGGGATTCCGGCGGCGCGCATCGCACTTGCCGCCCACCGGTGTACGTGCAAGTATACATCGGCCGGGACCCGGATAGGGGCCGCAAGAGCCAGCCGGTGCGCGGCGGTCCCGTCACCTGGCCGGGCGTCTCTGCATCTCCTTCTCAGGAGGCTAACCTGCTCCCATGCAAGTGAAACACATTCTGTGTCCCGTCGATTTCAGCGACTTGTCCGCGGAAGCCTTGCGCTACGCCTCCGGCCTGGCCGCCCAACTGGGGGCCCGGCTCACCGTGCTCTATGCGGAGGCCTTCTCCGCGCCCGCCTACTTCACCGGAAGCGAACTGGCTCAACTGGAGCAGCAGTTCCGCAGTTCCTTCCGCAAGGCGGAGGAGGCGCTGCGGGGCTTCACCGGCAAGCACGCCGGAGATATGCCGGACGTGCGGGTCATCGAGGGCCTGCCCGTGGACGCGATTCGCAAGGCCGTCGCGGACACGCAGGCGGACCTGATCGTCATGGGCACCCACGGCCGCGGCGGCCTGAAGCGCCTGATGCTCGGTTCGGTCACGGACCGCGTCCTCCGCGAAAGCGAGGTTCCGGTGCTGACGGTCCGGGGCGGCCGTACCGTTTAGCGGAATTCGCGCGTCCTCCCTCCCGCCGCACGCCCGGACTTCGGATTTCACGCCGGCCGTGCCTTCACAAATTGCCGGCGCCCGCCGCTGCTCACCGGTGTGGCAGAATGGTCTGGCGCCATGCGGCTCGGCAGCTTGCTTCTCTGTCTGGCGTCCTGCTGCGCCCTGGCGCAGGACCATCCGCTTTCGCTGCCTCGCTCCCTCAACGGAGGCGCCTGGCCAACCGGGCACGTCCAGGGCATCGCGGTCGACCTCCAACGGGGCTTCGTCTATTACTCCTTCACCACTCTGCTGGTCAAAACCGACCTGGCCGGCCGCCTCATCGGCGCCCTCGGCGGTTTCGCCGGCCATCTCGGCGATCTGGCCTTCAACCCCGCCGACGGCCTGCTTTACGGCTCGCTCGAATACAAGGCGCAGCAGGCTTTTTACATCGCCATCATCGACGTGGACAAAATCGTCGCGCCCGGACTCCAGGCCCAGAAATCCGCCATCTTCCGCACCGTCTATCTGCCTGAAGCCGCCGCCGACTACAGCGCCGACATGAACGGCGACGGCTTCTTCGACGGCGACACCGCCGCCACCGCCGATCACCGCTACGGATGCAGCGGCATCGACGGCGTGAGTTTCGGCCCCAGGTTCGGCCGCACCGGCGGCAAGCAATATCTCACCGTCGCTTACGGCGTCTACTCGAACCTCCACCGCGCCGACAACGACCACCAGGTGCTGCTGCAATACGATGTGTCGCGCTGGCCGCGCTACGCCCGCCCGCTCGACGAATCCGCGCCCCACCGCGGCGGTCCCGCGCGCCCCGCCGGCAAGTACTTCGTCTACACCGGCAACACCAACTACGGTGTTCAGAACCTCGAATATGACGCTTCCACGCGGCTCTGGTTTCTCGGCGTCTACGCCGGCGCCAAGCCGGGTTTTCCGAACTACACCCTGTTCGCCGTGGAAGCCGCGGCCAAGCCCCGGCGGGCGGAACTCCGCGGCACGGGCGAACGCGGGTTGCTGTTGCCGCTCGCTCCGGCCGGCCTCTGGGACGCGGCTTCCGGCGTCCGCGGATGGTTTCAGAAGGCGGACGTCGGCATCGCCTCACTCGGCGGCGGGTTTTTCTACATCGCCGTCAACAGCGGCCGCAACGGTCTCCAGACCGCCGACCTCACCCTCTGCCGCTGGACCGGCGACCCTCACCGCCCCTTCCGGCCCGTGCCCTAGCGCCGTTTTCTCACCGGGGTGCGGTAGCCCCTTGGACAGGCCGGTGATATGCTGTGTGTTTTGGGAGGGAAGATGCGAAACACGCGCAGGGTTTTCCTTCAATCCACGGCCGCCCTGGCCACCGGACTGGCTGGCAGCGCGCCGCCGCTGCCGGCTCAAGGCCCGGCCGCCAAGATCGCGGCCATCCCCGACTCGGACATCAGGATGCCGAAGGTGGCGTTCGGCAAAGTCGAGATCAGCCGCCTGGTCATAGGGGTCAACCCGTTCCTGGGCTTCGGCCACTACAACAACGTCTTCGACACCGTTATGCGGGAGTGGTACACCTCTGCCAAGGTTGTCGAGGTCTTGCAGCGCTGCGAGAAGTTCGGTGTCAACGCCTACAACTACGTCCACATGGGCCGCGCCCAGGCGGACTGGGAGCGGTACCTGGGCGAGGGCGGCAAGATGCACCTGGTGGCTCAGGCTACGACCGACGACCCGGCCGAGTTGTGGAACGCGGTCAAGCCGTACGCGGCCTGGGTGCAGGGAGAGCGCACCGACGACGCCTACCGCGCCAACCGGATGGAGGTCATCCGCGACTACTGCAAGAAGCTCCGCGACCTGGGCGTCTCGGTGGTGGGAGTGGGGAGCCACATTCCGGAAGTGCTGGCCATGGTTGAGGACGCCGGCTGGGACGTGGACTTCTACGCCGGCTGTGTCTACAACCGCCGGCGAACGCCCCAGGAACTGCGCAAGCTCCTGGGGGGCGAGTTGCCGGAGATGCCCTCGGAGGTTTACCTGCAAGACGACCCGGCGCGCATGTACAAGTTCTTCCGGCAGACCAGGAAGCCGTGCTGCGCTTTCAAGATCCTGGCGGCCGGCCGGGCCGGCAGCCCGGAAGCGGCCTTCAAGCAGGCTTTCCAAAGCATCAAGCCGGTCGACTTCGTCTGCGTGGGGATGTTCCCGCGCATCAAGGACGAGGTCAAGGAGAACGCCTACTTCACCAGCCGTCATGGAGCCGTGTTCACCTGACGGGCGTGGGGTTTCCTCACCGGCTTCGGTTCGCGATAAAAGGCCGGAGACAACCGTGCCACGGAAGAATGGGCCGCTGAAGCGGCGCGGTTTCCTGGAAGCGGCCCTGACCGCGGCAGCCTCGTCGTCACTGGTCTCCTGCGGCCGCGCTGGCGGCGGGGCTTATTGGCGCTTCTTTACCGCCGCCGAGGCCAGGACCGTGGACGCCATCTGCGAGCGCATCATCCCGGCGGACGATTGCCCGGGCGCTTCCGAAGCCGCCGCGGTCAACTTCATCGACCTTCAACTGACCAGGCACTACAAGAAGCACCGTGACGCCTACCGCCAGGGCATTGCGAAGGTGGAGGAGGCCGCCCGCGAGCGCGGCGGCAAGGTCTTTGCGGAACTGGCGCCGGAGCAGCAACTCGAAGTCCTGGCCGAAATCGAAGAGAAGCACGCCGGGTTTTTCGCCTTGATCCGCGCCCATACCATGCAGGGCTACTACGGCGACCCTCGCCACGGCGGCAACCGCGAAGAGGTGAGCTGGCGAATGCTGGGGCTGCCGTCGCCTCCCGTCAGGGGCCGGGTGCCCTACGAGACGAAGGCGGGTTGAGGCGGTGGCGCTGAAGCACGTCAACGCGGTCATCGTGGGTTCCGGCGCCGGAGGCGGCGTGGCGGCCAAGGAACTGGCCACTGCGGGCCTGAGCGTCGTACTGCTGGAGCGGGGCAAGTTCCACTCTCCGGCGGGCTGCCGCAAGGACGACCTTCGCAATCAGCGCACCTCGGCGCTGGGCAACGGCTTCGGCCCCGGCGACGAGCGCAACCCGCGGGTCCTGGTGGACGAGACAGGCAAAGAGCGGATCGTCCTAGCCAGCGAAGGCGGGTACAGCAACAACGCGGCCTGTGTGGGCGGAGGCACCTTCAGCTACGGCGCCATGGCCTGGCGATTCATGGAGAAGGACTTCCGGATGAAGTCCACTTACGGCGCGGTGGAGGGCAGCACGCTCGACGATTGGCCGCTCACTTACGACGAACTGGAGCCCTACTACGAGAAGGCCGAGTGGGAAATGGGCGTTTCGGGCGATGACTCCGCCAACCCGTTCAGAGCCCCCCGCAAGCGGCCCCTGCCGATGCCGCCCCTTCCCCCGAACCGCGAGTACGAGGTGCTCCACCCGGCCGCCAAACGTCTGGGCCTGCACCCTTTCGATATCCCCATGCTGCGCAACACGGCGCCCTACAACGGCCGCGGGCCCTGCATGCGCTGCCGCTGGTGCGTGGGCTTCGCCTGCGAGGTGGATGCGCGGACGGGCACGCACAACACGGTGATCCCGGCGGCGCTGGCTACGGGCAACTGCGAACTCCGCACCGAGTGCATTGTCCGGGAAGTCCTGGTGGACAACCGCGGACGCGCCAGCGGAGTGGTGTACTTCGACGCGGAGGACCGGCGCCAGGAACAGACCGCGGACCTGGTGATCGTGTCGGGGGGAGCGGTAGAATCCGCCCGGCTGCTGTTGAACTCCAAGAGCCGGCTGTTTCCGAACGGCCTGGGCAACCGGCACGACTGGGTGGGAAGGAACCTCCAGTCCCACACCTACTCGGGGGCGGTGGGCCTGTTCAATTTCGACACCTATGACGACCTTGGGCCCGGCGCGCAGATCGCCATCTGCGACTACAATCACGGAAACCCCGGACTGGCCGGCGGCGCCATGCTGGCCAATGAGTTTATACGCCTGCCGTACCAGTTTCTGGACTACGCCCCGGCGTATGTGCCTCCGTGGGGCCCGGCCCACAAGGAGTGGGTGCGGAAAGCCTTCCGGCGGACCATCGTGGTGATAGGCCCGACGCAGGAGATGCCCATATTCGAGGCGCGGGTTCAGGCTGATCCGAAAGTGAAGGACTACTGGGGCATCCCCGTGGCGCGCCTTTCGGGCGGCAAGCACCCGCACAGCATCGAGATCGCGCGCTTCATGGCTGGCAAAGCGGAAGCCTGGCTCAAGGAAGCCGGCGCCGCGCGCACCTGGCGAAGGCAGCCGTCCCGCGGGTTGAGCGGCGGCCAGCACCAGGCCGGCACATGCCGGATGGGCGGCGATCCGAAGACTTCCGTCGTGGACAAGTACTGCCGGGTTCACGACGTGGATAACCTTCACGTCATCGACGCCAGCGTGCACGTCACCAACGGCGGCTTTAATCCAGTGCTGACCATCCTGGCGGTCGCATATCACGCAGCCGGCCACCTCGCGAAGACCTGGAAGAACACTCGGGGGCGCGTGTGAAGAGGGCCGCCTTGACCGTCGCGCTGGCCGCCCTTGCGGCGATCCTTATGGTCCCGGGAGCAAGCCTGTACTACGAGTCGGGAGCAGGCGCCGGCTGCACGCGCTGCCACGAAATGAATGCCTCGTACGACATGTGGCACGGCTCCAGCCACCGCGAGGTGGGCTGCCCGGAATGCCACGGCGGAGCCTTTACGCCGGAGCTGGCGTTCCACTGGAACAACGCCTCCCGGGTCTACTACCACCTGCGCGGCGAGGTGCCGGCCCAGATCAGAATCCGGAACATCGATGTCCTGAAGATGGTGGAGCGCTGCCAGGAGTGCCACCGCCAGGAGTACGCCCAGTGGCGGGCAGGGCCGCACAGCGCCGACTACTCGCGCATCTTCACCGACAAGACGCACAACACAAACCGGTTGCTGATGGACGACTGTCTCCGCTGTCACGGCATGCACTACGAGGGCGGAATCCAGGAACTGGTCTCTCCCCTCGACAGGAGCGGGCCGTGGCGCCTGCTGAGGACGGAGCTCGCCGGCCGGCCCACCATGCCTTGCCTGACGTGCCACGGCGTACACCGGCACGGCCCTCTGCTGCGGAAGGCCGGAGTGGACGGCAGGGTGGAGGGGCCTAAGCAGGAACTCAACCGGCCCTCACTGGCGTTCTACGACCGCCGCACGCAGAGCCACATCCCGGTGGCGGCGCTGCCTCTTCCCGAAATGCTCGAAGGGGAGCGGGCCGTCAGGATGAGCCGGGACCAGCGGCAGGCGCTCTGCTACCAGTGCCACGCGGCAGAGGCCAGCCGCCAGGTAGGTAGCGGCGACGACCGCACCGCCGTCGGAGTGCACGAGGGAATCAGTTGCCTGTCCTGTCACTTGAAGCACGGGCAGAAGACCCGCGCTTCCTGTGCGGAATGCCATCCGAAAATGTCAAACTGTGGGTTGGAGGTCGAGACCATGGACACGACGTTCCGCTCGGCCGGCAGCAAGCACAACATACACTGGGTCAAGTGCGTGGACTGCCACCCGAAGGGGGTTCCAAAAAAGAAGGAGAATAGCCAGCCGTGAAGTATACCTTAACCTGCGCCATCGTACTGACCTGCCTGGTGAGCCTGGTTCTCGCTCAGCCGGCGGGGTTGAAGGAAGCGGCCGTGAAGATGAGCGGCAAGGCCATAACCCTGCGCTACTCCGAACTCCCGGCCGCCGGGGGACAGATCGCGGGGAAGCCGGCCTTCCTCCACACGGACTCGGATCTGGAGGTGCAGGGTCTCGCCGTCCCCAAAGGCGACTACGCCCTCTTTGTGGTGCCGGACGCCAAAGAGTGGCAGCTCATCATCAACAAGCAGACCGGCGCCCAGGCCGCGACGCCCAATCCGAAGACAGAACTGGGCCGCGTTCCGATGGACATGAAGAAGGCCGCCGCTCCGGCTGACGTTCTGCGGATGACGCTGGCCAGCTACGGCAACGTCGCCGGAAAGCTCGAGTTGACCTACGGGACCACCGTCGCGTCGGTCCCGTTCAATCTCGATACGCTGCGGCCTAGCGTGGAGTGGTAGGGGGCAGAAGCCCTTCCAGCCGGATGTCCCGCGAGGACGATCCCACGTAGACCGGCCGGCTGCCGGACGGGATGACCCATCCATGCTTCCCGGCCGACCAGTAGGAAAGCGCGCGCGGGGGGATGCTCACTGAAACGCGCCTGCTCCCGCGCGGTTTCAGTTCGACCCGCGTGAATCCCGCCAGCGATTTTGGAGCCATCGGCACGGGCGGTCGCCCAACCGGGCCGAGATAGACCTGCGCGACCTCGGCGCCTCGACGCACCCCGGCGTTTCGCAGCGTGAAGGAGACTTCCACGTTCTCGCCACGCTGCCGCACCGCGATGTCCGAGTACTCGAAACGCGCATACGACAGCCCGTGGCCGAAGGGGAACAGGGGTTGGATGCTCTGCTGATCGTACCACCGGTAGCCGACGGCAATGCCTTCCGAGAAGGTCGCTACCGGAGGGTTCTCGTCCAGGCCCGTCTCGCCGGGAGGCGCCGGCGGCGCCAACCGTTCGGGATGTCCGGCCGCGCGCGCGGGGGCGTCCTCCAGTTTGACCGGGAAGGTGACCGGCAGCTTGCCGCCGGGGTTGGCCCGCCCGAGGAGCAGATTGGCGGTAGCCCAACCACCTTCCTGTCCCGGATACCACATCTGGAGAATGGCACGAACCTCATCCTTCCAGGGCATGGCAACGGGGCCGCCGGTGTTGAGGACCACGGCTGTGCGCGGGTTCGCTGCGGCCACGCGGCGGATCAGATTGTCCTGTTCCTCCGGCAGGGAAAAGGAACTGCCCGTTTCGCTCCACGCGAAAACGACCGCCGCGCGCGCCGCGGCCGCGCCTTGGACCGCCTCACGCGTGCTCTCCTCTCGCAGCGCGGGCGTGATCCACGCAAAGCGGACCTCGGGCCGGGATTCGCCTGACGGCTCCACCCCCATCTCGATGCGGTGGCGCCCCGCCGCCAGATGGACGGTCGCGCGCGCGTTGTCGCGGCCGTCGATGCTCGGCAGGAGGCTGGACCACTTCCGTTCGACGAGGCCGAACCCGCGGAAGCCGCTGGATTGCACGACCACCCGGCCATCGATCGCGATGTGCCCGCTGCCGCCGGCGGGCTGGACCATGAAGGTATAGTCGCCAGCCACCGGCGCCGCCAGCACTCCGTCCGTGACCGGCACCGGGACGCCCGTGAAGCCGGTTCCCACGAAGTAGGTGATCCCGGCCCGGGGCGCCAGCTTCCGCAGGGCATCCAACGGTGAAATCAGCCGCTCCTCAAATCCGTAGGCCCGCTCCCCCATGAATCCGGCGGCCAACTGGCGCGCGGCCGGCCCAATCACGGCGAGCGATGAGAGGTCGCGGCCTTGTAGGGGCAGGAAACCGCCGTCGTTTTTGAGCAGCACCGCCCCCTGTTCGGCGAGGGTGCGCGCCGCGTCCGCGTCCGCCTTCACGTTGATCCGCCCCGGGCGGATGGGCCGTCCCGGCTCGAGCAGGCCGAAGCGGTCCATCTGCCGCAGGATACGCTCCACGGCCTGGTCAACCGCCGCCACCGGGACACGGCCGGATGCGACGGCGTCCCTCAGTTCTTCCGTGAAATGCGGCCCGCTACGGCCGGAAATCGCGCGACCGGGCATCTCGAGGTCCACGCCGCTCACGAGCGAAAGCGGGCTGCGGATGGCGCCCCAGTCCGAGGTGACGAAACCCTGAAAACCCCACTCGCCGCGGAGCACGCCGTTCAGGAGTGTCGGGTTCTGGCAGGAGGAAACGCCGTTCACCTGGTTGTAGGCGCACATGGCGGAAGCCACACCTGCCTTGACCGCGGCCTCGAATGCAGGCAGATAGACCTCGCGCAGAGTCCGCTCGTCCACCCGGACGCTGTCCATTCCGTTGTAAACGGCAAGGTGTTTCACCTGCGCCATGACCCCCTGGCTTTGTATGCCGGCGATCAGAGCCGCGGCGATGGCTCCGTTCAAAAGCGGATCTTCGCCGAGGGTCGTATGGTTCCGCCGGAACATCGGGTCCCGGACGATGTTCACGTAGGGAGCGAGCAGCAGGTCCTGCTCCAGCGCTTTGGCCTCCCGTCCCAGGACCGTTCCGTACAGGCGCGCGGCTTCGGCGCTGAAGGCCGCCGCCAGGCTGACGGGGGCGGGCATGGCAGTTGCGTCACGGTTGACGTTGACTCCCGGAGGCCCGTCCGCCAGACGCAATGGGGGGATGCCCAGCCGCGGCACGCCCGGCCAGTAGCCCGCCTGCCCCAGGTTCACGGGATCGCGCGCGCCGTGGACGAGTGAGAGTTTCTCCTCCAGCGTCATCTGCCGGAGGAGCGTGTGGACGTCGGCGCCCGCGGCCGCTTGGGCCGCTCCTCCCGCCACGGCCAGCAGAAGTCCGAAAACCCTCACTTCACGCGCTTGGCGGTCACCTCGAAGGGAGGCATGTCGCCGCCGCCGAAGGTCAGGGTGAACTTCAACTCATCGCCGGCGAGCTTGCCCTTGTAGTTGATCCTGAAACCGTCGCCGACAACCAGGAGGAAGGTGACCTCGTCGCCCTTGACCTTCCCTTCCTGTATCTTTTCCTCGCCCATCTGGCTGCTGACGGTTCCGGTGAGCGTCTCACCGCTCGCCTGGAAGTCGTAGGTGATCTCCATGGAGCCGTTGGGGCCCTCGAAATTCGCTTTCCACTTGCCGGTCACATCGGCCGCAGGCGCGGCCGGAACAAGAGCCGCGAGCACTACAACGTACAGCAGAAACAAGCGCTGCATCACGTGAAATGAGTCTCCCTTCCGAAGAAGTGCTCCGATGATATCAGACGTCAGCCGGGCCGGGGAGCGGCTACCGCCTGGGGGTCTGAGGCTGCTGCGGCGCGCCGAAGCCGCCGGGCACGGGGAAGGGAGTGAATCCTCCGCCACCGCGTCCGCCCTGTCCAAAGCCCCCGCCGCCCGGCCCAAAACCTCCGCCACCCTGCCCAAAGCCCCCGCCAGGCCCAAAACCTCCTCCGCCGCCGCGTCTGCCACCGGAATCCCGCAGACCCGGGCCGCCTGGGCCACGCTGTTGTGGCCCATCTCCGAATCCCCCGGGGAAGAACGCAGGCCCGGTGCCAGACGTCTGGCCCGGCCCCTGAAATTGTGGCCCGGTCCCCTGCACTGGCAGTTGGGCAGCCAGGTCCAGCCGCGGATCGTACAGGAATTCCCACTCGTTGTACTTGGTCCGCTCGTTGTAGACCATGATGCCCTCGGCCTCCAGCTTGCTGGCCACGCCCGCGATTCCGGCCGGCCCGCCGGACTGCTGGCTCCCGCTGACCTGTATGGCGGCCAACCCGCGAGGATTAGGCGTAGTGAGCAGATTGCGGATCATGTCAATCGCCGGGTTCGATCCGGCGGGCGGCTGTCCGGGAACGCCGGGAACCATCGGACTGCCGGCGGCCGGTTGTTGCGCCGGCGGCTGGCCGAAAACACCGGGCGGAGAAGCGCCGAGCAGGAACCCGGGCGGGACGATCGCTCCCTGCGGTCCGGGAAGCGGCGCCGGTTGCCCGGCCAGGCCGCCCACGGTGATCGTCGTTCCCGGCATCACGGGCCCGCCCGGCACGATGGACGGTTGACCCGGTATCAGCGGAAACTGCCCGGCGGCGGATTGGGGCGTTTCCTGGGGCGGCGGCGCGGCGCCCGCGAACGACGGATCGAACCCTGCCTCCGGGCTGGGAACGTCGGTTGCCGGCAGGCCCGGGTCCGGCGGCAGCGTGGTGTCGCTGGGACGGCGCTGCATCCAGAGAGGTGCGGCGGCCTCGGCGGTCTCCGTCTCTGCGTCCTTCTTGTCCTGCTGCCCGGGAGGCTTGTGAATCAGCGAGTCGGTGAAAATCCCGTTGGGCAGGCCGTGAATCAGCCGCCACTCATCCTCGCCGGTCATGGGGTCCTTGTAGCGGCGGCGGAGAAAACGCCGGTTGTTGGTGCTCTCCAGGGCGTCCAGGTTGGGAGGGTAGACGCGGAACTGCCGGTAGTAGAGTTGAATGGCGCGCCGGTACTGCTCGCCGTGATCGACCAGGGTCTGCTCGCGGTTGCGCTGGGCCTCGAACACCACCCGGGGCAACTCCATGTACAGGGCGATCGCCGCGAAACCCGCCAGAAGGAACACGAACAGCATCGCGAAGCCGGCTTCCCGGTGATGGGGCGGCCGGGGCATCATCCAGGCTGGGGTTCAAGCCGGAGGGTCTGTTCCGTCTTGAACTCCAGGTCCTCCATCACTACCGAGTTTACGCCGATTTTCACCACTTTGTATCGCTTCTTGAGCACTTCTCCTTCGGCGCCTACCAGGATCTGGTCGCCGTCCATGAAGAAGCCGCGGCGGTTCACCAGCCTGGAGGACGTAGCGTACCCAAAGAACTTGAGGGGAATGGGCGGCGCCGCCGGCTTGCGTTCCGGCGCCGGCGGCGGAGGAGGAACGGTTTGAATCTTGGCCGCGGGGATGACCTTCGGTTCCGGCGGCGGAGGAGGCGCGGAGAACTCGAACAGGCTGCGATTGCCGGATTCGATCTTCACGCCCGCGACCCGCGCCAGCAGGTCCAGCCGCAACGTGGCCTCGGCTGAATTCAGATCCGCCTGTTCGTCCACCCGCGCCGGCCGGAGCGAGGGCTTGAAGTCCTGAAGCGACGGCCGCTCACCGCGCGGCCGCGCTTCGGCGCGCGGGACGGGCCGCCCCACATCGGGGACCTGGTCGATTCGCGGAACAGGGCGGCCTGCGGCGCCGGTGGCCGCCGGAGGCGGCGAGGCAGACTCACGGAAAACGCCCGTGTAGAGGAAGTATCCCGCCAGCAAAAGAAGCGCGCCCAGGATCGCCAGCCGCTTCGGTTCCGCGCCCAGTTTCATTGCGCCACCTCCCCCCGGACGAAGACGTTGATCCGGAGGCTGATGTTCAGCATTCCCTGAGACTGCTGCGGCGCCGCCTGCAATCGCTCGATGGTGAGAAAGCGCGGTGAATGGTCGATGGCGTTCACGAATTTAACTAGGTCCGCGTAGCTCCCGTCATAGTTCCCGGTGATGGTCACCATTGCCAGCGTATCGCTCCCCTCGACGGGCTCGGCGTTGAAGGAGTGGTCTTTGGGCTTGACCCCCGCCCTCTCGGCCAAGGCTCTCAGCTCATCGAGAACCGCGGAGTAGGCGGTCTTGCCGTCCAGGAAGTAGGTCGCGAAGAACTGATCCGACTCGGCCCGGGTCTTCTCCACGGTCTCGACCAGTTTCCTCAGGCGGCCCACCGTTGCTTCCCTCTCGCGGGCCTCTCCGCGAAGCTGGGTGAGCTGCCGCTGGAGTTCCTCGGGGGATCCTCCCCAGGGCCGGAAGACCGCGGCGGCGGCCACCAGGTTGGCGGCCAGCAGAAGAGCCAGCGCCGTGCGCGCGGTAAGCCGGGGGTCCTTTGAGAGCCGCCCCCACAGGCTCCCCGGCGAGGCTGTCGAATTCGGCTTTAGGGCGCTCATCACAGTTTCTGCCCGTAGTTCACGGTGATCCGGTAACGGTGAAGAGGTTCGGTCTGGCTCGGGGGCAGATAGGTGTGAACCTCCGTCGAACCGAACAGCGGAGAACCCTCCATGCGCTTCAGCATCTCGATGGCGGGAAGCGGAGACTGGGTCCCGATCATCATGTCCAGGAGCACCTTGTTTCGCGCGTCGACCTGAGGGCGAATGGAGATCAGCCGGACATTGTAGGGCATCACCCCCTCCAGGTCCGTGAAGATCCTGGTCCAACTGATTCCCTTGCGGTACAGCAGCGAGTTGATGAACGCCACCTTGCCCAGCGCCTCGGCGTTCTCCGGCTGCCGCAAGCTGCTCTCCAGTTGAGCCTGTTCCGCGTTCAGGGCGGCCAGCCGCTTGTTCAGCACGGCGATGTCCTGCCGCGTCTCGGCGGCGGCGCCCCGCTCCATCACCGCCAGCGAGATCAGCATCGCCAGCATCCCGGCGAGGACCAGGCCCACCGCGACCGACGCGGCCACCATGGGCCGGTCGCGCCGGAACGGCTCGCTGGCGAGGTTGATGGCGATACGCACGGTTTCAGATCTCCTTCAGTTTCTCCAGGTACCCCATCAGCCCGGCGTTCATTGGCCCGGGTTGTCCGAAGCGCGAGCTGAGGGCGGCCGTCCGGACGCCTAGCTGCGATTCCAGCCACACGCCGCTCTCGTGCGTGGCGGAAGCGAGGCCGCACACCAGCAGCGAGCCGGGCGAAGCCGAGAGCTGGTCCTCGGCGTAGGCCAGCGTCGGAAACAGGTGTCCCACGACCTCCTCCCCGGTGAATCCGGACAACTCGATGGAGCGGACCAGCTTCAGCACGCCGTGGTGGACCACCGCCAGGCTCAGGACCCGTCCGGTCAGCTTCGCCAGCACGTTCAACCCCGCCGCCGGAACCAGCTCCAGAGCCGCGAGCGTAGAGGTAGTGACCCAGCCCACGTGGAAGCCCGCCAGCCGGAAGGGCGCCTCGTAGCGCGCCAGGATCTCCAGGGGAGCAATCGCCGCCACCACGTCCACCCGCTTTCCGCCGGCGCTGTCCCGCTGCGGCTGGAAGCCGACGGCGGAGGAGTCCACATCGAACGGCACGCTGCGCTTCAGGCGGAAGCGCACGAGCGAAGCCTGTTCCTTGGCGTCGGCGGGGAAGTCCTCGAAGTCCAGCACGGTGACGCGGACCGCGTAGTCGGGCAGGATGAGCGCGGCGCGGCGCCGCTTGCGGACGCCGTCGCCCCTCGCCGCGGCCCGCACCTGCTGAAGCAGCGCCTCCGGCCGCAGCACGTTGTCGCGGACCGGCGACACCGAGACCACGTCCCGTTCCAGCGCCGCGAAGCCGATCCTGGGCTGCCTGCCAACCTCCGCCACGGCGATGCCCGCCTCCGAGACCTCGAACACGTGCGTCGGAGGCGGATCCTTCAGCATGCCCAGCAGAGAGGTGAGTCGAGACATCCCGTTCGCTATCCTTCAATGAAGGTGACCTTGTTCAGTTCCCTCAAGGTCGTCATCCCGATGCGGACCTTCTCCAGGCCCGATTCCCGGAGGAACACCATGCCCTCTTCCCGGGCCACCCGCTTGATCTCGGAGGTCGGGCGCTTGTCCAGAATCATCTCGCGGATGCGCTCGGTGAGGTCCAGCAGCTCGCAGATGGCGGTGCGGCCCCGGAAGCCGGTTCCGCCGCACTCAAAGCAGCCCGCGCCTTCATAGAACGTTACGTTCCTCCATTCGGGGGAGGCGAGGCCGCTCTCGGCCAGGTAGGCCTCCGGATAGATCACCGTGTGCTTGCAGTGCGCGCAGATGACCCGGACCAGGCGCTGGGCCAGGATGCAGTTCAACGCCGAGACGAAGTTGTACGGCTCCACCCCCATGTTCAGAAAGCGCCCGAGCACGTCCAGCACGTTGTTGGCGTGAACCGTCGTGAACACCAGGTGGCCGGTCAGCGCGGCGTTGATGGCGATCTGGGCGGTCTCCTGGTCGCGGATCTCGCCCACCATGATCTTGTCGGGGTCGTGCCGCAGGATGGAGCGCAGGCCGCGGGCGAAGGTCAGCCCCTTCTTCTCGTTGACCGGGATCTGGGTGATGCCCTTGATCTGGTACTCGACCGGGTCTTCGACCGTGATGATCTTGTCCTCGTCGTTCTTGATCTCGCTGAGCGCGGCGTAAAGCGTGGTGGTCTTGCCCGAGCCGGTGGGGCCCGTCACCAGCACCATCCCGTAGGGCTCCTTGATGTAGCGGCGGAACCGGGTCAGCTCCCATTCGGAGAAGCCCACCACGTCCAGGGAGAGCTTGGCGAACTTCTCGCTCATGGACTCCTTGTCGAGCACGCGCAGCACGGCGTCCTCGCCGTAGATGGTGGGCATGATCGAAACGCGGAAATCGATCAGGCGCGCTTTGTACCGCACCCGGAAGCGTCCGTCCTGGGGCACGCGGCGCTCGGCGATATCCAGCTCGCTCATGACCTTGATGCGGGAGATGATCGTGGAGTGCCAGTCCTTGGCGATGGGCGGCATGGCGTAGTGCAGCACGCCGTCGATCCGGTACTTGATGGCGACCTCCTGGTCGCGCGTCTCGATGTGTATGTCGCTGGCGCGCCGCTCCAGGGCGTTGAAGATGGTGGTGTCCACCAGCTTGATGACCGGCGCGATGTCGCTGTCGGCCGCCGTGAGGCGGTCGATCGACAGCGTCTCGTCCAGCCCCTCCTCGTCGGCCACCACGTCCAGCGCAAAGCCTTCGGTCACCTCCTCCAGAACCCGCTGCGACTGCTCCGTCTTCTTGAGCAGGTCGGCGATCTGCGACAGCGTGGCCACCTTCACCCGCAACTTCTTGTTCAGCAGGATGGCCAGTTCGTCGATGAGATTCAGGTTGCGGGGGTCGGCCAGCGCGATCTCCAGCGACCCGTTCTCGGCGTGCATGGGCACGAAGTTGTACCGGAACATGAGGTCCACCGGGATCGAGCGGAACAGCTCGTGGTCGATGCGCGCGCTCGCCAGGTCCACGAACTCGCAGCGGTAGCGGGCCGCCAGCGCGCGCGCCTGCTCCGCTTCCTGCTGCGGATCTTCGAAACGTACTCGGTCAGTTCCCATGCTCAACTCCGGGCGCGCCGGCCGCGCCCTCCTACCTCAGCGAATCCGCCAGGGAGAATATCGGCAGATACAGGGCCACCAGCACGAAGGCCACGAACAACCCCATGAAGACCATGATGGCGGGCTCGATCAGCGAGAGCACCGCCGTCATCCGGATGGTGACGTCCTCCTCGTAGAACTCGGCCACGCTGTTCAGCATCGAGGGCAGCGCTCCGGTCGATTCTCCCACCTCGATCATGTCGATGGAGAGGCCCGGAAATACTCCCGTGGACCGGACCGCGGCCGACATGGGCTGCCCCTCCCTCACCATCCGCTTGGTCTTCTCGAGCGACTTCCGGATGAGGCTGCTGGACATGGAGTCCGAGGCCGTCTCCAGCGCCTGCACCAGCGGGATGCCGCCCACCAGCAGCGTGCTCAGCACGCGCGCGAACTGCCCCACCTGGTACATGATCCAGATGCGGCCCAGCACCGGGGCGCGAAGCTTGAGCCGGTCCAGCGTGTGCTGCGCGGAATCCCGGCGGCTCCACAGGCGGAAGGCCGCGGCCGCCGCGGCCAACCCTCCCAGGAAGAAGTACACGTAGCTCCTGGCGGTGGTTCCTATGGCGATCAGGTACCGGGTCAGCGCCGGCAACTCGGCCGCCATGGTGCTGTACAGCAGCGCGAAGTTGGGGACCACGTAGGTGACCAGGAAGACCACCAGGCAGCAGACCAGAACCAATAGGACGGCGGGGTAGAGCAGCGAAACCAGCAGTTTCTTTTTCACCGCCAGGGTCAGCTTCTGGTAGGCGATGTAACGGTCGATGACCTCGGCCAAACTCCCGCTTTTCTCCCCGGCCAGCACCGAAGTCACGTAGATGGGCGGGAACACTCCCTGGCGGCGGAAAGCGTCCGACAGCAGCGCCCCGTTCTTCACCTCGTCCCGGACGCTGCGGACATGACGCCCCAGCCTGGCGTCCGTCAGCCGCTCGGCGAGCAGGTCGAGCGCCTTGAGGATCGGCAGGCCCGCGCGTATGAGAGTCACAAACTGCTGGTTGAAGATCAGGAACTTCTCCAGGTTGAGCCGCTGGCGCCGCCGCAGCCGGACGCCGGCCAGGGGGGCCGCGCTGTCGCGGGAGCGCACCGAGTAGACCAGGTAGCCCTGGTCCGAGAAACGGGCGCGAACCTCCTGCTCGGAGGAGCCCTCGGCCACCTGCTGGCGGATCTCCCCGCGGCTGTCGGCGTACTTCAGGACGAACTCGGCCATGGGCTACGGCTCCTCGTCTCTCTCGGAAAGCCCGTCCACCACCTCCGCGCCGGCGGGCGGGGTGAAGCGGAAGAGGCTCTCGGCCAACGGCGGATTGAGTTTCTCGCCCGAAAGGTGGAACTCCATGATGGAGCCGTCCTGCCCCTGGATCTTCAGATAGCGGATCTGGTTGGACGGCGTCACCACGAACTCCACGTTTGTGTAAGGTGCCCGTTCCGACTTCGGTTCGGCGGCGATCCGCACGTCGCCGCCGTCGGGCGTCGACAGGAAGCGGTCGAAATCCCTCCAGAAGTCCAGCTTGCCAAGAAGGAAGCCCATGGGCGCGCGCAAATCGTCGGTTTCCTTGACTCTCATGCGCTGCACGCGGTTCGAGGCCGGAGAGTAGAGGAACATCTCCTTGCCGTCGGAGACGAACAGTTTGCCCTTGGGCGATTCGTAAACCCACCGCATCCGGCCCGGCTTGCGGAGGCTGAGCTCGCCCCACTCCGTTCTGGAGATCCGGCCGGGCAGTTTATATGATTGCTGGAAAAGGACTTGCAGCGTTCCGGCTCGATTGTAGCGGTCCTGGACGGCTTTGAGCAGGCGCCCAATGTCCGCCGTCGCGGCCCCGGAAACCGGCGCCGCGAGGCACAGAAACACCACCCACCTCGTCACAACAGGGATGACGTTCTCCAGGCCCGGTTCGTGGAGGGAACTTGTTGACCTGGTTCAGGCTAGGGGGCCGTCTTCACAATGTCCCCGACCTTGGCCGGGGGACCGGTGTATTTGCCGACCGAGGACTGCGTATCAACCTCGGTGATCACCACCACGCCCAGCGGTTCCTCGATGCTCCGTATGACCCTGCCCGTGGTGGGGTCCTTGACCTCGCGTACTTTGCGGGAGACCTGCAACCGGTCGCCGACTCTTACTCCCGCCTGGCTGCCCACGTTCAGGATCAGTTCGCCTCCCGCCGCGTCCGCGACCAGACCCTGTACGCTGACCTTGGTGGTGGGGAGCTTTCCGGCGCTCTGGTCCAGCAGCCCGGAGAGCTGCGAAACGGCCTTGCCGGTGGCCTCGCCCAGGATGGTGGCCGCGAAGTTGCTGCTGCGCATGTCCACCGCGCCGCCCGCCGCCGTGCCCCCGCCGCCGCCCGCGCCCAGCAGCGACGTGCCGGAGCGCTCCGACTCGCCCTTGCCGCTGGCCACCGCCAGGATCTCGGCCGTATTCACGTCCACCATGCGGGCGCTGATGCCTACCACGGCCTTGGACTCGGTGCGCTTGACGCCGCCGATCCCGAAGCGCCGCGTGATGCCTCCGACCGCCCCGCCTCCCAAGCTGGTCGACTGGTCATCACGGCCGAACTGGGTGATGCTGCCGATGATGATGGCGTCCACACCCAGGACCTTCCCGATCTTGGCGGCGGAGGTAGCGTCGGCCCGGTCGCTGTTGGAGAAGTTCTGCTCGGTGAGGATCTTGTCGAGCGCCTTGCGTTCGATGACCGAGTAGGTGCCGCTGGTCACCAGCCGGTCCACGATCATGTCCGCGATCCCTCTGCCCACGTCCTGGTCGGTCCCGAAGATGGCCGCGATGCCGCTGCGAACCGTGGCGTAGTCGAAATCCATGACAGCAACGCGCTTCTTCTGCTGTTGAGCGCCCGCCGCCAGCACAACCGCCAGCGCGGCAACCGTAAACCTGCAAATCCGGCCCATAGCTCTCCTTCCCGGGAGCGCGCAGCAAAGCTCCCCGCGTAAATAGTGTACTGCGTACGGCCGGCGGAGGGAACAGCCTGCTGCCAGGTTTGACAGGACGGTTCCGGTCGCGGGAAAATGCGATGTAGGCACGCGGGAGTAACTCAGTTGGTAGAGTGCAACCTTGCCAAGGTTGATGTCGCGGGTTCGAATCCCGTCTCCCGCTCCAAACCCTTCAAAGACTTGCGGTCTTCCCGATAATCCACTGGGGTCCAAGTGGGGTCCAAAGCCGTGGTAGCCGTGCGTTCACATGGACCCCGTCCCACGTCGCTGATTCCAAGCCAGTTGGTGGCCGTGGCATCGAAGGTGGATAATCTGGCCTTTCGTCGTCCGGGACGACAGATTGAGGCCCCTATATGGAGCGGCCGGAAATGGCCACCACCATCCCTGCGGTGCCGGCCCCCCGGCAGTGTGGCAGTCACGTGCTTCGAATCGACGCCGCTCGGGGGTGTTGGCCTGTCAATGGGCCACCGCCTCCGACAAATCCCGCCACGGGGACGCGGCTACTCGCCTGTTCCGTTTATGGCTCTGAACTGAGCAAGCGCGGCTGGTTGAAAACACGGCCCTGGTCACCCTGCTGCCTCATCCAGCCTTCCACCTGGCGGCGCATGGCAATGAGACGGCCGCGGTGCTGGGGCCGGCCGGCGAGATTCTGCGTCTCGTGGGGGTCGTTTTGCGTGTCGTACAGCTCTTCCCTGGGCCGGAGGTGATACCGCTGGACGATGGCGGCGGCCGCGCGGTCAGTCTGCGCCCTGTGCACCCAGGAGTCCCAGTACGCTTTGCCGTCGAGATCGATGCCGCTATCGATGTGTGTTGTGTACTTGAATTCCGGATGCAGGTTCAGTATGTACTTGAAGCGGGCGTCGCGGACTGCGCGGATCGGATAGACATTCATCGTGCCATCGCCTGAGTGCGTAGCAAAGACGTGCGTGCGGTGAGACGTGCGATTGCCGCGGAGCACCCCAGCGAACGAGCGGCCGTCAAGGCCGCCGGGCGCCTTCCCCCCGGCAAGCTCGATCAGCGTGGGCAGGATATCGGCGAAGCTGACCATCGCCCGCGATCTGGAGCCCGCACGAACGACCCCGGGCCAGACCGCAACCATCGGCAGCCGGATCCCGGCATCGTACAGACTCCATTTCGCGAATGGCCACTGGGCGCCGTTATCAGAGATGTAGATGAACAGCGTGTTGCCGCTGGTTCGACGGAAGACGGAGTTGTACACCTCGCCGAGTTGTTGGTCCATCTTGGTGACGTCCGTGTAATAGCGGGCGCGCCAGGCGCGTGTTTCAGGCGTATCTACGAACGTGGGCGGAAGCTCGGCGCTGTTCGGATCGTAGCCGGCGGCTTCTTCCCAGTACACATGCGGGCTGTGGCAGCCAATCACCAGGCACAGCGGCCGTTTGTCTTTCGAGCCATGCTCCGCGAGCCAGCCGTCTACAGCGGCGGTGTCGAGATCGCTCCAGAGGCCCTTACGGCGGATCTCGCTGGGGACCGCTTCCCATTCCTTGTAGTTGGCGGCAGGCTGAAAGTGACTTTTACCAAAATGAGCCACCCGGTAGCCCAACGAAGCCAGGTAGCTTGGCAAGGTTCGAACATCAGGCTTCATCTGGGTATGATTGGCCTCCACGCCGTTCCGAACCGACATGAGACCGCTGGTGAGGATCGCGCGCGACGGCACGCAGGTAGGGGAGCCGGCGAATGCATTCTCGAAAACCATCCCTGAGGCCGCGAGCCGGTCGAGTGTGGGCGTGCGGACCACCCGGCTGCCGTACACCGGCGTGTCCAATAGACCGTGATCGTCCGCGATGAACAGAGCGATATTCGGAGGTGAGGTAAACGGCGATGCGCCCGCAATCGGCAAGGCCGCCAAAAAGTTCCGGCGTCTCATGCTTGTTTCCTCCTTGAGAGGACCTCTTGCCACGGCACGACACCGGCGCGCTGCGCCCACGCTTCGTACTTCGCGATCAGCTCGGCGGTCTTTTTCGGCTGTCCGTGGGCCAGGTTCTGCATCTCCGTACGGTCAGCCTCAAGATCATAGAGTTCCCACTGGTCGGGATGCCGTGACACGAGTTTCCACCTGCCCTGCCGCACCGCGCGATTGCCCTCGTGTTCCCAGTAGAGTTCCGAATGAGCCCGGCGCTGCCTTCCCTGGAAGACAGGCATCAGGCTTCGGCCTTCAAGAGGGAGGATCTTCTCGCCCTGAAAGCTCCCGGGGTAGCGGGCGCCGGCGGCGTCCGCGCAAGTCGCCATGATGTCCATGATGTGACCGGCCTGCCGGGTCAAAACACCCTGCTGCCTGATGACTCGTGGCCAGCAGGCGATAAACGGCGTCGCTATTCCACCCTCATGCACCCAGTGCTTGTACAGCCGGAACGGTGTGTTGCTGGCGTTCGCCCAGGGAATGCCGTAGCTCTGGTAGGTATCCTCAGGGCCGGGCATGATCTCCGGATTATTGCCGACGCGCACGGGACGGCCATCCCGGGTGACCTTCGGAATGTGGCGGGCGGGACCCCAGCCAATGATCTCCTCCGCGCACCCGCCGTTGTCCGCCAGGAACATGATCAGCGTGTTGTCCTCCGCGCCCGTTTGCCCGAGGGCCTGGAGGACGCGGCCGATGCCCTGGTCCATGCGGTCGATCTGGGCGGCGTACACTTCCATGCGGCGCTGTTGCCATTGCTTGTCTGGCGCTTCGGTCCAGGGGGCCACCCGTGCATCGCGGGGCGTTAGGGGCCAGCGGCTCTCCACCAAACCCATCTCCAGCATGCGCCGATGGCGGTCAGCACGCAGGGCGTCCCAGCCCCCGGCGTAACGGCCACGGTACTTCGCGATGTCGGCCTCGAGCGCGTGCAGCGGCCAGTGAGGCGACGTATATGCCAAGTACATGAAAAACGGGTCCGGTTTCGCCGCGTACTCCCGCACGAACTTCACCGCTTGATCGCTGAGAGCGTCCGTGAGGTAATAATCCCTGCCGTCCGGCTGTATGCTCTCGTTGTCCCGGGTGAGTGTGACCGGATCATAGAAGCTGGCTGCCCCGTGGATGATGCCGTAATAGCGCTCGAATCCGCGCTGGAGGGGCCAGTTATGCTTGGAGGCCGTCACCGGCGTGACGTGCCATTTCCCACACATGAGGGTGCGGTAACCGGCCTGGCGCAGCACCTCAGCGATCGTCACACACCGCCGGTTCAGGTCGCCGCGATAGCCGGGTATTCCGTCATCGCGGTCCACCATGTGGCCGATACCCGCCTGGTGGGGATACAGCCCAGTCAGCAGAGAGGCCCGTGCGGGACAGCAACGCGCGGTGTTGTAGAACTGCGCAAAACGTAAGCCGCGGCTGGCCAGCCCGTTGAGGTTGGGTGTGTCGATTTCCCCGCCGTAGCAGCCGATATCGGAGTAACCCATATCGTCGGCCATGATCAGGATGATATTCGGGCGCCTGGAAGCCGGCGCCCCACGCAACTGGGCGCCGGCGGCCGCCATCGCGCCCAGGAAGGTTCTGCGGTCCATGCTCATTTTTCCATCACCGGTAGTGATTTCCGCCATGCTATCACTCGTTGTGAGAGCTTGCGCGCCAGGCCGGGGTGCGTGGCGGCGAGATTCTCGCGTTCCTTGGCAGAGGCCTCAAGATCGTAAAGCTCCAGGCCGGTACCATCGTCGTTCACCAGCGCCTTCCACCTCCCGCTGCGAATGGCGAGATTGGGACTGCGGTCATCTTCGCGGCCAGGTCTCAGATACGTGGCATCCCGCCCGTATTCCCACAGGAGGTCACCCTGCCTGCGCTGCCGTCTGCCCAGAAACGCCGCTGAGAGATCTTCGCCGTCAAAGGCGACCTTGGGCGCCTCTATTCCGGCCAGCCGGCAGAAGCTGGGGAACAGGTCCGTGGAGCAGACCGCCGTATCCCGATCCACGACGCCCGCAGGAACCCTCCCTCTCCACCGGATGATTAGCGGCTCTCGCACACCACCTTCGTAAAGGCTCCATTTGCGGCCGCGCAGACCACCGGTGCTGCCCGGCGGCTCAAACCCTTCTTTGTAATAACGCGGCCAGGCGGTAGGTCCGTTGTCACCCATGAAAACAACTATCGTGCGGCCGGCTAGGCCGAGTGTGTCCACGGCATTGATAAGTCGCCCGATCTGCCGGTCCATTTCGTCCAGCGTGGCAGCGAACTGTTGCAGATACTTGTTGCTGCTTAGCCGCTGATACTTTTCCATCAACTCGGGCTTAGGGTCGAAGGGGTCATGCACGTCATTCGGCCAAAGGTTGAGGAAGAAAGGCCGGTTGGCGTTGCGCTTGATGAAATCGATGGCCCGATCCACATAGATGGCGGTCAATTCACTCTGCGGCCTGCGTGAGATGTTCCCCCGTCCCAGTTTCGCGCTCATCTCTGAGAGATTGCCGGGAGGAAGCACGCGATCGCCGAGCCCCTCAAAGGAAGTCAGAGACTCATCGAACCCGTAGTCCGTGGGCAAAGGCGCGTCGCCGACGTCACGGCCGCCTCCCATGTGCCACTTGCCGAAGTGGCCCGTGGCGTAGCCGGCCCGCTGAAACACGCGCGCCATGCTGGGCGCGTCCGGATCCAGGTAGTCGCGCATGCCCAGTGCGCGATTCCTTGCGCGCGAGTCAAGGAACGAGAAAATCAGATGACGCGCCGGGTACTGGCCGGTGGTGATCGCCACGCGAGATGGGGAGCAAATGGGGGAGGCCACGTACGCCTGTGTGAACCGCACGCCTTCACTCGCCAGCCGATCGAGGTTCGGCGTCGGGATCTCGCTTCCGTAACAACTCAAGTCACCGTACCCCAGGTCGTCGGCGAGGATCAGAATAATGTTGGGATTTCTTGCGGGGGCAGCGGCCAGCGTCGCACCGCTCGCTGCCAGGAACTCGCGTCTGTTCATCATCTCGATACCCGTGTTTCCATCCTGCTTAAAGCGCCAGCGTCACGCCAATACATCCGAGCGCCAGGGAATCCTCCAGGCTACGGACTCCCGCGCCTCAGGACATACTGCGATCCCGGAAAGAGCATATCACCTGAGCGGCCCGATCATCCACGCGGGCGTCGCGCGGCTGGGGCGCCTTGCGCTCCGTCCTGAAACGCCCGGCCTGCGGCCTCGCCGGCTGCGCTCCGGCCGGCCCCCACCCCGCCCGTTCTTCTCCCCTCGGCAGGGTTGAGCGTGATTCGCTTTCCCTCCGCCCTCCCTCGAAAATCTCACCCGGATTGGGCCGTTGAGGGCTGCAACGCCACCGGGTGGCCCAGTCGTTCCAGACGGCGTACAAGATAGCGGGGCAGGCCGCTGGGATTGAGGCGTTCAAAGTAATCTCCGCCCGCCTCCCGGCAGTTCTCCCCGCGTTGCAGCAATACGTGGGCAATCACCGGAATGCCGTGTGCCGCTGCGATGATCGCCCTCCAGCGACCTCGCCTGGCCGCGGTCGTGTGACACTGTGCCGGCGGGTACGTACGTTTGGCATGCGAGGCCGCCCATGCCGCCCGGCACAGCGCCGTGCGCAGCCGTGGATCGCCTTTCCGCGTTATCCCCCTCCTCCGTTTCCCCGCGCTCTCATCATTGCCCGGACACAGCCCCGTCCACGAGGCCAGATGGTGCTGTGTAGGAAACTGCTCTGCGCGAACTCCGATCTCCGCCATCAAGCTACAAGCGGTCACCAGATCTACCCCTCTAATCGCGTCCCAGCGTTGGATCACCTCTTGATAAGAACGGCAGCGGGCCCTCCGCCTGCCCGAGCTGGACCCTGACTCGGCAGCGGTCACAGATTCGAGTTCTGTCAGGGCCACGACGTCTTCGCAGCACAGATCGGCGCAGCGCGCGCGCTGAGGCACGCGCGGTGAAGACCACCTGCCGGGGGTGGATGGGACTCCGTTCTGGTCCGGTTGCCGGGATGCGGGCGGCGGGAACGCACTGGCCCGGAAACTCCCAATCGTCTGTTGTACAATAAGAGCTTGCGGTTCCTGGCGTGAAGCCGCAGCAGGGTTCGCCTCCGCAGGCAGCTTCCCGAACAGATTGAGCAGGCGAGGTTTGTCATGTACGCAGTGATCGAAACAGGCGGTAAGCAGTACCGCGTCGCACCCGGCGACGTGATTCGCGTCGAGAAGTTGCCCGGCGAGGTCGGCTCCGAGGTGGAGTTCGACAGGGTCCTGGCCGTGTTCAAGGACGGGGACCAGGCTCTCGCGGGGAGCGAGGCCGCACAGGCCCGTGTAAAGGCGGTCATCACCGCGCAGGACCGGGGCGGCAAGATCCTGGTTTTCAAGTTCAAGCGCAAGAAACAGGTCCGGCGCACTATCGGCCACCGGCAGTACCTGACCAGCGTGAAGGTGAACGAGATACTGGCTTAGGAGAGCGACATGGCGCACAAAAAAGGTTTGGGGAGTTCCCGTAACGGCCGCGACTCCAACGCGCAGAGACTCGGCGTCAAGGCCTTCGGCGGCCAGTTTGTGAGCGGCGGCTCAATCCTGGTGCGGCAGCGCGGCACGCGCATCAAGCCGGGCGAGAACGTCGGCCTCGGCAAAGACGACACGCTCTTCGCCAAGGTCACCGGCGTGGTGGCGTTCCGTGACCGCGGCCGCATGGGCAAGTTCGTCAGCATCCTGCCTTCCGAATAGCGCGGCGCGGAACGGGCCGCCCGGCCTGCCGTGGAAGGGCGGGAGCGTCCGCCCCACCGCTCTGTCATGTTCATCGACGAAGCCGTCATCAGCGTGAAAGCCGGCGACGGCGGAAACGGCTGCCTCGCCTTCCGCCGCGAGAGGTCGGCGCCGCGCGGCGGCCCGAGCGGGGGCGACGGCGGCCGCGGCGGCGACGTGGTTCTGGTTTCCACCGTGCACCGCAACACGCTGCTGCATTTCCGCTTCAACCCCGAGCACCGCGCCGAGCGGGGCCGGCACGGCGAGGGCAGCAACCGCACCGGACGGGACGGCGCCTCCGTCCTGCTCCCCGTTCCGGTGGGCACGGTGGTCCGCGACGCGCAGACCGGCGAGATCCTTCACGATTTCACGAAGCCCGGCGAGACCTTCCTGGTGGCGAAGGGAGGCCGGGGCGGCCGCGGCAACGCGCGCTTCGCCACCTCCACCCACCAGGCCCCGCGCGAGCACGAGCCCGGAAGGCCGGGCCAGGAGCGGCGCCTCCGCCTGGAATTGAAGCTGCTCGCCGACGTGGGGCTGGTGGGGTTTCCCAACGCGGGCAAGTCCACCCTCATCTCCCGGATTTCGGCCGCGCGCCCGAGGATCGCCGACTATCCTTTCACCACCCTGGAGCCGAACCTGGGCGTTGTCAGCCTGGGCGACCGCACGTTCGTCGTGGCGGACATTCCCGGGCTGATCGAGGGCGCGCACCTCGGACACGGGCTCGGCGTGCAGTTCCTCAAGCACGTGGAACGGACGCGCCTGCTGGTGCACCTGGTGGACGTCTCTGAGTCGAGCGGCAGGGACCCGGTCCGCGACTTCGACGTGGTACTGGCGGAGCTTGCCGAATTCAGCGAGGCTCTGGCAAGCAAGCCCATGATCGTGGTCGCATCCAAGATGGACGCGGCTCAGGACCCCTCGCGCGTGGAGTCCCTGAGGAAGACGGCCGCCGCGCGCGGGTTGGCCTTCCACCCGGTCTCAAGCGTCACCGGGGACGGGCTCGAACGCCTCAAGTATGCCATGGGTGAGGCAGTGCTGAAAGCCCCGGCGGACGCTTGAAGGGCTACTGAGCGCAACAGGAGGAGATGGAGACCTGCCGCGTGGCGGTAAGCTCCCACTTCTCGCCGAAGAAGTTCTCCGCCGAGAGCCGCCGGTACATGTCGCCCGCAATCTGGGCCGCCGCCGGGCCGCTCACTCCGCTGCCGCCGGTCAGGAGGACCACGACGACCAGGCGGTTGTGCCCCACCTCGTTGAAGGAGCCGAACCACCCCAGGTGGGTGCGGTTCTCCGTGCACGTGCCGGTCTTGCCGAGGACGGGTTGGGAGGGGTCGTAGTTGGCGCGGCGAGCCGTGCCGTACTCCACGGCGGCCGACATGCCGGGCGTCAGGTCCGGAAGCCACCGGTCGATGTCCAGGCGCCGCTTCACCTGCGGAATGAAATCCCGGGCTTCCATCAACGACCGCGGATACTGCAAGTAGTAAAGCGTGCCGCCGTTGGCGAAGGCCGAGAGCATCGCCGCCAGTTGCAGGGGCGTCAGCGAAATCCCCTCGCCGAAACTGGACATCATCCCGATGCTGGTCCCGCTGGGCTGCTCACTGGGAAACAATCCCGGCCGCTCGCCCTCGATGTTGAGCCCCGCCAGTTCCCCCAGGCCCAGCAGCCGCGCATAGTAGCTGAAGCGGTCGAAACCGAGCTTTGTCCCCAGCAACGCGAAGAACGGGTTATTGGAGTGAGCCAGGGCCTCGGTGAGCGTCATACGCGTCGCGCCCGACAGCCGGACCACCGTATCGCCCTGAATGACATTCTCCACCAGTCCGGCCACGGCGACCGGTAGTTTCACCGTGGAACAGGGCTGGAAGCCGCTCTGCAAGGCCAGTTTCTGGTTGACGATCGACAGGATGCGGCCGTTGCGCGGATTAACCGCCACCACCGAGCCGTTGTACCGGCCGAGCGCCTGCACCGCCGCCTGCCGGACGGTCAGATCCTCGCCGCCGATCTCGTCACCGGCGGTGGAATCTTTGAAGGTCGGCTCACTCCAGGGACTGTATGCTGGACGCCGCTTGGGTGCGGCTTTGGCTGCTGTCCTGGCGGGCGTCTTCTTCGAAGCGGCCTTGGCCGTCGCCGATTTCGCGGAAGCCTTCGGAGCGGCCTTGGCCGCCGCCTTCGGCGCAGGTTTGGCCGCCGCCTTCGGCACAGGTTTGGCCGCAGCCTTCGGAGCGGCTTTCGGCGCAAGCTTTTTGTGGGCCGCCGTGGCTGCGGCTTTCGCGCCGCCGCTTGCGGTCTGAGCGCCGGACGCCGCGCCCCGCACTGCGGCAAGCTGCATCGTCAGAAGGGCTGCAATGGCTATGCTCTGCCTGATTCGCATTCTCCCGATCGTCAGGGCGCAGTCTGAGATTTTCCGGCCAGAGCCATCGGCCTCCCGCGCTGGGCGGACTTCGACCATTTTGCGGGATCGGCCGGCGGATGTCAACCCGCGCCAAAGGAGCGCAGCGATTCCGCAACCAGGGCACCGGCCAGGCGGGAATAGGCGTGGGAGGAGAGGCTTACGGGGTTTGCGTCGAGCGGCGGAGATTCGTGGGCGGGATCGGAAGCCGAGGGAGGGGACAGGCGAGG
>JADZCM010000034.1 GCA_020851555.1 Bryobacterales bacterium | reverse complement strand
GCGCGGCGGCGTGAGGGCATGGAAAAGGAGTTGAGCGAGCAGAACAAGCTCGCCGGGACGCTGATTGAAGACCTGGAGGGGGCGTATTCGGAAGGCCAGGGCGGGCGGGGCACGCTCGACTACCTGAAGATCGTGGGCGAGCCTTCCCAGATCGCCTCCCACTACCGGGCCATGTTGGGCGACGTCCAGTCGGAATACCTGGAGTTCTCCCGGCCTCCGTATGCGGTGGACCCGTTGGACGAAATGCTGGTGAAGCAGGCGCGGGAGCGGGGCGTGATCTGCCGGCTGCTGATGGAAAGCGCGGCCTTCGACGAGCAGCACCGGCAGCGGCTGGCGGACTACCGGGAGGCGGGCGTCGAGATCCGGCAGGCGGAGTCGCTGCCGCTCAAGCTGGCGCTGTTCGACTCGCGCCAGGGGCTTATCGCGCTGCTCGACCCCGTGATCACCAAACCGGCCTGGACGTCGCTGGTGTTCGAACACCTCGGGCTGGCCGAAGCCATGCGGGGCTTGTTTGAGACTCACTGGCAGCGTGGCGCGCCGCTCTGATCAGATGGCCGTCCCGGGATAGCGGCCCCGCATCCAGGCCACGAACTCCTCCGGCGCGGCCATGGTCGAGAGGCGTCCCTGGCGGACCAGCGCCCATTGGCCGAACAAGCCGCTTTGCTTGATATCGGCCAGGGAGGTGGGCGGGTCGAGACGGCCCAGATACTCGACCTCGACGACGGCGGACTTTGGGTTTGCGGGGTCCGGGCGGGGCTCGGAGACCACCCGCATCAGCCCCACCACGGCGCTCTGCTTGCCGCTGTGGTAGACGAAGACGATGTCGCCGGGGCGCATCTGGCGGATGGCGGCGACGGCCTGGGGGTTGGTGACGCCGTCCCCTACGGTACGGCGGTCGCGCTCGAGGCGGTCAAGGGGATAGGTTTCCGGGTCGGTTTTGGCCAGAAAGTACGGCATGGGTCCATTCTGGCGCCGCCGGAGGCGGGTTTTTTTGGGGCGCCCCCTGCTTGGAAGGCCCGCCGGGGCCGATGTACAAGGTGTTGTATACTATGAGAGTTAGCGGCTTCCCACGCTGGCTGGACGGGCACATTCGATGAGACTCTTTCGTATTGCGATGATTTTGTTGGCCGCCGTCTCGCTCGTGAGCGCGCAACGGCAGTCCAACAAGAAGCGGACCGCGGAGGAAGCGGAGCCGCAGGCGGTGGAGGAGAAGGAGAAGAAGCCGGAGGAGACGAAGGCCGGCCTTGTGGCGGGCGCTCCGGTGGACCCCAACAACTACCGGATTGGGGCCGAAGACGTCATTAACATTCGCGTGTGGCGTGAGGCCGACCTATCCGGGAACGTCGTGGTCCGGCCCGACGGCAAGATCGCGCTGCCGCTGGTGGGCGAGATTGAGGCCGCCGGGTCCACTCCGAACGAGCTGACCGCGCGGCTGGAAGAGGCCCTGGGCCAAGTGATGGTGAAGCCGCAGGTACTGGTGTCGATTGTCCAGGTAAACAGCAAGAAATATTACATCTCGGGACAGGCGAACCGCACGGGGGCGTTTCCGCTGGTGGTTCCCCTGACGGTATTGGAAGCCCTGAGCATCGCGGGCGGGCTTCAGGAATTCGCCAACGGCTCGAAGATCGTCGTTATGCGCGGCGACAAGCGGATCAAGTTCAACTATAAGGACGTTCTGAAAGGGAAGAACATGCAGCAGAACATCCGCCTGGAGCCGGGGGACCACATCATCGTCCCGTAGGGACGGCGGATCGCAGCCACAGCGGAGGAACCGATGCAACCCGTGCAACCGGACTCGTATTCAACGCCGCGCCGGGCGCTGGATATCGAAGATTACTTGGACATCGTACGGCGGCACAAGGCGTGGATACTCGGGCCGGCATACCTGGGACTGGTCATGGCGGTAGCGGTAGCTTACCTCTGGCCGGACACCTATGTTTCGACCGCGGTGCTCCGCGTGGTGCCGCCGCAGGTGCCGGAAGCCTACGTGCCGACCAACGTCAACCTCGAGATGTCCCAACGGATCAATTCGATGGCGCAGACGATTCTGAGCCGCGGCACGCTGACCAACATCGTCAACACGTATGGCCTATATCCGCGGGAGCGCGCGCGCCGGCCGCTCGAGGACATCGTCGAGCGCATGCGGCTCAAGGACGTGCGGGTGAGCAGCGTCGTGTCGGTTACGCAGACTACCGAACGGCGCTCCGTGCCGGCGTTCCAGATCTCGTACGCATACGAGAACCGCGCCATGGCGCAGAAGGTCTGCGCGGACCTGGTGAGCCGCTTCATCAACGAGAACACCCGCGACCGGGCCAACCAGTCCGTGTTCACCACCCAGTTCCTGAAAGACCAGTTGGAGAGCGCCCGGAAGGATCTGGAGAACTACGAGAGGCGGCTGGCCGATTTCCGGACACGGAACATCGGGCGGCTGCCGGATCAGATGCAAAGCAACCTCCAGACACTGAACGCGATGGAGGCGCGCATTTCGAACCTGAACGGTTCGCTAAGCCGGATCAACCAGGAGAAGCTGCTGCTCGAGTCCCAGGCCCGGATCGCCAAGGACCAGTTGAACGCCCTCGAGCAGCAGGAGGAAACCGTGGTTACCGCGGACGGCGTCCCGGTGGTGG
>JADZCM010000033.1 GCA_020851555.1 Bryobacterales bacterium | reverse complement strand
TTCGTTCTTCCACCGCGTTCCTCTCCTGCCAGGGCATATGCCCCAGTTTTGAGGTTCGCCACGCCGAATGAAAGTGTTACCGATGTCGCCGGTCTGTTTTGTTACCGATGTCGCCGGTCCGTACCCGAGGTCAACCGCTCCCTTTGGTCGCGGCTCGGAAACGGGGGGCCGCAGGACCGCCGGGCATGTCCGCACAGAAGCTATAATCTGGGCATGCTCAGAATTGTCCTGGGGATTCTCGCGCTATCGGCCGCCTTGTCGGGACAGGCCCGCTACGATCTGCTCCTGAAAGGGGGCCATGTCATCGATCCGAAGAGCCGGATCAACGGGCCGAGGGACGTGGCAATCGCCGGCGGGAAGATCGCGCGCGTCGCGGCGAACATCCCTGCCTCGGAAGCGAGGAGAGTCGTACCCGTTGAGGGCCTGATTGTCACTCCCGGCCTGATCGACATCCACGTACACGTCTTCCAGCGCCCCGATCTGCTTCCGCGCGACAGCAGCGTGCAAACCGACGCCCACAGCTTCCGGAGCGGAGTGACCACGGTTGTGGACGCGGGCACCGCCGGGTGGCGGAACTTCGCCGAGTTCCGGAAACGCGCCGTGGACGGTGCGCGAACGCGCGTGCTGGCGCTGCTCAACATCTCGGCCGGCGGAATGGGCACGGGCACGGAAGACAATCTCGACCAGCTGGACGTGGAGGGCGCCGTGAGGGCGGCCAGGGCCAACAAGGACGTGGTGGTCGGGTTCAAGTCGGCGCACTTCGGCGGCCCGGGCTGGGAGTCGGTCGAGGCCGCCGTGAAGGCCGGCCGGGAGACGGATTTGCCCGTGATGGTCGATTTCGGCTATCTCAACGCCGTGCGCAACCTGCCCACCCTGCTGCTGGACAAGCTTCGTCCGGGCGATATCTACACGCACTGTTACTCCGGCCACCGCGAGGAGCTGCTCGAGAACGGCAAGATCAATCCCGCCATGTTCACGGCGCGCAAACGGGGCATCGTTTTCGACGTGGGATTCGGCGCGGGCAGCTTTTATTGGTACGTGGCCGCGCCCGCGTTGCAGCAAGGCCTCCCGCCGGACGTCATCTCCACCGACCTGCACACCGGCAGCATGAACGCGGGCATGAAGACCATGACCAACGTCATGTCCAGCATCCTCAACCTGGGCTCGTCCCTCGAGGACGTGATCGCGATGAGCACGTGGCAGGCCGCCAGGACCATCAAGCGTCCCGATCTCGGCACGCTCGACGAAGGGGCCGAAGCCGATGTCACAATCCTGCGGGTTGACAAAGGCCGCTTCGGCTTCCTGGACTCGGCCGGCGCCGCCTACCCGGGCGCGCAGCGCATTGTGGCGGAGATGACCGTGCGCAGGGGCCGGGTGGTGTGGGATTTGAACGGGCGCGCCGCGGAAAGCTGGAAGACATTCAGGTACGACCGGAAGAAGTGGACGAAGTAGGGGCCGGCTCTCAGCCCGCTTTGCGGGCGAAGGTGCTGAGCTTCAGGCTGCTTCGGAAGCTCGAAGCCAGCGCCCGCGGTCCTTCGAACCTGACCTTTCCCGCCCGCACGGCCCGGTCCATCGATTGGCGTCCCATCCAGACTTCGACCATGGCCTTCAGATCGGCCGCCACTACCAGGTCAACCTCGTATCCGGGATCCTTGAGGCACAGGTCCGTTTCGCCCGCTTCGATCACCAGCCACCAGCGCCGGCAGGCCGGCTCCGCTCCGGCCAGGTTGAACTCGATCACCGTGCGGCGGTTCGCGGGCAGATGCGCGAGGTCGATGTTGCGGCGGATGTCCCACATCAGCAGGCCGGCATCGTAGTCCCCCGGGGCCAGGCGGCCGGGCATCCAGCGGGCTCCCCAAAACCCCAAGCCCTCGATGACCGGCCGCAGTTCCCGCCCGGCCTCGGTCAGGTGATATTCCACGTTCCTGCCCTCGCCGGCGCGCCGCTCCACGATCCCGGCATGCTCCAACTCCTTGAGCCGTTGAGAAAGGAGCGCCGGGGACATCAGCGGCACGCCGCGGCGCAGCTCGTTGAACCTCCGGCTGCCGGCAATCAGTTCCCGCAGCACCAGCGGTGTCCAGCGTTCGGCGACGATCTCGGCGGCCTTCGCCACCGGGCAGAACTGCCCGTACCCTTTGTGCCCAGCCATATGTCATCCATTCTAGACAGGGCTTCAGATTTTGTACTATCCGAGGAAACGGAAACCGGGCAGACTGTTGTTACCGACAAGCACTGGAGGGAGGATCCACATGACGACAGCACCCGCCCTGGATTACAGACAAGCCCTGGCCGCGCTAGGCCCGGGGATCGCCCGGCGGGCCGCCGCCTACGACAGCTCCGACGCTTTCGTCGACGAGAATTACGCCGCCATGCGGGAAGCGCGGTTCTTTTCCGCGCTGGTGCCCGAAGAGCTCGGCGGCGGCGGCCTCTCCTATGACGAGATGTGCGGCCTGATCCGCGGACTGGGACGCTGCTGCGCATCCACGGCGCTGGCGTTCTCGATGCACCAGCACCTGGCAGCCGCCGCGCTCTGGAGCTACCGGCACGGCAAACCCGGCGAGAAGCTCCTGCGCACGGTGGCCGCCGGCGAGAAGATCCTGATCAGCACCGGCGCCACAGACTGGCTGGCTTCGAACGGCTCCCTCGAAGCGTGCCCGGGCGGCTACCGGTTCTCGGCCCGGAAAGCCTTCGCGAGCGGCTGTCTGGCGGGCGACCTGCTGGTGACCAGCGGGCAATACGACGACCCGGATGCCGGGCCCCAGGTTCTGCACTTCGCGGTTCCCATGACCTCCCCGGGGATTCGCATCGACCGGGTCTGGGAGACCCTGGGAATGCGGGGCACGGGATCGCACACCGTGGTGCTGGAAAACGTGTTCGTACCGGAGCAGGCGATCACGCTGCGGCGCCCCTGCGGGCAGTACCATCCGGTCTGGAACGTGATCCTGACCGTCGCGCTGCCGTTGATCTGTTCGGCTTACGTCGGCGCGGCGGAAGCGGCTGCCGGCCTGGCCCGTGAGAGCGCGGCGCGCAGGGGCGGCGATGGGGCGACCGCCCTGCTGACCGGCGAGTTGGAGAACGAGTTGACCACGGCCCAGATCGCGCTCGAAAGCATGATAGCCAATGCGAACGGGCTGGACGTCGAGCCGGGCATCGAACACGCCAACCGCGCCCTGATCCGCAAGACCATTGTGGCGGAGGCGGTCAAGCGCGCGGCCGACAAGGCGCTGGAGGCGGCCGGCGGCGCGGGCTACTTCCGCCGCTCGGGCCTGGAGAGAATCCTTCGCGACGTGCAGGCGGCCCGGTTCCACCCGCTGCAGGCCAAGCAGCAGCATCGCTTCACCGGCCGCCTGGCCCTGGGCCTGGACCCCGCCGCGGAACCCTGAGAGTCCGGTGGACAGCCGCGCGCGGCAGGTGGTAATGTTCTCCTTCCATTACCGGGAGGTGGCCGTATGGATTCGGTGAAGGGATCTGCCATCACGCGCCGGCAGGTTCTCCAGGGCGCGGCCCTGGCGGCGGGCGGCATGACGGCGCCGGCATTCGGCGTGGAGGAGGGCAGGGACTGGACAAGCGGCATCTACCGCCAGCTCCACATCGACGCTCACCTCTCCGCCTGCGAGAAGCCTTACGACACGTTCAATGCCGAAGCCGCGGCGCAGATGTTCCTCGAGGCCGGCTTCCAGATGGTCTGCTACTTCGCCGTCTGTCACGGAGGTTATTCCTACTACCCGACGAAGATCGGCGTAGTGCATCCGGGGCTGAAGCGGGACTTCACCGGCGAGATGACCGCGGCGCTCAAGAAGCGCGGCATCCGCACCATGCTGTACATGAAAGCCGGCTGGGACCGCCGGGATTACCGGACGAATCCCGACTGGATCGCCAACCACGACCCTTCCGGTTCCACCGGAACGGCGGGCGCGGACGGGGCGGAGATGTGCCTCAACTCGCCCTGGGTGGATCGCGTCCAGATCCCCCAGTTGCGGGAAGCGGTCTCGCTGTATGATGTGGACGGCCTCTTCTTCGACATCGCCGTGCACCAGTTCATCACGGCCAACTGCTACTGCCGCTATTGCCGCGCATCCTTCGCGAGTGAAGCAGGCGGGGACATTCCGGTTTCCGACAACGATGCCAAGGCCTTTGCCTACCGCACGTGGGCCAACCGGCGCCTGGAATCCTACATCGGGAAGATCCACGAGGTCCTGAACCAACAGAAGCCCGGCATCATCCTGGTGCACAACTGGGCCTGGCTGACGCGCAACCCGGTGAACCCGCCGTCCCATGTCACGCACATCAACTGGGATACCGCCACGCCGAACATCGGCGTGTACGCGCTGGACATCTCGCTGGAGGCGCGCTACCTGTCCACCCTGGGCAACCGGTCCTGGGCCATGCACAACACGCGCGGCAACACCTGGGGCGACTATTCGCTGCGAGAAGAAGCGGCCTTCCTCCAGGAGGTGGCCACGCAGCTTGCCGCCGGCGGCCGCTCTCTGCTCAGCGACGACGCCTACCCCTCCGGCAACCCCGAGCCGGCGGTCTATGAACTGTACGGCCGCGTGAATGAGAGGACGCGCAGCCTCGAGCCGTTTCTTCAGGGGTGCCGGCCGGTGAAAGACGTGGCGGTGCTGCACTCGGCCGCCTCGGTCTGGTCGAAGACGCCCATGAAGCTGAGCCCGGAGTGGAAAGCGGGACCGGCCTACTATCCGGTGAGCGGGGCGCACAAGGCGCTGATCGAAGGCCAGGTCCAGATGAACATCGTGAACAGCGACGTCCTGGTGGAGACGCTCGGCGAGTACCGGGCGCTCGTGCTGCCGGACCAGCGCATCCTGAGCGGGCGGGAGTGCGAGGCGATCCGGCGCTTCGTGCGCGAGGGTGGTTCGCTGCTGGCGACCTGCGCCACGGGAACGCGCGGCGCGGACAACCAGGCACTCCCGGACTTCGCGCTGGCGGATGTTCTGGGCGTCCGCTACGGGGGACTATCCACGGTTGCGCGGTCGTTCCTGCGGGTGCCGGCGAAGGTTGAGCCTTTCGGGGTCCCCCGGATGGACGTGCAGGTCAACGGCCCGTTCGCGCGAATTGAAGCCACAACCGCGAGGACGCTGCTGGAACTGGTTCCGGCCGAGGGCGCCAAACTGGCTCCCTCCGCTGCTGCCGGAGGCCCGGGGGCCACCCTGAACTTGTACGGCAAGGGACGGGCACTTTACTGCGCCGCGCCCGTCTTTTCGGCCTACTTCGCCGACGGCCCGGCCATGTTGCGAAGGCTGGCGCTGTGGATGCTGGCCCTGGCGCACCCCGAGAAGTCCCGCTCCATCGTTCTCGAAAACGCTCCCCCGAACGTGGAGGTCTTCTACAACCTGAGAGAGAAGGACCGGTTCGTGCACCTGGTGAACTACTCGGGCGACAAGAGGGAGACCGGGCCCAGCCAGTCGCAGGCCGGAGCCGGCGTGCACGGCATCCGCGTGCAGGCCGGGGTTCCGTCCGCGGCGAAGCGCGTGACGGCGGTTCCGGAGAACCGGCCGCTCCGTTTCGAAACCCGCGACAACCGGGTGGTCTTCACAGCCGATCCCCTGGAGATCCACTCGGTCTACCGGATCGAGTGCTAGCC
>JADZCM010000032.1 GCA_020851555.1 Bryobacterales bacterium | reverse complement strand
GGACATCGATCTTCTCCTGCACGGCCCTGTCGGGGCGCCCCCGGCCCCTCGCGCGGCGCCCAGGACCGGCCGCAATGACTATTGCCCATGCCGGAGTGGCAAGAAGTTCAAGAACTGCTGCGGTGCACCCCCTTGAGCGCATGGAAGCGCAATCACGCCACCATATGAATCGCGGAACCTACTAAGGCTGACTGACGGCTGACTGACGGGCTGGAACTCGGTACTCTCAAGGTATGTATTGCTCATGCTTTATTGTGAGCTCCGTCCCTTCGGGAAACCAGTAGTACTCCGACCTAGGACCCGTACCATTCCTACCTAGCACCCATTCCCGCATTATCAAGCGTCTCATAAATATTGATGTTCCCATAAATAAGTGCTATTCTTCGCAAGCGGCGCAAGCGGCATACTGTGTGTCTGGTGATTGGAAGAAGGACCGGATGAGTTTCGGCAGCTTTTGTAGGGCGCACAAACTGGAGTGGAGAAGGCTCCTCAGTTCCGCTTTCGTCCGGGGGAATTGGCGGCCCGCGCGGCGATACTTGATCTCGTTCCACACTGGTTCGTCGGGGTTCAGTTCCGGCGCGTAACCGGGGAGATAGAACAGGCGGAGTCTGCCGCCGGTGGAGGCGGCGAACTGTTTGACGGCTCGCGAACGGTGCACCGGATGTCCGTCCAGCACGAGGAAGATGGGCTGGCTGATTCCCTTCAGCAGCCGCTTCGGAGACTCCGGCGAAAAGCATGGTGGCCGCCACCGCTACTCAGTCGGACGACGACGGCCAGCCGCTGTGCACCTCGGAGTTCAGCCAGGGGGTAAGAACGGGGACACGCTGAGGGCGTCCCTTGAGACGCAACTGAATTGGAGCTGGAAACGGCGCCCGGACTCGTCGAGCCCCGGTACTAGGCGTGGCCGATCACGTGGAGCACGTGGTTGACCCGCTGCCAGATCGAGATGAACGACGGCAGGTACTCGGTCGGAAGCAAGCCGTAGATCACCAGCGTGAACGCCGCCGCCATCAGGGCATACTCGATCATGTCCTGGCCCTTGCGGTCGCGCAACACCAGCGAAACGGCAGCCGTCCGGATCACTGCGAACACCGGCTGCGTATCTGGAATGCGTGTGGGCATTGGTACACCCCATGCTGACCCAAACGCGGGGCGCCGGGCAAGCGCCGAAAAGCCCTAGGAGCAAGGTGAAATCGCCTTAAGGCTGCGCGGCTCCGATCAGCGGAACAACTTCTTCACCTTCTCTTCGACTTCCCGGGCGAGCGAGCCGCCGTTGCTCTCGCCGCCCGGCCCGGGGGGGCCCGCCGCCGACTGCCCCCCGATCTGGTCCCGCCCCACCGGCGTCTTCGACACCATCCGCACCCGGTAAAGCTGGAATGAAAAGGTCTTGCGCACAAGCTGCCCGTCCTTATCCTCGACGATCACCGTGAAGGACGGTACCGTGAGCGTCTCCTTCCCCTCGCGCACTTCGACGGAGCCCGTCACCACCGGGAAGTACCCGCGCAGGTTGCGCTCAATGTAGGCCGTCTCATAGCGGCTCCGGCGCGCGTTATAGATGAACACCCGGAAGCTGTCGAACTCGTAGGGCTCGAGGGTCTTGCTCAGGGTGGTCCAGAGGTAGTGGCGCTTCTTCTGGCCCCCGGCGTCGACTTCGCCCAGCGCGAAGTACGAGGTGATGCGATGCCCCTCGGCGTACTGGGCCACCTCGTCGGGGATCCCCATCACCAGCATGCGCGTCAGCACCCAGCCGGCCTTGCCGTCCGCCAGGCGCACCAGGCTCCAATCGTCCCTGGGAAGGGGCTTGGGCGCCTCGGGCTCCGCACCTGCGCTGGGCTCCGGCTCGGGCGGCAGGCTGGACTTGGACAGGTCGAGCCAGTTGGCCGGCGGAGCGGGCGCGGGCGGCGGCGGCAGCAGGCTCTTCGACGAGGTCCTCTTCTTCGGCTTGCGCGGCGGCGGCGTGGGCTGTGGCGGAACCAGCGTCCCCACCGGCTTGTAGGCGGCCCGGGGCGCCACCTTGTGGCCGACCACGTCCGCATAGGCGCCCGGCGCCATCTGAGCGATAGTGGGCGATTGGCGGTTGGGGCCGGTATGCACGTTCAACGGGTCGTACACGGTCGCCTTGCCTTGCGACGGGAGGCTCTGGGCCTGTTTCGACACCCGGTCGATCAGGTCCATTTGCGCTGTCGAGAGCAGGTTCCGCCCGTCCACCCAGCCCTCCGCGCCGGCCGCGTTGCGCACTTTGTAGAAACGGCGCCGCACCTGGATGATGTCGAGCCGCTCCCCGTGTCTGGCCGTCGCCACCACGGCGGAGCGCACGCCCAGCTCGCTGCGCAGTTGCAGCGAGGCCGGGCCCGCGAACGCCTGTCCGATGGGGCGCGGACGCTCGGGCTCGGAGCTGCATGCCGCCAGGAGGCAGAGGGGGAGTATCAGGATGGAGCGGCGGAACAACTGCATCGGACTTGGACCGGAGAGAGAGCCAGCAACTCCAGTCTACAGCAATGCGGTTCGTCCAAGCTCAAGGGCCGCTCACGGAGCTCCCAGGTGGCCTGTCCTACCGCCCGCGGACTCCGCGCCAACCGGCTTTCCGCTCAGCGTATGCCGAAGAAACCTGGACCAACGCCTTCAGCCGGCGGGATTGCCCGGATGGCCAATCGTGGCGAGGAGGTTTCCCGGTTCTTCACCAACCAGTTCACCGTCGTCAGGCCAGTGCGCCGGGTCAACGTCGATCTGACGCGTGGCATGTTGCGGGAACTGGATGAGCGGGCCGCCAGGCTGAATGTGAGCAGGCAAGCGGTCATCAAGACGTTGTTGCGTCAGGCGATGGATCAGGACCGCCCCACCTCCCCGCGGGGGAAACGGCGAGCCGGGTGATCGCGAGGCCGCCCGGCGTCACGCCGCCTGCTCCCTTCGATCCCCAAGCCCGGCCGGCCTGCCCCGCTCCGCATGCCGCGGCTCCTGAAGCCGCCCCGCCCGATCCTGCTAAACTAAATCCGGAAATGGCGATCAGCAAAGATCTGCTCGATATCCTCGTGTGCCCGCTCTGCAAGGCGGACCTCGAACTGCTGGCCGGGGAAACGGGCCTGAAATGCGTCCAATGCAAGCGCGTGTATCCCATCCGGGACGACATTCCGGTGATGCTGCCGGATGAGGCGCGCCTCGAGGAGTGACCTTCTGCTCGAACGGCAGGCTACGCGCGTCGCGTTGGTGCGGCTGCGGTCCCTGGGGGACTGCGTGCTTACCACCCCCGCGCT
>JADZCM010000031.1 GCA_020851555.1 Bryobacterales bacterium | reverse complement strand
TCGCTTCTGGTGGACTACTTACAAAACGAGGAGAAAGTCGAGCCGGGCGAGAAATTCTATACCTCGGGCGACGATCGCATCTTCCCTCGCGGCCTCCCGGTGGGGGAAGCCAAGGTAGTGCGGCCCGGGCGCAATTACAAAGAGATTCTGCTGGCGCCAAGCGGCTTCCGGCACGGCGTCGAGGAAGTGCTGATCGTCATCGAGGGCGTGCATCAGCAGATTCCCGAGACGCCTCCTCCGCCGCAGCCCATCAAGCTGTTGCCCCCGCCGCCGGAGTTGGGCTCGCCCGTGCCCGCGCCAGCGCCCTCCTCCGCCGCCCAGTCCGGCACGGAGGCCGACCGCCTGCTCGACCGCTACCGGCGCATCGGGGAGGCGCAGGGCCATACTTACGGAACCAGCAGCGGCCGCATCCCCGACTTCAACGTCGATCCCAACCAGATCCGGCCGCGGCCCTCGCCCGGCGCGGCCCCCGCGGCTCCCGGCGCCACGGCTCCTGGCGCGCCTGCTGCCGGCGCCGTGGCCCCTTCCGCGCCAAGTCCCACGCCCACCCCGGCGCCTACCCGTCCTCCGGCCATCCAATGAGCGAATTCAGCGACCACATGCTCGGCGAGATCCCGCGCCGCAGCAAGATCTCGCGTTTCCGTCCGGCGGTGGTCGCGCTCATCGCCTTGGCCGCGATCCTGTTCCAGGTCTACGTGCCGCGGTTCCTCGAATATCTGGCCTATCTCGAGCTGCCCCTCCTCGTCACGGTCTATTTCTCGTTGATGAAACGCGGACCGGTGTCGGGCCTGTTCTTCGGCGCCGCCATCGGCCTGGTGCAGGATTCCCTGTCGCACCATCCGTTGGGCATGTTCGGCATCGTGAAGACGCTGGTCGGCTACTTCTCCGCCAATGTGAGCCTGCGCTTCGACGTCGATAACGTGGCCATCCGGTTCCTTCTCGGTTTCTTCTTCTACTTGTTCCATCAGTTTTTTTTCTGGGTGCTGGTGCGCGCGCTGCTCGACCAGCCCGGCGATTTCGACCCGCGCCGCGAGCTCATCCTGGGCCTGTTGAACGCGGTGGTGGCTATCCCCCTGTTCCAGGTCTTGGATAGACTAAAAGAGAGGGGTTAGACGTGCCGCTGCTGCCGCCCGAGCCGGATCACGAGCAGGAGATCATCCGCCATCCGCCCCGGCGCGTCCAGCGGGAGGACACCAATTTCGCCGCTGGCCGCGTGGCGGTGGTGCAGTACGCCGTGCTCGGGGTGTTCGTGTTCCTGCTTTCGGGTTTCTGGGAATTGCAGGTCCACCGCCCGGACTACTATTCCGAAGCGGCCGAGCGGAACCGCATCAAGAGCCAGCCTGTTCTGGCTCCGCGCGGCAAAATTCTTGACCGAGACGGACGTGTGATCGTCGACAACCGCAGCTCGTTCAGCCTGCTGCTGTCGCGCGAGAATCTGAGGTTCGAGCATTTGGCTCCCATCGCCGAGGGGCTGGGCCTTGAGTACGACGAGCTCGCGGCCAAGCTGAAACGCTATGACCGTACGCGCCCCAAGTACGAAGCGATGGTCATCAAGGAAGAGTTGAGCGCGTCCGACCTCGCCTTCGTCGAGTCGCATCGCGATACGGGAACGTTTCCCGAGATGGAATTGACCAACTCCCACCGGCGGCTGTACCCGCAGGGCGGCCTGGCGGCGCACGTCATCGGCTACGTCAGCGAGGTGAGCGAGGCGGAGCTGAACACGGCCGAGTTTGCCCGCTACAAACCGGGCGATGTCGTGGGCAAGGCCGGCATCGAGCGCATGTACAACGACCTGCTGATGGGCGTCGACGGCCAGCGCCAGGTGCAGGTGGACAATATGGGCCGCGAGCGCCTGGTGCTGGGCGTCAAGGAAGCCACCCCGGGCCGTACGTTGCAGCTCACCATCGACCTCGACTTGCAGGTGGTGGCCGAGCTGGCCATGGAAGGGCGCCGCGGCGCGGTGGTGGCGCTCGACCCCCGCAACGGCGAGGTCCTGGCGATGGTCAGCCGGCCGGCGTTCGATCCGAACAAGTTCGCCGGACGTATCCGCAGCCGGGACTGGAAAGAGATTACGTCGAACCCGGACAACCCGTTGTTGAACCGTGCGATCCAGGCGCAGTTGGCGCCGGGCTCGACGTTCAAGCCTATTGTCGCCCTGGCCGGGCTCGAGACCGGCGTGCTCGAGCCGGGCTTCGGCGTGTCATGCGGCGGCGGCGCGTCCTTCTATGGACGCTATTTCAAGTGCCACCTGAAGCACGGGCACGGGCGCACCGAACTGCGCAAGGGGCTCGCGCAATCCTGCGACGTGTTCTTTTATACGTTGGGAAACCGGCTCGGGATCGACCGGATCGCGCAGTACGCCGGGTTGGCGGGGTTCGGCCAGAAGACCGGGATCGACCTGCCGCACGAAGCCGAAGGAACCGTGCCCAGCACGAAGTGGAAGATCCGCAACTTCCGCCAAAAATGGTACGCCGGAGAGACCATCTCGGTGGCCATCGGACAAGGCGCCCTGACCGTGACGCCACTCCAGTTGGCGTACGCAATGGGCGGCCTGGCGACCGGCGGCGTGTGGCAGCGCCCGCACCTGCTAAGAGAGCAGATGTACACGCCGACCAAGAATGTCACGCCGCCGGCTCCGGCTCGCAAGGCCGACCTCACGGTGGAGAATCTCATTCAGGTCATCGACGGGCTGTACGCCGTGGTGAACGAAGGCGGTACCGGGGGGCGGGCGCGGCTGGTGGGCGTCGAGGTGTGCGGCAAGACCGGCACCGCGCAGTTGGCTTCCAACGAGGCGCTCAAGAACACCAAGCTGGGTCTGGCGTTGAAGGACAATGCGTGGTTCTTCGGGTTCGCTCCGCGGCAGAGTCCGGAGATCGTGGTCGCGGCCCTGTTCGAAGCGGGCGAGCATGGCAACCTGGCCGCTCCCATCGTGCGGGACGTGATCAAGGCCTATTTCGACAAGAAAAGCCGGCAGACGCCGCGGCCTCCGCTGTTGGCGCAAGCTCCGGCCCCAACGCCGGGACCGGGCGGGGAGGCCCCCGAATAGCATGGCTGCCTACCGCTCCCTGCGCGACATGGATTGGACGCTGCTCTCGCTGACCGTGGCCATCTGCGGCATCGGCATCCTGCAAATCTACAGCGCCACGCACGAGACGGTGTGGAAGGATGCGTGGTGGAAGCAGATGATCTGGGTGTTCGCCGGACTGGTTGTGGTTTGGATTCTGTCCGCCATCGACTATCACACCCTGCTGGGACAAGTGCCGCTGTTCTACCTGGTGGGTATTGGAACTCTGTTGGCCACGTTCTTCGTGGGACGGCTGGTGTTCGGCTCGCGGCGCTGGATCCCCTTGTTCTGGGGCTTCCACTTCCAGACCTCCGATTTCGTTAAGGTAGTGATAATATTGCTAGTAGCCCTGTATTTGACGGAGCTGAAGAACGACCTGCTGGAATTGCCGGATCTGTTGAAGCTGGGAGGGTTGGTAGGACTCCCGATGGTCATGGTGATGTTGCAGCCGGACCTGGGAACGTCGTTGACCTACCTGCCGATCCTGGTTGGGGGTGTGTTCTTGGTCGGCCTCCGGTGGCAGTATTGGGTGGCGATCCTCTTGTTGGTCGCTCTCGTGCTGCCGCTTGGGTGGTTCGTCCTCAAGGATTATCAGAAGGCCCGGCTGGTGACCTTCATGGATCCGAGCCGGGATCCTCGTGGATCGGGATACC
>JADZCM010000030.1 GCA_020851555.1 Bryobacterales bacterium | reverse complement strand
TCACTTCCCTTGCCCTCAACAGGTCTCGGCACCTCCTCTACTCTAGAGTCGATGCCGGCTATAGCCCTTGTCAGGGGTGGGGAATTTTCAACCGGCGATATGGGGATTATTGCACCGGCGGTGACACCGGGCGGCTGCAACGATGGCGCCACAACGGTGTGGCCCGTTCGGGCGTGCCGTGGTCCATCCACCTTGCAGTTCCTGCGTGGCCCGACAGAGCCATACTTCGCGATCCTCCTTCCCAATACCCTTGCGGAGGGAGTAGCCGGGCCGGGGGAAGCCGCATCTGTTTGTATGAGAAACAATGGGGCGGCAGCCAAACAGCAGCATTTGGAAAGACGGGCGGCGGTCCTCGGAAGGAGATATGAGATGAACCGGAAGACGTGGTTGAGATTGGTTCTCGTGGTCGTATCGGCGGCAACCCTGGCCGGAGGGGCGGTTCTCTCCCGGCAGAGGCGCCGGACCGCCGCCGAAGCCTCCCGAACGGCCGGCAACCAGAACGTACTGGTGCTGACCGGAATCCTCGGTCCAACCGTGACGATTCCCATCGAAGCCCCGGGACTGCAACTCACCGTGCCGTTGAACAGTTATGTGGTGAAGGGGCAGGTTATCGGAGAGGCTCCCTCCGCTGACGGGCTCAGGCCGGGCATGAGCCGGCAAACCCCGGTTTCGCCCGAAGACGCGGATGCAGCCGTGGCTGAGGCGGCGGACGCCGTCGGCAGTGCACAAACCGATCTGGAGACCGCCCGTGACCAGCAGGGTGAGGCCAGGGTGGAGTATGCATTGGCGGAGGTTAATGAACGCGCCACCAAGACACAGCTTGACAACCTGGACCAGGAATTCCAGGCGGAGGAACTGTCGGTCTCCCGCTACTATGACTCCCAGGCGGCACTAGCCTCCGCCGAAGCCGCGACGGACGCCGCGCGGACTAAAGAGGACGCGGCTGCCTCCGCCATTCGCGACGCGGCAGCCGAAGTCGAACAGGCGAACGACGGACTGGCTAAGGCGGAGCGGAGCCAGTGGAGCGCCTATGCCTCGGACGAACAGGGGCCGGAAGACAGGTGGGCCGACGTCGTGTCGCCTGCCGACGGCTACGTAGTCGTGCGCGACCCAGCCACGGGCGCATATGGAATCGGCTCGAACGATTCATCGCTGCGCGTGGTGGCGCAAGTCCCGGAGCAGTACCTGTTTGGCCTGCGCGCCGGCCAAAAGGCTCAAGTCTCGGTTGATCTACTCCCTGAGGTGATCCTGAGCGCGACGATTCGCTCCATCGACGAGGTCCCCGTCGAATCGGCAACGGGGCACCTTTACACGGTCACCTTTACGGTCGCCAATCCGCGGGGCCTGTCGTTCGACGCCGAGCCGGTGCACATCCGGATAGCCGGCTCGGCGCAATAAGCCCGGCCGCGGCGTGCGGGCTACGCGACAATCCCTTTGCGCACCGCGTAGAGGATCAATTCCGGCACCGTGTGCAGGTTGAGTTTCTCCATGATGTTGCTGCGGTGCGTTTCCACGGTGTACAGACTTAGGTTCAGCATGTTCGCCACGTCCTTGTTGCTCTTGCCTTCGGCTACCAGTTGCAGGATCTCCCGCTCCCGGGGCGTGAGAAGCTCATAGCTGTCCGTGACGTCCTTCTCCCGCAATTGGCGAACGTAATCATCTACCAGCATCCGGCTGACGGCAGGGCTGAAGAACGCCTTCCCCTGGCTTACAGACCGGATTGCGAGAATCAAGTCGGCCTCGGCGGACTCCTTGAGCAAGTAGCCCCGGGCGCCGGCTTTCAGGGCCCGCAGCACGTAGCCTTCGTCGGAATGCATGCTCAACACGATTGTGGCGGCCCCCAACTGCCTGGCCACTATCTGGTGCGCCGCCTCAATACCGTTGAGGTTCGGCATGGTGATATCCAGAACGGCGACATCCGGCCGCAGCGACTCCGCCAGGCTCACCGCCTCCCGGCCATCCGAGGCTTCACCGACGACCTCGAAGTCCGGCTGTTGCTGAAGAAGCGCCTTGAGGCCGCTGCGCATGACCGTATGGTCGTCGGCCAGGATGATTCGAATCATGTGTCCACCTGCGTCTGAACCCCCTGCGCCATTGGCGCGGGAAACCGAATCGATACAACCGTGCCGCGGCCTGGCCCCGACTCAAGGCTGAACAGGCCGCCCAGCCGCTTCACTCGTTCTTCCATGCCCAGCAATCCAAGCCCCTTCTCCCGGCGTGTGTCAAAGCCGATGCCGTCATCCCGCACCGAGACGGTGAATCCCCCCTCGTCCTGGCGCACTTCTACGCGCACCAGGGTTGCCTTGGCGTGCTTGACGCAGTTGTGAAGCGCCTCCTGCACCACACGGTAGATGCAGGTCCGGTAGGAATCCGGCAGATCCTGGCCGATGTCTCCCGCCACCACCTTCACTCGCAAGCCGGTCCGGCGGGTGACCTCGCGCGCCTGCCAGCCCAGGGCCGGGACCAGGCCCAACTCATCCAGCATCGAAGGGCGCAGCAAAAGAGCGAGGTTGCGGATCGAACCGATGCTCGCTTCGGCCATGCGGCGCACCGCGGCCAGCCGCTCCCGTTGGCCCGCTCTGTCCGGAGCGGCGGCCTCCAGGCGCCCCAACTCCACCAGCATGGCCGACATGGTCTGGCCCACTTCGTCATGCAGTTCGCGCGAGAGGCTGCGCCGCTCCTCCTCTTGCGCCCTCACCAGCCGGTCGGATAGATCCCGAAGCTGCTCGTGTGCCTCCTCGATCTCCCGGTGGTGGGCTTCCGCCTTGCGTTGCAGCCTCCGCATGCTCCCTACGCTGACCAGCGCAACCAGGCAGCCCGCCAGCAGAGTGATAACCGACAGGATGATGAGCCGGTCCCGCAGGCGGCGCTGAGCCGCCTGGAGTTGCCCTTCGGCGGCGTCCGTCACCCGTGTGTTCAGGTCCCCGATCTGCTGGATCAGTTGAGCCACCTGCGCGCGGTGGGGGCCCAGGTTCTCTTTCAGGTACCCGGGACCCTTTCGAAGTCTCTCGGCCGTGCTCCATTTCAGGACCGGGCCGACCGACCCCCAGTACGACTCCAGGTCCTGGCGCAGATCGTGAAACACATGGCCTTCGACTTCCGGCAAGTCCCGCGCGTAGGCCGCAAGGCCCTGATCGACGCTCCCGCGGAGTTGCCGCAACTCGGCTTCCTGGCGGGCCGCCTCCGCTGCGCCGGTCTCGAGGAGGTAGTCGCGGACGGCCGTGCTGGAAAGATACACGTCGTTGCGCAACTGGTCCAGCAACTGGTCGCGATGGCGCGACCGGCTCCGGATTTCCATGCCGGAGCGTTCTACACCCTGCAACCAGGCCACCGAATCGACCGCCGTGAACGACATGAGGAGCAGCACACCGGCGAAGCCCAGCCACATCGGGCCCGAACGCGACGGCAGGAGTTCCCCCGCGGACTTCGGGTCCGGCTTCTCTTTGGCCCGTCGCGCCATCATACCGGAATCAGGCTCCTTTCGACTACCCTGGCGGCCGCCGGCGCCTCAAAGGCGCGGCCGCTCCCCCGCAGCAGCCCACGTCGACCCGGTTTGCTCAACGCCGCAAGTCCCGCGGCGAAGGTAGCCGTGAGGCATCCCATCCGCCGCCGGTGGCCTGAATGAGAGACACACTGGCGGCCATGCGCCGCGTGTGAATATCGACCGCCGACCGCTGATTCTGAAGCAAGCTGGTCTGCGCGGTGATCACCAGCAGGTAATTCGCGGTTCCTCCACGATACTGAGCAGTGGAAATGTCGAGCGACTGCTGCGCGGCCTGGACCGCCCGGCCGGCGATCTCGGCCTCTTCGGAGAGGACGCGCAACTGCGCCAGGCTGTCCTCGACCTGTTGAAATGCCGTCAGCACCGTTTGCCGGTAGCTGGCCACCGTGGCGTCGTATGCGGCTTGTGTGAACCTGACCTGAGCGCGCCGCTTGCCGGCATCAAAGAGGGCCTCGGCCAATTGCGGCCCCAGGGACCAGAACCGGCTCGGCCACGTGAGTAAATCGCCGGCCGCCGTGGTCTGTGAACCCGCGCCGGCACTGAAGGCCAGCGACGGGAAGAATGCGGCCTTGGCCATTCCGACCTGTTCGTTGGCGGAGGCGACCTGGCGTTCCGCGGCGGCGACGTCGGGCCTTCGTTCCAGCAGGGCGGAAGGGATACCGGCCGGAATTGCCGGCGGCTGCGGTTGGCCGGACACGGCAGGAAGCGACAAGCCGGCGGGCGGCTTGCCCGCGAGCACGGCTACGGCATGTTCGAACTGGGCTCGCTGGATTGCCACGTCGGTCAACTGTGCGCGCGCGGTTTCCAGTTGAGTCCGGGCCAGAGCCACATCGCCCAGAGAAGCCACGCCGCCCTCGAACCGGTCCTGGGTCAGTTGCAGGTATTGCTCGTACGATTTCACCGTGGATTCCAGCAACCGCCGCGAAGCATCCAGACCCATAATCTGGAAATAATCCGCGGCAAGTTCGGCCTGGTACAACAGGCGGGCATTCTCCAATTGCGCCGCGGAAGCCTGCGCGGCGGCCGAGTTCGCCGCGACACTGCGCCGGATACCGCCCCATACGTCAATCTGGTAGGCCACATCGACCGGCAGCGTGTAGAGGCGGCGCACGCCGGCGGCCGCTCCCGAACTCGAGGCGGACGGCGCGACGGACGCCGTGGGGAACACACCGGCCCGGGCCGCGCGGACCGCCGCCTGGGCCGCGCGAAACTGGGCCTCGGCGGCCAGCACGTTCTGGTTGGAAATGCTCACCTGCTCTTCGAGCGCGTTGAGTTGCGGGTCGCCGAACAGTTCCCACCACTTGCCACGGAGCGCCGCGTCGCCGGGCTGCGCCTCTTTCCATCCGGCCGGCAGCGCGGGAATGTCCGGCCTCCGGTACTTCGGACCGACCATGCAGGCGGTCGAGAGCAGGAACAGCCCGGCCGTCCCCAAAACCAATACGCGGCTTGACGGGGACAGGCGCGGACGGGCCGGGTCATTCATACCTGAGCGCCTCAATCGGATCAAGAAACGCAGCCTTGCGCGCCGGGTAGTAGCCGAAAAACACCCCCACCAGCGCGGAAAACAGAAACGCCAGCAAGATGGAGAGCGGGCTTAACTGGGTAGTCCACTGTGCGAAGCGCGAGATGAGCAGCGAAGCCGTCATTCCGACGAAGATGCCGATGATTCCCCCCAGGAGGGCGAGCGTTACGGCTTCCACCAGGAACTGAAGCAGGATGTCGCCCGTCTTGGCGCCTACCGCCTGGCGCAGGCCGATTTCCCGCGTCCGTTCCGTCACCGACACGAGCATGATGTTCATGATTCCGATTCCGCCCACGATGAGCGATACCGACGCGATCGCGCCCAGCAGAATCGACATCACTTGGGCCGACGTTTCCTGGGCCTCGAACACTTCGGTGAGATTGCGGATCGTGAAATCGTCGTCCTGGCCCGGCAAAATCTTGTGCCGTTCCCGCAGCAGCGCCTCCATCTCTTGAATCGCCTGGTCCATGGCCTGCGGACTGATGGCCTGCACCATAATCGCGCCGACCGCTTTGGCATTGGCCTTGTTGGCGCCGAGCACCTTCTGCATGGCCGTCGAAATCGGCAGCAGGATGACGTCGTCCTGGTCCTGGCCCGTCGGCGACTGGCCCTTCGGGGTCAACACGCCCGCCACGGTAAACGGCACATTCTTGATGATGACCACCTGGCCCGTAGGATCGCTGTCGCCGAATAGATTCTGCGCGACGGTCTCGCCCAATACGGCGGTCTTGGCGGCCGCATCCACGTCCTGGGCCGTGAAGAACTCGCCCGACAACATGGTGTAGTCCCGGATGGTGATGTACTCCGGCGTCACTCCTTGAACGTTAGTGGCCCAGTTGTTGTTTCCGTAAACCACCTGAACGCCGCCGCGCACCGTGGGAGCGGCCAGTGCCACGGACGGGCATTCGGCCTCGATCGCTTTGGCGTCGTCTTCGGTCAAGGTCGCGACCGCCCCGGAGCCGAGCCGGACGCCGTTGGTGCTGACGCTTCCCGGCAGGAGGATGATCAGGTTGCTGCCGATGCTCTGAATCTGCTCCTGGATGCGCGCCGTGGCGCCGGCGCCGACTCCCACCATGGCGATGACCGCCGCCACGCCGATGATGATCCCCAACATCGTCAGAGCCGACCGCAGGCGGTTGACCTTCAAGGCGCGCAGCGCGATACGGATGCTGGCCGCAGTCTTCTTCATGCCGGGGACTCCTCCTCCTGCCTGTCGGCGGGCAGGTCTGCGAGGTCCCGGTGCGCATCGCGTGGCTGGGCCAGGCGCACATCCCGCTTCAAGCGTCCATCCTTGAAATGAATATTCCGGTTGGAGTAGCTGGCAATGTCGGGGTCGTGCGTCACCACGATCATCGTGATGCCTTCCTCCCGGTTCAGGCGCTGGAAGATGGCCATGATCTCGAGGCTGGTCCGTGAATCGAGCGCTCCGGTAGGCTCGTCCGCCAATATGATTCTGGGGCTGTTTACCAGCGACCGGGCGATGGCGACGCGCTGCTGCTGGCCGCCGGAAAGCTGGCTCGGCTGGTGGTCCTCCCACCCGCCCAGCCCCACCGCCAACAGCGCCTTCCTCGCCCGTTCGTGTCTTTCATGGGCGGGAATATCCGTGTACAACAGCGGCAGTTCCACGTTCTCCGCCGCTGAGGTCCGCGCCAGCAGGTTGAACTGCTGGAATACGAATCCAACCTTCCTGTTGCGGATCTCCGCCAGTTGATCCCGGCTCAGGTGCGCGACACTTACTCCATCCAGCCTGTAAACACCGGAGGTGGGCTTGTCGAGACAGCCGAGAATGTTCATGAGCGTGGACTTGCCGGACCCCGAGGGCCCCATGATGGCGACGAAATCCCCCCCCTCGATGTCGAACGAGATGCCTTTCAATACGTGTACCGGCACCTCTCCCAGCCTGTAGTCCTTCACCAGATCCTCGATCTCGATTACGGGCGCCATCCGGCCCACCTAGAATCTCGGCCCTCTGCCGCCCCGGGCGCCGCTCTGGAAGGATCCGGGGCTGCCGCCCGCCGGCGCGGCCGCCCCCGCCAGCGCGGCCAGAATCACGTGATCCCCGTCCTTCAGTTCGCCCTTCACAACCTCGCAGTATGTGCCGTCGCTTTCCCCGGTGACGAGCGCCACACGCCGGGGCCTGCCCTCCTGGTCCAGAATCCAGACGGCCTGGGGCGGCACGGCGCCGGCGCGCTCGCCCTGGCCTCCACCGTACACCGGCGGTTCGGACGCCGGGTGGAAACGCAGCGCGGCGTTGGGAATCCTCAAGACGTTCACGCGCTTATTCACCAGGATCTTCACATTCGCCGTCATGCCGGGAAACAGTTTCAAGTCCGGGTTTGAAACGCCGATCACCGCGTCGTAGGTGACCACGTTCTGTACGTTGATGGGCGCTCTGCGGATCGAAATCACTTTGCCCGTGAACGTCCGCCCCGGGTATGCGTCCACCGTGAATGCCGCGGGTTGGCCCAGGCTCACACGCCCTATGTCCGCCTCGGATACGTTCGTATCCACCTGCATCTTGGTCAGGTCCTGGGCGATCAGAAAAAGCGTAGGAGCCGCCAGGCTGGCGGCGACGGTCTGTCCGACGTCCACGTTCCGCGACACTACCACTCCGTCCACCGGCGCCAGGATCCTCGTGTGGTCCAGGTCGAGTTGCGCCGACTGAAGCCCGGCGGTGAATTGCTTCACTTGCGCCCGGTTGGCGGCCAGGAGCGAATTCGCCACGCTCAACTGAGCCTGTGCGGCCTTCACGCTGTCCTCAACGGCCTGCTGCTGGGCCGCCAATGCATTGTGGTCGGCGACCGCCGACTTGTAGGTAGTCTGAGCGGTCTCCAGGTCCTCCTTGGAGTCCGCACCCTGCCCGACCATGATTACGCGCCGCTCGACTTTGACTCTGGCATCTTCGGCGATAGCCTCGGCCTTCAGCACATTGGCCTTCGCGGCCGCCAGAGAGGAGTTGGCGGCCTGAATGTTCGCCAGTGCCTGCTGGACGACAGCCTCGGAATTGACTACGGCGGCCCGCGCCGCGTCCAGGGTAGCGCGCGCCTGATCGACCTTCGCCTGGAATGGCGCCGGATCTATCCGCGCTATCAACTCGCCTTTGGTCACCTTGGAGTTGAAATCCGCGAACAACGCCTGAATGATGCCCGACACCTGCGAACCGACCTGGACGGTCACGACCGCGTTTGGGTTGCCGGTCGCCGAGACGGTCACGTTAACGTCGCCGTGTCCGGCGGTTGCCGTGCGGTATCGCGTCTGGTCCCGCCCCCCGACCGCCACCCACATGCCCAACCCTACCGGGATACAGGCCGTGGCGGTGAGGATAAGAGCTATCTTCTTTTTCTGCATGCCGGCCTCAGTGCCCCAGCTCAACCTCATTCTCTACGCGCAGGAACTGCCGTGGCTGCGGTTCAGCAGGGACTCGCGCTCACCGCGCTGCTGCACGCCCAGGCAGAGCGCGTGGACGTACTGCCCGGTCTGGATGTCGCAAAGCATGTACTAGCCAACATGGTCCGGGTCCTCATACACCACGAAATCGTCGCTGCAAGTCCAACACCCGTTCATGGCTAACGGCCAGTCCCAGGCGGCGATTTCGAAGAAACAGTCTCCTGGCAACCAGAAGCGGTGCAGGGTGGCATTGATTCGCGCGACGCTGCAACGGCAGGCCGGGCCGCTGTGCCATGGCGGTAGCGATTGCCGGCGTCATCACCATAGTCAGCCGCATCACTAGCGCCGTATGGTTTGACGTGCATCTGTCGGGCTCCGGGGCCGGTGACAGACCCCGCCTGGCAGGGACCTCGCCGCCCCGCCAGGTGGGCTGCCTCCCGGTCGTTGGTGGGGGACGTCACCGCTTCACGTGGATGACGTGGTGTTCGTGCTTCCCTTTCGTAGCGTGCACCAGGATGCCGTCCGCGCCCGGATCCCAGATTTCGGAAAGGGTGTAGGTGTTCCCTACCTTGTCAAAGACAATGCGGGCGTCCGTGCCGCCGGAGCGGGGATCGCCGGCCAGGGTCGTGATGAGAGATATCGAATCCGCGCCCTTTGGGCCAACCACGGTCACGGTCTCTGCGCCGCGATCGATTTTGAATTCGTACGCCCCGGCCGGCAGTGTCTTGCCGGCGGACTGGAACGCAAACGGGATGTTCGCCTTGAGGTCGTCAGCGCCGAAGGCGGATGGAATCGTGAGCAGCACGATGAGCGCTGCAACTCCGGCAAACGCCGCTCTCCAGGCCGGTGAGGCTTTCCTTGTCATGTTAACTTCCTCCTTTTGGGTCATTCTGTGTGGTCCGCTCCGCCGCGTTTCCCCTCGATCTCGGATGAACCTGCGGAACGGCTCCATCTGCTCGCAGAATAGGCTGATCTGGATCGCGATCCTACTATCAGAACTCCCAGCGGCGCGCCCGAAATCTCCCAGGTGTCCGCTCCGTCCAGGCGAGGCGCGTCCCGGTGGCGTTGGGCGCCCGGGCTAGCTGGCCGCTTGCCATTCCCGGACCCACTCGTCCGCCCACTTGGGTCTGATCCCCTTATGCCTAAGGACCGCGAGAACTCGATTGGATTCTCCCAAGTCGCTCCAGCCGAGGTCTCCGCACGAGACCACGGCAAGATCCTCGGGAGAGGCGGTGAGCACTTCGTCGGAGAAGCCGCACGGACGAATCGTCGGGTAGAGCTCACGCATGGCGGATTCTTCCAGCGGGGTGCAGAGCCGGCGGCGGAACGAGTCAAACGCGCTGAGCAGGCCCGGAAGCGCCTTGCGCATCAGGTTCAGGAAGGAAGTCACACGGCCGGCCATCACGAAGCTGTTCCAGAGACAACCGCGTTGCATCAATGCCGAGGCGAGTTCGAGCGCGGGCTTCTCCCAGAAGCATCTGACCCGGAAGACAGGACCTGCCCCAAACTCCAGCGGGGCGCCCGGCTCAACCCAGCCGTACCCCACGTCCGGGGTGTCCGGCACGATGCCCAGCAGAACCACGGGTCCAGCAGGGTGTTCCGCCACATCGAAGGCCAAGCCGACACGCGAACGAAAACTTTCTTCGTCGGAGAAATGATGATCTGATGGGAAGAAAGCGACCACGGCCTCTGGGTCCAACTCGCGGAGGCGCACCAGGCTGTAGGCGATCGCCGGCGCCGTGCCCCGGTTGTCGGGTTGAACCAGGAGGACTGAGGGGCGTGATTCGGGCGGCTCCTCCGAGTAGAAACGCTCGTGGGGCTTCGTCACAACCGTCCAGGTGCGCGCCGGGGTGAGGAGTTGCCGGACCCTGGACCGCGTCTCTTCCAGGAGCGTGCGGCCTCCCAGGATCGCGCAGAACTGCTTCGGCCGGTCGTCACCCGCGATCCTTCTCGTGAGCGGAAGCAGACGCCTGCCGTCGCCTCCAGCCAGAACCACGCCCCAACGGCGGCCGCGGCTGTGGACCGGAGGCACCGCGCGCACATTCCGGCCTCCGCCCTGTCCCGTTTGCGCCACGGTTCCCGAGAGCCGCCGTTCAGAGGGTCCGCAGTTCCTGTTCCGCCCGGAGCCAATCTTCTTCCGCCGAGCCGCCTTGGCCGCCCCGGGCCTCCCAGTACGAATACGCCAGACGGGCGATCCTCCCCGGCTCAGGAACATGCCCATCGGAACTGGCAATTCCCTCGCCAACCGCCGCCCGGTTCCGCGCCGCAGCCGTCACCGGCTCACGCGAACCGGCCCGGCCATCCTGGTGTGCTTTGTCTCTTGCAGGCATTTCTAGCTCTTCCTTCCTTGGAGAATCTCGGGCGAGTGCTCCTCTGGTTGCAGACTAATCCAAGCCCGGGCGCGATCCTACTGGGAGAACTCCCAGCCGGCGGCCCGGCATGCATAAACCGCCATCCGGCGCCGCCGGGAATGTGCCCCTCGCGCCTAACCAAGAGAACTGCCGGCTGCGCACCGGGAGACCCGGAACGTCCCCGGCTAGGAGTTCTCACGGTAGCACCCGCCTCGAAATCGGCGTATTCTGCCACCAGGTAGAGCCGTTGCATGGACACGGCTGAGGGAGAGGAGTTCATGTTCAGATTCCGGACGTGCTTTTCGGCTTTGGCTGCGGCCGCCGTGCTGGGTACAGGGCCGGCAGCGACGGCGGAACTCACCCTGAAGGATCACGTCGAGAGCGCCAAAGCCGCTCTCGCGCGAAAGGACCTTCCGGCCGCCGCGGGTGAGTTGACTGCCGCGAGCAAATGTCTGGGGGATGCCGCCGCGAGTGCTCTCGCCCCGGCGAAAGAGAGATTGCAGGCTCTCGCAACCGAGATGAGTGTCCTTGCCGAAGAGGTGGGGGAAGGCGCCGTCACGGATTTACAGCGGATTGAGGAGACCTCCGCCCGCGCCCAGCAGGCGCTCGCCGGCGCCCCAGGCCCGAACCACACGTCTCCGCCTCAAGCCGCCAGCCTCCGGACGCTCTTTCGCGATCTCGGCGGCGACTTCAAGCACCTGCCGTCCCTGGACTCCCTGCTGATCGCCTCGGCCGGCGGCGGGGCGGCGCTGGCGGTGCATCCGGCCGATTCCGGCTTTAATCAACGGCTGGAAAACGACGGGGGACTGTTCAAGATGGGCGACTTTCTGGGGAACGCCGGCACGCTGATGGGGGCTTCGACGGCGGCGTATCTGCTGGGGCGCGCCACGGGGAAGAGCCATGTTGCGCGCGTGGGTCTGGATCTGCTGCGCGCTCAAATAGTCACCGAGGCGATGGTGGAGCCTTTGAAGTACACCGTGCGGCGGCCTCGTCCCGACGGAAGCGGAGGATACGCTTTTCCCTCAGGACACGCGGCCATGACCTTCGCGACCGCCGCTGTTATCGAGAGGCATCACGGATGGCGCTGGGCCCTTCCGGTTTACGGGCTGGCCGCCTATGTTGCGATGTCGCGCCTTCACGACAACGTGCATTCCCTGAGCGACGTGGTTTTCGGCGCAGCGGTGGGAACCGTTGCGGGGCGCACGGTGGTGCGTGACGGGCGGCCGCATGCCGTCCTGCTGCCGTTTGGCCTGCCGGGCGGTTGGGGAGTGGCCCTGGTGCACACGTGGTAGACCGTCTCCCGGTTGCCGCCGGTTGCGCAACGGCTTGAGAACCATGACAAACCACGCGACAGGAACAGGCACTGCCTTCAGCAGTCCTGGACCGGGCACCCAAAGGGAGTCTTCGCTCCTGGTGCGCTCCCTCGGCATCATCACCGAGGTCAGAGCGGGGGAGGCGCCGACGGCGCTGCTGCTCTCGCTCTATTCCTTCCTGCTCCTGGCAGCGTATTCCTGCATTAAGCCCGTCCGGGAAGCTCTGATTCTTCAGCTCCCGGGTGGAGCGGAAGACAAGATCTACATGGCCGCGGCCACGGCCATGGCCATGCTCATTGCTTTGCCGCTCTACGCCAAGCTGGCGGTCGCGGTGCCGCGTAACCGCTTGATCGTCTGGGTCACGGCCTTCTTCGCAGCCAATCTGCTCGGTTTCTACCTCGCCGCGGCTCTGAGAGGCTCAACCACCGCCGTGGCGCTGGGCTTCTACCTTTGGATTGCGGTCTTCAACATGATGATCGTCGCGCAATTCTGGGCCTTCGCCGCGGACATCTACTCCGAAGAGGCCGGAAAGCGGCTGTTTCCACTACTGGGGCTGGGCGCCTCGCTTGGAGCGGTGGCGGGTTCCGGGTTGGCCAAGGTGCTGATTCAGTCGCTGGGCGCGATTGCACCGCTGCTGGCGGGCGCGGCGGTATTGCTGTTTTCGGGGGTGATTGCGCAGGTGGTGCATTGGCGTGAAGTCCGGTCTTTCCGGACAGGGCCCCCACAGGCCGCCGCGATGCCCCTGGGCGGTTCGAGCAGTGACGCCTTCCGGCTCGTCCTCCGGGAGAGATACATCGGCCTTATCGCGCTTTTCTCACTGACCTTCACCTTGGTGAAGACCAACGGCGACTACCTCCTCGCCAAGGTGGTGTCGGAGGCCGCCAGGAACGCGGCCGGGAGCGGCCAACTTGCGGCGCGGGCGGTCACCAGCCACATCGGGGCTTTCTATGCCGGTTACTATCTCTACGTCGACGGCCTCAGCCTGGCCTTGCAGGCGCTCGTAGTATCGCGCGTGGTCAAGTACGCGGGTTTCGGCGCGGCGTTCTTCGTCCTGCCCGTACTCGCCTTCCTGGACGCGGGAACGATGAGCGTGCTGCCCTTGTTGGCCGTTGTCGCGGCCGGCAAGGTCGTGGAAAGCGCCACCGACTATTCGTTGAACAATACCGTTCGAGGCATGCTATGGCTCCCCACGACACGCCGCGCCAAGTACCTCGCCAAGCAGACCGTCGATACCTTCTTCGTTCGGATGGGAGATGTCGTGAGCGCCGTGCTGGTCTTTCTGGGGGCGCATCTGCTCGGGTTGGGCGTGCGGCCGTTCGCCCTGTGCAATGTGGTTCTGACGTTGGGGTGGATGCGGCTCGCGTGGGTCATTCTACGGGAGCCCGCGAGGACCCCCGCGGGTTCGGAGTAGCTGGAGGGCCGGATGCTGAGGAGACGAATTTCGACGGGCTTAGCGCTGAGCGTGTGCCTCGCGGCGGCGCATGGCTTGGCCCAGACGTCCCGGACGGACCGGATCCTCCAGGACAAGGCCGCGAAGGCGGCGGGCGTGAAGCCGGAAGAGAGGGAAAGAGGCGATGTCATTATCACGAGGCTGGAGCGGTTCTTCTTCCCCGAGCCACCGGCGCTCCGGCTGACTTTGGGCGACTTCCGCGCCGGAGCGGGTCTTGGCGGCGGCGCAGCTTACGCGGTTCCCGCCGGACGCGCGCTGTGGACGACCAGGGCGGCCTGGTCGGTCAAGAACTACAGACAGCTACAAAGCGTGCTCGAATTGCCGCCGGCGGCGGGTGACCGGGTCCGCGTCGTTGTGTTCGCGAAATGGGACGAGGCTCCCGACCTCCCGTACTTCGGTGTGGGCAATTCCAGTTCCCGAGCGAATGAAGTCAGCTATGGCCTGCGAACCGTCGACGCGGGCGTCGGACTCCGGGGCAGGGCCGCCCGGCATTTTCTGTACGGAGGCAGCGTCGGGTACTTCGGCGCTCATTCAAGCGAAGGCGCAGGACCGGAGCCCTCGATCGGCAGACTGTTCTTTGCCTCCAGCACTCCAGGCCTGGGCTCGGCGCCCACGTGGGTGCACGCCGGCGGCTTTGCCGCTTACGACACACGGGAATCCCCCGGCTATACGCGGCGCGGAGCCTTGTATTCCCTTGCTCTCCACCGCTACGCAGACCGCGGCGGCCAATTCTCCTTTGATCGGGCGGAAGTGGATCTTCGGCAGTTCATCCCCGTGGTCCACGATAACTGGGTCATCGCGCTTCAGGGCCGGGCCGAGCTTACCGGTACGGCCGCGGGGCAGGCGGTTCCCTACTTCATGCTGCCGGCCGTCGGCGGCCGTGACACACTGCCGGGCTTCGGGCAGTACAGGTTCGCCGACCGGCACAGCCTGCTGTTGCGGAGCGAACTGCGCTGGGCAGCGTCACCGCTCGTGGATATGGCCGTGATCTTCGACGAAGGCAAAGTCGCCGCAAAGCGGGTTGAGCTTGGCTTCGGCGGCTTGAAGCGCAGCGTGGGCTTTGGCGTGCGCTTTCACGGTCCCACGTTCACCGCGCTCAGGGTCGACGTGGCCCGCAGCGCCGAGGGGTGGCGCTTCAACATCACCCACGGCTTCAGTTTCTGAGGTGGACCATGCAAACGGCGGAAGTCATGCGCAAGTTCCTTCGCGGGATCACTCATCTGGCCGCTTCGGCGCTCTTGACGGTTGGTCTGATTGCGGGCGCGGACAAGCCCAGGTTCTTTCCGGACGACCCCGTTTCCAGCGAGCCGGACCCGGCGGACGCCGCGGGAGTGCAGCCTTTTCCCATCCATCTGCCGTGGGACATCATCTCGGCCCTGTTCGCAAAGGAGGGCGATCCCGCGGTACGACCCGCGCAGAACGTCAACAGCATAGACGAAGTCCCCGATTCGAGTTGGTTCACCGACCGGGCTGGATCCGGCACGCTGACCGCGGCTGACGTCGCCAGAGGCCCCGACACGACGGCGGGACCGGCCTCGGGACGCTGGACCGTGGTCTCGGGCAAGTCGGAAGGCGTCCGGCCTGGCTTCACGATCGTGGACCCGGCCGGCATCGAGTGGTTTTTGAAATTCGATGCTCCGGGGTATCCTGAACAGGCCACCGCGGCGGAAGTCGTGTCCACCAAGCTGTTCTGGGCCCTCGGGTATAACGTTGCGGAAACGCACGTGGCGGTGCTCAGGCCCGAAGGCCTCAGGCTGGACGGGAAGGCCACCATCCGGGTGAACGGCAAGCGGCGGCGCATGACCCCCGGGGATGTCCGCCGGGTGCTGAATCAGGCCGAGCGCAGCCCGGACGGCTCCTACCGCGTGCTTGCCAGCAGGCAACTCGAAGGCAAGCCCGTCGGCGAGTTCCTCCACTACGGGACGCGCAGCGATGACCCCAACGACGTCGTTCCGCACGAAAACCGCCGGGAACTGCGCGGCATGGGGGTGTTCGCTGCCTGGATCGACCGTGTGGACGCGAAAGCCGGCAATACTCTCGACACGCTCGTCCGGGACCACGGCAAGATGATCGTCCGGCATCACCCGCTCGACTTCGGATCGACGCTAGGCAGCGCCGGCATCGGTCCGAACGACTTCTGGGAAGGCTTCCAGTACCTGTACGCCGGCGCGCCGCTGCTGAGGAAACTGCCGGGATTGGGGTTTCCCGTCGAACCTTGGCGCACGATTCGCTACCCGGCGCTGCGTGGTGTGGGGCGGTTTGAAGGCGAACGGTACGATCCGGAGGCGTGGAGGAGCCGTGTGCCGAATGCAGCCTATATCCGCGCCGACCCTTTCGACAAGTTCTGGGCCGCGCGCCGGGTCATGGCAATCAGCGACGGGATGATTACAGCCGCCGTGAAGAGCGGCAAGTACAGCGACCCGTCGGCGGAGAGCTACATGATCCGGACTCTCATCCTGCGGCGGAACGCCATCGGACGCGCCTATCTGGCGGCGGTCAATCCGGTCGTGAACCCCACGCTCGACGCAGCGGGCGTGCTCGTTTTTCAGAACGCCGTGGTCGACGCCGGGCTCGTGGAGGCGGAATCCGTTTCCTACCGGACGGTGTGGTACACGTTCGACAACAGCACCGGAGAGAGTGCGCCGATCGGTGACCCGGTCCCGGGCGGCAGCCCCAGAATACGGGCGCCGGGCGCGCTGCCGTCAACAGCCGGCTTCGTACGCGTGGACATCAGCGCCGTGAGCGCCGGTTATCCGTCCTGGAGCACTCCGGTGCGGGCATACTTCCGCCGCACGGCTGCCAGGTGGAAACTGGTGGGCCTTGAGCGCCGGTAAGAGGCGCCGGCTTCGCGCGAGGAGCGTATCCCGGCCTCCTTCACCGCGGGGCCTCCCCGGCCTGCAACATCATGTCCCGGAAATAGCCGCCGCTCTGCATGAGCTCTTCCGGAGTCCCATCCTGTTCAATCCGGCCCTCGCGCAGTACGAGCACGCGGTCCACGTTAGTCAGCATCGACCGCCGGTGCGCCACCAGAAGCGTGGTGCGGCCTTCCGAGAGCACGGACAGCGCCCTCTTGACGGAGATCTCCGTCCGGAAATCGAGGTTCGCAGTGGCCTCATCCAGAATGAGAACCGTTGGGCGGGCCACGAAAGCGCGGGCGAGAAGCACCCTCTGGCGTTCTCCCGCCGAGAGGGCCACGCCGCGCTCTCCGATCACCGTGTTCAGGCCGTCCGGCAGACGCTCGAGCACCGGCTCCAGGCCGGCCAGCGCCGCGGCCTGCCGCACGTCCTCTTCCGACGCGTTCCAGTGGCCGTAACGGATGTTTTCCGCAATAGTCGTCCCGAAGAGCGTCCCGTCGGCGGCGACGCCCCGTATCGCCGCCCTGACCGACGAAGGCGACACCTGGTCCACCGCTTGTCCATCCACGAGCACCTGCCCGCGCTGAGGGCGATACAAGCCAACCAGCAGGTCCGCGATGGTGGTCTTGCCGGCGCCGGAGGGGCCGATTAGCGCCGTGCGCTCCCCCGCTTTCAGATTGAACGAGACGCCGTCGAGCACCTTGCGGCCAGGCGCATAGCCGAAGCCGACATCGCGAAAGCTGACAGACCCATGCTCCGGCCGCAGGGGCGGGAGATCCTCTCCGAGAGCAACGGGCTCTTCCATCAGGCGCTTCGCGCGGCGAATCCCGGCGATGTGTTGCCGCATGTCCGTGTACATGCCGGTAAGGCTCTCTATCGGTCCATAGAGCCGGTCCAGATACGCCAGGAACATCACCACATCCCCCGGCGTCAATTGATGTTCGAGAGCTTTCAGTCCGCCCGCGGCCAGCACGCAGGCCTTGGAGACGCTGATGACGGCGTCCTGCATGAACGTGTAGCGGTTCTGCACTCGATTGCGCCAGAGAAACGAATCGTAGGCGGCCTTGCTGGCTTCCTCGACGCGCGCGGCCTCATGATCTTCGGCCGCATGGGCCTGCACGGTCTTGATGCCGGCCACCGCCTGCTGGATCCGGCTTGACACGTCGTCCCACAGGGCGTAGTAGCGTTCGGATTCGCTTTCGATGGTGCGCGTCAGCCTCCACGTCACCAGCGCGTAGACCAGGATTGTAACGGCAGACACGATCGCCAGTTCGCGGTTCACGGTGAGCATGATGACGAGGATCGCGAGCAGCCTCAACAGGTCCGGCCACAGGTCCTGCGCCGCGGCGGTGAATACTGGAGCCACGTTATCCGACTGGTCGATCTGACGCGCCAGCGCGCCGCTGGCCCGCGTGGTGAAAAAACCAAGAGGCAGGCGAATCACGTGCCGGAACGTCCGCAGGATGAAGCCGCGTTCCACGTCAGCGGCGAGAGCAGCCGCACGGTTGTCCCCGAGCCGCTTGAACCACTCGGCCAGCAGGCGAATCACAACCAGAAGCAGGGCCCCGAGAATGACCGTGGCCGCCGCCTCGTGCGCGGTTCGATTCTCCAGTGTGCGCCGCCCGCCGTCGTCCGGGGCGTAGGGCGTCATGGGCACGCGGAATATCCTGCCGATACTGGGCCGGAGGTGGTTCATGGCGCCTGCCGCGCGCTCGATCGCCGTTTCCGCCTGAACCACCGCGCGGGGCGCAACAAAGACCCCCGCGATATCGTCGATGATCGACCGGTAGATCAACGGTTCCATGAGGATCGCGCCCGTGCCCAGCGAGACCAGGATGGCCGCCACGGCAAAAGCCTTCAGCCGGTCACGGCCCAGCATCAGAATCTCAAGGAACGCTCGCATTCGACCCCCTCCCGACGCCGGCGTCAAGCCGTGCCGGACTTGCGTGATTCTCCCCCCTGCCCGCGATCAAGTATCCAACTTGTAGCGTGTCTCAGCCAGGTGGTACAGCTTGTGCCAGAACAAGCGATTGATGCCAACGACAACCAGCACTATGACGATGGTGGCCGCAAGAAGCTGGTCGAAATTCCCGGCATCGGCGGCCTTGCTGATGATGGAGCCGAGCCCGGGGGTGGAAAGAACCGCGCCTCTAAAATGAAAGTACTCGGCAACGATGCTGGCGTTCCACGCGCCCCCCGCCGCCGTCACCAGGCCGGTGACCAGATATGGAAAGATCGCCGGCAGGATCAACTGCCGCCACTGCTGGACCCTCCCGAAGCGGCAGACGCGCGCGGCTTCCCTCAGGTCGTTGGGTATCGCAACGGCCCCCGCAATCACGTTGAACAGGATGTACCACTGCGTTCCCAGAAGCATAAGCAGGACCGAAGCCACCGCGAATCCTCCGCGCGACCGGCTGAGAGCCAGAACGATTACCGGGAAAAGAGCCGTCGCCGGAATTGAGGCGGCAAGCTGCGCCAACGGCTGCGCAATACGCCCCAGACGCGGATGGAGCCCGATGGCGACGCCGGCGGGAATGCTCCAGGCGGCGCCGGCGGTCAGAGCCGTGACGACGCGCGCGAAGGTCGCCGCCGCGCCCACCCCCAACTCCGCCAACTCGCCCCGCGTAATTCCTGCCAATACAATTCCCGCGCGGGCGAGCAGGTAGCCGAGAACCGCGGCGCCTGCTCCGGCGGCCAGTCCGCCGGCCCAGGAGCGCCCCCGCGGCCCGTGGCGGCGCCCCGCATCCCGCCCAGTGCGAACGAAAGCCTGGTTGAGACGTTCCATCAACGGCGCCGCCACTCGCTCCCTCACAAGGGCGGCGACCCTTGACCGGCGGAGCATGGTCAGCGAATGGGGAGGCCTGGCGGGCGCACCGTCCACCTCCTCAAATTTGAACTTATCGGCCCAGGCGGCCAATGGTCTCCACACGATCGAATCCACGGCGGCGACGGCAATGACCATGGCGGCTATGCCCCAGACGATGGCCTGGGTATCTCCGGCGCTCGCGGCAGCCTGAAGGTAAGATCCGAGACCGGGCAAACGGAAGTCCCGGCGCCCCAGCACGAACATCTCGCAAGCCATCAGAAAGAACCATCCTCCGGCCACCGACATCATGGAGTTCCAGATGAGGCCGATGGCGGCGTACGGGAGTTCCAGTTGCCACAGCCGCTGCCACCAACTGAAGCCGCACACCGTGGCCGCGTCGCGCAACTCGCCGGGTATGGACTTCAGGGACGAGTAGAAGCTGAAGGTCATGTTCCATGCCTGGCCCGTGAAGATCAAGAGAATTGCGCCAAGCTCCAATCCAAGCTGGCGTGCCGGAAACAGGCCCACCAAAGCCAGCATGACCCCGGGCAGGAAGCTGAGAACCGGGATGGATTGCAGGATGTCCAGGAGGGGAATCATGATTCGTTCGGCCCTCGCACTGTAGGCGGCGGCGTATCCGTACACCAGTGAGAACGCCAAGCTGAGCAGATAGGCGGCGCCGATTCGAAACAGCGAGTACGCGGTGTAGGCAGGAAGCGCGGAGGGCCGCCGGGAGATCGCGGCTGCGGGGACCAGCGGAGAGGCAAACTCGGCCGCCACACGGGACAGCCCGTACAGGCCCGCGAAGACCGCAGCCAGGATCACCAGGTCTACGAACCTGGGCCACGTCCGGCGAGCCGGGAGTCTCTTCAGGAATGGCAGGTGTAACATGCTCGCCGGAGCTAGCCTTCCGCGAGAATCAGATTACCGCTTCCGGCGTCGTACTCAAAAAGCTCCGCATAGCGGCCCCAGTCAACCGCGCTCATGAACTGACGTTCGGCCTCCTCCGGGCCGAAATGCTGATCCAACACATCGATGAAGAACTCCTTAGGCAGGGTGTGATCCGCCTTCGACCTGAGCGCCTGCTGGATCTGCCGCAGCAGCGTGACTCTTTCGACCGCGGTGTGGCGGAACAGCACCTTACGATTCAGGATGTCCGCCCGCGCAAATTCCGTTCCTTCCGCAGTGATCTCCGCATCGCCTTCCTGAAGCCGGATGAAGCCGAGCAGCGCGGCGGCTTCGACAATCGGCAGCAGGTCATCCACCTCCATCGCAAGCGTCCCGGCCAGCCTGTACAGGTCATCCCGGCCGCCGCGATCGGTCAGGATCTCCAGCAGCCCCGCGACTCCTCCCGGGCGGGCGTGCGGAAGCACCTGGTGCTTCCTCGGCGCGGACTGCTCGGCTCCCTCGGTGGAAACCGTCGCCCCGGAAGGCGGCGGCCTGGAACCGGTGAGGATCTTGTAAATCTCATCCACGAGACTCAGGAACGGCTCCGCCTTTCGATTCCGGGGATGTGCGAGGCGCACTTCAAATTCAGCGGCGATCTGCGCCGGCCGGCCCCCAAGCACGACAATATGATCCGCCAGAAAGACGGCTTCCTCGATGTTGTGAGTCACCATGAAAATCGCGCGTGTCGGAATCTTCTTATCGAGCCAGAGTTCCAGGAGTTCGCCTCGCAGGCTCTCCGCCGTCAGGACGTCCAGCGCCGAAAACGGCTCATCCATGAACAGCAGTTCCGGCTCCACCACCAGGGCCCGGGCGAACCCCACGCGCTGCTTCATCCCTCCGGATAGCTCTTTCGGATAGGCGGCTTCAAAGCCGTCGAGCCCGACAATGTCGAGCATCCGTAGGGCGCGCTCGCGCCGCTGCCCGACGGTCACGCCACGGGCGCGCAGCGGTGCTTCCACGTTCCCGATAACCGTCAGCCAGGGGAACAGGGCAAAGCTCTGGAATACGATCGAAACTTCCGGCATTCGGCCGTCCAGCGGCTGACCGTGCCAGATGATCTCTCCGCGCGAGGGTTGGGCCAACCCGGACAGCATCCGCAGCAGGGAGGATTTCCCGCTGCCTGAGGGCCCCAGGAGAGCATAAATCTTGCCGGGTAGAATCGTAAGATCCGTGGGGGCGATCACCCGCACGGAATCCCCGCCCGGTTTCAGGTACAGTCTCTCGACCTGTCGAGCTTCAATGATGGCTTCCACTTGGATCGCATCCTCGTTCCCCGCGCCCGGAACCACGGTCTCGGGTTGACGCCGCCGGGTTATCCTGAGCCCGGCTGCCGGTGGACTGGCTGGCCGGGCGGCGGCTTGAATCAGGTGATGAAACCGGGACTGGAAAAGAAGCTTCCTGCGTAGGCGGACCGGATGGCGGCCGCGAGCACGGATGGAGGGGACCTTTTCAAGACGTATCCCAAAGCCCCTAGCGCTTTGGCCTCCTTGAGGAAAACACTGTCTTCGTGCACCGTGAAGAACACCACCGGCGGATTGCCGCGGAGGCGCAACTTGGCGGCCGCCTCCAAACCATCCACCAGCGGCATCGAAATGTCGGTAACCACGACATCGGGCCGATAACGATCGAATGCTTCCAGCAGGGCTCTTCCGTCCGCCACCGCGGCCACAATCTCGAATTCCCCTCCCAGGCTATCTTTCACCTGCGCCAGCAAGCCAGGATTGTCGTCCGCCAGCAACACCCGGATCTTGACCCCGGCGGACTCTGCCGCCTTCGCTTCTGTCGGAGGATCGGCCACGCTTTGTGCCTCTAGAGCCAGTGAACCACCAAGCCGGACGCCGTCATACTGGGAGAACTCCTGAATCTCCTATCCGCGATACGGCTATGATCCCGTGACGCACGGCGTACTGCACCAGGTCGGCAGTGGTCTTCAGTCCAAGCGCGTGCAGAATCGCGTACTTATGGTACTCGGCCGTCTTGATTGAGATGTTGAGGATTGCCGCGACCTCCTTATGGGATTTCCCCTCGGCCAGCAGTTGCAGAACCTCGCGCTGCCGCTGTGTCAACCGCGCCCAAGCGTCGTCGCGAGCCGATGTCGCCCGGCCCATCACGTCCAGCAGGTCTTTGGTAACGGCGGGTGACAAGTAGGTGTGGCCGCGCAACACCTCTTTCAGGGCATTTCGCAGTTCCGAGGCCGGCGAACTCTTCAAAATGTACCCGGAGGCCCCCGCGCCGAGGGCTTCTCGGGCGAGTGTGGCATCCGCATGCATGGTCAGAATCAAAACCTTGGCGGAGCAGCCGGCATCCCGAAGCTGCCGGGCGCAATCGAGGCCGTTCAGCGAAGGCATGGAAATATCTATGATCGCCAGGTCCGGCTTGAGCCTCCTGACTTCCGGCAGTACGGCCCGGCCGTCAGAAACCACACCCACGACTTCGTACTCGGGCTCCAGGAGGCCGCGCAACCCGTCCACCACCATACCGTGATCATCGGCAATCACTATGGTAGTTCGCTTCATCTTCCCCCCGCTCTCAGCCTCGGGATTTCCCGAGGATTCCGCCCCACACGTTAGAGCGTAACACTTTGAACTATCTCGTTCAGGGCAGTGGCGCCCGGGCCTCGACTTCCGTTCCCCTTCCTGCTTCGGAACGAACCGTCAAGACGCCCCCGACCATGCGGAGGCGCTCCCTCATGCTGAGCAACCCAAGGCCGTCGTGCGAATCCTCGGACTTGGGCTCAAGACCTCGGCCAAAATCCCGGACCCTGAGCGCCAGTTCACTCTCTTCCACGGCGATCGAGACATCCAGACGGTCCGTCTGCGAGTGTTTCAGGGCATTCTGGGCAGCTTCTTGGAACACTCTGTACAGCGCCAGGGCGACCTGCTCCGGCAACTTGCGTGGAACGCCGTCCGCACGGAAGTTGACGCTCAAAGAAGTCCGCGCGGAAAGCGAGTCACAATCGGACCGGACGGCGGCTTCCAGGCCGACCTTCTCCAGGACGGCCGAGTGGAGGGAACGCGACACCTGCTGGAGGTCCTTCGCCAGATCCCCCAGGCGCTCTCCCATGCTCCGCATGGCCCGTTTCAATACCGGCGGCGAAGCGGAGCGTTCGGCGGCTCCGGATAACTCGAAGATCAGGCTGGCGATCCGCTGTCCGTAGTCGTCATGGAGGTCTCTCGCTATCCGCCTTCTTTCGTCCTCGTGCGAGCTCACCAGCCTCTCGGACAGCCGCTCAAGCTCTCTCGCGGATTCCTTGGCGTCTCTATACTGGTCCGCCAACATTCGCTCCATTCTGGCGATGTGCTTGAATGTCACTACGGCGACCGAGAGAGAAAGCAAGTAAGCTGCCCCAATGACGAGCCACAGCCGGATTTCCTCGGTGCGGGCGAGTTGATCCGCCCGATCGGCCTCGGCCGCGGCCTGTTCACGGTCGCGGGAGTCAATCTCGGCCACCGTCGCCAGGATCTTGTCCCGCAGCGGGACAAGTGTGCGAAGGTACAGACCGGTTCCTTCTTTGCGGCGTTGATCCCCTTTCAGCCGAAGGCCGGCATTCGCTGCCTCCCAGTAACGGGCCAGGTTCGAGTCAAGCGCGTCGCTCAGATCCCGCCGGCCTTTCGCGTTTTCCCGGTATCTGCGCACGGCATCCATCGCCTCAGACCAGGAACGCATGGCCCGTTCCCGATATGCCGGAGCGGCGGACTCAATGGAGTTCAGCAGCGCGTCGCGAATCGAGTTAGTGGCCTCTATCAGGCGGATCTGCGCACCCTGGAGCATCTCACTTCGGCTGAGGTATCCGCGGACGTCCGACTCCTCGTGGCGGCTCAGTCGATTGAGAGACAGAGTGGCATAGATACCAATCGCCGCCAGGAGCGCAAGCAGGATGCCGAGACCCGCGAGCAAGCCCAAGCGCAACTTGCGGCGCAAGAGGCCCTGCGGCTGAAGATCGGCCATCTTCTCTCCATTATCCTCCCGCAGCGCATACCGGCTCTCCCAACTTCGGCCAGGCTCAGGCGGTTGCGGTGCGGCTAAGTGTCCGGAATCCAGGCCACCAACTCGATCTCGACCCGCGTCACATCGTCGGGGAACTCAACCCCTACAGCCGAGCGGGCCGGGGCGTCCTTCGGGAAATACTTGGCGTAGACCTCGTTCATGCCGCTCCGCTCGTTCTTTGGATCCGCCAGAAAGACCGTGACCTTCGCCACGTTCTCCAGGCTCGTGCCGAGCGCCTCAAGATTCTTCTTGTGCGCTTCCAGTGTCCTCTCGGTCTGCTCTTTGATGTCGCCCGGCGGGGCGGAGGGGTTCTTGCGGCGCTCGGGATTCACTCCTGTCAATCCTCCGGAGAAGTAGAGGTTCCCGACCCTGATACCCCCGGGAGCGCGCGAGCGGCCGCCCGGAGCTGCCGCCGCACGGGCCATCGTGGCCATCGCCGCGCTGCTTCCCACCCCTGCCGCGGAAGTCAAGAAGGTTCGTCGCTTGTTCATGTGATCCTCTCCTATCGGCCGCTCCACTTCAGGTTAAAGCGAGTATCAGTGTAACACCCGCGCCGGAAGCGGATAGCCGGATGCGGCGGGTTCCTCCCGCACGCGCCCGCACCCGGGCGGCGAACGGCTGCCGTGCCAGGCGCTTTGAAGTAGAATGCCATTCATGAGACTGACCGTGCCGCTTCTGCTTTGGGCGCTTTCAGCGGGCGGCGCCGACTTCCGCCTGGGGATTATCGGAACCGACACCTCTCACGTCATCGCCTTCACCCAGGCCTTTCACGACAGCAATGCACGGGACTACGTTCCGGGATTCCGCGTGGTGGCGGCCTACAAAGGAGGCAGTCCCGACGTGGAGGCCAGCCGCACCCGTGTGGACAACTACGCGCAGGAACTCGCGTCGCGCTGGAACGTGGAGATCGTTCCGGATATAGCCGCTCTGTGCGCAAAGGTGGACGGCGTACTGCTTGAGAGCGTCGACGGCCGGACACACCTGGCGCAGGCGCGCCAGGTCTTCGCCGCGCGCAAGCCGGTCTTCATCGACAAGCCTCTGGCCGCCACCCTCGAAGACGCACGCGAGATCGCGCGCCTGGCCGGCGAGGCTGAGGTTCCCTGGTTCAGTTCCTCCAGCCTGCGCTACAGCGAGATCGTCGCCGCGCTCAAATCCCCGCGGGCCGCGGGCGCAACAACCTGGGGCCCCGGCCCTCTGGAGGAGCATCACTACCTGGACCTGAGCTGGTATGGCATCCATGCCGTGGAGATGCTGTACGCGCTGATGGGGACGGGCTGCCGGGAGGTTACGCGCGTTTCCTCGGCCGGCGCGGATGTCGTGGCCGGGGTCTGGAAGGACGGGCGCATTGGAACCGTGCGCGTGCTGAGGCCCACATCGGGATACGGGGCGGTGGTGTTCGGGCCGAAGGGGGCCGTCCAGAGCAACGAGAAGATGGCCACCGGTTACGGACCCTTGCTCAAGGAGATCGCGGGTTTCTTCAGAACCCGGGTTGCGCCGGTCCCCAACGAGGAGACGCTCGAGATCTTCGCCTTCATGGATGCCGCGCAGCGCAGCAAGGAAACCGGAGGCCGGCCGGCGGCTCTCCGGTAGAAGGCCCGGCAGCTTCGGATGCCGGCGCAGCAAGCGGGCGCTCGCGGCGAGGAGCTATTCCTTCATCACGCTGTCGTCGTACCAGGGGCTGTGGAGATCGGTACGGTTCTGCTCCATCTGGAAACCGGTATGCTCCCTCAGGTCGAGGTAGAACTTCACGCGGCGCCGCTGGCTGTCGCTGTAGATCCGCCCTTTGAGCTCGCTTCCGATCAGGTCCTGGAGGCTCTTGAAATATGCCACGGGAAACACGAAGGTCGGGCGCTCCTGCCGCTCGGCGTCGGCGGCCGTGATGATGTCGTGGGTCCGGCAGTAGCACTTCACAACCTGAACCATGCGGTCGTCTTCACCGAGCATCCGCGCCTCCATACGGCGTATCTTGTGGAGGCGCCCGGAACGCAGTTCTACGGTGTCGTAGTCATTTCCAGGTGCGTCTGCCATACCGATCCCTGAGAAGTATACCTGAGGAGAGCGGCCGCAGTCCTCCTCATCCTCGTCCTCCCCCGGCGGGTGGGATACAATCTGGTTGCGGATCCTGCCGGACCGAGATTCGGGAGGAGTCCCGCGAACCACACGAAAGGGTGAGGACATGGGCAATTATCTACTATCGGACCCAATGAATCGCCGGAGGCTGCTGAGCGGCGGCGCCGGCTTGATAGGCGGCACTTTGGCCGGACTTGCGCTGCAATCGGGATGCGCCCCGAGCCGGGAGAGCGCGCAGGCATCCCCGAATCTGCAACCTCCCATCGTTCAGGTCAAAGGAGGAAGGCTCCGCGGCTTCCGGGACGGCAAGACCTTCACTTTTCTCGGCATCCCCTACGCCGAAGCGGAGCGTTTTGAGCTGCCCAAGCCTGTGAAGCCTTGGGACGGCGTCAAGAACGCTCAGGCCTGGGGCCCCATCTGCCCGGTCCCCGAAATGACCGCGCCGGGCCCGGACGAGTTCGTCTTTCCGCATCGATACTGGCTTCAGAACGAGCACTGCCAGTTCCTGAACGTCTGGACGCAGAGCCTGGGAGCGGGCGCGAAGAAGCCCGTCATGGTCTGGATGCACGGCGGCGGGTTCACCAACGGCTCCTCGATGGAATCCTACGCCTATGACGGCAAGAACCTGAGCGAATATGGCGACGTCGTGACTGTCAGCCTGAATCACCGGCTGAACATCCTGGGGACGCTGGACCTCTCGGCCTATGGCCCCGCATACGAAAATTCCCGTTACACCGGCACGGCCGACCTGGTGGCGGCCCTGCAATGGGTTCACGACAACATTGAAGCCTTCGGCGGCGATCCGGGCAACGTCACCATATTCGGCCAGTCCGGCGGCGGCGGCAAAGTGGTCCGCATGCTGCTGATGCCGGCCGCTCAGGGTCTTTTCCATAAGGTCATCGCCCAGAGCGGCGGCAGCCTGAACTACCGGGACACCGACCCCGCCAAGAGCATCAAGACCCAGCAGATGATCGCCGCCGCCACGCTCAAGAACCTGGGCCTCAGCGGCAACCAGATCGACAAGCTCAAGGCGGTTCCCTACCAGCAACTGCTCGCCGCCGGCACTTCTGCCCTCGAGGCGGTGGCGAAGCAGGCGGGCTTGCCGCGTGCTGCCTGGGACGTAATCGCCGACGACAAGTACGTGATGCGTGAGATCTGCGACTGGGCCCACGACATACCTCTGATGAGCGGCAGCGTCTTCAGCGAGCAGATGGGAACGCTCCAGCGGGGCGACGGCCGCAAGAACGAATGGAGCCAGAAGGAAATCGACGACAATCTGGCCGCCGCGTACGGCGACAAAAAGAACGAGATCGTCGCCGAGTTCCAGAAACTGTTCCCGCGCAACAAGGTCCAGGACGTTCTTTACTACGCGGCCTCTTCGCGCACCGGCGTCAAGCAGAAGCTCGCCGTGAAACTTGAAAAGGGCAGGACGCCGGTTTACAGCTACCTGTTCGCCTACGAATACCCGGTCAACGGCGGCACCACCGCCTTCCATTGCTCCGAGATTGCGTTTGCGTTCCACAATCTGGCCGAGCCTCACATCCGGGTTGCGACCGGCGGCACGGCCGAGGGGCTTGCGCTGCAAGACAAGGTCGCCACTGCCTGGCTCAACTTCGCCCGCACCGGCAATCCCAGCCAGCCGGGCCTCGAGTTCAAGCCTTACACGGTGCAGGACCCGCAGACCATGGTCTTCGATGCCGTCACCGAGTGCCGGCCTTTCCCTGACGATAAGCTCATCTCGCTCATGCCCCCGCCGCCGCCGCGGCGCGGGTAGGGCAACCGCCGAACGGGCCGCCTCAAGCCTCCCGCGGGGCGGCCCACCCACCGCAAATCGGACCCCGGCGGTGTTCTGAACTCAGTTGAAAGCCGGGGACGGCGGTTCGTCCTTTCCAAAGGATTTCCGCAGCCCGATTCTATGCAAATCGGGCACAATCACCGCTTCAACTTCTCACGACGCGCGGGTCGCCGCCCCCACAATTTTGCGCTGCGGCAGAAGACTGGGCGCTCCACTGTACCCGCGCCTGTCAAAATACTGTCCCGACGGGATGCCTGCGATCCCTTTCCATTCCGTCCAATCAACAGGAGGAAAGAAACAATGACAAACAGATTGAGAACCTTTCTGTTGGGCGGCTGCGCTTCGGCAGCCATGGTTGCTTTCGCCAGCCCCGCCGCAGCCGCGGTCCACGAATGCGTGGCCGGTCCACCTACCGCCGCATCGTACACGTGGGACTTCAAGGGTGAAGCGAACACGATTTTCCAGGAGGTTCGCTCCGATGCAAGACAGGCGTTGGAGCATGCCGGAGAGCTCCAGAGCTTTACACGCAACCCGGCCTTGAGCAGCCAAGCTCACGATGAAGAACTGCTTGCACTGAAGGAGGACGTCAACCAAATGGGGTCCAAGCTGTGCCGGCTCGAAACCATCTGGCGAGTCGTGGCGCCGTGGCAACAAAAGGAGATTGACCGGATTGCGGTAGCGGTCCGGTTGATGGCGGACAACACGCAAGACGCCATTCTCTACGCCAACGCTCACCCGGAGGCCTTGTGGATGCCCACCTATGTGAAGTATGCGAACAATCTCGTCAAGGAAGCCCAGTCGCTGGCGAACTCCACCAGAGATGCCGTGGCCTACAACAGTGCTTCGAAGGAGTACCAGACACTGAGGCACGAGATGGCGGGCGGTCGCCTTCGGTGAGATCGCTATCCGCTCTGGGCGGATGGCCTTCGGATGAGTGAAACGAGCATATGGAGAAAACCCATGAAGAACCTTACGACTTCGTTTCTTTCGTGCGTCGTGTGCGGCCTGCTGCTGGCGATTCCCGCGGCAGCGGCCGGCAAGGCGCCGGCCGCGCCAAGTAAGGCGTCCGTCGCCGCATCCTCTGCGAGGCGGACCATCTGGCCGCCGGAGAATCTTTCCGGCAAGATCCTCGCCGTCAATCCCGATCATAACCTGGTGATTGTCAAGGATGCGGAGGGAACCAATTTCGATGTAGTGGTCACTTCCAAGACCCGCATCAGGTCCGGCGGTCGGGCTATCGCCCTCAAGGACCTGGCGCAGTTCCAGAACAAGGAGGTTACCCTCAGGCTCATTCCGGAGCGCCGCGGCGATATCGCGGAGTGGATAAGAATTGAGGGCTAGCGCATCCCTCCGAGCGCCCGCAAGTCAAGAAGCAATTCGCTTGCGGACCGCATACAGTGGAGATCGAAGATGCCGTGAATGGGCGGCTTCTGTAGAATGTGAGCGCGATGTGTTTCGACGGTCGTCAGGCTGATACTCAACGGGTTTGCCACCCCCTTGTTGGAGCGGCCTTTGGCGATTCGCCGAAGCACCTTGCGCTCACGGTCAGAAAGCAGTTCGTAACGGTCTTCAATACCTCGCTGCCGGAGACGGCCGATGTAATCCCTCCGTAACCTGCGCGCGATCGTGAGGGTCAGAAATGACCGGCTCTGACGCACCAGGCGTCATGCGTCCCGTCCTTCAGCGTCGTCGGATGTGAAGCCTCCACGCCGGCTGTGCCGGGGCCGGGCGCAAGCAGAAAATCGCGCACGCAAGCGCCGGACAGGCAAATTCGATCACGAATCTTGTCGAGCGCTTCGACCCGTTCCAGAAACGCCTTGTGGGATAGAGCTTCCGCGTTGCAAGACCGCTCGAAGGACGCCAGCGTGTCCGCCGCGGCAGTGTGTCCGGCTGCGCCCAGCCCATAAAAAACCTGTCCGCACTCCCACCCTGCGCGTATATATGGGTGGAGAACAGGATTGACTCCCGCCGCGACAGGCCGGGCCGACACCATAGCCGGTGAAACGTTCAGCCCGGATTTCGCCAGCCTGGTCGGCCAGCACCAGTCCATGGTCTATAGCCTCGCGTTGCACCTGCTGCGCGACCCCTCGGCCGCGGAAGATGCCGCCCAGGATGTCTTCCTGCGGCTGCACCGCAACCTGGACGGGCTGAAGAGCGACTCGCACGTGGTCTTCTGGCTGCGGCAGGTCACCTGCCGCCGCGCGATCGACGGCCTGCGCCGCAGGGCGCGGGCGGAGGTCAGCCTGGAGGAGACGGGCGAACCGGCCGCGCCCCCGGCCGAGGGCGACCCGCTGCTGACGCAGAGGTTGCGCCAGTTGGTCGCGTCTCTACCCGGGCACCTGCGTTCGGCGGTGGTGTTGCGCTACCAGGAGGACCTGGACCCGCCGGAGATAGCCCGTATCCTCGAACTGCCGCTGAGGACCGTCCGGGACCGTCTACAGAAAGCTCTGGCACTGCTCCGGGAAAAGGCCGGCCGCTATTTGAAAGAGGTCTGATCATGGATCGCCTGGAAGATGCCTTGAGGGAAGCGCTTCGGCGGGAGGCGCCGCCGCAGGGCTTTGCGGAACGCGTGGTGGCCCGCAACGCGGTGCTGGGGAAAAAGGGCACGTGGGATGTTCTCCGCGGCTGGCTCGCTCCCGGGCCGGCGAAGTGGGCCGCTGCCGCGGCTCTGGCCATCGTGCTGCTGGCCGGCATCCAGCACACCTCGGAGCTGCGCAGACGCGCCCGGGGTGAGGCCGCCAGAGACCAGGTTCTTACGGCTCTTCGCATTACCGCTGTCAAGTTGGAGCAGGCCCGCGCGAAGGTGGAGAAAACGGTCCGGATCGAGGCGCTGGTCCCCGGAGAGGCCGGCGCTCAACTAAAACCATCGGATTCATTTTAAGGAGATAAACATGTATAAATACGCCACGTGCTTGTTTTTGGTTCTGTTGCCGGCCGGCGCGCAGGAGATCAGGTTTCCTGAGAGCTTCGAGAAGCTCGCCGCGAAGGCCAAGGAGGCGGTGACTGTAAGCCTGGACGGGAACATGCTGCAACTGGCGGGGAACTTCCTCTCCGGCCGCAGCACCGGAGAGGCCGCTGCCAAGCAGTTGGCGGGCGACCTCAAGGGTATCTACGTGCGCTCTTTCCAATTCGAGAAAGAGGGCGAGTACACGGAGGCGGACGTGGCGCCGGTCCGGGCTCAACTCACCTCCGAGCGGGGCTGGAGCGGGGTCGTGAACATCACGGAACCGGCCGAGCGCGTGGAGGTCTACGTCAAGAAGGATGCCAGCCGCGTCCTCGGCATGACTGTGCTCGTCAGCGAGAAGCGGGAACTGACGGTGGTCTATATCGACGGCCCGATCGACCTCAAGCGGCTGGGGGAACTTCTGCCTAAGGGCCTCAACGCGGCGGTCGAGAAGGGCATGGCCGGCAAGCAGTGAGCGGCGCGGTTTCTACCGCGGCTTCGCCGCACTCTTGACGAAAGCCGCAACGTCGTCCAGAACGTAGTCCGGGATGCGGCCGGGCTTGCCGTACTCGGCGGGGACTGACTTCCCTTCACCTTCCAGGAAGAGGTGGTTCAGCTTCGGATAGCTCTTGAGGATAACGTCAGCGCGGCTCTGCAAGCCCTCCTTCCAGAGTCCGAAATCCTCCATGGTGACCTGGTAGTCCCGTTCGCCCTGGAGGATCAGCATGGGCGCCCGGACCTTCTGCGCCGTCGCGACCGGCTCGTAGGCCCTCAGATCCGCCCAGTAGGAAGCCGGCGCAGCCGCCAGCAGCTTATCGAGCGTCCCGGAAGGCGCGCCCAGATACCGCAACTGTTCGCGGGCCAGCGTTTCGATGGGCCGGGCGTTGGCGGCGAGAAGGACCAGGCCCGCAACCTCGGAGTCTCGCAGGGCGATGCGAGGGCCGAGATATCCACCGAGCGAGTGCCCGAGCAGGAAGACCTTCTTGGGATCGACGCGCGCCTGCCGCCTCGCCAGCGCCATCGCACTCAGGGCATCCTCGATCACCTCCTGCTCTACGGTCGGCACCGGGCTCTGCGGCGCCTGCCTGGTGCGTTTTACGTATCGCAGGGTGCCCACGCCGCGGCTGGCCAGCCCGTCGGCCAGGTCCCGGAAAGGGGCGTTGGCTCCGATGGTCTCGTCCCGGTCCTGTGGGCCGCTGCCGTGAACAAGCACAAGCACAGGGAAGGGGCCAGGCCCATCGGGCAGTGCCAGCGTGGCCGGCAACCGCGCGTCACCGGTGGCGACCAGGAGTTCGCCGGCTTTAGGAGGCTCCGGATCGGGCGCCTGGAAGAACATCCCTGCGAGTTGTCCCTCGGGGTTCAGAGTGATGATGATATTGACCCGGTTTTTCTCGAACTCCGCCGGGAAGACGAAAACGTCGTTCCCTTGCGCCTGGGTGTAGCGCGGCCGGGGCCTCCCGGAGCGCAGAGGGCCGAAACCGGTGAGCGCCGGGGCGACGGTGGCGGCCAGTTTCTCCGGCGGCGCTGCCGCCTTCATCTGAGCGGAAAAGCGCGCGGCCAGGGCGGGGAAGTCCTGGCGGACCAATTCATCGAACACCGCCTCGGCGATGGAGAGGCTGTCGGCGGCGGGGAGCAGCGCGGCCGCGAACGCGAAGGGGAAGAGCGCTCGGGCGCACATTGAGAACATGCTCAGAGTCTAGCAGCCGCGTGCCGCTCCTGGTTCGCGTTTTCAGGCCGTGGCCGGCTCGAAGTAGCCGTGAGCGAGTTCGGGCTTGAACTCAAGCGCCTTGCGCCAGCAGTCGCGGGCCTCGTCTTCCTGGCCCAGCGATTTGAGCGCGTGACCCAGGTTCAGGAACGCCTCCGCGAAGTCGGGCTGGGCGTTCACCGCCTTCCTGTACAGCCGCACGGCCTCGTCCATCGAGCCGGACTTCTGCTGTAGCAAGCCGGTGTTGTAGTACAATTCGGCGCTCTTCTCGCCGAGACCGATCAGCCGGGTGTGCAGGTCCAGGGCGGCCCGGTCGTCCTCCGCCTCCAGGGCCAGGGCGGCCAGTCCCCGCAGGGCGTCCACGCAGTCAGGTTGCGCGGCGAGCACATGCTCGAAGGCCCGGCGGGCCTCGGCGCGGTCCCCGACCTTCCAGTACGCGATGCCGAGATTCAGCCGCGCTTCCAGCCAGGCGCTGTTGAGCGCCAGACACCGCTCGAAAGCGTCGATGCTGCCCCGGAAGTCTCCTCTTTGCAGCCGCAGGTAACCCTGCCGGAATCTGGCCTCCTGCCAGTCCGGGTTTCCGGCCAGCAACCGGTCGTACAGATCCTCGGCCGCGTCCGCCTCGCCGCTCTGTTCGAGCACCAGCGCCAGGTTCCACTTGGCGGCTGTCTGGCTCGGATCGAGCGCGATGGCTCTCTCGTAGGACTTCCGGGCCTGAGGCAGATCCCCGAGTTCCTGATGCACGATCCCCAGGTTCATGTGAACCTGCGGCGCGTCTTCCCGGAGCAATGCCGCCTTGGCGTACGCCTGTGCCGCGTCCGTGAAGCGGCCGGCCTTCTGATGGGCGACGCCCAGGTTGAACCACCCCTCGAAATGCCCTGGAGATGTCTCCACGAGCCGGAAACAGAACCGGGCGGCGGCTTCATGATCGCCGCGGCTGAAGGCGGCGGCGGCCAGACCCTCCAGCGCGGTCGCCGAGCCGGGCCGGACCGCCAGCAACTGTTCGGCGGTTTCCCGGACCCGGTCGGAATCCTTGCGGGCCATGTCGATCGAGATCAGATTGACGAGCGAGTCTTCCGAACGCGGGTTCTTCTTCAGAATACGGCGGTAGAGATCTCCCGCCTCGTCCAGGCGGCCCGCCAGTTGCAGCGTGACGGCCTTGCCGAAAAGCGCGGCCTCCTGGCTGGGGGTCTGGTTCAGGCACTTGTCGAAAGCCTCCAGCGCCGTTTCCAGCCGGCCCAGTTGCAGGTGGCAAATGCCGATCCCCAGGAACGCTTCGCTGCGCTGCGGATCCGCCTCGAGCGACCGGTTGAATTTTTCGGACGCCTCCTCCCACCGGCCCAGTTTCTCCAGACAGACCGCAAGGTTGAAGGAGGCCGTCCGGTGGGCAGGCTCCAACTGAAGCAGCTTCCAGTAGCTGTTGCCTGCTTCCTCGAACTGCCCGAGCTGGAAGTGAATGTGACCCAGAGCGGAGTAAATCTCGGCGTCTTTCTCTCCCCGCTCGATGGCGGCATAGAGCTCCTGCAAGGCCTCCGCGGGCTTGCCGTCCAAGTGCAGAGAGACGGCTTTAGCCAGGGCGTGGGAGGCGCCGCGGCGCTCGGAACGCATGGCGGAGAAGGCCGGAGGCGAAGCCGCGCTCTCGACCCAATCCTGGTTCACGACTGCTTTTTTTTGACTCATTGGAGTATCTCGGTCCTCCTCCGTGGAATGGCGGGCTGGCGTATGTAGGCGCAGATTCGGCCGACGAAATCGTTTTGGTGGGAGAGCCTCATCCAGTAGACCCGGGCGCTTTCTCCCGTGTCGCTGAAGAAGCCGAATCCACCTGTTTGCAGTCTGCTGTCGGTCCAGAAATCGACGAGCTGGCCCTCGATGGATGTGGAGTACCCCTGCCCCTTGACGGTAAGCTGAACGCGGTATGGAGTGTTGTTGTGGAGAAGGATGCGGATCGGGATCTCCACCTTAGGCCCTTCCTCCCCGTGTACGACCGGGTATCGCACCAAAGACAGGACCGGCATGGGTCCCGGCTTGGCGATTTTGAGCTTCGCCGCGTAGTAGTTCTCCCGATCGGTCGCACGGTAGGCAAAGCCCACCGCTTTCTGCTCGATCTGCATCAGGAACTCGACGCGGTAGTCCTTCATCTGCATGCTGGGCTGGTACAGGGCGAGATTCCCCGGGCGGACGTAGCCGGTCCGGCTGATCCTCCAGCTTTGGACCCAGTCGCCCGAACCGGTCCACTGGCTCATGTCGTCGCGGAAGTCCTCCGTCAGCTCGATGGCGGCACGCTGTTCGATCTTCTCTCCGATAACGCCCCAGCGCGAGGCGACCATGTTGGACACGGTGTGGCCTGGAATGACGGCCCACATAAGCAGGATCAGGCACGCCGTAGCCGCCGCAAATCGGAGATAAACCGGAGCGGTCTTCCAGAGTCGCACGAGGCTTTGAAGAATATCGACGGGGGGCTCGTCCATCGGCTTCAGGTACTCGAAAGTCTCCACGATCCGGAGCTCGCTGCGGCTGGGTATCCGGGGATTCTGCACCGGCATAGGGAGTTCCCTGTAGGCGACAGGGAAGGCCACGCGGTTCTGCGGGGTAAGCCCTTCCGTCAGGTGCGGCAACGCGCCCACTTCGCGAGAGCTCTTGCCGTACTTGAACAGCGAGGCCAGCGCCGGCAGGACGGAACCTGTGCCGATGTTGGGCCGAACCACGTGCCCGGCGGGATCGGCCGCCATGTCGGCCCCGAATACCTCTTCCCGGAGCGCAGTCGTCGCCCTCAGGGCCAGGCGATCCGCGGCCAGGGAGAGTTCGAGCCGTCTGGGGGCGGGCGCGGCGAACGGCAGGGCCTCGGCGCCCGCTGCGGCGCGGCATGCGTAATTGGCGGGGCGCGGAGGAAAGGGGAGCAGGCTCACGGCCGGAGGTTCTCGCAGTTGCTGGGGCGCGAGTCCCATGGCCGGCCGCCGGGACGAGATGACCGCGGCGGCAGCCTGCATGGGCTCAAACCCGGCATCGGCCTGCCGTGCCTCCGCGACGACCACGGATGCCGCCGGCACCGAGGCGGCTAGCAAGTTCACTTTCAGCTCGGGCAACACTGGCCGCGGCGCCCAGGCCAACGGCTCGGGGGCGCCGGCCATCTGCATCTGAGGCGCCCGGGCGGCGGCGTTAACCTTGGCGTGAGGCGCGCAGGGGAGGGAACCGCACAACTCGGGGGCCGGCTTCGCGGGTTCAAACGAGGGGCCGAACGACGCTTGCAGGTAGGCGATGCCGTTGGTTGGGACAAGAGCGGCGGCCGATTCCTGGATGCACGGGGCCAGGGACAGCGGCTCGGTCGCCGGCTGGCGACTGACGGCTCCGGTGAGCGCCTCCAAGGGTACATCAATCGGCTGCAACTGGTTGAAAGCAGGACTGAGAGCTGCGACCTCCGGGTGGAATGCCAGCGATTCGGCCGCCACGAGCGCCACGCCCGGCGAGAAGGCGGCTTCCGGCGCCCGCAATGGCCAGGAAGATGCAGGCGCCAGCGCCAGCGCACCCTGCGTCACGGGCATGCAGGGCGCCATCAGCGTGTTGTAGAACTGGAAGACCGGACCAGCCGGAGATCTCTCCCGGGCCGCCGCGACACTGATGGGGCGGGGCCGGGCGGGTTTCAACTTCATGAGCCCGGCGCGCGGGGAGGCCGTCTGCGGCAACGGCAGCACCACCTTCGGGAGGGGCGCCGGAGCGGCGAACGGTGCAGGCTCCGGACGGGAATCCATGAGCCGTCCGAAGGCGCGCTTCGTGATGGTCCTGTAACGCTGGCGGTGTTCGCGTGAGCAGAACTCGCCGTCGGCGAGCTCTCTCAATAAACCCAATGGCTTACCGCAGTACAGGCACTGCATGCCCTTCCCTCATCTCCCGCCGCGAGTCACGCGGCGCAGACTCCGGGGCACCCGCCGGACTGTAGCCGGACGCTGTGTCCGCAATACGACTGCTGCACGGCCGCTTACATGCCTCGCCATCCGTGTCCCACACTGTACGGTCTCAGCGTCATATCTTCAAGATCATCGTTGGCTAGCAGGTACCTGTTATCGAAGGTTAGTGTCCAACGGCGGCGTCCGCGGTTGAAGGCACACACCTTGCCCGCGAGCCTGCTCGAAACACCCATCGGCGGTGGGGACGAGGTTGACTAGGGTCCGGGGGCGCCGGAAGTCCCTACAGGGCGGCTGGGAGTGACAGCGAGACCTTCATCAGCGCCCTGGAGAGCATCTCCGCAGCCATTTCCGCGGGGATGGAGCGCGAGACGGAGATCTCGGATATGAGCATGAACCGGGCCCGGTCCAGCATCTTCTTCTCACGGAAAGAGAGCGGTTTCGAGGACTGGAGCACCAGCAGACTTTTCAGCACTTCGGCGATCTCAAGCAGCCGGCCGGACTTCATCTTCTCCGAGTTCTCTTTGAAGCGGTCCTTCCAGTCTCCGCAGGACGCGCACCTTCCGCTATTTGCAAGAAAAGCGAGCACTTTCTCGATTTCGCCGTTGCGCGTCACCTTGCGAAGCCCAAGATCCGACACATGCGACCGGGGCACCATGACGGTCAGGCTGCTGCAAAGCAGCCGGAGGAGGTAGAACCGCTCGTGCTGGGCGCCGAACCAGCGGGAACTCACGTTCTCTATGACCCCAACCCCTTGGTTGGGATACACTACCTTCTCGCCGATTCGAAACATGCCTCGGGACCCTCCGATTACACGTTTTTCCAACCTCAGCAAGCGGCCAACAATCGTTGAAAAAGAATCTTAAGTCCGATTCCTCGGGAAGTCAATGAGGAAATTGTATACACCCACCGCGACGCTTAACACTTGTTAATGTAAGGCGGGCGGCCTAATGATCGCGGCAGGTCACGAGGTCGGTCAACCGGTTCAGCGCCCGCTGGCAGGAGCAACTCGAGAAGCGGGAGATCGTTGCGCGGGCTTCCTGCGTAAACCCTTCGGCCCTCTGTATGGCCTGCTCTATCCCGTTGTGCCGGCGGACGATAGCCTGGACTCCGGAGAACGGCACGCGCCCGTAGTTGCCGTCCCGCAGAACGGTTTCGATCTGGCGTCTTTCAGCCTCGTCGGCCCGCTCCAGGGCATAGATAAGGGGAAGCGTCACTTTGCCCTCCCTCAGGTCGCTACCGACGGGCTTGCCCAGAACCGTCTCGCGAGCCGTGAAGTCCAGAACGTCGTCCACCAACTGGAACGCCATGCCGAGGTTCCAGGCGTACCCGCCGAGACTGGTCTCGGTCTCCTCCGGCGCGCCGGAGGTGATGGCGCCGAGACGGGCGCACGCGGCAAACAGGCTGGCGGTTTTGCGGTCCACCAGGTCCATGTAGTCGGCCTCCGTGATGGTCATCGAGCCGATGCGCTCGAGCTGGAGGAGTTCCCCTTCCACCATCATCTGGGTGAGGCCGATCAGCAGATCGAGGATTCGGAAATCGCGTTCCTCCAGGGCCGCCTGGAAGGCCTGCATGTAGAGCCAGTCTCCGGCCAGGACCGCCGTGTGGTTTCCCCACAGGACATTCGGGGAAGGACGCCCCCGGCGGATCTGGGACACGTCGATCACGTCGTCGTGGACCAGCGTGGCCATGTGGAGCATCTCAACCACCGCCGCCATGCGGATGGCGGCGTCTCCACCCCCGCCGGTCAGGCGGGAAGACAGCAGCAGCAGCGTCGGGCGGAGCCGCTTGCCGCCGCCTTCTTGCAGGTAGCGGGAAATGGTGGTGATGGCCTCGACCGAGGCGACCGACCGCAGGCTGATCTCCGCGTCGACCCTCTGCAAGTCCTCGCGCACCAGGTCGAACAATTCCGCGGCGATGTATGCTTGGCCAGCCATCCCGGCTCCCCCGAGTCTTTACAGTGTACCCGTTGCCCGCGACCTCTGGCAAACGGACGGCGCCCCACGGTGTCAGGTATCTCGTTTGGCAAGCACTTCGGCGTTGAGGTAGGGGCGCAGGGCGGCGGGGACCACTACCGAGCCGTCCTTCTGCTGATAGTTCTCGACGATGGCGAGCCAGGTGCGGCCCACCGCCAGGCCGCTGCCGTTCAACGTGTGCGCGAACTCGGATCTGCCCCTGGCGGACTTGCAGCGGATGGAGGCCCGCCGCGCCTGGAACGCCTCGAAGTTGGAGCAGGACGAGATTTCCTTGTAACCGTTCAGCCCCGGCAGCCAGACCTCGATGTCGTACGTCTTGGCGGAGGAGAATCCCAAATCTCCGGTGCAAAGCGCGACCGTCCTGAAAGGCAACTCCAGGCGCTTCAAGATGTCCTCGGCGTCGGCGGTGAGCTTCTCCAGTTCGTCGTAGCTCTGCTCCGGCCGCGTAAACTTCACCAGTTCCACCTTCTGAAACTGGTGCTGCCGGATGATCCCCCGCACGTCTTTGCCGTACGATCCGGCCTCGCTTCGGAAACACGGCGTATAAGCGCACAGCTTGACCGGCAGGCGGTCCGCGTCGAGCGTCTCGTCGCGAAACAGATTGGTCACCGGCACTTCGGCGGTCGGCGCCAGCCAGAAGTCGTAGCGTTCGCACTTGAACAGGTCATCGGCGAACTTGGGCAACTGGCCGGTGCCGAACAGGCTGGCCGAATTGATCATGAAGGGCGGCAGAACCTCGGTGTAGCCGTGTTCGCGGGTGTGGACGTCCAGCATGAAGTTGATGAGCGCCCGTTCCAGCTTCGCGCCCATGTCCCAGTAGACGGCAAAGCGCGCGCCGGTGATCTTGGCGGCCCGCTCGAAATCCAGAATGCCCAGCTCCGGCCCGAGGTCCCAGTGCGCCTTGGGCTCGAAGTCGAACGGGCGCGGCTGGCCCCAGCGGCGCACTTCGACGTTGTCCTCGGGAGTCGAGCCGGCAGGAACCGTTTCGTGCGGGACGTTGGGGATGCCCGCCAGCATCTCGCGGAACTGTTCATCGAGTTCCTTGACCTGCCCGTCGAGCGCCGCGACCCGGCCGCCGATTTCGCGCACCTTCTGCTGCTCGGCCGCGGTGTCCACCCCCTGCTTGCGCAGATTGCTGATTTCACCGCTGGCAGCGTTGCGCTGTGCCTTCAACGTTTCCGTCTCGGTCACCGCCGCCCGCCGGCGCTGATCCAGTTCACGAATCTCCTCAACGTTGAGAGTGAACCCGCGGCCGGCCAACCGCCTCGCGATAGCGTCCAGATTGGCGCGGAAAAAGGACAAGTCGTGCATAGTTCGATGCTATCAGGGCAGCGTGCCGGGCGTGCGCCGCCTTCCGGCCCGCTCATGGCGGCGCCCGGCCGCCTGCTCCGGCCGGCTTTGAAAGCCTGCCCTGTGCTTACCGCTTGGATAAGACGTCGCGCTCGTAGCGCTTCACTTCGTCCAGCCAGGCGGCCCCGGCGGGGACTGCCTTGGCCAGGCAGTAGTAGTCCCACACTGCCGCCCACGGGAGACCCTTCGCCTCTTCCAGCAACGCCAGCCGGGACGTGAAATCGCCCTCGGCCTCGACCTGCCGAAGACGGCCTATAGGCTCGATCAGCGCCATCAGCAGCGCCTTGAGCATGGCGCGCGTACCCACCGCCCAGGCGGCGACCCGGTTGATGCTGGCATCGAAGAAATCCAGTCCGATGTGAACCCGGCCCAGGAAGTCGCCGCGGACCAGTTCCTGGGCGATGGCTTGCAGCTCATCGTTCAGAATCACGACGTGGTCGCTGTCCCAGCGAATGCCGCGGCTGACGTGCAACAGCAGTTCCGGCACCCACATCAGCACCGACGAGATCTTGTCCGAGATGACCTCGGTGGGATGGAAATGCCCGGCATCCAGGCACAGCAGCTTCCGGCGGCTTACGGCGTAGCCCAGGTAGAACTCGTGGGAGCCGGTTACGTAGCTCTCCGAGCCGATTCCGAACAGCTTGCACTCCACGGCATCCAGGTTGTGCTTCGGGTCGATCGGCTCGGCGAAGGTCGCGTCGAGAGATTCGAGAAGGCGCAACCTCGGCCCCTTGCGGTCCACCGGGACGTCTTTGATCCCGTCCGGGATCCAGACGTTGGTGACGCAGGGCGTGCCGAGTTCCCGCCCCATGGCGGCGCCGATCTTCCGGCAGGCGATTCCGTGGTCGATCCAGAAACGGCGTATGGCGGGGTCCGGGTGCCCCAGGGTCATGCCGTCGGCGGCCTTGGGGTGCGAGAAGTAGGTGGGGTTGAAGTCCATTCCCAGGCCGTGGTGTTTGGCCCAGGAAATCCAGGTGGAGAAGTGCTCGGGACGCAGATCCGTGCGCTCCACCTTCCTGCCGCCGGTCTCGGCGTAGAAAGCGTGGAGGTTGAGCCGGTGCTTTCCCGGTATGAGGGACAGGGCCTTTTCGACGTCCGCTCGCAATTCATCGGGCGTGCGGGCCTTTCCGGGATAGTTGCCCGTAACGGCGAGGCCGCCTCCCAGTTCCTGGCCGGCGGACTCAAAGCCGCCGACGTCGTCGCCTTGCCAGCAGTGAAGCGAGATGGGAATGGCGGAGAGCCGGTCCAGTGCGGCGTCCGTGTCGACGCCGAGCCGGGCGTATCGATCCTTCGCCAGAGAGTACGCCTGTTCAATCTGAGTATCGGGCATGGTTTGTCCTCAGGTTCAGTAGTTCCGGTTCCAATCGGGGATCTCCACGACCACATCCCCGTACACCACGGCCTGGCAGGCCAGCCGGGAGTGCAGCGTCAACCCGGCGGCCATCTCCAGCCGGTCGGCTTCGTCGTCCTCCATGGACGAGAGGTTCTCCTCGCCCTCCTTCACAATCACGTGGCAGGTTGTACACGCGCAGTTGCCTCCGCAGGCGTGCTCCAGGTCCACGTCGAAGTGCAGGGCCACATCCAGCAGAGATCCGGGCTTGCCGTGCCCCAGGAAGGGCAACGATCCGGATTCGAAGTCCACGGTCCGGCCGGCGGGCAGAAAGGTGACCTTCGGCACGGCCCTCAGCCCAGGCCCTCGAGAGCGGCCTCGACGTTGTCGTAGAACTTGAAGACCGTGTCGAGCCGCGTCACGTGGAAGGCGTCCCGAACCTGGCCGGCGGCCGCGGCCATGCGCAGGCTGCCACCCGCCCCGCGGGCCTTGTTCAGCCCTGAAATAAACCGTCCGAGCCCCGTGCTGTCGATGTGCGTTACGCCGGCCAGGTCAAAAATGAAATGCCGGCGGCCTTCCTTCAGGCCCTTCTCAACCAGGCTCTCAATCCGGGCGCCCTCCCCGCCCAACATGACCCGCCCGGTCAGGGCGATCACGGTCACTCCCGGCCGGACGTCCCTTTGTTCGATCTGGAGCGCCATCCGCTGCTGCCTCCTGTCAGCCGGGCCGCTTCACTTCCACCTCGGCTCTCTGCTCCAGGTATTGTACGATCGCCGAGTGGTCCAGGTCACCCTTGCCCTCGGCGAGCAAGGAAGCCAGCATCCGCTGCACCAGGCTGGTCAGCGGCAGTTCGATGCCCATCGACTCGGCCGCCTGTAGCGCATTCCGGAGATCCTTGTGGTGGAGGCGAATCCTGAAGCCGGGCTTGAAGTTGCGAGCGATCACCATGGGCGCCTTGAAGTTGAGCACGCTGCTGCCGGCCAGCCCCCCTTTGACTGCTTCGAAGACGATCTCCGGATCCAAACCGGCCTTGGTGGCCAGTACCAGCGCCTCGCCCATCGCCGCGATGTTCGCCGCCACCATGATCTGGTTGGCCAGTTTGGTGAGGTTGCCCGCGCCCACCGGACCGGCGAGGGTTAAGTAGGAGCCCATCGCCTTCAGCACGGGCTCCGCCCTGTCGAAATCCTCCTTGCGCCCGCCGGCCATGATGGCCAGCGTGCCGTGGATCGCCCGGGGTTCCCCGCCGCTCACCGGCGCATCCAGGAAATGCACTTCCTTGGCCTCACAGGCCGCGCCGACCTTCCGCGCCACGGTCGGGCTGATCGAGCTCATGTCGATGACCAGCGCGCCGGGCCGCGCGCCTTCCAGAACCCCGCCCGGCCCGAGGATCACCTGCTCGACCTCCGGGCCGTCCGGCAGCATCGTAATGATGATGTCCGCGCGCGCGGCCACGTCCCTGGGAGAGGCGCCGCGTTGGGCGCCGGCCTTCACCAGTTCCTCCACCGGCCCAGGGGAAGGATTGTAAACCACCAGTTCGTGATGGACCCGTAGAAGGTTCTTCGCCATGGGCTTGCCCATGACGCCCAGGCCGATGAATCCGATTTTAAACGGCACTCTGTCTCACTCCTTATTTACGTTCTGGGATACCGCCACCAACAGCAAGTTCTCGCCGAACAGAAGCGCGCGGGTGAACAGGGTCCGGCGGATGGTCCTGTTCCGCGCCCGCTGGGCCGTGTCCTTCTCTTTGCGGAAGGCAACCAGCGTGTAGAGGTACATCCAGGGCGCCAGGACGGCGTAAAGCCGGCTCACCGGCTTGGCGTGCGTCGCGGCGACTTCCGCCAGCGAAAAGCCGGAAGTGTGGATGGCGTAGCGCAACTCCGAGAAGGTGGCCAGCCCGATGTGGTGGAGCGGCCGGCGCCCGGTCTCGTTGAGCGGGCGGCTGTCGCGATGATAGAACCCGCTGGCGAAGAAGCGCACGCGCGACCGCAGCGCCACGATGTTCGGCGTGGTCAGGACCAGCTTGCCGCCCGGGCGAAGAACGCGCCCCGCCTCGCGCAGAAAGAGGAACCGGTTTTCCAGGTGTTCGATGCCCTCGACGCAGAAGAAAGCATCGAAGCTGGCGTCGGGCCACGGCAGTTTCCCGTTCAGGTCCACCATGTGGAACCGGCCTTGGAGACGGGCGGCAGCCGCGGGATCCATATCGGCGGCCTGCACGTCGTAGCCTGCCGCGGACAGGGCGAGCGCCAGAGCGCCCTCGCCGCAGGGAGCGTCCAGCACGCGCGCGCCCTCGGGCAAGCGCAGCGACGGCAGCCGGTCTAGAACCGCTCTCTGGATGATCGATGGCGCCGGTGAAGCCGAACTCATGTGCGGGGGAGATTGTATTCTCTTAGGCTATCATCAATTCTGCTGCTCCCTGGACCGGAACATGGCGCGAATCGCCCTGGATGCCAGCTTCATATTCGATTCCTACCCCACGGGCATTGCCATCTACTCCAGGCGGCTGATCGAATCGCTCGCCGGACTCAGCAGCCCGCACCGGTTTCTGCTCGCCTACCGGTTCTCACGGCTGCGCCGGAGGCGCGAATTCCTCCGGCCGGCGGATCCTCGTTTCTCGGTGCAACTCTTCCAGCGGCCGGTGACGTTTTGGCAGCCCTGGCGGACCGGGATCTTCCACAGCCTGGCGCAGCGCCCTCCGGCGTTTCGATACAAGCGGGAGGTGGTGACCATCCACGACGTCTTCCCGATCACCGGCCCGGAGTACTCGACGCCCGGATTCCAGCGGAAGTTCTCCCGGCTGTTGCGGGAAGCGCTGGACCGCGCCGACCGCGTGCTGGTCCTTTCGGAGTACACGGCGGGCCAGGTCATGCGGCACTGCGGCGTCGGCCGCGACCGGATTCGCGTGGCGCCGGGCGGCGTCGACCCGCCGGCCGAGCGGCTCTCCCCGGAAGCCCGCCTGCGCGAGCGCGAACGGGTGGTGGGGCGGGGAAACGAGATGCTGCTCTCGGTGGGAGTGCTGGATAACCGGAAGAACGTTCTCGGCTCGCTGCGGGCGCTGGAACACTTGCCGGAGAGGTACCGCCTGGTGCTGGCGGGAGGCGACGGGTATGGGAGCGAACGGGTGCATGCGGCCATTCGCAACCGCGGGCTGGAAGATCGCGTGAAACGGCTTGGATACGTGCCCCGCTGCGTGCTGGTTTCCTTGTACCAGGCGGCCAGCGCGCTGCTCTATCCCTCGCTGGAGGAGGGTTTCGGTTTCCCCATGCTGGAGGCCATGGCCCACGGCGTGCCGGTGGTCACCTCGCGGACCTCGGCGCTCCCCGAGGTGGGCGGCCGGGCGGCGCTCTACGCCGATCCCCTGGATGCCGCCGACATCGCGGCCAAAGTGAAGGCCGCGGTGGAGGACTCCGCGCTGCGGGAGTCGCTGGTCCGCGCGGGGTTCGAGCGCGCGGCCGGGTTCACCTGGCGGCGCACGGCCGAAAGGACGCTGGCGGTCTACGACGAACTGGCGGCGGGCTAAAACGCCCGCTGGACCGGCCGGGAGGCGCGCCCCGCGGGTTGCAGCGCGACGGGACCCTGGCCCTGTCTATCCTAACGGGCCAGAAGTTTACACGATCTTCGGCCATTTTTTCCGGCCGTGAGACGGTCTTTGTGGTATTCTGCTGGTAACTCAGAGGCTGCTGCACTTGGTATAGCAATGATGACCCCAAAACCATATAGGCAACTTGTGCTTGGTGTGGCTCTGGTATTGGCCGCGCCGCTTTTCGCTCAGACTCCGAACATCACCGCAGTCCTCGACGCGGGAGCGCTGACCTCCAACCTGGCGCCGGGTTCCGTTTTTGCTATCAAGGGCGCCGGATTGAGCGGCCCCGGATTTTTCCAGCCGGGAGTGCTGCCATACCCGCCCGTCCTGAATGGCGTGAGCATCTCCCTGACGCCCGTTGCAGGCGGGGCCGAACTGCCGATGATGATGGTCTACGACTACAACCTCGGGGGCGTCAACCAGCTCGCGGCCGTTATACCATCCACCGTGCCGCCGGGCGAGTACGACGTACGCGTCAAAAACGGCGCGGCAGTCAGCGCCCCGTTCCGTACCAGGGTGATACCCCGCAAGCCCGGCATCGTGACGGCGGATGCCAGCGGCTCCGGTATCGCGCAAGCGACCCTCGAGGGGAAGCTCATCCTGCAACGCAATTCGGTGATGGGCAAAATCGGCGTTTTCGATACGCGCCCGGCGCACCCGGGCGACCGCATGGACCTGTGGGGCACCGGGCTGGGCGCCGACGTCGCGTCGGATTCCGGCACGGGGACCTCCGGCGACCAGACCGCCGCCGGGCAGATACGGGTCCTGCTGAACGGCGTCGAGATCGTCCCCATTTACGCCGGACGGTCGTACGGTTATCCCGGGCTGGACCAGATCGCGTTCACCATACCCAACAACGTCGCGCTTAAGTGCGACAACGCGATTCAGGTCCGGGCCGGCGGCACGCTGAGCAACCTGGTGACGATTGCCACCTCGGCGCCGGACGCGACGTCCTGCCCGGCTTCCCCTCCGGCCAGCGGCGCATGTCCGCCGCGCGCGAATGCCGGCACGACGAGCACGCCGACTCAGGCTGAGCTCAATGAATGGATAGCATCCGGCCAAATGTGTTCAGGCACGTTCAGTATCTCGCGAACAGTCAGCTATAGCACCGACTTCGACGCGCCCGGAACCCCGGTTACGGTCACAAGGGAAGATACCTCCGGCGCGGAATTCGCGAAGGTAACCGGCCCCGATCTCGCGCCATATCTGACCAACACTTCTCCGCCTCCGGGATACCAGATTCCGGCGCCGGGCGTGTGTAACATCTTCTCCCTGAACATCACCAATCCCTACCCCAACCTCTCCTGGACGTTTTTGGACGCGGGAACTCCTCTGACCGTTACGGGGCCGAATGGCGCGCGCAATGTTCCCAGGTCGACCAATTCCGTCGGCAATTTCGTCTATTACGCCAAGACCGGCGCCGGTACTCCGGGCAATTGGATGGATTCCGGCCGTTACACCTTCACCGGACCCGGGTCTTCGGCGGTGGGGAGCTTCACTGGATCACTGGTGGTTCCGGCGGAGTTCGTCGTCACCAACACCAGCGCCTATGCGACCATCAACCGTGCATCGGGCCTCACCGTCACCTGGACGGGCGGCGATCCTGACACCCTGGTGTTCATCAACGGGTCCAGTTACGTCGCCGACCAGTCGGGTAAATTGACCGGCGCGGCTTTCCAGTGTTACGAGAACAACACCGCGGGCCGTTTCACGGTCCCGGCATCGGTCCTGCAACAACTGCCCGCCAGCGCGGCGATTTCCGCCGGGGGCTTCAGTTTCACGATGCCCGGGAGCCTGGGCTTGAGCTCAATCAGCAAGGCCGTGCGGGCGCCCGTGCCGGGGATTGACATCTTCACGCTGGACAGTTCCTACAACTACTCCTTCACCTCGGTATACCGATAGGCGGGAACGGGCAGAGCAGGTCTCCCGGTCTCTCCATCCGGGAGGGGTGGCCGCCGGACCGGGTGTGGCGGATGATTCGTCCTCACTCACGCCTGAGGTTTTTAGCCAGGAACGGGAGGCCCTGCCGGCCCCAGAAGCGGTGGCCGCCGTCGAAGACCTCGGTTTCGAAAGCGGCGGCCGCGCCCAGCGCGGCATAGATCTTGCCGACCCGCTCGAAGCTGGAGCGGCTGGCGGCTATCGGGAAGATGTTGTCTTTCTCGCCCGCTTCCGCGAACAAGGGCCGCGGGGCGATCAGCCCCGCCACGTCGTACATCTCGGCCCAGTTCAGAATGCCTGGGACGTAGTTGTCGATGCAGTGCGACACGCTCATGATGCTGTCGCGGAAGGTGTTGAGCGCGCAACTGATCATGACCGCGCGCAGGCGCGGCTCCACGGCGCCGGCGAACAGAGCGCAGGTCCCGCCGCCGGAGATGCCCACGCAACCTACCCGCGCCGCGTCCAGTTCGCTGCGGGTTTCGATCCAGTCGATGGCGCGCATGACGTCCCAGGCGCGCCAGCCGATCATGGTCTCCCCGAGCAGCAATGCGGAGCCGGCGGTGGGCTGACAGGCCGTGGTTTCCAGATTCCGCTTCTTGGTGACCGGGTCCCGCCGGCAGCCGAACGCCATCATTTCGAGCGCCACCGCCGCCAGGCCCTGCTCCACGGCCTGAATCGCGAAGTCGTATTGATAGGTTACGCGGGCGGTGCGGTCGCGGCCCTCGGCGTCGATGCCCACGATGTCGTCCACTCCGCGGCCGTGCCCCGGCAGGCAGACCAGGGCCGGATACGGCGCGGTCCCGGCCTTGGGCGTGAGCAGATAGCCCAGGACATGCGCCCCCGGCCGGCTCTGAAAGACGAACTTCTCGCGGCGGTAGGAGGGGAACTCCCGCACCTCTAGAGTCACAGGCTTGAGGGGAGCGCGCTCCGAGGGAAAGCCGCCGAGCAACTCCGTGACCTTCGCTCTGAGGCGGCGCTGCCACAGTCCGGCTTCCCGGCGGCCGCGGGCGCGAAAGGTCATCCGCAGCGGCGCCGACGCGTGCCGGTTCAGGGTGAAGCGGACCGGGTCGAAGGCGTCCATGTCCACCTTGGATTCGAAGCCGTCGAGCGCGCCTCCGTACTTCTCCGCGCCCCGGCTCGGCCCGGTTTGTTTCAACGCGGCTGCCGTGAGCGCCGCCCTCCCCAGATCACGTCTCGTCATCGGTTTCATCCGGGACAGGCCTCCCAGCCTGCCGGTTCATTATAGCCGCACTTGCGCCCCGTCCGGACCCTTGCGCGGAGGCGCCCGGGCAGCAGGTCAGACAGATTATCCCTGGCCTTCAGTCACACGGGAACGAGATCGTCGCTGCCAGTCCCGATAATGACGGGGAGGCGGCTCGCCAGGCCTCCTCCGTAAAATCTGCGAAACCCTACCAGCGGACAGCGATGGTGATGTTCATCATGGGTTGGCCGCCCCCGGTAGCCGTGGTGGACTCCGCGCCAGTATCGGTGCTGACGGTACCGAAATTTGCCGGGTTCGTGAAGTTCACGGTGGTGTCGGGCGTGGACAAGTTGTACCACTTGAATGGATTCTGGAAGTCGTACCGGAACTGGAGGGTGTAGCGCTCCTTGACCTTCCACTCCTTGGAAGCGGAGAACTGATTGTCGATGAAGCGCTGTGCGTCCATGGTTCGAGCGCCTACATTGCCTTGCGTGTAAGCCGCCGGGTAGGTGAAGTACGACATGGACTCGATCATCTTGTTTTGATTGGCCCGGGTGAATCTGTCGTTACCGATATCCGCCCAGCCGTCCCTCAGGCGGGCCCGCTGCCCGGTGCTGTTTGGCCGCCCCGATCTCGTCGCGACAATGCCCGGCATGTATTTGTACGGACTGCCAGCCATCCCGAATGTCAGCGGGTTACCGCTGGAGATGCGGTAGATGAAGACCATGTCATAACCGCCGAAGACAGCGTTCCAAACGCCGCCCTGGTTCAACCACTTCCTGCCCTTGCCGATCGGAATTTCGTAATTCATAGTGCCAACGTACTGGTGAGTACGATCACCGCCGGTACGCGCCCGGTCCAAGGACCGTGGGATTAAACTGTCTGAGGTGCTCGCCGAGATATTCTTCGCGTACGTGTAATACGTCAGAAACGAAAGCCCGTAGGAGTACCGCTTCTGAAGCTTTATCGTTCCTGCATGATAGACTGAGTCCGCGCCGTTGGTTCTATAGGTAATCCCCCCAAAGTTGGCAAAAGGCCGGTACGCTTGCGAGTTTCCTTCCATCTTGCTGAAGTCGGACGGATTAGTCAGTCGTAGGTTCCAGGCCCAGTCGTAAGGCTGAGTGTTGACCTGCCAGTTCTCGAACCCGCTCACCCCACGATTGCCGCTATACATAGCCTCCACCAGGTAGTTGCTGCCTAGCCCACGTTGGACGCTGAAGTTCCAGTTCATGCTGTAGGGACTCTTCCGGTTCGTATCCACCCAGTTCGCACTGCGGCTTCCGTAGTTGGTTCCGCTGAATGGTATCGAACCGTCTGCCCGAACCTCCGGCCAAACCAGCGGCAAAAGTGGTCCGTTTTGAAGCAGGAAGCGGGGCAAATAATTCCCCGAGGGAGTATCGATTCTCGCCGTGATCGACCCGTACTCGTCGGTCGGGGGACTTGGCAGCCGTTCGTCTGTTGTTGAAAGCGCGAAACCAGCTCGAATGACCAAGTCCGAGAACGCAGTCCATGCCAGCCCGACCCTTGGCTGAAAGTTGTTCCAGTCCTTTTTGTGGACGGACCCAGGATGCGTGATTACACCTCTGGCGCCGGCCACGACGTTGTCCGCTGCGGTTGGGTCAAAGCTCGACTGCTGGCCGTACTTGTTGTTCATGGCGCTCTGTACCTGCCAGCGCACACCCAGGTTGAGTGTCAGGTTCGGGCGCACCTTCCAATCGTCCTGGAAGTACAATCCGTGGATCCAGTTCCGCGGCAGGGTGCTCAACAGGTTGGTGCTAAGGGTATACCCCGACACAGCGCCCGACATCAACTGCGTCAACGAGTTGCCGCCGGTGTTCGGAACGCTGCTGCCGTTCGTGTTGATCCGATTCGTCGGCATGAGCGTGAACGTGCCGGCGTTGTTCGTAATGCTATAGCTATTCCGCCGCAGTCGCATCAAGTCGTAGCCGGTCTTGAAGGCATGCGAGCCGTACAGTTTGCTCACATCCTGCTTAAGATTGATCGTCTCCTGCACGTCTATGCTCGGGTTAGAGACGTATGGAATCCCGGTTATGCTGGGCATGCTCCCCGCTCCTATATTGGGAATTCCCAACAGCTTTCCGTAGTCGATGCCGAAGCCGGGCCAGGTAGTGGTGTTCTTATAGCGGTAGTAGCTCAAGCGTGTTTCGCTCACTACAGTTGGCGCTGGAATCCACGTGCCCCCTATGCCAGACGTGGTTTGCGCTTCTCTACCCATTCTGGCAGAAGAATCGAACATTAGATCGACATATTGAATGTTCGGTTGGTAATACTCCCGTGTGTTGTAACTCCAGGTAGCAAACGTCTTCACTGCCTGAGTAAGCTGATGATCCACACGGGCTGTATAGCTGTAGTAGTCAACGGCCTTTTGCCGGGAGGCTATCAGGTTATCAGTGTATCCGGTCTGTCCGGGAGTGCCGGTGCGGTTGGGGTCCTTCCAGACCGGTTTAGACAGAAAATTCCTAGCAACTGCGTCCCATGATGCCTTTGGGATGATGTTGCCCGGATACGCATTCCGGAACCACTGGCCGCTGCTGTCCTGGTACGTTGTCCGGGGATCAAAGATGGGGTTTGGCGTTACGCCGCTCATTCCGGCATAGGTAAAGTCGCCGCTCAATTCGGCTGCGGTCGGAACGCTGGCGGTAACCTGCTCTCCCTGCCGCTCGATCAAAAACTGACTCGCCAGCATGAAGAACGTCTTGTTGCGGCCGTCGTAGATCTTGGGAAGGTAAACTGGTCCGCTCAAGTTAGCGTCCGGCATGTGAAAGTGCAGACTAGTGCCAGCCTGTTTGAAGGTCTCGATCTGCATGAACCGGCGGTGCTGCATGGGGCGCTCCCGGAAGAGCTCCGATACCAGCCCGTGCAGTTGGTTGGTGCCGCTCTTCTTCACAACCGTTACGGCGCCGCCTGACGAATGCCCGAACTCGGCCGGCAACACGGTGGTGATTACCTTGATTTCCTCAATGGTGTTCTGAATCGTGTCGGTGGTCATGCCGCCTGTGGGCCTGACTCCATAAATGCCGTCCTCGAAGTAACCGATGTTATTGGTGGACTCCCCGTTTATGGAGAAATTGCTCATCAACCCGCCATTGCCATATCCCTGAACCGTGACGCCGGGCGTGAGGTAGAATACACTTTTGGCCCAGCGCTGGTACAGCGGCATCCGGTAGAAGAACTCGCCTTTCACGACGGTGCCGGTCGAGGACGTTTCGGTTTCGAGCAACGGCACAGCGGCCGTAACCTCGACGGTGTCAGCCACGGTTCCAATTTCTAGCGCAGCGTTGATTGGCACCGTATCGCCGACACGAAGGTCGATATTCTCTCGCACAAAACGCTTGAAACCCGCCGCCGAGACCGCTATGCGGTAGGTTCCGGGACGAAGCGCCGGAACGCGGTAGAGGCCCTGCGTGTTGGTTTGCGTAGCCGTTTCAATGTTGGTCGCAACATTGCTGATAGTCACCTGCGCCCCGACAACTACCGCCCCGGTCGGGTCTGTGACCATTCCCGTGAGTGTAGCTGTGTCTTGGCTAAAGGCAGATGGGGCGAGGACCAAAGATATGGCCAGAAGAAGGCCACTGAGCAGGCCCTTGTTCATGCTAGTCTCCCCTTTCCGACGCAGGTCAGGATATCCAGAATACCTTCCTGGTCAGCCCGCATTATACAGTATTCATCTGCGTACCGGTGTTGGAACCCTTTTGCGGACATTCCTGGACGGTAGGACGGGCTGGAGGTTCAGGCCAGGACACAGCCCCCGTTCTGGCCCGGGCGCCCGCAACGCCTTCGGTCTCGACTACCCGTTCTGAAGGACCGCGTGCAGATAGTGCCCCGTGTACGACCCGGGCGCGGCCGCGATCCGCTCGGGCGGGCCCTCCGCCACGATTCGCCCGCCGAGATCCCCGCCTTCGGGGCCGAGATCGATGATCCAGTCGGCGTGGCGGATCACTTCCAGGTTGTGCTCGATGATGAGCACGCTGCCCCCGTTCTGAATCAGTTTCTCAAACGCCGCGAGCAGCCGCGCTATGTCGTCGAAGTGCAGCCCGGTGGTGGGCTCGTCGAAGATGAACAGCGTATCCTTGCACGAGGCCTCCGCCAGATGTCCGGCCAGTTTGACCCTCTGGGCCTCGCCGCCGGAGAGCGTGGTGGCCGACTGGCCCAGACGCAGGTATCCCAGCCCCACGTCGGCCAGCAGTCTCAACCTGCCCGCCAGCCTGGGGATGTCGGCGAAGAACGACAGCGCCTCCTTCACCGTGAGCTGAAGCACCTCGTGTATGTTCAACCCGCGGTAGCGCACGTCAAGCACGCTGCTTTTGAAACGCGTGCCCTTGCACTCCTCGCAGACCAGTTCCACGTCGGCCAGAAACTGCATCTCCACGGTCACGGTCCCGTCGCCCCGGCAGTTGTCGCACCGCCCTCCCGGGACGTTGAACGAGAAGTGGCCCGGGGTGAAGCCGCGCCGGTCCGCGTCCGGCGTGGAGGCGAACAGGTTGCGGATGATGTCGAACGCCTGGATGTACGTCACCGGGTTCGAGCGCGGAGTGCGGCCGATGGGAGACTGGTCCACCAGCACCACTCCGCCGATCAACCCGGACGACTCCACCCCCCGGCAGGTCTGCTGCTCCGCGGATTCGGGCGTCTCATCGGGCAAGGGAAGCGCCGCGCCGCCCTTCAGCCGCCGCAGCGTGCCGTGGATGACGTCGTGCACCAGGGTGGACTTGCCGGAGCCCGAAACGCCCGTAATCACCACCATCAGGTCCAGCGGGATGGCCACGTCGATGCTCTTCAGGTTGTGCGCGCGCGCCCCCACGAAGCGCACCACCCGCCGCGGGTTCACCGCGCGCCGCACGTGGCGCGGGGCCATACCCGCCTCGCCGCGCAGGTAACGCGCCGTCAGAGAGCCGCCGCCGTCGGCCATCAGTTGAGGAAACGAGCCCTGGTAAATGACCCTGCCGCCGAGTTCTCCCGCCCCGGGGCCCAGGTCAATGATGTGATCCGCCGCGCGCATCAGGTCCGCGTCGTGCTCCACCACGACGATGGTGTTGCCCAGGTCGCGCAGTTCCTCCAGAATGCGGATCAGCCGGGACGTGTCGCGGCTGTGCAGGCCGATGGAAGGCTCGTCCAGCACATAGCATGCGCCCACCAGCCTGGATCCGAGACAGGTGGCGAGCTGTATGCGCTGCGCCTCGCCCCCGGAGAGCGTCGCCGACAGGCGGTCGAGCGTCAGGTAGTCCAGCCCTACGTCGTTGAGGAACTTGAGCCGCTGGCGCACCTCCACCAGGACCTTGCCCGCTATGGCCTCTTCCTCCGGGCTGAACTTGAGGGCGGCGAAGAACGCCTGCGCCTGGGCGATGTTCATCCGGTTCACTTCGCCCAGCGTCCTTCCCCCGATTCTGACCGCGCGCGCCTCCCGGCGAAGCCGCGTGCCTCCGCAGGCGGGACACTCCGTGTATCCGCGGTACCTGCTCAGGAAGACGCGCACGTGGACTTTGTACTTTTTGGTCTCGAGCTTCCGGAAGAAGCCGCGAATCCCGGGGAACCGGCCCTCCCCTTCGATTACGAACCTGCGCTCATCCTCCGTGAGCGAGGCGAACGGAACGTTGAGCCGGACCCGGCCGCGCGCGGCGCGCCTCAGTTCCAGCCAGGGCCAGCGGTAGAGCGGCTTGGTCCAGGGATCGACGGCGCCCTCTTCGAGGCTGAGCGAGGGGTCCGGAATCACGCGGCTCAAGTCGTAGTCGATGATGTTGCCGAAGCCCTGGCATTCGGGACAGGCGCCGGTGGGGCTGTTGAAGCTGAACAGGCCCGGCTCCGGATCGGTGAACTCGATCAGGCACTCCTTGCAGGCGAGTTTCTCGCTGAACCGCAGCCGGCGCGGCGGCGGTCCCCCGGCGGCAGATTCGAAGATGGCTTCACCGGCCTCGCGGTAGCAGATCTCCAGGCTGTCCACCAGGCGCGGGCGGAGGCCGGGGCCCATGACGACGCGGTCCACCAAAACGTAAACCGGCTGGGCGAAGTCGATTTCCAGGAGCGACTCGGGGGTCGAGAACTCGAACATCCGCCCGTTCTGGTACAGCCGGTTGAATCCTTTGCGGCGCAGTTCGTGGAGGTGCTCCTTGGTCCCCTCGATACTCCTGGCCGGCTGGTGCGACGCCGGAAACAGGATGTACCACCGCGAGCCTTCAGGTTCGTCCAGCATGCGGGCGGCGACGTGGTCCACCGTGTCGCGCTGCACCTCGCGGCCGCACCCGGGGCAGTAGGTCCTGCCGGCGCGCGCGTAAAGCAGGCGCAGGTAGTCGTAGATCTCGGTGGCCGTGGCGACCGTGGAGCGGGGATTGCGGGTGGTGTTCTTCTGCCGTATGGCGATGGGAGGAGCCAGGCCGCGGATCTCCTCCACGTCGGGCTTCTCCATGCGCTCCAGGAATTGCCGGGCATAGGCGGAGAGCGACTCCACGTAGCGCCGCTGGCCCTCGGCGTAGATGGTGTCAAAGACCAGCGACGATTTGCCCGAGCCGGAGACGCCCGTAACCACCGTGAGGCGGTTGTGCGGGATATCCAGAGAAATGCCCTTCAGGTTGTGGACCCGCGCTCCGCGGATCGAGATCGAATCGTCCACCAACCTTCATTCTCGCAAAGCCGGGAACCGGTGAAACTCGAGAGGGCTCGCTATGATGAGAATTACATCCCAAAACCACCATGCAAGACTACGAGAAGCTCGGCGCATTCTATCTCGGGCGGCCCTACGACCTCGCTGCGGGCAAGGCGGCAGACGGGCTGGTGCTGTACGACTCCAAAGACCTGGTCACCCACGCCGTCTGCTTCGGCATGACCGGCAGCGGCAAGACGGGCCTGTCCATCGCGCTTTTGGAAGAAGCCGCCATCGACGGCATCCCGGCGCTGGTCATCGACCCCAAGGGCGACCTCGCCGACCTGCTGCTGACTTTTCCGGAGTTGTCGGCCGAGGCTTTCCTGCCCTGGGTCAACGAGGACGACGCGCGCAATAAGGGACTCTCGCCCGAGGAACACGCGCGCAGGCAAGCCGAACTGTGGAAGAACGGCCTCGCGGCCTGGGGCCAGGACGCCGGCCGCATACGCAGGCTGCGCGCGTCGGCCGACTTCGCCATCTACACGCCCGGCAGCACGGCCGGCTTGCCGGTCTCGATCCTCAAATCGTTCGCCGCTCCAGGCGCGGCGGTTATTGAGGACCCGGAGCTGCTGCGTGAACGCGTCAACGCCACCGCTACCGCGTTGCTCGGACTGCTCGGCGTGGAGGCGGACCCCGTTCAGAGCCGCGATCACATCCTGCTTGCCACCATCCTGAGCCAGGCCTGGAAAGAGGGCCGGGATCTCGACCTCGCGGCGCTGATTCAGGCCGTACAGAAGCCGCCGGTTTCACGCGTGGGCGTGCTGGACCTGGAGGCGTTCTACCCGGCCAGGGAGCGGTTCGCGCTCTCCATGTCCCTGAACAACCTGCTCGCCTCGCCGGGCTTCGAAGCCTGGCTGGAGGGCGAACCTCTGGACGTGGCAAGCCTGTTGTACACGCCGCAGGGACAACCGCGCGTCTCGGTTTTCTCCGTGGCGCACCTTGGGGATTCCGAGCGGATGTTCTTCGTCTCGCTGCTGCTCAACCAGACGCTGGCGTGGATGCGTACGCAATCGGGAACCACCAGCCTGCGCGCGCTGCTCTACATGGACGAGATCTTCGGCTACTTTCCGCCGGTGGCCAATCCACCCTCCAAGCAGCCGCTTCTCACGCTGCTGAAACAGGCGCGCGCTTTCGGGCTTGGGGTCGTGCTCGCCACGCAGAACCCCGTGGACCTGGACTACAAGGGGCTGTCGAACGCAGGAACGTGGTTCATCGGGCGGCTCCAGACCGAACGCGACCGCAACCGGGTGCTGGACGGACTGGAGAGCGCTTCCGGCGGAATCGACCGCCGGCGGATGGAAGGACTCCTGGCGCAGCTTGGGAACCGCATCTTCCTGATGAACAACGTACACGAGGATGCACCCGTGATCTTTGAAACCCGCTGGGTCATGTCCTACCTGCGCGGGCCGCTTACCCGCGCGCAGATCAAGACCCTGATGGCGGCCAGAAAGGCGTCCCCGGCGGCCGCCGCCGCTCTCGCACCCGCTCCCGCCGCCCCGCCGGCCGCGCCGGTCTCCGGCACGGGCGCAGCCCGGCCGGTGCTGCCGCCCGACGTGCCCCAGCATTTCGTGCCCCTCAGGGGGTCGCCGCCCCCCGGCGCGGCCCTGCTCTACCACCCTGTGCTCCTCGGCGCCGCCCAAGTGCGCTTCGTGGACGCCAAGGCCGCCGTGGATGAGACGCGGGCGCTGGTTATGCTCGCCCCCATCGGAGAGGGCGCGGTAGCCGTGGACTGGCAGAGCAGCACCGAAGCCGGCTTTGGGCTGGACGAACTGGAGCGGGAGCCCTCTCAAAACGCCCGGTTCGGCTCTTTGCCTGCCGAGGCGGCCAGCGCCAAGAGCTACGCCGGCTGGAGCCGCGACTTCGCGGCGTGGCTGTACGACAGCCAGACGCTGGAACTTTGGAAAAGCCCCAGCCTCGGCGAGATCTCGCGGCCGGGGGAATCCGAGCGCGACTTCCGCGTTCGGCTTCAGCAGGCCGCGCGGGAGAAGCGGGACGCGGGCGTCGAGAGACTGCGCAAAACCTATGCTCCCAAGTTGACGGCTCTGGAGGATAGGATCCGCCGCGCCGAACAGGCCGAGGAGCGCGAGCGGGAACAGGCCAAGCAGCAGAAGCTACAGACCGCGATCTCGGTTGGAGCGACGCTCCTCGGCGCGTTTCTGGGCCGCAAAGCGGTCAGCACGGCAACCATGGGCCGGGCGGCCACGGCGGCGCGGGCCGGCAGCCGCATTCTGAAGGAAACACAGGATGTCGCCCGGGCCGGAGAAACCGTTGAGGTCCTGAAGCAGCGGCTGGCGGACCTGGAGGCTGAATTCAAGACCGCGGCAGAGGCTCTGGATCCGGCAGCCGGTCCGGCGGCCGAAGAGCTCGAGAAGTTGGCCGTCAAGCTGAAGAAGACCAACATCACGGTGCGCCTGGTGGCGCTCTGCTGGCTGCCGCAGTGGCAAGGCCTGGAGGGTGCGGCGAAGTCTGCCTACTAAGCGCTGTTATTCTGAAATTACAGAGGAAGAAGACGATGCGTGCCACCACGAGAATAGCCGGCCTGCTGGCGGTGTCCGCGCTTGCCGTGCTGCCGGCCGCGGCGCAGTTGAGCAAGTTCAAGCCGGGGTTCAATCTCTTCTCAAAGCAGCAGGACGTACAGCTTGGCAAGGAGGCCGCGGCTGAAATCGAGAAGCAGGTGGAGATCGTCGATAGCAAGGAACTCAACGCGTACATCAACTCGATCGGGCAGAAGCTGGCCGCCCAGCCGCAGGCGGACAAGTATCCGTACACCTTCCAGGTGGTCAACGACCCGAGCATCAACGCCTTCGCCCTGCCGGGCGGTCCCACCTTCATCAACACGGGACTGATTGCGGCGGCGGACAACGAGGCGCAGATCGCGGGCGTCATGGCGCACGAGATCATGCACGTCGCCCTGCGGCATGGAACGAATCAGGCGACCAGGGCGAACCTGATCCAGTTGCCGGCCATGCTCGGCAGCGCGGCCGTCGGCTCCGGTTCCATGCTGGGACAACTGGCGCAGCTTGGAATCGGACTCGGCGCGAATTCAGTCCTGTTGAAATACTCGCGCACCGCCGAGACGCAGGCGGACCTCATGGGCGCCCAGATGGCGGCGCAGGCAGGCTACAACCCCATCGAGATCGCGCGGTTCTTCGAGAAGCTCGAGGCGGAAGGCGGCGCGCGAGGCCCGCAGTTCTTCTCCAGCCACCCCAACCCCGGCAACCGTACCAAAGCCATTGAGAACGAGATACGCTACATGCCGAAGCGGCAATACAACGCAGACACCGGCCAGTTGCCGCGCATGAAGGCTCTGGTTGCCAAGCTCCCGCCTCCAAAGAAGAAGGCCGGAGACGGGGAGACCGCGCCGGCGAAGCTCTCCATTCCCGACAGCAGACCCTCGGGCCGCATGCAGTCCTACCAGGGCGGCGGCTTCTCGGTCTCTTATCCCGACAACTGGAAACCGCTTGGCAGCCAGGGCTCGCCCGGCGTGACGATTGCGCCGCCCACCGCCATCCAGCAGTCCCAGCAGGGGTCGGCGGTGGGCTACGGCGTGGTGGCGAACGTCTTCAAGCCGAAGAGCCCCCGGGCCAATTTGCCCGACGCCACCCAGGAACTCGTCTCCCAGATGAGGTCTTCCGACCCCGGTATGAGGGTAGGACCGGAGACTGCGAGGCAGGTGAGGGTAGGCGGGAAGGACGCCATCCTGACCACGCTGCGCAGCGCATCGATATTCCAGGGCCAGACCGAACTGGATCAGCTCATCACGGTGTCCCACCCGGACGGCGTGTTTTACCTGGTGCTGGTGGCTCCGGAGAGTGAGCGGCAATACGCCGACCGGGCCTTCGACGACATGCTTCAATCGTTGCGCTTCAACTTCTGAGAATCACGCGAGCCGGGAGAGTGCCCCGAAGGGCAGGGAAGCCGCTGGTCTAACCCGAAGTTCCATACGGCGATGAGGACTACGCGACTGATTTGATTTGGGAAAGGGGCCTGACGAGGTTCCGATTTCTGGCTACAGGCCGAGGAGTTGAAGCGCACGGGCTTGGAGCGGCGTGGTCTCG
>JADZCM010000029.1 GCA_020851555.1 Bryobacterales bacterium | reverse complement strand
TCACCGTCCACGACGACGACGCCTACTATTGGGACCCCGAGTACAACCGCACGGTGGACTTCCGCACCGACCAGCAGCACTCCGACTGGGGCGAGATGATCGCGCTCGACCGCGCGCTGCGGCGCTACCCGGTGGTGAACTCGGAGTTCGGTTACGAGCGCGGCGTCGACAAGATGCCCACCTACCGCACCGAGCACGACTGGGAGGAGCAGTTGCGCCGCGCCTGGCTGGTCTACATGGCGGGTGGATACGGCGTCTACTACTACCACAACACGGCATGGGACGTGGTGAAAGTGGAGCCCGAGCCGCCGGGCATGAAGGCGTTCCAGTTGTTGAAGGACACGCTCTCGGCGCTGCCGTACTGGCGCATGGAGCCAATGCCCCAGCTTGCGAGCAAGCCGTGCCTGGCGCGGCCGGGCGAGGCCTACGCGTTCTACGTGGACGGTACGTCGCTGGTGGCGAATCTCACCGGGCTCGAGAGTCCCGCCAAGGCCGCGGCCGAGTGGGTGGACACGTGGACCGGCCGCCGGGAGAAAGCAACCATCCAGCAGGCAGGCGTTCTGAAACTCAGCAAGCCGGAGTCCTTCGGCAAGGCGCCGGGGGTGCTGGTGGTCCGGCAGTAACATGGTTACTGACCATGATCCGTTTGGCATTTGCCTGCACCATATCCGCGCTCGCCGTGGCGGGCGCGGAACCCGGGTCTTTTGACGTCGTGATTGCCGGAGGCACGGCTTCCGGCACGGCGGCGGCCATTACCGCGGCGCGGCAGGGGCTGAAAGTGGCCCTGGTGGAACGGACAAACCGCATCGGCGGCATGGCCGTAAACGGGATCAGTAACACCGACTGCAAGATCCGCGAGGCCTCTTCCGGCATCTTCGAAGAGTTCCGGCGCCAGGTGAAAGCTCACTACGGAAACGACCCGGCCGCTTCCGATGGGTTCCGCTTCGAGCCGAAGGTCGCGCTGGCCGTCTTCCGCGCCATGGTGGCCGGGCAACCGGGCATTTCCGTGCTGCTCGATACTCGGCCCGTGGAAGTGATACGGGCTGCTCCGAACCGCGCCGCCGGTATCGTGGCCGAGTCCCGCGACGGCAGCCGCCGCCGTCTGGAGGCGCAGGTAGTCATCGACGCGACGGATGAGGCCGACGTTGCGGTGTGGGCCGGGGCGCAGTACCGGGCCGGTCGCGAGGCGCGGTCTCCGGAGGAGCCGCACGCCGGGATTATCTACCTGGACCGCGGAGGCATCATCCCGCGCGACACCAGCGTACCCCACCGCTATGCACTGCTTCCCGGCAGCACCGGCGCCGCCGACCGCCGGATTCAAGGCTACAGCTACCTGATGATCGTGAAGGACTACGGTGCGGGTCCCGCCAGCCGGCCGCACGTGCTGACAACGCCTCCGCCGGGATATGACCCGGAGCACTACAAACACGTCAGCCCGTGGGAGAAGAGCTGGGCGATGCAGAACCCGCTGGGCCTTCCGGGCCGGAAGAGGGAAATCAACCAGTACCCGTTTGGCGTCGAATTGCCGGGCGGGAACACCGATTACCTCGAGGGCTCCGCGGAGGTGCGCTCCGCAATCCTGGAACGGCACAGGAACCACGCTCTCGGATACCTGTATTACTTGCAGCACGTTGAGGGCAAGCTGACCATTGGCCTGGCGGACGACGAGTTCGAGGACAGCGGCAATTTTCCGCCTCAGATCTACGTCCGGCAAGGAAGACGCATCATCGGCGAGCACATCCTCAACGAGACGGACATCAATCCCCTGCTCCACCCCGGCGGGGAACGGACGCCCCTGGTGCGCGACGCCATCGCCGTCGGGAGCTTCCCCATCGACGTTCATCCGGTCCAGCCCAAACCCGATCCGCGGTCGCCCGACAACGGCGAAGGGGAGTTGTTCTTGCCGGAGACCACGGCGCCGTTTCAGGTTCCCTACCGGTGTCTGGTCCCGCTGGGCGTGGAGGGTCTGCTTGTCTCCCAGGCGATCTCGTCGACGCACATCGGGTATCAGGGGGTGCGGCTCGAGATGATCCGCATGAGCATGGGAATGGCCGCCGGCCACGCAGCCGCTTTGTCCATCCGGACCGGGCGTCCCCTTCGAAGTATTGACGTGGGCGTGTTGCAGGACCGGCTCATCGAGTCCGGCTCGATACTCTATCTGTTCCGGGACGTCTTGCCCGGCTCCCCTTTCTTCCGCTCCGTGCAGAAACTGGCGCTCGCGAACGCGGTCTCCGGCTTTGAGGATTACCGGTTCCGCCCGGACGATCCACTCACGCGCTCGCAACTCGCGGAGATGCTGGTGCGGGCCTTCGAAATCCCGGTCAGCGTGACGGCCACCCATTTCCAGGACGTGCCGAAAGGCCACCCGGCTTACCGGTATGTGGAAACGCTGTTCGACCGGGATATTGCCGGTCCGCTCGTGGGAAAGGAGGCCGTGTTGTTCGGGCCTGACACGCCGGTCACGGAAGGCCAATTGGAACAGACGCTCGCGCTGCTCGCCGGGTCCGCAGCCCCTGAACCCCCCAGGCAGAACATTGTGTCCAGAGGGCAGGCTGCCGTTCGGATCGCCCGCGAGGTCTGGCGTCCGTAAAAACACCGAAGGCGCCGGCGCCCATCATCCGGGGCGCGGCGCCTTCCTTGCCAGTGCAGTGAGACCGCGGAAGTTACTGCCGCCGTTTCAGCGTCGGACGCTCATCCTCGTCCGTCCGCTGCTCCTTCTTGTCCTCGCCCTCGATCGGCTCCGTGCCGCCGCCCGGGCTCTTGCGCAGCCGCGGACGATTGGCGTCCTTGTCGTCCACCTTCTTACGGTTGTGCAGCGCCATCAACCGCGCTTTCACATCGTGGAATTCCGAGGTGGTCACCACGTACTCAGGCTTCGCCTTCAGGATCTCCTGGATGTTCTCCTGTGCGTTCTTGATGCGGTCGTCCGTCAGCGGGTGCGTCGAGAAGACCTTGGCCAGGGTGCCGGGCTTCTTCTTCTCCATGGATTGCAGCTTCTCGAAGAAGTCGACAAACGCCGTCGGATCGTAGCCGGTCTTGTACAGGTACTGGAGGCCGAGCAGGTCGGCCTCCTCTTCGAAGCCGCGAGAGAAGCTCAGGAAGCCGATCGGAATCGCCACGCTGGCCGCCTGCCGGGCTCCGTACCCGGCCCAGCCGCCCATGAAGATCAGCGGGATGGTCGCCAGGTTGACGAACTGGCCCCGGCTCGCCTGCCGCGTGCCGTGCCGCGCCGCCACGTGCGCGATCTCGTGCGCCATAACCCCGGCCAGCTCCGCTTCACTCTCGGCCTTTAGAATCAGACCGGAGTTGACGAAGAAGAAGCCGCCCGGCAGGGCGAATGCATTGACCTCCTCGCTGTCGATCACCTTGATGGTGAACGGCACCTTGGCGTCCGAGTTGCGCACCAGATTCTGGCCCACTCGGTTTACATACTCGGCGATCACCGGATCGTCGACGATCTTCGCCTGGCGCTCGATGTCCTGCGCCAGCGCCTTGCCAAGGGCGATCTCCTTCTCAATCGAGTAGAAGTTCATCCCCTTGCCGACGTCGCGGTTCCCGATCTCCTCGGGGTCCTTCTTCTTGTCTTTCGAATAGGCGGGGGCCGCCAACGCGATGGCGAGGGCGGTCATGAACGCAAAGCTGATGGTCCGGCGCAGCATCGCAATACTCCTTGGCCCAGCGGTTCTCTCTCTCATTATAGAGTCATCCGCCC
>JADZCM010000028.1 GCA_020851555.1 Bryobacterales bacterium | reverse complement strand
TTGGCCCCGTGGGCTCAGGCGGCCGCAGTGCGGCGCTCGCGGCAGGCAACAGAATGGCGGGGACGACGGGACTCGAACCCGCGACCTCCGACGTGACAGGCCGGCGTTCTAACCAACTGAACTACGTCCCCGCTCAGGGCGCCACAACTTCCTGACCATCGTAGCACGCGAGCCGGCCCGCTCCGCAACTCCGAAGCAGATCCCAATACAGCCCCGCCGTCGCGCGGGCCGCGTGAACGCGCCGGATGTGCTCCGCCGCGCGGCCTCCAATCCGGCGGGCCAGAGCCGGGTGTCCCGCGAGCAGCGTCATGTGCTCGGCCAGTTCCTCCACCTCGGCGACCCCGTGGGCGATCCTGATGCAGGAGCCGTCCGGGAAGCGCGAGACTTCCTCGGATTCCGTGTAGATTACCGGTTTGCCGAGCCCCATCATCTTTATCCCTATCCCCGAAGTCTCCCCCGCCGAAGGGTGGCGAAGGTTGACGCAGGCATCCGCCGCGGCGCCCTGCATCCAGAATTCCCGTTCAGTACTCCATCCCTGATAAACGACATCATCCCGGCGCAGATGCGGCCGTAGCTGACGCTCCAGGTCCGCGGAAACAAACTCGCCGGCCAACAGGAGCCGGGCGCCGGGGCGCCGCCGCCTGACCACATCCATGGCTCTCAGGACCGCCGGCAGGCGTTTGGACTCCCGGAGGTAACCCATCACGGCGAAGACGAAGTCTCCACCCCAGCGCTCGCGCAGACGAATGACCTCGACAGGATCGGCCTCAGCCGGCGGCACGAACAGGTGCGGGATCTCCCGGACACGGGCCTTTGGCGCGTGCGCGAGGACCGTGCGGGCCGCCCCCGGGTTGTGGACCACTACGGCGAGGGATCTCTCCGCGATCCGCCGGAGCATGGGATACCGAAAGTGCCGTTCGCCGCCCGACCGGGCGCGTTCGTTCCACATCTCTCCGGCGACGCCGCGGCTCCAGGGACCGTAGTTGTAGACGAACTCCTCGATGTATGCGGAGCGGTCCAGCCACCCAAGAAAGAAATGCTGCAACACGGCGTCGTGCAGCACGGCCACCCCGGGTTCCTCAATCGCGCGCCGGTAGATTTCCCGGTGGAGCTGGTTATTGCCCAGATGATAAAGATGCACGTCCGCGCGGCGGGCGCCCACTTGCACCGTTCCGTACTCCCGCAGTGCGGCCAGCAGAGCCGCGGCGTAATCGGCGACGCCCGAACGCGCCGGGGGCAACGGGGAATGGAAGCCGGCCGTCACTGTCTCTGCCGCGGGCCAAACAGGGCCGTGCCCACCCGCAGGTGAGTGGCGCCTTCTTCGATGGCGACCTCAAAGTCGTGAGACATGCCCATGGACAGGGAGCGGAGGCCATGTGCTTCAGCGAGGCCGCGCAGCCGCCGGAAATAGGGCCGGGATTGCTCGGCGTCCTCGGACCAGGGCGGCATGGTCATCAAGCCGGTCAGATCGAGATTGGGGAGCGCGCGGACCGCCTCAATCAGCGCGGCAAGATGCTCCGGATCGACGCCGCTCTTGGCCTGCTCGGGGCTGAGCTTGACCTCGATCATGGCCTCCACGGATCGGCCCGCTTCGCTGATCTTTCGGGCGATCTTCCCGGAGTCAATCGTCTCGATGACCTGAAACAGCTCCGCTGCCCGCCGCGCCTTGTTGGATTGCAGGCGCCCCACGAAGTGGAAGCGCGCGCCAGGCAGGTCCGCGAGCCGTGGCGCTTTGGATTGGAACTCCTGCACGTAGTTCTCTCCGAAGTCCCGTAGCCCCAGACCGTAAGCCTCACGCACCGTCTCCGCGGGGAAGACCTTGGTGATGGCCACCAGCGTAATCTCCGGCCGCTTCCTGCCCGCCCGGCTGAGCGCCCGCCCGATACGCTCCTCGATCAGCTCCAGTCTCTGGCGCAGCATCGTAACCATGATAGACGGTCCACCATGCCCGGAGCCGCGGCCGGGGTTGCAGGTCAGGCGGCGCGCGTTGCCGGGGAGCGGACCGGCTCTCCGCCGTGATCGCATCTGGTCCAAGCGCGGGGCTGTCAGCGGTGCCCGCACGGCAATAGGGAGTGTCCACAGTAGTTGTAGCTCAACTGGTGGAGCGCCGGATTGCGGTTCCAGTGGCCGAGGGCTCTAACCCCTTCTTCCACCCAGCGGCTCTCCGGTCAGAACGTGGAAACGGCCCCCGCGACGGCTATCTCCAGCGCAGCTTCGTCCGTGTCCCGCTCAGCTTCGTGTTGCCGGCCGTGGCGTGCAACAGAAGATCGGCGCCGCCCGCTGCCAGCGCGATCCCAAAGAACTCTCTGCGATCAATTACCAGCGGCATGGCCCGATTACAGACGATTTCCCGCCGAAGTCCCCCGGCGTGAGCTATGATGATGGAATTCGAGGAGCGATCACATGAGCCGGAATATCAACAGGCGGGAATTGCTTCGCTGGTCGGGGGCTCTGCTTCCGGCAGCGGCGGGAATTGAGAGCCTTCACGCCGCGGAGCGCCGCCAGGAGCAACCGAAAAACATCATCTGGATGGTGGCGGACGGGATGAGCCCGGGCGTGCTCCCCATGGGCGAGCACTTTTCGCTGCGCGCGCGCGGCAAGGGGACCATCTGGCACGCCCTGGGCCAGCGGCCGGAGGCGGCGCACGCCTTGATGGACATGGCCTCGCTCGGGAGCATTGTCACCGACTCGTCCTCCGCGTCTTCGTCGTGGAGTACCGGATCCCGGATTCTCAACGGCTGGGTGAACATGCTGCCGGACGGGACAGCGCTCACCCCTATCGGTGTGCTGGCGAAAGGCCAGAAGAAGCGGGTGGGACTGGTGACTACCACCACCGTCACTCACGCTACGCCGGCGGGGTTCGCCGCCGTCTCCAGAGAGCGCGACGACGAGGCCGGCATCGCGGTGCAGTACCTGAAGGTGTGCGACGTGGTGCTGGGCGGCGGAACCATGTTCTTTCTGCCGGCCGCACGCCGGGACAAACGGGACCTGGTGGCGGATTACAGAGAGGCGGGATTCGCCGTGGCGTTGACACGCGACGAACTGCAACGGGCCGCGCCGGGCCGTATCCTGGGGCTGTTCTCCCGAAGCCATCTGCCCTTCAGCCTCGACGTCCGGCACGACGATGCGTTGCGGGCAACCGTGCCGACACTGGCCGAGATGGCGCAGGTAGCGCTCGACCGCCTCTCCACCTCGCCCGATGGCTTCCTGCTGCAAATCGAGGGCGGCCGCGTGGATCATGCGGCGCACAACAATGACGCAGCGGCGTTGCTGTGGGACCTGCTGGCTTTCGACGACGCGGTCGGCGTGGTGCTGCGCTTCTGCGAGGAGCACCCCGACACCCTGGTGGTCATTACTTCCGACCACGGCAACTCGAATCCCGGCGTCAACGGCACCGGGACTGAGTACATGGAATCCACCTCGAGTTTCGAACGGCTGCTTCTGGCCAGGCGTTCTTATGCGGCCGTAACGCCGCTGCTCGAAGGCAAGGGCGGCCGGAACGCCGAGCGCGTTGCCCCCACGGCCGATCATGTGAAGGAGACGATCCGCTCCTCCTTCGGCATTGACCTGTCCGCTGACGAGACCGAGTGGATACAGAAGATGGCTGCCCAAGGCCGCGGCGTGACAATCAGCAAGCAGTTGGACAAGATGGTCGGGGTGTTGGGCCAGGTGCTTGGCAACCACACCGGCGTCGGCTGGACCGGGACTTCGCACACCTCCGACTACACCATGCTGGTGGCCTTGGGGCCTGGGTCAGGCCGTTTCCACGGTTTCATGAAAAACATCGACGCCTTCCCGATCCTGTGCGATCTGATGGAGATCCGCCACCGGAATCCGTCCATGACGGAAGAGAAAGCCGGCCAGTACCGAAAGGCAGCGGGAATCGTTCGAGCCGAGAAAATACACTGGGCTTAGTGTGTTTCCTCCGGCGTCCCGGAGCGCCGCCTGGTTACTTCAACAACCTGTCGGCGAAGTCCAGGAACCAATCCCAGTCCTGATCCGTCCAGCCATGCCCGCCGGTGCGGATGTGGTAGCCGGTCTGACCCACCACGCGCGGCTGGTTGATCGCCGGCATCTGCTCCTCCCTGATCGACTGCTTTCCCAACAGCGCGAACACCGGCGCCGCCGCTACGAGGGAGGCGTATTCGCCTTTCGGATCGGCCCACAGGTCTTCGCCGGCGCTCGCCACGTAGACGCCCCGCGGGGCGATCAGCCCGATCAGTTCATGCTGATCGATGGGCAGTTCGTCTTCCCGGCCGCTGTACCGCGCCAGCGCCGGAGAGAACCAATGGGGAAAGCGCTTCGTGATTTGTTCCACCGTCTCTCCAAACGCCCGGCGCGAGAGCGCCGCTCCCCCGCAACCGGAGTCGTTGCTGTAGGCCACGGCAAACCGCCGATCCTCGGCCGCCGCCCACAGCGACGCCTTCCCGCCGCGGGAGTGTCCGCCCACCGCCACCCGCGCCGCATCCACGGCGTCCAGTGTTTCCAGGTAGTCCAGAAGCCGGCTCGCGGCCCAGCCCCACGCCGACAGAGCCCGCCAGGCATCGCCGGCCGGCGGCTTCCCGTCCGCCAGGAACGACCGTATCCCGCGCTGGTAGCCGCCGGCCTCGTCCGGATCCACGTTGGAGGTGTAGAACGACGCAGTCGCATAGCCGCGCTTAACCAGCGTACGCACCGGCCAGAACGGATCGCTTTTCTCGAGCGCTCTCTCAAGCGGCGTGAAGTAGCGGTTGTTGATGTGAACCACCGCCGGAACCTTGCCCTGCACGCGGTTCGGAACGAAGACCACGAATGGAAACTCGAAACTGCGCCCGCCGGCCGTGACCGTGGCGGTTATGCTCCGCCCCGTGGCCGCACCGTCAAATGCGCCGGCGACCGCTGCGGTCTGCCGGAACGCCAGCGTATACCGCGCCTCCGGACGCCGCCCATACACTTCACGCCGGAACAGCTCCAGCAATTCAGCGCGCCGCTTCGTTTCCCACAGGGCGGCCGAAGTCACCGGAGCGCCGTCGCCCATCTTCAGGGCATCGGGCAGCCGGTACCGCGGCACCTTGGTTTCGTCAAAGTTGATCCCCGGCCGGCTCCGGCTCTGCTCCTCCACGGTCTTGGGGTTCGCCGACCAGGGCCGCGCATCCTGAGCGAAACTCGCAACACACAAACCGGCGGCGGCGCCGCACAATACCGTCATCCTCATATTCATAAGTTGCGTATCCTTTTATGCACCTTACCGCAAAGCGCGTTCCGCGCGCCGACTGGCCCGTGCTGTCTGTCACTGCCCTTATTGTGCGAGACTCGGATCGGCTGGTTACGATCTGATCAAGGAGCTCGTATCAGAGCATCATGAGTATAAGTCCAGCGGCCTACCGGCGGTGGAGACAAAGCCCCCTGGGCGCGCTCACCGAGAAACTGGAACAGCGGGCGGTTCTTTCACTTGCCGGCAATCCCAGCGGGCGTTCGGTTCTGGATGTGGGCTGCGGTGACGGAGCCTATTCTATCCGGGCAGCGCTGGCCGGAGGCAATGCAGTCGGGCTGGACCGGTCGCGGCCCATGTTGGACGCCGCACGGACTGAATCGGCTTCGACCGGCGTTCCGGTGGACTGGTGTCAGGGCCACGCGCAGGCGCTACCCTTTCGGGACGGCGCCTTTGACCTGGTACTGGCGGTGACGGTTCTCTGTACGGTCCCGGAACCGGTGGCGGCCCTGCGGGAGATCAGCCGCGTGCTTCGCCCCGGAGGCATTGTCGTTGCCGGAGAACTGGGCCGCTGGAGCCTTTGGGCTTTGCGGAGGAGGATCCGCGGCTGGCTGGGAAACCAGTTCTGGAGAACAGCACGGTTCTGGACCGCTGCGGAACTCCGCGGCATGCTTACCGCCGCCGGCCTCAAGCCCGGGGGCGTCCGGCACGCCGTGTACTTCCCTCCCTCCGCTGCTCTTGCCGGACTGATGAAGCCCATGGAGAGAACCCTGTCCCGCCTCGGCGGCTTGGGAGCTGCGTTCATCGCGGTGAAGGCCACGAAGGAATAGCTTCCAGCGGGCGGCCGGTGCGAAGATGCAGATGATATGGAAGTGAAGCCCATCGGAGTCATACACACACCCTTCAGGCATTCGGAAGGCACGCCGATTCAAACAGCGTTTGCCGAGGGAAAGGAAGGCACGGCGGTGCTGAAGCCGGAGTACGCCGAAGGACTCAAGGACCTGGAGGGCTTTGAACGTATCTGGCTTATCTACTGGTTCGACCGGGCCGCCGGCGCCTGCAAACTCGTCGTGACGCCATACCTGGGGGACGCTCCTCACGGAGTCTTCGCCACCCGCGCCCCCGCGCGTCCTAACCCGATCGGCATGTCCCCGGTGCGCCTGCTGGCCGTGGAGGGGAACGTTCTCCACCTTGCGGACGTGGACATCCTGGATGGGACGCCGCTTCTCGACGTCAAGCCCTACGTATCCCGTTTCGATTGTTTCCGGACAACCCGCAACGGCTGGGTCGACGCGGCAGGGGACCGGCGGGTGGTCGCGGACAACCGGTTTGCTCACGGGGCGGACGCGGAGAACTGAAGGCCGATCTGGCCGGTTGCCGGAAGTGCTTCCTGGTTTTCTGTTGACCACACGCGGCCGGCAGGCTCATGCCCCGAAGGCCGGCGTGCCAAACAAGACCGCAGCCAAACTGGTCAGCTCCGGCCGAGCAGTTCCATCACGGCATGATAGGACACTGCCAGCGAAGCGACTACCAGCGTCAGCATGATGGCCGTGGTGAGCTTGCTGTTGACAAGCGGCCCCATCTTCCGGCGATCGGTCACCAGGCGCAGCAGGATGATCGTCACCAGAGGGATTGCCAGCGTCAGCAGCAGGGAAGAGGCGATTACCAGCGGCACCGGTCTCCAGCCGGTCCAGAGCACGTAGAGCGGGCTGACGCAGAAGAACACCAGCAGCCAGCGGTACAGCCTCGCGCGCTGTTCCGGAGTCCGCCCCGCGCCGGAAGCCGAAGCCAGAATGTCGCAGACCATCAGGGCGTAGCCGGTGTTGGAGCCGATGTAGGTGGCGAAGACCGTCGTCCACAGCCCCAGCGCCATCAAGATCCTCCCCGGCCGCCCTAACACCGCAGTGAAAAGCGGCACAAGGTCCTCGGCGCGCCCCACCGTCAGGCCGCTTGGACGCAGCACCGCGGCAGCCGCCACCTGCAACATCGCGGAGATGAGGAATGCGCCCAGCACGCTGATCACCAGGTCGATGCGTTGTATCCGCAGATGCGACGGGCTTCGCCACCCCTTCTCGTAAATGAAGACCGAGTACTTCAGGTTGTTGAGAGATCCCACGCCGCTGCCCGCCAGCATCAGCAGCACTACGGCCACTCCCATGCCCTGCCCGCCGGCATCCGGCGGCAGCGAAGGATGTGCGATGCCTTCCCACGCCATCCCGAGGTCCGGCCTGGACCAGAGCACAGTCAGCAAGACGGTCGCTCCCAGGAGAACGGCGAGCGGCTTGCAGTACTTCTCAACCGTGCGGTAGCCGCCGCTGTACATGGTGGCGAACGCCGCTGCGCCGGATCCCAGGGCGAACGCGTTGCGGCTCCATTGCGACTGGCTGCCGAACAGCCAGCCCATCGCCGTCCCGAGCAGCAGGATGTGGAACAGATTCGAGAGATGGCGCCGAAGGACGATCGCCGCCAGAAACACCCACGGCGACCACCGCGCCGCGCGTGCGTACCCTGACAGCAGGCTTTCGCCCGTGGCGATCACGAAACGCGCCGTGGCCTCCAGCAGAACGAAATGAGACAGGCCGATCACCACCAACGTCCAGAGCAGGCTGTAACCGTAGTTCGCCCCGGCGGCCGAGTTGCTGACCAGATCCGTCGGGCCGATCGATGACAACAGAAACACCATGCCCGGCCCCACCGCCAGCGCCGGACGCCACAGGCTTCGCCGCCGCTTCCCGGCTGCCGCCTGCTCCGCCGCTACGCTCACTTCCGTCATCCTGACTCCCGCAACTGCGCGGCGGTTCGCACCCGCACCGGATGCACCTTCCCCGCCGCCGAAACCTCCGGTTCCTCCCGCCGGACGCTGAGCACCCCGCTCGCCTTCCAGTTCTCGCTCATCATGCGGTGCGCGGACGAGCGCGATCCGAGGAACTCCAGCGTCGCCGCCACCACGCGGTTTTCGTCCAGCGGGCCCACCGCCGGGCTGACGAGGATGGTGACGCGGCCATGGCCGTCCCGCTCTTCGACAGCCAACTGGTAGTGCCCGGGGACGCCGCCGAACTTCCGCGGAAGCACCTCTTCCACGACGCGCAGCGCATCATCGGCCGTGAAGTGCATCCCTCCGGCGGTGAGCTTGTCGAAACTGCGGATCGTGTGCAGATGCTGCGGAAAGCCCGCGGCCTCCATCGGGCATCCGCACCGCCGCGTGTTCATAATCCCGTAATCGCCGCTGTCCACGTTCAGGAGCAGCTTGGGCGTTTCGGGAAGCAGAGAAGTCAGCAACAGCCGTTCCGCTCCCGTATCCACGGCGCGGCCGCCCGGCTCGGGGATAACGGCGATTTTGGTGTGCAGAACGTGGATCTCGTCGCGAACTTCGCGGGCGGCGCAGCCAAGGCCCAACGTTCCGGCCTCCGCCAGCGACCAACCGTTTATGGTGCTCGCGCCGCTCTTTCGGATCAATTGCTCCCGGGCGGCGGTGAGCGGTTCGCCTCCCACCCACATCACGGTCCCCTCGATATCGAACCCGTTGCTGCCGCAGTATTCCGCAACCCGCACGGCCGAGCTTACGGGACACGAAAGAACGGCCGGAGAGCCCGCCTTCTTTTGTCCGGCAAGCCATTCGGCTACTACCCGCGGCGAGTCGAGCGGCACCTGGACCGGCTCGGGGATTGCCCCGCCCGCGCGCCGGCCATGCCAAAGCGCCACTTGCAGGAAGACGGAGGACCTCCAGAGATGCCGGCCCCAGGAAGGCCGGTTCGGCGAGAACCAGCGCGCCAGCGGCATGCCCAGCTTTGCCCTGCGCAGCGCGTGCTTGATGCCGGAGGAACCCGGCGGCACGGCCCGCCAAAGCGCCACCGGCCGCTCCAGAAGGCCGTGGGCCGACAGGAACAGCCGGTGGGCGGCGGCTTCGAAGAGCAGAAGGTCGAGGTCCACCGTCAGACGTTCCCGCCTCCCGCTGCTGCCTCCCGTCATCAGCTCGAAGTCGCCGGCGACGAGTGGGTTGTCGAAGTCCGCTGCGCGTACCGGATACTCCAGCCCGGCCCTGCTCACCGGCACGCGTCCTTTGAATTCGTCGAGCGATACCCGAACGCCCTCCGCGGCCAGCCGGGCCAGCGCCGTTTCGATCCCGGCCGCGCGCACCAGGGCCGCGACGTCCTCCGGGTGCGCCCCCGCGCGACGCAGCAACGGCAGGTAGGGGCTTCCCGGGTTTTCGTAAACCGCTCTCCTCAGGAGCCGCAGCAGGTTCTCCTCGCGCGCCAGCAGGCTCCGCTCCAGAATCGACCGGCATTGCTCGCCGGTGAGCCGGGACGCCAGAAACCCGGGCAGTCCCCGGTGGAACCGCAACAGCTTCAGAATGCCCTGCAACATGGCGAGTGAAATAAGATCCCAGGCAACCGCGCCCCGCCGCTTGTGCCGGTTCAGAAACCGTCACACCACCCGGCTGGATGGATCCGGCGCGGCTTTCAGTAACTCCGAGCGTATCACAGAAGGCCGAAGCGGCCGGCCGGGGCCTGCTTGCCCGCCGTCAGCCCGGTGGCGTACTGCGTCAGAAGCTCCACGCCGGCGGCTTTCCCGACCGAGTCCGGCCGCATAACCACGCGCCGGCGTGGTTGTGGGCGGCGTCGAAACACCTTGCGCGAAGTCATACCGGAGGAAGCGGTGGTGGTCAGCCAACCGTATCCGGATCGGCGTCGGTATCGGCGGTCGCTGTCGCCCGGTGCTAATAAGCAAGTTGTTGAATCTGCTGGAACACCGGTCGGACCCCAGGAGCCGGGCCACCTGCGAAAGTTCGAAACGCGTCCACAACGGGGAGCCAGTTCTCAAGACAGCTATTTTTCGCTGCACTATCCCCCACCGCATCGCCGGCCGCCTCTCGCGCAAGTGCCCAGAAGTCGAATGGTTGGCGGTATTCCGCGGTCAGCACGCCCTCCTGTCAGGGGCGTAGTAGAAGAGAACCGCCGGGGCGGGGAGAAAGGAGGCCACTCCCAGCCTTGACAACTGGGGAAGAATGGGCGGTTTGGGACCGGCGGGAGCGAAGCCCTGCGAAGCAGAAGGCTGAGCGGGGAACGGACGTAGTTGCCCACGCTCATGACCGCTGCCAGCGCCTTGGACTCGACCAGCATCATCCCGTTGTGGTTGACCTGCACGCGCAGGGACATGCGGCTGGGTACAATCGGGAGCGTGGGGCGGCGTCTCCATATCCGTGCACGGTTTCTGATATCCTCAGTTTTGTAGCCGCAAAAGGCGCCCGTAGCTCAGTCCGGATAGAGCGCTTGCCTCCGGAGCAAGAGGCCGCTGGTTCGAATCCAGCCGGGCGTACCACACTCCTCGAGGTTTCCCGGAATTCCGTTGAAAGTGAGCGGCCCTCGGAACTCATAGGCCACGCCACGGCAGCTCCCTTCGCAATCGGTTTCCTGGAAACGGCATTCGCCATCGAGGACAACAACAGGGGAATCTGCCGATAGCCGATGACCTTCCGGAATTGCCGCTCGGCCGCCAGCAGTCCGGAGCCCACCCAGCGTTCGATTTGATCCCCGTCCCTCCAGCGCTTCACGTTGCGGCAGACCGTGTCCACCACAGAGAATGCCAATTCGATGACGTTCGTGCTGGCCAGGCTGCGGCGCAACTGGCCCGGCACGCGCAGTTTGTGGACGGTGAGGGTTTCCTCCATGCCCTCCTCCAGGCTGCGCGCCGCGCTCGGATTCAGGTCCATCAGTTCCCGATGCAACCGCTCCAGGGCACGCTTGGCGTCATCGTACTCCGCCATGGCATAGGCCGCCTGAAGCTTTCGTTTCACCGCCGGCTTGTGCTCCTCCGGCAGATGGCCCAACACGTTACGCTTCTTGTGAACCTGACGCCTTTGCACGAACGCCGCCTCGCCGGCATGCCGGCGCACGGCCGCATGCAGCGCCTTGGCGCCGTCCAGGATGTAGAGCCGCGGCGTGGAGAAATCCAGCCCGCGCTCGACCAGATCGCTCAGCAGTGCGCCCACCACCGTGGCGTTCTCGGTCGCCCCCTCCCGAAGGCCCAACACCGTCTTGCGCCCGTCGCAGCCGATGCCCGGGAACGTCCAGAATACCTCCCCGTTGACAGTGCTCCCGCGAAGCCTGTGCAGGGCGCTCGCGCGCTCACAGGAGTACCCCATCATCGAAACCGAATAACGCGACTGTGAGTCGCAGCGATCTGTTCTGGCTGAACAGAGCCGCAGATCCTGGCGATTAGCGAAGGGTCTGACGCCAGCCCAACTGGCTGCACTGCGGAGTTTCTACGACGCCCGCAAGGGCCCGACCGAGCCGTTCTACTTCTACGACCCTTGGGAGACGGTCCCCAAGCGCTCTTACGATATGACGCGCCAAGCCACTGCGGGCCGGTACACTGTCCGCTTCGATTCCGTCTGGGGCCAGTCAGCGGATCTGGCACGGTCGGACCTGCAAGTCGAACTACTTGAACTGAGGTGAATCAGCTTTCGGACGGCCGACGTTCTGGACGGAACGGGCTGGAGCAACGCCGGGAAATAGAGCCCGGACGCGGTTTCGACGAAGTTCGACTCCGGCGCCAGGAGAGAGTGGGGCAGCCCCCAAACAGGTGCTGCCCCACCGAGTTCTACTTGAACAGAAGGGGCGCAAATTCGCGCAGGCAACGCCGCCAGGTCAGAAACTCGTGAGCAGTTCGTGGGGATTCGTAGAAAACGGCGTTGATGCCGGCCTTCTTCAGTTCTTCCGCAGCTGGTTTGCTCGCGGCGGTGCCGCCTTCGGCCTGTCCATTGCCGAAGAACACGGCCTTGATTTGCTTCTTGAAGGCGGCCGGATCCTTGATTTCCGCCATCGAAATGTTGCCGCCGCTGAACAGGCCGATGTAGGCGAACTTGTCGAGGTGGGCCATGGTGGTGCTACGGGTCTGGCCGCCGCCCATCGATAGCCCGGCCATCGCACGGTTCGCCGCGCCGGGAAGCGCGCGGTAGGTCTTCTCGATCATGGGGATCAAGTCGGTGAGCATCATCTCGGTGAAAGCCGAGTTGCCCAGCATTCCTCCACCGGCGCGGGCCGGCTGGCCCGCACGCGCCGCGCCGGGGGCTCCAGCGGCTCCGGGCGCGCCTGCTGCTGCCCGCGGCGCCGGGGGCGGGGCCGGGCGGTCGCTCGGATCGGGCACAAGACCGCGCGAAGCGAACCTCGTCGCGCTTTCACCGGGCCTGACCGCATTGAGGTTGTCCATGACGATAATCATCGGCTTGGCTTTCTTCTCGGCAATCAGATTGTCCATGATGAAGTCGACGCGGCCCTGGTTGAACCAGGCGGTCTCGTCCTCTCCCCAGCCGTGCAGAAGGTAGAACACGGGGTACTTGTTCCTGCTTCCGTCGTAGCCCGGCGGCGTATAGACGAAGCAGCGGCGCCACTTGCCTGTAATCTTCGAGAAATACCACTGCTCACTCACGCGGCCGCGAGGAACTTCTTTCGGCTGGTAAAATTCCTGGTCCGGTGCGGGAATCTCAATTCCGGAGTTCCACCATCCGGAGCCAAAGTAGGTGCGGGTGGAAGGATCCGCGACAGTGGCGCCATCGATGTTGACGCCGTAGTAGTGGAAACCCTCCACGGCCGGCTGCGCTGTGGTACCGCTCCAGATGTTATCCGGTCCCTTCGTCAAGTTCGTATTTCCGACGCGCACCGACTGCGCGTTCGGGGCAATTACGCGGTACATCACGCGGTTGTCCGGAAAGATGCAGGGGTACTTGGCCTCCGGAATGTTCAAGGCATTAGGCTTACAATCGGGTGGCGCTTGTCCCCAGCACAACCCTGCGGCACCCACCACCAAGAAAAGCAGCGTCGGCTTCATGAGTCCTCCTTAACAAAGAAAAGTGCACAACGCCCGGGCCCACCATGCCTCTCGGGCTGCGTCACATAGTACCGTCGTCGCGTAGTCATAACACATGGAGATGGTCCTGTCAATCGACTTTGAGGGCGCATTGTCGCCACCTCGAAGATCTGCCACGTCCAGGGTCTCGCGACTCGCCATTCTGGTAGTGGCTGACTTCTGACCGAAGCCTGAAACTTTCCCGCAATGCCTGACTACCTCGGCAACATCCCTATCCCCGAGATCGTCCCGAGCGCTGTTTTCCCGCTGGTGACCGATTACCCGTACGGGATGGCCCGCGCTCCGAGTGTCGCCGTGCACCAGTTTGGCAGCGGCAACGCGAAGATCGAACAGCGGTTCTACCTCGGCAACGGCGCCCGGCAATTCACCTTCCGCAAGGCCGCGATGCGCGAGTCGGAGCGTGAGGCGCTGCGCGACTTCTGGGAGGAGCACCAGGGGCCGTACGGCGCCTTCTACTACGACGCCCCAAATCCCGACGGCACGTTCACCCGTTACACCTGCCGCTTCGCCAACGAGCCGCTGTCGTGGGAGATGGTGTCGGATGCGGCGTCTTCCACTGGCCTCACACTGATCGAGGTCCCGAGCGCCACGCCCGAGTACCCGCTCAACCAGACCGTGACCCGCTTCCCGAGCGAGGCCCTTGAAGCCGCATTGCTCTCCCAGGTCCAGGAGATCATCGCACTCGTTCGCATCCAGCCGCGCGAGCCGGACTACCCCACGATCTACGTCTCCGACCGTCGATGCAGGATTGGCGACCAGCAGTACCTACCGCGCCTTCTGGACTTCGACGGGATCTCGCAGTTGATGGGCAACGAAGCCGACGAGGCCCGCTTCGTTTTCGGAAACGCCGACCGGGTCATGCGCGACCTGGCGAACGACGTGGATCTGTTCCGGGCGGAGATCGAACTCAGCCTCCACCACGCCGGCACCGGCACGAAGCTCGACCTCTGGAAGGGCGACATTGTGGACTGGGCCGCGGACTCCGGCCCCGCGTCTCAGGTCACCGCAGCGGACGGCCTCTACGAGCTGAACCTGCCTTACCCCTGCCGCAAGATCTCCCGCACCTGCTGGAAGGAGTTCAAGGACGGAGTCTCCTGCCCGGCAGCCACCGCCGGCGGCATCAATCTGTCAACGCCCTGCGACAAGGGCTTCGACACGCCGGCTGGCTGCGTGTTCCACAACATGCAGAACCACTTCGGCGGGATCCTCGCCACGCCGCAGGCAGTCCGGGTGAAGGACAACTCCACCGGCGTCTGGGGCTTCGGGCGCAGCACCATCACCAGCGTCTCCCTGATCGCCGATTCGATCTACGCCGAAGTGGTCCCGGAGATCTACACGAACACCCCCATGCCCGTGAACACCAAGATCGCATCGGGCCGGGATGAGGGAGACTTTTACATCGCCCTCGGGGTGGTCGGGGAAGGTCCGCTGGGAGCCTACGGCACGGGCCACAAGCTGGACGGGCAGCCCAACCACGGGCCGGGCAACCTGGGCACTCGGACGAGCTTCGGCAATGACCCGAATCCCGATCCCTTCTCCCTCGGCGCCGGTGGCGAAGGGGTGCAGGTCTACGGTCCCGAGCGCGCGTCCGGCACGGCCTTCATCGAGCTCCGCCGCACCGACCCCAAAGGGCTGCAACTGTCCCGATTGGGAGAGCATTCGCTCCAGGCCGTAGCCGACCAGGGCCGGAACGGCTGGCCGACGATGAGCGTGTGGATCGGCTCCGCGTGTGGGCTGCGCCTGACGGGAAGGATGCACCGCTCTACCTGGTGGCAGACGCCGAAATCGGCGCCGCCGCCGTGGCCGACACGCTGGCCGAAACGCAGCTTGCGGCGCAGACGGTCTATCCCGGCCCATCGCAGCCGTCCTGGCCTGGCCGGGTGAAAGCGGTGGTTAACAAAGACGGCGGACTCTGGTTTGAGCTGCGCATCCCTGCGGATGGGTCGCAGTCCAACATCATCAACGGCCTGGCGCTGAGCAACGTGCCGCAGGGCGCCCAGATCAGCGTGGACCTGGACAACCAGGCGGAGATGGTCGACCTGGACGTGGTGCTCCAGTAATGCCAGTCCGGACGGTTGCCGTTGGGCCGAAGGCCGCGGGTGGAGGGGCATCTTCGGGCCGCTTCGTCGCGCGCTGCCTGCTCCCTGGCGACCTGGAGACTGGGAATGACGTGCTGGACCGCTGGTACTCGTTCGCCGGCGCGGCTGCGCTGTCTCGCTGGCACGTCCAAGCCAAGGGTAGCGCGCCCGCCGTGCGGGTCGTCATCGATGTCCTGGTCTCGACGGATGGCGGCGCCACCTGGGCCTCGATCTTCCCGGAAGGCAGTAACAACAAGATCGTCCTGCCCGCGGGACAACCGGGGGCGGCCGGCGCGCCGAAGAATCTGCCCGGGGGCCTACTTGCCCGCCGTCAGCCCGGTGGCGTACTGCGTCAGAAGCTCCAGGCCGGCGGCCTGGATGGCGGTTTCGGCGCAGCCGGGCTTCAGGCGCGAGCCCAGGACCTGGAACGTGTAGCGGCCGTAAGCATCGTCCGTGACAACGTAGCCCGAGTTGGCGCGCCCGTTGGCCAGGCCGACGATTACCGTGTTGGCCAGCGGCGACTTCGCCTTGAGCCCCTGCCCGATCGCGTTGTACATCTCAGCGTTGACCGCTACCAGTCCCACCGTTCCGATCCCCAGCACGCGCATCATGAGGTTGACGTCAGGTCCGTCCGTGTAAGCGCCGGGTTGGCCCTCGCGTCCCTCGTTGGTGCGCGTACGGCCCGGGCAGGTGATGGTCTTCTGAACGCCGGAGATCCTGACTTCGGCGGCCCCGGCCGGCAGGCTATGCGCCACCCGAAGCACCTCTTCCGCGAGGATGACGCCTTGAGCCTCGACGACCCTCTTGACAGCCTCGGCGGCCTTGGCGTCCAACGGCACCGGCTGGCGGCCGCCGTCCCGGATCTCGGCCTCGACCGGCTCGCGCACCAAGGGCTGGCCGCGGTATTCGCGTCCGCCCCGCTGGTACAGGGCGGCGGTGCCCGCCCGCAGGTAGAGCGGGTTCTGGTCGCCTTCCGCCCCCTGCGTGAACACGGCTACCATCCGGTCGCCATAGATCTGCTCGATGTGGCGGCATGCGGCCCCCGGGTAATCCGCGCTGACCAGGCCGGTCTGGTAGAGATTCACCGGGTGCATGGCGTAATTGAAGTACAGCGCGACCGGTTCTCCCGCCAAGCTTTCGAACTTCATGACGGCGACGGTCTTATCGGAAGGCGCCGCCGGGTTCGCATCCTGGGTCCAAAGCCGCGTCTGGGGGCTGATCGCGTCCCGGTTCACGTTGAGATAGGCCGTGCCGGCGCCGAAAGCCATGCGCGCCGGCTGCAACTTAGCCCTGGCTTCCCGCACTGCCTGGACCACGACGTCGTCAAGCGGTGAAGGCCCTTGCTGCTGCTGCGCGCCGGTTCCCGGCCGCCCGCCGGAGGGCGACCCCGTCAGGTAGGCGCTGTGGGAGTGCGTGGACGATACGATGACATTCTCGATGGGGCACTTCAGCTCCCCGGCTACTTTGGCCGGCAGGGACTCCGGCGCGTTGCCGTCCACCGTGACCAGCGCAGCCTGCGCCAGGCCGTTATCCAACACGATCGCCCGCAAGTAGAGCTTCTCGTGTTCGTACCTGCCTGTCGGCGGAGTGGCGGGAGCCGAAGCCAGCCGGGTGAATTCGACCCGGCTCGCTCCCACCCGCAGAGGGCCGGCTTCGGCGCATGTTGCCACCGCCGTGGCGGCAAAGACAATCAGGGTGCCTGCGATCAGCGTGCGTGTTTGCATTGGAATACCTCCCGGAATGGATGTGACGCCGTGGCCCGGTGAGCCCGCCAGCGGGCAGCGGCCGCGCGGGCCGCTGCCCAGCCGCCCGGACTAGAATTTGAACCGCAGCGCAAGCTCAACGCGCCGGGGGTCCAGCACGCTGCCCATGTTTGTGCTGCCGACGCCCGTGCGGTATTGATTGTACTGCGCCAAGGCCGTGGCATTCGGATTCGATTTGAGGAGCGTCGAAACCAGCGTCTCCGGAGTGTTCAGCAGCGACCAGCCGGAGTAGTAGCCCTGCCCGTTCATCTTGTAGTTCAGACTGGTGTAGACGTCCTGATAGCGCGCCGAGTTGAACAGGTTAAAGATGCTGGCGCGGAGCTCGATCCCGTACCGCTCCCGGATCGGCACCTGCTTGGTGACGGTGATGTCATTGCTGGAGGTCCCCGGCGCGTAGTAGTAGTTGCGCGAGCCCGTTCCGTCCGTTCCCAGCAGAGGCAGCGTGAACGCGGTTGTGTCGAACTGGTGATACCGGTCGACATTGGTGTTTGGATTCCGCATGGGAACGATCCGGGCGGCGATATCGGGGCTCCCGGTGAAGATGGAATTCAGGTTCGCGACGGCCTGGGTGCTGCCGGCGTACTGGAGAGCGAAGCCGGGAGTCTGCGCCCTGCCGCTCATGAAGCTGAGAATGTGAGCCAGGCCCCACCCGTCGAAGATACGCCTGGCGGCGGCATTGCCCTGCCAGCCCAGGACACGGGCCAGGCTGGGCACTTCATAGGTGTAATTCAGGGTCATGGTTTGAGCACGGTCGTTGTCGGCGGTGTAGCCCGTATACCGTTTCCAGTTGGAGTAGAAATTCCCCACGCCCTGCGTGCCGCTGATCAGCTTGCCCAAGGTGTATACGGCCTGCACGCTCAGGCCGTGGCTGTACCGTTTCGTTGCCGTCACCTGAAGCGAGCTGTAGCGGTTGTTGCCGACGGTGGTGGCGGCGTTCAACGCGCCCATGCCGAGGTAAGGACGCATCAGGTTCGAGTCGACGTTCCTGGTGCCGGGAAGCGGGCCGGGATTCGACGCCGTTACCGTACCGGCGAAGTTGTTCCCCGCGATGCGGGAATCCACAAACTGAGCCAGATGAGAGACTCCCGGCGGGATAGCGTTGAGGTTGAACTGTATGTACTGGTGCTGCTGGAGGTTGCCGACGTAGCCCACGTCTACCAGCCAGCCGCCCGGCAGGTCACGCTGGACGGACAAGCTGATGTCGTACACCCTCGGAGGCTGCTTCGTGCTCGGGTCGCTGGCGCCGAAATCGCGCGGGGAGATGCGCCTCACGGTGCTGGTTTTCAGCGTGGTGAAGCTGGTCATCCGGTAGTCGATCTGCTCGGCAAGCCCGTTCTCGAAGATGTTGATCGCCTGGGTGATACTGGGCCGTCCGTAGCTGATGCCAAACCCGCCGCGAACCACGGTCTTGTTCAGCGCCTGCCAGGCGAAGCCGCCGCGAGGCCCCAGCAGGAAGAAGCCCGGATCACCCAGTCCGGACTTGCCGTTGAGCGCCACTACTCCGTTCATCACGTCGCCCGAACCGGGCACGATCGAGTAGAGCAACGCATTGAAGACACTGGCGGGCAGCGGGCTGCCGGGATTGGCGGGGTCGATCAACTGTTTGGTGTTGGTGGGATCCGGTATGTAGAAGCGGGGCGCCTTCTTGGGGTCCCACAGGCCGGCGTTGAACGCGGCGTCCTTGGTGATGTCGGGCCGGGTGTCGCGCTCACCGGGAACATGGTAAAAACGGACCCCGTAGTCCAGCGTCAGCTTCGGCATAATCTTCCAGGTGTCTTGAAGGAAGAAGTGAACATCCTGGTACATCGAATACTTGACCGCGGCGTTGCCCGTTTGCAGGAATTGGTTGATCGCACCCGTGAGCATGTTGGCCTGGTTGTAGCCGGTGTCGAACGGGCTGGCGGTGTTGACCCCAAAATCGAAGACCCCCTTCGAATTGTTGTTGTCCCACTCGTTTTTCTTGTTGACGATAACCTGAACGCCGGCTTTGACCACGTGAGTACCCTTCAGCCAGCTCCAGGTGCTGGCCCACTGGTATTCGGGAGCCTTCGCGAACCATGGGAAACGGGTGAAACTCCAGTTGTAGAAGCCCGTGTTCCTGATTTCCGGCAGGAACTGGAAGCCGGGATCCGTGAGGTATTGGTTTTGCACGGGGTAGACCAGCGGCAAATCGGAGAGGCCCAGAGCCTTCGTGTTCACCATGTTGCGGTCCGGCCACAGGAACATGCCGGCGTGGACGAAGTCTAACTGCCAACTGAAAAGATTCTCGACGACCAGCGTCGGGGACAGCGTGGAGGTCACGTTCGCTGATAGCGCCCGGTCGGGCCGGTCCCAACTCGCCGTCCACGTGAAGGGCATGGCGCTGGGGGTGCGCCGGTGCTGGTAGTCGTAGGTGAACCGCAGGAACGCGCGATGATTGGGGCTGATGTTCCAATCCATCCGGCCGACGTTCAACCAGCGCTTGTCGTAGGCTTCCCCGACCAGCCGGTAGTTGTTCGTCAGGTCGTTCGGGAAGTTGGGCGCCGGATAGACGTTGGCCAGGGCCTTGCCGACCGGCGAGAGGAGGTTGTCCGGAAGGATGTTTCCGGGAATCGGCTGGGGGCTGCCGGCGGCCTGTGAGCCTGGGGAGTAGATCACCGGCTTCTGCCCGTTCGCCATCAGGGTCTGCGAGAAGTCGCCCTTGCGTTCCAGTTCCGTCGGAACGCGGCTGAGCGTCGAGTTCATCGTGTTGTTGAGCCGGAGCGTCTCGTGATTGACGAAGATGAACAGGCGGTCTTTGATGATCGGGCCCCCAAGATTTCCGCCGAAGTAGTTGTAGCGGTAGCGGGGTCTGGGGATGTTCTGCATGTTGTTGGAGGCGGGATTTGCGGTGAGCGCCTCGTTCCGCAGATAGTCCCAGGCGGTCCCATGCCACTGGTTGGTTCCGGACTTGGTGGTCACATTGATCACCACTCCCTGGCGGGTTCCGTACTGCGCCTGGAAGTTGTTGGCCAGCACCGAGATCTCCTGGATGGACTCCAAACTGGCGGTGACCGTGGTCTTGCCGTCCGCGCCGTGGTCGATGTTGGTGCCGCCGTCGAGATTCATCTGAGCCGTCGAACCGGTCTTGCCGTTGACCGTGAAGTCGACCAGACCGTCGTAGCCGGCTTCGCGGCCGACCACGCCCTGGGTGTTGGCCGCCATCGCGCCCGGAATGATGCGGAGCATCGTCACCCAGTTGCGGCCCTGAACGGGCATGTCCGTCACCTGCTTGGACTGGATCGTGGCGTCGCGCACGGCGCTCTCGGTGGCGAGTTGCACGGACTCCGCCGCAACCTCAGCGCCGTGAGTCCCGCTTTGCACAAATCCGGCTGGGGATCCCTCCGCCTCCGGCCGATAGACACCAGGAGGAGTGTGCCGTGCAAGGGGTTTGGCGCCGCTGCGGTATGGGCTGCCTGATTTGGCTGCTCGTGGAGGGCGCCCAGGGACAGACCTACAGCTTCAAGCGGTACGGCCCGGAGCAGGGCCTGAAGGCGGTGGCCATCAACAGTCTGGCGCAGGACACGGAGGGCTTCCTGTGGGTAGGCACCCAATCCGGCCTGTACCGTTACGATGGGGCCCGTTTCGAGCCGGTCGGGAACCTGGAGACCTTCCTGAGCATGGACGTGCAAAGCCTGGCGGCTTCTCCGGACGGTTCGATATGGGCGGGAACGCGGCGAGGACTGGTGGTTGTGAGAAGAACGGAGGCGCGGGCGATCCCTCTGAATCCTCCCGCCGAAGTGGCCGGCGCAACTTGCCTGGATGTGGATGAACAGGGCCGGGTCTACGTGGCCTCGGCGGCAGGATTGCGCCGCGTCAGCCGGATAGCCGCCGGGGTGGTGCGAGACGAGTGGATCACGCAACAGCCCGTTGCCGGCGTTTACGTGGAAGGCGGGGGCGTGGTGTGGTTCGGCTGCGCGTCCGGACTCTGCCGTCTGGAGGGAGAGGGGCGGATCGTGGATCTCGGGAAGCGCCTGGGGCTGCCCTCCGACTCCTGGAGCGGCGTCCTCACCGACCCGCAAGGGGATACTTGGATTCGCAGCGCCCAGCGGCTCTACGTGTGGCGCCGGGGCGGCCGGCGCGCGGAACTGGTGGACGCGGGCCGCCTCCCCGCCAACATCACGGCCACCAGAATGCGCGTGCTGCCCGGGGGCAGGGTGGCGGTGCCGAGCGAAGAAGGATTAGCGCTGCTGGCCGGGCGCACGTGGAAGCTGGCGCGGCCGGCGGCTGGGTTCGGACGGAGTTCAGTCGCCGACGCCCTGGTCGACCGGGAAGGCTCGGTTTGGGTGGCGACCAGGGGGAGGGGGCTATACCGGTGGCTTGGGTACGGAGAATGGGAGGCCTGGACCAGAGCCGACGGGCTGCTGCACGACACGATCTGGGCCGTCCGCCGCGATCCGTCGGGAAACCTGTGGGCCGGGACCAGCCTGGGGGTCAGCATGCTGCCCGCCGGTTCATCGCGCTGGCTCAACATCACCCGGGAGACAGGATTGCCGGGTTCCCGGGCGCGCGCCATCGCCGTGACCCGCCGCGGCGCCGTCTGGGCGGGGACGAGCCCGGGCGGGTTGACGCTCTTAGACGGTCAAGGACGCATACAGAGGTCCTTCGGCCCCAAATCAGGGCTGACTGAAATCGTTGTCGAGGGGATTGCCGAGGACCCGGAGGGCACGCTGTGGGTCAGTACCCAAGGAGGCCTGTTTCGTGGCGTTGGCCCGGCCGGGAGCCCTCGTTTCGAGCTTGAAGACGTGCCTGGAGACGCCCGGCGTCGCTTCTACCAGCCAATCGTGGACAGCGCCGGCCGCGTCTGGGTTCCGAGTTCGGCCGGCCTGTTGTTGCTCGAGCGTGGGACCTGGCGCCAAATCGGCTCCAGCGACGGCCTGCTGGACGATTCGCTCGTGGCCGTGGCCGAAGGGGATGGCTGCATGTGGGTAGCCTACCAGGAACCTCTTGGCGTATCGCGGCTGGAACGGACGGCGGATGCCGTCCGGCTGAAGCACTACGGCACGCAGGACGGGATGCTCACGGGGAAAGTATATGCGCTCGCCACCGACCGCGACGGGCGGCTATGGGCCGGCACGGAGGCCGGGGTGGATGTCTGGCACAACGGCCGGTGGACGCATTACGGCAAGGACTCCGGGCTCATCTGGGAGGACTGCGATATAAACGGCCTGTTGGCTGAAGCCGACGGCGGCATCTGGGTCGGCACCAGCGGCGGCTTATCGCACTACCGTCCGTCTGGGACGGCGCGGGAGGCGGGCGCCGGGGCGCTCATCACCGAAGTGCTGGACGGCCGGCAAGCGCGGCGTCCGTTTGGTGAGGTGCGCCTCCCAGGCCCGCGCAGGAACCTGACCATCCGCTTCACCTCTTTGAGCTTCCGGCTGGAGGACTCAGTGGGCTTCCGGTACCGTGTAGCCGGCCTGAACAACTCCTGGCAGGAGACGCACCAGAAACAGGTGGAACTGCCCAGTCTGCCATCCGGCCACTTCACCTTCGAGGTCCAAGCCACGCACCCGTCGGAGGCCGTTGATCCGGCTCTGGCGCGGCTTTCCATCAAGGTCGCCCCCGCCTGGTGGACCCGCTGGTGGGGGGCTGTGTTGCTGGCGGCGGCCGTGAGCCTGTCCATCCGGACTCTCTTCCTCAGGCGCCTGCGCGTGATGGTCGCCCGCCACAAGGCGCTGGAGAAGGCCGTTGCCGACCGCACGCAAGAACTGGCCGAAGCCAAGGAAAAGGCCGAGCAGGCGAGCCGCTTCAAGGGGGAATTCCTCGCCAAAATGAGCCACGAGATCCGCACGCCGCTGAACGGAATCCTGGGGATGACCGAACTGGCCCTGATGACCAGCCTGGAGCGGGAGCAGCGGGAATACCTCGAACTGACGCAAAGCTCGGCCCAGAGTCTCCTGGCGCTGTTGAACGACATCCTGGACTTCTCCAAGATCGAAGCCGGCCGGCTGGTCCTCGAGAACACCGAGTTCCAGGTGGAAGACTGCGCCTCGGACGTGCTGCGGCTGCTGGAGTTTCTTGTCCGGAGGAAGGGGCTCACGCTCGCGCTGGAGGTGGACCCGGAAGCGCGGCAACCGTTGGTGGGCGACCCCGGCAGGCTTCGCCAGATCCTGATGAACCTGGTCGGCAACGCCGTGAAGTTCACGCAGGAGGGGGGCATCCGGGTGGCCGTAGGGCCGGCGGACGAGCAGCCCGCCGGGGCCGGGCGGCTGTCGCTGCTGTTCGCGGTGGAGGACACGGGCATCGGCGTCCCGCCCGACAAGATGAAGGTCATCTTCGAGGCTTTCCGGCAGGTGGACGGCTCCACCACCCGGCGGTACGGAGGAACCGGCCTGGGCCTGGCGATTTGCCACAGCCTGGTCGAACTCATGAACGGGCAGATCTGGGTGGAAAGCGAGTTGGGAAGGGGAAGCCGTTTCCTGTTCACGGCGGAGTTCGGGCTGGCCGGTATCACAGCCGGGCAACCGGACGCCACCGCCGCCGCGGGGTAAAGACCCTCGGGCGGGTCCCGGATCAGGTACACTGCACACAGTAGCGCGACCGAGACCATGAAGATCCGAAAGTGCGTTGTTACGGTGGCCGGCCCCAGGCAGCGCCGGCTGCCCCTTCAGACGCTCGTCAGCGGCGGCGGCGCGCCGCGCAGCGTCCTGGCCCTCCTGCTGGACGAAGCCTGCCGGGCGGGCGCCGAGGAGGTATGCCTGGTCGTAAGCCCGGGGGACCGGGAGCCTTACAGCCAGGTCCTTGACGATCACCGCGGACGGGTCCATTTCAGGGAGCAGAACGAACCCCTCGGATACGGCCACGCGGTTTTCCAGGCGCGCGAGTTCGTGGGCGGCGATCCTTTCCTGCACATGGTCGGCGACCACCTTTACGTGAACCGCCGCGCCGGCGGATGCGCCTCCGCGCTGGTATCCGTCGCCGAGAGGGAGGAATGCGCGGTTTCCGCCGTGCAGCCGACCCGGGAGGGGCTTCTCGGCCGTTTCGGCGCCGTGGGAGGACAGCCCGTCGCCGGGAAGGCGGGCATCTACAGGATCGATACGGTGCTGGAGAAGCCCACTCCCACCGAGGCGGAGCAGAAGATCGTCGTGCCCGGATTGAGAGCCGGCCACTACCTATGTTTCTTCGGCATGCACGTGCTCACGGCCGGCGTGATGGAGATATTGGGGGACTTGCTGCGCCATCACCCCCGGAGCAGCGCCAGCCTCTCCGCCGCCCTGGCGGGGCTGGCGGAGCGGGAGCGCTACCTGGCCTGCGAGCTTCCCGGCCGGCGCTTCGACCTGGGCGCCCGCTACGGTCTCTTCATCGCCCAGTTCGCGCTCGCGATGAGCGGCAAGGACCGCGAGGAAGTGCTGAGCCAGTTGTTCGAAGTCCTGGCGCTCGATGAATCCGGCGCCGCCGCGGAGGCTGAGGCTCGCCGGTGAGCGAACTGACGCGGATCATCACCGAGCAGGATCCCAGAGTACGGAACCTGCCGCTCGATCACTTCTGCCAGAGAGCCGCGGTTCATCTGCTGCTGGAGGAGTGCAGCTACCTGGAGGACTTCCGGCGCCAGAGCCGGAACCTTTACGAGCGCGTGCGCGCGCTCTTCTTCCTGTCCGCCATCCACCGGTTTCACCTGCCTTTCCGTCCCGGGGTCCGCCTGGAAGGGCGGGTTCCCTATGAAGGATACAAGCACCTGCTGGAGAGACGGTACGAAGAGGCCATCCGGTCCTTCCTCGCGGCGCAGTCGGAGCAGGGAGTGTGCGCGGCCCTTTCCAGCGCGCTTGCCGCCGCCTACCGCGGCCTGGCCTTCCAGACCCTCGCCGACCAGGTGCGCCGGAGCGTCCGCAGCGTCCGCGGCAACCAGTGGATGTTCCGCACCGGACATCCCGCGGACCACCCCATCCGGATCCGTCCCGAACTGGCTTCTCCGGATGCGGCGACCGGCCTCTATCCGGTCCTCCGCGAAGCCACGCCCGTGCGGATGGATTTCTCCCACAGCGGCTGGAGCGACATCTTCTTCCTCGGGATGGACTACCCGGAGGGCGCCCGGGTGATCAACGCCTCGATCAACCTGGCGGTCCGGCAGGGCGACGCACCCGGCGAGCCGCGCCCGCCGGTGGAGGCCTACTTCCGCCTGATTGACGAGCCGGTCCTCCGGCTGGCCAGCGTGGACCTCGGGTGCGTGGCCGAGGTGACCTCGCTGGAGGGCGTCTTCGACTACGCGCGGGACTACCTCGGGTTGCTGAAAGCCGCCGCCATCGCTTCCGGACTGGTTCCGCCCGGCATGGAGGGTTCCGGGCAAGCGTTGGGGGGCCTGCTGGAACAGCTCACCGGCAGGGCCGGCCACGGCCTGGAAGTGGTCAGCAGGGTGAACGACATACCCAAGGGCTCGCGCCTGGCGGTCTCGACAAGTTTGCTGGCGTGCCTCATCGCCGTGCTCATGCGCGCGACTGGACAGATAGCGAACCTCACCGGACATCTCGAGGAGCGGGAGCGGAGGCTGGTGGCGGCCCGCGCCATTCTGGGCGAGTGGCTGGCAGGCTCCGGGGGCGGGTGGCAGGATTCGGGCGGTGTGTGGCCGGGCATCAAGCTGATCTCCGGCGTGGCGGCGGCTGAGGATGACGTCGAATTCGGCGTGAGCCGGGGCTGCCTGCTTCCGGGCCACCATGTGTTTTCGGAAGAGGAGATCCCGGCCGGGACGCGGGAGGCTCTTCAGCGGAGCCTGGTGCTGGTGCACGGCGGCATGGCGCAGGATGTCGGGCCGATCCTGGAGATGGTGACCGAGAGGTACCTGTTGCGCTCCTCCAGAGAGTGGACGGCGCGGCAGGAGGCCATCGGAACGCTGGACGAGATTGTATCGGCTCTGCGCGCGGGCGACATCCGGACGTTGGGCGCGCTTACCCACAGGAACTTCCAGCGGCCCATCCAGACGATCATCCCGTGGGCCGAGAACCACTTCACCGAACTGCTGATCGAACGCGTGAAGGCCGAGTTCAGGGAGGGTTTCTGGGGCTTCTGGATGCTTGGCGGGATGTCCGGCGGCGGCATGGGCTTCCTGTTCGATCCCGCGGTGAAGTCCCGGGCGCAGCAGCGGCTGGGCGCCATTATGAGCGGCCTGAAGCGCGGGCTGGAATCCGGTGTTCCTTTCGCCATGGAGCCGGTGGTCTACGACTTCCAGATCAACGAGCGGGGCTCCTGGGCGGAACTGAAGACAGGAGCGGATGCCCTGCTCCCTTCCGGCTACTACACCCTGACTGTTCCGTCGCTGCTCAAGCAGGAATCCGTGCGGCTCGCCCGGGCGCGGCGGGCGGAACTGGAGCAGTTCGGGGCGGCCTGCCGGGGCCGGCCGGAACTGGCCGGCCAGATCCAGGCGCTGTTCGACAACCTGCTCCCGCAGGCGGCGCAGTCGGCGACGGACCGCCGGCAGGAATTGTCGCGGCTGCTGGACGAATACGGTTTTGACCGGGTGCAGCACGAAAGAATCCGTGCCGAACTGCGGGCCGGCCGCATCGGCCTGGCCCAGAACCGGCTGCCGGTAGCCTCCAGCATCGTGGACGTCCTGCCGGAAGATGTCACGGACACCCGGCCGGAACTCCCCGAGCAACTGCGGCAGGCCGGCCTGGACGCTCTGGCCGAAGGAGCGGCGGCGGTCGTGACCCTGGCGGGCGGTGTGGGAAGCCGGTGGACGCATGGCGCGGGGGTTGTGAAAGCGCTGAATCCATTCGCCAGGCTCGGCGGGCGCCACCGCACGTTCCTGGAGGTCCATCTGGCCAAGAGCCGCCGGCTGGGACGCCGCCTGGGCCGTGGGTTGCCTCACGTGGTGACCACCAGCCACCTGACGCACGGCCCCACCGAGAGGCACCTGCGGGCCGCCGGCAACTACGGCTACGAGGGGCCGCTCCGCCTTTCGCCGGGCCGCATGGTAGGGCTGCGCCTGGTTCCCATGGTGCGGGACCTGCGTTTCGCCTGGGAGGAGATGCCGCAGCAGATCCTGGACGAGCAGAAGCAGAAAGTTCGCGACAGCCTGCGCGCCGCGCTCATACACTGGGCGGAAACCGCGGGGGAAGCCTCCGACTACACGGACAACCTTCCCGAGCAGTGCTTGCATCCGGTCGGCCACTGGTACGAGATCCCGAACCTGCTGAGGAACGGCGTCCTGGCGAGCCTTCTGGACGAGAATCCGCGGCTGCGCTGCCTCATGCTTCACAACGTCGACACCTTGGGCGCCGACGTCGACCCGGCTCTGCTGGGCCTGCACCTGGCCAGCAACGCCGGCCTTACGGTGGAGGTCATTGCGCGTGAGGTGGAGGACAGGGGCGGCGGCCTCGCCCGGGTCGACGGCAGGCCGCGGCTGGTCGAGGGGCTGGCGTTCCCTTACGAGGCGCTGGAGTTTGACCTCTCCTACTACAACAGCAACACCTTCTGGCTCGACATCGACCGCCTGCTGGCCGTGTTCGGCCTGTCGCGGGAGGACCTCGCGGACGCGGCGAGGGTGACCGAAGCCGTGCGCGGCATGGCGGCGCGGATGCCGACCTACGTGACCCTGAAGGATGTCAAGCGGCGCTGGGGCCGGGGTCAGGAAGATATCTTCCCTGTGGCGCAGTTCGAGAAACTCTGGGGCGACATGACCACCCTGCCGGAGTTGGAGTGCCGGTACATCGTGGTCAGCCGGCGCCGCGGCCAGCAGCTCAAGGAAGTGGCCCAACTGGACCCCTGGCTGCGCGACGGCTCCGCCGCCTACGTAGAGAGCCTGTGCGACTGGGGGTAGGCCCCGGTTGTATCGCGCCGCGGCAAGCCTTAAGCTAAGGCCGTATGGCGCGATCAACATCGTACTTCCTCGTTATCTCAGCCGCCGTCCTGCTCCCCTCCGCGTGTATCCTGGCGCAGGGGCCTCAGGGCAACGCCGGACGCGGCGAAAAGCTGTTTAACGAACTCCGGTGCTCCACCTGCCACAGTGTCAGGGGCGCGGGCGGCGCCAGCGCTCCGGCGCTGGGGCCCAAGGCGGGCCAGACCTATACGCCGAACACCTTGGCCGGCTCCATGTGGAGTCACGTGACCAAGATGTGGGAGGCGATGAAAACGGCGGGCATCTCGCGGCCCAAGATCACCGAACAGCAGGCGGCGGACCTTTTCGTTTACTTCGGAGGCGCGGCCGGCTCCGACAAGCCCGGCAACGCCGCCCAGGGCCGCAAGGTGTTTGAAGCCAAGCTGTGCGCGTCTTGTCACGACGACAGCTACCAGGCGCCCGATCTGACCCGGCTGGCGGGCAACGTCTCCGCCTACTCGATGGTTCAGAGCCTCTGGGAGCACGGCGAGGGCATGCTCGCGCGCATGGTTTCCCGGAACACTGCCTGGCAGACGATGACCGCCGCGGAGATGGGCCACATCATCGCCTATCTGAACTCGAAGAAGTAGCGCACAAGGCGGCGCATCCTTGCATCCGCTCCGGCGGAGAGAGTGGATCGAGGGCTGCCGCGCCTCCACCGCGGCCGCCGGCCGTGCGCGGCGGCTACTTCGCCACCACGCCGGGAGCCTGCTCGCGGAGACCGGCGCTCCAGCCGGGGTACCACTTGAAGACGTTGCCGGTGAGGCTGCCGATGTAGATCTCCGGGCCGGGGGCCAGCGCCAGCCAGTGGCCGGGGCTCTCCATGGCGCCGAGGATCCTGCCCGTGGCGGCATCGATGCGCATGATCCGGCCCGCCAGCGTGTCGTAGGCGATGTTCTCTTCCTTGTTGCGGTGGGTGACGATCCAGAGTTCGTCCCGGGAGTTGATGTCCATGCCCTGGGTTGCGCCCAGGTGCGTCCACTGGCGCAGGAATGTGCCGTTCGCGTCGAAGATCTGTATGCGGTTGTTCTCCCGGTCGCTCACGTAGAGGTTCTGCCGTGAATCGATGACGATGGCGTGGGGGAGGTCGAACTCGCCCGGCCCCGTGCCGCGCTTGCCCCACTCCATCAGGTACTTCCCCTCGCGCGAGAACTTCACCACGCGCGAGTTGCCGTAACCGTCGGTCACAAAGAAGTCGCCGCTGGGAAGGAACGCCACGTCGGTGGGGCGGTTGAAGGTGTCGGGGGTCGCGCCGGCTTTGCCTTTGACGCCCCAGGATCTCAGCAGTTGGCCCTCGCTGGTGAATTCCATCACCATGTGCAGGTTCGTATCCGTGACCCAGACGTGATTCTGGCGGTCGATGCGTATCCCATGCGGATTGGCGAACAAGCCCTTTCCCCAACTGCGGAGATACTGGCCCTGCGGGCTGAAGACCACGATCGGATCCGCTTTATTCCCGCGGTGGAAGACGTAGACGTTGCCCGCCGGATCGACGGCGACCGCGGAGACGCGGCCGAACTTCCAGCCGTCGGGCATGGTGTCCGGTTCCTCGCCAAAACGGATCTGAACGCGGTACTTCAACAGTCCGCCTTCGTGGGGATACCAGCCCTGCTGGGCCAGACCAACGGCCATCGCCAGAAAGAAGCCGAGATACACCAATTTCATAGCCACTCAGTATATACCCGGCCGGCCCTTCAGACGATAAATGCTCGTGTATCGGGAATTGGACCGGGCGGCGCTCCGGTCGCTCGACTCCCGGGCGGATCTGATACGAAGCCCCGTCCGGAAGCTGAGCTACCTGCGCCGCATGACACGGCACGGCCTGCCGGTGCTCGCCCCTCCGCGTGGCCGGACGCGCTGGTCCCCTTTCCTGCTGCTGGCGCCCCTACTGCTGGCCTTCCCCGCGGGCTTCCACACCGAGACGCGCGCGCCGGCCGCCGCCCCCTTGGCCATCGGGCTCAGGAACCTCCCGGACGATGTTCCGGCGGTGTGGCTGGTGGACCGGACGGAGCAGTTTGAAACCTACAGCAACGGGTTGCGGATCGAGAGCCTGCCGGCGGTCTCGACGCATCCGCGCCGCTATGCCGCGCTCGCGGCCCATGCCGGAGGCGGCGCGCCCGCCATCCACACCGAGCCGGTGGGGATCGTGTTTCACACCACCGAGACGCAGATGGTGGATTTCGAAGAGCCGAAGACAGCGGCGCTGAAGCGGATCGGGAGGAACCTGCTGGAATATGTGCTCGCCCACCGCTCCTACCATTTCGTCGTGGACCGGTTCGGCCGCGTTCACCGGGTGGTGGCGGAGAGCGACGCCGCCAACCACGCCGGGTGGTCTGTCTGGGCCGACGGCGAGCGGGTCTACGTGAAGCTGAACGAGAGCTTCCTGGCGGTGGCCTTCGAAACACGGAGCCCGGCGGCGGGGTCGGAATCCTCTTTGAACTCCGCGCAGATTCATGCAGGGCGCGTGCTGGTGGAGATGCTCCGGTCGCGTTACGGCATCCCCGCCTCCAACTGCGTGACGCACGCGCAGGTCTCGGTGAATCCCCGCAACCTGCGGATCGGCTACCACACGGACTGGTCGGAAGGATTCCCTTTTCGCTCCCTGGGGCTTCCGGACAACTACGCGCTGCCTCCCGCCAGCATGCTGTTGTACGGGTTTGAGGCGGACGGACTTCGCCGAGCCTCCGGCGTGGAGCGGGGCGTCCTGGAAGCGGAAGCACGGCTGTGGCGCGAGGCGCGTGAGCGCCGGATGCCGCTGGCCGAGTACCGGCGCGAACTGCGGTCCAGGTGGCGGGAGGCCATTTCAGAGCTGGAGAGCGCCGGCTCGAATAAGGAGAAAGACCTATGAAGAACAAGTCGTCCAGGATTGGCCTGGATCCCGGCACCAGCCGTATCGTGGTGGCCCGGCGCGTGGAGGGAGAGTACCAGTGCCAGTCGCACCTGAATGCCTTCGTGGCGGTCCCGCTCACCCAAATGGCCGCCCGGACACTGAAAAAAGAAGGCGTCCTGCACATGGAGCAAGGCGCCGAGCTTCTGGTCTACGGAAACGAGTCGGAGCGGTTCGCGGATCTGTTTCATTTGGAAGCCAGACGCCCCATGCGCGGGGGTGTCCTGAATCCCGGGGAGCCGGAGGGGATCCCCCTTATCCGGCGCATTCTGGAGGCGCTGGGAGCGGGCGGCGACGAGCCTCGCCGTGTATGCTTCAGCGTGCCGGCGTCTCCCCTCGGCGAAGAGTCCACCGTGACTTTCCACGAGGCGGCTCTGAAGGAACTGCTGGCGGAACTCGGGCACGAGGCCCGGGCCATCAATGAAGGGCTGGCGGTGATTTACTCGGAGCTGGAAGACTCCAACTACACCGGGATCGGCATCAGTTTCGGCGGAGGGTTGTGCAACGTCTGCCTGGCCTACCTCTCGGCGCCGCTGCTCAGCTTCAGCATTTCCAAGGCGGGCGACTTCATCGACTCCAGCGCCGCCGCGGTAACCAACGAACTTGCCACGCGAGTGCGGATCGTCAAGGAATCGTCCTTCGGCTTCAACGGGCATTTCGCGGAGAAGATACAGCAGGCGCTCGGCATCTACTACATGGACATGATCCAGGCGGTGGTGGACGGCTTGCACAACGCCTTTTCGAATGCCCTCAACGTCCCCAAGCTGGGCCGGGCCATCCCGATCGTACTGAGCGGCGGCAGCGCCCTGGCGTCAGGCTTCCGCGAGCGTTTCGAGAAGGCGCTCGCGGACCGGCCGCTGCCGATACCCATTTCGGAGGTGCGGCTCGCCGCCGAGCCGCTCAGCGCCACGGCCAAAGGGGCGTTGGTCGCGGCGCTGGCGGAGATGTAGACCGGGCCGGCCGCCGGCAGGCTCGGGCAGACGCCCGCCGGGCGCGGACCGGGGGCAGAGCCCCGGCGCCCTTACGTGTACACCACGAAGTGCGTGACCGGTTCGTACCCCATGCGCTGATACAGCGGGATCCCGGTCCTGGTCGCCTGAAGGACCGAGCGGCTGAAGCCGGACTCGCGCTGGGCGCAGGCCACGGCGTGCCGCATGACGGATTCCCCATAGCCTTTCCGCTCGTGGCCGGGCATCGTGGCCACCGCGTAAACGCCCACGGCGTCGGCGGCGCAGAGAGTCGCGGCCCCGCACACCGCCTGTCCTTGCAGGCAGCCGATGTAGCCCGTGAAGCGCTCCGTCCACAGCGGCTCGCAATCGTACAGCTCCAGGCACCATTCAAAGGGAATGTGGAACGCGTGGCAGTTCAGGCGCGCGAACTCCGCGCGGCCGGCGCGGTCCTGCACCCGGCGGAACTCCAACGCGGGTAGCGGCTTGCGCGGCGGCGCCAGGGACTCGCAGGCCATACCCGGATGGTGGAAGGCGGGATAGAGGCCACGGCGGCGGAAGGCCGCGGTCAACCGCGCCTCAGGGACAGCCGCGAACTTGCCCGCGCCCGCCCAGAAAGCCCACCGCGCATCGCCCGCGCCCAGACGGGATTGGGCCTCCTCAATGCGCCGGTCAAGGTCCGCGCCGGCATCGGTGACCGGCGTCGCGAAGAAGGCCGCATTGAACATGTGGAACTCGATTCCCGCAGCGGCGACCGACACGCCGTCCAGTTCGGCCACGCGGCCCGCGGCGCGGGCCCGCGCGAAATGCCGGAAGAATTCCAGCAGGCTGAGTTCCACGGCTTCGGCGGCGGAGAGCATGGGTTCACATCAGGCTCAACGGATCCACGTCGATCACGAGGGCCGTGGGATTCCAGCGCAGTTCCTGGGCGCGGCTCCGCACGCGCCGCAGCGTCTCCTGGAGGCCCTTGCGCCCGGCGGCCTTGATGAGCGTCTGGTAGCGGTATTCCTTCTGGACGCGCGCCACCGGGGCCTCGGCCGGACCCAGCACTTTCATCCCCTCCGGAGGAGGCGTGAGCAGCCGGCCGATTTCCGTGCTCATGCGCAGGGCCATCTCCTGATTCTCGTCCCGGACGAGGATGTTCGCCAGCGCGCTGAAAGGCGGGTAGCGCATGGCCCGGCGGAATTGCAGTTCTTTTTCGTAAAAGAGAGCGTAATCCTGGGCCGCCGCGAACCGGACGGCGTAATGCTCCGGAGCGTTCGTCTGAACCAGCACCAGGCCGGGAGTCTCGCCCCGCCCCGCCCGGCCGGCGACCTGCGTGAGGAGTTGGAAGGTGCGTTCGGCGGAGCGGAAGTCCGGCAGCGCCAGGGTGATGTCGGCGTTGACCACGCCCACCAGCGTGACGTTGGGGATGTCGTGTCCCTTGGCGATCATCTGGGTCCCGACCAGAATGTCGTAGCCCCCCTCACGGAATCCCTGTAGGATACTCTCGTACAGCCGCTTGCCGGTGATGCTGTCGCGGTCCATGCGCGCCACGCGGGCCTTGGGGAAACGGCGGTGCAGTTCCTCCTCCACCCGTTCTGAGCCGGCGCCCTGAAAGTAAATGTGCTCGCTCTGGCACTTCGGGCACAGCCGCGGCACGGGCGCGGCGTAGTTGCAGTAGTGGCAGAGCATGCGCTGGTCGCGGCGGTGAAAAGTCAGAGTGACCGAGCAATTCACACACTGGAGCCGCTCGCCGCACTTCCGGCATACCAGGAAGTTGGCGAAGCCCCGCCGGTTGAGCAGCAGCATGGTCTGCTCGCCGTTTTCCAGGCGCGCGCGAACCTCCTCCAGCAGCCTGCGGGAGAAGGTCGCTGGTTTCCGTGTTTCAAGAAACTCCACGCGCATGTCGATGAGTTCGACCCGCGGCAGAGGCCGCTGCTCGATGCGCTGCGGCAATTCCAGCAGTGTGTACTTGCCGCGCCCGGCGTTGTACCGGCTCTCCAGGCTGGGAGTGGCGGAACCCAGGATCACGCACGCGCCCGCCGCCTGCGCCCGCACCAGGGCCACGTCCCGGCCGTTGTAGCGCGGCGTCTCGTCCTGCTGGTAGCTGGAATCGTGCTCCTCGTCGACCACGATCAGCCCGAGGCCGGCGACGGGCGCGAACACGCCCGAGCGGGTTCCGACCACCACCGGGCACTCGCCCGAGCGTATCCGCCGCCACTGGACGGCGCGCTCGGTGCCGGAGAAGGCCGAGTGCAGGATGGCGACCCGGTCGCCGAAACGCTGGAAGAACCAGCCCGCCATGGCGGGGGTGAGGGCGATCTCCGGGACCAGCATCAGCGCGCCCCGGCCCAGCGCCAGGGTGGCCTCGATGGCCCGCAAGTAGACTTCGGTCTTGCCCGAGCCGGTCACGCCGTGAAGCAGGAAGGCCTCGTAGCCGCCGCTTCCGAGCCTCTCTTCGATTCGGCCGAGCGCCGCCTGCTGGTGCGCGTTGAGCTGGTGAGGCGCGGGCGAATCCGGCATCCAGGACATGGCCAGCCGCTCGGGCTCGAGGCTCAAGAAACCCTTCCGGGCGAGGGAGCGCGCCGCGGCGCCGGCGTTCTTCACCGACGCTTCGACTTCCTTGAGATTGTGCGACCCGGGGTGAAGTTCCAGGTAGGCCAGCAACTCGCGTTCCGCCCTGGGGAGCTTGACCCCGTCCGGGCGCCGCAGCACCTCGACCCGGAGCCGCGCGGATGCGGCGCGGAGCGGGTCCTTGCCGGCAATGTGAGTCTCGGCGCGAATGAGCCCCTTACGCTCCAGCGAGTGGAGGGTCCTGGCCGCCAGAGGGATCTGCCTCTGAAGGTGCGCGGCTGAAAGCGGACGGGCTTCCAGCATGTGGAGCAGCCGCAGGGCGGGATCCTCCGGCGAGGAGTCCAATAAGAGCTGCCGCGTGGCGTCCCGCCCGGTTTCCGTAAGGGCGTACATCCGCCCCTGGCGGATCTCGCCGCCGAGCGGGGTCATGGCCCGCAGCACCTCGCCGAGCGGCGCGCAGTAATACCCGGCGATCCAGCGTCCGAGCGCGAGCAGGTTCTCGTCGAGCACCGGCTCGGAGTCGACCAGCCGCAGCGCGGATTTGATCTGCACGTCCGGCCGTTCGTCGTGGCAGCGCAACACCAGACCCGTGAGCCGGCGTGACCCAAACGGCACGAGCATCCGGCAGCCGGGCATCACGCGATGCCGCAGGGTTTCGGGCAGCGAGTAGGTGAACGCCTGGTCCAGCGGCACCGGGAGGCTGACGTCGCAATACCGGGGCGTGCCGGAGTCCATCAACTCATACTACCCTTCCCCGGTTGTATACTTTCAGCTACCAATACCAGAGCAGTCGAGAGGAGGAGGAGCCGATGTCCAAGCGAATCAGCTCGCGCCGCGGTTTCCTGAGCGCTTCCGCGGCGGGCGCCGTGACCGGGATAGCGGCCGCCGCCCAGCCGGCCCAGGCCGCCGCGCAAGCGGCGGGCGTGAAGCCCGCCGACCTTCCCGATCTCACGGTCAAGGAAGTGAAGGTCTACATCATGGACCGGACCCGGGTGGGCGCCGGGACTTATCCCTACACGCAGATCGCCTCGGTGGTGACCGCCGGCGGCATCGAAGGGAACTACACGCTGGGCACGAGCTACTGGCACCCGAACTGGTCCAACCTGGGGTGGCTCGAATACGCCCGGCGCGTCCTCAAGGGGCGAAGCGTGCTGGACCTGCCGGCCATCACTTCCCAGTGGACGCCGGAAGAACGCCGTCGCGGACAGAGCTCTTACGCCGCCGCCATCGACTGCTGCCTGTGGGACATCCTGGGGAAAGCGGTGAAGCTTCCCGTCTACCGCATCCTCGGCGCATACCACAACCGCATGCGCGCTTACGCCAGCTCCCAGCACCTCGGAACCGTGGAGGCCTTCGTCGAGGACGTGACCAAGGCCAAGGCGGACGGCTTCACCGCCTACAAGATCCACCCGCCCGAACTGCGGGGAGGGCACGACTACAAGCTGGATATCGAGGTGCTGAAGGCGGTGCGCAAAGCCGCGGGCGATGACTTCACGCTGCTGCACGATCCCGTGGGCGTCTACACGCGCGAGGAGGCTGTCAAAGTGGGCCGGGTGTGCGAGCAACTGGACTACGTGGCCTACGAGGACCCCATCCCGACCACCGATATCGACGGGCTGGTGGAACTGACCGCGGCGCTCGACGTCCCGATCCACATCGGCGAGTTCATCTTCTCGATCTACGACTACCCCGAGTACGTGCGCCGCCGCGCCTGCGACGTGCTCCGCTTGATCACCGATAACATCGGGGGCATCACGGGAGGCATGAAGGTGGCGCACCTGGCCGAGTGTTTCGGCATGGAGGTGGTCCCGCACAACTGGGGCGGCATCTTCGATCACGCGGTCCATTTCCACGTGGAGCTGGCCTCGCCCAACTGCCGGTGGTTCGAGATGACCATCCCGCAGGGAGGCTCGGACCGGCCCTACATGAAGGACACCATCCGCATCGCCAAGGACGGTTACGTGTACGCCCCCACCAAGCCCGGCCTGGGCTACGAAATCGACTACGGCATCCTGGAGAAAATGACCACCCGAGTGGAGCGATAAATGACCGCGCACACGATTTGCACCACCCTTCTATTGACGGTTGCCGCGCTCGCCCAGGCGCCTCCGGAAGCCGGCCAGGCCAAGCCGGCGCCGGGCCGGGGGATGATGCGCGAAATGCCCAAGCCGGGGCCGTGTCCGCTTCCCACCCTGCCGGCGCTGCCCGCTTACGACGACGCATCGTTCTTCGCCGGCACGAATGTCCCGCACGGGCGGGTGGAGCAGGCGGCCTACAAGAATTACGCCGGTGCGGACAAGCGCATGCACATCTACCTGCCGCCGGATTACGACAGGAACCCGGACGCCCGTTACCCGGTGCTGTACCTCAATCACGGCGGCGGGGACGACGACTCGAAATGGACGTCCACCGACCCCAAGTCGGGCGGGCACGCGCATCTGATCCTCGACAACCTGATTGCGGCGGGCAAGGCCAAGCCCATGATCATCGTCATGCCCAACACGCGCGGGTGCGCTTCGGCCACGCCTCCGGCGCTCGGCAAGGACGACGCCTGCACCCAGGAATACGTCAAGGACATCATTCCTTACGTGGACGGCCACTACCGTACCAGGGCCAGCCGCGAGTACCGTGCGCTGGCGGGCCTTTCGATGGGCGGTTTCGTGGTGATGCACACTGGGCTGCCCCGGATGGACACCTTCAGCGAGCTGTACGTCTACAGCTCGGGGCACATCACCGAGGCCACGCAGCAGGCGTTTGAGGAAAACTTCCTGCCGCTGTTCAAGGACCCGGAGTTCAACAACCGCTTCCGCGTGCCGCTGTACTTCGCCGCCGGTGAGACCGACATCGCCCTGAAGAACGGCATGAAGAACATGGCGGTCATCAACAAGTACGGAATCCGTTACTTCTGGGTGTTGAGCACGGGCGGGCACGAGTGGCCCAACTGGCGCCGGTACCTGCACCAGACCGCCCAGATCATGTTCCCCGACTGCGGCGGCAAGTAGCACGCGCGCGGGCGTGCCGCCATGGCCTTGAGCCCGCGGTGTGGCGGCCAACCGGGGCTCGCGCGACGGATGAATGACCGCCTGGGGGCGGGACGGGAGTCTCACCCTGCCCGGCGCAGGTCAGGCCGCACGGCCTGTCCGGGGGACAGGAGTAGCCCCGTCGCAATTACCACCGCGCAGCCGATGACGTTGTACCAAAGGAAGGCAACGTCCGTGAACCGGTAGCAGGCGAAGATGGCTGCCTCCCCCGCCAGAACTCCGTAGAACGCGCCGCGGGCGCCCACGCGCGGGAAGTAGAACGCCAGGATGAAGACTCCCAGCATTCCGCCGTAGAACAGCGATCCCAGCAGGTTGACCGTCTCCACCAGCGATCCCAGTTCTTTGACGAGTTGGGCCGTGAGAACCGCGTAGCAGCCCCAGAACAGCGTCAGCCCCCGGGAGACATTCAGGTAGTGATGATCGGACCCGGTCTTCCGGAAGTGCCGCCTGTAAACGTCCACCATGCTGACCGTGGCCAGCGCGCTCATCTCGGCCGAGATCGCGGACATGGTGGCCCCGAAGATCACGGCCAGCACCAGGCCCGCCAGCCCGGCGGGAAGATAGTGCGTAACAAAAGTGAGAAAGACGTAGTTGGTGTCGTTGACCCCGCTCGGGCCGCCGGCTTTCTCCACCAGGGCCACGCTCTGGCGCCGCGCGGCTTCCAGTTCAAGCTGGGCTTGCCTGTAGTCCTCGAGGCTGGCCTGTTGAAGGGCGCGGTCACCGGCCCGGCGCGCCTGTATCAGGCGGTCCGCGGCTGCCCTGCGGCTCTCGAACGCCGCGTCATGGCGCCGCGCCACCGGCGCGAAGTCGGCCCGGCCTTCGATCCGCTCGAGTTCCGCCGGGCGGAAGAGCACCGGAGGTTTCTGGTACACGTAGAAGACAAAGACCATGGTCCCGATGAACAGAATGAAAAACTGCATCGGAACCTTGGCCATGCCGTTGAACAGCAGGCTGAGGCGGCTCTGGGCGACGGACTTCCCGGTCAGGTAGCGCTGCACCTGCGATTGATCGCACCCGAAATACGACAGCGCCAGGAACATGCCGCCGATCAGGCCGCTCCACAGGTTGTAGCGGTCGTTCCAGTTGACGTTGGTCGTCACCGCGTTCAGCCGGCCCGCCGCGCCCGCCAGAGTCACGGCGTCCAGGAAGGAGACGTTCGAGGGGAGCAGCGCCACGGCGCACACCAGCGCCGCCGCCAGGCCCAGCGTCATGATGAGCATCTGCTGGAAATGGCTCCAGGTGACCGCCTTGACCCCGCCCAGCGTGGTGTAGAGGACCGCGATCACCCCCATGAAGACCGACGCCGCATGGTCCGGCCAGCCCAGGATCACCGTCAGCACCACCGCCGGGGCGTACAGCGTGATCCCCAGCGCAAGTCCTCGCTGGATCAGGAAAATCACCGTCACCAGCGCCCGCGTCTTCGCGTCAAAGCGCTGCTCCAGGTACTCATACGCCGTGTAGACCCTGGCGCGGTGGAAGATAGGGACCGCCGTCATGGACAGGACGATCATGGCCAGCGGCAGCCCGAAGTAGAACTGCACGAAGCGCATCCCATCCACGTAAGACTGGCCCGTGGTGGAGATGAAAGTCACGGCGCTCGCCTGGGTGGCCATGATGGACAGAGCCATGGCGTACCAGGGCATGGTCTTGCCCGCCAGGAGGTACTTGTGGACGCTGTTGCTTCCGCGGCTCCGCCACAGGCCGTACAGAACCATGAGCGCGAGCGACGCGCCCAGCACCAGCCAGTCGGCCGGCCTCAAGGGGTGAACCTCCGGGTGAAAAGGTAGAAGATGACGATCAGGAACAGCAGCCATCCGAGCACCGCGGCGTAGAGCCGCCGCCAGGCGCCGAGTACCGGAGGCTGGTCCTGGTTCATGGTGCCGTCTTGGCGGCGCTCAGGAAATTGGCGAAAAGGCGAAACGCGCCCGGGACGCCCGCCGGCAACTGGCGGAACATCGAGAACGTGGTGAAAACGTAGGCGCCCTTGCCGTAGCGCGCGTAGAGCGTAATCCCCCGCTGCGGGTCTTCGCCGGGATCGTGCGATTCGAACAGCGGCGTGTATTGCGGGTCCCACTGCCCCGCGAAGTACAGGCCGCGTTCCTGCACCCAGCCGCGGAAGTCCTCCTCGCCGATCCGGTTGGGCTGCGTGACCAGAGGGTGGGTTGGATTCAGAATCGCCACCGGCGCCTCCTCCACCGTCACCCGCAGATTCGCCGGGCGCAGCGGATATGGCCCGAGTTCCGGCAGCGCCCCGGAACGCTGGTCGGGGGTGACGTACTGCACCACCAGCGTGCCGCCCTGCTGCACGTAGTCGAGCAGGCGTTGCTGGTTGGCCGCCAGGTCGCTCCGGACGTTGTAAGCCCGCACGCCGGTGACGATGGCGTCAAAGCGGCGCAGATCGCCGCGCGCAAGGTCCTGAGGCCCCAGGAGCGTTACGTCGCAGCCCAACTGTCTCAAAGCGCCCGGCACCTCGTCGCCCGCACCCATGACGTAGCCCACCCGGCTGGCCAGCGTGCGGGCATCCGTACGCACGAGCTTCGCCGTGGAAGGCGGGAAGAGCGTCTGCGGCGGGATCCCCTGGTAGTTGATCACGCGCACGTCGTTGGAAACTTCACGCCCGTTGATCCGGGCGACCGCCCGCAACTGCCCGGCGGCCGCGCCCGGCGGCGGGCTGATGGTGAACGCAAGCGCCGTCTCTTCGTTCTCGGCCACCTTGAAGCCGCGGGAGGGAGGCTGCACGCGCCAGCCCTGCGGCGGCTCCAGGCGCAGCTCTCCCGAAGCCGCGGCGGCGTTCCCCCGCACCAGCACGTCGACGGTCCTGGGTTTGTCGTTCGGGAACACCAGGACCGGATCGGACAGACCCACGGCCACGGGAGGGACCACAACCAGCGGCCGGGTCGTCTCGCCCTCCACGCGATCGACATAGCGGCGCACCACCGGCCGGACATAGTCGATCTGCTCGGAACCGGCTTGAATCCGGATGTGCCCGCGCAGCACGGGCGGGGTTTCCGGCATTCCCACCAGTTCCTGCTCCTCCACCACATAGGTGAAGCCGTTGCCCGGCTTGCGCAACCAGTACGGCTGCGAGTAGGGCTGCCCGGGCGGGACGGAGACCGTCAGCGACCGGCGGTCGGGCTGGTTGTAAGCGAGAACAGCCGGCGCGAACTCCTGGCCCGGCGCGCCCTCCATGCCCTCCAGCCGCACGCCTTTGATCGCGAGCGGGAAGTTCGATCGATTCGTCGCTTCGAAATTGACGGATAGCGTCCCCCCGGGAACCACGGCGTACCGGTCGGTCGAGGCATCCAGATACAAACCGGCGCACAGGGCGATCGTCTCATCCAACTCCCGGAGCTTCAGGACCGCCCACGGGTCCTTGATGGACGCGATCAGAGGCCGGGCCTTAAGCAGCAGCGGGATGGTCTTCTCCGGCTGCTCGGGAACAAACGTATCCGCCGCCTGCCGGAGAATGGGAGCGACTGCCGCTCCACCGGGGAGACGGTTCCAGGTTGTGTCGATTCCGTCAAAGATGTCCCCGTTCGCGGGCAACCCCTGTAGCACGGTCATGGTACTGATCGCCGTTCCGCGCCGCTCGGGAGCGCCCACACCCTGCGTCTTGTGCATGCTGCGGCTCATCCCCGCAATCTCGCCGTAAGAGTAGCCGAGGAGCCGGTCATACTCGCCGGTGTCGAGCCGGATGCCGCCCTGCACGCCGCCGCCCGCGCGGCCCGGTCCCGGGCCGCCGAAACCGCCGGAAACCAGCCGCCGCGCCTGCCACGGCTGGACCCACCGGAACTGCTCCGGGAAGCGCGTCTTGTCGGCCGCCACGCCATACACCTCCTGCGCCAGGATTCCCGACGCCTGATGGTGCCCGTGCCCTCCGCTGATTCCGACCACGATCACGTCCGGGCGGAAGCGGCGCACGTTCCACACCACGTCCGCCAGGACCGTATCGCGCCCCCACTTCTGGAACGTCTCCTCGGCGGTCTTGGAGAAGCCGAAATCGACCGCGCGGGTGAAGAGTTGCTCGGCGCCGTCCACACGCCGGGCAGCCAGAAGCTCCTCGGTGCGGATCAGCCCCAGCAGTTCACCTTGCTCCGAGCCGATGAGGTTTTGCCCGCCGTCCCCGCGTGTCAGCGAGAGATAGGCGGCTCGCGCCTTGCGTCCCCGCGCCAGGTAGGCCAGCAAAGCCGCGTTCTCATCATCGGGATGGGCGCCCATGACGATCACGCTGGCCAACACGTTCAGCCGTTCCAACGCCAGCTTGGTTTCGGCCGCGCCGGCGAGGTTCTTCTGCGCCGGGGCGCGCAGAGAAATGAGGCAGAACAGGACGGCGGCGCCGGCCCAGCGGCGCGTCCCGCGGTTTGTGAATGGCATCACTTTACGGTGAAGGGCACGGACGCGACGTAGTTCTCCCATTCCAGTTGGAGCTTGCCGCCGTTGCCGCCGGCGCCGGTGAGCGTGTACTTCAGGGTTTCGACCGGCGCCGCGGGCTTACTCATGTCCAGGGGGACGCGGCCCAGGTCCTGAGCCTGGTTATAGCTCAGTCCCCACTGTCCCGTTTGCTTGTTGATGATCAGTTGCCAGGGCGTCTGGTTCACCAGGACAAACAGGGTGTAATCTCCGGGAGGGACGGTCAGTCCCTTGATGGAGAGGGTGGCGTCCGTGTGCAGAGCCGTGGCGTTGTTCGCGCCCGCGCGCCAGACGGGGTACGTGCTGTCCTTGCTGACCACGCCGCCCTCACCGAAGATCTGACGCCCGCGCACGGAGGGAGCGGAGTACTTGATGCCGATGGCTTTACCGGCAATGGTCACTTCGGCTTGCGCCGGCGGGCTCAACGGGGGTCCGCCGCGCTGTGCGAACACCGCCAACGCGCAGCACAGCGCCGCCGCGGCACAAATCAGGATCGACTTTCTCATGGATTCATCTCCTCTGGAGGCTGCATCCCGCCCTCGGACGGTGCGCCTGCTTAGATGAATCGATGATACCAAGGCCGGAGGAGGCCCGTATCAGGCTGCCACCGGGGGCAAGCTCATGGCCGTCACCAGGCGGGAGATTGCCGAGACGGCCGCTCCACGGCCTTCCTTCTCCAAAGTCCAGCGCAGCCGGTTTACCCAGCCTTCGACGCCTCGCCTGTGGCCTGGAGCGAGCAGCCGGGACTCATCCACCACCCTTCGGATGATCCCCGCGGCGAGGACTTCGTCCTCCTGCCCGAGCAGGCTCAGCACGAGCGGGACGAAAAAAGCCCGCACCTCCTCCTCCGTGCCCAGGAACGCGCCGAAGCCCTCCACGGCATTCGCCAGCGGCAACGTCACCTGTTTCTCCAGCGTGTCGAAGAAGTGCGCTTTCACGACGGAGCGGCCCTGCTCGTCCAGGAACGCCAGATCGGAGCCGCGGAAGAACCGTGTCCGGTAGCACTGGACGACGTACTCGCTCTCGTTCTCCAGGACCTCCACGAAGCGGCGGGCCGCGGCCGCCCTGAGTTCCGCCGGCGCCGCCTCCACCGCCGCCCGGTAGCAGTGCTCGAGCCGCAACAGCGTCGCGGCCGAGTCCGGTTCCGCCGCTCTGGCGGTTTCCAGGTAGGCCTGAGGCACAAGTTCGAGCAGCAACCGCTCCAGTCCGGCCCGGCTGACCTTGCTGACGAGATGCTCGAGAATTGCGGAAGACGAACGGTCGGACCGCACTTTCGACACCACATGCTCGGCGGTGAAGCGGTAGTGCTCACGTTTGTGGCTCGATACCTCGTTGATGACGATCTCCAGAAGCGCCTGCGCGATGCGCGCGCTGGTCTCGTCAGTGGCCGCCTGCACGCGGACGGCGCTCGAGGAACTCAGGTAGTCATCGTAAGGCTTGAGGAAGCTCGCCAGGTCCACGGTTCTCGGCGAGAGCACCTGGAGAGCGCGGGAAGTCTCCAGCAGTTCGGAGAAGCCGAGGCCAAGAGCCTCCTGCTCGCTGTGCTTTCCGGAGGTGGTCAGGCAGTCCACCAGCGTGGCCTGAATCAGGCTGCCCGCAAGGACGTGCGCCGCCTTCCACGCCCCTGCCTGCATGCAGGCAAGCAGTTCGCCGGCGTCGCGTTCCAGGCACGCGCGGAAGTCGGCGGAATCGATGAAATCGAACGATGCCACGTTTTCGGCCTGGTTCTACAATCCTTCCGGCAACGGCGTCATCTTGCCCAGATTGCCCGCTATCTCCTCCAACTTCTGGACCGCGGCCTTCATTTCCTCCCGCCGGGCAATCTGCTCCTCGGCAGTGGCATGAAGGGCCCGGATCACTTCAGCCTGCGCATCCATTCTGCGGCGGGCGGTTTCCTGTTCCCGCGCCATATCTGCCAACTGCGCCGCCGCCTGAGCGGCTGCTTCCTTGTGGCCTTGCAGCGCGCCCTCCAGGGACTCTATCCTTTGCCCGGCGGCCGCCTCGTGCTCCGCCATCTGCCGGCGCAGTTCCTCCATCTGGTCGGCCAACCCGGACAACCTCCGGGTCTGCTCCTCCGTTTCAGAGCGAAGACCGTCCAGCTCCGGCCGGAGCGGTTCTATCGCGTCCATCACGCCGGCCAGCGGAGCCAGAGACGCCTCAATCCGCTCCATCCGCGCCGCCTGGCGGCTTTCCACCTCTTCCCGCAAGGCGCGCAGGATCGCCATCAGGCCCCGGCTGATCGACTCGGGCGTGACCTCGGTGGAAACCTCCCGGGATTCCGGCATCAGGGTGGCTGCCGCCGCTCCCTGTACGGCTCCGGCAGGCTCGACCGTCCAGAGGAGACCCTCCGGTGGCGGGAACGCCCTCCAGCAGGACCGGCACTCAACCCGAGCGCCGGCGCCTTGATGCCCCTCGCACTTGAACTCCGCCGAGAGCCGCATTCTGCCCGCTTCGTCAAAGCCGTGTACCTCACGGCAGATCACCCCTTCCGCTAAGTAATTGAAGCCAAAGGATCCTAGCGGCGGACGGCTGGTTTCGGGTGTGCCGTCGTGCCCGCAATGGGGGCAGACTAGTTGACTGGTCGGCACGGGTCTCTCCTCCTCATTCCAAAGAAGTTTACCAGCCGGACCGGAAAGCGTAAATGTTACTGAACGTCACCTCGGGGTCTGTTCGTACTAGTCCGGCCCCGCTTCCGGAGCTAGTACGAAGGACTTGAGGAGCGACGCGAGACAGGGCCGCGCGCGCTTAACTGGTTGCGAACGAAGCCCTGGCCTGGCGGGCCGCGCCGCCGCTGGACCTGACTGCGGAACTGGCAGCGGAGGTGGACGCCCTGTACAATTCCGTGGCCGCCTCCGCTCCCACGGGTTCGCCGATCAGGAAACCCTGCACTCTGTCGCACGCCACCGTGCGCAGGGCGTCCAGTTGGCGCTGCGTCTCGACGCCTTCAGCGACCACGCGCAGGTGGAGACTGTGCGCCAGGGCCACGATGGCCTTTACCAGGGGCATCGTGTTCGGGTCCGAATCGACCTCGCGCAGGAAAGAACGGTCGATCTTGAGCGTGTCGATAGGCAGTATCCTCAGGTAGCTTAGTGAGGAATAGCCCGTGCCAAAGTCATCAATCGCCAGGCTGACGCCCAGTGAGCGCAGCCGTTCCATCTGGCGGGCGGACTCGTGCACGTCCCGCATGATCACGCTCTCAGTCAGTTCCAGTTCCAGCAGCGCGGGGTCCAGGCCCGCGTCCCTCAGCGCCTCGGCTACGGTTTCCACAAAACCTTTCCGGGTGAACTGCACCGCCGAAACGTTCACCGCCACGGTAACCTGGCTCCGGCCGCCGCCCTGCCATTGAGCGCGCTGCCGGCAGGCTTCCCTCAGCACCCAGTTCCCAATCGGCACGATCAGGCCGCTCTCCTCCGCCACGGGGATGAACTGGCGGGGCGGAATCACCCCGAGTTTGGGATGATTCCACACCAGCAGGGCCTCCAGTCCCACGAGCTTGCCTGCGAGGTCGGTCTGCTGCTGGTATCGCAACTGAAACTCGTCGTGCTCGATGGCCTTCCGCAGCGCGTTCTCGAGTTCCAGCGATTCCAGCGCCATCACGCCGATCTCGGGCAGGAACGCCTGCACGTTGTTCCGGCCCAGGCTCTTGGCGCGGTACATCGCTCCGTCCGCGTTCCGCTGCAAGGTGGCCGCATCCCTGCCGTCCTGGGGGTAGGCGCTGACCCCGATGCTGGCCGTGACGAACAGCTCATATCCGCCCGCGTGGAAGGGCTCCCTCACGCAGTCCAGCAGTTTCTGGGCGACCTTCAGGGCGTACTGCGGATCTCGCAGTTCCGTGAGCAGGACGGTGAACTCATCGCCTCCCATGCGCGCCAGCGTGTCGGTCTTGCGCAGGCGGAGTTCCAACTTCTGAGCGACCTGCTGGAGGAGCGCGTCGCCGGTGTCGTGCCCCAGCGTGTCGTTGATCTGCTTGAAGCGGTCCAGATCGATGAACAGGACGGCCAGGTGCCAGCCCTGCGCCTTGGCCTGGGCCAGCGCCTGGTGCAGCCGCTCCTCGAACAGCGCGCGGTTGGGCAGTCCCGTCAGGGCGTCGTGCTGAGCCTGGTGGGCGAGCCTCTCGGTCAGTTGCCTCTGCTCGATCGCGATGGCGGCCAGCCGCCCCGCCTTCCCGATCGTTTCCATCTCCGCTTCCTCGGGCTTGCGCGTCAGGCCGCAGGAGACGGCGAAGGCCCCCAGCACTTTGCCCGAACCGGACAGGATCGGCACGCTCCAGTGCGCCCCGAGGTGGGGACCGGGGAGGATCTCCCGGTACCGGTCCCGGGGTCCGGTGGCGCTGAGCAGATCGGATGCGGGCTGCTGGACCTCCCGCAGGGCGTCCCCGGTCAGCTTCGCTCCCGCCACCTGCTCCATTTCGCCGTCCCGGAGCAGCAGGATCGAACAGCGGAGGTCCGGGCACTGGCGTTCCACCATCTGCGCCAGAACGCCGAGCACGCTGTCCAGCGGCTCGTTGCGGGCCACGAGTTCCAGCACGCGGTTCCGGTCCCGTTCGAGGCTCTCGGCCTGCTTGCGCTGAGTCGTCTCACGCTGGACGGCGACCCAGTGAGTGAACTCCCCGGACTCCTCGGTGATCGGAACGAAGTTGACGTCCACCCAGTAAGCCGAGCCGTTCTTGCGGTAGTTGATCAGCTCCACGCGCAAGGACTCCCAGTTGCCGAGCGCCTGGCGGACCTGGTTCAACTGGTCCCGGTCGGTCTGCGGCCCCAGGAGGATTCGCGGGGTGCGGCCGACGGCCTCCTCCGCGGTGTAGCCGGTCATGCGGCAGAAGGCTTCGTTCACGTAGACGATCTTGCCTCCCAGGTGGTCCCCCGTCTTGGCCTCGGCGATCAGCACCGCGTCGTTGGCGTTTACCACCACCGACTTCAGCAGGCGCAGATCCGACTCGGTGAGAGGGCGCCGGCCGGCCGGATGGCCCACCGCGATAACGCCGCACGGTCTGCCGTTCTGGAACAGCAGCCGGGAGGTCATTTCCAAGCGGACGGGACGCCCGTCACGGCGAAGGAGCGACACCTCGAAGTTGCTCCGGGAGCCGCTTCCCAAGGTGCTCGCTGTCATTCTGAGCGCCACGTCAGCCGAATCGGGGGTCAGCAGGTCCCTCAGCCGCATTCCCAGGATCTCGTCGCGGCTGTAGCCGGTGACCGGCTCGACCGCCCGGTTGGCCGACACCAGATGGCCCTCGAGATCGCACACGTAAACGATCTCGCTGACGTTGTCCACCAGTTCGCGGCACGGACTGCTGGACAGGGAGTCGGCGTGGGCCAGGTCCTGTCCCCCCAGCGAGAGCTGGCTGGACAGAACGTCGATCAGCAGACCCAAGGCGCCCTCCTACTGAACCCGGCAGGTTTTGTCACGAGACCTTCTGTCTCCCTTTTTCTTCTCTTTTTCGCGTATGTGCATCCGGCTCACTTCGAGAGCCAGAGCGGGCGTCTCCTCTGCCGGACCCTCGGTACGCACCACTCGCGCAACGCACTCCAGGGACCTTGGTGCGTAACTGGCGCTGGGCGGAAGATCGAGCACCACCCGGACCTGCTCGCCGATTCCAGGCAGCCATCCCGCTTCAGCCAGGCCGGGGAAGCGGACCAGCATTCCGGAGCGGCTGACGTTGGTGGTAACCCCGCTCAGTTGCTCCGCTAAAGGAGCTTTCGGCTCAAGCTGGCACGGACGCTCGACCGCGTGCCGCGCCGCCTGCCGCCGCTCCATGCCGGCAGGTTCGGCTTTCCGGGTTTTACGCCGCATGACTATAGCATAGCGGGACTTATGCAATTTACAAGTAACAATTTAGGCCGGTACGCGCTCACAGTACACAGCTATCCTTGGTTAACAGGCCGGCCGGGTCACCGGGAATGTTAACTTCGGATATGAGAGTCCTACGGCAGGAGCACCCGTGAAGGGAGTGGGCGATTTACGGTTTAATGGGATCTGGAGGTCCTAATTATGGACGCAATCGTAGCATTGAAAACGCGCCGGAGCGTGCGCAGCTACCTTGCCCGCCCCGTTCCCCGCGAGATCATCGAGGATGTGGTGGACTGCGGGAGGCTGGCGGCTTCGGCGAATAATGCGCAGCCCTGGGAGTTCGTCGCGGTCACGGACGGCGAACTGCGGCGCAAACTGGCGAATCTGGCCGATTTCGGCAGGTTCATCGCAGACGCCCCGGTCTGCATCGTTGTCCTGTGCCGGGATTCGAAGTACTACCTTGAGGACGGGTGTGCGGCCACAGAGAACCTGTTGCTCGCCGCAAGGGCGCATGAACTGGGCTCCTGCTGGGTCGCGGGTGACAAGAAACCCTATGCCCGGGAGATCTGCGGCCTCCTGGGCGCCCCCGAGGGCTACCGGCTGATCTCGATGGTCGCCATGGGTTACCCTGCCGAAACGGGGGGAAAGGAAAAAAGAGCGCTCCCGGACGTCCTTCACTGGGATAGGTACTCCTCGCGCGCGCCCGCGGACCGTTGACCTTCGCGGTGTCTCGACGCCGGCTGCCGCCGCGGACGAGTTGCAGTTGGTGCAGGTCAGGGTTCATGCGCTGGCAGGGACATTGCATGCCGGCGACTCACCGGCGACAGGCGTGCCCTCTGGATATCCATAAGAAAACGCGGCACGTTGCCGCATCGCGGGCCGCGCCGGCGGCAATGGTATAATCCGACACAGATGGCTGTCAGGGAAGGCGCCGTACCCGCCCAGGTGGAGCGGATTCTACAAAGCGAGGCCTTCCGCAATGCGGAAACGCTCAGGCGGTTGCTGCGTTTCCTGGCCGACCAGTCTCTTTCCGGCAAGGCCGACCAGCTTAAGGAGTACACGGTCGGAATCGACGCCCTGGGCAAACCGGCTACCTACGACCCCCGGCAGGATTCCGTCGTCCGCATACAGGTCGGGCGCCTCCGCCAGAAACTCGCGGAGTACTACCGCGAGGAGGGGAGGGAAGATCCCGTCGTGCTGGATCTTCCCAAGGGGCGCTTCAAGCTGGCCTGGCGGCTGAAGGACGAGGCGGAACAGCGAAACGGCGATTCCGAACTCGGCACGAGAGACCTCCAGGCATCCGGAAAACACCGTCTGGCGGTCTGGCTGGGGGCGGCGCTGGCGTTGTCGCTGGTCTGGGCTGCGTTGGCCAGCGTCCAGTTGTGGCGTGAGCGCCGGGCCAACGTCTCGTTCCGCAAGGCCTGGACCCCGGAACTGGAGGCGCTGTGGCAACCCTTCCTGACCTCCACCCGGCCCGTGCTCGTGTCGGCCTCCGCGCCCCTTTTTGTGGCGCTGCCCGGCGCCGGATTTTACAGGGATCCCGCGTTGAACAGTTGGGAAGAGGTGGAGAGGTCCCAGAGGATCGAGGCCATCCGCCGGGCGCTGAAAGCGCCGGCCGTCTACCCCCGGTACAGTTACGCCAGCAGCGGTGTGGTGAGCTCCCTCTTCCACCTGGGCAAGTTGCTCGCGATTGCCGACATGCAGGTGTCGCTCGCGCCCAGCAGCCAGCTTTCCTGGCAGCAGATGTCCGATAACAACGTGATCCTGGTAGGGGCATCCAGGATCTTCGCCGAGCAGTTGCGCGGGCTGCCCGCGGATCTGCCGCTGGCGCTGGATGAACGCGGCGTGCGCAACCTGCGTCCCGAGGCGGGGCAGCCGGCGATGCTGGCCGACGACTTCCCGTCCATTACGGACGAGACAGCCACTGGCCGGATGGATGAAGGCGAGGTTTTCGCGGTAGTCACTCACGCCCCGGGCCCGCTGGGTTCGAGCGAGGTAAGGAGCTTCAACAGCAACCACAGCCCGGGCACGCTCGGCGCCGTTCGGGCGTTCACCTCTCCGGTGTGGGCCGGCACCCTCGTTAAGAAGCTGCGAACGCGGACGGGCAGCCTTCCCGATTACTACCAGATACTGCTCAAAGTAAGGTACAAGGACGCTGTGCCGACCGACGTCACCTACGTGCTCCACCACGAGATCCAGCCGAGCAGGACGCCCGCCCCCACAGGCAAGTAGCGCCCGCCGTCAGGTTGAGGCCGCACTTCAGCGGAAGTTTTCCACCATGTAGATGTCGCCGAACTGCTCCTGGAAGGCCGAAAACAGGAGCCAGTGCCCGTCCGGAGATACACTCAGGCCGCCGGCGAGCCGCTTGTCGAGACGGATAACCCGCGAGGGCCGTCCGGCCGCGAACGGGTACTGCCAGACCTCCGACCATTGCTCGGGATTGGAAGACGCCGGATAATACACCCCTTGTTTCGTGAGCGCGAAACTCTGGGGCCGCCCGAGCAGCCGGATCGAGCCTACCTGGGTTTCATGCCCGCCCGCAACCGGCGCCTGCATCAGGGCGCCGGAGCGCCGCCCCCCGGCGTAGTACACCACGGAGCCGTCCGGGGATTCGACCGCACCGAAACCTCCACCCTGCGTCAACTGCACGGCGCCGGCCTCACCCGCCCCAGCCGGGGTCTTCCAGATCTGAAACGAGCCGGAGCGGTCAGAGGTCAGGTAGATCCACGTCCCGTCGCCCGACCAACTGGGAAACAAGTCCTGGGCGGCGTTCCTCGTGATCCGGCGGACGGCGCCGCCCCCGGCGGGCGCGGCACAGATGTCTTCGTTCCCGTCCTCTACGCACTCGAAGACGAGCTGCGCGCCGTCCGGGGACCAGCGGGCCGGCGCAGCAAAGATGCCCGTGGCGTGCGCCACTTGAAGCGGATTGTTGCCTTCGTTGTCCGAGACCCAGATGGTGACGCCCTCCGGGCGCGCCGACATGAAGGCGATCCTCCGGCCGTCCGGTGAGTACTGCGGATTGAAAATGCGGGCGCCGGAAGAAGAGATCAGCCTGGAAGCCTGGCGGCTGCCGTCCAGCGCCAGGCGCCACACCTCGGCGTGCGAGGCGCCGCTGCTGAACGCCAGCCTGTTTTCGGAGCGGGAAGCGGCCCAGTCCGTGCCGGTGGGCGCAAGCGACGCAACCGGACGGGGACCCGAGAAGCCCGGGCGCAGCAGACGCCAGAGCACCCACGCCCCTTGATGGCTGGAGAGGTATAGAAGCTGACGCCCGCCCTCTCCCCACATCGGCGTCAGGACGCCCGCGCTCTCCCGGGTAAGCTGCCGGGGCTCACCCAGCGGCCGGGCATTGCGATCCAGAGACAATAGGTGAACCTGCCAGGAGCCTCCGGCGGTGGCGCGAAGGAACGCCAGGGCGCCGCCGTCCGGCGAGAGAGCCGGACAGCAGTCACCGGCCGAATTCGCGGGGGGCGTGGTCAGACGGCGGCTCTCCAAAGTCCGCACGGACACGAGAGCCAGTGAAGCGGGGGCTCCGGGCGATTCGCTATGCGGCAGGATCACGCCCGTGCCGTCCGCCGTCCAACACAGCGCCGGCGCCCGAGGGCCTACGTCGGAAAGCAAGGGACATTCCGCGATCTTGCGTTCAGCGCCGCCCAGCGCCGGCGCCACGATCGCGTCCGCCGATGACTCCACCCGCGACAAACGCAGGAAAGCCACGGAACGCCCGTCCGGAGACCAGGCGGGCCACCAATCCCGCGCCGGGTGAGTGGTCAGCCGCAGCGGAGCGCCCGAATCGAGCAGGCGCGTGTAGATGTCGAAGTTATTCTGCTCTTTCCCGTTCCAGGAAAAGGCCAGTTGTCTGCCATCGGGCGAAAACGCCGGATGCTGCTCGACGCCCGGGTAGTTGGTCAACTGCACCACCCTGGGCGGCAGCCGCACGGGGTCCCCGGGCCAGAAGCGCCACAGCGCGAGACCGGCGATCAACACGCCGCACACGGCAAGCGCCGGGACCAGCCACCGCCGCGCCGGCACGACCTCGATCGCCGGGCCGCCGGCCGCCGCTCTCGACGCCGGGAAGTTCCGGAGGAACCATGCGTCAAGTTCCGAGCGGTAAGCGTAAACCGGACCTTTCCTCGACCCTCCGTCAACCCTCCGGCGGACCGGCAAACCGGAGAGCTTCTCCCATCGCTGTACAGTCCGGACGTCCCGGTTCAGGTACCGGGCGATCTCTTTCCAGGAGTCCAGCCGGTCCCCCGCGCCTGGAGACGGAACCGGCTCCGAATCAAGCGAGGTCCTCACTAAGGCCGATTATAGGGTGGCGGATGAAGGGCTACAAGCTACGAACACCGGCCGGCTGGTCCCGTGGCGGCGTGTTGCGCCAAGCGCCGCGTGTCGCGTCTTGCCGCTTTCCCAGCTCCCCCCGGCAGCCTATCCTGTGGCTCTGCCCTCGGGGGTAGCGTGTGTACTGACACCGGGATCTGGCATAGACTCGATAGACGGGAGTCCCTTCATTCATGACGCTCATTGCAGGTTCCATTCCGATTCGCTGGCAGTGCGGCCCCCTGGAAATCGCGAAACGCGAGAAAACGGGCGCTCTCAGCGCCGAAGAACGCAGCGTCATCGAACGGTGGCTCAACCCCGGCGCCCTGGACTTGCTGAGAGGTTCCCCTGTCGACTGCCTGATCCTCGGCTGGGCGGCGGGGCTGCCGCAGGATGCTGAACAACAGCGCAGCACCGCGCCACTCGCCGGCGAGGCGCGGCGGCGCGGCCTCTCCGTGGTCGGGTGGGTGGAGGGCGCCGCCAACCGCGAAGCAGCGATCGCGGCGGCCCGAGCCGCCGGCCTCACCGCCGTAGCCGTGGAAGGGTTCAACGGCAGATCCGATTTCCCCGTGATTCCCTGGGGCCCGCGCTCGAATGCGCCCTGGGAATCCGCAGGTGTGGTGTTGCCGGTCACGGAGAACGTCTGGCCCGGCTTGCAGCCTGGAGCGGGAAGCCAGGATCCGGACGCCGGCCCGACTTCCCTGCCCTGGCTGGATTCCAACGGATGGTATGTTCAACTGGCGAGAGCCCGGGTGCGTGCGCCCGTCTGGCTCATGTTCGACCCTCCCGGCAAGGGCAGGATCCTGCGGGCGCAGGATTACTCCATGGCGATATGCGACTCGGAAGCGCCCGGCGGGCGATGGGTCATCTCCCTGGACGACGGGCTTCGCGCGGGCCTGCTGGCGGGCAGTTCCTCTGCCCTGGAAACCTGGCAGGCTATCGCCAGAACGTCGGCCTTCTTCCGGGATCACCAGGAGTGGTCTTCGTACCGGTCCCTGGGGCGGGTCGGCGTGATCTCCGATTTCGCCGGAGAGAACCTTGATTTCAGCGGCGAGCTTCTGAACCTGATGGCGCGGCGGGACCTGCTGTATCAAGTGATCTGGAAGTCGCAAGCCGCCACCGCGCCGCTCACGGACCTCAGGGCCCTGGTATATGCCGACACTGCCCCGCCCGCCCCACCATTGCGCCGGAAGATGCTGGAGTTCGTCGAGCAAGGCGGCCTGCTCGTCACGGGGCCGAAGTGGGGGACGCAGGGCCGGCCCGCAACCGCCGGATTCAACACCATCTTCAACGTAAGCGCTTACGGGAAGGGACGCCTGGCCGTGGCCAAGGCGGACCTGTCCGATCCCTGGCAGTTCTCGGTGGACACGCAACTCCTCCTCAGCCACCGCAACGATGTGATGAAGATCTTCAACAGCAGCAGTTCGGGCTGCACGCGATTCGCGGCTTCCCCGGACGGCAAGAAAGCGGTGCTTCAGGGGCTGAGCTATTCAGGAGGGCGGTCGTCCATGCGGACGGTCTGGACCTGGCGGCAATTCCGAAGCGCCCGCCTCTGGCTGGCCGGGGCCGCCCCCGTGACGCTCCAGGCGCAACCATCCGACGAGTTTGCCGGGGCGGAGTACCATCTTCCGGAGGCTGCGGCGCAGCCCTATTTCGCACTGGAGTTTGAGGTCTGACTACCAATGGAGTTCGATGGAGTTCGCATGATCAACCGACGAGAGTTCATGGCCGGAACCGGCCTGGCCGGGCTTCGCCTGGCGCGGCCGGCCCGGGCGCTTGCGGCCGCGCCGTCCGCCCCGGTCGCCGTGGCCAGGTGCAGGAGCTACGGAACCGAGTTCCTGTCCGCGACGGAGAAGATGTTCGATCAACTGGGCGGATTGGGGCGCCTGGTGAAGGGCAAAACCGTCACCATCAAGATCAACCTGACGGGCGTCGAGACCACGCGGCTGGACTACCTGCCGCAGGGGCGCACGTTTTGGAGTCACCCCAGGACCGTGGGCGCCGTCATCCACCTGATGGACAAGGCCGGCGCCAGACGCATCCGGGTGGTGGAGGGCGCCTGGGTGTGGCCCGCCTCACTGGAGGAGTTCATGCTCAAGGCCGGGTGGAATCCCGACCTGCTGCTGAAGGCCGCTCCGGCTGTCGAGCTGATTAACACCAACCTCCCGTACAAGGGAAGCAAGCCTTACACGCGCTTTCCCGTTCCCCGCCAGGGTCACCTGTTTCCGGCCTACGACCTGAGCACCGCCTATGCGGAGTCCGACGTGCTGGTTTCGATGAACAAGATCAAAGAGCATGGCACGGCCGGGGTGACGCTCTCCATCAAGAACTGCTTCGGGATATCGCCGACGACGATCTATGGGAACAAGGTCCCGCTGGATGAGCCCGCCCCGGTCCCGTATGGAGGCCGCCAGGAGATCGGGCACAACGGCAGCCGTCAGCCGCCCACGAGTTCGCCGTCGGAGATCGATCCGAAGAGCCCCCGCCAGGCCGGGTATCGAATCCCGCGATTCATCGCGGACCTGGTGGCGGCCGTTCCCGTCCACCTGGCGATTTTGGATGGCATCGAAACAATCACCAACGCCGAACTTCCCAGGCAGGACGCGACCAGGTTCGTCAGCCCCGGCGTGCTCGTCGCCGGCACAAATTGCGTGACCACCGACGCGGTGGCCATGGCGGTCATGGGTTACGACCCCATGGCCGAGCGCGGCACGCCGCCTTTTGAGAACTGTGACAATACGCTGCGGCTGGCAGAGGAGTTGGGAGTAGGGACGCGGGACCTCAACCGGATCGAGGTGCGGGGCGTTCCCGTCAGAGAAGTAGTCTTCAGTTTCCGTGAGCATGGCGGGCCGAGAACCCCGCGCCAGCCGGGCGGACGGAGGGGGGCCTAGCCGAAGACCAAGGAGAATCCCATGAACAGACGCACTTTGTTGGAGACGATTGCCGGCGGGGCAACTGCGGCCCTCGCCAGCCGGCGGCACGTGGAGGCACAGGAGAGGGCGGCGCGCGCGGTTCGCGGTATGCCGTCGCCCGTGATCAAGGACATCAGCGTCATCGCCACGCAACCGGCCAACGCGCGGCTGGTGGTGGTCAAGGTCACCACCGACCAGGCCGGGCTTTACGGCTACGGCTGCGCCACTTTCACGCAGAGGGCGGACCTGGTGGTCCCCGCCGTGGAGAAATACTTGCGGCCGCTGCTCATCGGGAGGCCGGCCGACCGCATCGACGACACCTGGCAGATGATGTACAACAGCTCCTACTGGCGCAACGGCCCGGTGCTGAACAACGCGATCAGCGGAGTGGACGAGGCCCTTTGGGACATCAAGGGCCGGCAGGCGGGAATGCCGGTCTACCAACTGCTGGGCGGCAAGATGCGCGAGGGGGCGGAAATGCTCGGCGGCGCCAGCGGCGCCGACGAGAAGGAGGTGATCGACAATCTCCGCCGGGGCATGGCCAACGGATTCCGCACCTTCCGCGTGAACGTCGGCGGCGGGCGGGGAGCCGGACGCGGCGGGGCGGCCGCGGCCCCCGCGCGAAGCGCCACACGGGCTCCGGGAGTGCTGCACGACGGACAGTTGAACGAACCCGGCCCGAATCTCCGCCGGCTGCATCAGCTCTTCTCGGCCATCCGCAAGGAGATGGGCTTCGAGGTGGGGCTGGCGAACGACATGCATGAGCGCTATCCGGTGCAAATGGCGGTCCCGTTCGTGAAGGAATGCGAACAATACCGGCTGGCCTTCCTGGAGGACCCCCTGTCGCCGGAGGACATCGCCTGGTTCCGGATGATCCGCGCGCAATGCACCACGCCGATCGCCATGGGAGAGCTGTTCAACAGCCCGCACGAGTGGACGCCGCTCATCACCGAGAGGCTGATCGATTACATCCGGATCCACCTTTCGCAGGCCGGCGGCGTGACGCCCTGCCGGAAGATCGCGATTCTGAGCGAACTGTTCGGGGTGCAGACCGCCTGGCACGGGCCGGGCGACGTGTCGCCGGTGGGCCATACGGCCCAGTTGCATCTGGACCTGGCCAGCTACAACTTCGGCTTTCAGGAAGGCGGCAACATTACGGGCGTGCTGGCGGAGATGTTCAAAGGATGCGCGACATTCAAAGACGGCTACCTGTTCGCGAGCGATTTGCCGGGCTGGGGTATTGAGGTGGACGAGAAGCTGGCGGCCAAGTATCCCTTTCGAGACACGGGAGAAGGCCCGCGCCGGGGGCTGAACGGCGGATGGGGCGACGTCCGGCTGCGTGACGGCACGGTGGTCAAACAGTAGAGGCGAACTCCGATGCAAGTGACCAGACGGCGACGGCTGAAGGCTCCGCCGGCGCGGCCGGCCGCAGGCAGCCCCGGCCGAACTCACGCCGGCGAGGGCGCCGGCAGCGTCACTTCGCGCCGCCTCCTCTGGTGAGGATGACCGTGTAGGTCCGGACCGTGCCTTTACCGCTTGTCACGGCAACATCAATCCTGTTTGCGCCCATGGCGATGTCAGTGTTCACCGCCTCGCCGGACTTCACGGGCTTGCCGTTGACCGTGATTCCCTTGTGATCCGGCCAGTAGGCCGTAGGCGTGATCGTGACCTTCGCCACATCCCGGGGGACCGCGGCGGCGTACTCCGTCAGGAAGGATGAGAACACCGGCCGCGGTATGACTTCCCTGGCCGCTGCCGTCCGCACCTTCAGAAAGCCGAGCGCGGCGGGGTCCGTCACCAGGTTCTTCGGGTTGTACCACAGGCCCGCAAGCCCCACGTTCGCCTGCCGGAGTTCGGTGGCCCTGCCGTCGCGGACGGTCTGTGCGGGTTTCCCCTCCAGTTCACCGCGGAGCACCTTTTCCGCCGCGATTCTCATGTCCGTGATCAACTGCTTGCCCGCCGCGCCCCTGAGCGGAGTCCGCTCCTGGTAATGATGACCGGTCAGAAGAGTGAGCCCGTCCAGTCCTTTGATCCGCTCCTCGAGTTTCCGCAGGCCGTCCAGGTACTGGTCCAGCGCGGTGCAGGTCGGGGCGAACATGTACACCATGGATCCGGAGCTGACCGCATCGCCGGTAATGGCGACCTGGTTGGCAAAGTCGACATACAGGACGCTTCCCAGCGAGTGGCCGGGTACGGGGATGACCTCGTACTTCCTTCCGGCGCCGATGTCGATGACGTCCCCGTCCTTGATCCACTTGTACTTCGGCGTCACCAATTCCGGCGGCATCCGGGTCACGTCCAGTTCACTCATGTACACGGTCGCGTCCGGGAACTGATCCACCTGGAGGAAATGATCCCGGTGGCCGTGCGTGATAGCGACGTCGACGGGCAGTTTGGTGAGTGTCCGCACATAGGCCGCAAGATCGCCCTTGCCCATTCCGGTGTCGAACAGCAGGGCCCGCCCGCTTCCTTCGATCAGGTACATGTCTTCGTTGCCCACGTGCCCGCCGAAATCCTGGATGCGCCACATCCCTTTGCCGATGGGCTCGGACCAGTATTCCCGGGAGCGGTCCGCACGCGTCACGGTCAACTCGTAGGTCCGGGTTTCGCCCCCGGAGGAGGCCACCTCGATGCCGATCTTGTTCCCGCCCAGGGAGAGCGGCACCTTGCTCGCCTCTCCGGGCCGGGCATCGGCGCCGTTGATCTTGAGGCTGACGCCCTGGTTTGAAGATAGCTTCGGCGTCACGAACAGGAAATTCGTGTAGCTGGCTTCGACCGCCGCCGTGTACTTCAGGGTCGAAGGCGAGAATCTTTCATTCAGCGGGATGGACAGGCGCTCGATGTCGGTCTTGTCCGCGCCCAGTTCCAGACCCGCGAGGGTCGCGGGGCCTCTCTGCATGATCGCGCAGGAACCCGCGCACAGGAGGATTGTCAACAGCAGGAGCAGTCTCTTCATTGGCCAGTCTCCGTTCAGAATTCCAGGCTGAGAGCGAAGCGGAAGGTCCGCCCGTCGTTCAGCGTGTTGGTGATGGCCCCGAAATCCCCGTCGGTGAGCTTATCTCCCGGAGCGGCGAATTGAGGCGTGTTCAAGAAGTTGATCGATTCGGCCTTCAGCAAGAGCGCCTTCTCGCGCTTCAGGGGGATCCTGCGGGAAAAGGCGGCGTTGATATTGCGGATGGGACCCTTGCGGAAGACGTTCCGCCCGAGGTTTCCCGCGGTCTCGCCGGGGCGGATGAAAGCGAAGGCAGCCCGGGGCAGCGATTTCGTCGCGGTGTCAGGATCGCCGACGGTGCGGCCCAGAATGGAAGGGTCCAGCAGATTGGGCCGGTCTCCGCTGGAGCCGTCCACGTTCCCGTAGCCGGGTGCGTCGGAGCCCGACTCCAGCGCGAAGGGCGTCCCGGATTTGAAAAGGGCGACCGCCGAAAGGTTCCACCCGCCGGCGAGGCCCCGCAGCCAGCGGTTCTGCGCCGCGAGCCGTGGCGTGTCGAAGGAGAACCGCGCCAGCAGAGCGTGCGGCTGGTCGAAGTCCGTCAGCCCTTTCAGGTCTGCGTGGGACTCGTACTCCCACTGGTTCCGCCACTGATGCCGGATGTTGCCGGTGTCGCTGTAGTTGGCTCCCAGGTCCAGGGCCTTGCCGTACCAGTAAGAAGTCTCGGCGCTGAGCCCTCTCCAGCGCGGTATCAGCAGCGTAACCCGCGCTGCGTCATACCAGGCGCGCGAGGTGCTCAGCAGGTAACGGATCTCGGAGTACCGCGGGTCGGGGCGCCGGTCATCCACGTTGGCAGTGGTTCCGCTGGGTGAGACGGCCGCCCGGTTCAGGTACCACATCTGAACCAGCTTGAAAGTGCGGCTGCCGGCATAGCTGAGTTGCAGCCTCCACTTCCGCGAAACCTGCGGCTCCCAGCTCAGACTGTAGAGATGCGCGTACGGCTGCACCAGGCGGCCGTCGAGCCGGTAGAGAGACAGACGGTCGGTAACGCCGCTCGTGCCGCCGTAGGCCCCGGTGAACAGGCTCACCAGATCCGGCTGCTGGATCACCCGGCGGATGTTCTCCGGAGGAGCGAACCGGATCAGACCGTAAGTCACCGGGAGCACGGAACCATATTGCAGGCCATACCCGGCCCGAAGGGTTCCCCTCCACCCCGGCGGCGAGTACGCCAATCCGAAATACGGAGCCAGGTTGTTGCAGTCACAGCCGTAGGGAAACCGGCTCCGGCCATGCACCTCGTTCGGAGCGGGCGAGGGCTGGTAGCGGACGCCTATCGAAATGGCGGCGCTCGCGCCTGCGCGCCATGTATCGCCGAAGTAATAGACCGGGCTCCAACTCCGGAAACCGCGGCGGGTGTTGCCCTCCGAGGAGGAATACTGAGTGGGCGCCCCCAGCCTCAGGTTGGTGATCGCATCCCGGCCGAAATTCGCGGAGAAACGCACCAGTCCCCGGTGCGAGTTCGACTGCAAGCCGTTGAACTGCCGGCGCAACAGTTCCAGGCCCGCGCTGAAGCTGTGCGCGCCCTGCGTCCGGGACAGGTGCGCCGCCTGCCGGAACAGGTTCTCCGCGCGATCCGTGGGAATGTCCTGGCCCGGTCCCAGATCCTGCAAGCCCCCGATGGTGAACGACGGGCCGATGTTGTTCGGCTCGGCCACCAGCAGCGATCCGATGCGGTCGAAGCCCAGCGTCACGGCGGTTACGGTCGCCGGGCCCCACTCCCGGTTCCAGGTCAGTCGCGACTGGTTGGAGCGCGTGGTCGTGTCGGGGTTCTGGCCCGCAACCAGTTGGAAGGCGTCCACCTGCTGGTAGACGTAGAGATGCCGGAGCGTGAGGCGGTCGCGCCCGCCCGGGGAATGATCCAGTTGCGCTCCCGCCGTGGAGCCGTTGATGCGCTGCGCGGAGTTCGTGTTGAGCATGCGCGGATCGATGTCCGGACGATTCGGGGGGAGGTTGGGGTAAGCTCCCAAGATGCGCTCAACGTAGGCGCGGGCTGCCGGATCGGCGGTCAGGGGCGTGCGTTCGTGTGGCAGCGGCACCAGCACGTTGCCGTTGACCATGCCGCGGATCTTCTGCTGGCTCCCTTGCAGAGTCAGGCTGGAACTGCGCCCCAGGGGCGTCAGCAGTTCGGCTCCGTAGTCGTTCTCGCGTGCCGGTTTGACGCCGCCCGCCTGGAAAAAGGAACGGCTGCTGAACAGGCTGTTCAAGTGCGATTCGTAGAGGCGGCCGTGCAGGGCGCGGGCGGAAGCCGCCGGGACGTGCAGAATCGCCGAGGGCGCGTTCCCGTACTCGGTGCTGAAGTAACTCCGATCCGGCCTGAACTCCAACCAGGGGGTCGCAGTGGCGCCCAGCCGCTGATTGAGGTCCTTCAGGGTGTTCGTGTCCAGCGGAGTCAACTGGACGTTTTCGTTGCGGCGGCTTTCACCGGCGTTCGAGTCGGTCTGTCCGGCCAGGTTCAACTGCGTTCTCTGGCCGCCGGCTGAGTTCGCGTTCTGTCCGCCGGCCGGGCCGCTGCCTGCCGGTTCGGACGGGCGCGGGGACGCTTCGCTCGCGGGCGGGTGGTCCGTCCTGGCGGGCGTCTCCGCCTGCTGCCAGCCAAGCGCCGGCAGAGCACAGAACAGCGCCAGTAGGAGTTCTCGTTTCATCGTGAATCCGGCGGCGAGGCCGGGGGCCACCCCCCGGGCCTGCCACTGGCAAAAAGCAACTCCGGATCGGCGCCGGTCAACTCCAGAGCCGGTCGTTGATCCGCATCTTCGGCGTGTCCCACTGCGGCGTCGGCTCGAAGTAGCCCGGCTCGGTCAATTGCTTCTTCAGCGCCTCCTCGTTCAGTGTAATGCCCAGGCCGGGGCCGTCGGGCACGCGGATGTAGCCTTTACGGATGATGGGCTTTTCCACGCCGTCCACGATGTCGCCCCAGGCGGGGTTGTCGACGTCGTGATTCTCCAGCACCAGGAAATTCTCGGTCGCCGCCGCGCAGTGCACGCAGGCGAAACAGGCGATCGGCGATTCGGCCATGTGGAGAGCCATCGGCACGCCGTATTCCTGCGCCAAGTCCCCGATCTTCTTGGTCTCCAGGATGCCGCCTGAGCTCAGCAGGTCGGGATGGATTATGTCCACGGCGTGTTCCCGGCAGAGAACCTCGAAAGGTCCCTTCAAGAAAATGTCTTCGCCCGTGCAGGTCGGAACATCGATGGAATCGCTGATCTTCTTCCACAAATCGGTATACTGCCACGGAATGAGGTCTTCCATCCACGCCAGGTTGTACTTCTCAAAGGCCTTGCCGAGCCGGATGCAGCTATTCACGCCGATGTGGCCGAAGTGATCGGTGGCGAGCGGGACCTCCATGCCGATGACCTCCCGCACCTTCCCCAGGAAGTCGGCCATGAGGGCTATGCCCTTGTCGGTGTATTCGAGGCCCGTCAGCATGTGCACGGTGTTGCCGGCGATGTCGGCGCCCGACGGGTAGGTCATGGTGCCCGGGATCTGGTCGATCAGCGAGGGCCGCACATCCATCTTCAGGTAGGTGAACCCCTCCTCCATGCGGGTCTTTAATTGCTTGCCGAAGACCACGGGGTCGGGGGAGGGTGACGTGTCCGAGTAGCACCGGATCTGATCGCGGAACTTCCCGCCCAGCATCTGGTAGACAGGCACGTTGTAGGCCTTCCCGGCCAGGTCCCACAGCGCCACTTCAATTCCCGACACGCCGCCGCCCTGCCGGGCGTGGTGGCCGAACTGCTTGATCTTGCGGAAGATCTTGTCGACGTTGCAGGGGTTCTCCCCCACGACCAGCCGCTTGAGCATCAGCGGGAACACGTTGCTGGCGCCGTCGCGGTTCTCGCCAAGGCCGTAAATGCCCTGGTTTGTGTCGATCCGGATAATCCCTCTGCGCCCGACCTGCGCCATGCGCAGATCGGTGATCTTCAAGTCGGCTGGTTTGGACGCGGTGCGCGTATTCTGGAGCGCCGCGTCCAGTGTCTCATCGGCCCAGAATGCGGCGCCAACAGTCGCCGCTGCTCCTCTGAGGAAGGAGCGGCGGCCGGGATGTTTCGTGAATGTTCGCTTGGACATTTGACCTCCTATCGAACTCCTTGAATTAGACCGGGATACTCATTCCGGACTTCACCCGGCTGTTTGGCCGTGCGAGTCCATCCATCGCATCTGCGGCGGGCGCACCCGCAGTCCCGGCCGGCGTGCGGCAAACTGCGGCGCCCTTCATTGCAGCTTAATGCAACACTCCAGCCGCGAAAAGCGGCAAGACACGACATGAGGGGCGAATCGACTCATATTGCAAGGGGTTCCCCGCGTTGTCACCGGTGAGTCACCGCGGTGTATCACAACGACGCTTTACTGCGGGCAGAAACCGGCCCATAATGTTATCGCCTAGGGAGGTAGGGGGTATTCCGGCCATGCATCGGTCCGCAGGTGCGCACCGGCGGCCTCGGCGCGAGGGCATACCACCATGTCATGCGTATACCCGACGCCCCTCCCGGTGGCGGGAACTCGTTTGGATTTTTAAGGAAGGAGCATGAGATGAACGTGTTAGCGACAGTGCGGATGCTCGTAACCGGGGGCATCGCGCTATGCGTGTTATGTCTACTGCCCGCAGTGGCCCAGCAAAGCTCCGGTGTCATAAGCGGCGTTGTGCAGGACGGCCAGGGGGCCGTGGTGCCGGGCGCCACGGTCACCGTGATCAACCAGGCGCAGGGCGCCACTTTCCGCGTGCTGGAAACCAGCGCGGTTGGAAGCTTCGTCATCACTCCGGTTCCCCCGGGCACGTACACCGTGACGGTGGAGAGGGCGGGCTTCAAGAAGTACACCAAGACGGACGTTGTGGTGTTCGCCCAGGACCGCGTCGGTTTGCCGACCATCCGTTTGGAGTTGGGCGCGGTAGGAGAATCCATTACGGTCGAGGCGAGTTCAGTCACGCTGCAAACGGTCAGCGCGGAGCGCTCGGGCGTCATCACTGGCACCCAGATCGTGGACCTGGCTTCCGCGGGCCGGAACTTCACCGACCTGCTCAAGACCGTTCCGGGCTTCAATCCGGACACCAACAACGCCAATGGCTTGAGGACGGACCAGAACGCCCTCATGGTGGACGGCATCTCCACCATGGATACGGGCAACAACGGCACGGGCCTGATGCGGCTCAACAGCGACCTGATTTCCGAGTTCAAGGTGCTGACCAACGGCCAGCAGGCCGAATTCGGCCGCGCCGCCGGCGCCAATATCACCATCGTGACCAAGAGCGGCACGCAGGAGTTCCACGGCGGCGCCTATCTGTTCCTCCAGAACGAATGGATGAACGCCAACACCTGGGTCAACAACTACAACAACCGGCCCCGCGGCCGGAACCGCAACCGCACCCAGGGCTTCAACGTCGGCGGACCGGTCTACATCCCGGGGAAGTTCAACACCACCAAGGACAAGCTGTTCTTTTTCACCAACTTTGAGTTTCAGCGGCCGCGCGTCTTCGATAATCTGACCAACAAGACGGTGCCGACGGCAGCCGAACTGGCCGGCAACTTCTCCGGCACACAGGAAAACGGCAAGCCCGTGACCATCAAGGACCCGACCACCGGGCAGCCGTTCGCCGGCAATCAGATTCCGTCCGCGCGCATCAACAAGTACGGGCTGGAGTTGCTGAAGGTGCTCCCGCAGCCCAACCGTATCGGCGTAGACACCGCTTACAATTACCAGTACGAGTTTGAAGGCAGCCGGAAGATCGACGACATGATCTTCCGCGGAGACTGGAACATCTCCACGAACTGGAAGGCGTTCGCCCGGTTCGTCAAGCAGAAGCGAATCTCCATCCAGCACGCCGGCTTGAACGTGAACAACGCTATCGGCATTTCGCCGTTCTATGCGCCGGCCGGGGGGATCGCCGGATCCGGAACGCTGACCACGATCATCACACCCACGCTGACCAACGAGTTCAGCTACGGCAACACCCGGAACTGGCTGCCCAACGAGCCGCAGTCGGACAGCAAATACCTGCGGGCCAACAGCGGTGTCACGCTGCCGATGCTCTACCCCGGCGCGGATGCACTCGGCGTGATCCCCAACCTGACCTGGGACGTGCCGAACTCGCCCACCATCTACATCGCCGGGATGCCCTACGACAATGAGAACCCCAGCGTGAACTGGACCGACAACGTGGCGAAGGTGGCCGGCGCCCACACCCTGAAATTCGGGCTCTTCATCGACACCAGCTTCAAGCGCCAGACGGGCACCATCGTCAACAACGGGCGAATCGATTTCACCCGCGACGGCTCCAATCCGGGCGATACGGGATGGGCGTTCTCCAACGCGCTGCTCGGCAACTACAAGACCTTCGAGCAGTCCAACACCTATCGCAAGGGCTACTACCGCTACCAGACCTACGAGTGGTACGCGCAGGACAACTGGAGGGTGCGGTCCAACGTGAGCCTGGATTTCGGCGTGCGCTTCAGCCTCATCAACCCCTGGTACGACGAGAAGAACCAGGTCTCCAGCCTGCGGCTCGCGAACTACGACAAAGCCAAGCGGGTAAGCCTGTACCAGCCCACGCTGGTCAACGGTGCGCGGCGGGCCATCAATCCGCTGACCGGTGAGATCGGGCCGGCAGCGTTGGTCGGCGCTATCGTTCCAGGTTCCGGCGAGCCGTTCAACGGAATGGTCGTGGGCGGAGTCGGCGGCGTGGAGCGCGGCATGATCGCCAGCCCCGGCGTGGTGATCGGGCCTCGGCTCGGCGTGGCCTGGACTCCGGGCGGAGCCGACGGCAAGACCGTGGTCCGGGCCGGCGGCGGCGTGTTCTACGAGAGAATCCAGGGCAACATGATCTTCGCGCAGATCAGCTACCCGCCGGGACTGGTAACGCCCAAGATCTACTACGGCAACTTGAGCGATGTCTCGAAAGCCTCCGGCACGCTGTTCCCGCTTAACGTGGCGGGTCTGTCGCCGGAAGGCCACCTGCCGACAGTCTACAACTACAACCTCAGCATCCAGCGCGAGCTGCCGATGAATTTCCTGCTGGACGTCGGCTACGTCGGCTCGCTGACCCGGCACGGCCTGGCCCGCTACCCGTTTAACGAAGCGCCGTTCGGGAGCGCCTGGCTGCCGCAGAACCAGGACCCGGCCAAGCCCGCCGGCAATCTGTCCGGCGACAATGCGCTGCCGGTGGACTTCCTCCGGCCGTATACCGGCTACGCCGGCGGCGGCACGGCCGTGGCGCAATCCGGCCTCGGCGGCGGCGGATTCATCGCCACCTACGGCAGCAGCAGCAACTACAACGGCCTTCAGATTTCGGCCAACCGCCGGATGGCGAAGGACCTGACCATCGGAATCAACTACACCTGGGGGAAGGCGCTGGGGGCCGACACGGATTTCCAGTACGCCGGCAATTTCGTCGACCACCGCAAGGCCGACTACGGGCTGCTGCATTTCGACCGTACGCAATCGCTGGTTGTCAACTACATCTACAACCTGCCGCGCTTCGCCAGAGATGGCATGGCGCTGGGACATCCGGTCTTCAAGGCCGTGCTGAACCACTGGCAGGTCTCGGGGCTTACCAGCCTGACTTCGGGCGCGCCGTTCGCGGTCGGAGGGGGCGCCTCCGTGAGCGCGACCGGCAGCTACGGCGTGCAGGGAGTCGGCGCTACCACGTTGAACCGGCAGATTACCGGGTCGGAAGGCTGGAGCCCGCGTCCTCAGATCACCTGCAACCCGAATCTGTCACCGGGCGACCGGACGCTGGGTGCGTTCATCGACACGTCCTGCTTCGCTCCGGCGGGCAAGGGCAGCATGGGGATGGAGTCGGCGGTGCGGCCTTTCCGCGGTCCGGGAGTCAACAACTGGGATCTTTCGCTGTTCAAGAAGATCCCGGTCGGCAACAGCGAACACCGTTACTTCCAGCTCCGGTTCGAGATGTACAACGCCTGGAACCACACCCAGTGGAGCACCTTCAACTTCACGCCCACGTTCGACAAGACGACTGGCAAGATCACCAACCTGTCCAGCCTGGTCGGCGGCGGCGGCGGGCGGTTTGGGTTCGGCGCGCTGAACGCTGTCCGGAATCCCCGCACCATCCAGATCGCCGCGAAGTTCTACTTCTAACCGCCGGCGAACAACCTCCGGGGGCATACGGGTAACGGATGCCCCCGTATTTCTTGCAGGCCGGCTGGAAGAGAATAGGGTACTGAGAATGAGTTGTGTCTTGAAGGAGCAGGCCATGTATAATTCCGCACGAGTTTGTTCCCTGCTTTGGATTGCGCTGATCCTGGCAGCCTTCGTCGTTCCAGCCCCGCTGGGGGCGCAGTCTCCGGCAGCCGTAAGCCCCGGCGACAGTCTGCGCTCTCCCGAAGCGCTTCCGGATCACAGGGTGGTCTTTCGAATCTATGCTCCCAAGGCCTCCGAGGTCACGATCACCGGCGACTGGATCGCTCAAGGCCGCGGCGCCGGCGGCGCCTTGCAGAAGGACGCCCAAGGCATATGGTCGATCACGGTAGGACCCTTGGAGCCCGACTTCTACAGCTATTCGTTCACCGTGGACGGAGTCCGCACGCTGGATCCCAGGAATCCGCAGGTCAAGCAGGGCCGGAGCAGCCTCGACAACATGTTCGAGGCGCCCGGACCGGAGACCGCGTTCCAGGACAACCGCAGAGTCCCCCACGGCGACGTGGCCAAGGTGTGGTACTACTCCGAAACAGTCGGCGAGATGCGGCGGATGCACGTCTACACGCCGCCCGGATATGGCACCGGCACAGCCCGGTATCCGGTCCTATACCTGCTGCACGGGGGAGGCGACGAGGACTCCGCCTGGAGCACCGTGGGCAGGGCTGGGTTCATCCTGGACAACCTGATTGCCGCGGGAAAGGCCAAACCGATGGTAGTCGTGATGCCCAACGGCGGCGTCAGCGTGCCGGGCGTGTCGTCGGCCGTGGCGCCTGAGGATCGCGAGAAGCCCGCGGCGCTGGAAGGCAGGATGGCGGCGCTGGCCAAAGAGCAGGATGCGTTCGTTCAGGACCTGCTAACCGCCATCATCCCGTATGTCGAGAAGAACTTCCGGACCCTGACTAATCGCGAGAACCGGGCCATGGCGGGACTGTCGATGGGCGGGGCGAGGACGTTGCGGGTGGCGCCGCAGCGCCTCGATCTGTTCTCCCACGTCGGCGTGTTCAGCATGGGCCTGCAAGGAGGATACACTCAGGGCGTTCCGTCCGACTTTGAGGAACGCAACGCGAGGTTCCTGAAGAACGCCCAGGAAACGAACCGGCTGCTGAAGCTCTTCTGGATCGGCTCGGGCAGCATCGACCGGACCGTGCTCAACGGCCCCAAGCTGCTTTCGGACATGCTGAACCGCTATGGCATCAAGCATGTGTATAACGAGACGGAGGGCGGCCACACCTGGATCAACTGGCGCCGCTATCTGAACGAGTTCGCTCCGCTGCTGTTCCGCTAGAGCCGTGCGGCCGTTGGACGGCCCAAGGACAAAACCATGAAGACCCATACCGCGGTGATGATCGGATTCCTGCTCTCCGCCGGAATGCTTGCCGCGCAGGCGCCCACGGCCGGCCCCCCGCCGGTTGTTTCACCGGAGGTGCGGCCGGACGGGCGAGTCACATTCCGGCTATTCGCGCCGGAAGCGTCCAACGTCTCGGTTACGGGGGACTGGCCGGGAGGGATTCACAGCACCACGACGCCCATGGCGAAGGACGACAAGGGCGTGTGGTCGGCTACCGTCGGCCCCCTCAGGCCGGAGTTCTGGATCTACACCTTCAGCCTGAACGGCGTGACCATCCTGGATCCGCGCAACATACACACGCGGCGCAATACCACGCGGATCGAGAACACGCTTCTCATTCCCGGGCCGGAATCGGCGGACTACATGGTGAATGCCGTCCCCCACGGCACGGTGGCGATTCAGTGGTATGATTCCCCAACCGCCGGAGCGAACCGGCGCGCCTACGTCTACACACCGCCCGGCTACGAGCGGGGAAACCAGCGGTATCCGGTCCTCTACCTGCTTCACGGCGGGAGCGGTGACGAGGATGCGTGGTTCTCCTGCGGGCGGGCCAGCCAGATTCTCGACAACCTCATCGCCCAGGGTAAAGCGGCGCCGATGATCGTCGTCATGCCCAACTGCAACACGACGCGGATCGCCGCCCCGGACTTTGTGCCGGCCCCGCCTTCGCTCCCGGCCGCACAGGATCCGGGCCGGTTCCGGCGTTTTCCGGAGAGCCTGGTCAAAGACCTTGTTCCCTTCATCGACAAGACCTACCGGGCGCGGACGGACCGGGGAAGCCGGGCTATCGCGGGATTGTCGGTGGGCGGCGCTCAGACGATGTACACCGCCTTCAACAACCTTGACCTGTTCGCCTGGGTGGCGGCTTTCAGCGGAGGCTATCCGGTCATGCCGGGGGCCGGAATCGACGTCCCGGCTCCACCGGATGCCGCGAGCCTGAGAGGACCGGACCTGACCCGTTCCATCGATCCGGTGAAGTTCGCCGCCCTTCTGCCGCAGCTCAACGCGAGCGCGAATAACCGGCTGCGGCTGCTGTACATCTCGATCGGCGCCGCCGACACGCTCATGCAGACACATAACGTCGTGAAGCAGGTGCTGAAGGACAAGGGAGTGAAGTACACCCTCATGGAATTTCCCGACTACATCCACGAGTGGCCGGTCTGGCGCGTGACGCTGAAAGACCTGCTGCCCAGGTTGTTCCAGCCGGCATCCAGGCAAGGAGATCTTCGATGAAGCTGATTCAGACGATGGCAGTGCCATTGGCGCTCTGCGGCGCGCTGCTCGCCCAGGAGCCGCCCGCTACCACGCCGGGCACCCGCGGCGGCCAGACCCAGGCGGTGAAGGTCCTTTCTCCCGAGGTGCACGCGGACGGGCGGGTTACGTTCCGCCTGCTCGCGCCAAAGGCCCTGGAGGTGCTGTTGCAGGGGAACTGGGAAGGCGGCCGCGGCGCGGCGATGGCCAAAGACGCTTCCGGCGTCTGGTCGTTCACCACGGCTGCTCTCCAGCCCGAACTGTGGGCGTACACCTTCTCGGTGGATGGAGTGAGGACGCTGGATCCGGGCAACTACAACGTGGCGCGCGACGGCGTCGGATTCATGAACACGGTGCTGGTGTTGGGGGAGCGATCGTCGGTATTCCAGCCGCAGCGGGTTCCGCACGGCGCCATGACGGCCATGTGGGCGCCGTCATCGCAAATGAAGACGGCGCGCCGCATGTTCGTCTACACCCCGCCGGGGTACGAGGGCGGTTCAACCCGATATCCCGTCCTGTACCTGCTGCACGGCAGCGGAGGGGATGAGGACGCATGGCCAACCATGGGCATCGCTAACGTGATCATGGACAACCTGATCGCTCAGGGAAAATCCAGGCCCATGATCGTGGTCATGCCGAACGCCTACTGGAACGAGCTTGCCTCGCTGGACCTGGCCGGTCCGCGCACAGCCCCGCCTCCGGGCGTAGGCTCGGGCGCGGGCACTGCCAGCTACGAACCGAACGAGAAGGACATCGTAGGCGACTTGATTCCATTCGTGGAGAAGCACTTTCGCACGCTGGCGGGCCGCGAGAACCGGGCGCTGGCGGGGCTGTCCATGGGCTCGGGCATCACGATGAACGTGGCGGTGAAGCGGCTGGACGTCTTCGCCTCCATCGGCCTGATGAGTTCGGGAGGGTTGCGCGATCCTGCCGCCGGAATGGCGGCGATCCAGAAACTCAACCCGGAGTTCCTCGCCAATCCGGCGGCCACCGCCAAGAGGCTCCGGCTGCTGTTTTTCTCCTGCGGCACGGAAGACCCGCGGGTGGACGGAATGGCCAAAGTGGCCCAGGAGTTGAACAGCCGCAAGATTCCGGTGGTCTGGAAGGCCTACCCGGGCGAGCACGAGTGGAAGGTCTGGCGGCATTCGCTCGCCGACATGGCGCCCCTGCTCTTCCGGTAGCCGTCAAGCACTCAGAGATTTGGCCGAGGTGGGAGCGCACACGAGGATCGCCGGGCCTCGGCGGCAGCGGCAGCCATGGAGCAGGCAGAGCGCAGCCGACGCCGTGGTGTATGCTAACGGAAGCGGCGGAACGCGCCGGCGGCTAAGGCGCTGATGAGACGGCGGGCGGAACGGATCGAAAGCAGCTTCGCTCGGCCATACGATGCCGGTGGAATGCGGCGGGTTCCTGCGCGCAGGAGGAACAGCATCGCCGAATGCGCGGCGATTCACGCTGCCGCCTTCAACGTGGGATTGATCCCGCGGTTGGTGTTTGCAGAGCCTCCATTCATCCACGGGCGCCTGAGGCCAACATGATGCTGTCAAATATGGATGGGCAGGGGGTCAAGCAGTTTCTCGAGCTTGGCGCCGCGTTCTTCCTGTCCGCGCTCATTGGGCTGGAACGCGAAATCCGCCACAAGAGCGCAGGGCTGCGTACGGTTACGGTCGTCGGGACTTCCGCCGCTCTTTTCATGTTGATCTCCAAGCACGGCTTCACGGATGTTCTTGCCGAAGGCCGGGTTGTTCTTGACCCGTCGCGCGTCGCCGCCCAGATCGTCACCGGGATCGGTTTTCTCGGTGCAGGCCTTATCTTCCTGCGGGCCGACCGGGTCCAGGGTCTCACAACTGCCGCCACGGTCTGGCTTGTTACAGCCGTCGGCATGGCGTGTGCGGCGGGACTCATACTGCTCGCGCTGGCTGTCACGCTGGCTTATTTCGTTGTGGCGTTGGTCTTTCCGCGCTTACAGCACTTACTGCCTGAGCCGGCGCCCGGAAAGGATCAGATCAAGGAGCCGGGCCGCAAAAAACAATGAAAGGCAATGGTTGGGGGAGAGCCTTGGTCCTTGCGAACCCTCCGCCTTGTCCCTGTCCGGCGGTTCACGCGGTACCCGACGTCCGCGTACCGTGAGGGCCGGACAACTGCGCTCGCACCGTTGGTATCTGCTCCCTGGCCGCGAGCGCGAGCACGATATCACCCGCCTGCAACACCGTGGCGCCTCTGGGCATGAACTGCCGGCCCTCCCGGTTGACCAACAGCAAGAGCGTTTCCGCCGGCAGGCCCAGGTCGAGCACTCGTTTACCCTCGCCGCGCGAAGCGTCGTTGATGAGCACTTCCACCAGATCCCTCTCGCCGTTGGAGATGAGATCCAGAGGGTCATACTGTCCCAATTGACTGCGCTCAGCCAGCCCCAACCATCCGGCCAGCAGTCCAACGGTAGTCCCCTGTAAGAGCGCGGACGCCAGAACGACAAAGAACACGACGTCGAACAGCAGGCCGGCTTTTTCAATGCCCGCCAGCAGCGGAAAAGTCGCGAGCACGATGGGGGCGGCGCCACGAAGGCCGACCCAGGAAACCAGAAGGCGCTCGCGCCACTTCAGCCTGCTGCCCAACAGGAGCGCCAACACGGCTATGGGTCTGGCCAGGAAGATGAGGAAAGCGGCAATCAGGAGGGAAGGAGCCGCGATTGCGGGCAGGCGCGAGGGGAACACCTGCAGGCCCAGAGTCAGGAACATCGCAATCTGCATCAGCCAAGCCAGCCCGTCGTGAAAACGGACCAGGCTTCGTTTGTGGAGGAAGTCCGAATTCCCCAACACAATCGCCGCCAGGTAGACCGCCAGAAAGCCGTTGCCTCCCGCCGCCGCGGCGAGACCGTAGGTGAGAAGAACCAGGGCGAGCGTTACGGCGGGATACAGACCCTCATACTCGAGCTCCAGCCGGTTGACCACGACGACCATCAGCTTTCCCATGCCGAAACCGAGGATGCCCCCCACCACCATCTGTTGCACGAACATCACGGCGACCCCGGCAGGCCCGAATTCCGGCCGCGAGATGAGGGCGATCATCCCCACCGTCAGGAACACCGCCATGGGATCGTTGCTGCCGGATTCGAATTCCAGCAGGGATCTTAAATGATTGGGGAGTGAGAGTCTTTTCGACCGCAGGATGCCAAATACGGCCGCCGCGTCGGTCGAAGAGACTATGGAGCCGAGCAGCAGCCCGTCGAGCCAACTCAGTTTGAGGACAAATCTCGAGCAAACGGCCACCAGGACTGCGGTCAGAGCGACACCCAGGGTGGACAGCAGCAGGCTGTCGCGGAGCACGGGGCGAACGTTGGGCCAGTGCGTATCCAGACCGCCGGCAAAGAGAATCAGGGCCAGCGCAACAATGCCCAGTGATTGCGCGGCCCATGGGTAGTAAAAATCGACGCCCCCGGGCCCGTCCGATCCGGCGAGCATGCCGACCACGAGAAAGACCAGCAGAGCGGGAACGCCAAAACGGCCGGACGCCTTGTTTGCGATCACACTCGCCAGGAGCAGCACCGCCACCCCGAGCATCAGGTGTTCCACGGTCATAGCACAGGTGCAATTCGGTGTGCCGCCGGATTTGGACGGCACACACCCCCTACATTCTCGCACCCCGATCGCCATAGGCGGTTTTGCGCCATAAAGGGCACCAGTGGCCGGTTTCGGCCAAGCGCCGGCAGCGATTTGAGCAAGAGATCCCGATTCTCCCCACTTGGGAGAAATGGCCAGCCAATTGCACTCAATTGTCGGCAACTCAAGGAGGTGGCTGATGACCAGGAACCAGTTTGCACCGTCCAGCCGCTTGGCTGCATGGCCGGCCCGTCCGGACGCATCACCCTCGCTCGCTCGGCGCCGGCGCAATCCCGCGGTCGTCACCGACGTGCTCTCGGTGGGCGACAACGCCACGCTCCATGTTTATCTCTCCGATCTTTTTCAGAGACTCCGCTGGGTGGTGGGCTACGACATGAGCTTCGGTGAAGCCTTGCACTCCATCCGCCACACGCCCACCGCCGTCATCGTGTGTGAAGAGCATCTGCCTGACGGTTCCTGGCGGAGTTGGGTCAACAAGCTGCGCTCAGTGCCGGACGCGCCGGAACTGATTGTGGTCGGAGATGACCGCTCGCTGCGAAGCGAAGTCCTGGAGTTGGGTGGTTTCGACACCCTGATGCGGCCCCTCCGCGAGGCGGACGTGGTCTGGGCCGTTGCCAGCGCGTGGCACCAGTGGCGGAAGCGGTTCGAGGACCAGGGAGATGGAGGGCCGCCATGTTCCGCTGCCTGAGACCCGGATGTCCAACCGACTGTGGCACACGCTTCCGGCCAAGCTGCCGGGATAGGACCATCAGCCTGGCTTTGGCGCTCGTGCTAACGCTTGTCTTGTTTGCCAGTGTGACGACCGGGGTTAAGTCGCTCCGCTGGGACGCCGGCGGTTCAGGAATTGCACCGGAACCGGTCCCAGTCCCGGTGTCTCAGGTAGCTGAGCTGGCTGGCTAGGCCAAGAGCCACTGAAGTTAGCGGCGCCTCCGCGGCCCTGACGGGCAGCCCGAACTCCTTGCTGATGCGCCGGTCCAGGCTGCGTAGAAGCGCCGATCCTCCCGTGAGGACAAGCCCGGTTTCCAGAAGATCCGCGCTGAGTTCGGGAGGCGCCTGTTCCAGGACCCCGCCAATCGCCGCCAGTATCCTTCTCACCGGTTCGGCGAGGGCTTCCCGGACCTCGTCCTCATGCAGAACGACGCAACGCGGGACGCCGCGAACCAGGCAGCGGCCTTTGACCATGGTGCTTCTGGCGCCGGAATTCGGCTGTGCGGAGCCGATCTCGGTCTTGACCCGCTCGGCCGTGCGCTCTCCGATCAGGATGCGATGCTGCCGGTGGACGTGGGACATGATCGCGCCGTCCATTTCATCGCCGGCAACGAGGATGGTGCGGGAGAGGACGGCAGCGCCCAGCGAGATCAGCGCAATGCTGGTGGCGCCCGCGCCGATGTCGACTACCATGTGGCCGCGGGGCTCTTCGATCGGAAGACCGGCGCCTTGGGCGGCCGCCAGGGTCTGTTCCACCAGGAGCACGTCACCGGCCCTCGCGCCGTGAAGCGACTCAACGATGGCCATGCGTTCAACTTCCGTCAGGTTCTCGGGAATCGCGACAACGGCGCGAAAACGGCGGAGCAGACCGGTGACCCCCGCCTTCCGCAGGAACCTCTCCAGCATGGCTCCGCAGAGCCGGAGGTCGTGGATCATTCCCGCGCGAATCGGCCTGCGCGTTTCCAGTTTCGTGGGGGTGCGGCCGGCTCCCGCTTCCGCTTCGCTGCCGGCGGCCTCGATTTCGTCCGTACCCGCGCGCACGGTGACTATGGATGGCTCGCTGAGCGCCAGGCCGCGGCCGTCCACATAGACCAGCGTGTTGGCCGTGCCCAGGTCCAGGCCGATCCTCGGGCGCCGGATGGCGCGTTCCAGGCTGGAACCCGCGGCGTTGAAGGAGCGTAGCCAGAGGCGTCCACGGCCGGTCATGGCGCGGCGCTACTTGCGGAAGGCGCCGGCGGGCTCGGGTTGGGAGAGAACGTCCAGCACCTTCAGGCGCCAAACACCGTTCGGCATGGCCAATTCGATGATGTCGCCGGCCCGGCGGCCCAGCATGGCGATGCCCAACGGCGTGAGAATGGAGATGCTGTTCTCCGCTCGCGCCTCGTCGGGAAGGACCAGCTCATGGGTTCTGACGCCGCCGCGGTCGATGTCCTTGAGTAGGACCTCGGACCCCAAGGTCACGGCATCGGATGGAATCTCTTCCGGCGCGACCACCTTGGCACGGCCGAGCGCGCCTTTCAGAATCTTGAGTTGCTCCATTTCGAAAACCGTGACACGGCGGTTTCGAACCAGGCGCGCCAGCCGGTCATGGTCGTCTTTGGTAAGGTGCGGACACCTCCTCATCTCGCACCCTTCAGCCGCCGGATACGCCGGCAGCCTCCGGCTGGAACAAGACCTCCAGCACCTTGAGGCGTCGTATGCCCCTTGGCACGGGCCACTCGATGATGTCGCCTACCTGGTATCCCAGCATCGCCATGCCGATCGGCGCCAGGACGGAGATGCTGTTCTCCCTGCGGGCCTGGGCCGGAAAGACGAGCCGATACACGATGCTCTGGCCGGAGTCCAGGTCCTTGAGGCGCACCTCTGAGTTCATGGTCACAACATTAGGCGGGACCGCCTCCGGCTCGACGACTTCCGCGTGGTCAAGTTCTTCCGCCAGCATGTTGAGGTACTTCATGTCGAAAGAACCAGTGGTACGCATTCCTTCGATCAAGCGCTGAAGTTTTTCGTAGTCGGCTTTGGTGATATAGAGACGATCCCTCACGTCTGACCTCCCGCTGGAGCACACCCGGGCTTCCCGGAGATAATTTGTGTGTGCAATCGAGATGCCAGCATGGAACGCTGCGAGAGGCTCGAAACCGCTCTACACTGCCCGTGAGCTGTCCCAAAACGCACAGTGCTGCCTGCTAAGGTCCGGCAACAGACGCTCGGAGCAGCGCTGCGGCGGCGTCCGCGAAGGCGGGGTGTAAGTGGAGCCTGGATTGCTCTAAATGGTGCGAGGCAGGCTGTACAATGAGCGGGAAGACGGCGATGGAGGTCTTCATCATCCCAGAGCCCTATCCCATCGCTTTGCGGATGGTGCGCAGGGCGCTGGCGCAGCAGGGGCTCCGCGTGCCTGCCGAGCTCGATGTTTCGGCCAGGATCAAGCAAGAGGTGGGGGCTGGGGTGGCTCCTTGCGCCGTGTTGTACATCGACGACCCAGTCCTGCTGTTGGAGGCCATCATCTTCCAAAGGGGCGCCGGGCTCCTGATTCCGCAGCCGCTGGTCGTCGCCGGGGGGCACCGGCGCACCGAATTGCTTCTCCGGGATGCGGCAACGGCGGGTGGCCTTTCAGCTTCGGTTCGAGATGCGCTTTCTTGCTTGCATTCGCGAATCATCCGGGCTTTGGAGACGATTGCCGAGCGGGATGGAGCCTCATCCATGGTCGCGAACACATTGGCTTCGGCCTGAACCTGGCAATGGAGGTCAGCAATGACATACGAGACCGAGGAACGTTATGAGGAAATGCCTGTCATAACGACGAGTTCGAAACCGCCACCGCTCACCGCGGAAAGACTGGCGGACTCGAGGCTTTTTCAGGGGCTGGATGAACTGCGCGCCGAACGGGGGCTGCGGCCGGGCACCATGGACATCGTCTATCTTGTGGGCGGCGGACTTCTGCTCGGCGCGGCTGTGTTCGGCCTGCTCTATCTGGGCCTCTTGTTCCTGGAGTAGAGCGCGCGATGATCCTGCGGAAGATCCTTGTGCCCGTTGACCTGTCGCCGCGGTCGACCGGCGCGGCAAGATACGCTATCTCGCTGGCCCAGCAGCTCGACTCCGAACTTGTGTTCGTTCACGCCGCCAAAGAGGGGCGCATGCCGGGGAATACCGCGGATGCCGTCCTGGAGTTGATCACGGAGATATGCAACGGTATTCCCAATAAGTTCCTGAGGCGGGAGGGCTCGCCCGTTCCCGTGATTCTGAACGCCGCGCAATCCGAGGAGCCCGACCTGATTCTCATGCCGACCAAGGGACATTCCGCGCTATCGAGGCTGGTGGAGCGTTCCATTACGGCCCAGGTGCAGCGCGCGGCGCCCTGTCCTGTATGGGCGGGAGTCAATGACCTCTCCCTACGCGCCGGCAAGCCGATACAGAGCATCCTTTGCGGGCTCTCCCTGGGGCCTCACGCCGGGACGGTGTTACGGTGGTCGGCCGACCTTGCGGCGCGTCTGGCGGCAGCGCTGACTGTGGTTCATACGAGCAAGACGCTGGACTCGATACCGGGGTATCCCACGAACGGGGAATGGCGGTTGTGGGTGAGAAAGATGGCCCGGGATGACATTCGGGCCCTGCAAATGAGCGCCGGCACACACGCGGATGTCTGGCTGGAGTCCGGCCGGCCTTCCGAAGCCATCTCATCCGTGGCCGAGCACCTGCGTGCCGACCTGGTGGTCGTGGGGAAGAGTCCTCCGCGGCGCTTCCTCTCCGGCCTGCGCACCTTATCCTACGATCTGCTGTGCCGGGCGCCCTGCCCTGTGGCGGCCGTGTAGTAGTTGTACGCTGTGTAAGAGGACGCGGCGGCGCAAGGGCGGGACGTTCTGCGATCTATTCTGTGACTGCGATACCAGGGAAGCGGTGGCGTGGGCGGTTGACCGGCGCACTGGCCGTTCTGGCGGCTTGTGCGCTCTATGCGATCTGGGGTGAGCCGTTTGCCCCTCTGTTCTATCCCGCGGTGGCGCTGGCCGCTCTTCAGACAGGCTTGCCCGGAGGCGTGGCAGCGGCGTTGTTGGCCGCAACAATGCTGTTCACGATGTCTCCCGGCTCCTTCGGATTCAGCCAATCCATGATCATCCTGTCGCTGTTTGGCGTGGGGCTGCTCGCGGGGCTGGTAATGCAGCGGGTTCGCTGGCAAAGGGACCACTTTGAGAGTCTCGCCCAGCAGCTCAGCGGCGTCTACGAAAAAGTCCAGGCCAACTTCGAAGGCATGAAGAGGGCCGAGAGGCTGTCCGCGCTCGGCCAGCTCTCGGCCGGCCTGGCGCACGAGGTTCGCAACCCTCTGGCGAGCATCTCGGGCGCCGCCTCGATTCTCTGCCGCAACCCGAACCTCGACGCCAAACAGGCCAAGTGCGTCGGCGTGATCACGGCCGAGTGCCAGCGCCTGAACGGGTTATTGACGAGTTTCCTCGACTTTGCGCGCCCCCGGCCGCCGCGCTTGCAGACCATAGACTTGGATCCGGTGCTGGAAAACGCCCTCGCGCTCGCCGGGCACGGCATACAGGGCAAGACAGTCCATTTCGAAAAGCACGTTGAAGCCGGACTCCCCAGCGTCGAATGCGACCCGGAGCAACTCGAACAGGTGCTGTTGAACCTGATGATCAACGCGATCGAAGCCAGCCCGGACGGGGAGACGGTCACCCTGCTCGCCGCGCCCGAGGACCAGCGGGTTGCCGTCCGCGTGATCGACCGCGGCCACGGCGTCGCGCCGGCCCACATCGACCGGCTGTTCGACCCCTTCTTCACCACCAAGGAACACGGCACCGGCTTGGGGCTGCCGGTAGCGTATCAGATCATGAGACAGATGGGCGGAGCGCTTCTGGCGCGGGCAAACCCCGGCCGGGGAATGACGTTCTCGGTGGTCCTGCCGGCCAAGAACGCAAACACATGACTTCAGCACGCATTCTGGTCGTCGACGATGATGAGAACCTGCGCTGGGTGCTCCAGACGCAGCTCGAGGAACTGGGCTATAAGGTTTCCACGGCCTGCGGCGGCGCGGAGGCCTTGGCGGCAATCCAGAAAGAGCCTCCGTCGCTGGTCCTTACGGATCTCAAGATGCCCGGCTTGTCCGGCATGGAACTGCTCCGCAAGATCCGGGCGGAATGCCCCGAGCTGCCCGTCGTTATCATGACCGCCTTCGGCACCATTCAAAGCGCGGTTGAAGCCATACGGGCGGGGGCCTACGACTACCTCTCCAAGCCAATCGACTATGAAGAACTGGGCTTGGTTGTGGACCGGGCGCTTGAGCACTTCCGCCTTGTCGCGGAAGTCCAGAGCCTGCGGGCGAGCCTCGACCGGAAGTACGGTTTCGAGAACATCATCGGGCACAGCGAATCCCTCCTCCTGCTCCTGGACACGGCGGCCCGGGCGGCGCTAAGCGATTCGAGCATCCTGATCCACGCCGAGACGGGCACGGGCAAGGAGCTCCTGGCCAGGGCCATCCACTTCAACAGCCGGCGCCGCGACAAGCCCTTCGTTACGATCAATTGCAGCGCTATTCCCCGCGAATTACTCGAGTCCGAACTCTTCGGGCACGTCAGGGGTTCATTTACCGGCGCCGTGGCCCACAAGGTCGGCAAAGTGGAGATGGCGCACCGGGGCACGCTGTTTCTCGACGAGATAGGGGAGATGCCCGTCGAACTTCAGGTCAAGGTTCTCCGGCTCATTCAGCAGGGCGAACTGGAGAAAGTCGGCGCCACCTCGCCGACCAAGGTGGATGTGCGGTTTGTCGCGGCCACGCATCGCAACCTGCGGGCCATGATTGAGGATGGCACTTTCCGCGAGGACCTTTACTATCGCCTGGCTGTCATCCCGCTGGAGCTGCCGCCCTTGCGCGACCGGGCGGAGGATATTCCCGAACTGGTCCAGCACTTCTTTCTGAATGTGAGGGAGAAACAGGGCCGGCCCGATCTCGTACTGTCGCCCGCGTTGCTGCCGCGCTTCCAGGACTACCGCTGGCCGGGCAACATCCGCGAACTGGAGAACGTGATTGAACGTATCGTGGTTCTGGCCAGAGGTACGGAAATCACCCTGAGCGATTTACCGGATTTTCTGCGCCGCGAGCGGCCGGCGGTGGACATGCTCCAGTTGGAACTCCCGGCGCGGGGCATCAGCCTCGAGTCAGTGGAGAAGGAGTTGATCACGCGCGCTCTGGAGAGGTTCGGCGGCAACCAAACCCACGCCGCGCGGTACCTCGACATCAGCCGTAAAGCCCTTATCTATCGAATGGAGAAGCATGGCATTCGAAAGCGAGCCGCTGAAGGCGAGGACGAAGAGCCTCATGGCGCGCCGGAGAATCTTCCCGTGATCTGAAGCTTGGCCGCTCCTGTTGCGCGGCGTGCCCGGCGTCGAGTTCTCGCTGTAGGCTCCGGAGATGCTTGGATACCAGTTCCAGGTTCTGAAATGCGGCCCGCGGAATGGCTTGCTGGTGCGCCTGGCTGACCTCCAGCAGCGTCCGGATGCTCTCTACGTGATCGGCCGCCAGCCCAACGTCGGCGCTCAGCCTCCGGCTTAGGGAGTCCGCAGCAAGGCTGTGGCCGGACCTGAGATCAGCTTCGGGCGGCTCGCCGGGAGGCACGGCCTTTTCAACGGCTATCGCTGCCCGTGGCTGCGGCCTCAGCGTCTTGGCGGCCGTCTTATTCCGCCAGCGGTGCATGGTGTTCGACCAGAGCTTGGCAATAGGCGGCATATTGCCCCATGTACAGCATGTGCGTTGCCAAGTGGGTTCCAGGCAAGGTCATCACGTTGGCATGATACCTGCTAAGTCACCGCTGGAGCCTGAAATGAGAAGAATTGCCGGCCTCTGTGTAGCCACGCCTCCGAGCGTGCTCCTGGTTTCCCCGGAATCGGGGGCGCGGACGCTGCTTCAATCCATTTTGCAGAAGGCACAGTGCCGGACTCTCGCATGCGCCAGATGCCGGGATGCCGCCGATCTGATTCATCTCGCTTCGGCCGTGATTTGTGAGCGCGTTCTCCCGGATGGTTCATGGCTGGATGTTCTCCGCGCCGCCCGCGCGCTCTCACCGGCGCCGGCGCTCATTGTCACGGCGCGGCCAGCCGACGCCGGCTTGTGGGCAGAGGTGCTTCATTTCGGCGGATATGACGTGCTGGCTCAGCCGTTTCGCGCGGAGGAGGTGATGTGGGCCGTGAAGGGCGCACATGGCCGGTGGGCTGCGGAGGCGGGAACCGGGGCATCTCAACGCCCGGCCGTGCCCGAACAGACGGCGTTCCGGCCGTATGCGTTTCGCTGAGCAGGAACCGCCAGCCGTGTGCCTTTTCGGCCAGCGGCTCTCCGCGGAGCGGCAGGCGGCTGCCGTCTCAGCCACGGCAAACACCCTCAGACGCGCCCAGGCCGCCTTCCCGTCCCGCCAGGCCGGCGGCCGGGAGTATGGTCCCACGCTTGCTCCGTCGCGGGTGGGCGGTAAGGATGCCCTGCGAAGGAGGTCTCAGGCCGTGTCCGACATCTTCGGAGATCTCAGGGAATGGGGACGGGTTCTCGGCGAGATCGAACAATTGAGACTGGCCGGCCGCTTGGATGACCACCAGGAGGGGTTGACCAGGATCCTGCGGTATCGCTACAACGCACAACTGAGGGAGGCTGCCCTGCGGGCCGTAGCGGAGATCCGCGAGCCTTCCAGAGACCTCCTGGACGTTCTCCTGCGCATCGTGTCGGACGAGTACTGCGCCTTGGAGACGAGGCTTCTCGCCTGTGAGGCGGCCCGCCACGCCATCCACCGGATTCACGCGCACGAACCGGCCGGCGCCGGCGGACAGGACGCCGCGCAATTGGCCGACGAGATCTTGAGAGTTCCGCAGCCGCCTGTTTTACGCAAAGCCTTGGAACGGTGGCGCAGCCCCGCGCGCCCGGCGGCGGCCCCATCCGCGCGGGCGTGATTCATGGCGCTGCTGATGAAGAGGGGAAGGGCGCCGCATGAAGTGCGGCTACGCCGGGAGGAACGAGGGGAGGAACTTGAGACAACTTGAGGAGAGCCCGCGGGCTGTCACAAACGGCCCTGCCAATTCCCAATGTGGCGCGGATGTTCTCTATGAACCAGCCGAAAAGCCTGGGGCGGACCGGTGGAGTCCCCGGCCGGTGGTTCCGTCACGCGCCGCCCCCTATGTCCTTCGGTTGGAGGGAGTGCCGGCGACCCCCGCGTCCCTGGCGCGGATTCGGGAGCGGGTGAAGGAACTCAACCGTCAGTTTCAGCAGGCGGATGTACCGTTCCGGTTGCGGGTGCTGTAGGCAGTCTGCCTCGCACTCCTGTGCGCGCCCGCGCGGCGACGCAGACTCCAGAGAGCCGGACTGAACCCGGCCCCGGCGCCTCGGGCGATCCCTTCAGCAAATCACCACCGGACAAGGGGCTTCACGCACGATTTCATAGGGCGTCGTGCGGTGCATGGATGGGCGCCAGAACGAACCGCTCTTTCCGATCACCACCAGGTCCGCATGGCTGTGGCGGGCAGCCGCCGCAATCGCCCGGGCGGCTTCTCCGCCGGTCACCCAGACCCGGGCGTGAGTTCCGGTGGTGTTCTGCAAGGCCGCGATATCCTGTTGTGCCCAAGCAGCCCGGGCGGCGTTCAGATCCCAGTAACAGGCGCCGTGCGCAGTTGGAACGCCGGCCCTCGAATGCACGATGGTCAGCCTGGCTCCGAGATGATCCGCCAACTGGGAGGCCCACCGGAGAACCTTGACGCTTCTAGGCGCCAGCGCCAGAGCACAGAGCACATGCCTGATCGAGCGCAGCTTGAGCGAGTCCTTGGCGCTGGTCCAGACCGGGCAAGGAGCGCGGCGGATCACCTGCGCGGTCACGGAACTGTCGAGCAGGCGAAACCGGTGCCTCCGGCAGCGTGTCGGCATCAGAATCAGCCCGGCGCCCTCCTTGCGCGCGTGCTCGATAATTTGTCTGGCGGGATCGCCGGCCAGAGTGAGTCTGCGGAAGGGGACGGTCCCGAGCGCATCTATGATGGCCTGCTGGATCGTACTTCGATCGGGACTCAACGGGTAATCCTCATCGCTGAAACCGCCCGCCTTCTGCTTGTCTGCCGGAATGACGTGAAGGAGCGACACCTTCGCGCCGAGCCGCTGGGCCAGGCCGGCCGCGCAGCGTGCTGCGTCCACCGATCGCTCGGTGAATTGCAGCGGCAGAAGGATTCTATCGATCTTCAGCGTATCCTTCGCTCCGGCGGAACGTGCGAGGCCGGCGGAACGAGAGGCCGGAGACGGCAATTGGCCGGCGTCCTTCGTGGTTTTTGAGTTCGCGAGCGCCATGACTTCACCGTAAGCATGGCAATCGCCGGGCCAAAGCGGAGGCCGCCGGCGCGGGCGCCTCACCGGGAATCACGGGCCCGTGGCGCACAAAGGCTTTCCGGGCTGTCCGAAAACGGGCAGCGCTGCTCTCTCTCCGGCAACGGATTCCGGCCTGTGCGCGCAGTATGTGCCCTCCCCCGTTCCAAGCCATGGACTTAGGGCGCCGCACGTACGCCGAACGCCGGCGCAGGTTTGGCAGGCGCTTTGCACTTGGTCCAACGCCATGCATACACTGAGTCCCGATGACCTGAAAGCCATCCGGGAACTCCTGTTGGCAGAGAAGGAGAGCCTGCTCAGAGAACCTCGCTCGGCCCTGGACGCCCTGCGGCACCCCGCCAACCTCTCTGTAGAAGACAGGGTTCCACTCATTCACGATCAATTTGTGGCCCTCAACTTCCGCAAGCAGTCGTACGAGAAGCTGCGGAAGATCGACGCAGCCCTCGACCGGCTTGACACGGGTGAATTCGGCATCTGCCAGGCGTGTGAGGTGCAGATCCCGAGGAAGCGTCTCCTGGCGATCCCGTGGGCGGATCTTTGTGTCCCCTGCCAGGAACTCCTGCACGAAGGCGCGTCGCGAGGCCTTGCCGTGGGAATAGCAGCCTGAGAGAGCCGGCTGGAAAGGCGACTGCCATGGCGGCGAAAGATGCAATCAAAGAGAGCCGTATCGAAGTACGCGTTGGACGCGGGCTGGCCGAGGTGCAGGAAGCGGCCGCCAGAATTCGCCGGCGGGCGCACGAACTCGCCGCGGAGCGCGGTTTCGCCGGCGTCCACGCCCTGGACGATTGGCTGAGGGCGGAGAACGAGTTGTTCTACGTGCCGGCCAGCGAACTCAGGGAAGCAGAAACCGAATACAGCCTGCATGTCCTGATACCAGTCCGCGCGCTCGAGACGATCGCCGTCAATATCGAACCGCGGAGCGTGGCCGTCTGGGGCGGTGCGCCGGCGGGCGAGACCGACAACCGGGAGTTGTTCTGCCAGCACACGCTTCCTCATCCGGTGGTTGTGGAAATGGCAACGGCGTTCTTCGACTCCGGGGAGCTCACCGTGACTCTCCCGAAGCGATCAGAGCTGTCGATAGGCGATGCAGGGCGGCCCGCTGCGGCCTGAGGGCCGGCGCGGCTGCTCGGCGACACATATGAGAGAGATGAGTAGAGACATACCGACGCTCGAAGAGAAGGCGCAGCGCGCCGTCTTCCGCCGGCAGGCATCCGGGAACGTGGTCCGGGTGGAAACCGCACCCTTCGGAGACCGCGCCGCGGATCCTGAACTCGCGTCGTGTGGCGCTAACGGCTTTCATCGAATCACCCCTCCTGGATCCCCGACACCGTGGCGCGGCAAGATCGAAAGATCCCCGCGCCATTCCCCTCTGCTAGAGTTCTAGAGAGCAAGCAGGCGTGAGACGCGCCCGTGGCCCGGAGGCGGACCACCCGTCCCGCCGGCCGCATCGAATCGACGGAGGTCATCCCGTGACACCGGAGCCGCGCAGGTCCAGAGTTGCTTACTTTTCCATGGAGATTGCACTCGAGCCCACGGTGCCAACGTACTCGGGCGGCTTGGGCATCCTGGCGGGCGACACACTGCGATCCGCGGCCGACCTCGGCATCCCCGTGGTCGCCGTGTCGCTGTTGCATCGCAAAGGCTACTTCCGGCAACTTCTGGACCAGCAGGGCAACCAGTCGGAGCGGCCGGCCGCCTGGTCGCCGGAGCAGTTATTGGAGCCGATGAGGCCCAGCGTTGCAGTCACGATCGCCGGGCGGCAGGTACGCCTGCGGGCCTGGCGATACCTCATCCAGGGAGTCACCGGGTACGTCGTGCCGGTGTATCTGCTGGACACGGCAATCCCGGAGAACACCGCATTTGATCAGTCGCTCACCGATCATCTGTACGGCGGCGACGCCTACTACCGGCTCTGTCAGGAGGTGATCCTCGGCATGGGCGGCGTTGAGATTCTGCCCAGGCTCGGACATCACCACATCAGCAGCTATCACATGAACGAAGGCCATTCGGCCCTGCTGAGCCTCGCGCTGGTGGCGCAGCGGCTGGGCGGCCGTCCTTTGCTTTCCGCGAATGAAAGCGACCTGGGCGTTATCCGCCACAGGTGCGTTTTCACCACCCACACTCCGGTCCCGGCGGGCCACGACCAGTTTCCACTGGATCTGGTGCGGAGCGTGCTCGGCGTTGAACGAACGCGGGCGCTGGAGCAGATGGGCGCCTGCCTGGGCGGGGTGCTCAACATGACGCATCTGGCGCTCCACGCCTCCCGCTATATCAACGGCGTGGCGATGCGGCACGGTGAAGTGTCGCGCAGCATGTTCCCGCAGTATCCGATTCGCGCAATTTCCAACGGCGTTCACGCGGCCACGTGGACCGCGGGCCCCTTCCAGCGGCTGTATGACAGCCACATCCCCGAGTGGAGAATGGACAATCTGTACCTTCGTTACGCCATCGGCATCCCCCTCGCGGAGATCCGCCAGGCCCACATGCAGGCGAAGGAGGCGTTGATAAAAGAGGTGCTCAGGCGTACCGGGCGGAAGCTGGAACAAGGTGTCATGACCATCGGCTGCGCGCGCCGCGCGGCTACCTACAAGCGAGCGGACCTGATCTTCCGCAACCGCGACCGGCTGAAATGGATTGCACGAAATGCGGGCGGTCTTCAGATCGTCTTCGGCGGCAAAGCGCACCCCCAGGATCAGGGCGGCAAGGAGTTGATCCGGCGGGTTATCGACCACGCGCGCGCCGTTGAGGATGCCATCCAAGCCGTCTACCTGGAAGACTTCGACTGGCAATGGGCTCCGCTGCTTTACAGCGGCGTGGACCTTTGGTTGAACACCCCCAAGCGGCCCCAGGAGGCATCGGGAACCAGCGGCATGAAAGCCGCTCTCAATGGAGTTCCCAGCCTCAGCATCATGGACGGCTGGTGGGTCGAAGGGTGCCTCGAAGGAACAACGGGCTGGCCGATCGCGGACCGCCCCGGCTCGGCCGAGGATGAAGCCTACGAGGCGGGGTCGCTCTATCACAAGCTGGAGAGGACCATCCTGCCGATGTTCTACGGAGACCCGGATGCCTACGCCCGCGTTATGCGCGGCGCCATCGCGGTAAACGGCTCGTTCTTCAACACGCAGCGCATGGTGTCGCAATACCTGGCAAACGCATGGTTTCGGGAAGAAGAGGGGGAGGTTGCCGCCAAGGACCCGCCGGTTCCGGCGATCAGCCCATGAGCGGTTGCGTCTCTGCCAAAGAAGGTTTCGCGGGGACTCTCGGGCTGTCTAGACCCTGGCCGCGAACCACTTCCCTAAGGTAAGCCGGGGTTTGCATGAAACCCAGAAAGGCGGCGCCGTCGAACATCCGTAGCCTGCCGCTCACCCGTTCCGCGATCACACGATCCACCACTTCCGGATTGGGGTGAACCGGGAACGGCCGGTCCGCGGCGAGCACGAAGGCTAGGGGAATCCCGAACGACGGGATGAAGTTCGTGTAGAAGTGCGCGTGAGGAAACGCGCCCCTCAGGTCTCTGGCGATTTGTGCCAACGGCGCGGTGCAGACCGGTGAAACCGGACCAGCCTGCATGACAAAACAACCTCCGCCGGACAGCCGGCCGTGCACTGTCTCGAAGCACCCGCGCGCAAAGAGCTTCAACCACGGCGCGCCGTCGTCCGGATCGGGGAGATCGGAAACGATAACGTCCCAAAGCTGATCCGTGCGTTTCAGGAAGTCCAGCGCGTCATCGATCACCACCTCGAGGCGCCCGTCGTCGAAAGCCCCCTGATGGATCTCGGGCAAATGTTCCCTGCATGCCTCGACAACTTCACGGTCAATCTCGACCATGGTGACCCGCCTCACGCTTCGCCACCGGAGGGCTTCCCGCGCAGCGCCGCCGTCCCCGCCGCCCAGAATCAGAACGCTGCGCGGCGAGCTGAGCTGGATCATGGCCGGATGCACCAGCGCCTCGTGGTAGAGAAACTCGTCGGCGCTGGCGGCCTGGAGCTGGTCATCCAAAATCAGGCTCTTGCCGTAAGCGCCGGCTTCGGCGATGCAGATTTCCTGAAACCGGCTCCGCTTCGAGTAGAGAACGTTGGTCACGCTCCGCCGGTAGATATCCAAGGGGGTCAGGGGCTCGTTCATCCAGCCGGCGTCGGCCGCCAGCCCCCGCCGTGCGGTGGACAGCGAATGCCGCCGCGCCTGCAAGGCTTGGATCAGGTACGCGCTGCCGGCATCGGGCTTTGCGTCAGAGCCGCAGGTGAACAGATCCACCGCCGCGTAGCCGTATTCGGGCCACGTGTGCACGGAAATGTGCGATTCCGCCAGCAGGCCAACCGCCGTCACCCCATGCGGAGCGAATGGATGCACAAGGAGATTCAAGAGTTTGGATTTTGAGACTACTGCGGCCTCTTCCAGGATTTTGGTGATTTGTCCGGGGTCATCCAGCAGCGAGGCGGGACAGCCGTAAAGCTCCAGCATGTGGTGGGTCCCAACGGGAGCAGGGGGTTGATCCTTCCTTGGGGTTTTGCGCAATAACTCGGTCCTCCTGTCATACTGGCCGCTTCACCAGTTGCATCGATTCGGGCATTCCCAAAAGCGCCGGGGAAGAGTGAGGTCGCGTCTCAGCCGCGGGGACCAGGTGTGGTAACACCAGTTGCATTCGAGAAACATGCCGTACTTGTTCAGCAACCGCACGCCCCGCCGGGCCATCTCATCGGCTGAAAGCCGCCGGCGGCTTGAAGCCATCGGTTTCCGGCAGATTGCCAGCATTGCTCCCTCCCTTGGGGTGCACGGGCGCCGCTCCACCCTCCCTGTCAAACCGCGTGCTAAACGTTTTCGCTCCACAGCGCCGGCCCTTTGGGACTCAACATTCCAATAGCACGTTACATTCCAGCTTCCGGCCCGTTCGGGGATCTCAGGGTCTCCACCCCGCCGCCGGGCTTCCGTTTTCAGGCTCTGGGCCAGAACAGGTAGACCAGGTCGATAATCAGAATGATCACGATCATCAGTTCAAGAAGAAAGGCGCTGCCCTGATGAAATCGGTCCATCATGAACCGGTAAAGATCGGCCGCGGTGCGCAGTTTGTCATCCACAAGCTTGCGGTATTCGGGCACACCGAGCCGGGCGGCAGTCATCCGGTAGAGACGGGCGGAGTAGCTGTCGCTCAGGAACTTCTTGGAGTTGTCGATGTGCTCGGTCAGTTCCCGTACATCCAGACGCATTATTCCGAGTTTTTCGGCGGCCCTGGCCAGGCGCCAGCGGGCCAGAAAACCAGTTCGCGTTTCCAGCAGGTCGTACACGTCCGACAGAAGCTTGGTCAGCACTTCGTCGTAGTGTTTCAATTCGAGCAACTGGATGTTGGCGTATTCCAGGATTTCGAGCGTGGAGCCCGCTCCGGATGGCGTGTCGGACACGACCGCGGTCTCGGATCCAACCACCACGACGTCCGCCGGCTGGTAAGACATCCGGAATTGCAGGATGTGGGTTCTTTCCTCCTCCGATAGTTCGGCGGTTTCGCCTCGAATCATCTGGGCGACCAAGACGCCGTGCGTATCGGCCAGACTGCCGGCGGGTTTCGGCATTCCCGGCTGTAGTCCATCCGGCAGAACCTCAACCACGGCGTAACGTTCGCTGAGAACGCGATCGTAAGGCTTCCTCAGCGCCGCACGTATTCGTGCCAGACCGGTGTTCAGGACTTCCCTGGCGTGGCGGTCGAGGCGGATGTCGCTGATCCATCGGGCGTGGGAGCTTGCCAGCGCCGGCCATGCGAGCTGGAAGGGACGCTCCAGCTCAACCGTGACGACACCGTGTGCGTGGTACTTGAGACGGACGTTCCAGCGCCCTCCGCCCTCCGTCAACCAAGGCTCGATGAGTTCGACGATGGGTGTGCTCTCGAGCTGCACACAGGGCGGCGCGCCCCCCTCCGGAGCCTTCAGCAGGGCGTTCGACGCCGCCAGGCTCGCCCGCAGCGCGGGCAGGTCAATCTCCTCCGCGACATCGTAGAAATAAAACAGCCTGGAGCATCCCGAGGCCTTGTCAGGGCTCCTGCCCTCACGCGCCGCGAGATTCGGATACGCTGTCATGAAGTTGTTCCGGCGGCCCAGAGCCCGGGGCGCCCGGCATCTTCGCCTTCACTGCACGATTTCCCAGCAAGACTGAGGCCGCCCCAAGCCTTCCTGATGTAACCCAAAGGGCCGCAGCGGCCCCTCATCCCGGCTCCCGGCTCTGGCCGCTCACTTCCCCGCACACAAGGCAACTCCGGCGGAACGAACCGGCGACGGGAGCGGCGCGTGGCGCAACCGGAGTCAACAACGGTAACCGCCCCGCCGCCCCTGGGGTTTTCTGCGAAGTTCACGTCTCGGGGCACGGACGCGACGCCGTCCGGGGCTGCCGTACAGCCTCATGGGGATAAGGGAGAGAGGGATCTCCGGCGGCGCGTTCGCGGCCACCGGCCGAAGCCCGCTTCGATGGAGCCTTTCGTCAAAGACGATGACGGACGGTCTCCCCCGGGAATCGGCCCTGCGGTTTTTGATGTAGGTGCCGATCACTCTTGAACTGCGTACCCTCGAGGGAATCGTGTTGTCGTGACCCTCATTCCAGTCACGCACCAGATCACGCATATATTTCTCTCGGTTTGCCATGAAGCCCCTGTTCTCGGTTGTTTCAATCCCAATCCTGCGGCTCAGCCGGTGGTTGCCTCTTTCGGCGGAAACATTCAGCTATTCGATTCAGTTGCAGGTCGCCCGCCACTTGGCGCTTTCTTCGAGCACCCGGTGAAGGGTCTTGCCAGCCGCGGCTTGCACCGCGAGGCACTGCGGCGTTCTGACGGTCTGCAACGCGAATTGGTGCCCGAAAACGCGCACCTGTGCCCTTTTTGGGCCACGTTGTTAATCCGGGATGTCTGTTTTGCGCCCGCCGGCGTCAGCGCCGCGGAATGAGCCCGAGGTCGCCACAACCGTTGAGGACGAACTGAACCGCAATCGCCACCAGCACAAGTCCCATCAACCGCATCAGAATGCGAATCCCGATCTCGCCGAGGATGCGCCTCACTCTGTTGCCGCCCACCAGAATGTAGAAGGACGCCAGGGAGGTAATGGTAATCGCCGCAAATACGGGGATCGTACTCCACCAGTTGCGCGCCTGTCCCATCAGAACCATCACCGTGGAGATTGCGCCCGGGCCGGCCAGCATCGGCATTCCGATGGGGGTCACTCCAACCTCTTCCTTCTCCATCCCTTCGGCCCTTTCCTCGGATACCTCCTGGGTGCCGGAACGCCTTGCTTGAAGCATGTCGAGGGCGACCAGGAAAAGCAAGAGCCCGCCGGCGATCTTGAAGGCCGGCAGCGTGATTCCGAAGAGCCTGAAGATGACGCTGCCGGCCACGGCAAACGCGCTGAGAACGAGAAAACAGGTCCACGCGGCCTGGCGCGCCATGCGGGCGCGTTTGACCTCTGTGTCATCCGCTGTCATCACGATGAATGCGGGGATGGTCGCAAATGGGTCAACGATGAAGAAGACGGAGCTCAATGCCATCAGAGAGAATTCCACCGTGGCCCTGAGTTCAGCATTCATATCGCGCCTGGCGGCAGTGCGCACGCCGCCTCTTGAGCATAATCCCTCCGGCGGCATTTGTGGAATCCGCCGGTGGAGAATATGCTCAGCGCGGCCGCTTGCACCCCCGTGTTGCCCGTCGAGTGGCCCGCTGTTTGCACTGTCAGCATAGGAGGAGCAATGGCGCGTTGCGGCAATACGTGCGCCGCGGTCACGCCAGCGGCGAGGCTTCACGGCGAAAGAACCCTTTCGATTGCCGGGCAGACGGACGGAGGGAAGTCACCCAAGCGGCAGACCGCCGGCGAGGGATCCACGGTTCGCCTGAGAAACCTGGAAAGCGGCATCGAGGCGACGTTCGTACTCATCCGACCGGAAAGCGCTTGCGCGCCACAGAACGGTCTTTCCGTGCGTTTTCCGCTCGGCCGCGCCCTCCTGGGCAAGAGAGTGGGAGAAACGTTCGTCTATCGCTCGGCTGGCGGCCCCGCTCGAATCCAGATCAAAGCTCTCCAGAGAGCACGCGGGTTTCTTGCGGACGCCACCCCTGAACCTCGGAAGCCTCAAACTGCGCCTGCGTGATCGGAGCACGCGGAAAGGAGGCGGCATGGCCAATGTGACGGTGGATCGCGAGGAGATCCCCGAGCGTGGGAAGTGCCTGCGGTCATTCCGCTATGTGACCGTAGACGGAGCAGAAAAACTGCTTTCAGATTTCAAGGGCAGCCGTAATCTGGCGCTGATTGTAGCCGATGGCCCAGAGAGCCCCATCCTGAACACGGTCGCCGGGATCTATCAGGAGATCCTGGACCAGGAAACGCATGTCATCGCCATTCTGAAATGCTCGAGGCAAGAGGCTGTCCGCGCCAGAGACGCCCGGCGCTGGCCGTTCGAAGTGAGTGTGGATGAGACCGGCGCGCTTCACCGCGAATTGGGAGCTGAAGACCCGACAGGCGCGGTTGGCGCCGCCGTCTACCTCACGGATCGTTGGGCGGAGGTGTTCTTCGTCAGCCGGACGATTGCCGGGGACCCCACACCAACCGCGGCGGACCTCCTGGAGTGGCTCGCTTTCATCAACTATCAGTGTCCTGAGTGCTTCGCATCAGAGTGGCACGGCTGAACCGCCGCGCACGCGGCGGGCACGCAAGGGCCGCGCCGGGCGCGGGCCGGTCTCCGTGGTCGCGCGGCACTGCCGAGCCACCGGTGTAGACGTGGCATCAGGCTATCCGCGGCGCTATCGTGGTGGCATATGGGACGAACGGCCCGAATTATCGGAGTTGTTCTGGCGCTGCTGCTCCTGGCGGCTTTCGGCCTCCCGTTTGTGGTCAGCGCCGACCGCTTCAGGCCCGCCCTGGAGTCGAAACTCTCGTCCGCTCTGGGGCGGCGGGTGACCATCGGCAGGTTGCAGCTATCCTTTCTCAACGGCGGGGTGGCCGCCGGCAACCTCGCCATCGCCGACGACGAGTCCTTCGGCCGCGCGCCCTTTCTGCAAGCCAGGTCGCTGAAGGTCACGGTGGAACTGTGGCCCCTCATCGCCTCCCGCAGACTGAACGTGACGGGGCTGACCATCGAGCGGCCTCAGGTCGTCCTCCTTCAAGCCCCGGATGGACGCTGGAATTATTCCAGCTTGGGTGGAGGGTCCGAGCCAGCGGCGTCGCCGCCCCAGGCTCCCTCCGGACAGGACAGCCTCGCCCTCAGCGCACGGCTGGTCCGGATCGTGGACGGCCGCTTCTCACTCGGCAGCACCGGAGGGAGGCAGAAGCCGCTGACTCTCGAAAGCGTCAACCTGGAGGTCCGGGACTTTGCGCCCTCCGCCGCCTTCCCGTTTTCGTTCGCGGCCAAGGTTGCCGGCGGCGGTGAGATCAAGCTGGATGGAAAAGCCGGGCCGGTCGACAGGGAGAATATATTCCTGACCCCCTTCTCCGTATCACTGGACATTGCGCGGCTCAACCTGGCTGCGGCGCTGGCCGGGACTGCTCCCGGCATCGGAGGGATTGCCGCCGTGAAAGCCGCCGCCAACTCCGGCGGCGGGCGTCTGGAACTGAAGGGCCAACTCAGAGCCGAGGGACTGAAGCTGGCCAAGAGCGCCGTGCCCGCACGCCGGGCCGTGGAGTTCGACTTTGCAGCCGATCACGATCTCCGCCAGCATGCCGGCGCCCTGAAGACCGGTAACTTGCGTGTCGGGGCCGCCGCGGCCAGCCTCACCGGGACCTACACGCAGCGGGGCGAGTCGGTGCTGCTCCATATGAAGTTCGCGGGCAGCAAGATGCCCGTGCCCGAACTGGCCGAATTGTTGCCCCCTCTGGGCGTCGCGCTCCCCAATGGATCCAGCCTCGAGGGCGGCACTGCGAGCGTGGCCTTCACCGTCGAGGGGCCGGCGGACGGCCCCATCGCGGACGGCTCTGTGTCGGTCGACAAGACCCGGCTCGCCAACTTCGACCTGGGAACCAGGATGGCCGTGATCGAGAGACTGGCCGGCATCCGGGGCGGCCCGAACACGGACATCGAGATTTTCGGGGCGGCGCTGAGGTACACGCCGCAAGGGATGGCCGTGGAGAACCTTCAGTTCGTCGCTCAGGGCATCGGAGAATTGAAGGGCGCCGGCACGATCAGCCCCACGAACACGCTCGATTTCAAGATGAGCGCCACCATTCAGACCTCCCGGTCGGCGGCCTTGAGCAGGACCGCTGTCCCGTTCTTCGTCCAGGGTACGGCGATGAATCCGGTCTTCAGGCCGGACATCAGTGGCCTCGCCAAGACACAGGCCAAGTCCATCGTGCAGTCGGAAGTCCAGAAGAGGCTCAAGGGGGGCGCCGGCGAGGCCGTCGGAGGGCTCCTGGACAGCCTTCTCGGAGGAAAGAAGAAGTAGGCCGGGATAGCGGACGCTCCCCGCGACGGGATCCGAGGCCGGAGGAACACAGCCGTATCGCACCATAAGGCGTGATCACCGGGTGTATGGCACGCCGCCGCAACGGGATGGATCAAGAGCCGCGCGGCAACGGGCCGGTCGCGAGATGCAGTGAGGTATGGGTATAGTCATAGAGGCCGACGGAAAGGCGGTCATCGGACGCGCTCTGTGGCGATGAGAGAGAAAACGCGCCTCCCCTCTGACGATCAGCCCGAGCCGCTGTTGCCGGAGAGACTGGAGGACGATCCTGCCGGCGGTGATCTGCTCGCGGAACTGAGGAGCGCCCACGGCGATGCGCTGGATGAGCCGGATCCCGTGCGGATCCGGAGTGAGGAGGACGTCGCGGCGCTGGCCGAGTCCGAATTGGACGAAAGCGCCTCGGCCGAGGCGGGCGAGCCGGTCCGCGCGTACCTGCGCCAGATGGGCGCTGTTTCCCTTCTCACGCGGCAGTCGGAGATTGAACTGGCCAAGCGCATGGCGCGCGGTCAGGCCATCGCCAGGAAGGCGCTCTCGAGATCTCCCCACGCGATTCAGGAGGTACTCAAACTGGGCGAGTTCCTGGAGCATGGCCGGATTTCGGCGCACGACGTACTGGCGCCGGCGGACGCCGCCGGAGCGGCTGATCCGAGCGCCAGTGAGAAGAGCTACCTTCTTCGGAAGATCGCGGAGATCGCCGCGCACTACGAGGAGGCGGAGCAATTCCGCCAGCGGCTCCAGGCCGCCTCGCCGCCGTTGCACTCCAAGCGGCTCCGGACGTTGCGCTGCGGGATGGCGCGCGCTCTGGTCAAGCTCTCGCGGACCTACCGTGAGCTTCCGTTCAAACCGCAGTATCAGCAGAAGACCATCGGTCTGATCCGGCAGGCGGTCCAGGACTTTGAGCCTGTGGAGCGTGCCATCGCCAAGATCGAGCGGAAGCTGGAAAGCAGCGTGCTTGACCGCGCCGGCGGGCTGCAAGAAGACCTGCTCGCCACGCTGCGGCAACTGACGCAACAGCTACGCAGACTGGAGAAGAGCTGGGGATGGGGCGCGGCGCAACTCAAGCGCACACTACAGACCATCGAGCGGGGGGAGCAGGAGACGGAGACAGCCAGGAAACAGCTCATCGAGGCGAATCTCCGGCTGGTCGTTTCCGTGGCCAAACGATACAACAACCGCGGGCTGCCCTTCCTGGACCTGATCCAGGAAGGGAACCTGGGCCTGATGAAGGCCGTCGAGAAGTTCGATCACCGGCGCGGCTTCAGGTTCTCCACCTACGCCACCTGGTGGATCCGTCAGGGAATCACCCTCGCTCTTGCCGAACAGGCGCGGACCATTCGTGTCCCTGCGAACATCATCGAGATCATCAACAAACTGGCCCGCACCCGGCGTGAGCTCCGGCAGGCCCTGCGCCGGGAGCCTACACTCGGCGAACTGGCCCGGCAGATGGACATGTCCCTCAGCAAGCTCCGCAAGATCGAGCGGGCCGCGCAGGAAGCCATCTCCCTGGAAACCCCGGTGGGCGAGGATCTCGATACGCGGCTGGGCGAACTTCTCGTCGACAAGGAAGAAGCGTCCCCGTCGGACTCGGCCATCAGTATCGATCTCCAGGAGCGGATGACCGAGCTATTCAGCACCCTGAAACCCAGAGAGGCGGAGATCCTGCGGCTGCGTTTCGGGCTGGGAGGCGAGCGTGTCCACACGCTGGAGGAGGTGGGCTCGCGCCTCGGCGTGACGCGCGAGCGCGTCCGGCAGATCGAGGCACACGCGCTCCGCAAGCTCCGCGGCGACAAGCGCAGCATCCAACTGAGGACCTTTATCTGAGCGGCGCCGGAGATTGGCGCGGGTCCGGGTTGGTGCGCCGCACACACCAGCGCTACGGGAATCCCGTCAGCCGGCCGGCCAGACTCGTCAATAACACGGAGTGGAACGGTCCGGTGGATACTCGCGGGCGAAACGTTCTTCACGCCCGGTGCGGAGCCGAAGCCGCCGGTGCTACGGCGTTCCGTTCACCGACCTCCGTCAGCGGCGGGTCAGTTGCACGTCGAGAACCCGGGCCGCGCCGAGATCCATGGAGCAGCCGAAGTCAAACGTGTCGGTCACCAGGACACGGCTGCCCGTCACGGTGCCGGTGACCCAACCGGAGCGCCGGGTGTCGAGCCCCGTGGAGCCGAACTGGATGTTCTGGTAGCCGGCCTGGTTGACACGCGCGACCACGGCGTCCTGGCAGGCACGCAGGACCTGGGTCTGGTTGTAGCCGCCCGCGCCGTATGCGCCGGAGGCCGCTCCGGGCCGGAGAGCGCTGCCGTCGCCTCTGAGAAGCTCCACAGCCAGCACCTGGCCGGAGGTGAAGTTGATCGAGCAGTTGAAACGGTATCCGCCGGCACTCGCGAACCCGCCGGCGCCCTCCGTGAAGGTGCCGGTAACCCAGTTGCGCCGGCCCTGGCCGGTGTCAAGGCCGACCGCGGTGATGTCGATGTTGGTCAGGCCGTAGTCGCGCTGGCCGCGGGCATGCACTTCCGCCCGGCACAGATCCAGCGCGCGCTCGGCGGAGATCGTCTGGCCCGCCCCCCGGCGGGAACCCAGGACGCCGCCGGGGCCGGTGGCAGGTGAACCCGGACGGCCGGGGGAGGCTCCCATCGTGGCAAAGCCGTTGGAGGCGTAGCCGCCGGAGCCGCCGCTCCATTCGATGTCAAAGGTGTAGCCCTCCGAGCCGCTCCTCGGATCTTCAATGCGAATCACCGCAATGGAATTGTTGTTGCGGGGATCTTGGACCAGTTGCTGAGTCCCCCGTCCATCGATGCCCCGAAACCGGAAGTCCGTCATGCGGTAGGGCAAGGGACTGGTGCAGACCATCCGCGTCCAGGTGGCAGGTTGTCCCGCCAGCGTGCGCAGACGGCCGGAGTCGCCGTATACGTCGACCTCCGCTGTCATGTCCACGCGCACCTCAATCGTGCATTTTCCCGAGCTGCCGCCCGACCCGGTGACGGTCGCCTGCCGGACCTGATCAGAAACCTGCGCCCGCGCGGCTAACATCACGGCGAACATGGCCAGCAATCTTAGTAAACCCTTCATGCCGCATCCTCCAGGGGCGGGCCATAGGGCCGCCCATTCTCTTAGTATGATAGCGCCGGCGGTCCTTCGGAGACTGCTCTCCGGACGGGCTGCCGTCAGGGCGGCCGCCCTCAATCAACAGCCACGGCGCCCCGCCCCGCTCACCGGGCAAACGTGATGCCGATGCCGGTGGTGTAAATGATGTCGTTCTTCTTCCGCCCCGGGACCGGGTTGCTGAGGTAGCGGTCGCTGAAACTGATGTTCCAGGTGAGCCACCGCAACAGCCGGGTGTTGGCGCCGAGATCGAAATTCATGCGGTACGCGCCGGTCTCCGAGAGGTTGTTGAACATACGGTAGCCCTGCACCAGAGAGGTCGCGTCGCTGAGTTTGTAACTGATGTCTTCGCCCCAATAGGCTTCCGCCGAAGTGCGGCTGAATTCGGGGTCCGGGGCCGCCGGCGAAAACTTCTCACGGTTGTAGGCGGCGCCGCCGACCACGTCCACCCGTCCCCGCCCGCCTTTCCAGGCGCTGTAGCCGAGACCGCTGCCCAGTACGAACCGCAAATCGAGGTTCTGGAAGCGATCGTATTCGTAGTCGTTGAAAGTGTTGATGAAGAGGCGTGTCCAGACCGAACGGTTATATCCCCACCCGCCGCGAACTGCCTGGGCCGTGTCCTCTTTGACGCCGCTGAATAAGGCCGATGCCTTGACCGCGTTGAAGTACACTCTGGTCGTGTCGCCATTGGTGGTCCGGGCGGCGTTCATGCCTATGGTGAACGTTTTGGTCTGCGCATTTCCCTGGGTGCCGGCAAACCCGAGGGTCGCGGTCCCCGCCCACAGGCGGCTCCAGGAAGGATTGAGGAGCCGCTCGTAGGCCGCCTGCTCCGCCGCGTTGCGGATCGCGGACACCTCGGAGACGGCGATGCTCTGGCGTGTCTCCTTCAGCTCCAGTCTGCCTTCAGAGGAGGCCAGCGTCGCCTGCACGGTCTTGCCGTCGGGCAACACAACGTTCAGCGGCTTGTCGGATTGAATGGCTGAGACGTCCGCCCACGGCACGGTCACGGAGCCCATCGCCTCAGTCTTCACAGTGAGTTTCTTGCCTTCCATCTTGACGATCGAACCCGTGATTCTGTCGCCGTTTTTCAACGTGACCTGATCAGCCAGGCCGCCACGCGCGACTGCCAGAACAAGGAGCAAAAGAAATCGCGATCTCCAGGATATGTGTTTCACTTCGTGACCTCCGTCTTCGCATGAGTTCCGCCCGCCATCGCCCGCGCCGCCTGTGTGAGCCACCGGGACGCGGAGAGGAAGCTATAAACTCCAGTGTACGAACGATACCGGCCCTGTGCCTCTCAATCCCGGGGAGCCGGCGCGTTCGCAGCGTGCCCTGGATCGGTTGTCTGCGGTATCTCCTCGTGGGCTGGGAAGGCTACCGGCCTTCTCCGGCGGTCCAGAAGAAGATGATCCCGCCGGGTAAACCGCCGGCGAGCGGGGCCGGCCGGGTCAGCCGGAGTCAGTGGAATGCCGGTGCGGAGAGCGCCAACGCAAGGCCGTGCCGCCGGAGTCAGGCACAGTGGAGGCTATGTGGAGGCCGGACTCCTCACCGGCGCCCCTGCTCCCTCGGAGGAACTCACATGCTGGGCATCTGCCGCGCGAACTCGATGCACTTGCGGTTGTTGAGATCTTCGAGCTTCAGGACGGCATCGGCGCTCATCTTGGTTGTGTACCAGAGCGGCTGCTTGGGTTTGTTCTTGCGCACAAGGTCGAGAACCCTTGCCAGGTCGCGGCCGGGAAGCGGGCTGTAGACATCGTCAAAGGTCGCCCAGTAGCCGGGCGTGAAGACCGGGATCCTCAGCGGATCGCGGGTCATCATCTCCAGGTTGAAAGCCATGTTGGGGTCTTTCTTCTGGAGATTCGTCACCATTCCCTGGATGTCAAGGAAGCCTTCACCGAGCGGCACCTCAGACAGCAGGAAGCCGTCGTCGTACATCTCGACGGCCATGTCCTTGATGTGGCACGAAATGATGTGCGGATACAGGGTTTTGAGCGTTTCGGCGGGGTCCTCGCACAGCGCGACGTTGTTGCCGAAGTCGAAGTGCACGCCCAGCCACTCGCTGCCCGTCCGCTTCAGCCAGGCCGCGTGCTCCTCGGCGCGCCACCCCTTGTGGTTCTCCAGCGCCAGCGCGATGCGGTGCTTCCGCAGAACCGGCTCCGCCAGCGCGACCTGCTTCTGGCACTGCTCGAAGTTCGCCTTGAATTTCTCGAAGGTGTCGAACTCCTCATAACGCCGGCCGGTCATGGCTGCGCGCAGATTCATGGCGCCCGCCTCTTTGCAGGCCTTCACCGCCGCGTCAAACGCCTCGACGCCGGACGGATCCTTCGGCAACGGGGCGCCCATGATGACCCGTAAGTTGTAGGACTCGAGCCTCTGGCGGAACTTCCTGATGGATTCGGAATCCATGGCGGGCGGACTGGCCTCGACCACGCCCACGTTCATCTCGCGGGCGTACTCGATGATGTCGAAAGGCGGCAGGGCCGGCTTGGCCGGTGCGCCGGCAGGAGCCTCCGCGCCAGCCCCTGCGCGCCCTCCGCGTCCACGCCGCCCGCCGCCGGCTGCCGTTCGCGCGCCGAATGAGGTGCCCGCTACACCGAAGTTCCTGATGAACCGCCCCTGCGCCATGGCCGGCCGGCCGGCAAACAGGACGGCGGCTCCTGCCACTTCAAACACGTCTCTTCGCGTCACGTGACTTCACTCCTCTCCGTTGGCGGCGCTACATGAATCATGATCTCAGTTCGCGGATCCGGCCGGCGGAGCCGCCCTGGCTAGCGGAACAGCTTCGATCCGAAGTCGCCGAGGAAGTCGCGCCAGATGAACCAGTAGTGCGCACCCGGTATCTCCTTGTACGAAGTGTTCATGCCCAGCTTCTGCACCATGGCGTGGAGATTGGCGGCGCCCACCCTGGCTGTGTCGGTGGTGCCGGCTCCGATCCAGTAGAGCTTCACTCCGCTCTTGGATAACGCGGCCAGTTGGCTCTCGAATTGGGGATCGGCCGTACGCGGCCCGGAGCTGAATACGCCGATGTACCCAAACACGCCCGGGTTGTTGTTGGTTGCGCTTGTCGTGTGCCCGCCGCCCATGGACAGCCCGGCGATGGCCCGGTTGTCCCGGTTCGCGATCACGCGGTAGTTCTTCTCGATGAACGGAACGATCTCCTTCACCAGACTGTGCGGGTAGGACCCTTCGTAAACCTGCGGCGGACGCGGAGCCGGAGCGCCGCCGGGCGCCGCCGCCGGGCCCGGTCCCCGGCCCTGAGCCGCCTGCACCGGCGGAGGAGCCGGCGCCGTCACCGACTGCCGCGGAGGCGTCGGCCCGAAGGCGTAGCCCTGCGACACGATCTGCCCTGCGTTGCCGTTCGGCATCACCACCAGCATCGGCTTGGCCTTGCCGCTCGCAATCAGGTTGTCCAGAATGATGGTGGCCCGGCCCATGGTGGTCCAGGCATCTTCATCCCCCCCACCTCCGTGCAGCA
>JADZCM010000027.1 GCA_020851555.1 Bryobacterales bacterium | reverse complement strand
TTCTGGACCGTCCGTGGCGCTAACGCCATCATCGCCCTGCGCTGCTGCCGCCTCAGCCGTAGGTTCGAAGACTACTGGGCGGATCGCTCGTCAGCCGCATGATGGGCTACATTTTTGTCGCGCACCCCGGCAGCGGCTGCCGCTAGCGCATGTTCAGGACGTGATAGATGACGTAGATCCACGAGCCGGCCACGTTCAGCGCCAGTCTCTCCAGCGGCACGCGGTCGTTCATAGACAGGAAGGCGGCCACCAGGCACCCGAGCCCGTAGATCAGCCCGTAGCTCATCGACTCGATCCTGGAGCTCTGTCGCACTCGGCTGCCTCGCGTTGCTGTGCCTACTGGAGCGAGTGTACCATGGGCTTCTGCTTGTCCAGTTACCCCGATTCGGTCCGCTTTCTCTACGCGCTCGGCAACGAGACGCGTGCCGTGAAGTTCGGGCTGGAGCGCGTGTCCACGCTGCTGGATCACCTGGGAAGCCCCCACCGCGCCTGCCGCTTCGTGCACGTGGCGGGCACCAATGGGAAAGGGTCGGTCTGCGCCCTGGTCGAGTCGGCCCTGCGCGCCGCCGGCCTGCGTACGGGGCTGTTCACGTCGCCGCACCTGGTGGAGCCGACCGAGCGGATCAGGATATGCGGCGACCCCGTCTCCCCCGAACGTTTCGCGGGCGCCTTCGTCACGGTTCACGCGCAGGCTGAACGGCTGCTGGCTCAAGGCCGCCTGGATGCCCACCCCACTTACTTCGAGATGGTCACCGCCATGGCATTCCTCCTGTTTCGGGAACTCGCGGCCGAGACCGTGGTCCTCGAGGTGGGGCTGGGCGGCAGGCTGGACGCCACCAACGTGGTGTCGCCCCAGCTCACCGTCATAACCCCCATCGACTACGACCACGAAGGCCACCTCGGCACGGCGCTGGAAACGATCGCCGGCGAGAAGGCCGGTATCATCAAGCCGGGCGTCCCGCTGGTCACAGGCCCGCAGCGCCCCGAAGTCCAGGCGCTCTTGGAAGCCCGGGCGAAGGCGGCGGGCGCGCCGGTCACACGGTGGAGCCGTCACACGGCGGAAGATCTCCTGCTCACGCCGCGAGGCAGCCGGTTCACGATTGCCGGCCCTCCGCGGCTCCGGATCGAATGCCCCCTGGCGGGCGAACACCAGGTCGCGAACGCGCTTACCGCCGTCGCGGCTCTCGAACTGCTGCCGGCGCCGCCCGCCGCGATCGAGGAAGGAGTCCGCACGACCCGCTGGCCGGCGCGCCTGGAGTGCGTCTCGGAGGAACCGGAAATCATCCTCGACGGGGCGCACAACCCAGCGGGAGCGCGGGTGCTTGCCGACCATATCCGGCGTTTCTACTCCGGGCGGCGCGTCCGCCTGGTCTTCGGCGCGATGCGCGACAAGGCATTGGCCGAAATGGCCGGGATCCTGTTCCCGCTCGCGGAGGAGGTCATCCTCACGGCTCCGGACCATCCCCGGGCGGTACGCCCGGAGTTGATTCACGGCCTGGCGGACCATCCGAAGGTCCGCCTGGCGCCCTCGCTTCCGGCAGCCATACAGTCCCTGAGGGAGCCCCCCCCAGGGGACGTGGCCTTTGTGACCGGCAGCCTCTACCTGGCGGGTGCCGCCCGCGCGATGCTCGTACAATAGACCTTCAGTGGCCACGCTGCGCGCCGTTTTCCTCATCGATCCCCTGATCGTGCTTGCGACGGCGGTCATGGGCGGCGTTTCGATGCTGGTTTCCCTCTTCGACAGGAGCGGCAACGCTCCGCACCGGGTAGCCCGGCTGTGGTCCCGCCTGTTGCTTCGGATCTGCGGGATGAGTGTTCAGGTCGAGGGGGTGGAGAACATCCCTCGCCGGGGAGGTTCCGTCGTCGCCTCGAATCACCTGAGCTTCACGGACACCCCGCTGCTGCTCGCGCACATTCCCCTCCAGTTCCGGTTCCTGGCCAAAAAGAGCCTCTTCCGGGTGCCGTTTATCGGCGGCCACCTGCGCCGCGCCGGTCACATCGCCATACCGCGGGAAGACGCGCGCGGGTCGTTGAAAGCCATGTCGGAGTCCGCCCGCATGGTGAAGGAACGCGGGGTTTCGGCTCTGGTCTTCCCCGAGGGGGGCCGCTCCCAAGGGCAGTTGAAGGAGTTTAAGGACGGCGCCGCTTACATCGCCCTGAAAGCCCAGGCGCCGCTCGTTCCCGTCGCTATCCTGGGAACGCGGGAGGTGCTGCCCATGGGGTCGCTGCTGGTGCGCCCCGGCAAAGTCCGTCTGCGAATCGGCGAACCCATCCACACCGCCGGTCTCACCCTCCAGGACCGTGCGCGTGTGACGGCGGAACTCCGCGCCCGGATCGTCCGGCTCATGGAATAATGGGGTGAGAGCGTTTTGCCCATGAAGGCGGTCTGGATCATATTGTTCGTAATCGCGTGGCTGGTCTTGATGCGCTTCACCGGCGGCTGAGGGTCCGGCCGCGCCGGCCGTGGGCCGGACAATAGCTGCAAGCTGTAGCGCCCTCCATTCCGATGCGCCTCCGCACGGCTCAGGGGAAACTGAAAGTCGAACACAGCATCATCGACGGCGTGCGCCCGCTGATGGAACGGCTGCTCGCCGGCAACCCGCAGGTGCGCTCCGTCGTGCCGGGGATCATCCGCCAGGTGAAGGATGCGCGAGGTCCGGTGAAGGTACGCGTCACCGTGCCCACCGTGAACGGCTGGAAAGCGATTGCCCTAAGTTCCGGAGCCCGGCAGGAGTTGTTCATCAGCACCTCTCTCTCGAAGGACGGCCTGGAGCAAGCGCTCTCCGCGGCTCTGGAGAAGAGCGGCCCGTAGGCATCCGCATGAAAACAGCATGCGCCGCCGGCTCACAGATGCCCGCGCTGACGGGGCTCCGGTTCTATCTGGCCGTCTGGGTCGTCGTACACCACCTCTGCGGCGGAGCGCGCATGCTGGAACCGTTTGTCCGGTCCTTTCCCGGGCCTGTTCAGACCTATCTGCGCAGCGGATTCTGGGCCGTCGGGACTTTTTTCGTACTCTCCGGATTCGTTCTGGCGCGCGGATACGCGGCCACGGTGTGGAACCGGGCCAGCCTGCTCCGCTACGGGGCTGCGCGGATCGCTCGCATCTACCCCGTCTATCTGTTCAGCCTGCTGGTGATCGCCCCGTTTGTATACCAGGATCTGTTCTCCGCCCCCCCCGGCCGCGCCGTGCCGGGCAAGCTGTTCCTGCTCATCAACTACAGTCTCGCCCTTCAGGGCTGGACCGGAACGTTGCCGGTGCACTGGAACACGCCGGCGTGGTCCTTGTCCTGCGAACTGTTCTTCTACGTGTGCTTCCCGGCCGTCCTGCTGCTGTGGCGCTTCGGCGGATGGCGCAGGTCGCTGGGCGCAGCGGGCGCGGCGCTGGTGCTGCCGGTGGTGCTCCCGCTGGCCGGTCTCCCGGAGGACTGGAAGCCGCTCACGCACTTCGGCGACTTCCTGCTCGGCATCGCGCTGGCGGGTATTTACGACCTGCTGCTTTCCAGGAAGCCCGGCCTCAAAGGGCGCGGTTACTGGCTTTACGTGCCGGCGGCTGTTCTGGGCGCCGCGGTTGTCGCCTTGCCCGGGCTGGTGGAACCGTGGTCGCCGCCGGAACTGCTCCTGCGGCCCTTGAATGCATTCCTCCTGCTCGGACTGGCGCTGGGAGGCGGGCTCGTGGCGCGGGTGCTGTCCGCGCCGGGATCCGTGCTGCTCGGGAAGGCCAGCTACGCCCTGTACATACTGCACATACCCGTCCTGTGGTGGTACAAGCGGTCCTGGCTCTTCCGCCTTGCCTCGCCCTGGCCGGCCGGGGCCGCCGTGATCTACATCGCCGGCGTGGTAGCGATCTCGACCCTCGTATTCAAACTGATTGAGGAGCCGGCGAACCGGCGCCTGCGCACGGCCCTGGCGGCGAGGTTCCTCCCGGCGCCGCGCCGAAGCCTGCCCGCACCGCTGCCGGACCCTCATTGTGAAGCCGAATCCGTTCCCTCGTAAGGCAGCGATGCGTCAAGGCCCCGGGCGTCTTCGACCTTCCGGATGGCTCTGCCCGACTCGTACCGGCAGAGGCCCACGGCGTGGCTGCAGGGCGCTCCCGTGAAGTCCCTCCGGAGCAAGGCCGTCCCTCGCCGGTCTTCCAACTCTCCCCAGGCCCAAACGGCACGGCTGCGCCGTGGCGGGGGGTAACTCCCGCACGCGGCCAGTCCCGCAAGGGCGCCTGCCTCTACGGCAACCAGAAGCGCCGCTTGTGCGGCATGACAGCCTCAGTGCGGTGTACGGAACCCCAGCGGGCGCCGGGCGCTCATGCCCGCCGCAGGAAGCCCGCCAGCCGGTCCATCGCCTCTTCCAGGATTCTCCTCTCCGCGGCGTAGCACAGGCGGACGGAGCCTTCTCCTCCCGCGCCGAAGGCTACACCTGGGGCCAGGCCGACCTTGGTCTCCATCAGCAGCCGGCGGCAGAACTCGAAGGAACCGGTCAAGCCTTCGAGCCTGGGGAACAGGTAGAATGCGCCGTCCGGCTCGGGAACCGTGACCCCCGGCATGGACTTCAGCGCCGAGCGGCAGAAGTCGCGGTTCGCGCGCAGCCGGTCCACCATCCGTGATACTTCCTCCTCCCCGTCGCGCAGCGCCGTTTCCGCCGCCTTCTGCGTGAAGCTGGCGGCGTGCGACACCATGAATTCGTTCAGGTCCGAGACTCTGGCCGCCAGGTCCCGCCGCGCCACCAGCCACCCCAACCGCCAACCCGTCATGCAGTACGCCTTCGAGAAGGACTGGACCACCGCCACGGCGTCCTGGCGCGTCGTCAGCCGCAGACTCGAGGGGGCAGGAAGTCCCGGTTTCTCACCTGCGTAGAAGAGCCGCTCGTACACCTCGTCGGCCAGGAGCCAGAGGCCGCGCTCGCGGCAGAAATCAAGGAGCCGCCGCTGCTCTTCCTCCGTTGCGACCCACCCCAGGGGATTGGAGGGCGACGTGTAGATCAGCAGCCGCGTGCGCGGCGTTGCGGCCGCTTCGAGAGCCGCGAAGTCGATCCCGTACCGCTCGCCCAGGAGCGGGTGCGGAATCTCGACGGGCACGGCATTGGACATGGCAACGATGGCGCTGCCGTTGGGCCAGGCCGGCGTCAGCACCAGCGCCTCATCGCCGGGATCAAGCAACGCCCGGATCGCCACGCTCAGCGCCTGCACGCCGCTTGCCGCGATGACGATCTCGCCGGCCGGATCCAATTCCACGCGGTGCAGTCTGACGTAGTGCGACGCGAGCGCTTGCCGCAGAGACGGCAGCCCGGCGTTTTCCGTGTAGTAGGTGTACCCGTCCTCGAGGGCCCTGGCCGCGGCGCGCTTGATGTAGTCGGGCGTGGGGAGGTTGGATTCTCCGAAGTAGAGCCGCAGGACGCCGTCCATCGACATTGCAATGTGAGCGATCTCACGGATTCGCGACCGGGGAACGCGGCCTGCGGAGGGAGCAACCTGTGGAGACATGGCGCTGCCGCCCTATAGATGTCCTGAGCCGGATTGGCCGGCTGCAACAATCCCCCGCGCCACCGCCGGCGTCCGGTTGGCACAGTCGCATTCGCTGCACGGCGTCATAATGTCCAAGGTTACAACGGCTCGGCCCGCGGTGGAAGTTCGCCGCGTCGCTGCGTGCTGTTGCGGACAGTGCTGCTAGAATGGGTTTTTTCCCCAACTATGCCGGAGACTGTCCTGTCGAACCTCGAGGCGGCTGCGCGCGAGCGCATACGCACGGCCGCCGGGGCCGAGGAACTGGAGCGCGTGCGCGTCGAGGTCCTGGGGCGGAAGGGCTCTCTCAGCGAGATCTCCAAGGGCCTTGGCAAGCTCCCGCCCGAGGAACGCGCCGGCGCCGGACGGCAGCTCAACGCGGTGAAGCAGGCGCTCGAGGCGGCGCTCCAGGCGCGCCAGACGGAGTTCGAGGAGACCGCCGGTAAGGCCCGCCTGGCTGCCGAGTGGATCGACCTCACGCTGCCGGCGCCCGGGCCCGCGCGCGGCCACCTGCACCCCATAAGCCGCCTACAGGCCGAGATTGAGGACGTCTTCACGTCGCTCGGCTTCACCGTGCTCGACGGCCCCGAGGTCGAAACCGAGTATCACAACTTCGACGCGCTGAACATCCCGCGGGACCACCCGGCGCGCGACATGCAGGACACCTTCTGGCTCACCGGCGGCAGCGTGCTCCGCACGCATACCTCGCCGGTGCAGGTCCGCGGCATGGAGCGGTTCGGCCCGCCGCTGCGCATTATCGCGCCCGGCCGGGTGTTCCGCAACGAGGAACTGGACGCATCCCACGAGCACACCTTCTACCAACTGGAAGGCATGATGGTGGACCGCGACGTTTCCGTCGCTCACCTGGTCTACTTCATGAAGACGCTGCTCACGGCGGTCTTCAAGCGCGAGGTTACGGTCCGCCTGCGCCCCGGCTTCTTTCCCTTCGTCGAGCCGGGCTTCGAACTGGACATACACTGCCTGATCTGCGGCGGCCAGGGGTGCCGCGTGTGCAAGCAGAGCGGGTGGGTCGAGCAGATTGGCTGCGGCCTGGTGCATCCCAACGTGCTGCGCATGAGCGGCATCGATCCGGAGGAATGGAACGGCTTCGCCTTCGGCCTGGGCCTCACCCGCCTGGTCATGATGCGCTACGCCATCGACGACGTCCGCTATCTTCAAGGCGGCGACCTGCGGTTCCTGAACCAATTCTAGAGGGGCAAACGGCGTGAAGTTCTCCTTCAACTGGCTGACCGAGCTTGCCGAGGGCGTGACGCTTCCGCCCGCGGAACTCGGCCGTCTCATCACCATGCGGACCGCCGAGTGCGAAGGCGTCGAGACGCTTCCGGACGGCGACAGCGTCCTCGAGATCGACAACAAGTCGATCACCCACCGCCCCGACCTCTGGGGCCACCACGGCCTGGCGCGCGAGATCGCCGCCATCGTGGACGGCCGCCTCCGCGATCCTGTCAAGCCGGAATTACTTCCCTTCGACGCTCCCGCCATCGGCGTCGAAATCGAGGACTACGCCCTCGCGCAGCGTTATAGCGCCCTCACCTTCGAGAACGTAACGGTGGCGCCGTCGCCGGAGTGGCTTCAGCGCCGTTTGACGGCCGTCGGGCTGAACCCCATCAACAACATCGTGGACGTGACCAACTACGTCATGGCCGAGATCGCCCAGCCCATGCACGCCTTCGACTGGGATCTCTTGCACGGCCCCCTCATCCTGGTCCGCCGCGCGCGGGAGGGCGAGCGCATCGTGGCCCTCAACGAAGAGCAGTACCGGCTCGATCCCCGCGACCTGGTGATCGCCGACGGGCGCGGGCCCATCGCCATCGCCGGCGTCATCGGCGGGCTGGACACGGGGATCGGCGGCAATACGCGGCGGCTGGTGCTTGAAAGCGCCAACTTCCAGGCCTCTTCGATTCGCATGACCTCCGCCCGCCTGAAGTTGCGCACCGACGCCTCCATGCGTTTCGAGAAGGCTCAGGACCCTCACAACACCGTCCGCGGCCTGGCGCGCGCCCTGGAATTGCTGGAGGAGGTTTCGCCCGGCATCCGCCTGGTGGGAGGGGTTGCCGATTCCTGCGCGGCGCTGACGCCTCCGGCTCCGATCCTCCTTCCCGTGGACTGGCTGGTGCGTAAACTGGGCCGCGATGTCGAGATGGCCGAGGTCGTGCGCATCCTGGAACGGCTCGAGTTCGGGGTGAAGGAGACAGCGCCGCGGATTCTGTCGGTGACTGTCCCGACCTGGCGGGCCACGCGCGACGTCTCCATCAAAGACGACCTGGTCGAGGAAGTAGGCCGCATGATCGGCTACGACTCGATCCCCATACAGGCTCCGGCCTTGCCGGTGCTTCCGCCTCACCCCAACGAGGAGCGCCTCTACCACCGCGAGGTGCGGACCGCGCTCGTCGAACTGGGGTTCACCGAGGTCCATAACTACTCCTTCGTCAACGAGGAGCAGGTGCGCGCCCTCGGGCTTGATCCGGGCGACCACCTGGAGGTGGCCAACCCCATCTCGCAAGACCAGGGCCTCCTGAGGCGGAGCCTCCTTGCGGGTATCCGGCGCAATATCAACGAGAACCTCAAGCACTTCGACTCGTTCCGCCTGTTCGAGATCGGCTGTGAGATCCACAAGCAGCCGGAGGGACTGCCCGAGGAGATCCCGCACCTGGCCGCGGTGGCAGCCTCCCGCGACGACGGCACGGCCGGGCTGATGGAACTGAAGCGGGTCGCCGAGCACCTTATGCCGGGCTGTGATCTCGCGCCGGCCGAGGCGCGCCCGTACGAACACCCGGTCCGGGTTGCGGACGTTCTCTGGCGGGGCAAGCCCACGGGACGTCTGTTTGAACTGCACCCGTCGCTCGTCGAGACCGGCCGCGCCGCGGTGCTCGATCTGAACCTGGCGGCGGTGCAGTCTCTCAGCGCGTCCTCTCAGGTGAGCTACAGGCCCATCCGGCGCTACCCGGCCAGCGCGTTTGACCTCTCGGTTGTCACCGGCCTGCGCGCCCTGGTTGGAGAGATCGGTAAGAAGCTTGCGAGTTACGCCGCCGGGGACCTGGTCTCCATCGAGTTCCTGCGCCAGTACACCGGGCCGCCGCTGGCGGAGGGCACCAAGAGCGTGTCGTTCCGGCTGACCGTGGCGTCCGCCGACCGCACCCTGTCGAGCGAGGAGGCCGGCGCCATCCGTGCCCGCATCATCGACGCCATGCGCAGCGAAGGCTACGACTTGCGCGTATAATGTCCAGACACGGAGGCGCCTATGGGCAAAAGCAAGGTGACTCGTGTGCTTCCCGGCGGCCTGCCGGCGGGACTGGTCATCTCCCCGCTGGGCATTTACCCCGCCCGCCTTATGCTGAGGAGCCTGCCGGCCACGCTCGTGGAGGTAGTTCTGGCGGCCTTGCCCGGCGCGTGGGTTTACAGGGAGGAGGCCGTCGCATAAGAATGGCCGTTCGCTTGCGCGGAGCGGTTCGCGGCGGCCACCGAGGCAGGAGTGCGCGGAGGAGCATAAAGGCATGAACCGATACATTGCCGTAGACCTGGGCGCGGAGAGCGGCCGCGTCATTCTGGGGACTATCGACGACGAGAAACTGACCCTCGAGGAACTGCATCGCTTTCCGAACACTCCGGTTCGCACTCCGGCGGGACTCCACTGGGACATCCTGCGGCTGTTCCACGAGATCCAGAGCGGCCTGGCGGTGGCGGGGCGTGAGCGTAAGGTCGCGCTCGACGGTATCGGCGTGGATACCTGGGGCGTGGACTTCGGATTGGTCGGGCGCGACGGCTCGCTGGTCGCCAGCCCCGTGCATTACCGCGATTCCCGCAACGACGGCATGCTGGAGCGGACCTTCGCCGCGGTGCCCCGCGAGGAGATCTTCGCTCACACCGGCATCCAGTTCATGCAGTTCAACACGCTGTGCCAGCTTTACGCCATGAAACTGGCGGGCTCGCCCGCTCTGGAAGCGGCCGAGCGGCTGCTCATGGTGCCGGATCTTCTCAACTACTGGCTCACCGGCGTGCAGGCCAACGAACTGACCGACGCCAGCACCACGCAGTTCTACAACCCGATCCGGAAGGGATGGGCAGGGGAGTTGTTCGAACGCCTCGGGCTGCCGCAGCGGATCCTGGGGGAGATCGTCTACCCCGGGACGCTGCTCGGTCCGCTCGTCCCCCATGTAGCGGAAGCCGCCGGCATGGGCCCGGTCCCCGTCTACGCCACGGCCAGCCACGACACCGCCGCCGCCGTCGCCGCGGTTCCAGCCGAGGGGGAGAACTGGTGCTACATCAGCTCCGGCACCTGGTCCCTGATGGGACTGGAACTGCCTGAACCGGTCGTGAACGAGGACTCTCTGGCCTGGAACCTGACCAACGAGATCGGTTACGGAGGCAGCGTCAGGCTGCTGAAGAACATCGCCGGGCTATGGCTGCTCCAGGAATGCCGGCGCGCCTGGGCGGTGGAAGGCGTCGAATACAGCTATGAGGAACTGGCGCGGCTTGCCGGCGAGGCGGCGCCCTTCAAGGCCGTCATCCAGCCGGATGCCTTCCTGCATCCCGGCCGTCTGCCTTCCAGGATCGCGGAGTGGTGCCGGACGGCGGGCCAGACCCCGCCCGAGACCCCCGGCGAGTTCGCGCGCACGATTCTCGAAAGCCTGGCGCTGCGCTACCGGCAGGTGCTTGAGGGACTGGAAGCCGTCTCCGGCCGCCAGGTGAAGGTGATTCACATCGTGGGCGGCGGTTCCCGCAACGCGGTCCTCAACCAGTTCGTGGCGGATGCCACTCGGCGGATCGTGGTGGCCGGTCCCGCCGAAGCGACGGCGGCGGGGAACGTGATGGTGCAGGCCATCGGCTCGGGGCGCTTTGCGGGCTTGAAGGAGGCCCGGTCGGTCCTGCGCCGCTCGGCCGATCTGAAGCTGATAGAGTCCCGCCCGTCCGGCGCCTGGGACGACGCCTATGCCCGCTTCTGCGGGCTCCCGGCCGGGAATTAGGACGGAACTTCCGGGCGGCCGCTTGCTACAGTTTGGCCACCGGCGAGAGTTCCCGGCTGGTGATGACCCGGTCGATCATGCCGTATTCGACGGCCTGCTGCGGGTCCATGATGTAGTCGCGGTCGACGTCCCGGGCCACTCTCTCGATGGGCTGTCCCGTGGCGTCCGAGAGGATCTGGTTGAGGCTCTCTCTCATCCGCAGGATCTCTTTGGCGTAAATGTCGATATCCGCCGCCTGCCCCGCCAGGCCGCTCATGGACGGCTGGTGAATCAGGATCCTCGAATGCGGCAGGCTGTAACGCTTGCCCTTGGCTCCGGCGGCGAGCAGCACCGCGCCCATCGAGGCGGCCTGCCCCACGCAAATGGTGACGATGTCCGGTTCCACGAAGCGCAGGGTATCCAGGATGGCCAGGCCCGCCGTGATCGATCCGCCGGGCGTGTTGATATAAAGCGAGATGTCCTTTTCGGGATCCTCGGCGGCCAGGAACAGCATCTGGGCGATCACCAGATTGGCCACGCCGTCGTCGATGGGCGTGCCCAGGAAGATGATGTTCTCCCGCAACAGGCGCGAGTAGATGTCGTAGGCGCGCTCACCCCGCGCGGTTTGCTCGACCACCATGGGGACCAACACGGAATTCGTCATCCTTTCACTTTGCCGGGCCCCGCACGGGGGCCGGCTACTTCTTCAGGACGGCGCGCCTGACCCGCCGAGGCTTGGCCAGCGCCTGCCGCTTCTGCTCCAGCGCCGCATAGATGTCGGCGATGGAAGTGCTCTCCAAGTACTCCATGATACGCTTTCGCAGCGCCGTCCAGGAGTCGTGCATTCCGCAGGGCTGCTCGTCGTTGCACTCGGCCAGGCCGCTGGCGCACTTTTCAAAATCGGCCAGCCCGTCCAGCGCCTCGACGATGCGCATCAGGGAGATCTCCTCCGGCTTCTGGCGCAGGTGGAAGCCGCCCGTGGGGCCCTTGCTCGAACGCAACAGGCCCTTGCGCGCGAGCTGCTGGAGGATCTTCGCCAGGAAGTGAGCGGGAATCCCTTCCTCCCTTGCGATATTTTTGACCATCGCGTACTTGCCCTCGGGTACCTGCGTGAGGTGCACGAAGGCGCGAATCGCGTATTCCGCTGATCTTGAGTAAATCATCCTGCTCCCCTCGGACTGCCAGACTCTATACTCTTTAATCATAGTGATTTGAGAATCCGGCCCGCAAGGGAGAACTGCGCGAATGGAGTTTTAGCGGTGTTTTTCCACCACCAGGGAGGCCCAACGGCCGAAAACCTGTGTGGCCAACTCGCCCAGGCGCGCGGCGTTGGCCTGGGGGTCCGGCAACGCGCCCATCTCACCCGCGTCGCCGCCGCTGAGGCCCTGGCGCACCCAGTCCGAGATCATCCGCGGAGTCGCTTCCAGGTGAAACTGGAAGCCGTAGACCGACTCGCCCCAGCGGAACGCCTGGTTGCGGCAGGCACGGGAGCTTGCCAGCAGTTCGGAGCCCGCGGGCAGGTCGAAGGTCTCGCCGTGCCAGTGGAAGACCGTATCCTCGCCCGACAGGCCGGCCAGCAGCGTGTCATGGCGCGCCGCCTCGGTCCAGGCGACCGGAAACCAGCCGACCTCCTTTACCGGGTTCCTGTAGACGCGCGCGCCCAGCGCCTTGGCTACCAGTTGAGCGCCGAGGCAGACCCCCAGGACCGGCGTCCCTCCCGCGGCCGCCCGCTCGATCAAGCGCAGCTCCCGCCGTATGTAGGCCAGTTCATGGTTGGCCGACATGGGCCCCCGCATCAACACTAAACCCGCGGCCGCGCCGGAATCGATGGGGGCTTCCGGTTCCCGGAACAGGTCTATGTACTCGAATGCAACGCCGCGGGCTTCCAGTGCAGGGGCTATCCAACCCAGGTGGTCGGACGGAACATGGCGGAAGGCCAGAACGCGCATCTCAAGGGCTCTTCGTTTCGGCCACCTGGAAGCGGCTGAGCGTGGATGCGTACTGCGAAAGCCCGTTGCAAATCCCTTCCGCGATCTTCTGCCGGTAGTCGCCGGTCTTCAGCAGTTTCTCCTCGCGGGGATTGCTGAGGAAAGTGATCTCGGTGAGCACCGACGGCATGGCGGCGCCGATCAGGACCAGGAACGGGGCTTTCCGCACTCCGCGGTCCCGGGCCGTCCGGTTGGTCTTGGCCAGTTCCCTGAACAGGGACGTCTGGATCTTCGAGGCGAACTCCCTGGACTCCTCCACCTTGTCCTTAAGGGCGATCTTCTCGATCAGACTCTGAAGGTCGCTGATGGTCCGCTGGCTGCTCGCGTTCTCGCGGGCGGCCACCTCCATGGCGCTCCGGTCGGTGGTGAAATTCAGGTAGTAGGTTTCCGTTCCCGTGGCCGAGGGCACCCCCGAGTTGGCGTGAATGGAGAGAAACAGGTCCGCCTTCTTCTCGTTGGCCAGGGCGGTGCGTTCCTCCAGGGAGCGTGACTCGTCGCCGGTCCTGGTGTAGAACACTTCGGCCCCCAGGCGCTGCTCGATCAAGGCGCCCACCCGCTGCGCAACGTCCAGCACCAGGTCTTTCTCCATCAGGCCGGTAGGGCCGATGGTGCCCGTGTCGCTCCCGCCATGGCCGGGATCGATCACCACGCGTTCGATCTTGAGCCCCAGGGCGCGCACCAGCGACCGGCCTCCCGTGACGCTCTTCTTGGCAGGCAGAGCAATCCGGACTTCCTGTCCGGCGGCGGGAGGCGTCTGCGGCGCGGGCTTGGCCTCCGAGACGGAAGGGGCGGGCGCGGGAGCGGCGGCGGGGGGCGGGGCGGCAGCGGGCGGGGCCGTGGGTTCCCCGGGGGTCGCGCTGCGCGGCCGCAGCTCCACCACCAGCCGGTCGGGGTTCGCCAATTGGGCGGAACTGATGTCCACCGGGTCGCCCAGGTCCAGCACCACCCGGGTCACCGACGGCCGTGTTTCGGAAACCCGGATCTGCTTCAGCAGCCGGCCGCCCACGGGGATCGCAACGATCTTCTCCTTTTTTCCAAGAGCCGGCCTGGCGCCCAGTATGTCGAAGTAGACCCGGTCGGGATTGGAGAGCCTGTCGAAGCGGTGCGTGAAATCGCCGCTCACCTCAATGGAGACACGCGTGCTGTCGCCTAGGATCCAGTGGCGGACGCTGCGCACCTCCAGGGGGCCGGAGCCCTTCTCCGGCGTCTGGGCGGAGAGAAGCGCGGCGCAGGCCAGCAGGCAGCCCGCGCCGCTTGTCCAGGCCCGCCTTTTTCCGGAGAGCGGCGTCGCCATCAGCGCTACCTCGTGGTGAAGATATGCAGGTTGCCCTGCGGGTCGATGTACTGTTCGACGGGCCGGAAGAGCGGGGTCTGCGCCGCCGCACCCTCCAGTTCCGCCGGTGCAACGGCGGGCGCGCGCCGGCCCGGTCCGGCGTACCGGCTGCCGACCGCGCGGACGTATCGCCGGGTCTCGTCGTAGGGCGGAATTCCGCCGTGCCGGATGACCGCCGCCTCACCGGCGTTGTAAGCGGCCAGGGCCAGATCCCGGTCCCCGAACGCGTCCAGCAGGTCGCGCAGATAACTGACTCCCGCCTGCACGTTCTCGGCGATGCTGAAACCGTTGGTGACTCCGTACCGCCGGGCGGTGGCCGGCATCAGTTGCATCAGGCCCTGCGCGCCTTTGGGGGAGACGGCGAACGGGTTGTAATTGCTCTCGGCCTGGATCACCGAGTGCACCAGCAGAGGGTCGAGCCCTTTTTGGACGGCGGCCTTCCGCACGACTTCGGGGATTGGGGATGCCGCGGCCGCCGCCTGCCGGCGCTGAGCCGGCCGAACCACGACGGCGCGCACCAGGCGGCCGGTCCGCCGGTCGGCGCGGACCACCGAGGACGCCCGGCTGGGGTAATCCTCGAGCGCGGCCGCGAAGCACTGCGCGGCGAGGATCCAGCTCCCGGCGATGCCCAAACAAAAACGCATTTCTCTGTTTTATGGAATTATAACCCCAATTCCCATCCGCGCCAATGCGGAAACCGCCAGCCTCCAATGCTATTATTCTTGCATGAATTGACGGCCCGGGACAGGCCCGCCGGACCGCGGGGGCCTTCCCCGGCCGGCTCATCATGCGTGAACAATACCCGCACTACATCGAATTCCGCCACGTTTATAAGACGTTCGATGCCCCCGTTTTGGACGACGTCTGTTTCCACGTTGACCCGGGAGAGACGGTGGCGGTGATCGGCCGCAGCGGCGTGGGGAAATCCGTCACCCTGGCCCACGTCATGGGTTTCCTGAAGCCGGATAACGGGCGGGTGATTGTGGCCCACGAGGACATTACCGATTGGCGGGAGCGGGAGTTGCGCCGCATTCGCAAGAAAGTGACCATGGTCTTCCAGAGCGGGGCGCTGTTTGACTCCCTCACCGTCGGCGAGAACATCCTGTTCTCACTGGAATTACGGGAGGACTACGACTCCGCCAACAAAGAAGAAGTCGTCGACGGCCTGCTCGCCATGGTGGGCTTGAGCGAGCACCGCGAAGCCTCGCCGAGCGATCTGTCCACCGGGCACCGCCGCGCCGTGGCCATTGCCCGCGCACTGGCGGCGCAGCCGGAATGCATCCTCTATGACGAGCCGACCACCATGGTCGATCCCCTCATGTCGGACATCCTCATCAACCTGATGCAGAGGCTCAAAGAGCAGTTGCGCCTCACCTCGGTCGTGGTGACGCACGACCTGGACCTGATGAGGCGCGTAGCCGACCGCGTGATCGTGTTGTTCGAGGGCCGCGTCATCTATGAGGGACCGGTCGCCGAGATCGAGGAATCGGACCATCCTCACATCAGGGCATTCCTGGAACTGGACAGGGTGGCGCCCGCCCTCCCGTGACGCCGGCGGCCGACGCCGCTCCATCCGCTAATTGCCGCCGCCGGCCCCGGTCAGCCGGTCTCGCAGCCGGATGAACCAGGGTCTGTCCCGGGGCGGCGCCGGCGGGGCCGCTGTTTCAGCCGCCGGCTCGGGAGGCGCGACCCAGGGGACCTTGGCCACCATCCGGACGCGGTACCCCTGGAAGGTGTAGGTGCGCAGGTAGCGCGTGCCGTCCTTGTCCTCCACCGGTAGCGAGAACCGCGGCGGCGCGCCGGGCGGCGTCTCGACCGTGACCGGATAGTAGCCTCTCAGGTTGCGTTCGATGTAGGCCGTCTCGTAGCGGTGCCGCCGCAGGCTCCACATGAATACCCGGAAGCTGTCGAACTGGTAGGGCTCTCTTCCCTTGGTGATCGTAGTCCACAGCCAGTTGTGCTGCACGCGGTCCTCGTCCCGAACCTCTCCCAGCGAGAAGTACGATGTGATCCGGTGCCCCTCGGCGTACTGCGCGACTTCGTCGGGAATCGCCATGAACAGCATGTTTCCCAGCACCCATCCGGCGGCCTCCGGCGAGAGCCGGACGAGCAGCCAATCGTCCGGGGCCAACCCCGGCGAGGCTCTTGGAACCAGCCTGTGCTCCAGGATGGAAACCTGCTGTCCCGGACGGATCTGGTGGAAACTCGGAGCCCCCCGGTCCGGGTCCGTGTGCACGTTCAAGGCGTCGAACACCGTGGCCTCGCCTTGGGAGGGGAGACGCGCGGCGCGCCGGGCGACTGCGCGGAGTTGTTCGATCTGCTCGGGGCTGAACAGCAGGGAGCCGTCCACCCATCCCGCCGCGCCCGCGCTGGTGCGCACCTTCACGAAGCGGCGGCGGCGGGCCAGGATCTCGACCTTCTCGCCGTGCCGCACGGTGGCCACCGCCGGCTGCTGCGGGCCGAGTTCGGCGCGCAGGTTCAGCGTCTCGGGCACCACGAAGCCTTCTCCTATCACCGCCTCGGGCTGCCCGCGGGAACAGCCCGCGAGCGCCAGAGCCAGCAGAAGCCAGGCCAGTAGCGCCATGATTTCATGGTATTATTCGCAGCCCCGGCTGTATACCGGGGCCGATGGCGGGCAACGGGCGCCAATACGGTGTGTCCACATGTGTAAATGCAGGCCGTTACCCGCCGGCGGCTCCCCGGCTCAGGCTCGTTTCGCCCCGGCGACCTCCACCAGCCGCCCGCTGGTAACGTCGTAGATGTACCCGTAGATGGAAATGCCCGCCGGCACCAGCGGGTGCGACTGTATGCGCTCCACGTCATCCCGCACGCTCTGTTGCAGATCCTTGATGGTGAGCCAGCCGATGTACTCGCCCGCCGCCGACCCGGGCCCCCGGCCGGTGTTCTTCCACACGCCTTCCTCCAGTGCCGCCGTATCCAGGCTCTCGCGGAGCAGGTTCCGCATCACCTCGTCGGTGAAATACTCCATTCCGCAATTGGTATGGTGGATCACGAACCACTCTTTTGTCCCCAGCAGCTTGTGGGAGATCACCAGGGAGCGTATCGCATCGTCGCTGGCCCGTCCTCCGGCGTTGCGGATCACGTGGGCGTCCCCCTCGGCCAACCCCGCGAACTTGGCCGGATCCAGCCGGGCATCCATGCACGTAAGAATCGCGAACTTGCGGGCCGGCGGCATTGCCAGTTGGCCCTTGTCTCCGAACCCCCGCGCGTATTCCGCGTTCGCCTTCAGCACATTCTCCAGAACTTTCCCCATTGCAAAGAGCTCCTTTCGGTAGTGAGTCCCATATCATACCAAAGTCCATCTACAATGTCTATTATGAAGCATAGGCAACGAACCTCGGATTTGGCTTGAAACTTGACAGGTTTAGAATTATAATACTTGATAGTGGTAGACTAAAGCTATGGACATCAACCGGTTCACAGAGAAAGCGCAACAGGCTCTGCAAGCGGCGCAGTCCAAGGCCGCACGGTTCAGCCACCAGCAGATCGACGTCGAGCACCTGCTTGCCGCGCTGCTGGAGCAAGACGGAGGCTTGGCGCCCGCCATTCTGAACAAGGCCAACGTCCGCGTTGAAGAACTGGCCCAGCAACTGGAGCGCGAGTTGGACCGTCTGCCCAAGGTTTCGGGGCCTTCGGGCGCCCCGGAGCAGATCTACGTTACGGGCAGGCTGAACCGCCTGTTGGCGCAAGCCGAGGACGAAGCCAAACGGCTCAAGGACGAGTACATCTCGGTCGAACACCTGTTGCTGGCCCTGACCGACGACGGCGGCGGCGCCGGACGCCTGTTCAAGCAATATGGAATCTCCCGAGAGCGGCTCGCGCAGGCTCTTCAGGAGGTTCGGGGAAGCCAGAGGGTCACAACCCCGACGCCCGAAAGCACCTACCAGGCGCTTGAGCGCTACGGCCGCGACCTGACGCAGCTCGCCTCGCAGGGGAAACTTGACCCCGTGATCGGACGCGACGACGAGATACGCCGGGTGGTACAGGTCCTGAGCCGGCGCACCAAGAACAACCCGGTGCTGATTGGCGAGGCCGGCGTGGGCAAGACTGCGATCGTGGAGGGACTGGCCCAGCGCATCGTGCGCGGTGACGTGCCGGAGGGGCTCAAGAACCGCCGGGTGGTGGCGCTTGACATGGGAGCGCTGATCGCCGGGGCGAAATTCCGCGGCGAGTTCGAGGAACGGCTTAAGGCGGTGCTGAAGGAGGTCCAGTCGTCGCAAGGCGAGATCATACTGTTCATCGACGAGCTTCACACGGTGGTCGGAGCGGGCAAGGCCGAGGGCGCCATGGATGCGGGAAACCTGCTCAAGCCCATGCTGGCGCGCGGCGAACTGCATTGTATCGGCGCCACCACCCTGGACGAATACCGCAAGCACGTGGAGAAGGACGCCGCGCTGGAGCGCCGCTTCCAGCCGGTGCTGGTGGACCAGCCATCCGTCGAGGACACCATCTCGATCCTTCGCGGCCTCAAGGAGCGCTACGAGGTGCACCACGGCGTGCGCATAAAGGACACCGCCCTGGTCTCGGCGGCCGTACTCTCCAATCGCTACATCTCCGACCGTTTCCTGCCGGACAAGGCCATCGACCTGGTGGACGAAGCCGCCGCGCGCCTGCGCACGGAGATCGACTCCATGCCCTCGCAGTTGGACGAGCGCCTGCGCCGCATCATGCAACTGGAGATCGAGCGGGAGGCCCTGAAGAAGGAGGCCGATGCCGCTTCCAGGGAGCGCCTCTCGAAGATAGAAAAGGAACTGGCGGACCTCAAGACCGAGGCCGATGCCTTGAAGGCTCAGTGGCAATCGGAAAAAGACTCGGTACAGGAGCTGCGCGCCATGCGCTCCGAGATCGAGCGCACCCGCCACGAGATCGAACTGGCCGAGCGGCAGTACGACCTGAACAAGGCCGCCGAGCTGAAGTACGGCAAGCTCACCGGGCTGGAACGGAAGCTGAAGGAAGCCGAATCCGATCTGGCGGGCAAGCAAGGCCAGGTGCGGTTGCTCAAGGAAGAAGTGGACGAGGAGGACATTGCCCAGGTCGTGAGCCGCTGGACCCACATCCCGGTTACCAAGCTGCTGGAAGGCGAGATGCAGAAACTGCTCCACCTGGAGGAGGAACTGCACCGCCGGGTGATCGGCCAGGACGAGGCGGTCTCGGCCGTCTCGGAGGCGGTGCTGCGGGCACGCAGCGGCCTGAAGGACCCCCACCGCCCGATTGGCAGCTTCATCTTCCTCGGGCCGACCGGCGTCGGCAAGACGGAACTGGCCCGCGCGCTGGCCCAGTTCCTGTTTGATGATGAGCGCGCCATGATCCGTATCGACATGTCCGAGTACCAGGAGAAGCACACCGTGGCGCGGCTTATCGGCGCCCCCCCCGGATACGTCGGTTACGAGGAAGGCGGGCAGCTCACGGAAGCCGTGCGCCGCCGCCCCTACTCCGTGATCCTCTTCGACGAGATCGAGAAGGCGCACTCCGACGTGTTCAACGTCATGTTGCAGATTCTGGACGACGGCCGGCTCACCGACGGGCAGGGCCGGACGGTGGACTTCAAAAACACCGTCGTTACCATGACCTCCAACGTGGGGAGCTCCAGGATTCTGGGTTATCGCGGGGCCTTCGAGGGGCCTGAGTACGAGCGGATGAAAGAGGCTGTGCTGGAGGAGATGCGCCGCGTGTTCCGTCCCGAATTTCTGAACCGGGTCGACGAGACCATCGTGTTTCACGCGCTCTCCGAGGACCACCTGACGCAGATTGCCGGCATACAACTCGACCGGCTGCGCGCGAGGCTGGCGGAGAGGCACCTCAGCCTGCAACTGACGCCTGAAGCGGTGCGTCATCTGGTTAGGGCGGGCTACGACCCGAACTACGGCGCCAGGCCGCTGAAGAGGGCGCTGCAAAGAGAAGTCGAGACGCCGCTGGCGCGCCTGATTCTGAAGGGAGAAGTCCCGGACGGCGCCGGGGTGGTGGGGGATTGGGATGCGCGCCGGGGAGTTCTGGTCTTCTCGGCCGCTCAAGAGGTCAAACCGTGAATGAACACGTGAAGTTGCTTCCGCTGTTGCCCTTGAAGAACAGCGTCCTGTTTCCGCACCTGCTGATGCCGTTGTCGGTGGGCCGGCCGGCGTCGCTCGGAGCGGTCGAGGCGGCCATGGCCACCGAGGAGCGCGAGATTGTGATCGTCGCCCAACGCGACTCCTCGGTGGAGACTCCCGGCATCGGGGACATTTACGGAGTCGGCACCAGGGCGGCCATCAAGCGCATGAACCGCACGGGCGAAAGCAGCATGGAACTGATCGTCCACGGCTCCGAACGGGTGAACATCCTGAGGATTGAGGAGTCCGAGCCGTTTGTGAGAGTGGCCGTGCAGCCGCTCCCGCTGCCCGAAGACGCCGGGCCCGAGGTCGAGGCCCTTCATCACGAAGTGATGGAACTGGCCGCCAAGGCGATCTCGCTGGCGCAGCCGCAGGCGCCGCAGGAACTCACCCGCGCGCTGATCGGGACGGAAGACTCGCTCCGCCTGGCCTACATGGTGGCCTCCATGTTCGGGCTCGACGTCAGCAAGGAGCAGGCGCTGCTTGAAGCGCAGAGCCGCGCTGACGCTCTCCGGCTGACCCACTCGTTCCTGGCTCATGAGATACAGGTGCTGGAACTGCGCAGCAAGATCGCCTCCACCGCCCAGACGGAGATGACCAAGGAGCAGCGGGAGTACCTGCTCCGCCAGCAGATGCGCGCCATCCAGGCGGAATTGGGCGAGAAAAGCCCGGAGCAGGCCGAGGTTGAACTGCTTCGCGAGCGGCTGGCCAAGACGGACTTGCCGGACGAGGTCCGCCAGGAGGCGGAGCGTGAACTCCGGCGCCTGGAGCGGCTCCCCACCGCGGCGCCGGACTACCACGTCACGCGGACGTGGCTCGATCTGGTGCTGGAACTTCCCTGGAGGAGCCGGACCGAAGACCGTCTGGACATCCCCGCGGCCCGCCAGGTTCTGGACGAGGACCACTACAACCTCAAAGAGGTGAAGGAGCGCATTTTGGAGCACCTGGGCGTGCTCAAGCTGAACCCCGGCGCCAAGGCCCCTATTCTTTGCTTCGTCGGACCTCCGGGCACCGGAAAAACCTCTCTCGGCCAGTCGATCGCCCGCGCCCTGGGCCGCAAGTTCGAGCGCATGAGCCTGGGCGGACTGCACGACGAGGCGGAGTTGCGCGGCCACCGCCGGACGTACATAGGCGCCATGCCGGGCCGCATCGTTCAGGCCATACGGCGGGCCGGCGCCAACAACCCCGTCCTCATGCTGGACGAAGTGGACAAGCTCGGGCGCGATTTCCGGGGAGATCCGGCCAGCGCGCTGCTCGAGGTGCTCGACCCGGAGCAGAACAAGGCCTTCCGCGACAACTACCTGGACCTGCCGTTCGACATCTCCAAGGTGTTCTTCATCACCACGGCCAACGCGCTCGACACCATCCCGCGCCCGCTGCTGGACCGCATGGAAATGCTGCGCCTGGCCGGGTACAGCGAGGAGGAGAAGCTGGAGATCGCCCGCAAGTACCTGGTCCCCAGGCAGCTCAAGGAGGCCGGCCTGAACGCCGGGCAGTGCGCCATCGGAGACGACGTGGTGAAACGGATCATCACGGGCTATACGCGCGAAGCGGGCCTCCGGCAACTGGAGCGAGGCATCGGCCGGGTGGCCCGCAAAGTGGCTCTGCGTTTCGCCGAGGGCCATACTGCCCCGGTCACCGTGTCTCCCGAAGAACTGGGGGACATGCTGGGCCCGGAGAGGTTCTTCCCGGAACAGATGCGCAAGGATCTGCCGCCGGGCGTGGCGACGGGCCTCGCCTGGACCGAGACGGGCGGCGACGTTCTCTACGTGGAGGCCACGCTGCTGCCCGACGGCAAAGGACTGACTCTGACCGGGCAGCTCGGCGACGTCATGCAGGAGTCGGTCAAGGCGGCGCAGAGCTACGTCTGGAGCCACGCCGGCGAGTTCGGAATTGACCGCGCCGGCTTCAAGGACTATGGGGTCCACGTACATGTCCCGGCGGGCGCGGTCCCCAAGGACGGCCCTTCGGCCGGCATCACCGTGGCGGTCGCGCTGGCTTCGCTTTACACCAAGGCGCCGGTTCGCAGCGACACGGCCATGACCGGCGAAATCACGCTGACCGGCATGGTCCTCCCCATCGGCGGCGTCAAGGAAAAGGTGCTGGCCGCCCGCCGCGCGGGCCTCAAGCGCGTGATTCTGCCCAAGCCCAACCGGACCGACCTGCGGGAACTCAGCGACGAGGTCCGCGCCGACATGGAGTTCATCTTCGTCGAGCGCATCGAGGAAGTCCTGGCCGCCGCCGTGCCGGCGTTGGCGCCCGCGCGGATCTGAACCGGTCCGGGTTAAGGAAGGTCGCTGAGGCGTACGCGGAAGCGCAAGGTGAGCGGCTTGCCGGGCTCCAGCGTGTAGCGATCGAGCACGGCGGTGCGCCCCGGGAACGACGCCCCGATGAAGCCATAGTTGCGCAGGCACCACTGGTGGGGCGCCCCGGGATTCTGCGAATCGGCTGTCACTCGCAGCACGGCGCGCCGGCCGCCGTAAACCGCCTCCAGTTCCGCCCAGCGGCGCGGGTTCAGATCCTCGTCCCGCTTGAGCACCTCGCCGTCGGCGCGGACGATGGTTCCCTCCCGTGGCGCGAAGCGCACGCTCAACCCCCCATAGCTTTTGCCCTGCTCCGCCGAGCCCTGCAATGTCACCGGCGCGCCGAGCGCCTCCCAGGTCAGTTCGACATCGAGTTCCCGCGATGCTCCCGCCGCGGGCCGCACGGCCAGGCGTACGCGCTCCCGCACGATGTCCCGGCCATCCGCCTCCCAGAAGTTCCCGGCTTCCAGGCGAGCCGCTTGGGAGTCACTGCTGACGGCCGGCGTCTTCGCCGGGCGGTGCTTCGCGGTGAGGTTCATCCAGAGGTCGTACTGTTTCCCGCCTGTCTCGACGATCGGCCAGGACCAGAACAAGCCCCGATGGTGGTAGTGGTCCGCCGGAAAATCGTCGAGCAGCGAAACGCCGGCCGGCGTGTAGAGAGGGAACACGTAGCAGCAGCGCCGCCGGTTCTCGGGCGCGCCCGGCTTGAGCTGAGGACCGTAGTTATAGGTCAGCACGGGCTTGCCTGCCTCCAGCAGGTCCATGTGCCCGTTGCCGGCGTCCTTCCAGACAAAGGGCCCCTGGGGCAGCGCCGGCAGCGCCAGCGCCAATAGCAGCCAGTTCCTCCTGAGCATGCGATGCCGCCTCTCTCAGTTTCCGCGGGCCAGATCCACGGCCCGGGTGCAGATGTAGTACTTCACCATCATGTTGCTCTTCTCCCACCTGGGCAGAGACCTGGGATTCTCCAGGTAACCCAGGAACAGGCGCGTCACCTGCGCGAAGTGCGCCTCGTGGCTGACGCGGTACTGGTCCGGTATGACGAGGTGAGCCTCCTCGCCGCGCGCCTCCACACGCAGCCCCGGCCATCGTTGTTGAAGCGCCTCCACCTTCTTCCTGAGCGCCGGCGAATCCGGCCGGACGTAAAGTTCGGGCCGGAAGTTCTCCGCCCTTCCCTGACGGATCTCCGCGGCAGCCAGCGTTCCACGGAACACCGCCTCGTAGACGTCGCCGGAAGCCGGCGGCGCCTCCCAGTTCCAGAGGATGTCAAGCTGCGCGTGGACGCCCCGAACCGTATAGCTGACCGCGGTGTTCGAGAAGTACTCCAGCCTGCCATCCTTGACCCAGGGCGCCAGATCCGCCGGGAAATCCGGCTTGCCCGTGACTTCCCGGAACTGCGCGCGGCTGAGCAGGGTCGGCCAGCGCCTGGCGCTCAGCAGGCGGATGTCGGTGCGGTAGTCCACCAGGTCCCGCGGGAACGCCGTCCACTGAACCAGATCGACCACGTGCGTTCCGACGTCCGCGATCCCCTCGCCGGTCTCCCCGATGTTGAAGAACCAGGCGGGACGCAGCAGAGGGACGCCCGCCACCGTCTTCTTCAAGTGGTGGATGCTGCGGGCCTTTATGGCGGGCTGCTCCCGCGACCCCTGCGCCAGCGCGCCGAAAACCTCCGGCGTGTTCACAATCTCCTTCTGGAGAATGGAGGTGATCTCGTGGCGCTCCGTCATGACGTCGTAGCCGGTGAGCCCCTGTTTCTCCGCGGTCTCCAACGCCGCGGCGAGCTTGCCGAGATCCGCTGAGGCGATGATCCACGGCTTGTCGGCGAGCACGTTGTAGCCCGCATTCAGGGACTGCACGATGCGCCCGATCTTCTCGCGGTTGCGCCCCGCGAACACCACGACATTGCCCGCGCGTTCGCCGAGCATACGTTCAAAGAACCCCGGCCCGGTGTGGATGTCCAGCTCCCAGCGCGTGGGGTTCTGCTGGCGCGAGTTGAACAACCTCACCCGGTTGAGATAATCGTCCAATTCCGGTCCCAGCGGGGCGTAGACCTTGACGCGGGGAGAAACCCGCGGATACATCTCCGCCTGGATCAGCGCGGCGTGGTAGTGGCCCGGCTCGACGATCACGAGCCTCGCTTCGCCGGAGTTCTCCCTGGGCGCCATTCTGCACGCTGCCACCGGCAAGATCAGAAACAACAGTGGCAGAAGCCGGATCAAAGGCTGATTCCCGCCCTGGCCAGAACCGCGTCGGTGCCGTAAGGAGCGCGTTGCGGGCGGGCCAGCTTGCTGTTGAAATCGGCGCTCCTGCCGGTGAAGGCTTCCTTGGCGGGATCCCAGGTCAGGACGCCTTCGGCATGCATGGCGATCTGCGCCAGCAGGCAGACCGAGTTGGACCGGTGGCCGACCTCGGCCGGAGCGACGGGGTCCTTGCGCGTCTTGATGGCCGCGAGCCAGTCCAGGTGGTGGTCGCTGTCCGGGCTGACGTGCAGGTGGATCTCGCTGTCCTTGAGGCCCTCCTTGATCCAGCGGCGGTCGCTGGCATCAATGGCCAGGCTCCAGGGCCCTCCGGGCGGAGCGCTGCCTCCGGCGCTGAGGGCCTGCATGTCGACGGCGCTATAACTCCCCCGCGTCACCCAGATCCAGCCGGACTCGCCTAGGAACTTGATGCCGTTGGGGTACTTGTCGCTGATGTACATCACCGTGCCGTCGGCATACGCAGCCCTCACGTGGTACGGCCCGTGGACATCCCAGAGGCCCGCCTTCGGGAACAGCGCCATGGCCTCGATTTCCACCGGGCCGGTCAGCTCCGCGCCCATGCCCCAATGGGCGGTGTCCACATGGTGCGCGCCCCATCCGGTGATCATGCCCGCACCGAACTGCTCACAGCGCAGCCACCCTGGACGCCCGTAACGGGACCGGACGTCCGCCGTCTGCGGATGCACGCGGTCTTCCGTGTAATAGACCAAGGGGGTTGAGCCGAGCCACGCCTCATAGTCGAGGCTGGAGGGAACCGGCATCTGCTTGGCGTCGCCGCCGGCCGGGTCGGTGGGCAGGCCGATATAGACCTCCCGCAGCTTTCCGATCCGGCCGTTGCGCACCAGCTCGCAGCCCAGCCGGAAATTGACGGCGGAGCGCTGCTGGCTGCCCTGCTGGAAGATGCGGCCGGTGCGCTTGACCACCTCCGCCATCTGCCGCCCTTCCCGGAGCGTTAGCGAGGCCGGCTTCTGGAGGAAGATGTCCTTGCCGGCGAGCGCCGCTTCAATCGCTGGCTGGGCGTGCCAGTGGTCCGGCGTGCTGATCAGAACCGCGTCGATGCTCTTGTCCTGGAGCATCTCGCGGTAGTCGGTGTAGGTCTTGAGGTGCGCGTAGTTGCCGCTGCCGAAGCGCCTGGCGTAGTCCTGCTCGATCCTGGTCCTGGCGTCCGCCAGCCGCACGGTGTCCACGTCGCAGACCGCTACAAACCGCGCCATCTCGTGGTTCCGGAGGATTCCGGTCACCTCAGAGTCCCTGGCCTGGCGCCCGCAGCCGATCTGCGCAACCTGGATCAGGTTGCTCGGCGCGGAGTTGCCGAGAACTCTGGACGGCACGATAGCCGGAAACGCAATCCCTCCGGCCAGCGAGCTTGCCAGAAACTGCCTTCGTGAGCTCATGAGTCCGCCCTCACTTCTGTCCGAGCACCCACAGGATACCCCCCAGGATGTGCTGGTACAGAATCGGATTGGCGTAGTGTTCTTTCAGGTGGCCGAGCCCGGTGTAGAACTGGCGGCCTCCGTCAACCTCCTGCCACCAGGCGAGCGGGAGAGAATCGCCGAAGCGGTCCCCCGGATAGGTCCCTTTGTCCGGGTCATCCAGCCTGGCCGGATCCGTCACCAGCAGCGGATGTAGGGCCGGGCTAAGGTGCTCGTTGTAGTAGCATTCGTCCTCCCATTCAAACGCCGCCGGCAGGTTCTTGGTCGAGGGGTGGTTCGGGTCTTTCACCCGGACGACGAATTTCTGGAACTTGGGGTGCCTCAGAAACTTGCCGCCCATCACCGACCAGAAGTACGGCCACTGGCGCTCCGAGCCCGTCGCCGAATGGATTCCGGCGAGCCCGCCGCCCGCCTGGATGTATCGCCGGAAGGCCTCCCGCTGCGCATCGTTCTCGAAGGCCTCGTTGTTGCTGTTGGAAAAGATGAGCGCCCGGTATTGCTTCAGGTTCGAGTCCGTGAAGACCTTGGGGTCGTCGGACACCTCCACCGCAAAGCCGTTTTGGGCGCCCATCTTGCGTATGGCGTCGACGCTGCTCTGGATATTATCGTGCACGTAACCGGTGCCTTGAGACACGAAGTTCCGCGTGTAAACCAGGACCTTCCTCCCGGCCGCCGGGCCGGAGGCCGCGGCCAGCAGGATCAGGGCAACCAGACGGTAAGCCATAACAGCCATTTTAGGGGCATTGCGGCGGCCGGGAACGGGTTCACCGCCCGGCGATCTTCATGGCCGCTCTGCCCCGAAAGACCGGGCCGCCTGGACCAGCGCGCGGATGTTCGCGGCCGGCATGCCCGGACTGACGCCGCCGCCCACCGAAAGGATGAGGCCCTTGCCGCCGGACTTACGCAGCACCTCGCGAGCAGCGGCCTTCACCTGGTCCGGGGCGCCCCGCACTCCCAGATCCAGCGGGGCCACGTTCCCCATGAGGCACATCTTCTCCCCGAGGGCGGCGCGGGCGTCCCGCACGTCGAGGTTGTGGCTCCAGTTCAGCACGTCGAAGCCGGTGCCGGCCAGGTCCGCCAGGAACGGCCGCACGTTGGCGTCGTTGTGGTAGACCTTCACCCACTCCGGCGGGAACGCCTCGCAAATACGCTTGAGATACGGATGCGCGAACTCCAGGTAGAGACGGCGGGAGAGCATTCCGGGTATGTCGTCCAGCACGAAGATGCTTTCGACCGTCGGGCCGATTACCTCCGCCTGCGCCTGGAGCCAGGCGATGACGGTGTCGGTCGCGAACTCCAGAAGCCGGTGCGAGCCTGCCGCGTCTTCCACCAGGTCCATCATGAACTGGGTGACGCCGCGCAGAAAGGAAGCCAGGCAGAGCGGCCCGCGGGCCGTCGCCATGGGGAGCGTGAAGCCGGCCTCAAAGATCCTGTCCTTCTGCGTCTGGTAGCGGCGCAGCGCCCAGGACATGAGGCCGTCGGTGTAAGGGTTTACCGGGGAGAAGTGCTGGACGTCCTCGAGCCTTGCCAGCGTGGGTGACTGCCCGGGCGGCTGGTCCGGCTGGAAATGCAGGCGGGCGCCGAGCGCCGAAGGCTCGATGGCCATGCCATACTCCAGCCACCAGGAGGGCACGGGAATCACTTCGGGGAAGTCCTGTGCGACGCGCAGGTTGGCCCGATACCAGATCTCAGGGTCAAGGTAGTAGTCCAGGTGATTCACGCCGGCGTAACCGGGTATCCAAGGACTGTCCACGATCAAGGCCACGGGCACGTGATCAGCAGTCCCGCCCCTGGCAACGCGTTTGAAGGTGCTCCACTGTTCTGGTCGCATACCGATGAAACCCGGGCCCCGGGCGTCAGCGGGGAGCCGGCCTCACTTCAATGTAGTCCAGCGCTGCGGCTTCGCCGCGGTCCGGAATCCCCTCGACGCGAATCTCGTCGCCGGGCCGCAGCGCCAGGCCGGGCGCCGTCTTTCGTATGGAGGTGTGCGCGTCGATCCCGGCGGAGGGGAAAGAGCCATTCGCCGTCCACTCCGCCACCAACTGCCCCGCGACCGACAGCCTGAAGCCGGCGGCCCCGTTGTTCTGGTCGAAATACTGGATGTAGAGATCGTGCCATCCCGGCTCCCCGTCATAGCGGAAACCGGCCGAGCACTGCTGCCGCGCGCAGCGGACCGCCCGGCTCCCGGAAGCCGCCTCCCAGGGATGAACGTCCACCACCTCGTAGCCCTGGAGCGTCATGGCTTCCGCCTCTGTGCGCCCGGGGAAATGGCCGGCGCGCCCCTGTGCGTCCGCGATACCCGAGGTCTTGAGAAACCAGGCCGAAACCGCGTCGCGCCACACCTGCGCGTGCCCCGCCTGGTACTCCTGGCGGGCCAGCACTTCGAGATAGCGCTGCTCGTCCACCAGGCCCTTCAGGGTCTTCCACCGGGCGACGTACTCTTCGGCCTCCTGGGCTCCCTGGTAGTGCGTGTCGTAGATGTGCTGGATGACGGTTTTGCCGGAATGCAGCACATGGGTGTAGGGCACGTGGTGCATCCACAGCAGCAGTTCGTCGGGGCAGTCCTTGAGGGACTCGTACACCCTGGCGACAGGCGGACGGAACTGGCCAATGAACCCCGTGCCGGTGGCTACGGTGCGGTCCATGCCGATGCCCTTTTCGTCGGCACGGTGCCACTGACCCCAGCCGTTGCGCTCGGAGGCCTCCACCGCCGGGCCGAAGTGCGGCCCGGTGATATCGGTCAGCGTCTGCGCGCCGAGCGGTCCGGTATAGTTCTCATAAGTCCGCCAGGAGCCCATTTGCATGGCCACGATGGCGTCCACCACGCGCTGGTCGTGGCCGAAGGTCAAGCGCGTCCATTCCTCCGCGATCCGGCGCGAGCTCAGGTCGGGATTCCATGCCAGCCTGCCGAAGCCGTAAAGGTTGGCCATCGCCAGATGGTGCCCCAGCCAGTTGGGATCCAGGCCGACATTGGAAACCCCCACGAACCCGCCGGCCGGCCGCTGGAATGTCTTGCCGGCGACCAGCGCCTTTACCGGCGTCCCCGGCCCCTTGGCTTCGAGATCGAAGTCCAGGACCTCCTTCCACATGGGCGCCAGGTAGCACAAGTGCCACTGCTGGCCCAGGTACTCCTGGGTGATCTGGAGCTCGATGACCTGGCTGGTTCTCTCCAGAGCGCCGAACAACGGCGACGCCGGCTCGCGCACCTGGAAGTCGATGGGGCCGTTCTTGATCTGAATGATCGCGTTGTCATCGAACCGGCCGTCGAGCGGCTTGAAGTTGTCGTAGGCCGCGCGGGCCCGGTCGTTCTTCAGGTTGCGCCAGTCCATCTTGTGGTCGTAGACGAAGCCCCGGTAGAAGAGAAGCCCGCCATGCGGTTTCAGGGCGCGCGCGATGACGTTGGCTGCGTCCGCGTGTGTGCGCTGGTAGGCGGAGGGCCCCAGGCGCCCCTCCGAGTCGGCTTTCACCACGATGCCGCCGAGGTCAGGAATCACACGGTAGATCTCATCGATCTTGTCCTTCCACCACTGGACGACGCGAGGGTCGAGCGGATCGAAGGTATCCAGGCCGCCGATCCGGCGCGGGCTGCTGAAATCCACGGCTAGGGAGAGCTTCACGCCCCAGGGCCGGAACACTTCCGCAACGCGCGCCAGTTGAGGCAGGAACTCCGCCGTGATGACCCGCGGGTTGGCGTTGACGTTGTTGATCGTGCAGCCGTTGATGCCCACCGAAGCGAGCAGGCGCGCGTAATCGCGTACCCGGCTCAGGTCGCTGTGCACGTTATCGGCTTCGAAGAAGATGGACCGCCCGCCGTAGCCGCGCTCGATGGAGCCGTCCAGATTGTTCCATTCGTTGGTCCAGCGGATGGGGGCGTAAGGCGCGTGTGTCTCGTCCAGATTCGCAACCGGTTCCCCCAAGCCGATCTTCCGCAAGAGAGCGAACACGCCGTAGAGAACTCCGCGGTCATTGGGCGCGGCGATGACGATGCTGGACCCTCCCGCCGCTGGAACCGTGCGTATCCAGTAGCCGTCCTCCGGAATCTCCGGGGCGGCGCCCGCGGCGGAGAGGACGGTCCTGACCCGCGGGAAAGTCCCCAGGATGATGGCGCTTTCCCGCGGCAGCGCCGCCTCCACCCTGAGGGTCCGCCCGAGCATTCCGCGCACCCCGCGGATCAACTCTTCTCGCGCGGCCCGGATCACCACCGAATCGCCGAGAGCCGCCACCGTGGCCGGCAGGGCATCGTAGCGCGCCCGCGCGCCGGCTTCGTCAATCGCGGCATAGCGGAGCCATGCGTCATAGCCCGTCTCGCCGGCGGCGGTGACGGAGAGCAGCGCGCCGAGCAACAGTGCTCGTGGTCCCAAGTTCGCCTCCTCACCAAAGCCTACACCAGGGCGGACTGAGAAGAGCGTCAGGCACGGAAGGCGCCGGCGATTCGCAGGGCCTCGGCGTACATGCCGCAGACATGGTAACCCGCCTGCCAGACCGAACCCTTGTTGAGGGCCGCGCCTTCCCTGGGTTTCTCCGGATCATAGGAGTTGTACCACCCGCCGAATTGCGGGTCGATGAAACGCCACCGGACGAACTCCAGGGACCGGTCAAACCTCCGCCACAGGTCCCCGCCGCGCCCGTGCAGCGCCGCGTAGCGCATGAGCGCTCTCAGGAACTCGCACTGTTCCCACCAGCCTTTGGGCGTCTTGATCACATTTCCCCGGTAATCGCCCCGCGAGAATATGCCTCCCTCCTCCGGGTCGTATCCGGTTTTCAGTCCGTAGTCGATCAGGCGCCAGCCGACGGCAAGGTACTTCCCGGGAAAGCCCTTGGCCGCCGCCTGGCTCAAGAGGAAGGCCCATTCGAATTGGTGGCCGATCTCAAGGTAGACGCGCCCGGCGACCGGCAGCGGCTTCCAATCGGCGTCATACTGCTCCGGCAGGTACCCGCTGTCCTCCTGGAACAACCGCGTGAAGATGTGATCGGCGTGCGCCTGCGCCTCGTCCAGCACTTCCCTTAACCCGGTGGCGTCATGCAATGCCAGCAACGCCTCGAACAGGTGCATCATCGGGTTCTGGGAATTCGCGCCCATGGTCTTGGCGAAGGAGCGGTCCGTCTGGGGCCGGTAGAAACCGGCGCCGTCGCGGAGGTGCTTCTTCATGACCGCCCAGGTTTCAAGCGCGGCCTTGCGGTAGCGTTCCTCCTTCGTGATACGGGCCGCATGGGACAAGCCGAAGAGGGCGAAGGCGTGCCCGTAGCAGTCCTTCGCGTCTCGAAGCACCTTTCCCGCGGGGTCCACGCTGTAGAACCAGCCGCCGTGTTCCGGGTCGCGGAAATGCGTGATCAAGAAGTCGGCGCCCCGCCGGAGGGCGTCGAAGTAGGCACGGTTGCGCGTCAGTTCGTACCCCACGCCCATGACGAAGATCTGCCGGCTCTGGGAGACGAGAGTGGCGGTCTGGTTGCCGGTGGGACGCCACTGGCGGTCCAGCGTCACCTGGAAGAAGCCGCTGGAAGTCGCGGCGGACGTGAGCCAGTTGGCGGTCTCACCGGCGAGCATGCGCCGGAACCAGGCCACGTCGATAATGTCTCTGGCGCGCTGGGCGTGGGCGCGAAACCGCGGAAATGCCGCGGCCGCCGCGCCCAGGAGCAAGCTTCTACGCTCCGTGCCCGGCTTCACTGGCGCCCGCCCGCTCTCAGGCCGTTCCGGCCAGGATCATATCCACCCGCTGGCTGACGTCCCGGAGATACGCTTCATCGCCGGCCGCCAGTTCGCAGGTGGCCGTGCCGGAGAAGCCCGTCTCCGCCAGGGCCTCGTAGACCGCGCGCCAGTTCACGTCACCCTCGCGGAGGGCGACGTAGGATATCTGGTTCTTGCGGACGCTGCAATCTTTCAGGTGCAGTTTCGCGATGCGGCTGCCTAGCGTGCGGATCCAGTCCTGCGGAAACCCGTAGGGTATGATGTTGCCCACGTCGAAGTAGGCGCGCACCCAGGGGCTCCGGAATCCATCGACGTAGTCCGCGAATTCCACCGGGCTCAGCAGGAATTTGTTGGACACGTTCTCCAGGGCGATCACCACCTTGAGTTCCTGGGCCAGGGGAAGCAACTTCCGTATGTTCTCGCGGCTCCGCGTCAGAGCGTCGCGGTAAGAGGTCTCCGGGTTCACCACCGCCGGCACCAGCAGGACGGTGTCGGCGCCCCAGAACCGGGCGTTGCGCAGGCTGGCCTCCATGCCCTTGATGCTCTCGGCGACCACGCTCGGATCGGCCGAAGAAAGCGGGAACTTCCAGTGCGCCTGGTTCATGACGGAGTGTATCCGGACGCCCGCGGCCTGGGCGGCCTTGCGGATCTCCTCGGCTTCCTTCTGGTCCGGAGTGGTGCCGACTTCCATCTCCTCGAAACCCGTATCCCGCGCCATCTTGAAGCGGTCGGCGTAGCTCAAGTCGCGTGGCAGCATGCTGATGTAGAGCGCCTTCTTGATGGGCAGGCGGCCCGCGGCGGGCGCCACCGCGGGCAGCGCCGCCAGGCCGGCCAGAAAACTGCGTCTCTCCATGTCCACCTCCGTGATCTCCTCGCGATCTCATGCAACTATACACCCATCGCCGCCGCCGCGCACCCGCGCTATGATAAATTCCTGATGAGACTGACGCTGGCCTTTCTACTTGGCGTGAGCTGCCTGCTCGCGCAGCCCAATACGCTCTCACCCGCGGAAAAGCAGGAAGGCTGGATCCTGCTGTTCGACGGCAAGACCCTGGCCGGGTGGGACCAGGGTACGGCTGCTACCTGGCGCGCCGAGGACGGCGTGCTGGTGGCTGATGCCGGCGCCCCCGTCAACCTGCGGAGCACGGCGGCGTACTCCGACTTCATCCTGCGCATCGACTTCCGCAACAGCAAGGAAGGCAACAGCGGCATCTTCCTGCGCTCGGCCCTGGAGGGCCGGCCCGAGGTTACGGGCTACGAGTTGCAGGTGTGGAACGAGTCTCCGGCCTTCCCCACGGGCAGCCTAGTGAACCACTTCAAGGCCAAGCCGGCCAGCCCCGCGCCCGACGTCTGGCACACTTACGAGATCACGGCGCAGGGCGATCACTTCGTTATCGTGCTCGATGGAGAGACGCTTCTGGACGCGCGCGACAGCAAGAGCGCGGCGGGCTATTTCCTGCTCCAGTTCAACAAGGGCCGCAAGATCGAATTCCGCAATATCAAGCTGAAAAAGTTGTAAGCCGGCCCTCTCCCGGCCGGTGCCGGCATTCCGCGCCCCGCGCAGGCCACCCCGGCCGGAGACCCGCCTCCACGGACGGTTGCGGCCGGCGTCCTTTTCAGCTTTTCTTGGATGTCACGGCGGAGAACGCCGCGGGCATCTGGGTCACGCGATTGCTGCCGCACTCGGGGCACACGACGTTCCCCTTTTCGAGATCCGCGATGCTCAGAAATGCGGTGAATTCCTTGTCGCAGTCAAGGCAGAGAAAAACGTAGTGAGGCATGGCCGTCTCCCTTTGCGTACGTGTAGTCTCCGCCCACATGATAGCGTGGCCGCGGGCCTTTCTCCAACCGGCCGGAGACCCGCGCGCGGCGGGCCTCGCCGCTACTTCGTCACGTAGAAATTGCCGGCGAACAGCACGTCGATGCCGGAGGAGTAAAAACTCCGCACGGCGTCCCGGGGAGTACAGACCAGCGGATCCCCGGGCAGATTAAAAGACGTGTTGTAGAGCACCGGCAGGCCGGTAGCCCGGCCCGTGGCCTGGAGCAGTTCCCAGAACAGCGGGTTCTCCTCGCGGTGAACGCTGTGCACCCGCACCTGGTCTTCTCCCAGGATGGCGTTCCCGAACAGCTTGCGGTGTTCGGGCCGCACCCGTCCTACCGTGGCCAGAAAGCGCGCGTTCGGACCCGCCTCGAAGTAGGCCCCGGCGGCTTCCTCGGGCACGGACAGGGCGAACTTCCGGAACGGCTCCCGGTGCTTGATGTAGAGGTTCAGATGTTCCGCCGAACGGGGATTCAGCGGGGACGCCAGAATACTGCGGTTGCCGAGCGCCCGGGGACCGAACTCCATGCGGCCGTGCATCCAGGCGACGATCTTGTGCCCGCGCAGTTCGCGCACCGCCGTCTCGATCAGTTCGCCGGCGGCCGGCAGGTACCGGTAGTTGAGCTTGCAGTTCTCCAGGACCCGTTTCGTCTCTTCCGCCGGGTAGCCGGGCCCCAGGCAAAGATCGCGGAGCGGCATCCGCTCGCGTTCATGGAAGACCTGATGCCAGAGGTGGTACACGCCGCCGAGGGCGGTTCCGGAGTTGCCGGCGGCCGGCTGAACAAAGACGTTCTTCCAGCGCCCGGAGCGCTCCAGCGCCGCTACCAGCAGAGCGTTCAAGGCAAGCCCGCCCGCCAGGCACAAGTTCTCCCCCCGGCCGGCCATCTCGATGACCACCGCCTCCAGGGCGCGCTGAAGGCCGGCCGCCAGCGGCGCTTTCAGCTCTTCGGGAATCGCTGCGCCCTCCCTGAGGCCCAGGCGCGAGTAGAACTTGCCGCTGAAGCCGCCGCCGCTCATGCGCTCGCCGTGGATGAAGGTGCGGTCCAGCCGCGGCCAGCCGGTGTCTCGCGGCGACAGGATCTCCAGGAATAGCTCCCGGTACCGGTCATCGCCCGCCATGGAGAGCCATTGCACCTTGTGCTCCTCGGCGTTGGCCTCGAAGCCCAGCAGCGTGGTCAGCCGGGCGTACAGATCCCCCGGCGAGTCAGGGTGGTAGAGTTCCCTGTCAAGGGTCATGCGGAGACCGCCGGCGGTCCAGCGCGCGGCGCACCGGAAATCGCCGTTGCGATCCAGAGTCAGGACGACGCCCTCCTCGAAAGGGGAGGCGAACCACGCGGACGCCGCGTGCGCCAGGTGGTGCTCCACCGGGTAGATCTCCGCGCGCGGGAACATCCCCTGGAGCAGGAGTTGCACGGGGGCTTCCGCGCCGTGCGTGAAGGGCCGGACGACGGCGACGGCGTCCACCGCCGCGGCGTCGACCCCGGCGGCGCCCAGGCAGGCGGCGATGGCCTCCGAAGGCGGCGTCCCGGGCTGAAACCGGCGGGCGGCCTTCTTCTGCTCCACCGCGGCCAGCAGGACGCCGTCCTTCAACACCGCGCAGGCGGCGTCGTTGAGCATGCCGCCCAGTCCCAGAATGGTCATGGCTTCTTCCGGCGCACCGGGAGCGGGGCGGCGGACGCACTGGTCATACTTAGCGGGATTCCTTGAGGCTCTTCTCGATCTTGGCCCAGGTATCTCGGAGCGCCACGGTGCGGTTGAAGACCGGCTTGCCGGGAGTTGAATCCGGATCGGCGCAGAAATAGCCGAGGCGCTCGAACTGGTAGCGGCTGCCGGCCGCGGCGCCGGCCAACGCCGGCTCCAGCTTGCAGCCCTGAAGCACTTCCAGCGAATTCGGATTCAAGTCGCTGGTGAACTCGCGTCCTTCCTCCGCTCCCGGATCTTCCCGCGTGAACAGAGTGTCGTAGAGCCGCACCTCCGCGTCGGCGGCGTGGGCGGCCGAGACCCAGTGGATGGTGGATTTCACCTTGCGGCCGTCCGGCGGGGAGTTTCCCCCCCGGGTAGCAGGGTCGTAGGTACAGCGCAATTCCAGAACCTCGCCCGTGGCCTCATCCTTCACCACGGAGACGCAGCGGATGAAGTAAGCGTAGCGCAGCCGTACCTCGCGGCCGGGCGCCAGCCGGTAGTACTGCTTCGGTGGGTCCTCCCGGAAATCATCACGCTCGATGTAGATCACTCTGGAGAAGGGTACAAGCCGGGTGCCCGCGGCGGGGTCTTCCGGATTGTTGACCGCCTCCATTTCCTCGACCTGTCCCTCGGGATAGTTCTCAATCACCACCCGCAGCGGCCGGAGCACCGCCATGACGCGCGGCGCGGTGCGGTTCAAGTCCTCGCGGATGGCATGCTCCAGCAGGGAGAGTTCAATGGTGCCGTTGGTTTTCGACACGCCCACCCGCGCGCAGAAATTACGAATCCCCCGCGGCGTGTATCCTCTGCGGCGGATTCCGGAGATGGTCGGCATGCGCGGATCGTCCCATCCGCTGACGTAGCCCGTCTGGACCAGGGTGAGAAGCCGGCGTTTGCTCAGAACCGTGTAGGTGAGGTTCAGCCGGTCGAACTCGATCTGCTGGGGGTGATGGACGCCCAGCGCATTGAGGTACCAGTCGTACAGCGGCCGGTGATCCTCGAATTCCAGGGTGCAGATCGAGTGCGTGATGCCCTCGATGGAATCCGACTGGCCGTGGGCGAAGTCATACATGGGATAGATGCACCACTTATCTCCCGTGCGGTGGTGTTCAGCGTGGAGGATGCGGTACATCACCGGGTCGCGCAGGTTCAGATTGGGGGACGCCATGTCCACCTTGGCGCGCAGGGTGCGGGCACCGTCGGGGAACTCACCGGCCTTCATGCGCCCGAACAGATCGAGGTTCTCCTCGATGGCACGGTCCCGGTAGGGGCTGTTGCGGCCCGGTTCGGTCAGCGTACCGCGATACGCGCGGACCTCCTCGGCGCTCAGGTCGCAGACGAAAGCCTTGCCGGCCTGGATCAACTGAACCGCCCATTCGTAAAGCTGGTCGAAGTAATCCGAAGCGTAGAAGAGACGGTCTTCCCAGTCAAAGCCCAGCCAGCGCACGTCGCGGATGATGGACTCGACGTACTCCAATTCCTCCTTGCACGGATTGGTGTCGTCGAAGCGCAGGTTGCATTTGCCGCCGAACTCCGCCGCCAGGCCGAAATTAAGGCAGATCGACTTGGCGTGGCCGATGTGCAGGTAGCCGTTGGGCTCCGGCGGGAACCGCGTATGCACCCGGCCTCCGAAGCGGTTGGTCTTCAGATCTTCGAGGATCATCTCCCGGACAAAGTGAGTCGGCGCGGACTTCTCAGCGGGGGCATCAGGAAGAAGTGGACTGCTCATGATCGCAACCTTCGGATGGCCTGGCCGATGCGTTTGAGGCAGGTTTCGCGTCCCAGCACCTCCAGGGTTTCGAACAGCGGCGGCGCGGCCTTGCGGCCGCAGACGGCCACGCGAATCGGCTGGAACATCTGGCCGGTCTTCACTCCCATGGCGGCGGCCTCCGCCCGCAGGGCGTCCTCCAGGGCCTGGCGGTTGAAGTCGGTTCGGGCCAGCAGGGACAGCGCCCTCTCGAGCACCGCCGTTGCCAGCTTCGCATCGCCTTTCTGCGGGACCAACTCGGCGCTGTCGTAAGGTGCAAGCTCCTCACGAAAGAAGAAGTCGGCGGCGGAGGCGGCGTCTCTCAGCGTTTGTATACGTTCCCGGATCAGGGGAGTTACGGCAAGCAGCCTGGCCCGCTCGACGCCGTACCCGGCGGCCGCCAGGTACGGCTCCAGGCGCGCGGCCAGTTCCTCGACCGGCAGCGCTCGTATATGCTCGGCGTTCAGCCAGACGGCCTTGGGATCAAATGGATCCTGCTCGGTGAAGTTCACCACGGCGTTGGAGCGGTTGATGCCTTCGAAGGAGAAGGCTTCCGTGAGTTCTTCGCGGGACATGCGCTCCCGGTCGTCCTTGGGCGACCAGCCCAGCAGGCACAGGAAATTGACGAATGCGTGCGGCAGAAAGCCGCCGTCCCGGTAGGTCGTGACGCTCACCACCGGCCCGTGCCTGCGCTTGGAGAGTTTCGCGCCGTCCGGGGCGACCAGCAGCGGGAGGTGCGCGAACTGCGGCGCCGGGACGCCGGCGGCCTCGAAGAGCAGCACGTGCTTGAACGTGTTGGTCAGGTGGTCCTGCCCGCGAATGACGTGCGTGGCGCGCAGGTCGATGTCGTCGGCGCAGGAGGCCAGGTGGTACGTGGGCATGCCGTTCGAGCGCAGCAGGGCGAAGTCCTCGATGTCGGCGGTCGCCTTGGATGACTCCCCGAATACGGCGTCGCGGAACTGGACCGACTCGCGGGCATCGCGCGGCACGCGGAAGCGAATGACGAAGGGCTCGCCGGCGGCGGCGCGGCGGGCGCTCTCCTCGCGCGGCAGGGCGCGCATCATGGGGTCGAAGAGCCAGGCGGAGTCGCCGTAGGGCCGCTCTTTGGCCCCATCGTAGGCGGGCGTGAAATCGCGGTAAGCGGCGCCCTTGGCGAGCAGCGCCTCGGCCATCTGGCGATAGAGCGGCAGACGCTCGCTTTGGCGGTGCAGTTCATCCCACGCGAGGTCGAGCCAGCGCAGGCCGTCGAAGATGGAATCGAGCGATTCCGGGGTATTGCGCTCGAGGTCCGTGTCGTCGATGCGCAGGATCACCGTTCCGCCGTGGCGGCGCGCGTAGAACCAGTTGAAGATGTAGGTCCTTGCGCTGCCGATGTGCAGATAACCGGTTGGAGAGGGGGCGAAGCGGACCCGGAGCATTTCAAAAACCCAGTATAGCGGACAGTAGCGACAGGCCCAGGGAGGATCAGGCGCCGTCTCCGCCGGCCGCTCATGGGGGAGGAGCGCCGCGCGTCAAGCCGGACAGAATGGTTGCTGTGGCGCGCCCTCTACGCCGCTTCGCGGTACTGGCGGGCGGATTCCGAAGGCGCCAGCACCCATAGCGTGTAAATGCCGAGCGCGGTGCCGAAGGGAAAGCCCAGCAGCGCCAGACAGCCGAAAACAATGGCCAGCGGGCGGGCCCATGGCCGGCGCGCGGTCAGGCCCCAACCGGCAATGATCCCCAGGATGCTGATGAGCACCACCAGCCCGCCGAGCAGGCCGAAAAACGCACCCGGCAGCAGGAAGGGCCCGCGCCCCATGCCGAAAGCCGAATGACGCAGCCATGGCACCGCTGTCTGGAGGACGGTTGCGGCCAATACCCCGCCTGCCAGGTGTATCGCCGAATAGACGATCCACAGGACGCCCAGCACGTGCAGATGGCCGGCTACCCGGCCCCGGCAGGCCGGCGCAACTACGGGCCCTACGGGTTTTCCACAAGAGCCGCAGAACTGCTGCTGAGCCTGTAGCTCCGATCCACAACGGTCACAGTACATGATGGCGCCTCCTATGAGCAGGTACGCGGGATGGGCTGGTTGTGTTCCCCCCTTCAGGGAAAGCTGGTGATCTTCGGAGTGTGCCGGACGTTCGGGGTGGTTGCTCCGCCCGTGTTGTTGATCACGTTGCTGATTTCGCCGTTGGCGCCGATACAGACCGTGATCGCATGGTGGAACTTCACGCCGGAGTTCTCGGGAGCCTCAATGGCCCGGGTCAGCACCACGCCGCGGTTCCGGAACACACTGTAGATCCCCAGCCCCCAGGCTTGGTGGCTGGAAACGCCATCCGCCACCTTGTAGGAGGCCCAGCCGTTGACGCCGGGAGCGCTCGTGTAGCCCGGCTGATCGGGAGGATCGTAGGGGATTTCCGACTGGTAGAAGTAGACCCGGCCGCCGTTGCCGTTCCAGACCACCTGATACTCCTGGTAGTGCTCGACGAACAGGCCGTAAATGGTGACGTCGTCGCCGTTGACGACCAGCCCGTTGGCGGCGGTATTGCTGTTCCAGCCTACCCCGGCGCCGTGGTCCGCGCGCCAGACCCAAGTGTGGTCCACAATCGTGTCGTGGGCGTTGATCTTCAGGCTGGCCGAGGCACGGCCCAGGGCGGCGCCGCCCACCCGGAAATACACGTCATGCAGCGAGATGGGGTTCCTGGCGTGCCTGGCTTTGCTGCCGCTTGGCCCTACCTCCAGCAGGGCCGGTGAACTGGCGGGGCCGGCGTCAAAGAGCAGGCCGGCCAGCACCAGACCATCCACGTCGGCGGTGGTCATCGCCACGACGCCGTTGGCCGGCCGCAAAGTGGCGTAACCAAGCCCCAGCACCACGGTGTTGGCCCGGGTCACACGGAGCGTGCCGGTGAGTTCGTAAATACCGGGGGTGAGCAGCAGGTGTTTGCCCTTGGCCAACTGCGCGTTGATGCTGGCGGCCGTGTCGGCGCCCGGCCGGGCGATGTAGAACTGGCTGAGGGGGATCGATTTGCCCGGAGTCGAACCGCCGCGCCAGGAAACGCCCAAACTGTCACTGCGCAGCGCCGGAACGCGGACGCTGTAGTTGCCCCGGGCGTCGATCTCCAGATAAGGCTTTTCCCGGACGACGGGCGTCCGCGCAACCTTGGTGTAAGGCGGCGCAGGCCATTCACCCGCCGGAGGATTCACCACCCCGACGAACACCATGTTCCAGTTCGATCCTGTCCAGCCGCCCCACTCGGTGTTTCTCGAAATCCACTGCTGCTGGCTGCCGGAGCCCACGTTGCCGTCGACCAGGCTGTCGGACATCCAGCCGCCGCTGGACCACCCGCCCTTCTGGTGAAGCACCACGTCGCCGTGGATATGCATGCGGCGGAATGAGATGGCCTGGGAGACGGCCCATTGCATGACGCCGGCAGACGGCGTTACCGAGAAGCCTTCAATCGCCCTCCAGAAATTGCAGGTCGCGTTGTTGTTGGGCAGGTAGGCGTCCGAGTGCACGTTCCCTTGGATGTGGACACTCGCGGGCGCGGCTCCCAACCCTATGACCTGCGTGTAGAATCCCACCGGGATATCCACGCTGTAGGCGCCGGGCTGGAACAGCAGGGCGAAGCGTTCCGCGCCGAACTGGCTTTTCTCCTGGATGGCGTAGACGCGGTTGATCTGCTCCTGGACCGACGCCGCCGGCGTGGACGGAGTGAAAACCAGCACATTCGGCCCGAAATCCGGCGCGGCAGCCGCCAGGCTCATGCCGGCAAAATACGCGAATAACACCAAAACCGGGCCGAATCTCACGGGCGAAGTCCGGGGCTTAAGCCGGCGCTGGTTCCTGCAACAAATTTTGATTCCCATCTCGCGGGTTTCCTCGTTCATTATGAGGATAGGCCAGTCTGGTCCTTTTCGCATTCCGGAGGCCCCGGAAGCTTTCAAGCGCGAAGGCCGGCTGAGCTCCACTACCCCCGGTGGAGCGTGCTGCGGCCGGCGCGAAGTGGCCTCGGGGCCGGCAGAACGCGGCTACGCGCGCTTCTTGCGGGCGGCATAGGCCTCTCGCAGCACGGGGAGCAGCGAGAGCACAATGATCAGGAACACCGCCTTCTCGAAGTGCCGGCGGACGAGGGGCACGCTGCCCAGGTAGTTGCCCAGGACCGTCAGGGAGGTGACCCACGCGACCGCGCCGAAAACGTCGTAGGACAGGAAGCGCAGGTAGTTCATCTTCCCGACGCCGGCCATGAAGGGGGCGAAGGTCCGCACAATCGGGACGAATTTGGCGTAAATCATGGTCCGGCCGCCGTACCTGGAGTAGAAGGCCTGGGTTCGCGCCACGTACTTCTTCTTGAACAGGCGCGAGTCCGGGCGGCTGAAGATCAACTCGCCGGTGCGGCGGCCGAGCAGATACCCGGTGGAGTCGCCGATCAACGCGGCGGCGATCAGGGTCAAGATGATGACCGGCAGGTTCAGCTTCCCGGCGCCGGCCACCACCCCCACGGTGAAAAGCAGAGAGTCGCCGGGAAGGAAGAAGCCGGTCAACAGCCCGGTTTCGGCGAAGATCACGCCAAACAGCAGGCCGTATCCCAGCCAGCCGGTGAGCACATTGGAAATGAGAGCGATCAGCCGCTCGGGGTCGGTCAGCGTGCGCAGGAAGTCCAGCAGGGCTCGAATCATTGCGATGGGCGTCTGTGGGGACGATTCCTAGGAACCGCGGTAGCTGGTGACCAGGCGGTTCAGCACGTCCTGATGGATCTTGATCTTGCCTTCCCGGATCAACCGCTGCTTGAGACTATCCTCGAAGATCTCCACCCGTGAACGGGCCTGGCTGTTCCTGAGCTGGTCCCGCAGCGCGTCCCTTTCCGCCTCCAGTTCCGCCGGATTCGCCGCGACCTTCGAAACGGCCTTGTAGACAACCTGCGTCTCATTCACGGCCGACGGGCCGAGCAGTTCGCCCACCGGGGCCCGGAACGCTTCGGAGAGGTAGACCATGGAACCGAGGCCTTCGACGCTGCCGTCGCGGTTGACCAGGGGCGAGGTCCTGACCTCGAATCCCATGCCCTGGGCGGCCTTCTTCAGGTCCCCGCCCATCGACTTGGCCTTTTCGAACAACTGCTTGGATCGCTCGGCAACCAACTGCCTGAGCTTGTCGTTCTGCAACTGCTCGCGAATCTGGCCCTCGACCTCGGACAACTCGGCCTGGCGCGCGGGCACCAGCTCCGTGACGGCCGCGACGGCCAGTTTCGTTGGTGCGATCTGCACCACCGGAGAGACTTCTCCTTGGCGCACCGATGACAGGGCTTCCTGAAGCTCCGGGCTGGGGCCGATTCCCGGAATGGGATCGCCCGCGCCAATCCGCTCGGCCCGCACCAGTTGCAGGCCCAGTTCCTCAGCCACCTTGGGCGCAGAGCGCGGATCCTTGGCCAGCGCCGCGCGCGCGCTGTCGGTAGCGGTTTGCATGCGGTCGAAGACCGCCTGCTTGTTGATGCTCTCCGCAAGCTGCTCCCTGACCTCCGCGAACGACTGCACGTGCGGCTCCTGCTTCTCCAGCACCTGGAGTATGTGCAACCCGTATTCGGTCTTGATGACGCCGCTCAACTCGCCGGGCTTCAGGCTGAAGGCTGCGTCCTCAAAAGCCCTCACCGTCTGCCCGCGGACGATCCAGGACAGATCTCCGCCCTTCGGCGCGGAGCCTTCGTCCTGAGAGTACTTCTTGGCGAGCGCCGCGAAGTCCGCTCCGGACTTGAGTTGCTTCAACAGGTCGGCCGCCCGGGCCTCGATCTTGGGCACCTCAGCCGCCGGCACTTCCGTGGTCTTGAGCAGGATGTGACGGACGTGGACCCGCTCCGGCACGCGGTAGGCTTCCTTGTTCCGCTCGTAGGCCCGGCGCAGTTCGGACTCGGGCGCCGCCACCGCCGCCGCCACCTTCGCCTCGTCCGCGATCAGCACGTCGAAAGAACGCTTCTCCGGGATCTGGTATCCCGACCGGTTGCTATCGTAGTGGCTCTTGATTTCCGCCGGACTCACGGTGACCTCGGATCTGAGCTTGTCCGGGGTGACGGCGGCGTACTCCAGCTTCACTTCGTCCTTCCGGGCGTGGAACTCCCTTTCGATCTCGCTGCGCGGGACCGTAACGCTCTCGATCACGATCCGCCGCAGGGCCTCGATCAGCATCTGCTTGCGCAGCGTGTCCTCGAACTGGGGTATCGTCATGTTCTGCTGCGCCAGGACCGCCGCATACTGCTCACGGCCGGCAAACCGGTCGCCGTCGAAAAGCTGCGGAAAGATCCTGCGGATGGCCCGGGCCAGATCCTGTTCCGAAACCCGGAAGCCCCGCCGGTCGGCCTCGTAAGCCAAGGCGTACTCCGTGATCAACTGGTTCGCGATCTGCGGCACAAAGACCGCTGCCATGCTCGGCGGGATGGACTGCCCCCGCAGTTCCTGCTGAACCACCTGCTGAACATGGGGCAGGGTGAGCGCATCTCTGCCGAACTCGGCCACGATCTGGCCATCCCCGCCGGAGTGTGTCCCGACGCCGGGAATCAGATAGGTGACCAAGGAGAGCGCCACCAACAACAGCAAGCCACCCAACATGATACGCACGGCCTTCGCGCGGCTGCGAAACAGGTCGAACATACGTCAAGGTCTCCTGAACAGAGGGGAAATCCCAGTATAGCCCACGCCGGGCGGAGCAGCCGCCGCAGGCCGGCCGGGTTCTGTGGCCGGATGGAGGGGCCGGTTCGATGGGGCGCGGCGCGCCGCCCGCGCCCCTCTGAGCACAGTCTGCCCGTGCGCTTACCCTACTTGCGTCCGCGGCGCTGGCCGGCTCCCGTGCCTCCGCCCGTCCCAGGAGCGTGGATGGGGCCCGAGCCGTCCCGCGGGCCGGTCATCTTGCCGCGGCCCTGGCCTGCTCCTGTCCCGCCGCCCGTGCCGGGCTCGTGGATGGGGCCGGAGCCATCCCGCGGACCTGCCTGCCGCCCGTTCCCGCGGTCCGCCGGTTGACCTTGCTGCTGGCCGTTCTGCTTGCCGTAGCGCGGTGGGTCGAGCGCGAGCGCCGCGCCCGTCATGGTGAACATCAGAGTTGCAACCGCCAAGTACGTCTTTTTCATCTTCCCGGTCTCCTTTCTGACCTCACCCGGCTGGTGCGCACGCCGTCAGCCGTTCTCAGCCGCCTTTGTTTTCAATGGAAAGGACCGGCGCGGAGCGCGGTTGTTGCGTGCGCGTTGACGGTTGCGCGCAAACCGTGCGTTCAGTCCTTGGAGGAGGTGTACCCGTACTCTTTGAGCCGGTACTGGAGGGTGCGGAGACTGATGCCGAGCTGCCGGGCGGTCTTGGTGCGGCTGCCGTGGTTGGCGCGCAGCGCGTCTTCAATGGCCTGCCTCTCAATGTCCTTGAAGAGCACCGGGCGGGACGGCCCCGTGGGCGTGATGGGCAGGTCGTCGGGTTCGATCAGCTCATCGCAGAGAATGGCCAGGCGCTCCATGGTGTTCTCCATCTCCCGGACGTTGCCCGGCCAGGCGTAGGCGAGCAGCACCTGCTCGGCCTCAGGACTTAGCTTAAGGCCGGGTTTGCGGAGGTTGCGGGCCGCTTTGCCGAGGAAGTGACGAGCCAGCTTCAGGATGTCGGCGGGACGCTCCCGAAGCGGCGGCAGTTCGATGGGGAAGGCGTGCAGCCGGTAGTAGAGATCCTCGCGGAACTTGCCATCGGCGACCGCCTGCTTCAGATTCCGGTTGGTGGCCGCGATAACCCGCACATCCACCGTGATCTGGCGGGTTCCGCCCACCCGCTCGAAGGTCTTCTCCTGGAGGACCCTGAGCAGCTTGGCCTGCAACCCCCCGTCGAGTTCCCCGATCTCGTCCAGGAACAGCGTCCCGCCGTGCGCCCTCTCAAACCGCCCCAGGTGTTGGGTCGCCGCGCCCGTGAACGCGCCTCTCTCGTGGCCGAAAAGCTCGCTCTCGATCAGCGTCGGCGTGAGGGCAGCGCAATTGACCGGGACGAAGACCCGTTCCGCCCGCGGGCTGTTCTGATGAATGCAGCGCGCGATGAGTTCCTTGCCCGTTCCGCTCTCGCCGGCCAGCAGCACGGTTGCGTTGGTGGGCGCCACGCGCCGGACCATCTCCAGTATCTGCTCCATGCGCGGGTCTTCGGCCACCAGGCTGGAGCACGAGAAGCGGCTCTGCTCTTCCTCCCGCATCAGCGCGTACTGGTCCTCCAGGCGCCGCTGGTCCAGAGTGCGGCGCACCAGCAGCCGGAGCTCATCCGGGCTGCTCAGAGGCTTGCCGATATAGTCGGCCGCGCCCAATTTCATGGCCTCCACCGCGGAGCCCACGCTGCCGAAAGCGGTGATCATGATCACGGGCGTATGCGGGTCGTGTTCGCTCCACCAGCGCAGGATGGCGAGCCCGTCGCCGTCGGGCAGCCTCAGATCCGTGACCACGAGGTCGTACTTGCGCGCCGCGCCCGCGCGCAGAGCTTCTTCCACCGAACCGCCGGACTCGACCGCATACCCCTCCTTGGACAGAATGGTCTCGAGGAGCATGCGGAATCCGGGGTCGTCGTCGATGACGAGGATTCTCTCCATCACGATCCGTCTTCCATTGTGGTCTCGCGCGGCCTCGCCCCGGGAAAGCGCAGTACCGCCCTCACTCCTCCCAGCGCCGAGTTGGAGAGCGCCAGTTCCCCGCCGAGAGACCGCGCGAACGACCTGGCGATGGACAGTCCCAATCCCGTTCCGAACGGCCTGGTGGTGAAAAACGGCTGGAACAGCTTGCCCCGCGCATCCTCGGAAATTCCGGGGCCGTTGTCCGCCACGGCGATTTCGAGGCCGCCGGAGCCGGGACGGCGGACCTCCAGGCGCACCTCGCCGCCAGGCCGGTCGCCCACCGCCTCGGCCGCGTTTCGCAACAGGTTCACCAGCGCGTGCTGGAGCAGGCGCGGGTCCGTATCCCACTCGATCCGGGGCTCGTCCGCTACAAACCGCGCGTCGCGGCTGGCCAGCAGGTGTTCGGCGTGCGCCCGCAGGGGAGCCAGCGTCTCCGTCCACCGGACGGGGCGAATCTCGGGCGCGGGCGGGCGTCCGTAGAGCAGCAGGTCGCCGACCAGGTTCTCCAGGCGCCGCACCTCGTCGAGGATCAGGTCGAGCGGCCCGCGCGCCCCCTCACCGGCCTGCTCGCCGAGCAGTTGGGCGAAGCCCTTGATGGTTCCCAAGGGGTTGCGGATCTCGTGCGCCAGAACCGCGGACATTTCCCCCAACTGGGCCAGGTGCTGGAGTTCCAGTTGCCTCACCTCCAACCGCGCCGCGCGCCGGTACGCCCAGACCGCGTAAAGCGAAAGCGACACCAGCACCAGCCCGCTCAGCGACGCAATAATGACATTGTGCCGCGCATGAGTGACCAGGAAATCGGCCGCTCCCGCGTCCAGATCAATGCGTGCGATCCGCAGGCCGTTCTCGGATTGGAAGGGAACGTAGGCCCGGAAAAGCTCCGCTCCGCCTTCCCGGAGGACCTCGGTGCGGAACATCTCCCGGCCCTCCCAGAGCGGGGTCAAGGCCGGCGCGCCGGCGCCGGGGTCTTCTCGCGCCAGAATCGCGATGCCGGCCAGAGCGGGTTCGTCTTCACTCAGTCTCTCCACCAGGGCGGGCACACCGATTCCCCGGGGCGCCGTCTCCAGCCTCCCCACCGTCGCGGCGGCCCGGTTGCGCAGGAACACGGTCCGCTGCCTGTCCAACTCGGCGAGCGTCCGGATGGAACTGAAGAGCAGAACCAGCGGCAGCGCCGCCATGGCCAGGGGGAACAGAATGCGAGACAGCGCCCAAGTCAAACGGGTCATCCCCATGGTCCCAAGTTCAGCCTGAGCAGCAATTGTGACACGGAACGCGAGGCCGCGGGACGCACCGCCTGCGCCCGCGGCGAACCGCTTGCGCACATCCTGCGCTTCCGGCCGGGCTTGGAGTCCGGTATTCTGTTGATAACTATGAACCAGCACGGTGGTCCGTGGCTTGCAACGTACGGAGGCGGAGGTGGGTCATGAAACGACTGGCTCTGCTGCTGGCTGGCGGGCTTGCCGCGTCGGGATTGATCTTCTCTCAGGGGACGGACGACCCAGCCGCCATCGCCAGCAGGCCTAAAGTGGACCTGAAGGGCACGATTCAGAGCGTCCAACTCGGCCGCGGCCAGGGGGCGCCCACGCTCGTCGTGAAAACCGCCGACGCCACCGTGAATGTGGTCCTGGGCTCAATGCGATACCTCATGGAACAGGACTTCAACCCCAAGGCGGGGGTTGAGGTATCCGTTCATGGCTTCCAGGTGAACAGCCGGACCGTCTACGCCATCAGCCTCACCCTTCTCCCCGGCGGGCGTACTCTGAAGCTGAGAGACGAGCAGGGCTGGCCGCTGTGGCAGCGGGGGCGCCGCGGCCGCGGCGGTCAACGGGGGTGGTGACCCGGCTGCCCCACCGTTTTCCGTTGCGGTGTGCCTCCCGTCTTCCTTCTTCGGCTCGCGGGACGCGGGAATCCGCGGCGGCGCTCCTGCCCCGGATGCGACGGCGGGCCGTACGGTCTGAGGCAGCCGCGGTAGGGAAATGGTGCGGACGAGAGGACTTGAACCTCCACGCCCTCGCGGGCACTGGAACCTAAATCCAGCGCGTCTGCCAGTTCCGCCACGTCCGCAACGCTTGAGGCTTCGGCTTCGAACTCATCTTAGCATCGCGGGCCGCGGCCACGCCCCGGCCACGGCGGCGGACGCTCTCTGGCGGACTGGCCTCACCTCGACCAGCCGCGGACCGCTGAGACCGCAACCGCACCGCGAGGACTCGATGCCTCCAGTGAGGCAGGTAGCCAGACGCAGGGCGGGTCTACCGGGCCCCTGGAGCGAAGTCACCAGGAGCTCCGGCTCCCAACTCCGGCGGTCAGGCTCGAAGATCACCCGGCCGGGATCGAAGTGATACCCTTCGTGGGCCTCGCACTCCCAGGCCAGCAGTTCCCGGCTCAAGCCCAGAATCTGGCCGAACACGGGCACCCGCCAGGCCGACCAGAGCAGTTCGCGTACTTCCGCCGTGAGGAAGAGTCCCCGCAGCGTGATCAGTGCGATGACGCAATGGCTCAGCGACAGACTCGCCGGGCGCTCCCGGGCAAGGCGGCATAGCGTCTCGACCCGTCCGGCCAGCGCATCCGGCGGCCAGTTTTCCAGGCCCGGCGCATCGGGACCCGGGAAGCTCCTGACACGGGCGCACTCCTTGACCGGCTCCCCGAGCACGGCGGTTCTGGAAGGCTGAGGCAGCGGCCAGAGGATCTCCAGGGGACCGGCAGTCTCCTCCGGATTGAGCGGCTCCGGCAGGTCGGGTTCCGCGCGCGGCAACCGGGCCAGGATCCCGTTGATCGAGCCTGCGCCGGTGATACCGTGCTCCGTTCCGGGACCGGCGTTCCAGCGCGCGCCCGCATTACGGGTTGTGTTCTGCGACGGCAGCAGCACCGGGCGGCGGCTCTCCTGCCGCGCGTGGGGTGGCAGGCCCCCCCTCAGACACTTTCGCTGGAGTTCCACTTTGCCGGGTTATCCAAGAGAGAGTGTGCGGCGGGCGCGATCTTCCTCTCACTCCGCCTGTGGTCCGGCGGGGCCTCCGCCGCCCGGGTTTTTGAGAGGGCGGGTCAAGCCGGCGGCCAGGGCCGCCTGCGTGAGGGCGGCGACGTTGTTGACCTTCAGCTTCTTCATGAGCGTCTTACGGTAGCTGCGGACGGTCTGAAGGCCCAGGCCCAGCATGGCGGCGATCTCCTTGCTGGTCTGGCCCTCTGCCACCAGCCGCATCACCTGGATTTCCCGCGGAGAGAGAGCGTCCAAGGCGGGCGCGTATGAACTGGAATCGAGGTCCCCCCGCTGGATGCGCTTCAGCAGCTTATCGGAAACCTGAGGGCTCAAGTACGATCCGCCCTTGGCCACCGCACGCAACGCCTCCAAGAGGTCGCTCTCGGATGCCTGCTTCAACAGGAAGGCCCGGGCGCCGGAACGGATGGCGCCCACCACGGACTGCTCATCGTCGTAGGCCGAAAGGACCACCACTTTCGCGCCGGGGAGATGCCGGAGGAGTTCCGCCGTCGCCTCCACGCCATTCAACCCGTGCAGGCCGATGTCCATCAGGACGACGTCGGGCCGCAGTTCCCTGCAGAGGCGCACCGCGTCCGGCCCGCTGCCCGACTCTCCCACCACGACAAACTCACCGGACTGTTGCAGGATGGCCCTAATGCCGTCTCGCATGAGCCTCTGGTCATCCACCAGGACGAGGCTATGAGCCATGCTTGCGCTCCTGCTGCTGCCGGCCTGCCCGCTCGCCAACGTCCGGCCGGCGCTCGAACCGGTCTGTGCTTGCAGCGTCGCGGCGAAACCGCCGAACCCTGTTCATGGGACTATCGCCGCCGGCCCGGGCGAATGCCGGGCGGCAGAGGATTCGGCTTTGGTCCGCGGGCGCATGCCGCACCGTTCTTGAGCGGTATTCCCGCCGTAATCCGAGGGAAAAGACAACTTCAACCACTGTGTGCTGCCCGACCAGACTGCGCGCCTTGGAGGCGGCCGGCAGGAGATAACGGCACCTTCATCTCCGCCTTCCACCGGCAGCCGTTCTGCCGGATTGACGCCGTCTACCTCTACCTTAGCACCTGGCGCATAAGAGCGCGCGGACACGCCGGGCCGGCCGCGCACGAAGATGCGGTTACACGAGATCGGCCGTGGGGAAGAAGAAGGGCAGTTCAGTCTCGGCAGTGGCGGGGGCGTCGGAGCCGTGGATGGCGTTGCGCTCGATGTTGGCGGCGAAGCGCTTACGAATGGTTCCTTCCGCCGCATTCGCCGGGTTGGTGGCGCCCATGACCTCGCGCAACTTCACGATGGCGTCCTCCCGCTCCAAGGCGAGCACGATCACCGGCCCCTCGGTCATGAAAGCGACCAGGCTCTCGTAGAAGCCCTTGCCGCGGTGCACGGCGTAGAACTCCCGAGCCTGCTCCTCCCGCATCCTCAGCATGCGCAAGCCGAGGATCTTGAATCCGGCGGCTTCAAGCATGGCCAGGATTTCACCCGCGTGGCCCGCCGCCACGGCGTCAGGTTTGATGATGGAAAAGGTGCGTTCGATCACAATACGTCTTTGGCTTTCTGGCCGATTTCGGCCGGAGTCATGCACACGGCAATGCCCGCTTCACGCATGGCGCGGATCTTGTCCTCGGCCTTGCCGGATCCGCCGGAGATGATGGCTCCGGCGTGTCCCATGCGCCGCCCGGGAGGCGCCGTCTGCCCCGCCACAAAACCGACGACCGGCTTTTTCACGTTCTGCTTCACGAACGCCGCCGCTTCCTCCTCGGCGGCGCCGCCGATCTCGCCGATCATGACGATGGCTTCCGTAGCCGGGTCCTCATTGAAGAGCTTGATGGCGTCGATGAAGTTCGTTCCGATGATGGGATCGCCGCCGATGCCGATGCAGGTAGACTGGCCGATTCCGAGCCGCGTGAGCTGATCCACCGCCTCGTAGGTCAAGGTGCCGGAGCGTGAGACGACGCCCACGCTTCCCGGCTTGTGGATGTGGCCCGGCATAATGCCGATCTTGCACTTGCCCGGCGAGATGACTCCAGGGCAATTCGGGCCGATCAGCCGGGTTTTCCTGGACTGGAGGTACCGCCAGGCCTTCAGCATGTCGAGGGTGGGAATGCCCTCGGTAATGCACACCACCACGCCGAGGCCGGCGTCGGCGGCCTCCATGACCGCATCGGCGGCGAAGGCCGGCGGCACGAAAACCACAGAGGCATTCGCGCCCGTGGCCGCGGCGGCGGCGCGCACGGTATCGAAAACGGGCAGATCCAGGTGTGTCGTGCCGCCCTTGCCGGGCACGACTCCGCCCACGATCTTCGTGCCGTAGGCCAGGCACTGCTGCGAGTGAAAGGTCGCCTCCCGGCCGGTGAAGCCTTGGACCAATACCCGTGTGTTCTCGTCAATCAGGATGCTCATCGCGCCAGCCCTACCACTTCCTCCGCGGCGTCACGCATGCCCTCCGCCACGGTGAAGTTCAATCCGGAGTCCTTTAGGATGCGGCGGCCTTCGTCCACGTTGGTGCCCTCCATGCGCACCACGATGGGGACCTGGACCTTCAATTCCCGCGCCGCGGCCACCACGCCGGTGGCCAAAGTGTCACACCGCAGAATGCCGCCGAAAATGTTGATCAGCACGGCCTTCACGTTCCGGTCGGAAAGAAGGATGCGGAAGGCGTTCTGGATCTGCTCGGCGCTGGCGCCGCCTCCCACGTCGAGGAAGTTCGCCGGACTGCCGCCCGCGTACTGGATGATGTCCATGGTCGCCATGGCCAGGCCCGCGCCGTTGACCATGCAGCCGACCGTGCCGTCGAGCTTGATGTAATTGAGGCCGAAGCGCGAGGCGTCCACCTCCAGCGGGTCTTCCTCGTTGAGGTCGCGCAGTTCCAGCAGGTCCTTGTGGCGGTAGAGCGCGTTGTCGTCCAGATTGATCTTGGCGTCAAGGGCGATGACGCGGCCGTCCGTGGCCAGGATGAAGGGGTTGATTTCCGCGAGCGAGGCGTCCACCGCCTCGTAAGCCTTGGCCAGGGCTATCATCGCCGCCGCCGCGGCCGGAGCACTGGCGGGCGGGATGGCCATGCCGTAGGCGAGATTGCGGGCCTGGAAGGGGGACAGCCCCGTTCCCGGTTCGACCGGCTCCTTCAGGATCTTCTCGGGACTCCTGGCGGCGACTTCCTCGATGTCCACGCCGCCGGCGGCGGAGGCCATGAAGACGGGTTTGGCCTGTGCCCGGTCAAGCACGATCCCCAGATACAGTTCCCGCTCAATCGGCAAGGTCTCTTCGATGAGCACGCGCTGGACGATGCGGCCTTCCGGGCCGGTCTGGTGCGTAACCAGCTTCATGCCCAGCATTTTCTTGGCAATCTCAACGGCTTCCTGAGCGTCGCGAGCCACCTTGACGCCGCCGCCTTTGCCCCGGCCCCCGGCGTGGATCTGAGCTTTCACCACGACGCTGCCGCCGATTTTGCGGGCTGCCGAGTCCGCCTCTTCGGGCGTGTACACGACTTCCCCGCGCGGCACGGGGACTCCGAACCGGGCCAGGATGCCTTTGGCCTGATACTCGTGGATTTTCATTGGATTACACGTGTGCTAGGATCTGAGAACACCGAAGAATCACTATATCATGTCGTTACTTCCTTTCCTGGAAATCGTTGTCTCGAAGCACAGCCTTGATGCGGGCCAGGCGCGGGATGCCATGCTGTCCATTCTGGAGGGAACCGCATCGACGCCCCAGATTGCGGCTTTTCTGGTGGCGCTCAGGATGAAAGGCGAGGTTGCCGCCGAGGTGGTGGGTTTCGCCCGCGCCATGCGGGAGATGGCGGCGCCGGTGTACGCGGGGGAGGATGCGCGGCCGCTGGTGGACACCTGCGGCACGGGAGGAGACGGGGCCGGAACCTTCAACATCTCGACCGTGGCGGCGTTCGTGGTGGCCGGGGCCGGAGGGCGGGTCGCCAAGCACGGCAACCGGTCGATCTCCAGCCGGTGCGGAAGCGCGGACGTAATGGAAGGCCTGGGCGTCAACGTATCTCTGCCGCCGGAACGGGTAGCCCGTTCCATCCGCGAGACGGGCATCGGCTTTCTCTTCGCGCCGGCCATTCACACGGCCACCAGACATGCTCAGCTCGCCCGCCTGGAGCTGAAAATGCGGACCGTGTTCAATCTGTTGGGACCGCTGACGAATCCGGCGGGTGCGGGCGCGCAGTTGGTGGGGGCGCCCAGCCCGGAGGCCGCGGCGCTCATCGCCGACGCGCTGGCGGCGCTCGGACTCACGCGGGGCTTCGTGGTGCACGGCCGCGACGGGCTGGACGAGATCACCACCACCGGACCGACACTGGCCTTCGAAATCCGCGACGGAGGCGCCGTCGCCCGCGAGCTTACGCCCGAGGATTTCGGCGTGGTGCGCGCCGGCAGCGCGGACTTGCGCGGCGGCGACCGGGAGACCAACGCCGAAATCGTCCGCGCGATCCTCAGGGGCGAGAGAGGCCCGCGGCGGGACATCGTTCTGGTGAACGCCGCGGCGGCGCTGGTAGCCGCGGGACTGGCGGGCGATTTCCGGGAGGGGGTGGCGCGGGCGGCCGAAGCGATCGATTCGGGCGCGGCGTTAGGCAAACTGGAGGCGCTGATCCGCTTCGCGGCGTTGGACGCTTCCCATACTGAGGGCGGCGCGGTCGAGGCCGGTCCACGGCCCGAACCGTAATCCAAGCTACGCGCGAATTGCCGGGGCAGCGGCTCTCACGGCCACACAGCGTCGAGCGACGAGACGAAGACGCTCATTCCGCTGGGTTGGGCGGCATTCGCACTGAGTCTGAGACGCGGCGGCGGAACCATGACCGCCTCAACATCTTTTACCGGTACGCTTTCCAGATGAGCACCGCTGCGCCCGCCAGGAAGCCTGCCAGGGCCTGGTACTCCTGGTTTTGACCGTAGAGGCGCCATTCGAAGCGGTGCGCTCCCGTGGCGCGGCGTCCTCGCGGCACGAGCAGCGGCACGCGGGCGGCATATCCGTCGAAGGCCTCAAAAAGAACCCGGAGATACTGCTCCTCCAGTTCGATGGCCGGCAGGTAGATCAGCAGGAACACCGCCGCGAAGAGCACGGCCAGCGCCCAGTTGCGCGAAGCGAGAACCAGGCCCGCGGCGACCGTAAGGGTTCCCAGGTACAGGGGATTCCGCACCCAGGCGTATGGGCCGCTGGTCGCCAGCCGCTGGTTCTTCTCCAGGTGTCCCGCCGCCCAGCCTCGCAGCCACAAGCCCGGCAGGGAAACCGGGAGGCCGTAGAGCAGGGATGCGGGAGTCGGACGGGCCAGCCACAGGAACGCGGCCACCAGTAAGAATCCTCCGGGCACCCGTAACCGGGCGACCACGTCGGCGTAAGGCTTGGGGAACCAGTGGCGGCGCATCAGGCGGTCAGGCCGGTCGAACGGCGGTGGCCGGCCAACCTCTCCAAAAGACAATCGACGACCGTCCCGGGCCGCACGGCGCGCATACTGGGCGCGATGTCGGGGGTTCGCTTGTAGCTGGTCTCGGCGCCCGGGTCCCGCAGGACGCCGATCGACGCGCAATAAGGCCCGTTGCGGGACGGATCGGTCGGGCCGAAGACGGCCACTCCCGGTTTCTCCAGCGCGGAGGCCAGGTGCATCGGCCCGCTGTCGATCCCCACGACCGCGGCCGCGCGCCGCGTGGCGTGGATGAGGCCCGGCAGCCCCGAGACGTGGACCAGCGCCCCTTCGACCTCGCGCAGACGCGTTGCGGCCTGGGGCGGTCCGTTCAGCACCAGAGGCAAGCCCAGCCTGCGGCGAAGCAGGCCCGCCAGTTCCGCGTAGCAGTCAAGCGGCCATTGCTTTCCAGGCCATCCGCCCAAAGGGTTGGCCAGAACGAAATCTCCCTCCGGCAGACTCCCCTCGGGCGAACCTTCCGGCAAGGGAAAGGCGCGAACCGCCGAGGATGCTCCCGCCGCGGCCGCCAGTTCCAGGTTCCGGTCCACCACGTGGGCCGACCGGGTTCGTACGCGGTTCGAGTAGAACAGGGCCGCCAGAGGCTCGCGGGCCTGCGACTGGTGAAACCCGTAGATCCGGTCGGCCCGCGCCATGGAGGCGGCGAGGGCGGACTTGAGCAGTCCCTGGAAGTCCACTGCGAACCGGTAACGTTGCGCGCGAAGCCGCCGCCAGGCCCGGCGGATCCCGGCGAGCGTGCTGCGCTCCAGGTCGAGCACCGTATCGACAAATGGATTGCCCTCCAGCAGGCACGCCCATCGCGAGTCGATCAACCAGGTCAGGCTGCATCCCGGGAAACTGTGCTTGAGGGTCGCCACCGCGGGCAGCGCATGTATGACGTCCCCCATGGAGCCCATGCGCACCGCCAGGATGGCGGGGCCGGACTTGCCAGGGCTAGGCTTGCCGGCCGTGGACATCATCGAGCAGCCTCTGGGTGATTTCGAGGTCGGCGGACTCCTGGCGCAGCACCTCCACTCCGTCCAGCTTCGAGAGGATCGTTTCGACCGGCTCGTCCCCAGGCAGCACGACGTAGTCTGCCGCGGCAAGGCCGGCCACCAGTTCCGCGCGCGCACGGGCCGGCAGGATGGGGTCCGGCGGGCGGGCGACGATTACCGCCAGGGCCGCGGCGCCTTCCCGCAATTGCGCAAGCCGCCGGGCGTGCGGGGCGAGAAGCGGGTCGAAGTAGCCGGCCACGACCCTCAGGCGCTTACCGCCGCCGCGGAAGCGGCGGGCCAGATCCACCGCCTGTTCCACCGTCAGCAATTTGTTTCGGGTATCCACGGGGCGATCCCGTCCTCACCATTTGAGCAGGTCCAGCGCCTCCGCCGCCACGCGCTCCGGGGTGACGCGAGTCATGCAGCGATGGTCGGTCGGGCACTCGCGCAGCAGGCAGGGGGCGCAATCCGCCGGTTCCATGATCACGCGGCTGGCCGGGCCGAGCGGGCCGGTGGCCTCCGGGTCCGTGGCGCCGAAGACGGCCACGGTGGGCACGCCCAGCACGGAGGCGACGTGCATTGCGCCCGAGTCGTTGGTGAGAAACACGCGGCAAGCCGCCGCCAGTTCGATGAACCGGCTGAGGCTGGTCTCTCCGGCCAGGTTCCGGACGCCGACCCCCCGCACGGCCAGGCTGTCCGCGAGCAGTTGCGCCGTGGGGCGCTCGCCCATGGATCCGAAGACGGCCACCTTGCCGCCGAGCGCCGACGCCACAATCTCCGCGGCGCGGGCGAAGCTCTCCGGCGGCCATCGCTTGGCGCCGCCATACGCCGCGCCGGGGCTGACGCCGATGACCGGGACCGCCCACCCCATTTGCCGGAAGTGCTCCTCCCCCGCGGGCCGGGCGGCGGGAGCGCTCTCCAGCCGGACGGGCTCCGGCGGCGGCAGCGATTCGATGATTCCGGCGCGGCGCAGCAGTTCCAAGTAGTAGAACCGTTCATGGCGCGGAATCTCACCGCGGCGCGGCGGCGGGATGGCGTCGGTGAGCAGCCACCCGCGTCCGTCGCGGCTGTAGCCTATCCTCCTGCGGATTCCGGCCAGCCGCACCACAAGGGCGGAATCGAACGAGTTGGTCAGCAGGAGCGCGGTGTCGAGCCGGTTCGAACGCAACCGGCGGGCGGCGCGCCACTTGCCGGACCAGTCCCGTGTCCCCCGCCGCGCGGTGTAGAGCAAGATCTGGTCGGCCACCTTCTCCCCGGCATAGAGATCCGCCACCCAAGGCATGGCCTGAAGGGCGATCCACGCCGAGGGATACCGCGCGCGGAGGAGGCGCAGGGCGGGAAGCGACATGACCGCGTCGCCAAGCCAGTTGGCGGCGCGGACCAGGATTCGCGATGGCGGCGGGAACACAGGCAAGATCCCATCGTACAGCGGCCAGGCCGCCTGAAGCTAAAATGGAGTCGGGCGCCTTGTGGGCGAGTTCTACACACGCCGGGAACTGGTTGCCGCGCGCGCGGCGTGGAAGCGCGCCGGCAAGACGGTGGTCTTCACCAACGGCTGCTACGACATCCTGCACCCCGGGCACATAAGGCTGCTGGAATCGGCGCGGTCCCTGGGCGACATACTGATCCTGGCCTTGAACACGGACGCCAGCGTTCGCCGCCTCAAAGGCCCGTCGCGGCCGCTCGTGCCGGAGGCGGAGCGGGCCGAGATGGCGCGGGCGCTGGAAGCCGTGGACGCGGTCACGCTCTTCGACGAGGACACGCCGCGCGAATTGATCGCCGAGGTCCTGCCGGACGTGCTGATCAAGGGCGCCGACTGGAGCCACTTCATCGCCGGGCGGGAGGAGGTGGAAGCGGCGGGAGGCAAGGTGCTGGCGCTGCCTCTGGAACCCGGCTACTCGACCACGGGGATCGTGGAAGAACTCCTGCGGCGCCCGCGCCCGGCCGGCGCCGCGCCCGCCCGGCGTCCGGAGGACAACCGCGCCGGTCATGAGGCAGAAGGCTTCGGCGGCGCGGGCGCGAATCAGCCTTGACCCATCCCGCAATCCGTGATCTGTTCTTGAGCCTGGCGCGCACTCCGTCTCTTCAAGACGCCATCCGAAGGCTGCAAACAGAAGAGTCGCCGGCGCTCGGCCTGACCGGACTCACGGACACGGCCAAGGCGGTGTGCATCGTCCTGTTGTGGCAGGGAACCGAACGGCCGCTGCTGGTGATCACCGAAAGCCCCAGGCAGGCCGAAGAGATCTGGGAGCCGGTCCAAACCTTTTTCAACCTGCTGGCCTCCGACCGGCAGGCGGGCCGTCCTCAGCTTCTGCCCGCGCTGGACGTGCTTCCGTTCCAGGGGCTCTCCCCCCACACTGAGATCAGCGAGGAGCGCGCCGTAGGCTTATGGCGCCTGGCGACCGAGCGGGTTCCGGTGACCATCACGCCGGTCGCCGGCGCGCTGCTGAGGACGGAGGACGCCGGCTTCTACCGGCAACTGGCCCTGAGCCTGGCCGCGGGTGACGAGGTCCCCTTCGAGGAGGTGGTGGATCACCTGTACGCCATCGGGTACCAGAAGCGCGACCCGGTGGAAATGGTGGGGGAGTTCTCGGTGCGCGGCGGCATCCTGGACGTGTTCTCTCCAAGGTCGCCGCGGCCGGTTCGGATCGAGTTTCTGGGAGACCTGATCGAATCGGTCCGGCTGTTCGACGTGGAGAGCCAGCGTTCGGTACTCAAGGTCGCGCACTGCACGCTGCTCCCGCTGGTGGAACACCCGGCATCGCCGGGGTTGCTGCAAAGGCTGCGGGAGATCGCCGGCCGTGAGCGCGCGGCCGGGGAGGAGGAGAGCTTTCCCGGCTGGGAGTTTCTGACGCCGCTGGTGCGGCAGCGGGAAGGCTCGCTGGTTGACCTCATGGAACGGCCGGTGGTCGTCTGGGTGGAGCCCGAGGGGGCGCGCCGTGCGGCGGACCGGCTTTGGGAACGGCTGGAGGAAGGATCAGCGTCACACCCTTGCCCGCCCGAGCGGGCGTTCTGGCGGTGGGAAGAGTGGCGCAGGCGCCTGGCGAGTCAGGCGCAGGTCTCGTTGTCGGAAATCACCCTGGGCGTGCCGGAGACCGCCGGGCAGGTGCGCACGCGCCCCGCCATGGCATTCCACGGCAATCTGCCGGTGGCGGTGGCCGAGGTGCGAAATCTGGTGGAGAGCGGTGGCCGGGCGGTGTTCTTCGCGCCCACCACGGGAGAAGTCGAACGGCTGGCGGACGTTTTCTCGGAGTACGCCGTTCCCTTCCACCTGAGCACGGAGTCGGCTGCCGGCGTCTCGGGCTTTCATGCAGAACGGGCCTACCTGGCCGGTCCTTCCGCCGGAACGATCCTGTTGAAGGGACAAGTTCGCCGGGGCACGGTATTTCTCGACCCGATGGTGGCGATCTACGGCTCGGAGGACCTGTTCGACGCCTCCGAACTGGTCGCCAAAGCCGGCGCCGCCCGCGCGGCCAGCGCTTTCGCCGCCGACCTGGCGGACCTGAAAGCGGGCGACTACGTGGTCCATGCGCAACACGGCGTGGGGCGCTTCCTGGGCCTGCGTGAGATCGCGCAGGATGGCGATGCCGCGGACTACATGTTGCTGGAGTACGCGGGGGAATCCAAGCTCTACGTGCCGCTCAGCCGGATGGACCTGGTGCAGCGGTTCCGCGGGGCGGGCGAGGCCGCGCCGCCGCTGGACAAATTGGGCGGGGTCACCTGGGAGCGCACCAAGACGCGCGTCAAGGCCAGGATGCGCGATATGGCCGGAGAACTGCTCAAGCTGTATGCCGAGCGCAGGCTGGCGGAGGGCTTCGCCTTTTCCCGGGACAGCAACTGGCAGCGGGAGTTCGAGGATGCTTTTGAGTTCGTCGAGACTCCGGATCAACTGACGGCGATCCGGGACGTCAAGCGGGACATGGAGAGTCCCCAGCCGATGGACCGCCTGCTGTGCGGCGACGTGGGGTTCGGCAAGACCGAAGTCGCCATGCGGGCCGCGTTCAAAGCCCTGGGCGACGGGAGGCAGGTGGCGGTGCTGGCGCCCACGACGGTCCTGACCTTCCAGCACTTCGAGACGTTCCGGCGCCGCTTTGCGCCCTTCCCGGTCCGGGTGGAAATGCTGAGCCGTTTCGTCACCCCGGAAGAGCGCGGGAAGATCCTGGCGGACATTGCCGCGGGCAAGGTGGACATCGTGGCCGGCACTCACCGGCTGCTCTCCAAGGACGTGGAGTTTCGCGACCTGGGCTTGCTGGTCGTTGACGAGGAACAGCGGTTCGGCGTGCGGCACAAGGAGCGCCTCAAACAGCTCAAAAAGAACGTGGATGTGCTCACCCTGACCGCCACCCCCATCCCGCGCACCCTCCATATGTCGCTCCTGGGACTGCGGGATCTGTCGGTCCTTGAGACTCCCCCGAAGGACCGGCTGGCGATTCATACCGTGGTGGCGCCGTTCGATCCGGGCCTCATCCGGCAAGCCATCGAACTGGAGACGGGCCGGGGCGGGCAGGTGTACTTCGTCCACAACCGCGTGGAGACCATCTGGGAGCGGGCCGCCGAACTCCAACAGCTTGCGCCCGAATGCCGGATCGCGGTGGGTCACGGGCAGATGGCGGAGACCCAACTGGAGAAGGCCATGATCGGCTTCATGCGGCACGACTACGACCTGCTGCTGGCGACCACCATCATCGAAAACGGCCTGGACATCCCCCTGGCGAACACCCTGATCGTCGACAACGCGCAGAACTACGGCCTCTCGGAGCTATACCAACTGCGCGGCAGGGTGGGCCGGTCCAACCGCCGCGCCTATGCTTACTTTCTTGTCCCCGGCGAGAAGGAACTCACCGGGCTGGCGCGCAAGAGGCTGGCGGCGCTCAGGGAGTTCAGCGAGTTGGGCGCGGGGTTCAAGATCGCCGCGCTGGATCTGGAACTGAGGGGCGCCGGGAACCTGCTGGGGGGCGAGCAGCACGGGCATATCAACGCCGTCGGTTTCGACATGTACCTGAAGCTGCTGGAAGAGTCCGTCCGGGAACTGAAAGGCGAGCAGGTTCCGCTCGAAGTCCGGACCAGCTTGAGCCTCGGCCTGGATCTCCGGATTCCGGCCGGCTACATCGCGGAAGAGCAACAGCGGCTCCGGGCGTACAAACGCATCTCGGAGGCCAGGGACCAGGAACAGGCCGCGGCGGTGCTGGCGGACCTCAGCGACCGGTATGGTCCGCCTCCGGCCCAGGTCGCCGGCCTGGTCCAGTTTGCGGTTCTCAAGTCCCGCGCTGAAGCGCTGGGCATCGAGTCGATCGACCGCCGCGGGGGTTTCCTGAACCTGAAGCTGCACCCGGAGTCGGGTATGGCGCCGGACCGCCTGATGGATTATGTGCGGCGCACGCCCGGGTGTCAGTTCAGCCCCGCCGGGGTGCTGCGCTTGCCGGCCGGCAACGCAGGCGAACCGGCGGAGCTATTGGACACGCTGCGGGAGTGCTTCGCTTCGCTGGGCGCCGGCTAGGAAGCGGGCAGGCCGGAGGCGCTGTTGATGCATCCGGGTATCCGCTGTCCGATAATACGAGCATGAGGTGTTGCGCCCCTGTAGCGGCCCTTATCCTCGCCGCCGGGCTCGGACGGGCAGCCGACGTCCGCGTCATCGAGCAGATTGTGGCCAAGGTGAACGGCGAGATCGTCACATCAAGCGAACTGGAGCGTTCCCGCAGGCTGTTGGAGGCCGAACTCCGGCAGAAAGGGCTCACGGGTGCGGAGTTGCAGACCGAACTGGAGGCCCACGAAAAGGACCTTCTGCGGGACCGGATCGACGACCTGCTGATCGTGCAGAGGGCCAAGGAACTGGACCTCAACGTGGACTCGGAGGTCACCAAGCAACTCGCGGAGTGGCAGCGGCAGAGCAAGATCGCCGACCAGGACCAGTTCCAGGAGCACGTCCGCCAGCAGAGCGGGATGAGTTACGAAGACCTCCGGCAGGAGATGCGCAACCAGTTCATGAAGCAGCGCCTCATCCGCCAGGAGATCAGTTCCAGGGTCAACGTTCCGAAGGCGGATATCGAGAAGTACTACAAGGAACACCAGAACGAATTCGTCCGGGAAGACAGGGTGTTTCTGAGCGAAATCCTGGTGTCCACGGTGGGCAAGAGCGATAGCGAGATCCCGGCGCTCGAGAAGAAGGCCAAGGAACTCGTGGACCGCGCGCGCCGCGGAGAACGCTTCACCGAGCTCGCGCGGGAAAATTCGGGCGCCGATTCGGCCGAAGATGAGGGACGGCTCGGCTTCTTTCCCCGGAACCAGCTCCAGCAGCAGATCGCCGACCTCGTGTTCAATCAGGAACGCGGCTACGTCACCGACCCCATCCGGGTGCCGAACGGATTCCTGATTCTCCGGGTGGACGAGAAGCACACGGCCGGACTGGCCAGCCTGGAGGAAGTGGAGAACGAGATCACGCAGAAACTCGCCGATCCCCTGGTCCAACCCGCGATCCGCGACTTCCTGACCAAACTGCGCGCCGACGCCTTTCTCGAGATCCGCGAAGGTTACGAGGACAGCGCCCCCGCCCCCGGCAAGGACACCACCTGGATGGTCCATGCGCAACTCAAGCCCGAAACCGTCACCAAGGAAGAGGTGGTGAGCAGAAGGTACCGCCCGCGCCTCCTCTGGGTCATCCCCATGTGGTACGAACGAACGGCCGGGGGAGACTAGCCGCCGCGCACCGCCGATGAAGTCCCCTTACGTCAGCGAACTGCAACCCAACCAGCAGGCCACGGGCGTCTTTCTGGTTCTGTCCAAAGAGATCCGGCAGAAAAAGAACGGCGACCCCTACCTCTCGCTGCTGCTGGGAGACCGCACCGGCGACGTGGACGCCAAGATGTGGGACAGCGTCTCGGAGGTGATGGAGACCTTCGGCCGCCACGACTTCGTGCGCGTCAGGGGGATAGCGAACATCTACCAAAACCGCCTGCAACTCACCATACACAGGATGCAAAGGGTGGAGGAGGCGGAGGTGGACGCCGCGGATTTTTTCCCCCGTTCCGGCCGCGACCCGGACGAGATGTTCGCCGAGTTGCAGGAAGTCGTCGGCGGCATCGGGAACCCGCACCTGAGGGCGCTCCTGCAAGCGATCTTCGGCGACGAGGAGGTGGCCCGCCTCTACCGGAAGGCGCCGGCGGCGAAGTCCGTGCACCATGCCTACCTCGGCGGACTGCTGGAACACGTGCTTTCCCTCACCAGGCTGTGCCGCCTGGCCGCGGCGCATTACCAGGGCATCGACCTGGACCTGCTGCTGGCAGGCGCGCTGCTGCACGACGTAGGCAAGATCTACGAGCTGAGTTACGACCGCGGCTTCGGGTACACCACCGAGGGGCAACTCCTCGGCCATATCGCCATCGGCCTGCGCCTGGCCGGAGAAAAGCTGAACGCGCTTCCCGATTTCCCGCCGCGCCTGCGCAACCTGCTGGAGCATATGCTGCTCAGCCACCACGGCCATCTCGAGTTCGGGTCGCCCAAACTGCCGCTCTTCGCCGAGGCCGTTCTTCTGCACCACCTCGACGACCTGGACTCCAAGATGGACTGTGTGCGCGCACTGCTGGCGGAGGACCGTCAGATCGAGGGCGACTGGACCGGTTACAGCCAGCCGCTCGAGCGCAACCTGCTCAAGAAGGACCGCTACCTGGCTGAGCCGGACCACGCACCCGCCGCCGCTGCGCCGCCGCCCGATTCGCGGCCGCCGGCCAAGCCGGCTTCCCCGTTTGCCGAGAAACTGGCGAGCGCCATGGAAAGGCGGAAGGAGCCCTAGGTGAGGAGGCCCGCGCCGCCGCGCGACATTCCGCCGCCCCTGGAACTGGAGTGCCTGAAGGTGCTCTGGAAACTCGGAGAGTGCAGCGTCAAGGACGTGCGCGGCGACCTGGCCGGGAGCCGTAACCTGGCCTACACCACGGTGATGACGCTGCTGGAGCGCCTGGTAAAGAAGGGGAGCGCCGGCCGGCGGAAGTCCGGCAGGATGTTCCTCTATGCGCCGGTGCTGCCGCGCGACGAAGCGCGAAGGCTGGCCGTTCAGGAACTGGTGAATTCGTTCTTTGACGGGTCGGTGGAGGAACTGCTGGCTTTCCTGGGCGAGCGGCCCGCCGCCGCTCCCCCGCCGCCGCCCGAGGCCGACGGGCAACTGGATGCGGTCCTGCTATAGGCCGGCCTGCCGGCAGGGCTGTAAAGAAAGCCCGGGCGGAGCCGGCGTCACCACTCCACGCCGCGCGACTTCAGCTCCCGCTCCAATTGCTCGACGGACAGAAACTGCACGGCGTCGATGCCCGCCTGCTGCGCGCCTTCGACATTATCCAGCCGGTCGTCGGTGAAGAAGATCTGGCCCGGCTCGCAGCCCGCGCGGAGGGTGGTCTCCCGGTAGATAGCCGGCTCGGGCTTCCGCATCCCCAACTCGAAGGAGAGCACGAAGTCATCGAAGTGCCGCAGCAGGCTGTATCTCTCCTTCACCCATTGGAAGTGAATGGAATCGGTGTTGGAGAGCAGCAGGAGGCGGCGCCCGCGCCGCAGCCGCTCCAGCATTTCGTCGGCAATGATGGTCTCCGGCAGGAAGATGCTGCTCCACAGCTCGCGGAACTGGCCGAAGGTCACGTTCAAGTCCAGAGCCGCGGAGATGCGTTGAGCGACCTCGCCCGGTTCCACCTTCCCACGCTCGAAGCCGTCGAACAGGCCCGTCTCCTTGATGCGCCGGCGGACCTCCCCGGCCGGATAAGGACTGGCGGCGGCGAACGCGTCGTAGCCGCGCTGCCAGTCGAAGGGGATGAGGACCTTGCCCAGGTCGAAGACGATGGTTCGGATCAACTTCCAGTTTAGCAGCGGCCTAGGCGGCGAGAGCCTGGACCTCCTTCACCATCGCGGAGACGAAGACCTTGGCGTCGCCGAACAGCATGAGCGTCTTGTCCATGTAGTAGAGCGGATTGTCGATTCCGGCGAAACCGGGGCTCATGCTCCGCTTGATGACCATGACCGTGCGCGCCCGGTCCACGTCCAGGATCGGCATGCCGTAGATCGGGCTGGTCTTGTCGGTGCGCGCCGCCGGGTTGGTCACGTCGTTGGCGCCCACGATCAGAGCCACGTCGGTCTGGGCGAACTCCGAGTTGATGTCGTCCATCTCCACCAGCCGGTCATAGGGGATGTCGGCCTCGGCCAGCAGCACGTTCATGTGGCCGGGCATGCGTCCGGCCACAGGATGAATGGCGAACTTCACGTCCACTCCGCGCCGGGTCAGCATCTCGTAGAGCTCGCGGATTTTGTGCTGCGCCTGGGCCACCGCCATGCCGTAGCCCGGCACGATCACCACGGAGCGCGCGGCGTCCAGGATGGAGGCCGCCTCCTCGGGCGAGGCGGAACGGTAGGTACGCTCCGCCGCGGCGCCCGCCTTCACCTGCAACTGGCCGAACGCTCCGAACAGCACGTTGGTGAAGGAGCGGTTCATCGCCTTGCACATGACGATGGACAGGATCAGTCCCGACGAGCCGTCCAGCGCGCCCGCGATCACGAGCAGATAGTTGTCCAGGGCGAAGCCCATGAAACTGGCCGCCAGCCCGGCGTAGGAGTTCAACAGCGCGATCACCGTGGGCATGTCCGCCCCGCCGATGGGGATGATGAGGAGCACGCCGAACAGCAGCGCCAGGCCGGAGAAGACCGGGAAGAGCCAGGTTTGCTCCGGATGCAGAATCAGGTACAACCCGATCAGCACCGCCAGCCCCAGCAGCGAAAGGTTCACCACGTGCTGCCCACGGTACACGATGGGCCGCTGGGGCAGTATCTCCTGGAGCTTCCCAAAGGCCATGAGGCTGCCGGTGAAGGTGAGGAAGCCGAGCAGGACTTCGATCACGAGGGCCACCATGGTGAAGCCGTGCGGGGTGTGCTGGTAGTACTCGGCCGTGCCGATCAGCGCCGCCGCCAGCGCGCCGAAGGCGTGAGACAAGGCCGTCCGCTGGGGGACGGCGGTCATGGGCATGAGGTATGCCAGGGGCACGCCGATGGCGGATCCCAGGAAGAAAGCGATGAAGATCCACTGGTAGTCGACGACTTCGTGCCGGATCAGCGTGCCAACCACCGCCAGCAGCATCCCCAACTCGCCAGCCAGCACGCCGCGGCGGGCGGAGGTGGGCGCGTTCATCCACTTGATCGCCAGGATGAAGAGCACCGCGGCCAGGATGTAGCTGGACTGGACCAGGATGTTGACGGTCACTTCCGCGGCTCCTTCTTCCTGAACATCTTGAGCATCCGGTCCGTGATCAGGTAGCCGCTGACTACGTTGATGGTTGCCGCCGTCACCGCAATGAAGCCCAGGATCCGGCTGAGCCGCGGAGCATTTGCCTGGCCCGTGACGAGAATGGCCCCGACCACCGAGATGGCGGAAATCGCGTTGGTGAGCGACATCAGGGGGGTGTGCAGCAGCGGCGAGACCTTTTTGATGAGCTCAAGGCCGAGGAAGCTGGCCAGCAGGAACACATATACACTCAACTCGTCGAAGGTCAAAGGGAGATCTCCTTAGCCCGAATAGTCCCAGTCTACTGCAAAGGCGGGGCGTTCTCGGCGGCGAGCGCTTCCAGGCTCAGCCGGCCGGTGTAGATCGCCATGCCCAGGGCGGCGTGTACGTTCATCCGCTGTAACTCGCGCACCTCATCGAGGGTGGTGATGCCGCCGGCCGCCGTCAGTTCGAGCGAGGTGGCGGCGCGCAGCCTGCGGAACCACTCCAGGTCCGTGCCCTGAAGCATGCCTTCCTTGTCCACGTAGGTGCACAGGAAGCCCGAGCAGAAAGGCTCCAGGCGGGAGATCACCTGCTCCGCGCTCAGCGCCGTCGGTTCGCGCCAGCCCTTCACCACGATGCGCCCACCCATCGAATCCAGGGCGATGAGCAGGCGCTCCCGGCCGGCCGCCTCAGCCACCGCGCGGAGCAGGCTCTCGTTGACGCCGTCGGCTGTGAAGGCGGCCGTTCCAACGATGACCTTGTGCGCGCCCTGCTCCACCAGCCTGCGGGCGCGCCCGGCGGATCGCACGCCGCCGCCGACTCGCGTGACCGCGCGAGCCGCCAGGTACTCAACGATGCCATCGTTCGAACCCCGGCCGATGGCCGCGTCCAGATCGATCACCTGGATCTCGGGGAAGGCCGAAAAGCTGCGCAGCACCTCATCGGGAGACCCGCCCTCCAGCGCCTTCTCCCGGCCCTGAACAAGCTGGACGACCTTGCCGTCCATCAAATCAATGCAGGGGATGATCATGCGGGTTAAGGCTCCCGTCTTGCCGGCGGGCAAGACCGGCGGCCGGCCCCGGAGAAGGCCCGGTCACTTCTTCAACCTCACCGGTATCCCGTTCCGGTCCAGATACTGCTTCAGGTCGTCCACCGTGTAGGCGCCATAGTGGAAAATGGAAGCCGCCAGCGCCGCGTCCGCCTCGCCCTCCGTGAGGACGCGCAGGAAATCCTCCGGACCGCCCGCCCCGCCCGAGGCGATCACCGGAAGGCGCGTGGCGCGTGAAACGGCGCGCGTAAGCTCGCAGTCGAACCCCGACTGCACACCGTCGGTGTCCATCGACGTGAGCAGGATCTCTCCCGCGCCCAGCGACTCTCCGCGCGCCGCCCATTCGACCGCGTCCAGCCCCTCGTCGTCGCGGCCGCCGCGCGTGTAAACGGTCCAGGCGCCCGGCGCCCGCCGCTTGGCGTCGATGGCCAGCACCACCGCCTGAGAGCCGAACTCAAGGCTCAGTTCCGTAAGCAACTCCGGACGCCGGATGGCGGCGGTGTTGACGCTGACCTTGTCGGCGCCCGCCTTCAGGATCTTTCGCGCGTCGGCCACCGTCCGGATGCCGCCGCCCACCGTGAGCGGAATGAACACCTTGCGGGCCGTCCGGGCGACCACGTCCGCGATGGTCTCCCGGTTGTCGCTCGAAGCGGTGATGTCCAGAAAGACAAGTTCGTCGGCGCCCTGCTGGTTATAGCGGTCCGCCAGTTCGACCGGGTCGCCCGCATCGCGCAGGTTGACGAAATGCACGCCCTTGACCACCCTGCCGGCCGTCACGTCGAGACACGGTATGATGCGTTTCACTAGCATTGTCTAGAGATCCACGAAGCACTTTATCACGGCCAGCCCCGCCGGACCCGATTTCTCGGGGTGAAATTGCACCCCAAACGTGGCGCCCCCTTCGAGCAAGGCGGTGAATGGCAGCGAGTACGAGCAGGCCGCCGCGGTCGCCTCCGTCACCGGCGCGTAGTAGCTGTGCGCAAAGTAGAAGCAGGGGTGCGCCTCCGCGCTGTCCAGGAGCCGGGCGGGCTTGCACCGCTCGATCGTATTCCATCCCATGTGCGGCACGCGCGCCGTCTTGGGGAAGCGGCGGATCGTACCGGGAAACAGCCCCAGGCCCCGCACCTCGGGCGCCTCCTCGCTTCCTTCGAACAGCACATGCAGGCCGAGGCAGATTCCCAGAAAAGGCACCCCGGCGGCAATTCGTTCCACCAACGCCTGGCGCACGTCCATCTCATCCAGCGCCCGGGCGATCTGGCTGAAGTGGCCGACGCCCGGCAAGACGATCTTCGACGCGGCGCGCAACCCGCCCGCATCGCGCACCAGGGTGTACGCGGCGCCGGCTTCGGCCAGAGTGTTCTCCACCGAGCGCAGGTTCCCGGCGCCATAGTCGAAGATGGCGATCATAGCAGGCCCTTGGTCGAGGGCAACTGGCCGGTCAGCCTCCTATCCTTCGAGCACGCGTACTTCATGGCGCGGGCGAAACACTTGAAAAGGGCCTCCAGCTTGTGATGGCTGGAACGTCCGTAGAGCACCTTCAGGTGTACGTTGGCGCCCGCCTGGCTGGCGAAACCGCCAAAAAAATCCTCCGCGAGTTCGGCCTGCAAGTCGCCGACCAGCTTGGTCCGGATCAGGTCCTTGTAGACCAGCGCCGGGCGGCCGCCGAGATCGACCGCGGCTACCGCCAGCGTCTCATCCATGGGCATGACGAAGTAGCCCGCGCGGTTGATGCCGCGGCGGTCGCCCAGAGCCTTGCAGAACAACTGTCCCAGCGCGATGCCAACGTCCTCCACGGTGTGGTGCTGGTCCACGTCGAGGTCTCCGGCGGCCTTCAGCTTGAGATCGAAGCCGCCGTGCCTGGCGAACAGCTCCAGCATGTGGTCGAGGAAGCGGATGCCCGTCGAGATTTCGTAGCGGCCCCGGCCTTCGATCCGGAGCCGGCCTTCAATCTGGGTTTCGCTGGTGAGGCGCCGGATGCTGGCTGATCTCATAGCACGGTCTCCAACTGGTTGATGTCCGTAAGCACCGCGACGGCGTTTTCCGCCTCAAAGAGCCGGACCAGTTCGGCGCGCCGGGGAGTGGCCTCCGACGCGATGCCGATGAACGGAACGCCCGCCGCCCTCGCGCTGCGCGCGTCGTCCACGGTGTCGCCGATGTACCAGGTCCGGGCCTCCCCGGTGAGGGCCGCGATCTTCCGCAATCCGTCCGGCGCAGGCTTGGCAGTCTCCACGTCCTCGGCGCCGATGAGCGGATCGAACGTGAGGCTCGGAGCGAAGCGGTCGAGCGTGATCCGGGCCTCCCCGCGCGGCCTCCCGGTGAAGATGGCGAGCCGGTAGTCGCGGCCCAGGCCTTCGAGCAGTCCGGGCCGCGCGACCCACTTCTCGCGGCGGATCAGGCTGTCCTCCCCGCTGCCCAGGAACACGGTCTGGAACCGTGCCAGGACGGCAGCGTAGGGGACGTTCACGCCGCTGTCCTGGATCAGGCGGCTGGTCAGGTCCCAATCGTTGCTGAAGCCGCCCGCGTTTTTCAGGTCCTGGATGCGGCCGTGGCCGGGCTCGCTGCCGGTGAAATACCGGACGGTCTGCCGGATGGCCTCCCGGTAGGACTCGGTGACGTCCACCAGCACGCCGTCCATGTCGAACACGAGCACCCCGCGGAGCATCACCAGATCTCCTCGAGAGCGGCCAGGAACCTCCCGGTCTGCTCGCGCGTGCCGGCCGTTACGCGCACGCATCCCGCCAGCTCATAGCTGCGGTCGCGCACGAGCACGCCCTTTTCACGCAGCCGGTCGCGCACCTCCACGGCGCGAGGCCCTGCCTGAAACAGAACGAAGTTGGCCTGGCTGCGGTAGTAGGGGATGCGCAGGCGGTCCAGGCCGGCGTAGATCATCTCCCGGGAGGCCAGCACTTCCTCCACGTAGCCCGCAATGTACTCCCTGTCGCGGACGGCCTCGGTGGCGGCCAGCACCGCCAGCGTGTTGACGCTGTAGGGGGACTGCGCCTTGTGCAGGTAGGCGACGTTGGCGGGATGCGAGAAGACGCAGCCCAGGCGCATCGCCGCCATTCCATAGACCTTCGAGAAGGTCCGGCTCACGAACAGGTTGGGCCAGCGCGCCAGCCGCGGGAGCATGGTCACGCCGCTGAACTCGAAGTAAGCCTCATCCACCAGCACGGCGGCGCCGCCGGCCCTTGCCAGGATGCGCTCGAGGCTCTCCACGCTGACTCCGGTGCCCGTCGGGTTATTGGGGTTGGCGATCAGGATGGCCCGCGTGGACGGCCGGATTGCCTCCAGCAGCGCCTCCAGCGGGAAGGCCAGGCTGCCTGGAAGGTAATCGATTTCACGAACGGCGGCCCCGGCCACTTCCGAGTAGAACCGGTACATGGCGTAAGAGGGCCGCAGCAGGAGGACCTCGTCGCCGTCGTCCACATAGGTGTTGACGATCACCTGTATGGCTTCGTCGGTCCCGTTGGTGAACAGCAACTGGTCCTCGGGCACGCCGAAGAACGCGGCCAGCGCCAGCCGGGCTTCTCCGTACTCCGGATAGACGGCCAGGCCGTCGGCCTTCAGGCTGCGCCGCAGGAAGTCGATCACCCGGCCGGAACATCCGACCGTGTTCTCGTTGAAGTCCAGTCGCAGCTTCGAGGCTCTTCCCGCGGTGGGCGGAGAGTAGGGCGCCATGCGCAGGACCGCGTTCCGGGGCCGGAGGCCGGGTTCCGTCTCAGCCACGAAGTCGTACCTCCACGGAGCGGGCGTGCGCCTCCAGTCCCTCGGCCCGCGCCAGGGTGGTGATGGTGGGCGCCAGACGCCGCAGGGCGGAACGGTCCAGTTGCTGGACCGAGATCACCTTGACGAAATCAGCCGAAGACAGACCGGCGCGCACCCGCGCCAGTCCTGAAGTCGGCAGGACGTGGTTGGGACCCGAGGCGTAGTCGCCGGCGGCTTCGGGGCTGTAGTGCCCGACGAAGATGCTGCCGGCCGCCGTAATCCGGCTGACCAGGCTCGCGTCCGGGACGTTCAGGTGCTCCGGCGCGAACCGGTTGGATAGCTCGACGGCGCGGTCCAGCGAAGGGACTACGATGATGGCGCTGTTGCGGCGGAGAGACACGCGGGCGGTGGGCGCGGTGGGCAGCGTCCGCAACTGCTCGTTTACCTCGCCTGCCACGGACGCCGCCAACCGCCGGCTGGTGGTCACCAGGATGGCCGCGGCGTCCACATCGTGCTCGGCCTGGGCCAGCATGTCGGCCGCGATCGCCTGCGGGTCGCCCTCTTCGGCAATGAGGAGGATCTCGGTGGGCCCGGCCACGAAGTCGATCCCCACTTCGCCCGCGAGGAGCTTCTTGGCCGCCGTCACGTAGATGTTCCCCGGACCGGCGATGCGGTCCACCCGGGGCACCGTTCCGGTTCCGAACGCCAGAGCGGCGATGGCCTGAGCGCCTCCCATGCGGAACACCCGGTCCACTCCCAGAAGCCGGGCGACCCCCAGGATTTCCGGGGAGGGCTTGGGGGAGGCGACAAAGATCCGGGGCACCTTGGCGACCTGCGCCGGAATCACGGTCATCAAGACGGTGGAAGGCAGGGGATAGCGGCCGGAAGGAACGTAGGCCGCCATGGCATCCAACGGGCGAACGACGTAGCCGGCGCGCTGGCCGCCGCTCAGCCGCACCATGACGGGCGCGGGCAACTGGAGTTTGGCGAAATCGCGGATATGCTGGGACGCGTCCCGCGCCGCCCTGCGGAATTGCGGCGAGAGAGACCGGAGGCCGGCCTCCAACTCCTCGGGCGGAACCAGGACGGTCCTTGCCCCCGGCGGCAGCCCGTCCAGCCGGCGCGCGTATTTCAGGAGAGCCCGGTCGCCGTGCCGGCGCACGTCCTCGATGATGGGAGCGACGGCGCGCTCGGCGGCGGCCAACCGCGCAGTGCGCCGGCGCAGCAGTTTCTCGGCCTGTCGGTGATCAATGATCCGCAGCATGTTTCACATCACGATCTTGTTCAGGGGATATTCGACGATCCCCTCGGCCCCCGCCTCCTTCAGCCGCGGCAGGATTGCCCGCACCGTGGATTCGTCCAGAATCGTGTTCACCGCGAGCCAGTCCTCCTCGCTGAGGCGGCTGAGCGTGGGTTTCTTCAGGGCCGGCAGGACTCCCAGCACGGCGTCCAGGTTCCGCCGGTGTACGTTGAGCATAAGCCCGACCCGGCTCAGAGCGTTGATGGCGCCTTCGAGCAGCATGCGAATGTCAGCCAGCTTCTGCCGTTTCCAGGGGTCGCGCCAGGACTCCGTGTTGGCGATGAGCTGAGTGTTCGACTCCATCACCGTGTCGATGATGCGGAGATTGTTGGCTCGCAGCGAAGATCCCGTCTCCGTCACCTCAACGATCGCGTCCGCCAGCACGGGCGGCTTGACCTCGGTCGCGCCCCAACTGAATTCGACCTTGGCCGTGACGCCGTTCTTGGCCAGATAGCGGCGCGTGGCGGCCACCAGTTCCGTGGCGATGACCTTGCCTTCTAGGTCCCTCACGCTATGGAAGGCCGAACCCTCCGGCACGGCGAGCACCCAGCGCACCCTGCCGAAGCTCTGCTTCGCATAGATCAGGTCGGCGACGGTTTCCACTTTCGCTTCGCTCTCCTGCACCCAGTCGCGCCCGGTGAGCCCGGCATCCAGCACGCCGTCCTCGACGTAGCGCGCCATCTCCTGGGCGCGGATCAGCATGCACTCCAGTTCGGGGTCGTCAACGCTCGGGAAGTAAGAGCGGCTGCTGGTGGAGATGTTGTACCCCGCCCGGCGGAAGAGGTCGATCGTGGCGGTCTCCAGGCTGCCTTTCGGAATGCCAAGCTTGAGCTTCATTTCCCGCCTCCGTAGGTTCGGCCGGGATCGTAAGTCCGCTGCTCGGACACCACCCACTCGCCCTCCCGGAGAGTTCGGAAGAAGCAGCTCTGGTACCCTTCGTGGCACACCCCGGGCCCCAGGGCCTCCACCCGCAGCAGCAGCGAGTCCTGGTCGCAATCCGTGGCGATGTGGCGGACCGCCAGCCGGTGGCCGGAGGTCTCGCCCTTCATCCATAGCTGCTTCCTCGACCGGCTGTAGAAGGTCACGAAACCGGTTTCGACCGTTTTCCGGAAGGACTCTTCATTCATGAAGCCCAACATGAGAACCTGGCCGGTCGAGTCATCCTGGATCACCGCCGGCACCAGCCCGCCCAACTTGTCAAAATCCAGATTCATGCCTGCACCAACAAAAATGCCCGCCGAGTCCGCGGCGGGCTTCCTTTCCTGTTTCGCTTTCCGGAGTGCGCAGAAATCAGCCCGTCGCCTTGAGCGCTGCGTGGTGATGCCGATGGAACGGGGCGGCGGACATGTTGGCCTTGAAATTTGAAGTATAGCAGAAGCAGGGGGCTGCGAACCGGCGGGAACCCCGTATATAATCGGCAGTCTTGGCCGAGGTCTCCTTTTTCGCCGCCGTCCGTGGTTGCGGGCGGGATGCGCTTCTCTGGCTGGCGCTGTCCGGTGGATGTCTCCTGCTCTTCCAGGCGAGCGGAGCTTTCCAGGCCGAGTTCGACGCATACCCGGACGAAGCGTCGCACTACGTCACCTCCCTGATGGTGAAGGAGTATGTCGCCCAGGGCGCGCCTTCGCCTCCGCTCCAATTCGCGCTGGACTACTACTACCACTTCCCAAAAGTGGCGCTGGGCCACTATCCCCCTTTCCTCTACGTAGTTCAGGGCGCGTGGATGCTCGTTTTTCCCGCCACCCGGGCGTCGCTCCTGGTGCTCAACGCGATGCTGATTGCGCTCACCGGCACGCTGCTTTGCAGGTTCGCGCGAACGCAATTCGGTTTCCCGGCCGGCGCCGGGCTTGCAGTCCTGTGGGTGTGCCTCCCGCTCACTCAGACCTACGGGGGCATGGTGATGGCGGAGACCCTGCTGACGGTGCTGGTGTTCGGCGCCGCGCTGGCCTACGGGCGCTACCTGGACCGGCCGGAGCTGAAGCACGCCGCCGCCTTCGGCTTTCTGGCCGCGCTCGCCATTCTCACCAAGCAGTTGGCACTGTTCCTGGCGCTGGCGCCGCCCGCCGCGGTTCTGCTTGCCCGCCGGGTGCGCCTCATGCGCAGCCTTTCTTTTTGGCTGCCCGCGGCGATTGTGGCGGTGGCCGCCGGGCCGTGGTATCTGTTCGCGCACACGCGTTTGCTGAAAGCTCCTCTCGGGGAGATGCTGGGATATCCGCTGCCATCGACCACCCTGGCCGGGCAGTGGGGATACCTGGTTCAGTCGTCCGGCTGGGTGATTGCCGGCCTGATGCTGGCCGGTCTTTGGGCCCGCGTCATACGGCCCTGCTGGCGGGCGCTGCCGGTTCCCGGGATGTGGGCGGTTTCCGCCGCTTGCCTCCTGGCTTTGCTCCTCTTCAGTGTGCCCGCGCCCGTGGCGGCAAGCGAGGACCGGCACCTCACCAGCGTGCAGCCCTTCGTGCTGTTGTTCGCGGCCGCGGGAGTTGCGTGGCTGAGTGAGATGCTGGGCAGAAGGTGCTTCAGCCGGGCCAAATGGGCGGCCGCGGTGGCCGTGGCCGCGGGTGTCGCATTCGCGCTGTGGACATTCCGCCTTCCCCACCGCCCTTACCGCGGCTTCTCCGAGGCCGCCGCCCTGGTGCTGGAGGATCCGTCGAAGGAGAATAGCGTCTCGCTGGTCTGCGCGGATGCCAGCGGGGAGGGCGCGTTCGTCGCCGCCATCGCCGCAGGCGACCGGTTATCCGGCCACTATGTCCTTCGAGCGAACAAGGCGCTGGCTTCCACCGGATGGAGCGGGATCTGGTATGTCCCCACGTACCGCACGGCCGACAGCCTCTTTGACTATCTGGAGAGCGTGCCCGTCAGGTTCCTCGTGGTGCAGGAAGGTCCCGGCCCGGCAAGGCACACGCACTGGCGCCTGGTGAGAGAAATGCTGAGGAAGTATTCCGGCCGCTGGACGGAGATCGGCGTGTTCCCGCGGCGGCCCAGTCCCTCGGGCCCGGCGGCCGGGGTGAGGCTCTACCGGCTGATAGGGCAAGAGGGGAGACCGCCCTCGCCGATCAAGGTCCGGATAGCGCGGCTGCAAGGGGAGACCGCCGCAAACTAGAAACGCAGGGGCATCTCCGGGATCAAATCTCCCGCCGGTTCTCCAGGGACTTCGTCATGGTCACCTCGTCGGCGAAATCCAGATCGCTGCCTACCGGAACACCCATGGCGATGCGCGTGACCTTCACCCCCAGGGGCTTGAGCAGGCGGCCCAGATACGCGGCGGTGGCTTCCCCTTCGACGTTGGGATTGGTGGCCAGTATAATCTCCCGGACTTCTCCGCCCTCCAGCCGCTCCAGCAGGTTCTTGATCTTCAACTGATCCGGACCTATCCCGCGAAGCGGCGAGATGGCGCCGTGCAGCACGTGATACAAGCCCGAGAACTGCCGGGTGGTCTCCACCGGCAGGATGTTGTGCGGCTCCTCCACGACGCAGATCACGGATCTGTCCCGGTGAAGATCGGCGCAGAAGGGGCACAGTTCCCGGTCGCTGATGTTATTGCATTGCCGGCACAAAGCGAGCTTGAGCTTGACGTCCAGGAGCGCCTCCGCCAGGCGCTGCACGTCGTCCTGGCCGGCCCGCAGCACGTGGAAGGACAAACGCTGGGCGGACTTCTGTCCGATTCCGGGCAGCCTCTTGAATTCCTGGATGAGCCGCTCCAGCGGTTCGGCAAAGTCCGGCATGGCCTAGAACAGACCCGGGGGCAGCCCCAGGCCGCCGAGGAAGCCGCTGGTCTTCTGCTGAATGGCCTCGTCCACTTTCTTCGAGGCTTCATTGCAGGCGGCCATGACCATGTCTTGCAGCATCTCCACGTCCCCGGCCACTTCGGGGTCGATCTTCACCCCGAGCACGTTCTTCTGGCCGCTCATGTGTACCGTGACCATGCCGCCGCCGGCGGAGGCCTCCACGCGGACCTGCGCGATCTCCTGCTGGAGCCGCTCCTGCATCTCGCGGGCCTGCTTCATCATCGCTTGCATGTTGCCGGGTAGTTTCATCAGCGCTCCTCGGACTATTCTTTCAGATCGCGGACGGCGCGGACCTGCCCCCCGAGCGATTCGCGAATGCGCTGGACCTCGGGATGCGACAGGGCGCGGCGTGTCAACTCCTCGTTGCCTTCGATCTCGCCCGCCGCCGGAGCGGGAGCGGATTCGCCCACGAAGGCGACGTCCACACGCGTGCCCGAGGCGCCGAGATGTTGCAGAGCCCTCTGTAGATCGGCTTTGCGCAAGCTCAGCTTCAATTCGGCCGGCGCTTCGATCCTGACGCCTCCGGGCGCCTCCTCGACCTTCGAGTGATTGATGGCGTCCGCGGAGTAGGGCATTTTCAGGTCCGTGAACGCGCGGTGCAGCCTGGCTTTCCACCCGCCTGCGCCGCCGGCGTGTGGAACGGACGGGGGCGCGGGCCTCTGGCCGGGATTCGCGGGGGGGGAGGACCCGCCGAGCGAGGCGAGCGCCTCTTCAATGGCCAGCAACTTCCCAGCCTGCACCATGCGCAGCAGCCCGATCTCGGTGTGCAGCCGGGGCTGTGTGGACCGCTGCAAGTCGCCGTAAAGCTCCAGGGTGAGGTGGAGGTAGCGCGTCAGGTCTTCCTCGCTGAACCCGGCCGCAATCTCCGCCAGGCGCCGGCGCTCGCCCGGCGAGGCGGCGATCAGCGGGGTTGCTTCGCCAGCGATGCGGGCCACGATCAGGTTCCGGAAGTAGACCGCCAGCTCGCGGCAGAAGTGCGGCAGGCTCTGGCCGTTTCGTTCCAGGTCCGCGACCAGTTCCATCATGCGGCGGGAGTCGGAAGCCGCCAGCGCCCCGGTAACCTGGTGCAAGCTGTCCAGCGAAAAGGCGCCGAGCAGGGCCCGCACGTCCGCCGCCCGCAGTTCATCGCCGCAGCAGGCGATGGCCTGGTCCAGCGCCGAGAGCGAGTCCCGCACGCTGCCCTCGCCGGCCTGCGCCAGCACGGCCAGGACCTCGGCGTCCGCCCGGATGCCCTCCTGGCTGCAAATCCACTGCATGCGGGCCACCACGTCCTCGAACTCCACGGAGCGGAAGCTGAAGTGCTGGCAGCGCGAGGCGATGGTGGCGGGAATCTTGTGGCTCTCGGTGGTGCACAGCACGAAGACCACCCACTCCGGCGGTTCTTCCAGCGTCTTCAGCAGGGCGTTGAACGCCTCGCTGGTGATCTGGTGCGCTTCATCAATGATGAAGATCTTGTACCGGTCGCGCGAGGGCCGGTAGCGCACGTTCTCCCGCAGTTCGCGCATCTCGTTGATGCCGCGATTCGAGGCGGCGTCGATTTCGATGACGTCAGGCGAATTGCCCGCGGCGATCTCCAGGCAGCTCGAGCAGACGCCGCAGGGAGCGGGAGTGGCGCCCTGTACGCAGTTGAGACAACGCGCCAGGATCCGGGCCACGGTGGTCTTCCCCGTGCCGCGCTGTCCGGAGAAGATGTAGCCGTGGGCGATGCGGTTCTGGAGAATGGCGTTCTCCAGCGTGGTCTTGACGTGCTCCTGGCTGACCAGCTCCGCGAACGTCTGCGGCCTGTATTTCCTGGCGATGACCTGGTACATGAGGACCGGCGACCGGAGAAATGCCAGGCTCCGGGAGACCCGCGGCACACGAGTTAAACCACTACCGTTGCTTCCTTCCGGACCTGGCGGGGTTTGCGGCCGCCCGTTGCACGGGGCCCAGAGCCTGACAACTCTCCATGCTAGCAGAGGCGGCAGCCGCCGGTGGCCGCCGCCTCACGGCCGGCCGAACCCGCGAAGTCGCGGGATCACGCAGCCGGCCGCCAGCGGGAGGGCTTTTTGAACTCGCGTCGCGCCTCGTCGGGCTCGTTGCCGCGGGTCCAGATCAAGTCCACGTCGTTGATACCGTAGCCTTTCTGGTCCGCCAGGTTCAGGAACCGCAGTTCCGTGGCGTTGAAACCCATGGCCGTCGCAGCCACTGCATCCACGCAGGGAGCCAACGCGCCGGCCAGGATCAGGTTGTGGTGAACGGGCGAGTCCCCGTCCCCCTCCAGGCCCCAGCAGCCTCCGGCGATGGCGAAGTCGGCGGGATGGTAACCGAACAGGTCGATCAGGACTTCGTCCGGCGCGCCCAGTTTCGCCGGGTCACCCTTGGAGATGCCGAGGTAGTTGGCCATGGACAGGGCGACACCCATGGCCGGGTCGGTGGCGAGCGGCGCCACGCTGATCACGCGGTCGCACTGCTGGATGACCTTGGGGATGGCGTACACCCCGCCGGGGTTCTTGCCGGCCACGGCGCCGCCCGGGACCGGCAACTCCACCGTGTCGGCGGAGCCCAGGTCCAGAATCTCGAAGCGGATGCCGCGATGGCTCTGGGTGAGTTCCTCCACCATCTTGCGGTAACTGAGCCCGCCGAACTCGCCTTCCCACTCAGACGCCCAGGCGGTCTCCGGGGCGCTTCCCGCCACGGTGAAGCGCAACCCTTTCTTGTTCTCCACCAGGTAGGAAATCACCGCACGGACAATGCGGGGGTCGGCGACCGACCCGCGTACGTGCGGCTGCCGCGGGCGGATCCGCGTCTGGATGACGACCCAGTCTTCCGTCTCGACCGTGGAGGCGAAGTCACCGCCGCGCGTGGCGGCCAGATCGATGGCCGCGCGCGCCATGGCGTTCACCTGGGCGGAGGTGAGGCCGGCGCCGGGAGGCTGTGGGTCCGCCAGGCCGGGCAAACTGGTCCCGTCGTGATCCGATCCCTCCTTGAAGCTGGAGAGCACGATGGCAACTCGCGGGGTCGTATCCTGCGTCGCGGTGGCGATCACCTCGTCCTGCTTGTCCTGGGCCAGCACAACACCCGCCGCGGCGCTGAACCCTAGGAACTGCCGTCTGCGCATGAGGCTCTTCTCCTGGGACCAATTTAGCAGGGCCCCGGCGGGACAATGAAGCCGGACCGACGTTGGCGTGCAAGCCTCCGGGCGGACAAGACCTGTGGTACTTCTTTAGGGGATGGAGCCCAAGGGCCTTCTTCGCCAATTCCCGGTGGTGGTGTCGCTGGAGGTGGAGTGGGGCGACCAGGATTCCTTCGGCCATGTCAACAACACCGTTTACCTGAAATGGTGCGAAACGGCCAGGGTCGTGTACCTGGACAAGGTGGGAATGTGGCCGCTGATCAAAGCCGAGGGAAGAGGGCCCGTGCTGGCTTCCGTGGCGTGCGACTACCGCTCGCCCGTCGTGTTCCCCGACACGGTGCGGGTGGGGGCGAGGGTTTCGAAGATCGGCCGCAGCAGTTTCCGCATGGAGCACGCCGTGGTAAGCGTGGCGCAGGGCGCCGTCGTGGCGGAGTCTCACACGACGCTGGTCTTCATCGAGTACGCAAAGGGCAAGCCGCTGCCGTTGCCGCCGGAACTCAAGGCGGCCATGGAGCGGCTTGAGGGCCGGTCTCTTACGTAAGTCGTTCAGGAGAAACCACAATGCTCAAAGAGTTCAAAGAGTTCGCGATGCGCGGGAACGTGCTGGACATGGCCGTCGGCATCATCATCGGGGCTGCGTTCGGCAAGATCGTGACGTCCTTCGTCAACGATGTATTGATGCCGCCTTTGGGGCTGCTTCTGGGTAAGGTCGACTTCTCAAGCCTGTTCGTCAACATCTCGGGAAAGGACTACCCGAGCCTGGCCGCCGCCAAGGCGGCCGGCGCCGCCACCATCAACTACGGCGTGTTCCTGAACACCGTGCTGGACTTCATCCTTGTGGCGTTCGCCATCTTCCTGCTGATCAAGCAGGTGAACAGGCTGAAGAGAGAGCCCGCGCCGGCGCCGGTTGAGCCGGCGACCAAGGACTGCCCCTACTGCCTGTCGGCCGTGGCGATCAAGGCCGTCCGCTGCCCGCACTGCACGTCCCAGCTCGCGTAACGGCCGGGCCGGCCCCTACTCAAGCGTGAGAAGGGCCAGGATCGGATAGTGGTCCGAAGGGTAGCGGCCGTTCTCGTTGTAGGTGACGGTCTCGACCTCCTGCACCGAGAAACCGCCCCGGTAGAGGATCCAGTCGATGCGGCTGCCCGCCGTGCTGCCGGTCCACCGGCTCATGGAGGCCTCCGGACCAACGCGCTTGGGAGCTTTCTGCCAGGCGTCCGTCAGCAAGGGCGTGAAGACCTGGTGGACTTCTCCGCCAAGCTGCGTGTTGAAGTCGCCGGTTATCAGGAACGGCACGTCCGCCGGCAGGGCTTTGATTCGAGCGGCGATGATCCTGGCGCATTCGATGCGCGCGGCCTGATCCTGGGCGCGGTGGGGGAAGTGGGTGTTGTAGTGGTAGAACCGTTTTTTGGTCCCGGCAACTTCAAAAAGCCCCCAGGTCACCATGCGCGGATAATCGATGCCCCACGCCGAACTGCCGGGCACCTCCGGCGTCGGGGACAGCCAGAAGTTGCCGGATTCCAGCAGCGTCAGCTTGGCGGGCTTGTAGAAGACTCCCATGTGCTCGTCCTGCTCGGTGCCCCGGCGGCTGATCCCGAACCACTTGTACTGCGGCAGCTTCTCCACGATGTAGTCGCCCTGAATCCGCCACAGTTCCTGAGTTCCCATAAGATCGGGATCCATGCGCCGGACTGATTCGACGAAAATGTCCTTGCGGTTGTCCCACGCGTTAGGGCCGTCACTGGCCAGCGGAAGCCGGACGTTGTAGCTCACCACCCGCAGCGGCTGCGCCCAGGCGGAAGCGGCTAAAGCCAACCACAGCAGTTCTCTGCGAAGCATAATTCACCTATTCTAATTCAAAGGAATATCGCCCCGAGCCGGTCCGGATCACCACCGCGCCCGCCGTCTGTTCCGCGCCGGCGATGCCGGCGGCGCCGGCCTGGAAAGCGTCCTCGGCCCACACCGGCTTGCCCGATTCCCGTACCGTCACCGCCGCCCGTCCCAGCTTCGGTATGTGAACTTCCGCTTCGCTCCCCACCGGGACGGTGATATCCAGCTTCAGCCCGTCCCCCTCTCGAGCCCAGGCGCAGGCTACCTCTCCGCGCTGTGTCTCCAGCGATCCGGAAACCCAGCGGAGGTCTCTGACTACTTGCGGCTCGAAACGGATGCGCTCGAAACCAGGGGCCACCGGGTCGGGATTGATGCCGGCCAGCGCCGAGTAAAACCACGCCCCCACGCTTCCCAGGACGGGATGGTTGTGCGAGTTCGAAGGGCCCGTGCGGTGTTGCCACAACTCCCAGAGCGTGGTCGCGCCGTTCTCCGCCATGAAGCCCCAGCTCGGATACGTGGTCTGGGTGGCGACATCGTAGGCGAGGTCGGACCTGCCCAACCGGGTCAACAGCGGGAACAGGTACTTGGTTCCTATGATCCCGGTCGTCAGGTGCGTGTTGTTGCCTTGGACGATATCGCCCATCAGGTCGGCCAGCGCCGTCGCCCGGTAGCTCTCGGGGGCCATGTCCAGGAAGAGCGGCAGCAGCATGGAGGTCTGCGACCCGCTCCCGTAGGCGCCGCTGTATGGGTTGAAGTACGTCTTGTGGAACGCTTCCCGAATAGCCGCGCCCAGCTTCTGGTAGGCCACGGCGTCTTGCGTTCTTCCCAGGACCATCGCCGCCCGCGTTACGAGGTCCACGCTGTAGCAGTAGTAGAAGGTGGACACCAGGTCGCCGGGAGTCCTCGCTATCGGCGCCCAGTCACCGTAGGAGTAGTAGCTTACGACTCCATCCTTGGCGCGGCTGGTGAGGTAGTCGGTCCAGGCCTTGATGCCGGCGTAGTGCTGCTCCAGGATGCGTTCGTCCCCGTAGTAGAGGTACATGTTCCAAACCAGGAGCGGGTAGGCGCTGCCCCAGGCAGGATCGGCGGGCCGCCGGCCGCCGCGGAAGGGGACCGTGTCCGGCAGAGTCCCGTCCGACATCTGCACGTCACGGATGTTGCGCAGGAAGTTGGTGTAGAACGCCGCCATATCGAAGTTCCAGATGGCCGTCTCCGCCGCCAGGTGCGCGTCCGCCAGCCATCCCATGCGCTCATCGCGCTGGTTGGACTCGGTCGGCACGCCATGCAGATTGGTACGGATGCTCCAGTGGACCAGCCGCTGGATCTGGTTCAGGATGGGTGTTGAGGCGGCAAAGCCGCCCGCCGGCGCGACCTCCGTGTGTACCACCCGTCCTTGGACGTCCCCCGGCCGGGGAGTGCCGGGAAAGCCCGCCACTTCGACGTAGCGGAACCCGTGGTATGTGAACCGCGGCTCGTAAACCTCCTCGCCTTCGCCGCGCAGGATGTAGATGTCCGTGGCCCTGGCCGAGCGCAGGTTCTCGGTGTTGAGCGTACCGTCGCCGTAAAGCAGTTCGGCGTGCCGCATCCGGACGGCGGCGCCGCGCGGACCCCGGACCCGCAGCCGGACCCAGCCGCTGAAGTTCTGCCCCATGTCGAATACGAAAACACCGGGGCGCGGGCAGGCCATCTTCACGGGTTCCATGGTCGCGATGACCCGGATGGGAGGCATCGTCTGGGCCGACATCTCTCCCTTGGGCGGCGAACTCACCGCCGTCACGGGCTTCCACGAGGGGTCCTTGAAGCCCGGAGAGTCCCAGCCGGGCGTTTCCAGGCGGGCGTCGTAGGTCTCGCCGTGGTAGATGCTGTCGGACACGATTGGCCCCGCGCGGGCGGTCCACGTCAGGTCGCTCACGACCTCGACGGGCTTCTCGCCCCCCGGCTGGTCAATGTTCATCTGGAGCAGGAGGGCGCGCGCCCCGAACCATCCCTCGCCCAGCACGGCGGCCACCACGTTGGCGCCGGGCCGCAGGTAGGAAGTCACATCATAGGTCGCGTAGAGGACCCGCCGCTCGTAGGTGGTCCAACCGGGATCGAGGACATGATCGCCGACCTTCTGTCCGTTGATGCGCAGTTCATAATAGCCGAGACCCGAGACGTAGGCGCGGGCGCGCTGTGGCGCCCCTTTCAGGACGAAATCCTTGCGAAGTTGCCCGGGACCGGTGATCCACTGACCCTTCCACCCTTCTTTGGCGAGCAGGCCGGTCTCGAACCAGGCAACCTCGCTGTACGGACTCGGCCGCTTGGCGCTGTCCCAGTACCGGACCTTCCAGTAGTAGCGCTGCCCGCCGGCGAGCGGCTTTCCGCCATAAGGCGCCAGCACGGACCCGTTCGATTCCACCGGTCCGCTATCCCACACCTCTCCGGCCTTTACCTCCGGAGCCAGCGAAACCAGCACCTGGAAGGCCGTCTGCTTCTGGCCCCGCCCGGTGTGCTCCAGCGCCCAGGAGAATCGCGGTCTGGCCGCATCGATCCCGATGGGATTTTCCAGGTACTCCGTCCGCAGCCTCGAGGGCGCCTGCTGAGCGGCAACCGGCACAGCGCAGCCGGCCAGAAGCAGAGCCAAGGCTCGAACATGCGGCAACCTCATCGGAAACCTCCGGTTGGTCACTGGATTTCGAAGCTCTCTCCCCGCTCCGGCGCCACCACCTCGACGCGGTATTCGGCTTTGAGGATCGCCGCCAGAGCGGCCGACTGCGCCGGTTCGCCGTGCACCAGGAAGATCTTCTTGAGGCTCCTGGCCATGGGCCGTACCCAGTTGACCAGTTCCCGCTGGTCGGCGTGCCCGCTCAGTTCGTTGAGTTTGGCGACCTCCGCCCGCAGCCGGACCGGCTCGCCGAAGATCGGCACCTCCGCCATCTTCTCGACGATCTTGCGGCCCAGCGTGTTCTCGGCCATGAATCCGGTGACCAGGACGGTGTTGCGGGGGTCTTCGATGTTGTTCTTCAGGTGGTGCAGAATGCGGCCTGCTTCGCACATGCCCGACGCCGAGATGATGATGAACGGTCCGCGCAGGTCGTTGAGGGCCTTCGACTCGGCCGCCTCCTGCACGTAGCGGAGATTCCGGAAACCGAACGGATCCTTGCCCTCCAGCAGGTACTCCCGCGTCCCGGCGTCGTAGCACTCGGTGTGCTTGCGAAACACCTTGGTGGCGTCGATGGCCAGCGGGCTGTCCACAAAGACCGGCGCCGCCGGGATTCGCTTCTCTCCCACCAGTTCATGCAGGAGAACAATGAGCTGCTGCGTCCGGCCCACCGCGAAAGCGGGGACAATGAGCTTGCCGCCCCGCTGGAAGGTGCGGTTGACGATGGTCGCCAGCTTGTCGGCGACCGCGCCCTCTTCCTTGTGCAGCCGGTCTCCGTAAGTGCTCTCCATGATCAGGTAGTCGGCCGGCGGCAGCGGCTCCGGATCGCGCACGATCGCCTGGTTCGGACGCCCTACGTCCCCGGAGTAGATTATGCGGATGCGCCGCCCGTCCCGGTGGTAGTGCAGCAGAATCGAGGTCGACCCCAGGATGTGCCCCGCGTCATAGGCCTCGTAGCTCAGGACCGCGTCGAGGATCTTGGGCGAGTGCGTGGGCACCGGCTGGAAGAGCCGGATGGCGTCCTCGGCGTCCGCGGCCGTGTAGAGCGGCTCCACCTCGCCGCCGTCTTCCTCGGCTTTGAGCGCCCTGCGCCGGCTGCGCCGCTTGTTGAGGTAGGCGGCGTCCTTCTCTTGCAGGTAGGCCGAATCCCGCAGCATAACGTCGCACAGATCGCTGGTGGCCGGCGTCGCGTACACGGGTCCGGAGTAACCCTTGCGAACCAGGGTTGGCAGGTTCCCGCTGTGGTCGATGTGCGCGTGGGAGAGAATCAGACCGCTTACCGAAGAGGGCGGGAAAGGGAATTCCGTGTTCCGCTGATTTGCCTCGCCACGGCGGCCTTGGTATAGGCCGCAGTCCAGGAGGTAGCGGTTGCCGTTGACCGCCACCTCGTGCATGGACCCCGTCACGGTGCGCGCGGCCCCCCAGAAGGTAATCCTCATAAGTCACCAGTGTACAATCACAAAGCGATGCTCCTGCGATGCTTCCTGTGCGTCTTGCTTGTGTGGTTGGCTCCTGGCGCGGCGGCTCAGAAGAAGCCCGTCACCGTGGACGATCTGACGCGCGGCGCGGCCGGCGCGCCGTCTGAAATAACGTGGTCGCCCGACGGGCGGCGGTTCGCCTACCAGCAGGACCGGACCGTTCGTCTATACGACGTGGCGGGCAAGACCAGCCGGAACCTGGTTTCGCTGGCCACGCTCGACGCCGCGGCCACGCCGGTCAAACCGGAGCCCGTGTACGGCTGGCGCAACCGGAGGGTTCAGGAACAGTCCCTGCAATGGTTTCCGGATGGAGAGAGCCTGCTGATTCTGGCGGGCGGGGACCTGTTCCGTTTCAGCCTCGCCAGCGGTGAATGGACGCCTCTCACCTCCACGGCGGAGCACGAGGAGGATCCCAAGCTCAGCCCGGACGGGCGGCGGATTTCCTTCCGCAGAGCGGGCGACCTCTACTCGATGGAGATCGAATCCCGCGCCGTGACGCGGCTCACGCGTGACGGGTCGGCCACGCTGTTGAACGGCGGTCTCGACTGGGTGTATCCGGAGGAACTGGATCTGGGAACGGCGCACTGGTGGCCGTCCGATTCCAGGCACATCGCCTACTTGCAGCTCGACGTCAGCCGGCAGCCCCTTTATCCCCATGCGGATCTTCTGCCGCTGAGGCCGGCCTACGAACCGCAGCGCTATCCCAAGGCAGGAGAGCCCAACGCGGAGGTGCGCTTGGGCATAGTATCCGTCTCCGGCGGCGACACGCGCTGGATGGAACTGGGCGACCCGCGGCAGTGGCTGCTGGCGCGTGTCCACTGGCATCCCGCGAGCGACTCGCTCTTTGTCCAGCGGCTGAACCGGGTCCAGAACCGTCTGGACCTGCTGCGGGCGGACGCGGCCACGGGACACTCCCGCGTGGTGCTCTCGGAGCGGGATGAGCACTGGGTCAACGTCGGGGATTTCCTCCGATTCCTCAAGAACGGCGGCGAATTTCTCTGGGGGAGCGAGCGCGACGGCTACCGGCATCTGTACCGTTACTCCGTTGACGGCAAGCAGTTGGCGCGCCTCACCTCGGGCGAATGGGAAGTGACGGACCTGGCCGGAGTCGACGAAGACGGGGGAAATGCTTTCTACGTCTCTACCGAGGCGAGCCCTCTGGACCGCCACCTCTACCGCGTGGGCCTGAGCGGCGGCGTCCGGCATCAGGTTACCAAAGCCGCCGGCACGCACGCGGTTTCCATGGCGCCGGACTGCGGCTACTTCCTGGACAACTTCTCGAGCCTGACCCAACCGCCGCGCCAGACCGTCCGCGAGATCAGCGGAGCCGAATGGGCGGTGTTTGTGGAGGCAGACCGGCGGGCGGAGGAGGAGTACGACCTGCGGCCCGTGGAGATCGTTCCGGTGAAGACCTCCGACAACGCGCTGCTGTACGCCCGGCTGATCCGTCCCGCGGGTTTCGCGGCCGGCCGGAAATACCCGGCCGTGGTCTTCGTCTACGGCGGTCCGCATTCCCAGAACGTGCGCAACACCTGGCAGGGGCTGAGCCTGGAGCAGACCCTGGCCCACCGCGGTTTTGTGATCTGGCAGGCCGACAACCGCGGCAGCGCGGGGCGCGGCCACCGCTGGGAGGCGGCGCTGTACCGTGAGTTCGGCGCGAAGGAACTCGCGGACCAGCAGGACGGGATCCGCCACCTCCTCTCGATGGGGTTCGTGGATGAGGCGCGGCTGGGGGTATACGGGTGGAGCTACGGCGGGTTCATGACACTCTATAGCCTGCTCCATGCCCCGGACCTGTTCCGCGCCGGTGTCGCGGGCGCCTCCGTGACCGACTGGCGCCTCTATGACACCATCTACACCGAGCGATACCTCGGCCTTCCATCCGAGAACCAGGAGGGCTACCGGCGCAGTTCGCCGGTGCACTTCGCGGCGAATCTGAAAGCCGGGCTGCTGCTGATCCACAACCTCGAGGACGACAACGTGCTCTTCCAGAACACTCTCTGGATGGCGGATGCGCTCCAACGCGCGGGACGCCCGTTCGAGATGATGATCTACCCGCAGAAGGGCCACGGCGTCGCCGGCGAGGCGCGGGCGCACATGCTGAAGTCGATACTGGCCTTCTTTGAGAGGGCCCTATCTCCCTGAGACTGGAAGCGGCACGCTGTTGCTCTCGTGCCCGTTGACTCTCACTTTCAGCCGAACGGCTGCTTCCGGCGGCGCGTCCGGCGCCTGGAATGTCACGGCCGCCAGGCCGCTGAATCCGGCGGCCGCCTTCACCGCCGGCGCGGGCAAAAGGGAATCGCCCGCGAGCAGAATCACCGGGTCCACCGGGAGGAACTCCGGCTCTTCCGGCACGGGGAAGCCATCGAGAGGCGCCGGGAATAAGGGGCCGAAACCCGTGCCGAACATGGTCAGAACCTCACCCGGACGCGCGGGGTTCTCCGGCAGGACCAGGCTCCCGTCGGTCCTGAGGAAGAGCGCGAACAGGCCGGGAGCGTTGCGGGCCAGGCGAAACTCCGCCGATACCGCGGGCTGCCCGGTGGCGCGTATGCTCAGGCTGTAAGTGCCGGCCTTGAAATCCGAGGGAACCAGCGCGTTGATCTGCTGGGGCGAGACGAACAGCAGCGGCAACAGGCGGCCGCCTGCTTCAACCGTCACACCCGCCAGTGTCTGGGCCATCGGATTGGCGGGTCCGGTGACGGTGTCCGGAGCCAGGTGCGCGCCGTAGATGGAGATTATGGAACCGGCGGCGACCGCCCGTTCCGGAGTCTCGCCGGCGGCGTTCAGCACCCCCGCCGGCGCTACGTACGGCACCCTTTCCAGCACGGCGATCACGCTGCGAGGCTGCGTGACCGCCAGGAACTCCGTGGCGCCGGCGCCGTCCAGATCTCCTCGCCAGCCTTTGAAGGCGAAACCGGGTTGCGGCGCGGCAACCACCCGGAGCCTTGTCCCCGCCGGATAATAACCGTCGTCCGAAGGCGGGTCGAAAAGGAACCCCGCGCCTTCGGCCGGGTCAGCCGCCGCATCCACGCGGTGCATGATCTGATAGATCGCGGCCACTCGACGCGCTTCGGTGGAGAAGGTCCAGACGCGCTCCCGGGGGGCCTGGTCGTCCCACCAGCGGAAATCCAGCCGCGTTGCGCCACCGGCGGGAATCGAGGCCGGCGCCTCGAGCGCGATCTGGGTCCCCGCCGCGCGGTCGAGAGTGCAGGGAGTCACGCACGGCTGGCCCGCCACCCGGATGGTCTGCCCGGCCGGCGTGCTGTCCACCGTAAGCCGGCCCAAAAGTTCGTACCGCGCTGCCAGCCGCAGTCCCTCCGCGGCCGCGATTTCACGCGATGCGCTCTCAACGCCGTCCGACCAGCCCCGGAACGCGTAACGGCGGCCTGATTTGCCGGTCTGCTCGGCCGGCGCCGTCAACTGGTGGGTGGACCCCACGCCCCAGATGAAGTTCGGCGAAGGCCAGGTGTCACTGCCGTCGATGGTCACCTTCAATCCAAAAGGTTCCGTAAGCACGGTGACGACGGTGGCCGGGACGTAGAGCGCCGTGACGGTCTGCGCATCCTGAACGGGCCGGCCGTAGACGGCATGCTCGGCGTCGCCGCCGTCGCTCCAGGAATCGAACCACCAGTAGCGGCCCTCCTCATCCTGCTGAGGCGAGACGGGCGCCACGGCGTGCTCCACGCCGGGTTCCCACTGGAACGTCCGTGGGGCGCGGACGGGTGCGCCGTCCACGCGCACCTGAAGTCCGGGAGGACTGCTCGCCACCGTGAAGCTGGCGGCCGGAACGAAACGCGGCTGGAGGACCCACGCGGAACGTATTGTGAAAACCTGCTGGGGTGAACGCGGGTCCGCGAAGTAGTTCTCCCAGCCCGCGAAGGCGTAGCCGGGGTTTGGCTGGGCTGTCACATGCACTTCGCTGCCGGCCGTCAGCCACAGGACCGTGTCTTTCCAGAAGGAGGCGCCGTTGACGGTCACGGTCCCGGGAATGCTGCCGCACATGGAAGGCGAAGCGTAGTCGCAGCGGAAGTAGCTCAACTCCAGCAAGTACTCAGCCCGGAAGACCGCGGTGTAGAGCCAGACGGAAGGGTCCGCGGTCACGTTGATCGCGGGCGCGGCGCCGTAATTCCGGCCGCTCGAGTCGGTCCAGCCATGGAACGTGTAGCGCACGCCGGGGGTTCGGTCCAACTCGTCGATTTCAGCGGCCAGCACGTGGGGGGAACCGGCAGTCCAGAACATAGTAGTGGTCTGGGAGTACGGCGCGCCATCCACGGACACCTTCAGGCCCGGCGGGTTGGTGGCGATGCGGACGGTGGCCACCGTCATCTGGGCCGCCAGGAGGCACGAGGAACAGACGATGAGAAGGACCAAACGCAATGCGGGCATGGCAATCGCTACCTGCTGGGGTACTTCGTCGGTTTGCGCGGCGCGGCGATACACTGAACCACGCAGTTCCCGCCTGCGTGGAACCTGAGGCGAATGGCAGGCGGCTTGCTGTATTCTCGTAAAGAGGGGGACATTCCGCGAATGGCTAAGGGACGCGTCGCCATCGTCGCCGAGCGGTGCAAGGGTTGCGGCTTCTGTGTGGAGTTCTGCCCGACCAAAGTTCTGGCCTTATCTTCCACCTATAATTCGAAGGGGTATCATCCACCGGAGATCATAGCCCTCGACAAATGTAGCGGTTGCGATCTGTGCGGCATGTATTGTCCGGATTTCGCAATCTACGGCTGGAAAGTGACTGATGAAAAACCCAACAAGGCAGTTGCAGCACGCTGACCCGGCGGGCGTGCTCACCGGAACTCATTTCCTGGACGGGGACCATGCGTGCTGTGAAGGGGCTTTGGCCGCGGGTGCGCGATTTGCCGCAGGGTACCCGATTACTCCCTCGACGGAGGTCGTGGAGAGATTTGCCTTACGCATCCCCAAAGTGGGCGGCACCTTCATCCAGATGGAGGACGAACTGGCGGCTTCCATTACCCTGCTGGGCGCCGTGTGGGGCGGGGCCAAGGCCTTCACCGTGACCTCCGGCCCAGGTTTTTCCCTGATGATGGAGCACATCGGTTACGCGGCGATGACCGAGACGCCCTGCGTTTTCGTGAACGTGCAGCGGGGCGGCCCCTCGACGGGCCTGCCCACGCTCCCGGCGCAGGGCGACATGATGCAGGCCCGCTGGGGCTCTCACGGCGACTATGAGATGATCGCGCTCTGCCCCAATTCCCCGCAGGAGTGCTTCGACCTTACCATCCACGCCTTCAACCTCTCGGAGCGTTTTCGCACGCCGGTCATGTTCATGATGGACGAGTGCGTGGGGCACATGACCGAGAAGGTCGTGATTCCCCCGGCCGACCAGATCGGGATCTATCCGCGCCGGCATGCGGTCAGGCCGCCCGGCGAGCATTTGAACTTTGAACCGGACGAGGACCTGGTTCCCGCCATGGCTCATGCCGGGGAGGGTTATCGCTTCCACGTTACCGGTCTCACCCACGATGAGCGCGGCTACCCGGCCATGAACCCGGAGACTCAGGACCGCCTGGTGAGGCGGCTGGTCAACAAGATACGCATGGCGGCCGAGGAACTGGTCCAGGTTGAGGAGGAAGGCATCGAGGGGGCCGACGTGGTCGTGGTCTCCTACGGCATCACCTCCCGGGTGGCCCAGAAGGCCATCGAGTTGGCGCGCGAGAAAGGCCTGAAGGTCGGCAAGCTGCGCCTCTTAACGGTGTGGCCTTTTCCGGCTGCCAAGATTCGCGCCCTGGCCCGGGGGATCAGGGCTTTCGTGGTTCCGGAACTGAACATGGGACAGATCGTGAACGAGGTGGAGCGCGCCGCGGGAGGCGCCGCGCGCACCTACGGCGTGCCGCACGCCGGCGGCACGGTACACCGCCCCGAAGCGATACTGAACGTCATAGAGGAGGCCGCGCGATGAGCACACTCGAAGTACTTCCCCAGGAGGTGACCAATCCCGTCGAGCCGTTTCTCCGCACGGAACGGATTCCGCACATCTGGTGTCCCGGCTGCGGGATCGGGACCACGGTGAACTCGTTCGCCCGGGCGCTGCTCGAAACCCGGATGGACCTTGACAAGGTGGTGGTGGTTTCCGGAATCGGCTGTACCGGCCGCGTGGCCGGCTACGTCGAACTGGACTCTTTCCACACCACCCACGGCCGCGCGATTCCCTTCGCCACGGGGCTTAAGCTGGCCAATCCATCCCTGACGGTAGTGGTTTATTCCGGAGATGGCGACTTGTCGGCCATCGGAGGGAATCACCTGATTCACGCCGCCCGGCGCAACATCGACATCAAGGTCATCTGCGTCAACAATTTCATCTACGCCATGACGGGGGGGCAGAGCGGCCCGACTACGCCTCTGACCGCCACAACTTCCACGTCGCCCTACGGCGCCTACGAGCCCTCCTTCAACCTGCCGCAGTTGGCCGACGCCGCCGGAGCCGTTTATGTAGCTCGCTGGACGGCGTTCCATGTGCGCCAGATGACGCGGTCGATGAGTGAGGTCCTGAAGAAAAAGGGCTTCTGCTTCATCGAGACGCTGTCTCCCTGCCCCACGCTTTACGAGCGGCGCAACAAGCTGGGTGAGGGGCTCGATACGATGCGCCACTACAAAGAGAAGAGCAAAGTCCGCAACGGCGCTCCCACCAGCGAGGTGGCCTTGGGCATGCGGGACGACATTATCGTGGGTAAGTTCGTGGACCGGGAACGCCCCGATTACAGCGAACTGCTCCACCACCAGATGATCACGCAGTTGGGAGACAAGTACGTGGAGGCGCCGGCCTGCTCATGCGGTTAACGGAGATTCAAGTCGCGGGTTTCGGCGGACAGGGCGTGATTCTGGCCGCCATGGTCGTCGGCAAGGCAGCCTCCATTTTCCAGAACGGGCACGCCACCATGACCCAGAGTTTCGGTCCGGAGTCTCGTGGAGGGGCTTGCAGCGCCCAGGTGCTCCTGTCGGGAGAGCCGATCCTGTACCCCTACGTCACCCGGCCGGACATTTTGGTAGCGATGTCCCAGGAAGCGTATACGAAGTTCTCGCCGGAACTGAAGCCCGGAGGCCTGCTGCTGGTGGAACAGGATCTGGTCCGCGTGGACAAGGTCCCGGAAGGCGTGCGGGTGTACAGCGTTCCCGCCACGCGGCTGGCCGAGGAATTGGGCCGGCGCATGGTGCTCAACGTCGTCATGGTGGGATTCTTCGCCGCCGTGACGGGCTTGATCGAAGCGCCGGCCTTGCAGGCCGCGGTCGAGGATTCCGTGCCGGCGGCCTACCGGGAGCTGAACGTGAAGGCCTTCCGCAAGGGTTTTGAATATGGCAAGACCTCGCTCTCCCCGGCCGGGGAGAGCAAGGCCGTTTCCTGAAAGCGCGTCCGCTACTTCCCGCGCTTGTTTAGGGGCACGACGTCGCGCTGGTCGTACCCCGTGTAGATCTGGCGAGGCCGCGCGATCTTCTGCTCCTTGTCTCCGAGCAGTTCCTGCCACTGCGCCAGCCAGCCCACGTTGCGCCCAATGGCGAACAGCACCGTGAAGATGTCCGGCGTGAATCCGAGGGCCTGGTAGATGATGCCGCTGTAGAAATCGACGTTGGGGTAGAGCTTCCTCTTGATGAAGTACTCGTCGCTCAGCGCGATCTTCTCCAGCTCCATGGCGATGTCCAGTTTGGGGTTGCGCCCCGTGACCTGGAACACCTCTTCGGCGGTCCGCTTGATGATCTTGGCCCGCGGGTCGTAGTTCTTGTACACCCGGTGGCCGAAGCCCATCAGCTTGCCCTTGCCCGCCTTGACATCCGCGATGAAGGCCGGGATGTTCTCCATCTTGCCGATCTCGTCGAGCATCACCAGCACCTGCTCGTTGGCGCCGCCGTGCAGCGGCCCCCACAGCGCGCCGATGGCGGCGGCGGTCGAGGCGAACGGATCGGCCTGGGAACTGCCCACCGACCGCATGGCGTTGGTGCTGCAATTCTGCTCGTGGTCGGCGTGGAGGATGAACAGCACGTCCAGCGCCCGCGCCAGCACCGGATTCGGCTTGTAGACCGGCTCGGCGGGCATCTTCCACAGCATGCTCATGAAGTTCTCGGTGTAGCTCAGCGAGTTGTTCGGGTCCACGTAGGGTAGCCCCAGGCTGTGCCGGTAGGCATAGGCGGCGATGGTAGGCATCTTGCCGAGCAGGCGCAGGATCTGAAGCCGCCGCGACGCCGGGTCCCCGATCTTGCGGGCCTCGGGATAGAAGGTGGCCAGCGCGGCCATGGTGCTCATCAGCATGCCCATGGGGTGGGCGTCGTAATGGAAGCCGTCCATGAACTTCTTCACGTTCTCGTGCACCATGGTGTGGTACGTCACTTCCTTGACGAAGTCCTTGAGCTGGCTCTCGGTCGGCAACTCGCCGTTCAGAATCAGATAGGCCACTTCCAGATAGGTGCACTGTTCGGCCAGTTGCTCGATGGGATAACCGCGATAGCGCAGGATCCCCTTGTCGCCGTCGATGAAGGTGATGGCGCTCTGGCACGAGGCGGTGTTCATGAACGCCGGGTCGTAGCCCATCACGCCGAAATCATCGTCATTGACCTTGATCTGCCGCAGGTCCATCGTGCGGATGCAACCCTTGAACAAGGGCACGGTGTAGGTCTTGCTGGTGCGATTGTCAGTAATAGTCAGAGTCTCTTCTGGCATTTGCCTCTCTCCTGAGAGCGCCCCCTCTCGGAAGGCGCCCCCTCAAGTTTACGACAGGAGCAAGCGGCGGGCGGGCGCCTCGCCTCACCGCTATTCTGGAGATATATGTCCACAGCCGGCGCGGATAACCCCCTGCTTCGGATGGAGTTCAGGATTCCCTTCGATCGCATCGGCGCGGCCCACGTGGAGCCCGCCGTTCGGGAGGCGCTCGTGGAAGCCCGGCGGCGCCGCGACGGGCTTGCCGCGGCAACCTCCGGCCGCACCTTCGCCAACACGCTCGAGCCGCTCGACGCGCTCACGGACCGGCTCGACTACGCCCTGGGGCTGGTGAAGCACCTGGAGGGCGTGAAGACCTCCCCGGAACTAAGGGCCGCTTACAACGCCGTGCAGCCGGCGGCCACCGAGTTCTACTCGAGCCTGCCGTTGGACGCGGGACTTTGGGCCGCCATACGCGAGTACGCGGGCAGCCCGGAGGCCGCCGCGCTCCCGGGCGTCCGCAAGCGCTACCTCTCCCGGACGGTCGACAGCTTCCGGCGGCACGGCGCCGAACTGGATCCTCCGGGGAAGGCCCGCCTGGCCGCGATCGAGGTGGAACTGGGCCAACTGACCACCCGCTTCGGCGAAAATGTGCTCGACGCAACCAACGCCTTCGAACTGGTGGTCGCGGACGAGTCCAAGCTGGCCGGACTGCCGCCCTCGGCCGTCGCCGCCGCCCGCCAGAGCGCCGCGGGGAAGGGTTTGTCCGGCTGGCGTTTCACTCTCCAGGCCCCCAGCTACACCGCCGTGATGACCTACCTGGACGATGCGGACATCCGTGAGCGGATCTGGCGGGCGCACGCTACCCGTTCGTCCTCGGGCAGCTTCGACAACCGCCAGATTCTTCGCCGCATCGTGGAACTCAGGCTCGAAAAGGCGACCCTCGTCGGCTACCGCGATTTCGCCGATTTCGCCACCGCCGACCGGATGGCGAAGACCGGCGAGAGAGCCCGGACGTTTCTGGAGGAACTGAGGGCGCGCACCGAACCGCACTTCCAGCGCGAAAACAGGGAACTGGAGGACTTCCGCGGCGCTCCCCTGAAGCCGTGGGACGTGGCGTACTGGGCCGAGAGGCTGCGCAAGTCGCTCTACGATTTCGACGAGGAGGCGCTGCGGCCCTACTTCCCGCTCGACCTGGTGGTCGAGGGGATGTTCGAAATCGCCCGGCGGCTGTTCGGCGTTCGCATCACGGAGGACTGTGGAGTGCCGGTATGGCACCCTCAGGTCCGCTGCTATTCGGTCCGCGATGAGGATGGCGCGCTGCTGGGCTCGTTCTACGCCGACTGGCATCCCCGCGAGGACAAGCGCGGCGGGGCCTGGATGGACGCGCTCGTCACCGGCGTCCAACGGCCCACGGGGCTGGAGCCTCACGTCGGCGTCATCTGCGGCAACCTGACCCCGCCGGTGGATGGGAAGCCGGCCCTGCTGACCCACCGCGAGGTGGAGACCGTTTTTCACGAATTCGGCCACCTGCTGCACCACTGTCTGAGCCGCGTGGAGATCCGCGGCTTGTCGGGCGCCAACGTGGCCTGGGATTTCGTGGAGCTCCCCTCGCAGATCATGGAGAACTGGTGTTGGGAACGCGAGGCGCTGGACCTGTTCGCGCGGCATTACCAGACCCGCGAGCCGCTGCCGGAGGAGCTTTACCGGAAGATGAAACGCGCCCGCACCTTCCGCAGCGCCAACGCGCAGATGCGCCAAATCGGCTTCGGCTTCGTGGACTTCGGGCTCCACTCCGGCGGTCCGCCGGCGGCCGGCGCCGACCTTGTCGCGGAGAGCCGGCGAGTCATGCAGGCGTTCTTTCCGGTGGAATTGCCGGCGGAGCACTCGATGATCACGGCCTTCACGCACCTGTTCGCCGACCCGGTGGGCTATGCGGCCGGCTACTACTCGTACAAGTGGGCGGAGGTCCTGGACGCGGATGCGTTTTCGAAATTCAAGGCCCGCGGCGTTTTCGATCCTGAGACCGGCCGCCGCTTCCGCGACACCATCCTCTCCCAGGGAGACAGCGCCGACCCCGCCGACTTGTTCCGGGCGTTCATGGGCCGTGACCCGGACCCCGGGGCGCTGATGCAGCGGCTGGGGCTTGCCGGGTAGCGCCTGGCGCCCCCCGCCATCTCCACGGGTCCCCCGGAGGCCGCCAGGGCGACCCGGCAATCCCGCCGGGCTGCCATGCGGACGGCTGCAGGGCGGGCGGGCAAATCGCCCGTTTCGGCAGAGGGGCTGAATCAATGCGCGGGTATCCTGCGGTGGTCGCGGCATCAACCAGAGGTGTATACTGGGGCCTATCGGCGCCCAAGATGAAGCCGGGGCCGGTTCTTACGAGGAGGTTTCTTTCATGAGTGCCACTCCGCAGGTGCGTCGGGCGGCCGGAGCATCGGCTCTAACTGCTCTGTCCGCGAGCAGAATCATCGGAGCTAACGACCGCATCGGAATCGCGCTCATCGGCTGCGGCGGCCGCGGCCGGCTGGTAGCGTCTCTCGTGCTCAAGGCGCCCAACGTCGAGTACCGGGTGCTTTGCGACGTCTATGAGGAGCGCACCGGCCAGGCCAGCCAGCAACTGGCGGGAGGCAAGGGCCAATCCGCCCGCGACTTCCGGAAGGTGCTCGAACAGAAGGACATCGACGCCGTGCATGTGGCCACCCCCGACCACTGGCACGCCGCCCAGGTGGTGCTGGCGCTGCAAGCCGGCAAGGACGTGTATGTCGAAAAGCCGGTGTCCCGGACGTTTCGGGAAGGCCAGGCCATTGTGGCGGCGAGCCGCCGGTACAAGGACCGGATCGTGATGGCCGGCACGCAGCACCGTTCCGCGCCGCACTACGCCGAAGCCGCGAAGATCGTGCAGAGCGGCGAAATCGGCGATGTCTACTACGTGCGCATCTGGAACAGCGGCAACAACACTCCGCCGACGCCGCCGGTGCCCGATTCCACTCCGCCCGGCGGGCTCGACTGGGACTTCTACGTGGGACCGGCGCCTTACGCGCCGTTCAACCTGCACCGGCTGAACTACCGCCAGTGGTACGACTACGCCAGCGGGTACATCACCGACTACGGGAACCACCGCGTCGACAGCTTCTACCAGATGATGAACTGCTCCTGGCCTTTGACCATCTCGGGATCCGGGCGCAAGTTCGTCAAGGAGAACTTCGGCGACATCTACGACGTGATGAACGTCGTCTACGAGTACCCGAACTTCGTCATGACCTACACCGCCGACTGGACCAACTCCCACGGCATGGGCGGCGGGCGGACTCCCGGGATGAGCTACTACGGCATGACCGGCCCCTTCAACCGCCCGCACGCGGAAGCCTTCTTCGGGACGAAAGGCACGCTGATCACCGACCGCATCGGGTACGAAGTCTACCCCGAGGTGGATCCGTCCTCCACGGGCCGCGGGGCCCGCGGCGCCGGCGCGCAGCCGGAGGTCAGGTTCCGCAGCGAGCGCAAGCAGGTTCAAGGCGCGGACCGCACCGATCTGCACGCACTGAACTGGATCGAGGCCATCCGTTCCCGCAAGCAGCCGTTTGCGAACATCGAACTTGGGCACCTGGCAACGGGAACGTGCCTGCTGGGCAACATCGCGATCCAGGCCGGCCGGAAGCTCCGGTTCGACGGAAAGAAGCAGGAGATTATCGGCGACCCCGAAGCCACGCGCCTGATGACGCGGGAGCAGCGGACGCCGTGGAACCTGATCAAGGTTTAGTGGGGCGGGCTTCGGCTTGCCGAGGAGAGATTCAATGCGCAGACGTGAGTTCACCAGGACAACCGCCGGGGTCACCGCCTGGACGGCTCTTTCCGCCTCGAGAGTTCTTGGCGCCAACGATCGCATCGGCCTGGCGCTCATCGGCTGCGGCGGCCGCGGCCGCGGCGTCGCCAGAGGCGTGCTTGGCGCGGGCAACGTGGAATACCGGGTGATGTGCGACGTGTGGGACGCCCCCGCGCAGCAGGCGTCCAGGGAACTGGCCGCGGGGAAAGCGGACACCGTCCGGGACTTTCGCAAGGCGCTGGAGCGCAAGGACGTCGATGCCGTGCATATCGCGACGCCGGATCACTGGCACGCCATCCCTGCCGTGCTGGCCTGCCAGGCAGGAAAGGACGTCTTCGTAGAAAAGCCCTTCTCCTACACGATTCGGGAGGGCCAGGCCATCGTCGCGGCGGCCCGCCAGTATAAGCGGCTGGTCATGGTCGGCACGCAGCACCGGTCGGCGCCGCACATCGCGGAAGCCGCGAGGATCGCCCAAAGCGGCGAGGTCGGCGACATCTACTACGTGAGAGTCTGGAACAGCGGACAAATCGCTCCCAACCTTGCCGCCCCCGTGCCGGATTCACCCGCTCCCGCCGAGGTGGATTGGGACATGTACGTCGGCCCGGCCCCCATGGTGCCGTTCAACCGCCAGCGCCTGGGCAGCACGTACCGTATGTTTCTGGACTACAACAACGGCTACATCACCGACTACGGCAACCACCGCATCGACAGCGTTTACCAGATCATGAACATGGACTGGCCGCTCACGGTGGCGGCGGCGGGCGGGAAGTACTGCAAGCAGAACGGCGGCGACATTCCGGACGTGCTGCATGTGACCTATGAGTTCCCCAACTTCATCCTGGAGTACAGCGCCGTGTGGACGAACATGTACGGCCGGGGCGCGGGCCGCAGCCCGGGTTTGAACTACTACGCCATGACCGGGCCTTACAACCGCCCGCACGGGATGGCGTTCTTCGGCACGAAGGGCGCTTTGTACGTCGACCGCATCAGCTACGAGATCTTTCCGGAGGTGGAGTCCGGCCGGTTGGATCTGCCGGAGGCGCCCGCGCGGAAGTCGGGAGCGCCGGGCGCGGGCGCGCGCGGCGGGCGGCGGGGAGCGGCGGCGGGCGGTGAGGTGAAGTTCCGCTGTGAGCGGAAGCAGGTGCAGGGCGCGGACGCCACGGAACTGCACGGGCAGAACTTCATCAAGTTCCTCCGCAGCCGGCAGGACCCGTTCCCAAACGCCGAGACCGGGCACAAGGCCACGGCTACCTGCCTGCTGGGCATGGTTGCCTGGAAGACCAACCGGAAACTGCGGTGGGACGGCGCCCGGCAGGACTTCATCGGAGATGCGGAAGCATCCAAGCTGCTTGCGCGGACCATGCGGAAGCCGTGGGACCTGATCAAGGTCTGATCCGCGCCTAAAGGCCGGTGGCCCCGTGCCTGGTTCTCAGTAGACCAAGGGACCGCTCGACCTCGGCCGCGGCGGTCTGAGGCGTCCAGCCCAGCGGGGGACCGGCCACAGCGGCCAACTCCTCGAGCAACGGGCGGCTCGCCTCGCCCAGCAGGCCGATGAGCGTCCTGCGAAAAACCACGTCGTCCAGGTGAACCACGCGCTCATGGCGCACCAGAAACTCGATCTCCCGCCGGGAGTAGCCGGGGTGGTGCGCCAAGGGACCGTCTTGCCCCTCCGCGATAAAGGCGGCATATTCTCCGGCGCGTGTGCCGTAGCGCGCCAGCAACTCCTCGAGCCGGTCCGGCGCGATCCCGGTCCGTTGTCTGTGCCGGCCGATCCATGCCTGCCGCTCGCCCTCCGTCAACGGGTAATCCCTGCCGCCGCCAATGGGCAGGTCCGCCGACCCCCGCACGCGGCGGCATCCGAGTTCCGCCAGGACTTGGCCGGCCGCCTGCTCGGAGAAGGCGCGGAAGGTGGTCCATTTCCCTCCCACCAGCGAGTAGATCGGGAAAGTCCGTCCGCCCGAGGGAGGAAGGAGAGGACAGCTATGGTCCCGGCTGATCCGTCCGGGGATCGAATGCGTGCTGCTGGGGAGCGGGCGCACGCCGGAGAACCGGAAGACCACGTGCGAACGGTCCACCTGGATCGACGGAAACACCTGCCGGATGGAGTCCAGAATGTAGCTAACCTCTTCGTCCGAGCAGACTCCGTCGGGGTTGTCGGTGCGAATGTCGGTGGTTCCCGCAAGGACCTTGCCGTTCAAGGCATAGAGCATGCAGATGCGGCCGTCGCGGTTGACGAAGTAGATCATGTCCCCGCCGGCGGCCTCCCGCAGTCCGGCGTGGTCAAGCACCAGATGGGAGCCCCGGGTGCCCCCTATGTAGCCCGACCTGCTTCCCAGCGCCTGGTTGGTTTGATCGATCCACGGGCCCGTGGCGTTCACCACGACCTGGGGCCGCACGGTGCGTGACTCCCCCGACGTCTCGTCGCGCAAGGTGACACAGTTTCCTGAAGCTTCCTGTACGCTCACGTAACTGAGCGCGCGGGCCTGCGGCGAGATGCGCGCAGCGTCCAGAACCAGCTCCAGGCAGAGGCGCTCGGGGCAGGTGATCCGGGCGTCATGGTAAGTCGCGGTGCATACGACCCCGGGATTCAAGGCGGGACGCCGCGCCAGAGACTGCTTTCGGGAGTGAAACAGGTGGCGCGGCAGGCCGGATTCCCGTCCGGCGAGCAGGTCGTACAGGAACAGGCCGGTCTTGATCAGGAGCGCGCCTCTGTCCGCCGGCTCCGTGGGGAGTCCCGCGAACCCCCGGAGCGCGGGGAGCCAGCCGGAAGTCCAGTCGAACACGGGCATGACCACCGGCAGGGGCTTCACGTAGTGCGGTGCGTTGCGCAGAAGCAGGCCCCGTTCCCGGAGCGCCTCGTGGACCAGCCGGAACTCCGCGTTCTCCAGGTACCGCAGCCCGCCGTGGATCAGGCGTGTGCCGGCGGCGCTGGTCCCGGAGCAGAAGTCGGATTTGTCGACGAGCAGGGTATCCACGCCCTGGAGGGCCAGTTCGCGCAGGAGGCCCACCCCATTCACCCCTCCGCCCACGATCAGCACGGCGACCTCGGGGCAATCGCGAAGAGACTGGAATTCCGTTCGTGACAATTTAGATCAAAATGACCCCGCCCGCCGGCACGCGCTTCGCCAGCCGGCTGCAACCTAGCATCTTAATCCAATCCAGCCGTTCCTGCCGGACAGCGATTCCGCAACCAACTTTTCTAGCCTCACCGGACCCCTGATATCCCTTCTGTTTTGACGGGGGCGATGGTGGGAGGCAAATTCGCATTGTGCGTTGGCTCTTGATTTGTGTTCGGTTC
>JADZCM010000026.1 GCA_020851555.1 Bryobacterales bacterium | reverse complement strand
TTCAGCGTCACGCTCTTCGAAAAAGTGCCCATTTCACGGGCGTTCCAGGCATCCAACTCCCAGGGCGATTTACCCTGCCCCGACAACCAGTTGATTCTATTCGACTTTTAGCCGGACAGTAGTGATCGTCCGCTTCCACACCGACTGGCGTCAATCGACCGGCCTTGTACGGCCGGAGCTGCAAGCCGAACTGCTGGTACTGAGGTGAGCCGGTTTCCGGGTGGCCGGCCAACGGGACGCGATCGCCACGGCGTTGAGCGAAGCTGGAGGCCGTGGCCGGATTTCCATGAACAGCGTGGACCCCGCTTGAGGTAAAATCCCCGCTTGGCCAGTCCATCTGGTCAAGGCCGGTAGTATGTTCGATGCCCGAAAGGCTAGGGACATTAGCCATGCGTCTTCTGCTTCTTTTTGTCGCCGTGTTGGCGGCGCGGGCGGGCGAGCGTGATCAAATATCCCAACTTGGTTACAATATCGTATGAACATCTCCGACCCGCGGAACCTACGGCGCATTGCTATGGTCTTCGGGCGATAGGGTCCCGGCGGAAACGCCGCGGCCTCCCGTTACCTGGAAAGGAGAGTTGTGGTCACGCCCGACGAGGCCTGGGACATCGTTCTCCAGCACGTACGTCCGCAGGAGCCGGTTGTTGTTCCGCTCATCGACGCACTGGGCTGCTGCCTGGCCGAGGATGTGCGGGCTGACCGCGATCTCCCGCCGGCCGACCGTTCGGCGATGGACGGGTACGCCGTCCGGCACTCCGACCTCCGGCGTCCGTCTTGCGTGCTGCGCCTCATTGGCGAGGTGGCGGCCGGCAGTCCGGCTCGCCCGCGCGTCCGGCCCGGCACATGCGCGCTTGTCCTGACGGGGGCCAATGTCCCGCCCGGCGCGGACACGGTGGTTATGGCCGAACAAGCCAGGCCAGGCTATGGCGTTGTAGAAATCCACTCATCCATAGCCGCCGGTTCGAATATTCTGCGCCGGGGCGAAGATGCCCGCAAGGGCGCGGTGCTGCTCGCGGCCGGAACGCGGCTTGGCGCCGCGGAGATCGGGGTCTGCGCCGCGGTGGGCAGGACCGCCGTCAGGGTGCATCGCCGGCCGCGCGTCACGCTCCTTTGCACCGGGGCGGAGCTAAGAGCGGCCGGCAGCCGCGTGAGGCCCCACGAAATCCGGAACTCCAACGGGCCGGCGTTGTGCGCGGCATTGGCGCAGTGGGGGTATCCCGGCACGCGCTTTGCCACGGTTACGGATCAGAGGCCCAAGCTGCTGGCGGCGCTGCGCCGTGCGCTGCGGCGCTACGACGTGGTCCTTCTATCGGGCGGCGTGTCCGTCGGCAAATACGACCTGGTACCCGCTGCGGTGGCGGACGCCGGGGCGGTGACCCGCTTCCACGGCGTGCGCATGAAACCGGGAAAGCCCACGCTCTACGCGACAGCAACCGGCGGCCGCCACATTTTCGGATTGCCGGGCAACCCGCTCTCCTCGTTGACGGCGCTGCACGAGTTCGTTTTGCCCGCCCTTCGGAGATTGTCCGGGCAACCCATCGATTCGTGCCGCATCGCCTGGCCGATGGCGCTGGCCGCGCCCGCTGAGCCGGGCGGGGGCAGAGTCCACCACATGCTTGCGCGCCTGGTGTCGGAAGAGAGCGGGCTTTCGGTGGCGCCGGTCATCTCGCAGAGCAGCGCTGATCTGGCCTCGGCCGCCGGCGCCGACGGAGTGGTCCTGGTCCCGGTGTCGCGGCGGAGTCCCGGCGCGGGAGAGACGGTCCTGTTTCGGCCATGGAGGCCGCTGCCATGACATCGGGCGACAGGCATCCCGGACTCTCCTTGCGCGTCTCGGTGACTGACCGCTGCCCGTTGCGTTGTTCGTACTGTCGGCCCGGAGCCGGCGCGCTGGGGGCCGCCCGGGACAGGATTCTTACCTACGAACAGATTGCGAACTTCGTCTCGGTGGTCATGGATCGTTATGCCGTGAGGCAGGTGCGCATAACCGGCGGCGAACCGCTGGCGCGTCCGCAGGTCGAGAGGCTGGTGGCCATGCTCGCCGCGTTGGGGGTCCCCGATCTGGCGCTCACCACGAACGGGCAGCATCTTGCCGGGAAAGCCGCGATTCTCAGGCGCAGCGGGCTGATGCGGATCAACATCAGTCTCGACAGCCTCGATCCCGTGCGCTTTCGCGAGATTACGGGCGGCGGCGTACTGGAGAAAACGCTGGCCGGAATCCAGGCGGCCAGGGACGCGGGACTTCACCCCATCAAGCTGAACACGGTGGTGCTGCGCGGCCGGAACGACCGTGAGGTTGTGGACCTGGTACGATTCGCGGAGGAGCAAGGCGCTGAGTTGCGGTTCCTGGAACTGATGCCGATCGGCATGGCGTCGGCCGGCTTTGCGGAGAGCTTCGTTTCGAGCGCCGAGGTGCGGGAGCGACTGGAGGAGGCGTTTGATCTCGAGCCGCTTCCTGAAAGACCGGAAGACACCAGCCGCGATTTCGTGGTCCGGCGGGAGCGCGGCGGCGGAACGGTCATCGGCTTCGTTTCGCCTTACAGCCAGCCCTTCTGCGCCGGATGCTGGCGCCTAAGGTTGACGGCGGCCGGAAGCCTGATCGGCTGCCTGGCGCGGCCGCAAGGGATCCCCTTATCGTGGGATCGGCACGGCGGTTCGCGGCTGGACGCCGGCGCGGTTTGCGAGGCTGTAGATCTGGCGCTGGGCCTGAAGCGGCGGGACGGCAACTTCGTTCAGCCCCGGCACATGGTGATGATTGGAGGCTGAGCGAGTGCCGGGCGGGATGGAAGGAGAAGACGCAGGATGGGACGGCGGCCGGTGACCTCCGGGTTGTCGCACGTGTCGCCGCAGGGCGGCGCGCGCATGGTCGACGTGTCGGGCAAGAATGTCACGGAGCGCACGGCGACAGCGGAGGCCTGGGTCACGGTCGGGCCGCTGATCGCCGGGCTCCTGCGGGAGTCCGGGTCGGTGGCCAAAGGCGACGTGCTGGGCACGGCGCGGCTGGCGGGCATTCTGGCCGCCAAGCGGACGAGCGAGTTGATTCCCATGTGCCACCCGCTGGCCATCGACCTGGTGGAGTTGGAGGCGGAACTGGAGGAAAACCGCGTCCGTCTGGTGGCGCGCGTGGCTTGCGACGGCAAGACGGGCGTGGAGATGGAAGCGCTAACCGCCGCAGCGATCGCGGCTCTGACCGTTTACGACATGGTGAAATCCGCCGGAAAAGAAGTGGAGATCGGCCCGGTTCGCCTGCTGGAGAAAACCGGCGGCAAGTCGGGGCATTGGCGGAGGGAGGGCCACGCTGGTGGGTAAAGTCGAAGCGGTTTGCGTGAGCGCCCGGAAGGCTCAGAAGAAGAAGCCCCTGCCCAGCGCGCTTTTCGTGGCGGACTCGGGGATATCCGGCGACGCCCACGCGGGGGCCTGGCACCGGCAGGTAAGTCTTCTCGCGGCCGAGCACATCGAACGGATGCGCGAGGCCGGCCTTCCCAACCTCGCACCCGGCGACTTTGCGGAGAACGTTGTGACCCGTGGCGTGGACCTCTCCGCGCTCGGCCTGGGCAGCCGCCTTCGGCTCGGCGCCGAGGTCGAACTTGAGGTGACCCAGCGCGGCAAGACCTGTCACCGGCGCTGCGCCATCTACTACCAGGCCGGCGACTGCATCATGCCGACCCGCGGGGTGTTCGCGCGGGTTTCCCAGGGAGGCACTGTCGTGCCCGGCGATTCCCTCGAAGTCCTTGAGGAGATCTCTTGCCAGCGGCTTCAGGCCGTCGTTCTGACGATTTCGGACCGCTGCTCGCGCGGGGAAACCGCGGACACGGCCGGCCCTGCGGTGGGGCGTCTTCTGGAATCATCCCTCGGCGCGCACGTCTACGCCATCCGGATTCTCCCCGACGACCGGGATCAGATTGCGGACCGGCTCAAACACTATTGCGACGGGCACTCCATCGACCTTGTCGTCACGGCCGGCGGCACCGGCTTCTCCCCGCGCGACGTGACTCCCGAAGCCGTCGCCTCCGTGATCCACCGGCCGGCGCCCGGCTTGGATGAAGCCATGCGGCGGGCCTCCGCGGAGAAGACGCCGTACGCCATGCTGTCCCGCTCGGTGTCCGGCATCCGCAACGACACGCTCATCGTCAGCCTGCCCGGTTCGGAGCGGGGAGCCACGGAGAGCCTGGAGGCCGTCCTGCCCGCCCTGGGACACGGCTTGGCGAAGTTGCGGGGCGATCCCTCCGATTGCGCTCCGCCACGCGGGGGCTTCGGGGCGTGAATCCGGGAGTTCCGGCTTTCGGCGTCTGCGGCTGGAGCGGTTCCGGCAAGACGACGTTGCTGGTGGAGGTGGTGCGGCGTCTCTCGGCCCGCGGCCTGAGGATCGCGGTTGTTAAAGACGACATTCATGGTCCGGATCTCGACCGCGAAGGCAAGGATTCCGACAGGCTCTTCCGGGCGGGCGCCGACGTGGTCTTGACGGGACCCGGCGAGAGATTCACCCGTACTCATCTCTCCGGCGCGCCCGCGCTCGAGCAAATCGTCAAGCGCCTGGACCTCGACCATGACCTGGTGCTTTTGGAGGGACACAAACACTCCCGTCCAGCCCGCAGGGTCTGGCTCTTGAAAGACCACGGCGACGCTTGCCCGCTGCCGGGCCGGAGCGTTCTCCGTGTGCTCCGCCGCGACGAGGACCGCGCCGCGGCGGTCATGCCCCTCATCGACGGGTGGCTGGCTCACCGGCAGGCGCTCGCGCCCCTGTGTGCCGGAATTCTGATTGGCGGCGGCAGCCGCCGCATGGGGCGGCCCAAACAACTTCTGCGGCTGGGAAAGACCACCTGGCTTGAGCGCATAGTGCGGGCTGTGAAGCCCGCCGTGCGGGATCTCGTTCTGCTTGGCGCCGGGGCCGTTCCTCCCGGGCTGAGTGCGCTGCCGGCGCTGCCGGATGTTGTCAATCGGCCCGGACCGATGGCGGGCATGCTGGCCGCCATGCGCTGGCGGCCGGACGCGTCCTGGGTTTTCGTGGCCTGTGATTTGCCCTTGATCTCAACAGCCGCGGTGGAATGGCTGTTGCAGCAGCGCGCTCCGGGAGTATGGGCCATCCTTCCCCGCTTGGGCAGGGGGCGGGCGGTCGAGCCCCTCTTTGCGCTGTACGAGTTCCGCGCCCGGACGTGGTTGGAGGGCTGCCATGCGCCCTCCGCGCTGGCCGGCCTCGCCGTAGTCGCTTCTCCCCAGCCTCCGCCGGCGATCGCTGAAGCCTGGCGCAACGTGAATACGCCCCTGGCAGCCGCCCGCCTGGCGCGGCGATAGACCCGCCTGCTTCACGCCTGTCCTACTCTTCAACAGCGGTGGCCTTCGGGCGACTCCGCCGTCCGGCTCCCGTGCCTTTGCCGGCGCGGCCCGGGCGCCCGCTCAACGAGATGTCGCGCAGCGTCGTCGACTCCAGAAAGGTGAAAAAAGCGGTCTTGGCAGGCATCCATGCGTGATGAGCCGTGCAGGGGTTCTTGCCGGAGCAGAACGGACGCAAGCCGAGCAGACAAGCGCGTTTCGTTGCGGTGCGGTCAAAAAGCCCGATGACGCGATTCAGGGGAACCTCTTCGGGCCTGACGCCGAGCCGGTAGCCCCCGGCCGCGCCACGCACGGCGGTTACGATCCCGGCATTACCAAGCGCCAAGAGGATTTTCGAAAGATAGTTCCTGGGGACACCCGTTTTCAGGGAGAGTTCCTCGCCGGGCACCATACGATCCGGCTTCTGGGCGGAGAGATAGGCGAGCGCCCGCAGCGCGTATTTGGAGGTCGTGGAGAACATCGCGCCGAAGTCCATCGCAACAGATTGCGGACACGGCTGTCAACAACCCCGCGGAGCGCGCCCCTTGGCGGCCCGGGGGATGTGTATGATGGGCAGTAGGAAGATGTTCCATGTCTTCAGGGACGGGGCTGGTGCGTGCAACGAGTCCGGACCGCGGCCCGCTCAGAGCAAACCGGTGCGCCCGGAGGGGAGATAGATGAGTAGCTGGGGATGTCCGCACGAGGTGAACGGCCGCTGCGCGAAGGTGAAGAATATCCCTTGTGACCCGGGGATGAAAGGCTGCGTCCTCTTCGGCCGCTTCGTCTTCAGCAACCCCGCGAAGAACCGCCCGGTGAACCCCGGCGTCCGAAACAAGGCGGGGGAGAAGAGCATCCGGCCCGGCACGCCGCAGCAGGGCTGAACGCCCGGCTCCGGTGTGCGCCCCGGTTCCTTCGGCGGCTCTCCCGCGGCCGGAACTGAGCCGCTCCAGCGCTCTAAGAAGCGCCCGGCGCCCCAATCCGCTCCCCCTCAATTCCAATGCTTCACCTTCGGCCACAGTTCCCCGATGGGCGTCTTCAAGCCACGGCACACCAGCGCCGTGTAGTGCTCCTCGGCCATCGACCAGGGATGCGAAATCACCGGCCCGTCCTCCACGCTCACGCACGCTCTCTCCGCCTCTTCGCGGCCCGATTGTAAGAGAATGAGCACCTCTCCGGTCGTATCCCGCGGTCCCCAGAAGTAGTAAGCCTGGTGTCCGGAGATGGCCTTGGGCAGGCCATACCGGGGACCGAAGAAATCGATCGCGCCGGCCTCCCCGTAATTCCCGGCGAAGATGGCAGCCTTGGCGCTCTCCTCCGGCGGCAGCGAGTGATACAGCTTCGCCACGGCTTCCACCATTTCCGGCCATCCGAACATATCTCCCAGGAGCTGCGGCAGCGGTCCCCGGTGCGCCACTTCGGTTTTGGGGACGGACAATCCCAGCGCCTGCGAGTAGGCCACATACCGCGCCGGCGGCAGCACCGGCAGCATGATCAGCCCCAGGAGCACGCCTGTCACCAGAATGAGCGCCACCAGCGCCGTCCGCGCGGCCACTCCCCCGCGCCAGGACGCCGTCTTTTGCTCCCACCACGCGCCGCCGGCCGCGAACAGCATGGGATACGCCGGCGCAAGGTAGTAGTTCTTCCCCTTCAGCGCCATCAGGAGCCCGAAGATGATCACAAACGTCCAGCCGAGGAACCGGAAGTCCCTCCCCTTCCCCCGCAGAAGGAACCACAGCCCGGCTACCCAGACGAACACGCTGGCCGGCCCCATCATTTTGATCTGGTCGGCCAGAAACGGCAGCGGCGCAAGTTCCACGTTCTTACCAATGCGCCGCACGTTCCGGAGCATCTCCAGCGTCGGCCATCCATGGCTGTACTGCCAGAACAGGTTGGGCAGGAACAAGAGTAAGGCAAGGCCCATCCCGCCCCAGAACCAGCCCGAACGCAGCACCCGCCGCTGCGGGGAAAAGAGCAGGCCCGTGCTGAGCGCGGCGAGGAAGAAGGCCATCGAGTGCTTGTTCTCCAGGCCAAGCCCGGCCAGGACTCCCACCCAGAGCCACAACCGGGGCCGGTCATGCCGCGTGGCGCGAAGCGCCAGGTAAGCAGATCCCATCCAGAACAAAGGCTCGAAGGCGTTCATGGACAGGATCGTGTCAAGCCCCAGATAGCCCGGAGCCGCCAGCACGCACAAGCACGCCAGTCCCACGGCGAAAGCGCCCGCTCCCAGTTCCACGGCGATCAGGCCCGTGAGGAAGACCTTTGCGGCTCCCGCCACCGCCGGCAGAAAACGGATGGCCCCCAGGGACTCACCGATGACGTGCCGGGAGAACCAGGCGATGAAGGCGATGAGCGGCGGCTGGTCGGGGTACCCCCAGTCGAGGTGTTCGGCGCACGCCAGGAAGTAGAGTTCGTCGCGGAAATAGCCGTAACCGCGGTTGGTGAGCAGGTGCACCAGCAAGGTGAGGGCGGCGAACACGCCGGCCACCTGGAGTGCTCGCGTCTGGCGCGCCCCGTGCATGTTCAATGATACGTTGGAGCAGGCTCCACGGTTCCGCGGCGGCCGGTGGAGCAGGCCGGAATGTGGTTCACTGCTCTTCCACAATGGCTTGGATGGTCAACGGCGCGTTGCCTTCCAGGCGGTTGTTCACGAAGAGGAACGCGGGTTGCCGCGTCTCGCGCGCCCGGCGGGCAACGGAGCGCATCGCCTCCCGGGCGCCCGTGTTCACCTCCTGCACCCTCTCGTAAGGCTCAAATGCCTTCACCGCCTGCTCGTACGAACGGCCGCGGCGCAACAGCGCCCGGACGACCGAGAAATCCGCCGTGAAGGCGCCCGGCGTTTCGATCTGGCGGCCAAGCTCGGGCATCCGCGTCCAGGCGTTGAAAACGTGCGCCACTCCGTGCGCCCTCAGGCAGGAGAAGTACTCCTTCCCAACGTACTCGGGGTTGCGAATCTCCACCGAGTACCGCCAATCTTCCGGCAGAGCGCCCAGAAACCGGTCCAGATCGGCGAGGAACGCCCCGCCGCTCGTGTAGCTGCGCCTGGAAAAGGTCCCGAACTCGAAGATCAGAACCGCCGTCTGCCGCCGGTACGGTTCCAGCAACCCGAGAAAGGCGTCCTGGAACAACGCGGCGTTCAGGAACGAAGGGTTCTCCGCGCCCGCGCGCGCGCCGTACCGGGCGTGTCCGGGAAAGACCTTCACGGTGACGTCTTCGGGCGCCTTCAGCGCGTACAGCAGGCTCGCGGGAGCTGAGTGAAAAAGGCGCCGCCAGTAGTCCTCCGAGGGGAATTGATAGAAGGAGAAATCGCCGCAGACAATGGGGAAGGTCTCCGCGTACTCGGCCAGGCAGGAGGTTTCGAAGCGGCGCTGCGAGAAACGTCCCCGCGTCAGGTAGCGCTCCGGCGAGTAGACCTGCCCTATCCAGCCCGGGTACTTCCAGGAACTCGTGCCCAGGTAGACGCCCCCGGCGGCCAGCCGCTTCAGCGTCCGGGCGAGGCTGGCGCGGTCGAAAGAAGGCGGTGGCTCAAACAGGCTTCGCATTGACATGGCCCACCCTGATGTGTAAGTATTTATAGTATCATGCTTACGCCGCGACAGAAGAGCATCCTCGACTTCATTGTCGGCTTCCGCCGCCAGCACGGTTGCTCGCCGTCCATTCCGGAGATCCAGCGCGCGTTCGGGATTCGCAGCCCGAACGGCGTAGCGGGGCATCTGCTGTCGCTCGAAGCCAAAGGGTTGATACGCAGGGCCAGGCGCGGTTCGCGGCAGATCGACCTGGCCGGTCCGCTGGAGGCGGTCAAGTCCCCCAGTTACGACCTGCCGCTTTTCGGACGCGTCCCGGCCGGTCCGCCCGAGCAGTTCGCCACGGCAGCGCCCGAAGGGTGCGTTTCACTCGATGAGAACAGCCTCGGTTTTCATCCCAGGGAGGGGTGTTTCGCGCTGAAGGTGCGCGGGGACTCGATGAAAGACGCCGGCATACTGGACGGCGACCTGGTGGTGGTGGAGCCCACCCCCACGCCGCAGGCGGGGCAGATCGTAGTCGCGCTGATCGACGGCGAAAGCACGCTGAAACGCCTGGTGCGGGTGAAAGGCAGGTGGTACCTGAAGGCGGAGAACCCCGCCTATCCGGCACTGCACCCGCGCTCGGACCTGGTCATTCAGGGAGCGGTGCGGACCGTCATACGAAAGCTGGGATAAGGCCCTCCGGGATCTGCCAAGATAGCAAGAGAGGAGGCAGGGATGAGTGAATTGGCCGAGTTGCTGGAGAGGTTCCGCAGAGGGCCGGAAGTGATCGCCTCAGCGTTGACCGGCGCGGCGGGCGCCGAGTTGGACTTCGTCCCCGGTCCGGGCAAGTGGAGCGTCCGGCAGATTCTGTGCCACATGGCGGACGCCGATATCGTGGCGGCCGTCCGGTTCCGGCGCATCATCGCCGAGGAGAAACCGCCGGTGGCAGGCTACGACCAGGACGCGTGGGGGCGCAATCTTAACTACGCCAGCCTGAAGACCGCCGCGGCTCTGGAGATGTTCCGCCAGATCCGCGCCTGGAGCTATGAACTCCTGTCGAGCCTTCCGGAAAGCGCCTTTGACCGCAAGTGCCTGCACCCGGAACGGGGCGAGATGTCCCTGAAGGACTGGCTGGCGATTTATGCCCGCCACGCGGAGAAGCATGCGGAGCAGATGCGGAACGTGCGCGCCGCATACAAGGAGTCCAGGAGCGCATGAGGAGCAGGCTGTGGCGGGCGTTGTGCCAGCCGCTCCGGGCGTCCGGGAGTTCGCCGTGGAACCGGGAAGACCGGCTCCGGCGCTCGCGCCGCCCGCTGGATTGAGGTTGTTTACATGGCTCAACGGCGCCGGCGCTACAACCGGGTCAAGTCGGTGCGCCGGCTGGCGCGCGAAAGGGTAGGAGCGGTGCCTCCCTCCGTGGCGATGGAGCCCAAGACCAGGCGCAAGAAACCGAAGCACAAGAAGAAACTCGCGGAAGCGGAACTCGGCGGGTAGCTGCTTGCGGGCCGCGGCCTACGCCGCGGCCGTGCCCTGCGTGCGAAACTCCCAACTGTCAATGCGCATCGCGGCAAACCGGGCGTCACTCCGCACCACCCGCCCGCGAGCCACGAACTTCAGCGGGCGCGTATCGTTCAGCGGGACGGGCCAACTGACCTCCACGTGGATGGGCTTGCCGACCAGCAGGGGCTGCTCTACCCGGAACAGCACACCGTTGCTGCTCATGTTGATGGTCACGCCGGCGCCTGTCAACGCAGGCCGGACGCCACGCATCCGGTACTGAAGGTTACGCTCAATCGAGTACCGTCTCGAGCTCCGACGCTCAAACTCCGCTCCCATGATTGTCATATAACCACGTCACGGGCCTTTAGCCAATACCAAACGGGAAGCGAAAGTCCCATGACCAGGTTCTAGTACCGCGCCGCCGCGGGCGCCGGCGGGACAGGCAGCGTGCTCAGCAGCCGGGCCGCGGTGCTATGGTGGAAGAAGAAGCACGTAACGGCAAGAGAGCGGCAAGCGTCCCGTGGCATGAGAGCATCTGGCGTGAGAACACTGCTCGCAGGACTCGCGGCGCTGGGCTTGTTCGCCCAGCAGGAGGATGTCCCGGGCCAGGTTTTCCGGGCGACGGTGAACATAGTCGAGGCGCCCGTCACGGTTACCGACCGGGAGGGGAACTTCGTTTCCGGACTGGACCCGAGCGCATTCCGGCTGTACGACAACGAGACGGCGCAGGACGTCAAGGTGGATGTCACCTACATCCCCATTTCCCTGGTTGTGGCGGTGCAGGCCAACTGGGACATGGAGAAGGTCCTGCCGAAACTCCAGAAGATCGGCTCGCTGTTTCAAGGCCTGGTTACCGGCGAGCAAGGCGAGGTGGCGGTTCTATGTTACGACCACCGGGTGCAGGTTCTTCAGGACTTCACCACTGACGCGGACCTGATCTCAAAGGCGTTCACGAAGTTGAAGCAGGGCAGCACGTCGAACGCCATGATCGACGCCGCCATGGAAGGCGCCCGGATGCTGGGACGGCGTCCCGGAAACCGGCGCCGCATCCTGCTGCTCATCGGCGAGACACGCGACCGGGGCAGCGAGAACCGCGCGCGCGACGCGCTGCTTCAGCAGCAGTTCAACAACATCCTGACCTACACGGTGAACGTCAACCGCCTGGTGACCACGCTCACGGCGAAGCCTCAGCCTCCCCGGCCGGATCCGTATCCCGCGGGCGCGCGCCCGCTGCCGCCCAACGTGGCGCCTACGCCCGAGGCCACGCGCAGCATGTCCGTGGCCGGCGCCGCGAATTCCGCCAGCCTGCTGCCCGTCATCATCGAGGTGTTCAAGCAGGTGAAGGCGATCTTTGTTGACAACCCCGCGGAACTCTTCACGGAGTACACCGGCGGGCGGGAGTACGCCTTCATCAGCCAGCGTGACCTGGAGCGGGCGGTCAGCGACATCGGGCAGGAACTGCACAGCCAGTACCTGCTCACCTACAACCCGAACAACAAGATGGAGGCCGGCTGGCACGACATCCGCGTCGAGGTTCTGGATCGAACCGGCAGGCCGCGCCGCGACGTCAAAGTCCGGGCCCGGCCGGGCTACTGGATGGCGGCGGTGCCGGCCGGCGCCCGGAACTGAAGCTCAGGGCCGCGAAACTCACCACGCTCTCCTCGTCGATGTTCCACTGGTCGTAGTGCTCCACCTCGCCGCGCGCTCCCGGCAGGGCCTTCAGGAACGTGTATATGGCGGAGGAGCCGCACCAGTGCAGCGGATCCCGGTTCCGGCAGACCGATTCCCAGAAACCGTCCGCGTCCCCGGACACGGCGAGTTCCAGCCTGGAGCGGTCCCGCTTGGCCACATCCAGCATCACGCCGCGGGCGGCGGCGGCCGGGACCGGATCTCCGTAGCGCCGGCCGACGTGCGCCAGGTCCACTCCCAGCACCCAGAACAGACGCTCGCCCTCCCTCTCCGCGATCTCCCGGAGCGCTGCCAGAAAAGCATCGACAGCCGGATCGGCCTCGGGCTTTCCGCCTTCGGTGAAGCTCCGCACATAGGCCCCGCACAGGATGGGCAGCAGCCGCACGGCCGGGCCGAAAAGGTGTTGCAGAAACAGCACCTGGAACTCGATGGAGTGTTCGATGGAGTGGCAGTAGTCTTCCGGATCCAGGGCGGCGGCGGCTTTCTCGACAAGCTCGTCCACCAGCCTGGCCGCCGTCACCGTCTCGCCGAGCGGCGTGCTGAACGGTTTGCGGGTGAGGCCGAATCTGTCGGGCGCACCGTGGTGAGACGTGCCGAGAACGACGAAGGTGCGGTTTGCCAGTTCGGGCGAGAGAAGCCGGTACGCGGACCGGTAGCAGGCGCGGCCGCCCTCGATGCTGACGTGTGGCGCAGCGATTCCCACCAGATCCTGACGCGGCGCCGGGGCGGGCTCATGATTCAGTATCTCGGCGAGGCCGTCCCGCAGCGCATCCGCTTCGCCCGGGTAGGTGAGGCCGGCGTGTACGGCCCGCCGCACGGGCGACTCTGCGAAGGCGCGGTGCTTCGCGTCTCGCATCCGGGCGTACGTCTCATCCTCCAGCAGCCCCGCCTGGCTCAGGGATTCCAGGAAATGGCGGCCAATCTCACCGACCTCGAGACTCCCGGTGAGCCGGACCAATTCCTGGCGCAGGTCAAGGTCGGTGCCGTAGCCGTCCAGCAATTGAAGGCAGCCCACCAGGGCGGGTGGAACGATGACGTGCGTGTCCGAGTAGCCCCGCAAATCGCGGATCAGGAGCCCCGGCCTGTCCCGGAAGGGAGACGGCTGAAATTCCAGGTTCATTCGCAGACGCGGCAGTTTTTCGGCCATCGACCTTCCATCATAGCGGGGCGGGACCGCGCACTTCCGGGCGTGTCCCTGCGAGGCGGGTGCATCCCATTCCGGCGGCGGCGAACCGGATGCTATCATCCGCACTATGAGCGAACTGGAAGGACGAGTAGCGCTGGTCACTGGCGCCAGCCGGGGCATCGGCCGCGCTGTCGCGCTCCGGCTCGGTGAGGCGGGCTGTGCGGTCGCGGTGAATTACCTGAACCGCCGGGCGGAAGCCGAGGAGGCCGCTGCCGGAGTTCGCGCGCTCGGGGTGAAAGCCGTGGCCATCCAGGCGGATGTCCGGAGTGCCGGAGATGTCCTGCGGCTGGCCGGGACCACGACTTCCGAGCTGGGCGCTCCTTCGATCCTGGTGAACAATGCCGGCATTTCGCGCGTTCAACCCCTGGCGGAGATCACCGAGCAGGACTGGGATGAGACTGTCGGCGCGAACCTCAAGTCCGCGTTCCTGGTCACGCAGGCGGTGCTGGCCGGGATGCGCCGGCAGGGCTGGGGGCGCATCGTCATGATCTCCTCGGTGGCGGCCCACCTGGGAGGGGTGGTGGGGCCGCACTACGCCGCTTCAAAGGCTGGAATGATCGGAATGGCGCACTTCTACGCGCGGGCGCTGGTAAAGGAAGGGATCGCGGTCAACTCCGTCTCGCCCGCGCTCATCGAAACCGAGATGGTGAAAGCCAACCCCAACGCGCGCGCCGATATCATTCCCGCCGGCCGGTTCGGCCAGCCTGACGAAGTGGCGGACGCCGTGCTCATGCTCGTCCGCAACGGCTACATCACCGGCCAGACCATCCACGTGAACGGCGGCTGGTACATGAGCTGAGGCGCCGGCTCCTTACCGCGGCGTTTCAGCGCCTGGGCAGCGAGATCGTCATGTTCCGGTAACGTATGGAGCCGGGATGATCGCCCTGTAGGTAGATGGGCCCGGGCTCGCCTTCATTGCTGTCGAGCGCGCCGCCCGTAATCCCGGGGATGTCCTGGTTGTCGATCGTGGTGACGCCGTTGAACACCACCGTTACGCGCCGTCCGACCAGCGTTACGTCGTAAGTCTGCCAGTCAGGCCTGAAGGGCGGCGGCGTCGAGGGCCCCAGCATGCCGAAAATACAGCCGACGCCCAGGAAAGGGTTCCTGGCGGGAGGGCCGGAGGGACCGCCCGCGCGCGCCGAACCGCCCGTCCCCTGGCCGGCAGGCGCCGGCGGGGGCGGCGGCCCGACCTGAAGCTCATAGCGGCCGCGCAGGTAGATCCCGCTGTTCGCCCCAGCCGGGCAGTTGTACTCGACGTGGAGCTTGAAATCGTCGAACGTTCTGGTTGTCCGCAGGTTGGCGCCCGGGGCCTCCTTGAGCAGTTCTCCGTCCTTGGCGACCCAATGGCTGGCGACGATTCCCGGCAGGTGCGGGGTCTTGGTCATCGCCACCCAGCCGGTGAGGTCCTTGCCGTTGAACAGAGGCTCGGGGGGACCCCACGCGGCCGGCGCCGCGCGCTGCAACGCCGGTGCGCGAACGCCCGTCAGCGGCCACTTTTCTTCTCCGTGCGTTTGGGTGCCGGTGAGGCGTCCACCTTTCTCCGCCAGTTCCCACACCAGCGCGGGCCGCGCGGAGGCGGCGGGACGGTTTCCGGCCGCGGGACGCGCCTCAACCGCCGCCGTGACGACCACGGTCAGGCGCGCGCCCTCCCGCTTGACCGAAACCGCCGGTTTGACGTTGTCGGTGCGGCCTTGCACCCGCGCCTGAAGCTCACCGTCTTTCTCTACGACTTCCATCCAACTCGGGAACGTCTCGCTGCCCGTGCCGGCAGTCATGTCCCACCGGCCCAGGAACGGATTTGCCGCCCTCTGCGAGAGCGCGGGGATCAGCGCCACCCCCGCGGCCGCCAGCACCATCCAGGTTCTCTTCATCGTCGTGCTCCCTGTTTCTTTTTTCTCCTGCGCCGCCTCAGGCCGAGACCGCCGGTCCCGCGCCTGGCGGCTCCCTTCTAAATGCCCAGCCGTCTCCGGCATTCGTCCAGCATCTCCGCGGTGCGCGTAGCGCCGGATCGGGCGACCCCGATGGCCCGGACCTCCAGCAGCGCATCCAGCGTCCGTATCCCGCCGGCCGCCTTCACCCGAACGTGCGGCGGCGAATGCCTGCGCATCAACTTCAGGTCGTCCAGAGTCGCGCCGCCACTGGCGTACCCCGTCGATGTCTTCACGAAATCCGCCCCGGCTTCGGCGCAGATCTCACACAACCGTATCTTGTGCCTGTCCTGCAAGTAGCAGTTCTCGAAAATGACCTTCACTATGCCGCCGCCCGCGTGCGTGGCTTCAACGACCGCCCGTATGTCGTCCCGGACGAAGGCCCAATCCTCGCTCAGCACCTTGCCGATGTTCGCCACCATGTCCAGCTCAGTTCCGCCGTCGCGTATTGCCTGCTGCGCCTCCGCGACCTTGATCGAGGTCAGGTGGCCGCCGTGGGGGAAGCCTATGACGGTGCTGGGCTGCACGTTGCCGGCGGCCAGCAGCTCCGCGCACCGCTTCAGGAAGTACGGCTTGACGCAGGCCGAGGCGACGTCGTAGGAGACCGCCAGCCGGCAGCCGCTTTCCATCTCCTCATCGGTAAGCGAAGGACTGAGCAGCGAATGGTCGATCATCTTGGCGATGTCGGTGTAAGTGTATTCCATCCTTTATAGATCCTCCCTTTCTGGCCGCAGGAACCCGCCTCGCGAGGAACGCGGCGGCTGGATGGCGCCGGGCCGGTTCGAGACCCGCTCGCCTGAGAGAGAGGCGGCCACTTGGCTATGCCTTTTTATCGCCGAACCACTCCCGATCTGTCAACAGGATCCGCGGCCGCGCCCGAGCAACGGCCGTCTGACTATAGTCTGACTGGGAGTTCGGGTGCGTCCTCACGGCTGCTTGGCCGAACTAGCGCGCCCATGTTAGGAACTCCCTGACTCCAGACTCGTGGTCTGGCCTCCTATGGTATGCATAAGGAGACCTCAGGAGGATTACTCTCATGCCAACTGACATGACCAGACGGCAATTCTCTTTCCTCGGCGGCGCTGCGTGCGCCGCCGCGGTTTCCGGTGCCGCATCCAGGATCCCGATTGCGCTCCAGCTCTACTCGCTGCGCGACGATCTCGGCTTCCGCTCGAAGACTCCGGGCAAAGGCGACCTCCCCGGCACCCTGGCTGCCATCGCGAAGATGGGGTTCCAGGGCGTCGAGTGGTTCGGTTGGGGCGGCTACTTCGACCGCACGCCGAAGGAACTTCGCAAAATGTTGGATGACGTGGGGCTGAGGACTTGCAGCGATCACATCCATGCGGACGCGCTCCAGGGCGACCAGTTCCAGCGCACCATCGAGCTCTACCAGACCCTGGACAACAAGCTGGCGACACTCTCCGATCTGACCGGTTTCAAAGGAGACGGCAAGACACCGCAGTACTGGCTGGACGCCGCCAAGATCCTGAATGAACTCGCCGGCAAGCTCAAGCCTTACGGCATCCGGCTGGGCCTGCACAATCACGCGGTCGAGCTGCGGAAGCTGGAGGATGGCAGCCTTCCCTGGGAGCTGATTTTCGACAACACCAGCCAGGAGATCGCCCAGCAGCTCCACCTGGCGGCCTGGCCCGCCGCCGGCCTGGACCCCGTCGCTTACATCAAGCGCTACCCGGGCCGTACCTTGACCATGCACATGAACGATTGGGCGGCCGGCAGAAAGGGCGTCCTGCTGGGCGAAGGCGAGATGAAGTGGCAAGATGTCTTCGACGCCGCCGAGACCGTGGGCGGCACTCAGTGGTACATCGTCGAGCAGGAAAGCTATCCCACGACGCCGCTGGAGTCGGTCGAGAGGTCGTATACGAACCTCCGCAAGCTCCTGGCGGGAAGAAAGGGGTAGTCCGGGAGGATCGCATGAATTCAGAAATCAATCGCCGCAATTTCGTGGGGACGGCCGCCGCCACCGGCGCCTTTTCCATCATTCCGAGGCACGTCCTCGGAGGGCAGGGTTTTGTCCCTCCCAGCGACAAGCTGACCATGGCCCACATCGGCTGCGGCACGGAAGGCACCCGCGAACTGGTCACCGGACTGCTCCAGGATCCCCGCGTTCAGATCGTCGCCGCCTGCGACGTGGTCAAGGACAGCCAGGACTACCTGGACTGGTCCAAGTACGGCACCCGCAACACCATCCGCCGGGTGCTGGAACGGCCCGGTTGGGGCGAGGGGGACACCGGGGTCCGTTCCGGCAGGGACCAGTTCAAGGAGGTCGTTGAGGCCTACTACGCCAGGCAGAAGGGCTACGAAAGCTATAAGGGCTGTGCCGCTTACAACGACTTCCGGGAACTGCTCGACAAGCATAAGGACGTGGATTGCGTCAAGATCATGACGCCCGACCACTTGCACGCGGCCATCGGGCTGGCGGCCATGAAGCTGAAGAAACCCATCCTGGTGCACAAGCCGCTTGCCAACCGCATGAACGAGGCGCGGCTGGTGATCGAGACCGCCCGCAAGATGAACCTCCCCACGCACTTCATGGCATACGGGCAGGGAGGAGCAACCGAGCGGATCATCGGGGCCATTAAGGAAGGCGTCATCGGGCCGTTGCGGGAGATCCACAATTGGACAGACCGGCCGGTCTGGGAGCAATTCACGGAACTGCCCAAGGACCGGCCTCCGGTTCCTGCCGGCATGGACTGGCAGTTATGGCTGGGGCCGGCGGTCGACCGGCCGTATCATCCCTCGTACACGCACATGGTGTTCCGAAGCTGGTACGATTTCGGCGGCGGGTGCATCGCCGACGTGGGCATCTACAGCCTGTGGCCGGTGTTCACGGCGCTGAACATGGGCCCGCCCATCAGCGCGCGTGCCTGGAGCACCCACACCTGCAACGTCATCGACCACGTGGCCAACCCGGTGGAGAACGACTTCGCCTTTCCGACGGCAAGCGTCATCCATTTCGAGTTCGGGCCTCCGCCCGGCATGCAGCCGCTGAGCGTGTTCTGGTACGACGGCGGGATGCAGCCGCGGATTCCGGAGCTGGATGCCGACACCGCCGCAGTACCCCCCGGCGGGTTGCTCTACGTAGGCGACAAGGGCAAGATTCTTGCCGCGGGAGGCGCGCCCCGGCTGATTACGGCGAAGGGCGCCGAGCCGCTGTGGAGGGAGGCGGCGGCAACCCCGAGAGAGGCCGGCAGAGGCAGACAGGCGCAGAGTCCCCCCTCGGCGCAAGTCCCCAGCCGCGCCAACGACCTGTGGATCACGGCCTTCAAAGGAGGCGAGCGGTCTCCCGGGGACTTCCTGAACGCGGGACCGATATCGGAAACGGTATGCCTCGCGGCCGTCGCCCTGCGCGCCGGCAAGGCCAAGAGCGGAGTGCGGACGTATCCGGCTCCCATCAAGGTGCTCTACGACAGCGCCGCCATGAAGATCACCAACCTCCCTGAGGCCAACAAGTACCTCACTCGCGAGTACAGGCCGGGATGGGAGCTGTGAGGCGGGCCTGGGGCCGGCGCGGGGTCCCGGCCTTCGCGCCTTTCGCCGTCCGGTGATAGGACGGCGGCGCTCGTGGTAACCTGTTAGGGTGGTCCTCATCCACCGGCGCTGGCTTCGGGTTGTAAGTGCAGCTCTATTGGTGTTGACTACAGGGCCGTGGATGCCGGTGCTGTGTTACGCTCGCGGGCACGCGGACTTTGAGGACCCCTACGCGCCTTGCTGCGGTTTCGGAAATGTGCCCAATCCCGAGCCGCAGCCCGCTTCGCCCCTGCTTTCTTCTCCCGCCGCATCGGATTGCCACGGTTGCCTGGATGTACCCCTGGCCTCGGCCTGGCGTCCCATGCCGGCGGGCTGCGCGGCCGGCGCGCCGCCAAGCCCTGTGATTGCGCCGCTGCCCCTGCCGGGCTGTTTTCAGCCACCCGCTGGAGCAGACTGCGGCATCTGCACGCTCATGACTGAGCTTGACGCAAGCGCGGCTCCTCTTCGCTGCTAGTTCCTCCCCTAAGCCCCACTCCGCAGGGAATTCCTCAAGTAGAAAAGGTGAGGTATGAGGAGCTTTGCATTAAGAGTCACGTTTTGTCTTCTGTTGGTTTGGCTGCTTTCTTCCGGTCTTCAGGCCCAGGATAGGGTAATCCCGCCCCGCCTCACGCTGGAGGAGGCTCTCCGGCTGGCGATTGACTTCAATCCACGGATTGCAGCCGCCAAGAACGAGGTCGAGGCGGCGGAGGCGGACACAGTGGCTGCCAACAAGCGGCTGAACCCCTCCATGACGCTCCAGGAAGAGGATCTGCCGATTCGCTCGAACCCGGGACGCTTCTTCGGTACACAGGAGATCACGCTCCGGATGGACTACGAGATTGAGCGGGGCGGGCGCCGCGGCTTGCGTGCGGAATCGGCCCGGCAGGCCTTGGAGGAGCAGAAACTCACTTACCGGGATCAAGTCCGCCGGGTCGAGATGGAAGTGAAACGCGCGTTCTCGCGCATCGTGCTGGCCCGCTCCAATCTGGAGACATCCCGCGCGATTCTGGAGCAGGCCCAGAAGATGATTGATCTGAATCGCGTGCGCTTTCAGCAAGGCGACATCTCGGCGCTGGACCTGAACCGCATCGAGGCCGAGCGGCTTCGATTCCAGGACGACGTGTTCCAGGCCGGCCTGATGCTGCGCGACGCGAAAAGCGCCCTGCTGGCGCTGTTGAATGCGCCGGATCTGTCACGGGACATCGACGTCGCGGGCGCTCTACCGGTAGCGGACCAGGCCTCGGAAGCGGGGCTTCCTCCGCAGGCGCCTCTGGACGAACTCGTCCGCGTCGCTTTAGAAAGACGGCCGGACTTAGCGTCGGCGCTCCAGCAGCGAGCGCGGGCCGATACCGAGACCCGGCTGCAACGGGCACTCCGGTCTCCGAATGTAACGGTCGGCGGTGGTTACAAAAGAAGCGGCCCCGACAATAGCTTTGTCCTGGGCGTCACGGTGCCCTTGCGGGTCTTCAACCGCAACGAGGGCGGAGTACTGCGGGCGGAAGCTGAGCGGAAGCGGGCCGGCAACCTGGACGCCGCCTTGCGGGTACAGGTTCGGCTTGAAGTGCAACAGGCTTACAACGCGGTCCAGGTGAACCGGCAGCGGGTCGAGTACATCCGGACGCAGCACTTGACGAAAGCGGAGAGCGCAAGTAAAGCGACTCTCACCTCTTACAACCTGGGAGGCGCATCTCTCATTGACTATCTGGACGCCCAGAGGACTTATCGGGATGCTCTGCACACTTACAACCAGGCCCTCTTCGACGAGCGCATGAGCTTGTACGAACTGGCCAGCGCCATTGGATCAGGAGATGAATAATGGAAAGCCCGGATATTAAGAAGCAAACGTCAGGCATTCGCACTGCGCGAGCCGTCAGTCTGCTCGTCGCGCTGGCCGCCGGAGCCGTCCTCGGCGCCTTCCTCTACTCCATGTTTGCCGGGTCCGCCTCTTCCTCCCGAACCTCCGGTAATGTGGTTGTGGCCGAATCGCCTCAGTCCGCAGGTGCGGAAGCTCCGTCCGAGACCGTCCGGATCAGCGGCGGCGCCCAGAAGGATCTTGGCATCGCCGTCGAACCCGCCGCCCTTCGCAAGTTGCAGGTGATGCTTTCGGCGACCGGCGTCGTAAGCGAAGATCCATCCCGCGTGGCCCACGTACGGGCCCTGGCGCGAGGCCTCATTGAGAACATCTTCGTCAGACTGGGAGATCGCGTGCCGGCCGGCGCACCTTTGGTGGAGTACGACAACGTCGAACTGGGGCTCGCTATCGGCGACTATCAAGGGGCGCGAGCCGAACTGGAGCGCAGCCTGACCGACCTCGAAGTCAAGAGGAAAGTCTTCGAGCGGAGCCGGGAGATGCTGAAGGTGGGAGCGGTTGCACAGACCATCCACGATCTTCGCGAGGCTGAAGTCAAGGACGCCGAAGCGAGGGTTGCCGGAGCACAGGCGATGGCGGCCAAGATCGCCGCGCAGATCCACCGTTTTGGATGGACGGAGGCGGATCTGGCCAAGTTGCCGGCCGGGCGGGCAGGTCCCGGCCACACGGCGTCGCACAGCATACTGAAGGCGCCGTTTGCCGGCGTGGTCACCAGCCTGCACGCCGTCGGCAGCGAGGCGGTGGAGCAGGGAACGGAACTGCTCGCCATTACCGACATGTCGGCGGTCTGGGTTCTGGCCGACGTGTATGAAAAAGACCTCTCCCAGATTCGCACGGGCCAGAGCGTCCGGGTGCGGGTAGCATCTTATCCCCAGGCGGCTTTCGCCGGAAAGATCACCTACGTTGCCGATATCATCGACCCCAAGACGCGGACGGCGAAGGTGCGCTGCCTGGCCGAGAACGCAAGCGGCCTGCTTAAGCTGGAAATGTTCGCCACGGTGGACATTCCGGTGGAGCAGACCGCCCCCATTCTGGCGATTCCGAGTTCGGCCATTCAGCAGATAGACGGCAGGCCCGTGGTCTTCGTGCGCACCTCTGACGTCGAGTTTCAAAGGCGCGAGGTGCAAACGGGGATCGAAGCCCAGGGCTTCACGGCAATCCGTGCCGGACTCACGGCGGGCGAGCCGGTGGTAAGCCGCGGCAGCTTCCTCGTGAAGACCGAGTTCCTCAAGCACCTCATCGAGGGCGGAGACGAGTGAGCCATGCTTGAGAAGATCATCGCGCTGACTTTGAAACAGAGGAGCCTGGTGGTCCTGGGGGTTCTGGTTTTGATCGCCTTCGGGGTCTATTCCTACGCCAACCTCCCCATCGACGCCTTTCCTGACGTCACCAATGTTCAGGTCGAAATTCTCAGCACCGCCGCGGGGCTTTCGGCCCTGGAAATCGAGCGGTCCATCACCTTTCCCATCGAAAACGCAATGCGGGGGCTGCCGGACGTGGTGCAGATGCGGTCCGTCACGAAGTTCGGACTCTCGGTGGTCACGATTGTGTTCAAGGACAACGTCGACATCTATTTCGCCCGCCAGTTGGTCTTTCAACGGCTGGACGAGGCGAAATCCGCGATGCCCGGATCCGCCACGGTGAGCATGGGGCCCATCGCAACGGCGATGGGCGAGATCTATCAATACACCTTGCAGGGTCCGGCAATGCCCGCCGATCCCGAGGCCCGCAAACGCTACCTGACGGACTTGCGCACGCTTCAGGAATGGGTGGTGACGCCGCTGCTGAAGAGCGTCCCGGGCGTCAACGAAGTCAACTCCTTCGGCGGGTATTTCAAGCAGTACCAGGTGATGGTCGACCCGGCCAAGCTGATCGCCTACCGTCTGACGCTCGACGACGTGTACGAAGCAATCGGGAAGAACAACGAGAATGTCGGCGGCAATGTCCTCGACCGCTTCGATGAGCAGTACATCGTGCGCGGCGTCGGCCTGTTCAAGTCGGAAGACGATATCGGGAATGTCGTGCTGGCCGCGCGGGCGGGCACGCCCGTCTTTGTCCGCGACGTTGCCAACGTGCAGGCGGGCGAAGCCGTCCGGCAGGGCGCGGCTCTTCTAAACGGCGAGAACGAGGCGGTCGGCGGCATCGTGATGATGCTGCGGGGCGGGAACGGCCGCGCCGTCGTGCGGGCGGTGAAAGAGAAGGTGCGGGAGATCAACAGCGGCAACATTCTTCCCTCCGGCATCAGAATCGTCCCCTACTACGACCGTTCGGGCATCGTCTCGAGCAGCGTGGGAACCGTCACCAAGGCGTTGATCGAGGGGGCGATTCTGGTCGTGATCGTTCTTTACCTCATGCTGCGGAGCCTGCGCGGCGCGGCCGTGGTGCTGCTCGCTCTGCCCCTCTCGTTCCTCCTGACTTTCATTGTGATGAGGTGGATCGGGCTGGACGCCAATCTCATGTCTCTGGGCGGATTGGTCATCTCGATCGGGATGATCATCGACGCCACGATTATTCAAGTCGAAAACGTGCAAAGGCGCCTGAGCGCCGATCCCAACCCCAGGCACCGGCTCTCCACGGTGTTGAAGGCCGTGCTCGAGGTGCGCAAGCCCACCATTTTCGGGGAACTGATTATCGCCGTGACTTTCCTGCCCATCTTCGCCCTGGAAGGACTGGAAGGGAAGATGTTCACCCCGCTCGCGCTGACCAAGACCGTCGTGCTGCTCTCCTCGCTTGGCCTGTCGATCTTCGTCATTCCCACGCTTTGCCTCTTGGTCCTGAGGCCCGGCCCGGAGAAGGAAAGCATCGTGATGCGCGGGGCCAGGAGGGCCTACGAGCCCATTCTCGCCTGGGCCATGAGGCGCGGAGCGGTGGTGGTCTCGCTGGCGGGCCTGGCGCTGGCGGCGGCGTTGTTCGCGCTGCCGCGCCTCGGCACGGAGTTCATTCCAATCATGGATGAAGGCGCCTTCGACATGGATGTGCAGCTCCTGCCGGGTATTTCGCTGGACAAGGCGCTCGACGTCAACAACCTTGTCGAAAAGAAGCTGAGGAGTTTTCCGGAACTGGAGACGGTCGTCTCCCGAACCGGCCAGACCGGAATCGCCCTGGAGGCGCGGGGCGTGGACAAGACAGGATTCACGGGCATCCTTCTGCCCCGCAAGGAATGGAAGACAGCGGGGGACCGCGACGAGCTTACGCAGAAGATGCGGGAGGCGGTTGCCACAATTCCGGGCGTGGCGTTCAGCTTCAGCCAGCCCATTCAGTGCCGTATTGACGAGTTGGTCGCCGGCACGCGCGCCCAACTCATCGTGAAGCTGTTTGGCGACGACATGGACGTCCTTGGCCAGAAAGCCGAGGAGATCGGCGCGGTGCTCCGCAACATCAGGGGGACCGCGGACCTGGTAGTGGAACGCGTCGCGGGACAGCCCTATCTCTCGGTTCTGGTCGACCGCGGCAAGATCGCGCGCCATGGCATGAACGCCGCCGACGTGCTGCGCATCCTGGAGATCTCCGTCGGCGGCAAGGCCGCGACCAAGCTGTACGAGGGGAACCGCGCCTTTGACGTCGCGGTCCGTTACCCGCCCGAGCATCGCAACTCGGTGGACACCATCGGGAACACCCTGGTGCCGGCGCGGGACGGATACAACGTGCCGCTGAGCCAGCTTGCCGCAATTGAAGTAGTGCAGGGGCCGGTGCAGGTGAGCCGGGAGAACGGACTGCGCCGCATCGGCGTCGAGATCAACATCCACGACCGGGACATCGGCGGCTACGTGGCCGAAGCCCGCCAGGCCATTCAGAGACAGGTCAAGCTGCCGGCCGGCTACTACACCACCTGGGGCGGGCAATTCGAGAATCAACAACGCGCGATGGCCAAGCTCATGGTCATTGCTCCAGTCGTGATCGGCCTGATTCTGCTGATGCTGTTTCTGACATTTCAGTCGGTGCGGCTGGCGCTGCTGATCATTCTGAATCTCCCCTTCGCCCTGATTGGCGGGGTATTCGCGCTGTATGTGTCCGGGCTCTACCTGTCCGTTCCCGCCTCGGTGGGGTTCATCGTCCTGTTCGGCGTTGCTCTACTCAACGGCATGGTGCTGGTCTCGCGCATCGTCCAACTTCGGGAGGAGGGCGCTTCCGTCCGGGACGCGGTGGTCCAGGGAAGCGAAGACCGGCTGCGGCCCGTGCTGATGACCGCCGCAATCGCCGTTTTCAGCCTGATTCCGATGCTTTACGCCACGGGGCCCGGATCTGAGGTTCAGCGGCCGCTTGCCACGGTCGTCGTCGGGGGACTGCTGACATCGACTTTGCTGACGCTGGTCATCCTCCCGGTGTTGTATCGCTGGTTTGAACGGCCCCGCGCCGGGGTTTCGGAATGAGGGCGCCGGGGAGGAAAAGGACGCGCGGAGCGCCGCCTCCCGGTTGGGAACCGTTCAGGCGGCAAGCACTTGCGGCGGCGGCCAATCATCGCTAGAATCAATCAGTTTGCAGGTACATGGGGAGGTTTCATGTCTGTTGAGCAGAGAGTCAAGAAGATCATCGTCGAGCAGTTGGGCGTGGACGAGGGACAGGTCGACGGCGGCGCCTCCTTCGTGGACGACCTGGGCGCGGACTCGCTCGATATAGTCGAACTGGTCATGGCCTTCGAGGAGGCCTTCGAACTCGACATTCCGGACGAGGACGCCGAGAAGATCACCACGGTCAAAGACGCGATCGACTACATCGAAGCCAAGGGCGCAAAGAAGTAGTCCGCCTGCATTTCCCAAGGGGGTTTCCATCTTGCCGCGAAGAGTTGTGGTCACCGGCGTAGGTTTGCTCTGTCCGGTCGGAGTGGGTACCGAGGAGTGCTGGAGCGCGATCCGCGCCGGTGCAAACGGCATTTCGCGTATCACCGCCTTCGATGCGTCGCAGTTCGCCTGCCGGATTGCCGGGGAGATCACCGGCTTCCGGCCGGAAGATTTCGTCGAGCGCAAAGAAATCAAGAAGATGGGCCGCTTCATCCAGTTCGCCATCGCGGCCACGGATTTCGCCATGTCCATGGCCCGCCTGCGGCTGACGCCGGAGGACGCCGAGCAGGCGGGGGTCTACATCGGCAGCGGAATCGGCGGTTTTGAGGTGATCGAGCGCGAGCACCGCAACCTGCTCGAACGCGGGCCCGGCCGCATATCGCCCTTCTTCATTCCGGCGGCCATCGTCAACCTGGCCTCGGGGTATGTCTCCATCCGCACTGGTGCGAAGGGTCCCAACTCGGCCACTGCGACCGCCTGCACTACCAGCGCCCACGCCGTCGGCGACTCCTTCAAGATCATCCAGCGCGGCGACGCCGACGTCATGATCTGCGGCGGCTCCGAGGCGCCGGTCTGTCCCATGGGGATCGGAGGCTTCGCCGCCATGCGCGCCCTGTCCACGCGCAATGACGAACCGGAGAAGGCAAGCCGCCCCTGGGACAAACAGCGCGACGGGTTCGTGGTGGGCGAAGGCGCCGGCATCCTGATTCTGGAGGAACTGGAACGGGCCAGGCGGCGCGGCGCGCCGGTCATCGCCGAGATCGTGGGCTACGGCATGAGCGGAGACGCCTACCACATCACGGCGCCCAACGAGGACGGCGACGGGGCCTACCGTGTCATGCGCAACGCCCTGCGCGACGCGGGCATCCGCCCGGAGCAGGTCGACTACATCAACGCGCACGGCACCTCCACGGAACTGAACGACAAGATCGAAACGCTGGCCGTCAAACGGGCTTTCGGGGAGCATGCCTACAAGCTGGCCATCAGTTCCACCAAGTCGATGGTCGGCCACCTGCTCGGAGGAGCCGGGGGGCTGGAGACTGGAGTCACGGCGCTCGCCATCCGGGACCAGATCGCTCCGCCCACCATCAACTACGAGTTTCCCGATCCCGACTGCGATCTGGATTACGTACCCAACCAGGCGCGGCCCGTGAAGATCGAGTACGCGCTCTCCAATTCATTTGGATTCGGCGGCACGAACGGGTGCCTGGTTCTGAGCCGCTACCGGGAAGACCAGGGAGCGCGCTGATGCACTTCCGGAGGCTATCCGCGCTGGCCCTGGGAGCCTGGCTGGCCGGGAGTCTGCTGGTCGGCTCCATCAAGGTTGAGAATTCGCGGGCTGTCGATAAGTTGATTCAGTCTCCTCCCCGCCAGGCGGTGGAGCCCCTCGCCAAGTTGCAGGAACTGGAAGTGCGCGCCGTTCTGGGCTATCACGCCGCCGAAACGAATCTGCTCTTCAACCGCCATTGGGAGCAGACTCAATTCGCGTTGGGCGCGATCGTGCTGCTGGGCCTGTTTTTCACTCCGAAGGGCTCCAAGTCCCCTTTCGTCCTGTGCGCCATGATGCTCACCGCGGTGGCCTTCCTGCACTGGTTTCTGACGCCGGAAATGGAGGGACTGGCCCGGGCCTCCGTGTTTGCCGGGACGTCCGCGGAGATGGCCGCGCGCGACCGGCTGCGCTCGCTGGAGTCCGGTTACGCCGCGGTGGACTACGCGAAGCTGGGACTCGGTTTTCTGATGGCCTGGGTGCTGGTGTGGCAGCCGCGCCGCAGCCGGTCCCGCTCGAAGACCACCCCGCGCCTCGAAGCTGACGTGACCGCCTGAAACGCCCCGCCGCCGGGCCCGGCCGCAATCGGCTCGTCGCCTCGGAGGACTCCTTGGAGATGGAGCCTGCGGCGGAGTTGCTGGCGGCCTTCGAGAAGCGCGCGGTCTCGCTGACGCCGGCGGCGCTTGATCGGCCTCCTCCGCCCATTCATACTAGTAGGTCTGGTGGAGCGGCATGTGCGCCTGCGCTGTTCGCAATTGGGTGTTACCTTCGAGTCTGTCCACGGGCCTGTCCGCGCCCTCGACAACCTGACTCTTGAAACCCGCGAGAGGGAGTTCCTTTCCATTGTAGGGCCCAGCGGCTGCGGCAAGACTACGTTGCTGCGGGTTCTTGCCGGGACGCTGGTTCCCGGCGAAGGCGAAGTGTCACGCATTCCGTCTCCCTCGGACCCCAACCAGGCGGTGTTGCTCGTCTCCCAGGAGCGCAGCCTGTTCCCGTGGATGACTGTGCTGGAGAATGCCGCCTTCGGCTGCGAAATGCAGGGAGTCCCACGCCGGCAGCGTGAGAGCCGGGCGCGTGAACACCTCCGGCGACTGGGCTTCGCCGGCCGGGAGCGCGCCTACCCGCACGAGCTTTCGCTGGGCATGAAGCAGCGCGTCGCCGTCGCGCGCTGTTTTTTGAGCGACCCCGCGGTAATGCTCATGGACGAACCGTTCGCGGCGCTGGACTGCGAGAGGCGCCTCCACCTCCAACAGGCGCTCCTCGATCTTTGGGAGCAGAACCACAAGACCGTCGTCTTCGTGACCCACGACGTGGAGGAGGCCATCCTGTTGAGCGATAGAATTCTGGTGTTCAGCCGGCAGCCCGGCCGCGTCGTGGCCGAGGTGCCGGTCCGGTTGCCGCGGCCCCGCGCGTCGGCCGTTACGATGACGGAGGAGTTCCTGCTGCTCAAGAGACTCGTGGCGTCGAAGCTGGGGCTGTACGCGGGCTGGAGCGAGGTTACGGCTTGACCAAGGACTCCTGGAGGAGACTCGTGGGCGCGGCCTGGTGGTTGTTACCGCCCGCCGTCTTCCTGGCTGGATGGCAGGCGCTTGCCGCCCGGGGGGCGCTCAACCCCCTGTTCTTCCCGGCTCCCAGCGTCCTGGCCGGCGCGTGCGTGGAGATGCTGAAGTCCGGCGAACTCGGGGCTCAGGTGGGGGCCACGCTGCTCCGGATGCTGCTCGGCTCCGTCCTGGGGGCAGTCGCGGGGCTGGCGTGCGGGCTGAGCATGGGCGCGGTGGGAGCCATACGGCGCTCGCTCGAGCCTTTCATATCGGCGCTCAACTCCACTCCCAAGCTGGTGCTGCTGCCCATGCTCATGTTGTTCACGGGCGTCGGCGAGACGGCACGGATCGTCCCGGTCGCGCTCACCAGTTTCGTCATCCTGGCGATGCACGCTCTGGACGCCGTGCGCGGCGTGAACCAGGCCTATGTCGAACTGGCCCGCAATTATGGCGCCGGGCGGAGCGCCCTGGTGCGGCGGGTGTATCTGCCTGCCAGCCTGCCGGGGATCTTCACGGGTCTGCGCCTGGCCGTGGGGAGGTCGCTGGTCATCACCGTCTCGATAGAACTGGTGGGCGCGCGGAACGGGCTGGGAAGCATGATCTGGATGGCCTGGCAAACCTTCGCCACCGAGAAACTGTACATCGGCGTCATAGCCACCGCCACGCTGGGGGCCCTCTTCCACAGGGGTCTTCAAGCGCTGGAAGCACGCCTGATTCCCTGGGGGAGCCGTGCGGAACGCGCTGCGTGAGGCGAACTATTACGCCAGGACCGCCCTGGGCATATACAAGTTCCTGCGGGCCGCGCCTGTCTCAGATCCAGAGGGAACCATCCGCCGCCAGTTGGAGCGCCGCGAAGCGGTCTTCCTGGATACTGTCCGGCGAGTCTGCTTTTCCAACCCCCGGAACCCTTACCACGAGATGTTCCGGCTGGCCGGCTGCGCCTTCGAGGAACTGGAGGAATCCGTCGGCAAGGATGGCCTGGAGACGACACTCGCCGCCCTGCGCCGCCAGGGCGTTCACCTCACCCACGACGAGTTCAAGGGCAAGACGCCCATCGTGCGCTCGGGGCAGCACATCCCGGCCAAGACCGGCGATTTCCGCAATCCTCTGGTCGCCGGCCTCATGACGTCGCAGACCGGCGGCAGCCGCAGCGCCGGAACCCGGACCCCCAGAAGCCTGCAACACCAGCGCTACATCGAAGCGCATCATGCCCTTCGCTGGCGGGAACTCGGCCTGTCTGGCCGCCCGCACGTCGAGGTAATGCCGGTGTTGCCGTCCATGGCGGGCCTGGGGTCCTGCCTGCGAATTCACCGGCAGGGCTCGCGCGTGGAGCGCTGGTTCGCCGTCGGCGGCATGGCGGACGGGGCCTTGCACTATCGCCTGATGACGCTGGGCATGGCCGGCTTCGCCAACCTGCTGGGCGCGGGAATCCCAATGCCCGTTGCCCTTCCGCCCAACGACTTCTCTTCCGCCGCCGAGTGGATCTTCCGGCGCGCGGGATGTGTTGTGCAGAGTTATCCCAGCATCGCGGTCCGGATCGCCGCGGCTGCTCTGGAGAAGGGCCTGGATCTCAGCGGGACGACCTTCCTGGTTGCCGGAGAGGCGCTCACCGGCGCAAAGCGCGCGGTGATTCAAAGGGCGGGCGCCGAGGCCTATCCGAGCTATCCCATCACCGAAATCGGTCCGGTCGGGTATGCCTGCCGGCAGATGAACTCCGGGAATTGCGTCCACTTGTTCAGCGACAGCATCGCGGTCATCAGCCATCGCCAGCGGGCGCCCCTGACGGAAGTGGAGGTCGACGCGCTGCTGTTCACCACTCTGCTTCCTTTCGCGCCCCACGTCCTGATCAACGCCGAGATGGGCGACACCGGCATCATTGAGCCCGCCCGCTGCGACTGCCTGCTGTCGCGCGTCGGTTTTACCCGGCAGGTGCGCGACATCGGCAGTTACGGCAAGCTGACTGGGCAAGGCATGACGCTGGTGGGCACCGAGGTGGGGCGCATACTGGAGGAGATTCTTCCGGCGCAACTGGGCGGATCCCCGGGAGACTACCAGTTGGTGGAGCGCGAGGGCGGTATTCAGACCCAACTCAGCCTGCGCGTCAGCCCGCGTACCGGGCTTTCGTCCCCCCAGACCGCCCAGGAGTGTTTCCTGAGGGAGATAGGACGGCTGCACGGAGGCAAGCTGGCGGCGCGGGTGTGGAAGCATACCCAAGGACTGGAGGTGGTCATCGCCGAGCCCTTGTCCACGGCTACCGGCAAGGTGCATCCGCTGCACCTGATGGCCTCCGGGGTGAAAGGATCGCATGCGGCGTAGAGACCTGTTGGCCGGTTCGACGGCGGGCGTGGCCCTGGCGGCGACGGCGTGCATAAGACGAAGGCCGGCGGCGCCGCAGCGCAAGCTTCGGGTCGTGGCGGCGCCGCGGCTCAGCGTGAGCAGCCTGTATCTGGCGCAGGAACTGGGTTACTTCCGCGAGGCCGGCCTGGACCTGGAACTGGTGCAGTCTGAAAGTTACTCGAACTCGGCGATACTTCTGGCGGGCGGCAAGATCGACGTCCTGTTTACCGTCATCAATGCCACCTTCCTGAACGGGGCCGTTAAGGGGGTCCCGGTGAAGATCGTAGCCGGGAGGGAGATCGCCTCGCCCACGTGTGGACGCGCCGGCGCCATCTGCGGACTCCGGCGGACCTTCCCGCAAGGGTTGGAGGACGCCGCCCGGTTAAAAGGAAAACGGGTGGCCGTCGGGCCCACCGTAGGTTTTTCCGGCTACGCGCTTGACGTTCACCTGGCGCGGGCGGGGATCGCGCCCGACGATGTAACCAGGGTCCACCTGGACTTCAAGCAAAACACCGCCGCCCTGCTCGGAGGGGGTGTCGACGCCATGGTGATCGTGGACGATTTCGACCGTGACCCGGCGTCGTTCGGAGCGGACATCGTGGCGACACCCGGCTTGGGACATCTTCAGCGGGACTTTCAATACTCCTACATCTACTTCGGACAGAGCATGTCCGAGGCCGGGCCGGAGTACGGAGCGCGGTTCCTCCAGGCGTACTTGCGCGGCACGCGGGAGTTCGCCCGCGGCCGGACACCGCGCTTCATGGAGGAGTTTGCGCGGGCCAACGGCCTGGACGTGGAGCGGACAGTGACGGCCTGCCGCAACACTTTCACCACCGACGGCGCCATCGACCTGAACAGTCTGCAATCCTTCGCCGGCTGGGCCGCCCAGCGGAAACACGTTTCGCGGCTGGTCGACGTGGCGGAGATGATCGACGATCGCTTCATCAGGAGAGCGAATGCAAACGGGTAGAGTGCTGCTTCTTTTGGCGTTGCTGCTGGCGGGGAACCGCGCCCCGCTGCCCGCGCAGACCGCCGGCCAGATCGAGGGGATCGTGCGTGATCCGGACGGCAGGCCGGCTCCCGGGACGTCGCTGAGAGTGGTGGAGAGCGCGACTGCGGCCGAGCGCCGGCTGGCGACCGATCAACGGGGCTGGTACCTGGCTCCCGGCCTGGCCCCCGGCCTCTACAACATCGAGGTCACCCGCGCCGGCTTCCGGAAAGAGGTTCGGCGCGAAGTGGAGGTGAGCGCCGGCCGGACGGTACGCATCGACTTCGTGCTCGCACTGGGCGAGACCAGCGAGAGTATCGTGGTTGTGGGCAAGGCGCCTCCCGTAAGCGCCGCGCCCAGCGACTGGGGGGGAGACATCGGGCAGCAGGAATTGCAGGCGCTCCCCTTCAACGGCAGGGACATGTTCGAGCTTTCCTCGCAGCAGCCCGGAGTCACGGTTCCCACCACGGCGCGCAAGAGCATTGACCTGGGATTGGGGACCCGTCTGTCCGTCAACGGCGCCCGCCCCAATCAGAACAGTTTCCGCATGGACGGCATCTACATCAACGACGCCACCTCCGCCGCTCCGTCCAGCGCCGCCGGACGGCTTCTGGGATTGGAGGGCCTTCAGGAACTGCGCCTGGTGGCCAGTCCCTTTGACGCGGAGTACGGGCGGGGCGGCGGCGCCACCTTCGTCGCGGTCTCCAAATCCGGGTCGAATCAATGGCGGGGCCACGCCTATGAGTACCTGCGCAACAGCGCGCTTGACGCCAAGAACTTCTTCGACGCCGCGGATGCGAAGATACCGCCGCTGCGCAAAAACCAGTTCGGCGTCCTGGCCGGCGGGCCTCTGCGCCGGGATCGCCTGTTCTTCCTGGCGAACTACGAGGGCATCCGCCTGAGCTCAAGCCGGACCATGTCTGCCGTGACGCCGTCCGCCGATGCCCGGCGCGGCCGGCTGCCGTCCGGCACGGTCCCCGTGGCGGCCGCCATCGTGCCCTATCTCGACCTCTATCCTCTTCCCAACGGCCGCGACTACGGCGACGGGACGGGGGAATTCACCGCCGAGGGCCTCACGGCGTCTCGAGAGGATTACGCGAGCGGCAGGCTGGACGCGATTCCCTCAAGCCGGCTGCGCTGGGCCACCCGCTTCACCACGGACGACTCCAGGAGCCAGAGCCCCGAGGCCTTGAAGGTATTCACGTTCCACGAGACCTCGCGCCACTACTTCCTGCACAACGAAGCGCAGTTCATCCAGTCGCCAAGTACGATCCACACTCTGCGGGCCGGTTTCAGCCGGGTCTGGAACGCCAAGATCAGCAGCCAGCCTCCAGACGTCCCGGCCTCCATGTCATTCATCCCTGGCCAGCAACTCGGATACGTCCGGATGACCGCCGGGCTGACCTCGATCGGCGGCGCTCCCGGCGAGAGCATCTCGCTTCTGCCGAGACGCTTCGTCATCAACGACTTCCAGTACAACTACACCCTCACCAGCATCCGCGGCATGCACGCCCTCAGGATGGGAGGCGCGTTCGACCGGGTTCATTTCAACCAGCGGGCGGACCGCAACGCCAAGGGTACTTACGTCTTCAGTTCACTGGCCGACCTGCTACAGGCGCGCGCGCGCACGGGAGAACTGATGGTGCCCGGTTCCGACTCGATCCGGGGCTGGCGGCAGAACATAATCTCCGGTTTTGTTCAGGACGAGATACGCGCCAGCCCGCGCCTCAGCGCCGCACTCGGCCTGCGTTACGAAGCCTACTCCACGCCCACCGAGGTAAACGGCAAGATCTCCAACCTCCGTGACCTCTTGCACGACAGCACTGTCACGCTGGGCAAGCCGCTGTTCCGGAATCCCTCCCGGACGAATTTCGCGCCCCGCGCCTCGGTAGCCTTCCTCCCGCTGCGCTCGGGCAAGACCGTCATTCGGGCCGGCGCCGGTGTGTTCTTCGACGTGATCGGCGTGCGGGAGGTGATCGTTGCCGGCGTGCGCATGCCTCCCTACTTCAACACTGCCAGCGTGACCCGGCCGGCGTTCCCGAATCTGCTCCAGGCGGCGCAGAGCGCCCAGCCGGCAAACTCGCTGGACGCGCTGGACTACCAGACCTGTCAGCCGTACCTGGCGCAGTACCAGTTCCTGGTGCAGCAGGGACTCTCCCGTGACGCCGTTCTCCAGCTTGGATACGTAGGCTCTCGCGGCGTACACCTGCCCGGACAGCTCAACGATGCCAATCCGTTTCGCCCGGAGGTGCTCGCCGACGGGAACCTCTACTTTCCGGAGAGCGCGTTGCGGCTCAACCCGGCATTCGGCCGCATCCGGCTGCAACGTACTCAGTTTGACTCCTCCTACCACGCCTTCCAGGCGGGGTTGGAGTGGAGGTGGCGGAAAGGGCCGCGTTTGCAGGCCAAGTATACATGGAGCAAGTCGCTGGACAACGGCAGCACCTCCGCGAACAAGGACTTCGCCAGCAGCGACGGAACGCCGACCATGTTTAACTACGCCTTGAATCGCGGGCGCTCGGACTTCGATGTCCGCCACACCGCCGGAGGGAACCTTTCGTGGGCGCTTCCATCGGGAAGGGGCGTGATCGGGGGCGCCGTCCTGGGCGGATGGGAAATTCATGCTCTCATCCAGGCGCAGACGGGCCCGCCCTTCAACCCGACCGTGGGTTTTGACCGCGCCCGGCTCAGCCTCGGCGGCACGACGGACCTCGGACAACGGCCGGACTTCATAGGCGCGCCCGGCGCCGGGGTGATTCTGGGGAGTCCGCGGCGCTGGTTTGATCCGGGCCGCTTTGCGCTTCCCGCCGCCGGCAGGTACGGCAATCTGGGGCGCAACACACTGAACGGACCTGGGCTGGCCGCCCTGGACGTGGCGCTCCACAAGGTCTTGTGGTCCAGTGAAAGCCGGAGCCTCAGGCTGCGGGTGGAGGCATTCAACGTCTCCAATCACCCCAACTTCCAGATCCCGGCCGTTATGGGATTATTCGACAGCACCTTGGTCCGCCTGGGATCCGCCGGCGAGATCACGGAAACGACAACCGCGGCGCGGCAGATTCAACTCGCGCTGAAGTGGACATTCTGACGAATGCGGCCCCACAACGCACGAGCCTAGCTCCGGCTGGGGCCGGCTGGCCGGGTGCGGCAGTCCGCAGGGAGACACCGGGCGTCATCCCGCAACAGCGCGCCAATGCGCGGCCGGGAGCGGCTCCCGGTGAACGGCTATCCCTTCCTAGGCGAGTACTTGTTGTAGAGTGAGAGCAGCCGATCGGCGGCCTTGGGCGGCGCCACTTCCTTGTTCACAATATCTTTGTTCTGTATCGCCTTGCCGTACAACATACGGTTATCGTCCAGGTCCTGGCGCAGCGTGGCGCCGTTCAGGGCCAATCCGGCGAACAGCCCCCTCGATCGGGACCAGGACAGGATCTCAGCCGTCATGTAGGCGTCCGTCTGCGCCGTGGCCGTCCGGCCCACCGGACCGGCGGCCACCGAGGCGTCACCGCCGAGGGTGAACTTGCTGGAAAGCAGACGCTCGACCCCGCGCTGGTTCATGACGATCATGATGACGTCGGTCTCCGAGCCGCCGATTTGAAGACCGAAGCTGCCGCCCTCGACGCGGATCGATCCCGGCGCAGTCCAACCCGTGCCGCTCTTCTTCCGGCAGGAGAGGAAGCCCTTGCCGTACTTGGCGCCCACGATGAACGCGCCCTTCTTAAGTCCAGGCACCACCACGATACACTGCGCCCGGTCCAGCAAACCCTGCGGTATGGCCTTGTCGGCCGTCTGCATCACTTCCTCAAATACGGTAGCCGCCTCGTCCAGCCGGTTCTGGGCGCTATTCTGCGCGGGTGAGGCCCCCGCCGCCGCCAAAGCCATCAGCACCGCAGCCGCAATTCTCATGTCCTACCTCCTGCCGAGAAAACGAAGTCGCACATTCCAAGCCCGCTGCTGGCCTCGCCCGTAGGCGAGGAAAGAAGGGGAATCTATATTATTATTTACCACATTGGGGTTGCCGTGGTTCGTGAGGTTGTTGAGGCCGCAGCGCCAGGCCCACAGGTATCGCCAGAAGCGGAACTTCTTCTCGAAATGCAGATTCAGGTTGAAGTAGCTGGGGAAACGCCGCCGGTTGGGCCTTCCGACGACGAAGTTCTCCTCGTTGACCACGCTGAAGGGAAAGCCGCTGCGCGCCTCAAGCAGGTAAGACACGCTCAGTTCCTGTAAGACGGAACGCACGAACCGGGGCCCGCGAACGGAAGGCACGGGCGCCCATCCCCACGAAAGCAAGCGGTGGGGCGTGTCCCAGTTCCATGGGCCGGGCCCCTGCCCGCCGAAAACCGGATTCTCCAGGCTGTACTCCATTACGGCGTTGGTCCGGGCGGATGAGATAGTGTAGCCGGCCAGCCACTCGTACTGGCCCGCGAAAGTCCGGCGGAAAGTCAGGTCAACTGCGTCGTACCGGTCGCCCCGCTGGTTTCGCAGCACATAGTAGACGGGGCCCGGAAGCAACCCGCCCGGCGGTTGCGCAGACGTCAGCCCCTTCCACCCGGCCCTGTGCAAGTAAGACGCTTTGCCCAGGAAACCGCCGGGAAGAACGCGCTCAGCGCTGAGACTGTAGATGCGGGCGCGGGGAGTTTCCAGCGATTGCTCGTCGGCCTGAAATCCCATGATCACCGGTTCGCCGGAGGGCAGGCCGTCCTTGGAGAAGAAGGTGGTCAGGCTGTACTGGTCCTGATGGCGCGTGAGCATCAGCAGGTTCAGAGCGTCGTTGAAGACGCCAAAACCAGCCGCCAGTTTCACTCCCCCCGCCCAACCGGGCGTCCAGGCCGCCGAGAGCCGGGGCGAGAACAGCAGGTCCCTTACGATCTGATCCCAATCGAGGCGCAATCCCGCTTCCAGTACCAGCCCTTCCACGGGGGCCCAGCGGTCGTCGGCGTACAGAGCCGTCTCGAAGTGACGCCGGCGAAGCCGGCCGCCGCCGGTGAAACTGACCTGCCGCGCGAGGCTCATGTCGGCCCTCAGAACCCGGTAGTCGTGCCGCGTAGCCAACTGGTCGAATCCGGAGCGCTGGAGATCCGCGCCCACCCGGATGCGGTGTGAACCGCGCATCTGCACGACCGGGAGATGGCCCGTGACCAGCCACTGCTGCCGGTCGGTGTTACGGGCAAGGTCGACGAAAAAGTTGCCCCTGCGGCCCAGAGGGGAGATCTCGAACGTGGAGTTCCCCTCCGGCCTTTCCCGGAGAACCCCGCGGCCGGCGGCGAAACCGATCTCCACAAGCCAGCCTCCGGGGAAGTAGGTCTGGCTCCTGACCGTGGCCATGTTCAGGCTGCGCCTGCGGTGGATCGTCGTCTCAGCGGGATCAAGGAACGAGAGGCCCTCCCGGAACCGGTCGATGTAGTTGACCAGGTAGCTCGCGGACAAGATACTGGACGGCGTCAGGTTCACCTGCACGCGGGTCAGGTTGCTGAGGGTAAGACTGCGGCTGCGATCCTGGCCCCGGGGGAGTTCCCGGATGGTGTCCACGTCGTAGAAGGCGTCGAAACCGTTGTGGAACCAGGCGCGGCTCCGGGCGAGAGGGCCCGAAACGGTGAACCGGGGCGTCCACTTGCTGAGCACCAGGCCGCGCTCAACGCCGATACTGGGAACGAAATTCGTGGCTCCGAAGCGGAAGCGGTCGTCGCCCATGCCGGTTTCCAGGTTCAACGAACCCGACGACCCCCGTCCGGCGGATGGCGAAAAGCGCCCGCTTTCCAACTCGAGGTTGCGTACGGCGTCGATGCTCACGCGGGCCTCGAGCAGCCCCGTGACCGGGTCCGAGACGTTGAACTGGTCCAGCGTGTAGTTGACCTGATCGCTGGAGCCCCCGTTGAAATGAACGAGCCCCTTGTTGTCCTGAACGACGCCCGAGAACATCGGCAGCGCGCTCCTGACGTCCTGAGACGCGGGGTAGGGGACTGCCAGCACCTGCATGGCGTTGAGCTGCTTCCGGTCCGACGTTGCCTCCGGATCGACGGCGGGCGGCGAGTAGACGACGTCGACCCGCTCCACCAGTTCCCGCAGATGGTTGAGGGTGACGCTCAGTTCCCCCGCCGACGGACCCGCCTCAAGGCCGGTCTCGCGCAGTTCGAAGTAGCCTTCCTTCCGAACGCGGAGCGAGTACCTCCCGCCCCGGGCCAGTTCCGCCAGGAACCGTCCCTGCGCATCGCTGAGGGCGACGGCCGGCTGGACCTCCCCGGTGAGAAGGAATTCCAGGCGCGCTCCGGAAACCGCCGTGCCGTTCTCATCCAGCACTCTGCCGGAAACGTCAACCTGCGCGCTGAGCGTCAGCGCACACCAGACCAGGCCCACCGCGAAGGGCAACCGCCCCATGCTGCTATTCTAGCCGCCGTCGGCCATCGCAGCTTTTCGTGGAGGGCCGGAGTGTGGCACCATAGGGAGTTTGATACCGGCTTTTTACCGCTTCCAGCGTGAGCCCGGCTGCACGAGGATGACGGGAACCACCTCCTGGGGCGATTCATGAACGAAGGAGCAACAAAATGAAAGTGAAAATGCTGTTGATGGCGGCCGCCTTCCTGCTCGTGGCGAGCCCGATCTTCGCCGCGGACGGCGGCGGGACCAATTGGGTCGCCATCACGTCCGGATTCTCGATGGCGATCGCCTCGGGGGTCTGCGGCATGGCGCAGGGCAAGGCGGTGGCCGCCGCGGCTGAAGGCATGGCCCGGAATCCGTCCGCCGCGGGCGCGATCCGGTTCGCGCTGCTGCTCGGCCTGGTCCTCATTGAGTCGCTGGCGTTGTACACGCTGGTGATTATTTTCGTGAAGGTGGTGTGATTTCGAACTCAGGGGCCGGGAACCCCCGGCCCCTGCAAGGCATCTTTCTTCCGGTAGCCACTCCCTTCGATTCCAACGGCGGCCTGTATCCCGCCAAGCTCAGGCACAACCTGGAGAAGTGGAGCCGGACCGGAATCTCCGGCTATGTCGTGGGCGGTCCGGTGGGCGAGAGCGCCGCGCTCACCGGCGAGGAGAAGCTCGAACTCCTCAGTCTGGCCGCCGCCGGCGCCGCCGCCTCCGGCAAGCTCCTGATCGCCGCCGCCATGGAACTCGCCGTTCGCGAAGCGGCAAAACTGGCCGGCCACGCGGCTTCGCTCGGCTACCAGGCGCTCCTGGTGGCTGCACCTTCCTGCTACTGCGATCCAGCGGTCCGGGAACTGTACTTCAGGGCGGCCGCCGACCAGTGCTGCCTTCCGGTGATCGTTTCGCGTCAGCCGGTGGATGTGACTGCCAGACTGGCGCGGCACCCGAACATCGTAGCGGCGGTGGCGGCGTCGGACGACGGCATTCCGGCGCTGAAGCCGCACTTAGCCGTGCTCACGGCGTCGGAGACCGAGCTTTGGGCTTGCCTGTCAGCCGGCGCGGCCGGGGCCGCACCCGCCGTCGCCAATGCCGCTCCCTACGCCGCGATCACAATCTGGGAGGCCCACCGGGCACGCCATGCCGAGGCCGGGCTCGACTGGCAGAACCGAATCGCCCAAGGGGCGGCGGCGGCCGGGAAGTACGGGATTCCGGGCCTGAAACACGCCATGGACCTGAACGGTTACTACGGCGGCCCGTGCCGGCTGCCTCTGGCTCCGCTTCCGCCCGCGGCAAAGCGTGAGATCGAATCGGCGTTCCGCGACCTCAAAGGCTGAAGTCCGGCCGCGCCGGCCGCCCGCTCACACCGGCTCGAAGGAAGCCTCTCCCTGCTCCAGCCTGGCGTAATAGAGCTCGGCCGCCAGGCCGGGGAAGCGCCCGGAAATCGCTTTCCGCACGCGCTGCAGGTCCCCCACCTGCCGTTCGAACACGTCTCCGCGGTGCAGCGAGAATCGGCTGTCGCGGTACCACAGGCAGTCGTGGTGGGCGATCAGGATGATCCGCCGCGGCGGGGCGGCGTCCACCAGGAACTGCACCCAGCGCCACCCCACCCAGGAGAACTTCGGCAGGTAGTCCACCAGCGTCAAAAACTGGGGCCCTCCGGGCACGGCCAGCAGCCCGTAGTTGTCCAGCCCGAGGTGCTTTTCCAGGAATTCCTGAAAATGCCGCTGGAAGCGCGAATCGCTGCAATGAATGACGATCGTGTCCGCGTTGCCTCCGGCTCTTGCGCCGGTCCGGTAGACCTCGGCCATGGCTCAGACTTCCGGCGGAGCGCCCGCGGGCTTGTGGCTGGATTCCGCGCCGTCTCCCTTGATCCCGAGCTGCTTCAAGACGGAGGGCACATCCAGCCCAAGGGCCTGCAACTGCTGCAACAGGCTGAATACCACCGACGGCCCGGTTTGCGCCAGCCGGCCGACGCCCGTACTGCCGGTCCCCGGCGCGCCGTTTCCCTGATCGATCACCACCAGCTTGTCGATGTTGCCCAAGGGGGCGGCCACGGCGCCGAAGATCCCCGTCGAGGATTCCAGAATCGCCGGCAGCTTCTCGAGGATGGTCTGGAGCTTGGCGGCTTCGGTGAACTGCTTCCACGCCTCCGCCTTCTGGCGGATCGCGGTGGCTTCGGCGACGCCCTGCGCCTCGATGGCCTTGGCCTTGGCGAGCCCGATGGCCTCGATCTTGGCGGCCTCCGCCTTACCTTCGGCCTCCAGCGCCGCCGCCCGGCCGATGCCCTCCTTGCGGAGTTTCTCCTGTTCGGCCTCGGCCATGGCAATCAGGGCGCTGCGCCGTCCTTCCGCCTCCAGAATCGCGGCAGACTTGGCGGCCTCGGCGCGCACCACGACGGCCTGCCGCTCGGCGTCGGCGGGCTTGATGACCGTGGCTTCCAGCTCTTTCTGCTTGCGCTGGACCTCCTGTTCCTGAACCGCGATCATCTCCTGGGTGCGGGTGCGCTCGATCTTGACCTCCTCGGCCACGACGGCCTGCTTGGCCCGCGCCTCGGAGAGCGGCCCCGCCTGCGCCGCCCGGGCCTTTTCGGTCTCCACTTCGGCCAGGTACTGGGCCTGTTTGATCTGGAAGTCGCGCTGGGCCCCGGCGATGTTGGCGTCGGCGTCGAACCTGGCGCGCTCGCCCTCCTGGAGCGCCAGGGAGGACTTGATCTTGGCGTCCCGCGTGGCCTCGGCCTCGCCCACCACGGCATCGCGCTTGACCTCCGCGGTGCGCCGGCGGCCCAGGGCGTTCAGGTAGTCCTCTTCGTCGCTGATCTCCTGGATGGTGAGCACGTCCACGCCGATACCCATCTTCTCCAGGTCCACGGCGGCCTCGCTGGTCAGCTTCTGCGCGAAGCTCTGCCGGTCGTTGTTGATCTCCTCGACCGACAGGGTGCCGAGGATGGAGCGCAGGTGGCCCTCCAGAGTCTGGAAGATGACCTGCTGGATCTGGTTCTGCGGCATCCCGAGGAAACGCTCGGCCGCGGCGTGCAGCGAGCTTTCGTCGCCGCGGATCTTGACGTTGGCGATGGCCTTGACCTGGACGGGCACGCCTTGCAGCGTGTAGGCGCGCTTGATCTCCAGGGGAATCGTAAAGACATTGAGCGAGAGGTAGTCCACCTTCTCCAGAAGGGGGATGCGCAGCGCGGCGCCGCCGCGCACCATGCGGTACCCCACGAGCTTGCCGTCGGCCAGCTTCCGCTTACGGCCGCTGAGCACCGCCACGGAGTTCGGCGCAACCTTGAGGTAGTTGCGGCTGAACAGGGCCATGGCGATGAAAAACGCCAGCAGGACCACCAGGATGGTGATCGGCAACATCAGTCGTGAGAGTTCTGTGAACATGGCTGTTACTCCTGGTTACGCGAGAGGAGCCCGAAAAGTTCGACGCGCAGGGAGGGCGCGCCGGGGGGTCCTACTGTGGCCGGATGATGACAACCTCGCCCAGCACCTCCTCCACCGCGACGATGGTGTTCTCCGGAACCGGCTGGCCGCCTCTGGCCCGCGCCACCTTGTCGAAAACCTCCTCGCCGACCTGGCAGCGGACCTGTCCGACGCCGTTCGCCGGGATGGCTACGACCACCCGCGCCGTCTTGCCGACCAGGTCCGTGGAGAGGATCCGGGTGCTGGCCTGCTGTCCGTACAGGAAGCGCGCGAACAGGAAGATGAGCGTGGCGAAGAAAACACCGCTGCCGAACCCCACGCCCGAAGCTTCGAGCACGGACAGGCCGTAGTGAATGCCGACCGCGCCGAAGCCTCCAAAAGCGGTAATGAACACGCTGAGGACGCGCGCGCTCAGGAAGCTGGGACCGCCGTGGTCGAGGTCGTGGTCCAATCCGCCGTCGAAATGCTCGAAAATCTCGCCGAAGATCAGCGAGATTACGAGGAAGACGAAGCCGATGGCCGCGATCCCGAGAAAGACGCCGAACGCCGAAACCTGCGCGAGCCAGCCGGGCACGATCGAGCCTTAATCCGGCACCAGTCTACTGAACGCGCAAATGGAAGTCAATGCGGATGCGGGGCGGCTCAAGAACCGATTGAGATGTCCCGTTGTGTTCGTGGAGATGAGGGAGCATGGCCGCGGCTGTCCGCACCGCGCGGCTCAGGCACGCAGGGGAGATGCTGGTCTTGAGCACGCGCAGCGTCAAGCAGATCGCGGATGCCGTTGGTTTCCGGAGCACGAGCCACTTCATCGCCCGATTCAGGCGTGAGTTCGGAACCACGCGGCGGCAGTACAGGAGGAAGGCGGCCAGACCCTGACGGGCGGAACATCTGAGCGGGCCTTGGTGTCTGAATAGCAGGAAGCCAGGATTATTCGGCGGCAAAGTACCATTGACCGGAGGAGCATGTCTGCCGCATACTTCCGTCAGGTTGTGGAGAGGGAGCCAGCGGTCACGGGCTTTCACGGATCCGAGGTTCTCATGTTGCAGCTAGTGTAGTGTCTCTAAAACAGCTTTACAACGACCGACCTTCTCCAGAATCTTGGCCACGCTTGC
>JADZCM010000025.1 GCA_020851555.1 Bryobacterales bacterium | reverse complement strand
GGCTGCCAGGAAGGCTGTAGCCTTGGGGTGCAGCCGTCAGAACCCCCAATCCATCGCTACCAAACTATAGTTACCACGAAATCAAAACGGAATCCAGTAGTCTTGTTACGGGACCCGCGGCTTCCGCTCAACCCCACCGCAGCAGGGCGTTGGAAGGCTGGGTCAGCGGATCGTCGCAGTGGTTGGGCGAGATCCGCAGAGCATACCCCAGCCTTCCGGTCTGGTGCGGCACCAGATCTGTGGAGAAGACGTAAGCCGAATCCAACTCACCGGCCGGCGGCAGGATGAGAACCTGTGTGTCCTCCAGGTCGCCGTCCACTCCGACTCTGCCGACCACGGCTTCCACCCGTACGTCATCCGGCTTCAGGCCGGCAAGGTCGACCACGGCGCGCAGGGTGATGGGTTTGCCACTTAATACAGACGCCTCCGGCCCCGGCCCGGTTTCGACGAACCGGACGCGTTCCCAGGACCGCTCGACGGCGCGGTTCCAGTCCACCTTGCGGCGGGCCAGATCGAAGTCCTGGCTGGCGACGCGGGCGAACGCTGCGTGCGCCGGATCGTACAACTGGGTCAGGTACTCCTCGACCATCCGATGGGCGTTGAACCGCGGGCTGAGATTCGCCAGGGACATCTTCACCCGCTTCATCCACTCGGCGGGGTAGTTCTCTTCGCCCCTCTCGTAATACATCGGCACAATTTCGTTTTCCAGCAGGGAGTAGATAGCCGAAGAGTGGATTTCGTCCTGGTCCGGGGAGTACGGCTCGCGGTCGCCAATGGCCCAGCCCCCGGACACCTCGTACGCTTCATCGAACCAGCCGTCGAGGATGCTGAGGTTTGGGTTGCCGTTCATGCCGGCTTTCATGCCCGAGGTGCCGCAGGCCTCCTCGCCGCGCCGGGGATTATTCAGCCACAGATCGACGCCCTGCACCAGCTCGCGGGCCACCTCGATGCCGTAGTCTTCGAGAAACACCAGACGGCGCGCCAGCTCGGGGTCGCGCGTTAACTGGAAAATCTCCCGAATCAACGATTTGCCGGGATGGTCCTTGGGGTGCGCCTTGCCCGCGATCACGATCTGCACCGGCATCTTCGGGTTCCCCACCAGCCGCTTCAGCCGTTCCACGCTGCGGAATAGAAGGGTCGCCCGTTTGTAGGTGGCGAACCGCCTCGCAAACCCGATGGTGAAGGCGTCCGGATCCAGCGTCTCCTGCGTCTTGCGCAGCTCCATGGCCGAGGCCTTCCGCTGCGTCGCCTGCGCCAACAGCCGCTCCCGCACGAACGTAACCAGCATCCGCTTGCGATGCCGGTGCGCTTCCCACAATTCCATGTCCGGGATATCGCGGACCAACTCCCAGCCCTTCACGTCCATGTGGCGTTCGCGCCAGTCCGGCTGGAGATAGCGGTCGTAGAGGTTCGCCAGGTCGCCGTTCAGCCAGCTCGGCAGGTGGGCCCCATTGGTGATCGACGTGACCGGCACTTCCCATACCGGCAGGTTCGGCCACAGGTGCTGCCACATTTCCTGCGAAACGTGGCGGTGGAGCAGGCTCACGGCATTGCGGTAGGAGGAGGTCTTGATGGCGCAAATGGCCATCGAGAAGCGCTCGTGGGGATCGTTGGGCTCGCGCACGCCGAGGGCGCAGAGCTTCTCGAACGGGATGCCGCTTTCCCGGCAGTACTCGTGAAGATATTCGTAGAGCAAGCCGCGGTCAAACAGGTCAATGCCCGCCGGGACGGAGGTGTGAGTGGTGAAGACGTTGTTCTGGCGGGATGCCTCGAGCGCTTCCTCGAAGCTGAGGCGATGCTCCTCCATCAGCACCCGGATGCGCTCCAGCGCCAGGAAGGCGGAGTGGCCCTCGTTCATGTGGAAAACGGTGGGGCTCAACCCAAGCCGGCGCAGGGCGCGCAGACCGCCGATCCCCAGCACGATCTCCTGCCGGATCCGCGTATGGATGTCGCCGCCATAGAGCTGGTCGGTAATGTCGCGGTTCTCCGCGGACGCGTTCTCCTCGATGTTGGTGTCGAGCAGATAGAGCCGGACGCGGCCCACATCCATGTGCCACACCTTGATGACGACCGGGCCGGTGGGGAGGTGAACGGACACCTTCAGCTCGCCGCCTTCGGGATCGGTGACGGGCAGCACGGGCAACGTGTAGAAGTCGTTGGTGGGGTAGCGTTCCTGCTGCCAGCCGTCCGGGTTGAGGGTCTGCTGGAGGTAGCCCTTCTGGTAGAGCAACCCGACGCCCACGATGGGGATGTTGGCGTCGCTGGCGGCCTTCAAGTGGTCGCCGCTGAGCACGCCGAGACCCCCCGAGTAGATGGGCATGCACTCGAGCAACCCGTATTCCATCGAGAAGTAGGCGATCAGCTTGCCGCCCGGCCGGTGGGCCGCCGCGCTCATGTAGGCGTCGAAGGACTCGCAGGCGCGGCGGTAGACGGCCAGGTACCGGGGGTCGGCGGCGGCCTTAATCAGCGCGGCCTGCGGCAGCCGCCCCAGCAGCAGCACCGGATTGTGCCCGCAGGCTCTCCAGAGAGCCGGATCGAGCCGGCGGACGAGGGCGCGGATGTTGTGGTCCCAACTCCAAAGCACGTTGTAGGCGAGCTCGCTGAGCCGCGCGATCGCCGGGGGCAATGCCGGACGGACCAGGAACTCCTTGAGTGGACGAATCTGGAAAGGCATTCGGGAAGTGGGTACCTCTACAAGATAGCAGAAGCCAGCCGGGTGCACGGGCTGGGGCCGGAAGAGTACAATTAAGTCATGAAACTCAGCGCCCAGGAAGAGTATGGATTGCGGTGTCTGATCCACATGGCGCGCGTCGGCCAGGAGGGGAGCCTGTCGATACCGGAGATCAGCCGGGCCGAGGGGCTGTCGGTTCCGAACGTCGCTAAGCTGATGCGGCTGTTGCGGATAGGGGGATTCGTCGTCAGCGTCCGCGGCCAGGCGGGGGGCTATACCCTCTCCCGCCCCCCCGAGCAGATCACCGTCGGCAGCGTGCTGGACGTCCTGGGCGGACGGTTCTACAACACCCACTTCTGCGAGCGGCACTCGGGGCTGGAGGATGCGTGCGCGCACTCGACCGATTGCGCCGTCCGCTCGCTCTGGGCCTCCGTCCAGGAGTTGCTGGACAGCGTGTTGACCCGAACCACCCTCAAGGACCTGCTCTGCCGCGAGCACGAGATGCGGCAGTGGATCGAGAGCCGGTCCGGGACGCTGTTTCCGGTCATCCCGCGGATGGCGGAGACCCCGGCTCCGGTTCCGCCCGCCGC
>JADZCM010000024.1 GCA_020851555.1 Bryobacterales bacterium | reverse complement strand
TTCAGCGTCACGCTCTTCGAAAAAGTGCCCATTTCACGGGCGTTCCAGGCATCCAACTCCCAGGGCGATTTACCCTGCCCCGACAACCAGTTGATTCTATTCGACTTTTAGCCGGACAGTAGTGATCTTGGGAAGGTATACGGGCGCCCCCAAAGTAAATCCGCCTTCGTTGTGGCGCACGAGGCTCCGGACCGACTGGAAATAGGACCGGGCGTTGAGCTTGTCGTTGTCGAAGTAGTTGAAGGCACTTCCGTGGATGTCGTTGGTGCCAGAGCGGATAGTGATGTTGGTAAACCAGCTCCCCGTTCTGCCGTACTCAGCGTTGAACGAATTTGCTACCACGCTGAACTCCCCAACGTGTTCCACGGCCGGGCCGTTCTCTTGTACTCCGCCGCGCACATTACCCTGGCTCGCCGGAGCCCCGTCCAAAAAGACTTCGGAGTTGCCCGGATTGGAGCCGTTTACGCGCGCCCCCCACGTCGCCGCTCTGGTGACGCCGGGGAGGAATTGCAGGTAGGCAGTGATGTCACGCTTCCGGCCGACAATGATCAGCGGCAACTCCTGGATCTGCTTGTTGGTCATTTGGGACGTGATCGTTGCGGTGGATGCATCCAGCATCGGCGCTACGGCCGTTACCTCAATATGCTCCGCCGTCGGCCCCACTTCCAGCTTGACGTCGGCGCGGACATTCGCCTGGGCCTGCAAGATCAAATTGTCAATTTGAGCCGAGCGAAAGCCTGCCATTTCCACCCTGACACGGTATGTACCGAGCGGCAGGTTGGCAGCGAAGTACCGGCCGGCTTCGTTGGTTCGCAGGGTGAAGTGCGTGTTGGTCTCGATGCGGGTAACCGTGACAACAGCGTGGGGCACGGAACCTCCGCTGGCGTCCGTTACGATTCCTTCAATCGTTGCCCTATCCGCCTGCCCCAAGAGGAGATTAACCGCCCCGATTGTGACGGCCAGCAGAAACAGCCGAAGAGCGAATCCGACTGTCCCTGAAAAAAGACGAGAATGACGTTTCATGGGTTTCCTTTCCGGGATACTCCGGGTTGGTGTTGAGTAAAAAGGGCGCATCTGGGGGTGAGGCTGCCGGACCCTTGCGATACACGGCCGAGAGCTGTACCGGCAGATTCCGGGTATCGATACGTCTGGGCTCCTGGGGTCTGCGGGGCTGAAACTGGAGCCGGGTGAAGTTCACGGGCGCCTCGGCCACCGGGCAGTGGCGAGTTGGTCTTGCCCGGAATATGGAGTGAGCTGTAGCCTGTACGGTCAGCGACCGAAACGGCGTTAACTCCACTTGGACCCCGCCAGCATACAACGATTATACCCGCTTGGCCGCCGCGGATGGAGTGCGGCGGGCGCCGGATTGCTGGGGATCAAGCGCCGTGGGCAGAGTCGTCCAGCCGGTTCACGGCGCGGCTGAACGGCCGGCAGTCGGCGGACTACGGGGCGGCGGCCCTCTCCGGGAAGGCGCGTTACCCTTTCCACCACGGCCTGTAGGCCCCTCGTGGCGTGGAGACGCTCAGGACTCCGAACCGTCCCGGGCGATCACCCGTGCCCAGCAACGCCGGGCGGCCTGACTGAGGGGAACGCCAGGCCCCATCTCCCGGGGTGTGCTCCGGGTTGAAGAAACTGGATCTTCCGCGGGGCAGAGCCTCCCGGGAGCCGCGGGCTGCATGCCCATAGCCGCGAGCAGCAGGGACGGCCGCTTCACAGCCACGGTTATCTGCGGCGGAACCGGATCCGCCGGCGTCATCACCGCCTCGGCGCAGTGATCCGGTCCCGCGGGCTCGGGCTCAGTGAGAACCGCACGCAAACGGTTGCGATAGGCCTCGCGGATCTTGCCTGGCTTAGAGGCCGATTCCTTGGGCCCCCATTTGAAGAAGGATCGGACGCCGGCCATCAGGTAGCGATTCTGCGTAATCGCCGGGAGCTTGTCCAGAACCGCGGCGCTCAGAAAGTCCCAGTACGTCTTACCCATGCAACGCCTGCGGCGTCTCCTGAGAGGCTGCGGTTGGGTGCGCGGATCCGCGCGGGCCAAAGAAAGCTCCGCGGCGGCGCCCATGGACCCTCCGGGGGCAACGCTTATCCTCAAGCACTTCACTCCTCAGAATGCGTTGCCTAGTACCTCCCGCCGTGAGGTACCACGTGAATTGGTGCGTCAGGTCTATTCAACGCGCCCGGCGTCCGGCGCATTCTGAGCGAGCGAGGATTCCACAAGGGTGGTAATCTGGCTCCAGCGCGGCAGAGCTCCTGGCGGTCCGCGGCGCGCCTCCGGCGGCACTCCGGCGTCTGGCCGCCGGGTACGGACCCATGGCGCGCGGGGCTGCCGGAAGGTGACAGGTCGTTCTCAATGTGCGGGATAGCAGGGTACTACGCGTTTGATGGGAGGCCGGGCAGCCGCCAGGAACTTCAATCTGCCATCGGCTCTCTGCGCCACCGCGGCCCTGACGCCCTCCGGATACACGTCGAAGACGGCGCCGCCCTGGCCCACGCCAGGTTGAGCGTCATCGACCTGGAAGGAGGCTCCCAGCCTGTCTCCAACGAGGACCAATCGCTTTGGGTGGTGGCCAACGGGGAGATCTACAACTTCGTCGAACTGCGGGAGGAACTGGAAGCCAAGGGGCACCGGTTCTCGACGCGCTCGGATACGGAGGTGATCCTCCACCTCTACGAGGAAGAAGGGGAAGACTGCGTCCGGCATCTCAACGGGCAGTGGGCTTTCGCGGTCTGGGACCGGCCGCGGCGGCGGCTCTTTCTATCGAGAGACCGGTTCGGGGTGCGCCCCATCTACTTCGCCGAAACACCCCGGCGATTTCTGTTCGGCTCCGAGGCGAAAGCCCTGTTCGCGTTCCAGGGAGTGCCCCGGGAACTGGACCCTCAGGCGCTCGATCAGATCTTCACGTTCTGGGTCCCCATTGCGCCCGCGACCATCTTCAAGGGCGTCCGCGAGTTGCCCGCGGGGCACTCGATCAGAGTGGATGCCGGCGGCATGCGCCTCTGGCGGCACTGGCGGCAGCAGTACTCCGAACTCCCCACGGACGAGCAGGAAGGCGTCCGGCAACTGCTGGCCCTCCTGGAGGATGCCGTCAGGCTGCGCCTTCGCTCCGACGTCCCGGTGGGCGCCTACCTGAGCGGCGGCCTCGATTCCAGCCTGGTAGCCGCCCTGATCCGGAAATTCAATCCCTCGCGTCTGAAGACGTTCTCCATCGCTTTCGAGGAACAGGAGTTCGACGAGAGCCCCTTCCAAAGGCGGGTGGCTGAGTATCTCGGGACAGAACACCATGAGCTGCGCTGCACCACCGCGGACATTGGGAGGGCCTTTCCCGAGGTCATCTGGCACGCCGAGAGACCGTTCTTCCGGACGGCCCCGGCGCCGCTGTATCTGCTTTCACGGCAGGTTCACGATCAGGGCTACAAGGTGGTTCTGACCGGCGAGGGAGCGGACGAGATCCTGGCGGGCTACGACATCTACAAGATCGCCAAGGTCCGCCGTTATTGGGCGCAGAACCCGGAGTCAGTGAGGCGGCCGCTGCTCTTGCGGCGGCTTTGTCCTTACCTGCCCTACCTGCAAGGCCAAAGCGACGCCTATCTGCGCCAGTTTTTCCGGCTGCGGCCGCACGAGGCCGCGAGTCCGCTGTTCTCCCACCTGTTGCGGTGGGACATGACTTCCAAACTCAAGCTTTTCTTCTCCGACGAGTTGCGGAATGAACTGCGGGGCCGCGACGCCTACGAAGATGTGGCCCGCGAACTTCCGCCGGAGTTCCACCAGTGGAACTGGCTCAGCCGGGCGCAGTTTCTGGAAACCGAGTACCTTTTGCCGGGATATATTCTGGCTTCCCAGGGAGACCGGATGGCGATGGCGCATTCCGTGGAAACGCGCTTTCCCTTTCTGGATCCCAACGTGGCCGAGTTTGCCTTTTCCTTACCGGCGCGGCTCAAGATGCAGGGCCTCAGAGAGAAGCACCTCTTGCGGCGCTGTGGAGAGGGCCTCGTGCCGGAGACCGTGCTGCGCCGCGCCAAGCAGCCGTACAGGGCGCCGGAGGCCATGAGCCTCCTGGGGACGGAGTACGCGGAAGAGTTGCTCCAACCCTCGCGAATCCGCGGCGACGGCGTCTTCTGCGCCTCCGCAGTCCGGCTTCTGGTGGAGAAAGCCCGCGAGGGACGTGCCGTGGGCATGCGGGACAACATGGCCGTCGTGGGCATTCTATCGACACAGATTCTAATTGACCGGTTTATCCGCCATGCATACAACGATTCGCCAGTACATTGTTGACAACTTCCTGTTCGGCAGGGCGAATGGGCTCTCCGACAGCGAGTCGCTCCTGGAGCAGGGGGTGATCGACTCCATCGGCTTGCTGGAGTTGATCGGCTTCCTTCAGAAACGCTTCGGAATCCGCGTCGCCGATGAAGACATCATTCCGGCCAACCTGGACTCCGTCGACTGCATCCGGAATTTCGTCGAAGGAAAGCTTGCGTGCAATTAGACGGCTTCCTGGAGAGCAGCGCGAGGAAGTTTCCCGGCAAGACGGCTCTCGTCTGCGGGGACCAGCGGCTGACTTATCTCCAGGTGGAAGAACGCGCCAACCGGCTCGCCCACGCGCTGCTGACTGGAGGCGTCGCGCGCGGCGACCGGGTCGTGGTGTGGCTGGAGAACGGGGTGGAGGCGGTTGTCTCCATCTTCGCGATCCTCAAGGCCGGCGGCGTATTCTGCCTGGTGAATCCGGGCGTCAAGCCGGAGAAACTGGGCTACATAATAAGCAACTGCCGCGCCAAGGGGTTGATTACCGGGCAGGCCGTCCCCGACTCAATCCGGCAGTGTGCCGTCTGGAGCGGGAAAGAGGATGGCGGCAGTCCGCGCCCCCCGGGGAACCGCTGCATTGACGTGGATCTGGCCGCGCTGATCTACACGTCGGGCTCGACGGGCAAGCCCAAGGGCGTGATGCTCACGCACCTGAACATGGTTACCGCGGCTAACTCCATCACGACTTATCTGGAGAACCGCGCCGACGACGTGATACTCAACGCGCTGCCCCTGTCGTTCGACTACGGGCTCTATCAGGTGCTGATGGGTTTTCTCTTTGGCGGCACGGTGGTGCTGATGAAGTCGTTCGCCCTCACCTACGTGGTGCTGGAGACGCTCATGCGGGAGCAGGTTACCGGATTCCCGATCGTTCCATCCGTGGCCGCCATGCTGCTGGAAATGGATCTGGCCCGGTACCGCTTCCCGGCGTTGCGCTACATCACCAGCACCGGCGCCGTATTCCCTCAGTCCCATCTTGCCCGCTTGAGAGCGGCGTTTCCCGGCGTACGTATCTATTCGATGTACGGGCTGACCGAATGCAAGAGGGTGTCCTATCTTCCGCCGGATCAACTGGACGTGCGGCCCACTTCGGTGGGCAGGGGCATGCCCAACCAGGAGATATACCTGGTCGACGAGGAAGGCCGGCGGCTGGCGCCGGGACGCCAGGGTCAGTTGGTGGTCCGCGGGTCTCACGTGATGAAGGGCTACTGGGATTCGCCGGAGGAGACCGAGGCGGTGCTGAAACCCGGTCCGCTGCCTGACGAGAAGGTCCTCTACTCCGGGGACGTCTTCCGCACCGACGAGGAGGGATACTTCTACTTCGTGGGGCGCGGCGACGACATGATCAAGGTGGGCGCGCATCGAGTCTATCCCAGGGAGATCGAGGACGTGCTGCATGCTATGCCCGAGGTGGCGGAGGCGGTGGTGTGGCCGGCGCCGGACCCGCTGCTCGGCCAGTCGATCCACGCGGCTGTCCGTCTGAAGGAGGGAGCGCGCGTCACGCCACAGGACGTGCTGTTCTTCTGCTCGAAACGGTTGGAGAGCTACCTGGTGCCGAAAACCGTCGAGTTCCGCGAAGAACTGCCGAAAACGGCGACGGGAAAACTGTCCCGGCGGCCCTCGCCGGGGAGTTTCTCGCGCAGCGCGCTCGACATCGACGCGGCGGCGGTCGCCCGGTCCCTGGAGGAGACCATCCGGCGGCAGGTGCGGGACCAGTTGCGGCGCCGGGGCGTCGTCGTGGGGCTGTCGGGCGGCGTCGACAGCAGTGTGGTGGCCGCACTGGCCGTGCGGTCGCTCGGCAAGGAGCGAGTGCTGGGGCTTCTCATGCCGGAGAGCGATTCCTCTCCGGACAGTCTGCGGCTCGGCCGCCTGGTTGCGGAACAACTGGGGGTTGAGTACCGGGTCGAAGACATCACGCCGATCCTGACCGCGGCGGGTTGTTACTCCCGCCGCGATGAGGCGGTGCGCAGCCTGATTCCGGAATTCGGCCCCGGCTGGCTCTTCAAGATCGCCATGCAGGAGTCCCCGGAGGAGGACTCCTATGTCGTCTACAATCTCCTGGCCCGGGCGCCGGATCTCACTGAACGGCAGGTGCGGCTGACCTATGAAGCCTTTCAGGGGATCGTTGCGGCGACGAGCTTCAAGCAGCGCACGCGCAAGATGCTCGAGTACTACTGGGCGGACCGGATGCGCTACGCCGTCGCCGGGACCCCGAACCGGCAGGAATACGACCAGGGTTTCTTCGTCAAAAACGGAGACGGCGCCGCTGACTTGAAGCCCATCGCCCGGCTCTACAAGTCGCAGGTGTACTCTCTGGCGGAGCATCTGAACCTTCCGGATGAAGTGCGGCTGCGGCCTCCCACAACCGACACCTACCCGCTGTCGCAGACCCAGGGCGAGCTGTTCTTCTCGGTGCCCTGGGATGTGATGGACCTGTGCCTGTTCGGCAAGGACCATGGCGCCGCCGCCGAGGAGGTGGCGGACGCCGCCGGCATGACGTGCGCACAGGTCCGGCGCGTCTTCCGGTTGATCGACACCCAGAGGCGCGCGGCGCTCTACCTTCGCGCGGAGCCTTTGCTGGCCGAATGAGACGCGAGGAGCGCCAGCAGGCTTCCCTCGGCAGTCTGAGCACACCGCTGCTTGCGCTGAACGGGTTGGCCATTCTCTCGGTGGTGGTCAGCCACGCTTGCGGAACGGGTTTCATCGCGATGTTCTGGTGGACCCACCGCTACCTGCCCGTCGACGTGCCGAATTTCAGCCGGATAGGGAGCGCTGACTACTGGCTGCTGCGCGCCATGGAGCAGTTGACCGGCTTCGCGGTGCCTGCGTTCCTCTTCGTGTCGGGCTACTTTGTCGCCTTCGCCAGCGGGCGCAGCCAGGGAACGCTTTGGAAGTACATCGTCCCGAGGCTGCAAGGCCTGCTCGTTCCGTATGCCATCTGGGCCACGGTCCTCGCGCTGGCCAACGTCGCCGGAAAGCGGCGGTACACCACCTGGACGTTTTTGAAGCAGATTCTGGCGGGAGAGGCGACGCCCGCCTTCTACTACGTGCCGCTCGTCTGCACGCTGTACCTTCTTTCGCCGTTCCTGCTTCCGTTGGTCCGCCGGCGTTGCCGCGCCGTGCTGGTGCTGCTGCTGGTGTTTGACCAGGCCATCCGGTGTCTCCGCTACCCGGTCACGCTGGGGGTAGCGCCGCACTGGATTCAGTGGCTCGCCGGCATGACGCCGTCCTGGTTCTTTCCCGGCAACACGTTCTGGTTCGCGGCGGGAATTGCGGGCGGCTTGCACGGCTCGGCGCTGCGCGGCTGGGTGGTGCGCCACAGGCGGCTGTTGGCGATGGCGCTTGTGCCTCTCTATGCCGCCGGGCTGGCGGAGTGGGAACTGCTGCGCCGGTACGCGGGCGTCGACTGGATCAACCCTTGGCCCACGCTGCTCGACTCGGCCTTCGGGGGCGCCGTCATGCTGGCCGCGCTCGGCGCGCCGGACACCCAATCCCGCTCCCAGAGGCTGCTCGGATTCCTGGGGCGGAGGTCGTACGGCATCTTCCTGACCCATCCGCTGGGAGTACACGGGACGGCCAAGCTCATTTATCACGTGGCGCCGGGATTGCTTCCGCATCAGTTTCTTCTCCAGCCGCTGCTGATCCTGACAGGGATCGGACTGCCGTTGCTTCTGATGCACGCCGTGAGCCGGACGCGCCTGCGCGGCTACTCCCGGATCTTGTTCGGCAGATAGACGGAGCCGGGGCGCCGTGCTCCGGGCGCGACATGGTCCCAGTACCGTTTTCCCGCAGTCGCATTACCGAATGCGCCTCAGGTCAGTCGACAGGGCCAGGCACGGGCGTGTATCTGTGTAGCTGAGGCCGGGATTCCACGGCGCTCCCGCTCCTGGCTCCGAACGGGAGGCGCCTTCGGATTCGATGCACCCCGGAGAGACAGTTGCAGAAACTGGCGGAGGCAAACCGGCCTCGCCAAACTGGAGCTCAGGAGCAGAAGGGAATCAGGATGGACGCCTTCCGGCAGACGCTGGATACGCTCTCCGCGCAGGTGAGGGTGGAACCCTGGATACCGGCCGCGGTGGCGGCTGCGTGCTGCGCGGCCCTGGTTGTTTGGCTCGCCATCCTGGCCGCGCCCAGACTCCGTCCGGCCAGGCGGTGGCAGCGGAGAGTGGTGGGCAGCCCGGTGCGGATCGCCTGGCAGGAACCGGCCGGACCGAAGGAGTCCCAGGCCGGCTACCTCAGGGACATCTCCGCTGGTGGTATCGGCGTGGTGCTGCCATTTCGCCTGCCGCGGAGCACGCGCCTGCGCTTCACGGTCCACGGGGGAAAGCTGTCCGGTTCGGGCGTGGTGCGGCGCTGCATGCGGATAGGGCCGCGGTACCTGATCGGCGTCAGGTACGATCCCCTGACGCACTCCCTGCTTCGGGCGCACTGAGGAACCCGGCCGGACCTTCCAGCCTTCCGCACACCCCATCGCGGGCCGCTCTGCCGGCATAAGAAACAGCCGTGCCGATTCAGTTCCAGATCCGGGTTCCGTCTCGGGGATTGTGGGGCCGGGGGGCGTCCTCCTTCGACGCCCTCCGGACGTGGGGATGCAGCATCTGCGACGGGCAGCACGCCCCAACACGCGTATTGTGCCGGGGCCACCGCAGTTTGTCCAGAACCGGAGGCGGCGTGTGGTCTCAGGACCCGTAGCGTTCAGATCCAGTACCATCTGGCCACGCGAGCCCGGAAGCCCTGCCCGAACCTCGCTGGATTGATCCGGGGCCGCCCTCGTTCCGGGTGGCTTCCTCAAAAGCTCAGCAGGAGATGCCAGATGTAGGTGTAGGCATTACCTTCCAATTCATCCCAGATTTTGCGAAAAAGAAAGGGATCTCCGGAAAGGGAGGGCAGTTCGCGCACTTTCTGCTCCCAGGGGAAACAGACGCCATCGGCGGGCCATTGTACCGGCGTCACCGCGGCGGGAGGGGAAGGGGATGAGGGCGAACGGTAGACGCCGTACTCCAGCGTCGCTTCGGCCATGGCGCGCAAATTCTCGATTGCGGCGTCGTTCTGCATGATGGCGCTCGCGTCCATGATGTAGCCGCCCTCGGCGCCGAGCGTCTCGATCAGTCTCCGGCACTCGGCCCGCACCTGCTCCGGTTTGGCGAACGACAGAAGGGCGTTCGACAAGCCCCCGCTGAGGCAGAACCGCCCGCCAAGCACCCGGCGCGTCTTCTCCAGGTCCCCCCGGTCGATGTGGTAGACGATGCTCCCCGCGGGCAACTCGGCGAACCGTTCCAGGTGCGCGTCCCAATTCCCCTCGGCGTAAAACAGAACCTGGTTGCCCTGCGCCCGGAGGGCATCGACGATGGGACGCAGCGTGGGCCAGTAGATGCTATCGAAGTGGTCCCGGGAGATGAACGGAGTCGAACCCCGGTGCATCCAGATGGGGATGGGGAGAACCCGGGCCGGATCGGCGCTGGTCAGCGCAACGCGCCCGAGGTGCGGCATAAGCGCCTGGCTAGCGGCCAGCACCTGTTCGGGTATTTCTTTCAAATCAAACGCCAAGCCTATGTATCCGCGCAGTTTGTCCGCCAGTATGTCGAGGGGCGCCTTCAACATCCCGCAGATGGCCGACACCGTGCCGCACTCCCGGCGCATGCACTCCACCTGGGGCCCGAAGGCGCTGAAGTAGCCGAGCATCGCCATCGCGCTCTTGACCAGCGCCAGGTTGTGGCGGTACGAAGCAGGCTCGCCGGGGCGGGAGATCTCGCTCGAAACCCGCGGCAGCCAGGTCTGGTAAAGGAAGCGGGTGGGATCCTCGATGAGCTCGGCGTACTCCTCCCGCTTCATGAAGGCCTGAGCCTCGGCGGGTTCGCGGTACTGGAAGGCGACATCGGGGCCCACGTCGATTCCGGGCACACCGTAGTAACGAAGGCCCGCGGCCTGGGTGAGGCCCGTCCACACGTAGACCATGTTGGGCACGGCCGCGTCCCAGGCGAAGTCCCGGCAACACCGGATGACGGCATCGAAAGCCTTCCGGTAGTCGTGCGTCACCTCTTGGCAGGTGTAGCCCGCGTACTTGGCGGTGATCTCCGCCGCGAAGGGGCGCAGCGGCACGCGGTCGGGCACGCCGTTGCGCAGGGCGGTGACGTAACGGGCGAGCCGCTGTTGGTATAGCTCTTCCATGACAGGTCTCCGGCAATGGCCGCCGCTACGCCATCAGCATGCCGCCGTTGGCCTCCATCGTCTGGCCATGGAAGAAGCGCGCTCTCACACCAGTCCGGCTTCCCGGAGGAAGCGCGCGGCCTCTTCCGGCGGCGTCGGATTGACATAGAAGCCCGTGCCCCACTCGAAGCCCGCCACGCGGGTGAGCTTGGGCACGATCTCGATGTGCCAGTGGTAGTGCGCCATGGCGCCTTCCTGTACCGGGGCGCTATGGACCATGAGGTTGTAAGCGGGCCGCTCCAGGACTTTGTCGATCTTGCGCATGACCGTCCGCAGAGTCCAGCCCAGGTTTTTAACCTCGGGGATCTCCACCGTCTCGAAGTGCGAACGGTGCCGCCTGGGGACAATCCAGGTCTCGAAGGCGAACCGGGAAGCGTACGGGCAGAACGCCACATAGTGCTCCGTCTCCAGGAACACGCGCAGGCCGCCCTCGGTCTCCTGCCGCACTATGTCGCAGTAGATGCAGCGCTCCCGGTAGTCCAGGTAGCGTTTGGCCCCCTCCAGTTCCTCCATCGCCGACTTGGGGACAACCGGCAGGGCAATGATCTGCGAGTGGCTGTGTTCCAGGGTGGCTCCGGCCGCCTCCCCGTGACCCTTGAAGACGAAGATGGAACGCAGGCGGATGTCCCTGCGGAGATCCACGATCCTGTCTCTCGAAGCCCAGAAGACGTCTTCGACCTGCTTCTCGCTCAGATCCCCCAAGGTAAGCATGTGGTCCGGAGTCTCGATGACGACTTCGTGGGCGCCCACCCCGTTCATCTTGTCGTAGATGCCGTCGCCCAGGCGGTTCAGGTCGCCTTCCACGCGGAGGACAGGAAACTTGGCCGGCACCACCCGGAGTGACCAGCCGGTGGAATTGGGCAGGCTTCCGCCGGGACGGTAGGCCAGGACTTCGGGCGCGGTCTTCTCCTCGTGCCCTGGACAGAGCGGACAGAAGCGTCCACCCGCCGGGACCACGTGCTCGCGTATGAAATCGGCCGGGCGCATGGCGCGGTCTGTCGTCACGATGACCCAGCGGCCGGTGACAGGGTCTTTGCGCAATTCAGGCAAGCGGGAACTCCTCCTGCTGGCGAGATTCGCCGGGTCCTGTATTATAACCCCAGACCTGGGGGGAACGCGTCCCTGGCGTGCGTGAGCCTCGGCGGGTCGCACAGGACCACGCTCACCTGATCAAATCGGACCGATCTCCACTCGACATTAGCGCGGCGGGCGTACTCCCGCGCGGCGTGGACCAGCGCCAGCCGCTTGTCGTGATCGATGGCCCGGTCCGGCGCGCCGAATTCCTCCGTGCTTCTGGCTTTGACCTCGATGAAGACGAGGATGTCGCGCTCCCAGGCCACCAGGTCGATCTCACCCCGGCCCGACCGGGACCGGTAGTTTCGGGCCACCACCCGCAGGCCGCGCTGCTGCACGAACCGGTGGGCGAGGTCCTCGCCCCGGCGGCCGGATGCATGGTCGGGCGGCCAGAGCCGCCGGCGGGCGCGATGGCGCAGCGAGTCGGCGGCGCTGAGCAACAGGCGGATCATCCGGAGAGCTGAAGATCTCGTGCTTTGGCGGCCGGAGCCGGCCCGGGGAGTCCGGCCGCGGACGAGGGGTGCTGCTCCAGCTTCCACCCGGCTTGTCCCGCCAGCAGTTCTTTCATCTCACCCAACAGGCCACTCCATTCGTTCAAACTCGAACTCCATGACCTTGCCTCGCACCACGAAGCACAGGTAGTACTCCCAGAAACGCCGGAAGCCCCGCCAGCGGTTCACCAGGAACTCGAAACCAAGGGCCCTCCAGAAGGCAAGTAGCTTCACCCGAACGGAAATCTCACGCAGCCTGACCGGCGAGTAGTAGCCGAAGCCCGCGTGGTCTTCTCCGAAGTAGCGGAACGAGAAGCTGTTGAGATGCCAGCGGTGGGTGGGGTCGCAGAAGGAGCTGAAGTCGGTGTAGTGAGGCGTGACGATGAAGATCCGGCCGCCCGGCCGGACCAGGCGGTGGAACTCCTCCATCGAGCGAATCACGTCGCTTGCGTGTTCGATGAAATGGACGGCGCGCACCTGGTCGAAGGCGCCGTCCGCGAAGGGGTAGGGAAAGCGGTCCAGATCACACAGAACGTCGGCGCCGCTGCGAGGGTTGCGGTCCAGGCCGATGGCTCCCGGGTATTTGTTGATGCCGCAGCCGACGTCCAGGATCTTCATGGAACTGCATGCTGGATGCAGTCCTCCAGTGTATCTGGAGCGAGGCGGGCCTGGCCGGGGGGGATGGGCGGCAAGGGGCTCAACCGTATCACCCCCCCGCCGGCTCGAAACCGCAGCGCCGCACGCCCCCGGTTCTGCTATCCTTGCAGTTGTCTTTGCCAGGATCCGCCTGGCTCACGGTTCTTCCGTGATCGCTTGGATTTGCGGGAACAGAGGCGCCGGCTTTATGGCCGTCCGACAAAGACAGTTTGGAGTTCGATAAGGAGCAGCCATGACCAATGTCTTTGTCGGGAACCTCAGCTATGAGACGACCCAGGACGAGCTATACGCCGCTTTCACCAACTACGGCGCCGTCGACAGAGTCAACATCATCACGGACCGCGACACGGGCCAGCCGCGCGGTTTCGCCTTTGTGGAGATGCCCAATCGGAGCGAAGCCGAAGCCGCGATCAACGGCCTGAACGGCAAGGAGATGCACGGCCGTGCGTTGAACGTGAACGAGGCCCGGCCCCGGCCCGCCGGCGGCGGTGGCGGGGGAGGTCCGCACGGCCGGGGGCCCGGCGGCCGCGGCGGCGGCGGCGGCGCCCGCAAGGGAGGCCGGGGTCCGCGCTGGTAAGCAACCGGATCTCGCACGAGGGTAGAATCAGGGCAGGAGCAAGGGCGCGTAGCTCAGCCAGGATAGAGCATCTGCCTTCTAAGCAGAGGGTCGCAGGTTCGAGTCCTGCCGCGCCTACCAACGTCATCTGAGGATCCCCGGCGCCGCGCTGCCCGCCGTTCTGTCCTGCGCAGCGGGGGCGCGGAGTCTGCTATCCTGTTGAACGCCAGTGTCCTGTAGGAGGTCGGATTTGTCCAAAGCCCTCTTGAGCCGGTGGCTCGTCCCTTGTCTTGTGGCGGCGCTCCTGGCCGCGGCTCCTGCGCCGTGCCAGGCTCCTGCGCCGCCGGTTTACACCATCACCACCGTGGCGGGGAACGGGTCGGCCGGCTTCTCCGGCGACGAGGAAGCGGCCTCGGCTGCGCAGGTGTTCAGCCCGTGGGGCCTGTTTCTGGACGGCGCGGGCAACCTGTTCATCGCGGACCAGCTCAATAACCGCGTCCGCAAGATCACCCCGGACGGCAAGATCACCACGGTTGCCGGGGACGGCACAGCCAGCTTCTACGGCGACAAAGAAGCGGCCACCGCCGCCGCCCTGAATCATCCGGTGGGCCTGGCCGTGGACAGCGCCGGCTACATCTACTTCTCCGACGCCGGCAACCACCGCATCCGCAAAGTGACCCCCGCAGGGGCCATCGACACGATCGCCGGCGACGGGACCGCGGCTTTCCGCGACACGGACGACACGGTGGATGAGGATCAGGACGGCAATCCGGCCAACGAAGACGCCACCTTCGCACAGATGAACCGCCCCTTGGGGATCGCCCTGGACAGCGCCGGCAACCTGTACATCGCCGATTCCTACAACCACCGCATCCGCAAGCTGGGGACTAACGGGAAGCTCTCCACCGTGGCCGGTGACGGCACGGCCGGGCGCGGCGGAGACGGCGGCCCCGCGACCAAAGCCCAACTCAACTACCCGCAAGGCGTCGCGGTGACTCCCTCGGGCGTCCTGTACATCGCGGACACGTCCAACGGCCTCATCCGCAGGGTCGACACGGACGGCACCATCACCAGGGTCGCGGGCATCGGCCTCAACGGCTACTCCGGCGACGGCGGGCCCGCCCTACAGGCCGGCCTGGACTACCCCAAGAGCGTCGCGCTGGACGCCGCCGGGAACATCTACATTGTCGATTCGCTGGCCGGCCGGGTCCGTGTCATCACCACCGACGGGATCATACACACGATTGCGGGCAACGGCACTTACGGCGATGGCGGCGACGGCGGCCCGGCGACGCGTGCGCCTCTCAAGTTCCCGTCGGGCTTGGCTCTGGCCGCCGGCGGCGCGATCTACGTTTCCGATACGCAGAACAACCGGGTCAGGCTGCTCACCCCGGCGCAGCAACAGCCGGGAACTCGCGGCGCGCCCGCCATCCACGAGGGCGGCGTGGTGAGCGCTTCCTCCTTCGGCGCCTTTCGCGAAGTTGCGCCTGGTTCGTGGATCGAGATCTACGGTACGAACCTGTCGGCCTCGGCGCGTGCATGGCAAACCGCCGATTTCAGCGGAATGAGGGCGCCAACCAGCCTGGAAGGGACCCGCGTTACGGTTGGGGGCCTGCCCGCTTTCCTTTCCTACGTCAGTCCCATGCAGATCAACGCGCTGGTGCCGTCCAACGTGGCGCCCGGCCGGCAGGATCTCCGCGTGTTCACGGCGGCCGGTTCAAGCCCCGCATACCCGGTCACGGTGCGCGCCACTCTGCCCGGCCTGTATGCGCCGCCCACTTTCATACTCGGCGGCCGGCAGTACGCCGCCGCGCTGTTCGCCGGGGCCATGGCGTTCGCGGTCCCGCCGGGCGCGATACCCGGGGTGGTTTCAAGGAAAGCCCGGCCCGGAGACACCCTGGTTCTGTACGGAGTGGGTTTTGGCTCCGTGTCTCCCGACGTGCCGCCGGGAGAGATCGCGCCGGCCGCGAACAGCCTGAACCAGCGGCTCGAAGTCCGCATCGGGGGCGCTCCGGCGGCGGTGACTTACGCCGGTCTGGCGCCCGGCTCGATCGGCGTGTATCAATTGAACGTAGCCGTTCCGGCGGTTGCGGCGGGCGACGCCGTTCCCCTGACCTTCACGCTGGACGGAATTCCCGGCGCGCAGACGCTGTACACCGCCATCGAAAACTGAGGGCGCTCTGGCCTGTGTAATTGAGCACAGGGCCGCGGGGGGAGAGGCTGCTTGCGGCGCTACTTCGCGTTCCGCTGCGCGCGTATGTGCTTGGCGACGGCCGCTACCGTGTCTACCCAGATGCCGCTGGCGGGGTCGCGGGCGTAGCGGAGGAACCGGTCCAGGTCCGCCGCCTGGGTTGTCTGGCGGCCCGGCTCGCCGATCTCGTGGCCTGCAAAAACCAGCCACCCGTTCTGTGCCGCCGCGGCGTCGGCGAGGCTGCGCATCTGTTCAAAGCTGAGCGCGTCCGATTCCATCCCCAGCACCTGGGCGAGATCGCAAGCCGCCGGATCGTTCGCGCCTTCGTCCCGGTAACCTCGGCCCGCCAGGAATCGCGCCGCCACCAGCGGGACATAGCTGGCGGTGTTCTCGCCCCGGCCTACGAACTTCTGGCCGCAGGGGTAGGCGAATGTCACCGCCTTGACTCCGAGCAGCCGCTGGATCTCCGCGTTTGCCCCATCCAGTTCCGCTTCCATCTTCCGGAGGGTGTAGTCCTCGAGCGCGTTCTTCGAGGAGAAGGCGTAGTTCACGGTGCAAGGGTGTGAGATGGTGTGGTTGCCGATCTCGTGCCCGCCGGCGGCGGCTCTCTTCCAGCCGTCCAGGCGCTTTTCGAGGTTGCGCGGGCTCACGTAAAAAGTGACCTTGACGCCGTGCTTGTCGAAGAGCGCCAGCCCGGTGTCGATCTGGCTGGCGCGGGCGTCGTCAAATGAGAAGCTGACCGCCACGCGTTTGCCCTCGGGCCAGCGGATGCGGTCTTTGGCTTCCTGCGGAGCCAGATGGCGCGTTCCAACCGCCAGCCACAGGCCAACGAGCATCGTCGTCGAGAACTTGGGCATATCGAAATCCCTAATAGCCTCCGGTCTGCAACAGCGCGTACTCCAGCGCCTGGAGCCGCTCGGGAGCGCCCGTGAAGAGGCCCTCGGGCCGCCGGCGGTGGCGGATGATCTCCCTGTGCAGAGTGTCCTCCAGCCGGTTGTTGATGCCCCAGCCCGCCAGGTATTGCAGCCGCAGGTCCCGGTCGTGGGTGATCTCGGCGCCCTTGACCCAGGGACCCAGGTCCGACCGCTGGCCGGCATACGTGGCGACCAGATCAACGGGCGAATTCACGCCGATCCCGTTGAGCGACGCCTTAACCGGCGCGTAATCCGGGCGATCCAGACGCTGCTGCATGCCGTCCAGGTCGATTCTCATGGGGCCGGGCGAGCCCATGAACACCATGTCGTAACCCCGTCCATCCACGGTGTTGGACCAGACGGTGCCGTAAGGAAAGGCTTCGAAGAAGGTCGCCAGTTCGCTCTTCACCGTGCGTTCGTCGCTCTCGTAAAGGGGGACGTACAGCGTGAAGATGCCCCCCGGATTCAGGTGCCGCTTCACGGCGTCGAAGTACTCCTTCGAATACAGCGCCGCCGTGCCCTTGGCGAACACGTCGAGCGGGTCGGAGGCGATGATGTCGAACTTCTCCGTCGTGGTCATCATGTAATGGCGGGCGTCGTCGTAAACGATCCGCGTGCGCGGGTCGCGCAAAACATGGTAGTTCTCTTCGCCGAAGAATTGGTCCGAGGTGGGCGGAATCACCGGCTCGATCTCGCAGACCGTGATCCGCTTGACTGTGGGGTACCGCGTGAACGTCCCGGCCGACACGCCCGCTCCAAAGCCGATGCCCAGCACCGACTTGGGATCGGGATGGATCAATGCCGGCAGGTGCCCGACCATGCGTTGCAGCTTCATGTCGTAGGATGCCGTGGTGGCCTGCACGTGGCCGTTCACGGCCAGTTCGAGCACGCCTCCGGGCCACTCCGTGACCACGATGGACGAGTTCCTGCCCTCCCGTCGGTGGATGATCTTGGACTGCCCCGCGGTGGTCGGCATGTGGCGGCCGTACGCGATCAACTCGCCGGGGACCGCCCGCACGCCCGCCGCGGCGAGGCCGGCCAGCCCCATGGCCACGGCCAGGCCGGCCATCATGGGGTAAGACCGGCGTCTCCAGGCGTAGGGCACGAGCAGCACCAGGCCGCTCAAGGCCGAGAGGATGAGGATCACCCGTTGAGTATTCTGGGAGCCGATCCACGGAACCAACGCCAGGCTTGCCGCTAGGGCGCCCAGGATCGCTCCCAGAGTGTTGGCGGCGTAAACGCTTCCCACCAGCCGGCCCGGGTCTTTGCCCGGCGCCGCGACCGCCCCCAACGCCAGCGGGAAACTTGCCCCCCAGAGCAGCGTGGGAGGCAGCATCGCCCACAAGCACCGCGCCATGTCCAACTGGAACGTGTACCACTGGTTGGTGGTCAGCATGGGGTTGATCGGCCAGTAGGGCAACGAACCGGCGATCATATACGCGGTCCAGGCAATGCCCGCCGCCAGCAGAATCTGGCTCCAGCCCAACGCGATCCTCGGCCTCCCCTGGCGGGCGATCCAGGAACCCGCGCCGGTGCCGATGGCCAGCCCCACCAGGAACACGGCCAGGATGATCGAGAAGGCGTACACGGTGGAACCCAGCAGCATCCCCATCAACCGCGTCCACACGACCTCAGCGCCCAGCGCGCCCGCGCCCGAAAGACCGATGGTGACGAGCACCGGCCAGTTGCTCTCCACCGGGCTCGCTGGCTCCCGAGCCGGCGCGTCCGGCGCCGGGGGACCGGGCGCTCCGTCCAGCCCGGCCTGGGCCGGCGTCTTTGCGGCCAGCGTGAAACTGGCCAGGCCGACGAACACATTGACGCCGGCCGCGACCAGCGTCGCGAAGACGGTGTCGTGGAGTCTCAGAAGGTAGAAGCCCGCCAGCAGGCATCCGAACACGGCGCCGGCCGTGTTGCCGCCGTAGAGGAATCCCCACCAGGAGGCCCCGCGCGGCGTGGCTTCCACCCAACGCGAGACGGCCGGCAGGGAGGCGCCCATCAGCACGGTGGGCGGCAGCAGGCAGGCCGCAGAGATAAAGCCCCGCAGCAACATCCCCGGCAGACCGTGCTCCGCTCCCGCGACGTAAACGCGGTTCACCAGCGGGAGTACGAATAGAACGAGGACGCCGCACGCGGCAATACCCAGTTCGATCGCGCCGAAGACGCGCAGCGGGTGCCGCCCCTTCAGGTTCAGGCGAGGCAGCGCCAGGCTGCCCAGGCACAGTCCGCCCATGAAGGTGGCGAGCAGGAAGCCAAGCGACACGGCGGTCGAGCCGATCGCCAGTTGCAGGAGGTGGTACCACACCACCTCGTAGGTCAGTGCGGCGCAGCCGCTGGCCATCAGAAGCACCAGCAGAAGTGGGAGAAACCGCGCGGCGGCGCCGTCCTGGGGCGTGTTCCGGATTTCGCTCATAGGCTGGGGTCCCGCCTAACAGAGGGGGATCTCACATCATACTCGATCCGGCCCGGTCCGCCCGCCATGTAATCTATAGAGTATGAAAACCATCACCCGCCGGCAGTGCCTCCTCGGGGCGGCTGCGGCCGCCTGGGCGCAGGAACAACGCCGTCCGCCTGGCGTGCTGGTGGACACCCACATCCACCTTTTCGCGGCGGACCGCGCCCGCTTTCCCGTGCACGCGGACTCGCCTTACCAGCCCGCCGTGCAGCCGCTCGAGAAGTACGTCGAGTTCGTCCGGCAGGCCAGGATCGACCACGTCATAATCGTTCACCCCGAACCCTACCAGGACGACCATCGCTACCTTGAATACTGCTTCGAGAACGAGCCGTCCAAAGGCTTTTTCAAGGGCACCTGCCTGTTCGACCCCATCGCGCCCGGCGCCCCGTCGCGCATGGAGACGTTCGTGAAGAAACACAGCGGCAGAATCGTGGCGCTGAGAGTACACGAGACGCAGGATCCCAAGCTGGCCCCGACGGTCTCGGGCGCCATCCGCGACCGGGACATGAAGTCGCCGGCCATGCTCGCCACGTGGAAGAAGGCGCACTCGCTGGGCCTGGCCGTCCAGATGCACTTTATTCCCTACTACGCGCCGCAGATCCGGGCGCTGGCGTCGCAACTCAGGGAGATGCCGGTGCTGCTCGATCACCTGGGGCGGGCGGGGCAGGGAAGCGCCGCGGAGTACGAGGAGGTGCTCCGGCTGTCGGAGTTACCGCGGGTCTACATGAAGTTCTCCGGCGTGTCGTATTCTTCAAAGCAGAAATACCCCTATCCCGACGTGCAGCCCCTGGTGCGGCGCGTCTTTCAGGCGTTCGGCCCGGACCGGATGCTGTGGGGCGGCCTCGGGATGGACGCGCAGCAGTTCCAGCAGCAATCCGCGCTGTTCGAAGAGATGTTCGCCTTCGCTCCGGAGGCGGATCGCGCCAAGATCCGCGGCCTGAACGCCATGCGGTTGTTCAAGTTCTAGGTATTACGTCTGGGGCAAGCCGCCCGGCGTGTCCGTGGAGTCTGCTGGAGCGAGACGGGAGCCGGCAAGACGAGAGCCATGCCCCGGCGGGGAGAAGAAATGTCAGGCAGGAAGAGAGTCATCACCAGCCCGAAAGCGGCTTTGCCGATCGGACCCTATTCGCAGGCAATCCAAGCCGGCGGTTTCATCTTCGTGGCGGGAGAAAAAGGGATCGACCGGACCACCGGGAAGATCGTGCCGGGCGGCATCGCCGCCGAAACCAGGCAGACGCTGGAAAACATCCAGGCCATCCTGGAAGCTGCCGGTGCGACCCTGGACGACGCCGTTTCCTGCACCGTACACATGGTCGACCTGAATGAATTCGCGGCGATGAACCAGGTCTACGCCGAGTACTTCCGCGAGGCGCCGCCGGGCAGGACCACCGTGCAGGTGCCTGCTCTGCCCGCCGGGGCGCGGGTGGAGATCACTCTGACCGCGATGGCTCCGGAGCACGCCTGAGTCAACATAGATAAATATAATTTAACGATAACTTCGTCTTGCCGGGCGGCCTGGGGGATGTTATTATCCCCGTAACGGTGGCTGTTACCAGTGGCGGATCTGTGCTTCAGCGCCGTTAGGGGGCACGCCATCGCCAGCAGAGGGTTGTTTTAGTGGGGCCTGAGATACGCCGGCCGGTCTGGGTGCTTCCGTCGTAAAGAAGTCACCACGCGCGCGGCCTGCGGTAGTAACCGCTTCGTAGAGGCATTCCAGAAGGAAGTAAGCACATGCGTAAGACGCTCTGCCTGGCGGGGCTTTTGCTGCTGTTCAGCCTGTCTGTGTTCGGACAGACCTTCGGTACGATCTCGGGGGCGATGCGCGACCCCTCCGGCGCGGTCGTGCCCAACGCGAACGTGACGGTGACCAACACGTCGACCAACGCCGTGCGAACCACCGTCACAAACAACGAAGGTATCTATGCGTTTCCCGCTCTGGTGCTCGGGCCGTACGAGGTGAAGATCGAAACCCCGGGCTTCCGGACGGTCACAAGCAAACTCGAGTTTCAGATCCAACAGACGGCCCGCGTCGACTTTGCGCTTCAGGTCGGGCAAACCTCCGAGTCAATCGAGATCAGCGCCGCGGCGGCTCTGCTCACCACGGACAACGCCACGGTTGGCTCCGTCATCGAAGAGCGCCGGATCGTGGAGTTGCCGCTGAATGGCCGCAACTTCCTCTAACTGGCCACCCTGGCCCCGAACGTCACGGCCGACTTCGGCATGCCCGGACAAGCGGGCGGCCGGCAAAGCGGGACCCGCGCCAGCCAGAACATTTCGGTGTCCGGCATGCGGGGCGTATTCAACAACTACACGCTGGACGGTATCGCCAACACGGACGTGAACTTCAACCTCTATGTGCTGCTGCCGTCGGTGGACGCGCTCCAGGAGTTCAAGGTGCAGAGTGGAATTTACCCGGCCGAGTTCGGGCGCTCCGCCACCCAGATCAACGTCTCCACCAAACCGGGGACCAACGACTTCCACGGCACGGCCTACGAGTTCTTGCGCAACTACCAACTGGACGCGCAACCTTACTTCTTCTACGATCCCGGCGCCGTGCGGCCCAAGAACCCGCCCTTCAAGTGGAATCAGTACGGGTTCACGCTGGGCGGCCCCGTCTGGTTACCGAAGATCTTCAACGGCAAGGACAAGCTGTTTTTTATGTCCAATTTTGAGGGCTTCAAGCAGCGGCAGACCGGGACGCTGATCCGGACGACGGCCCCCGAGGCCATGCGGAATGGCGATTTCACGCTGTCCAAAGCCCCGGTACTGAAGGATCCGCTCAATAGCTTCCAGCCATTCGCGAACAGGCAGATCCCCGTCAGCAGGTTCGACGCGACCTCCAAGAAGTTTCTGGAGTTTTATCCGGCGCCGAATCTGCCGGGCGCCGGATTGGACCGGAACTACCAGCAGGCCACCAACAACACCATCGACAAGGACCAGTTCACTCTGCGCGTGGACTTCAACGAAAGCACCGGGTCCCAGTGGTTCGGACGGTTCAGTTGGACCGACGAGGCGCAGGTCAACAAGGACTTCCCGCTCCAGGGCAGCACCCTGCTCCCGCGGGCCAAGCAGTACATGGTGTCGAACACGCGCGTGCTTTCGACCACCAAGGTGAACGAAGCCAGGTTCGGCGTCACCGTGATGTACAACGAACTCGGCAACGAACTGGGCAGCGTGTGCAACGTGGTGAAGGAATTGGGGCTGCCCATCCCGACGGAGCCTCCGGCAAGCTGGGGCATCCCGACGGTCAACGTCGCCTCGCCCTACAACGGCTGGGGGAACAGCGTCAACGGCCCGTTCGTGATCGACGACAGGATCTACCAGATCATCGACAACTTCTCCTGGATCGCCGGCAAGCACTCCTTCCGCTTCGGCGGCGAGTACCGTTACGACATCTACGACCAGATCGGCAACGAGTTTCCGCGCGGCCGCTGGAACACGGACAACCGCTATGTGGGCGACTCCTTCGCCGAGTTCATGCTGGCCTACCTGTCGCGCGCCGAAGTGGCGCTGGCGCTGGCGCAATCCCAGTTCCGGGCCAGCAGCGTGGCCGGCTACGTCGATGACGTTTTCCGGGTCACGCCCAGGCTGACGGTCAACTTCGGACTGCGCTGGGAGTTCTTCCAGCCGTACTACGACAAGACCCAGACCACCGTCAACTCGATCCAGAAGCTCTACTCCAACATCGCCAACGACCCCAATCCGGACGCCCATCCCATCGCGGTGCGGGCGGGCGACGGCGACTTCTACGAGGGGCGCCAGTTCCGCTATATCACGAATCTGTCGGCGCTCGGCCTGGGCGCCGCCGTGCCGATCAACGGGGTGCGGAATTCCGCTCTCTACGGCAAGCGCCTGATCAATAACGACTGGAACAACTGGGCCCCCCGTTTCGGGCTGGCGTACAGCCCGAGCGACAAGTGGTCTCTCCGCACCGGTTTCGGAATCTTCTACTCGGCCGAAAGCGGCAACTCCCGGTTCGACATGAATCGCGGCATGGGCGGCCGCCTGGACCGCATGGGCAGCCCGACGGGCAGTCTGCCCGACACCAATTGGTACAACTTCCTGGACCCGAGCCAGCTTCCCGTGCGCGTGGAGTCCGCTTACCTGTGGGGCGTGGTTCCGGAAGTCGCCACCACCTACACGATGATGTACCTTTTTAACGTCCAGAGGACGCTGTCGACCAACTCCTCGATCGAGGTCGGGTACAACGGCAACCAGCACCGCAAGCTCCAGATGCTCCAGAACCGGAATGCTCCGGTTCCGGGCACGACGAACATCCTGGTTCGCCGTCCGGCTCCCGAGTACGGGTTTCAACAGATCGTGGTAGGCGGGGGCTACGGCAATTACAGCGGTCTCGGCATGAAGTACACGCACCGTCTCCGGTCCGGGCTATCCATGAACGCCAGCTACACCTGGTCCAAGGCGCTCGACAACGGCAGCGCCATCCGCGGCACCAACGCCGACATTACCCCGCAGGACAACCGCTGTTTGGACTGCGAGTACGGCTACTCGGCGTACAACGTGCCTCACAAGTTCACCCTCTCCACGGTGGCGCCTCTTCCCGTCGGGAAGGGGCAGCTTTACGAGCCCCGGAACCCGGTCCTGAACCAGGTTATCGGCGGATGGGAGTTGGGGACAATCCTGACCATCCAGAGCGGCGGGATCATCAACAGCGCCGCCGGCTGGGATGCTCCGGGCACCGGTTCCTTCGGCGACCCGCGCATCAACAGCAACGGGAAGAACCCTTACCTGCCTAAGGCGCAGCGGAACGCCAACACCTGGCTCGACACGACGGCGTTCTACTACGTTCCGGGCGGCACGTTCGGCAACGTCTCCCGCAACCGGCTGGTGGCGCCCTCGCGGTTCAGTTGGGACTTTTCGGCGAACAAGAACTTCCCGATCATGGAGGGTCACCGGCTCCAGTTCCGCTTCGAGGCGTTCAACTTCCCGAATCACCCGAACCTGGGCGGCTTCGGCGCCGCCTGGGGGACCAATCCCAACCAGCCGAACGTCGGCTTCGGCCGCATTCGCGGCACCGGCACCATGCGGCAGTTGCAGTTTGGCTTGAAATACGCGTTCTAGAGTAAAGTGGGAATTGGGCGCCGGTCTCTTCGGGGCCGGCGCCCTTTTTGTTTGAAATAAGGAGATCAAGATGTCCAGTTTGGATCGCAGGGCTTTTCTCGGGGGGATGGGATCGGCGCCCCTGATCGGCACGGCGCTCGCCGCCGCGCCCTACCAGCCGGCGCAGGTCGCCGCCTTGAAGGGGGCGGCGAAGTCCGTGGTGATCCCGACGCACGAAGCCTCGAGCATGATCGACGAGCGGCTGGACTTCCCCGCGGATTGGGAAGTCAACGTGATGCACATGCGCGGGTACGGCGCGCCGGTGCTGACACAGGAGCAGCTTGCCGAGGGGATGAGCAAGCCCATCGGCACGGCGCCGTTGCGCGAACTGGCCGCCGGCAAGAAGACCGTGGTCATCACCTTCGACGATCTCACGCGGGCCACGCCGACCTATGAGATGGTGCCGTGGGTTCTGGACCAGCTCAGGGAGGCCGGCATACAGGACGAGGACATCCTGTTTCTGGGATCGTTTGCCACGCACCGGCCGATGACGCACGCGGAGGTCGAATACAAGATCGGCAAGGACGTGGCCAACCGGTACGCCTGGCTGAACCACAGTTGTTTTTACGGCTGCAAGGAGATCGGGACGACCACGCGCAAGACCAATGTCATGGTGAACCAGACGTTCCTGGGTGCGGATCTCAAGATCACGCTCAGCGGCATCAAGGTACACTACGACGCGGGTTACGGCGGCGGGGCCAAGGCCGTGCTGCCGGGCGTGTCGCACATCGAGACGGTGGAGCACAACCACAACGTGATTCTGCGGCAGACCAAGACTTCGGGCCCGGTGCGCATCTTTAAGAACGAGATGCGGCTGGACATCATCGAGGCCGCCCGCATGGCCAAAGTGGACTTCAGCGTGCAGTTGATGTACGACCACAAGCTGCGGCCCATTCAGGTGCGCTCGGGGGACATCGTGGAGGCACACCACAACATCGTGCGGGTGGCGGCCAAGACGTACTGCACGCCGACGGCGAAGGACGCCGACATCGTCATCTCGAACGCATACCCGCAGAACGCGCAGGCTTTCCACGCGCAGCGCTGGATCGGCCTGTCGGTGAAGGAGGGCGGCACCGGAGTGCTCATCGTGCAGCATCCGCTGACGCTGGATCCGATTCACTTCCTGAACAACCGCACCGCCAGCCGGAGCGGCATGAGCTACTACCAGCAGATGGCGCAGCGCGTGAACCGCCGGATGCCGGCGAAGGCGGGGCTGGTGGTGTACTCGCAGTACATGAGCCGGCGTCTCATGAACAACTACGCTCCGGGCACTCAGTTCGCCAGCCGCTGGGAGGACGTGATCAGCATCCTCAAAGAACGGCATCCCGGCGCCAGCGTGCGGGTGGCGGTATACCCGTACGGCGGCATGCAGCACCAGGAAATCGAACTGGACGGGTAACCTCCCGGTCTGAGCCCCTTTTCACCCTCGGGCCTTCGCTTGACGCCGGTGGTGAACGGGTTATAATATTCTCTTAGTTGCAATAGTGTCTCGTAAAAGCAAGGGGGAAATGAATATGCGAAAGGCCTTGTTGCTGATAGGCCTCTGCCTGCTCCTCAGCGCATCGCTGCTCGGGCAGACCTTTGGGACGATCACGGGGGCGGTTCGTGACCCCTCCGGCGCGGTCGTGCCCAATGCCAATGTGACCGTGGTGAACACGTCGACCAACGCCGTGCGCAACACGACCACCAACACCGAAGGTATTTATGCCTTTCCTGCGCTCGTGCCGGGCCCATACGAAGTGAGAGTGGAAACCGCGGGCTTCCGGACGGCGACCAGCAGACTCGAGCTTCAGGTTCAGCAGACGGCTCGAGTGGACGTCTCGCTCCAGGTGGGTCAAACCTCCGAGTCGATTGAGGTCAGCGCCTCGGCGGCGCTTCTGACCACGGACAACGCCACGGTGGGTTCGGTCATCGAAGAGCGGCGCATCGTGGAGTTGCCGCTCAACGGACGGAACTACCTGCAATTGGTCGCCTTGAGCCCAAACGTGGCGACTGGTTTCGGAACCCCGGGACAGGCCGGCGGCCGGCAGGGCGGCACTCGATCCAACCAGAACATAGCCGTTTCGGGCATGCGCGGCGTCTGGAACAACTACACGCTGGACGGAATCGCCAACACGGACATCAATTTCAATCTCTACATTGTGATGCCAAGCGTGGACGCCCTTCAGGAATTCAAAGTTCAGAGCGGCATCTACCCGGCCGAGTTCGGGCGGTCCGCCACCCAGATCAACGTTTCGACCAAGCCGGGGACTAACGAATTCCACGGCACGGCCTACTGGTTCCACCGCAACAGCGCGCTCGACGCCAAGCCTTACGACTTCGACGGGACGTTCCCGGCCAATCCGCCCTTCCGCTGGAATCAGTACGGCGGGACGATCGGCGGGCGCCTCATCCGCGACAAACTGTTCGGCATGTTCAACTTCGAGGGGTTCAAGGAGCGCGTGAGCGGTACCGGCTACTGGACCATGCCGCCCCCGGTGATGCGCAACGGCGATTTTTCGCTTTCGCCCATCGCAACCATAAAGAATCCGTTCACCTTGCAGCCTTTCCCGGGCAAGCAACTTCCGTCGTCCATGTTCGACAAGACGGCGCTGAAGTTGCTGGAGTTCTATCCCGAGCCCAATCTGGCCACGGCCAAGATCGACCGCAACTACATGCGGTCGACCAGGAATGCGACCGATAAGGACCAGTTGACCACGCGGGTCGACTTCAACGAGAGCACCGGCTCCCAGTGGTTTGGGCGCTACAGTTGGAATGACGAGTCCCAGTTGACCGAGGGACTGCCGCTGAGCGGCCAGACGCTCATCAGCCGGGCCAAGCAGTACATGGCTTCCAATACCAGGGTCATCTCCGCGACCAAGGTGAACGAAGCTCGCTTCGGTGTCAGCGTGATGTACAACGAGATGGGCAACGAGCTGGGCGGAGTCCGCAACGTGGTGAAGGAACTCGGCCTGCCGATGGGGACCGAACCGCCTTCCAGTTGGGGCATCCCCACGATCACGCTACAGTCGCCTTACAGCGGATTCGGCAACAACGTGAACGGCCCGTTCGTCATCGATGACAAGATCTACCAGGCCACGGACAATTTCTCGTGGATTCACGGCAAGCACTCGCTGCGCTTCGGCGGGGAGTACCGCTACGACATCTACGACCAGATCGGCAACGAGTTCCCCCGGGGCCGGTTCGCTCACGACGGCCGCTACACGGGAGACGGCTTCGCCGACTTCATGCTGGGCACCCTCTCGCGCGCGGAGACGGCCGTGGCGTTGGCGCAAGCCAAGTACCGCGCCAACAATTATGCGGCCTACATCGACGACGTATTCCGCGTGTCGCCCAAGCTGACCGTGAACGTCGGTCTGCGCTGGGAGTTCTTCCAGCCCTACTACGACAAGGGGCAGACCGCCATCAATTCGATCCATCCGATCCTGTCGAACATACCGAACGATCCGAACATGGCCTCCCACCCGACGGCCGTGCGGGTCGGCGACGGCGATTTCTATCAAGACTGGCCGTTCCGTTTTCTGACGGACCTGAGGTCTCTCGGCATGGGTAGCGCGGTTCCCATTCAATATGCGCGCGACTCGAAGCTGTTCGGCAAGCGGCTGGTCTACAACGACTTCAACAACTGGGCGCCGAGGCTCGGCATCGCTTATAGCCCAAACGAGGACTGGTCCTTCCGCACCGGTTTCGGCATCTTCTATTCGGCCGAGAGCGGCAACTCCAGGTTCGACATGAACCGCGGCGGCAGCGGCAAGCTGGACCGGGTCGCCAGTTCGGCGGGCGAACAACCCAACACCACCTGGTACAACTTCCTGGATGTTTCCCAGCTTCCGGTCAAGATTGGATCCCCGTCGATCTGGGGCGTGGTGCCGGAGATCGGGACCACCTACTCGATGATGTACCTGTTGAACATCCAAAGGACCCTCAGCAAGAATTCCTCGCTGGAGGTGGGCTACAACGGCGCCCAGCATCGCAAAGTCCAGATGTTGCAGAACCGGAATGCGCCGCTGCCCGGTACCGCCAACATACTCAATCGCCGGCCCTATCCTGAGTATGGGTTCGCACAGGTTGTGGTGGGCGGAGGCTACGGCAACTACGGCGGGCTCGGCACGAAGTATACCTACCGGCTGCAATCCGGGCTTTCGCTGAACCTCAGCTACACCTGGTCGAAGGCCATGGACAACTCCAGCGCCATTCGCGGAACCAGCGGCGACATCATCCCGCAGGACAACCGCTGCCTGGACTGCGAGTACGGCTTCTCGGCGTACAACATCCCCCACCGGCTGGTGGCTTCGACTCTAATCCCGCTCCCCTTCGGTAAGGGTCAGCCGTTGCTCAATCAGGGCGGGATCGTCAACCAGATCGCGGGCGGCTGGCAAGTGGGAACCATCATGACCATCCAGAGCGGCAGCGTGATCAACACCGCCGCGGGCTACGACGCCCCGGGAACGGGCGCCTGGGGAGATCCCCGCGGCAACACCAACGGCAAGAACCCCTACCTGCCCAAGAGCCAGCGCACCACGAACATGTGGTACGACGTGACGGCGTGGTACTACACGGCGCCAGGCACGTTCGGGAACATCGCTCGCAACCGCCTGATTGGTCCCTCCAGGTTCAACTGGGACTTCTCGGTGTTGAAGAACTTCCCGACCTTCGAAGGCCAGAACTTGCAGTTCCGGTTTGAAGCCTTCAATTTCCCGAACCACCCGAACTGGGGTGCGCCGGGTTCGAGTTGGGGCCGGAACGCAGCCGCGCCGGAGGTCGGCTTCGGCCGCATCCGCAGCACCGGCACCATGCGGCAGTTGCAGTTCGGCCTGAAGTACAACTTCTAACCACCGGGCGGGGGGGGGGGGGGGGGGG
>JADZCM010000023.1 GCA_020851555.1 Bryobacterales bacterium | reverse complement strand
TTGAGGGCCGTCACCAGCCGTTGGGCCGGCGCGTTGATCAGGTACAGCAGCTTGGCGAAGATCTCCTCCTTCGGAGGCATGTTCGCCAGATCCTGGAAATCCTGAATACTGATGACCCGGCCTTCCACCAGGCCGGCCTTGAACGTGTACGCCGGATTGGCCTTCGCATAGGCGGTCAGCGCCTTCGCCAGCGCCACCGGGTCGCCCGTCGTGCTCGCCAGCGACGTGGTCCCCTTCAGGTCACCCAGCAAGCCGGACGCCGGGGTGCCCTCGGAGGCCTTCGCGGCCACGTTGTTCTTCACCACCTGGTAGCTGCCGCCCGCCTGCCGCACCGTCTTTCGCAGCTCGAAGTCCTGCGCGACGTTCAACTTGTCGAAGGTCCCCGCGAAGATGCTGGGGTCCTGCCCGATGCGCTCCCGCAGCCGGTCGCCGTCTTTCCGCTTGTCCGCTCTCTTCTTCATGATTCGTTCCTCCGCGCCGGTCTGTCCGCCCCGCCGCTAGGCCTGCTTCAGGTTGTACCTGGTTACGTCCAGCGCCACCCCAGGCCCCATGGTGGAGCACACCGTGGCGCTGCGCACGTACTTGCCTTTCGCCGCCGGGGGCTTAGCCCGCAGAACGGCGCCGATCAGGCTTTGCGCGTTCTCGATGAGCTTGCCGGACGCGAATCCCACCTTCCCCACCGGCGCGTGAATGACGCCGGTCTTGTCCACCCGGAACTCCACTTTGCCGGCTTTTACTTCCTTTACGGCCTTGCCGACTTCCGGCGTCACCGTCCCTGTCTTCGGGTTGGGCATCAGGCCGCGCGGCCCCAGGATCTTGCCGAGCTTGCCGACCGAACGCATCATGTCGGGGCTGGCGATGACGGCGTCGAAGTCCATCCAGCCTTCCGCCTGGATCTTGTGGACCATGTCTTCGCCGCCGATGAAATCCGCGCCGGCCTCTTCGGCTTCCTTCATCTTGTCGCCGGACGTGATCACCAGCACCTTCTTCGACTTGCCGAGACCGTTCGGCAGGACCACCGTGCCGCGGACCATCTGGTCGGCGTGCTTCGGGTCCACCCCGAGGCGCATGTGCACCTCGACCGTCTCGTCAAACTTGGCGAACTTGATCTTCTGCACCAAGGGAAGGGCTTCTTCCAGTGGATAGGGGCGGGCGTCAACCTGCTTCGCCGCGGCGGCGTACTTTTTCCCGGTTTTTCTTGCCATGGTGAGGATTGGTCCTAACGGCCGGCCCGCCGCTACTATGCGGCCACCGGCCTCCCAATAGCGCCCCGGACAGGCGGCGCAATTCATCACTATAACAGGCCGCGGCGCGGGACCGCAAGCGGCACGCGGAGGTCCTAACCATGATGATGCCCCGCTCCTTGGAATCGCTCGAAGCGCAACGCGCCCAGATCACTCAGCAGATCGCCGCCCTTGGGGATCTGCGGCGCGGTTCCATCACTTCCACCACTGGCCGCTGCGGCAAGCCCAACTGCCGCTGCCACAAGCCCAACCAACCCGGCCACGGCCCCCACCTCCGGCTCACCTATAAACAGCGCGGCAGGACCCGCACCGAGTCCTTGCCGGATGCTCCAGCCGTCAACAAAGCCAAGCGGGAAATCGAAGAGTTCCGCAAGTACCAGGCGCTGAACAAAGAGTTCCTCGGGGTCAACGCGGAGATCTGCCACCTCCGTCCATCGAAACCGGACCGGCTGTCCCAACTGGAAACAAAACGCTCGAAGCCATCCAGCAGGAGACGGCTCGCGAAGTAGAACGCCTGGTCCAGAAGATCTTTGCTCACCGGCGCAAAACCGGCCGTCTGGATCTGGAGGCCAGCGAGACATTCGTGCGCGAAAGCATGCATCGAGCCGGCGCGGGCGCCTTATCGTATCTGCTCAGGTCGAACCTCCCGAACAAGCTTCGATGGTCTGCTGCTGTGGGCATAGCGCGCGTTACAAGGAACAGCGGCGCAAACCCATGCTGACGGTGGTGGGGCGCGTGGAGTATGAACGTCCCTACTACGTGTGCGGCCATTGTCACCACGCCCCCAATCCCGCCGACGCGGCGCTGGGAGTCGCGGGGGAAGAGTTCTCCCCAGGGGTGCGGCGCATGATGGCGGTGGTGGGCAGCGAGACGGCGTTCGATGCCGGCCGCGAGCAGTTGGGATTGGTGGCGGGATTGCACGTCTCCACCAAGCCGGTCGAGCGGCAGGCTCAGAGGATCGGCGCGGAAATCATGCGGCTTCAGCAGCTGGAAACCCAACGCAGCGTCCAACTGGAGTTGCCCATCCCGACCGGCTCGCCCATCCCCGTCATGTATGTAGAGATCGACGGCACGGGCGTTCCGGTCGTGCGGAGAGAGACCGAAGGCCGAACGGGCAAAGTGGAAGGCCAACCCTCGCGCACTCGCGAGGTGAAACTCGGCTGTGTCTTCACGTCGGTTGGCGTAGACGCCCAGAATCACCCTGTTCGAGATGAGGGCTCGACCACCTACACCGGGGCGATCGAGACAGCAGAGGAGTTTGGGCGCCGCATCGATCGCGAAGCGTTCCAGCGGGGCTGGTCGCGCGCGCGGCTCAAAGTCGTCCTAGGCGATGGCGCCATCTGGAGTTGGAACCTCGCGGCGGAACAATTCCCGGGAGCCATTCTGATTGTGGACTTCTATCACGCCAGCGAGCATGTTCATGAGCTTTCCCGCTTGCTGTTCACCGGTGATGAAGACGTCCGTCGCCGCTGGGTAGCC
>JADZCM010000022.1 GCA_020851555.1 Bryobacterales bacterium | reverse complement strand
CTCGTTTTGGGCTAACTCCAGTCGGCCTACGGCCTCCTTCCGTTAGCCCAAAACGAAAGAAGTGAAGAGGCTATGGGTGGGGAATTTTCAACCGGCGATATGGGGATTATTCAACCGGCGTTGACACTCTCTCGAAGTAGAAACGTCAGCGCGAGTGAAGCCCGGCGGCGGAAGGAAGTTGCGCTTGCCCGGCTGCGTGGAGGGCGCGAAGGGCTGCTACCCGAAAGACCAGCTTGAGTAGCCGAAAGATGGGCTCCCGACGCGGCTTCCTGCTGCTACCCTGGTTTCGTCCTCGGCCCCTTTATCCGAAGCGCCTGCTGATGTTGAGCGGAGGGCCCAGGCTAGTTACCTCACTTTCCAGCTTGGGCCCCCGCCTTTGGAAGCCCGCAGCGGAAACGAAGGCCCAGAGCCTCGCCGGGGGGATGCTGGACTACCTGCCGACCGGCACGAACGCCGTGGTGAGGCTGCCAAGGCCCATCTTCGCAGCGTCAGACGGGGCTTTTGGCGAAATCGAGCCTTTTGGGGCTGGACAATGCGTACCGCTAAGCATAAGATGGATCCATGAGCACGAAACGCAGGAAGGACCCGGCGGCGGTCCGGCTTGGAAGGCGCGGCGGCCTGGCGCGGAAGAAGGCGCTCACGGCCACGCAGCGAACGGCGATCGCGCGCCTGGCGGCGCAGGCTCGGTGGGCGGAGCAGAAGGCAGGCCGACATGCCGGATGAACTTCAGATCCGCAAGAGCACGCGGCACCAAAAGATCATCGGAGACTTCGGCGAGCGCGTCGTCTCGAACTGGCTCTCCCGCTCTGGCTTCGAGGTGGCTGTCGTAGACCACACGGGCATCGACGTCGTGGCCTTCAACCCGGCGACCGGCGACCGCCTCGGCATCACCGTGAAGGCTCGCACCAGGAGGCGCGGCCAAGAGAACTCGTCGGTCAACCTCTTCGACTACCGCCGCGGCAAGGACGATCGGAGAGCTACCATGGCCGCCTGCGCGGCCTTCGCGTGCAGGCCATGGATCGCAGTCTACGTCGAGACCGCAGGCGAGGCAGACCTCTACCTCACCAGCCTGGAGAACTACGACTGGAAGTACCGCAGGCGGATCGACAGGAAGGTCGACGACTGGAAGATGACCCAGAAGGACCGCGACGCCTACGCGTCGGACCCTGCGGTGAAGCACGTCCACCTCGCGTTCGAGGCCCGGAACTGGGACGTGGTTTCCCTGCCTCGTCGGACCCGGAAGGAAGGCTGAAATGGCACGGATCTATGCACGGGGCAGGAAGAAGTGGATAGTCCGCGTCTTCATGGGCTACGACCCGGAGACGGGAAAGCAGATCACCAAGAACCAGACCATCGTCGGCACGAAGCAGGACGCGCAAGACTGGGCCTATGAACAGGAACGATTGCGCAGGCTGATGGGCACGCGGGCCGTTCTGCGCGGCGCGACCATCGGCGACCTGCTGGACGACCTGATTCCGGACTACCGCGTCAACGCCAAGGGCGTCGAGTGGTGCGAGGGGAAGGTCAACCTACGGGTACGGCCCTTCTTCGGCAAGCTGAAGGCGTCGAGCCTCACCACGGATCACGTTCGAGCCTTCATCGACATGCGGCAGACAGCGGGAGCGAAGAATGCGACCATCAACCGGGAGCTTGCCTTGCTGCGGCGTGCGCTGAACTTGGGGGCGGAGGCCACGCCGCCTAAGGCCCAGAGAGTTCCGCACATCCCTGCGCTCCAGGAGAACAACGTCCGCAAAGGGTTCTTCGAGCATGAGCACTACGAGGCGATCTTGAAGGAACTGCCGCCAGAGGTCAGGCCGGTGGTGACGTTCGCATACCATACCGACTGCCGCAGAGGCGAGATCCTCATGTTACGGTGGGCGCAGGTGGACCTGATCGAGCAGGCGGTCGTACTTCAGCCCGGCGAGACGAAGAACGACGAAGGCCGGGTGATTGCACTGCTACCGGAACTCTACGAGGTTCTCGCCATGCAGCGGGCGATCCGAGACGAGAAGTACCCCGATTGCCCGTGGGTCTTCTTCCGTGAGGGTCAGCGGATTCTCGACTTCAAGGACTCCTGGGCTACCGCGTGCTTCAAGGCTGGGGTGTGGCGGGGTGACGAAGAGACTGGGAAGCCGGCTAAGCTGTTTCACGACCTGCGCAGGACCGGGGTGAGGAACCTGATCCGTGCCGGAGTGCCAGAAGTAGTCGCCATGCGCATCAGCGGGCACAAGACCCGCTCGGTCGTCGACCGCTACAACATCGTCAGCGGGGCGGACCTGAAGGACACAGCACAGCGACTGCACGAGTACCACCAGGGGACGGCAAAGAAGAAGGCCGACGCTGCGAGTGGCACTATAGTGACACAGGCCGCTCCGCAGAGGGTCGTCTGACGTACCTCAGAAGTCCATCTAACTTGTTGAATTGATTGGTGCCCGGGGTGGGGGTCGAACCCACACGGTGGTTGCCCACCAAAGGATTTTAAGTCCTTTGCGTCTGCCGATTTCGCCACCCGGGCGCGCCGCCGGCCGCAGCCGCGCCGGCCGGACTTCGCTCCTTCAGCCTCATTATAGTGAACACGCCGGCCCCTGCTTCCCGAGGCCGGTTCCAAGGGTGTCAGTCCGTAATCCGTCCGTAAGCAGGTGTCCGGCCAGGGGGCCGGACGCGGGCGAGGGCGCCCGCCCTACGGCAGGGCGGACCCCTGGTCGGCGCCCGATGGCCTCCGCCGCCACCTTCCGGGCAAGCCGGACGGCGTACTGTTGTAGAATTGTGCCTGTCATGAAACTGGCGCTCAAACTGATAGCGGTCTTTGCTCTGTCTGTTCTCGTCTTTGCGCAAACGCCTGCCAAGGACCATATGGTCGTGGTCATCAGCCTCGACGGCCTTCCCGCCTATGCTCTGGACGACCCGCGGCTTCCCATCCCCACGCTGCGCCGCTTGATGAAGGAAGGCGTCTATGCGCGCATGACCAGCATCAATCCCACGGTGACCTGGCCCGTCCACACCAGCATGGTTACCGGCGTCTTAGCCGGCGAACACGGCCTGCTGGCGAACGGGACCATTCTGAAGACCGGAAGCTGGCCGCCCGTCAAGGTTGATCCGATGCTCGATAAGGAGAAGATGGTGCACGCTCCCACCGTCTACGACGCGGTTTTCCGGGCCGGGCTTACCACCGCGCAAATCGACTGGGTGGCCATCAACAACGCCCCCACCATCACATACCCGTTCAGCGAATGGGCGTCGCCGGCGGGGCCCGTGGAGCGCGAGATGATCGCCAAAGGGGTCATCACCGCCGCTGACGTCGAGAGCTTCTCCAAGGCGAACATCGCGTTTCGTGACCAGATCTGGACCACCGCCGCGGTCTATCTGATTCACGAGCACAAACCGAACCTGCTGCTGCTGCACCTGCTGACCCTCGACTCGGTTTCCCACGGGTCCGGACCCGCCGGCCTTCCCGCCACCGCCGCCACCGCCTTTCTGGATGGCTGTGTCGCGCGAGTGGCAGCGGCAATCCGGGACGCGGGTATGAGCGACCGCACCACCCTGATTGTGGTTTCCGATCACGGCTTCAAAGGCTACACGAAACAGGTCCGTCCTGCCGTCGCCCTGGCCGCGGCGGGTCTCGGCGACAAGGTGTACGTGCTGCCGGAGGGCGGTTCCGCCTATGTCTACCTGGACCAGTCGCAGGCCGCGGAACTGGTTCCGAAGACCATTCAGACTTTGGAAGGCGTCGAAGGAATCGAGCGCATCATCGCGCCCGGCGGCTTCTCCGCCCTGGGTTTGGCCCAGCCGGACCAGGATCCGCAAATGTACCAGCTCCTGCTCGTGGCCAAGGACGGCTATGCCTTCTCCGGCGCCACGGGGGGGCCCGTAACCGCCGCGCCGCCGCAGCGGGCCGGCGCCCACGGCTACCTGGCCACCGACGCCCAAATGGATGTCATTTTCATCGCTGCCGGGCGCGGCGTCCGCGCCGGCGTTGACCCCGGCCGTATTTCCGTCATCGACATCGCGCCAACCATCGCCAACCTGCTCGGCGTGAAGTTCCCCAGCGCCAAGGGCAAGCCCATCCGGGTACAATGATGCGCCGCCTGTTATTTGTCTGCACTGCCGCGTGGCTCGCGGGCGTCTGCTTGATGGCGCAGGCGCCTCCCGCGATCGAATACTACCGGCTGGTTCCCGGCTTCCTGCCGGAGCACAAGAACGAGCAGGGGATGGCAGTCGGCACCGGCTTCGCCAGCCCCAATCCCTGGGGAGCCTACACGGCCTACCTGATGGCCACCAACGCGCGGGGCCAGAGAACCTGGCGCATCGAGAACTACCTTCCGCAGGGCAATACGGCGCAGGGCTCGACCATGTACCTGCTGGAGGGTTCCGAACGCGCGCTCCTGGTGGACACGGCCCAGAACACGCCGGAGGAGATGGGCAAGAACGATCTGAAGACCGTCGTGCGCCACCTGCTGGGCCACAACAACGACGGCAGCGTGAAAAGCAACCCGCTTGACTTCGTCGTGGCGATCTCCCACGGCCACGGCGACCACACCGGCAAGAACAGCCAGATGAACGACCGGACGATCTACTTTCCGGACCTCGACTGGCCGCGGAACGCGGGGCCGAACTACGTTCCCATCAAGGAGGGCGGCGGCCCTTCCGAACACGGTTCCGGCACGGCGGTGGGCGAGATCGCCTTAGGCGGCCGCACGATCAAGGCTATCGATCTTGCCGGACACACGCCCGGCTCGCTGGGATTCCTGGACACGGAAAACAACATGGTCCTGACCAGCGACGCCATCGGTTCCGGCCTGGTGTGGGCGCATTTCGGCTCCATCGCACGCTACGCCGAGAGCGTGCGCCACTTGCAGGCCGTACTCAAGCCGCTGGACAACCCGGCCATCCTGCCCGGGCATTTCTACCAGATCTCCATGGGCGCCAGGGGCAAGCCGCCGGTCAACGGCAAACCGCTGGACAAGCAGTACGTGGATGATCAACTGGCAGTCGCCGAGGGCGTGTTGAGCGGGAAGATCGTAGGCGTGCCCTATGCCGCCGGCGCCCGGAAGGTCATGGTGGCCAAGGTCGGTTCCGCGGAGATGACATATGACCCGGCCAGCCTCGGCGCGGCCGGTTCGCCGGAAACGCGGTGAGACACGGCCGGCGGCGTACAGCGATCTTCCGGCCCGCCCGTACCGTCAGCCGAATATTGTCTTGTACGCGCCGGCCAGCTCCTGGAGAGCCTTTGCCCCGTCTCCGGTGAAGCTGGAGCCGTGCATGACGGCGAGCGTGTGCGGCGCCAGCGCTGCCAGCTTGTCCATGATCGACTGCGTCCTGGAAGTGTACGGCAGGTAGCCGGCGAGGGGACCCGCCTGCATCGCCTCCATGGCTTTCACCGATCGCCCCACCACATCCTGGGAGGTCAAGGGCTCCACGTCCCCCATGTGGTGGCAGAGGTCGGAACAGAATAGCGTCCGGCTGCTCTCCTCAAACAGCATTCCAGCGTCCCAGCCGTGCGGAACGTGCGGCGTCGAACAGAAACGGTAACGCCGCTTTCCCGTCGCCAGAACCTCGCCGTCCATAAGCCCGCGCGCTTCCCGGATGGCGAAATCGTTGACGCTGACCTGCGCGCCGAGCATGCCGCAAACCGGCCGGGCGCCGGGCGCAATCTCCAGCCAGTGATTCAGTGCGCCGCATTCATCCGACTCGAAGTGACTGAAGGCGACCCAGCGCAGGCCCGAAGGCTCCGTCACTCTGGCGACCGCCTCCCACAGTTCCGGAAAGAAGCGGTTGAGTCCGGCGTGGCACAGCAGCGGCTCGTCATCCTTGATCAAAAAGTGGTTGAACTGCAAGTCGATTCTGGAAACATAGGCCGAGAGACGATACACGTCCGGCCCGATCTCATCCACCTTGAACACTGTCTGCCTCCTCTGAATACAGTCCAGGAATCCAGGTTACCGCGGCCTCGCCGCAGGACGCGAGAGGGGTTCTTCTTTCTTGCCGACCGGGGCGCCGCAGCCGGCGCACACGTAGTCGTAGGTCTCACGATCCAGCAGCACCAGCAGCAGCCGCTTGCGGACCGGCATCGCGCGCCGGCAGGCGGGGCAGTAGATCTGGCTGGCTTCCAGATCCTCGAAGTCCCTGCGGTTTGGGCGAGGCATCATCATCAAGGTCAGCGCGCTCCGCTCTGAGGCTCATAACGACAGCCGTGCGCTATACTCCATCTTATCAGGAGAACCGGGAATGAGGACCTTCATACTTTGTCTGCTGGCGGCGGTTGCGCTCGGCGCGGCCGACTTCGCGGGCCAGTGGGCCGGCACCGTCGAGATTCCGGCCGGTGTGTTCCAGGTGACGCTGACCCTGGAGCAGAAGGGCGATGCCGTTACCGGATCCATCGCCGCCGGCGGCGACGTCTACCCGGTCCAGAACGGAAAGCTGTCGGGGAACCGCCTGTCGTTTGAAGTCACCGCCGACCAGGTCTATGTGGTCGCGTGCGTCCAGGAGAACGGCCGTCTCACCGGCAGCGTCAAGCCCTCCGGCGGCGGCGACGGCAAGCTCAGCGTGGCGCGGCCGAAGTGAGCCGCCCGGCGGACCGGGAGGCCGCTCCCGCCGGTCAGACGACCTGCTCGTTGACCGGATCCCACTTCACCTTGCGCTCCCGGAAGTAGGATTCGACCGACATCACCACGGTCACGGCTTCCTCCCAGGCGCGGTCCATGCCGCACCGCGGAGTCTGGCCGGAGCGAATGCAGTCGATGAAGTCGCGCATGTGGTCCGTCACCTGGACTTCCCCACGCTTCATCGAATAGTCCGGCGGCACCACGGCGTCTCCCGGCGGCCGGCCCGCGGCCTTTGCCTCGGTGCGCGCATCGGCCAGTTTCTTGGCGTACTCGGGCTTCCACTCGCCGCCGTAGAGCCGGCACCATGCCGTCTCCACTTCGAGCGTGGCCTCGCGGCCGAAGATGTAGGTATTCGTGCCGTGGTGCCGGTTGTGGAAGGTGCAGGCGAAGGTGAGGTTGAGGTCCTTTTTGGGGTACTCGAAAAAGGTGTGCCACTGGTCGGGGACCTCGCGGTCCTCTTTCCAGAAATAGAGGCCGCCCATCGTCTGGACGGCCTCGGGGATCCCCATCCCCAGAATCATGTTGATGCCGTCCCACTGGTGGCTCAGCAGATCCCCCGCGATGCCCGTGCCGTACTCCCACCAGCAGCGCCAGCGGAAGAACCGCTCGGCGTTGAACGGTATCTTCGGGGCGTTGGCTATCCAGCGCTCCCAGTCGATGGTCTGCGGCGAGGCATTCTTTGGAAGCTGCTGAATATCGTAGGCGGTGTAAAACTGCCACTCGGGCCAGGCATTCGTGCGGTCGATATAGGTGCGCGCCAGCGTCACCTTGCCGAGCTGTCCCGACTGATAGATCTCCCGGGCTTTGATGAAGTAAGGATCGCTGTTCTGGTGGTGGCCGAGTTGAAGCACCACCTTGTTGTCCCGCACGGCTTTGCGAATGGCTTTGGCCTCGGGCAGCGTCCGGCACAACGCCTTCTCCACGTAGACGTGCTTCTTGTTTTCAGCGGCGCGAATGGCCATCGGCGCGTGCCAGAAGTCCGGCGTAGCGATGAAAACCGCGTCGACGTCGGGCGAAGAGACCGCTTTCTCCCAGTCCTTGATGATCTGGACCTGGCGGTTCTGGCACGCGCTCTGGGCGCGCTCGATGTTGTTGTCGTACAGGTCCGAGATCACCCGGATCTCGGTATTGGGCGCCGCCTGTGCCCGCTCGAGCAGATAAATGCCGCGCGTGCCGACCCCCACCACCGCGACGCCCATGCGGTCGTTCGCGTTTCGCTGCGCCAGGATGGCGGGCGCCGCCGTCAGAACCGCGCCGCTCGACAACAGGCTTCTTCGAGTTACATTGCTGGTTTCGCTCATAGACCCCTCCGTCGCCTTACTCCGCTGACCAGGCAGGACGGGTGAACAGTCCCCCATCCACCCAAACGGTCTGGCCGGTAATGAACTCCGCCTCATCGCTTGCCAGAAAGGCCACCGCCCGGCCGATATCCGCCGGTACGCCCACCCGTCCCAGCGGCGTGAGACGCGAAAAAGTGCCGGCGTAGTCAGGCAGCTCCTGCTTGGTCCGCTCCACCAACACCGCGCCCGGGGCGACGCAATTCACCGTGATTCCGGATGAAGCCAGTTCCAGAGCAGCCACCTTGGTGAACATCTCGATGGCGCCCTTGCTGGCGGTGTACGCCACAAGCTTCGGGAAGGCGACTTTGTTTGAGCCGGAACCGATGTTGATGATGCGTCCGGAACCCAGGTCCTTCATATGCCTTGCGGCCCGCTGGGTACAGAGGAAGCAGCCCTTGAGGTTGACGCGGATCACCCGGTCCCATTCCTCCTCCTCCACCTCCAGGAGCGGCTTCCAGGTCTGAATCCCGGCGTTGTTCACCAGAATATCGAGCCTGGGCAACCCCGCCAGGACCTTGGCGAACATGGCGTCCACATCCGCCGCGACGCCGACATCCGCCCGGACCGCCAGGGACACGCGCCCCATGCCGGCGATTTCGGCCGCGGTGGACTCGGCGTCCGCCGCCACCAGGTCGTTCACGGCCACGTCGCAGCCGCGGCGCGCCAGCTCCAGGGCGATTCCTCTTCCCACGCCTTTGCCCGCGCCGGTGACCAGCGCCGTCTTCCCTCCCAGGGCCTGTGCCATCAGTCATGATTGTAGCCGGGATTGCCCTCTCGGTAAGCCCCGGGGCTGGTGTACAGTAGGGGCAGGAGCCGTGGGTGCGTGTCCTGACCGCACCGGCGGCGGGAGGGTACTCATGAACCGTTGGTTCTCTTCTCTGAGCAGGCGCGACACATTCCGGCGCGCCGGAACAGGCGTTCTGGGGATTCTGGCCGGGCGGCTGCCGTTTCGGGCGGCACAGCCGGCGGCCGCCGGGAACCTCTACCAGGCCATTGGCGTCCGGCCCCTGATCAACTGCCGCGGGACCTTCACCATCATCAGCGGGTCGCTTACGCTCCCCGAAGTGAAGAAGGCCATGGACGAGGCCTCGCGCCACTACGTTCATCTGGATGAACTGGCCGACGGCGTGGGGCGGCGGCTGGCGCAGATCACGCAGGCGGAGTGGGGCATCGTAACGGCGGGGTGCGCGGCGGCGCTGACCCATGCCACGTCGGCCTGCATTGCGGGCGCCGATCCCGAGAAAATGAACCGGCTGCCGGACCTCACCGGCCTCAAGAACGAGGTGGTGATGCCGAGCCAGTCGCGCAACCAGTACGATCACGCCATACGCATGCTCGGCGTGAAGATGCTGACGCCGCGCACGCGGGAGGAGTTCCTGGAGGCGCTCAGCCCAGCCACCGCCGTGGTCTCGCTCCTCGGCGAGAGCCTGTCGCGGCATCCCATGACGCTGGAGGAGATGGTCGCCGCGGCCCACGCCCGGAACATTCCGGTGCTGGTGGATGCGGCAGCCGAACGGCTGACGATCCCGAACGTGTATCTCACCAAGGGGGTTGACATGGTGGGTTACAGCGGCGGAAAGTGCCTGCGCGGACCCCAGTGCGCCGGGCTGCTCCTGGGCCGCAAGGACCTGCTCCAGGCGGCATGGATCAACAGCTCGCCCCATCACGCCTTCGGACGCCCGATGAAGGTCGGCAAGGAAGAGACCATGGGCATGCTGGCGGCGGTGGAAGCCTGGGTCAAGCGCGACCATCAGGCGGAATGGAAGGAATGGGAGAGCTGGCTGGAGACCATCCGGCAGAGCGTGGCGTCCTTCCCCACGGTTCGAAGCGAGATCATGCAGCCGCGGGGGCCCTCCAATTACACACCGACGCTGCGGGTATCCTGGAACGCCTCCAAGGTGGGGCTGACGGGCGGTCAACTCGTCGCCGCCCTGGACGCGGGGGATCCGCGCATCACGCTGACCGGCTCGGACGGGTTTGGTCCGCAGAGCGAGACCTCCTTCTCCGTCAACCCCTACATGATGATGCCGGGCGAAGACGCCATTGTGGCCCGCCGCATCCGGGAAGTGTTCTCCAACCCGCCCAAGGCGGCGCCCGCCGAGGACTCTGCCGCTTCGGTGCAGGTTTCCGGCCGCTGGGACGCGGACCTTGAATTCGACCGGGGCCGGGCGCGCCACACGCTTTACCTGGAGCAGACGGGCGAGCGGCTCGCGGGGACCCACCACGGAGAGTTCCTCTCCGCGGATCTGCGCGGCACGGTCAACGGGGCGCGGGTTCGATTCAGAAGCTCTCACCGGCACGAAGGCAACTCGATTCCCTATGGCTTTGACGGGACCTTCGCCAACGGAGTCCTCACCGGTACGGTCGATCTGGGCGAATACGGCACGGCCAGGTTCACAGCCAAGAAACACTTCGGCTGAGGCGCGCCTGAAATGCCGATCGATTTGCTGAACGCAGTGGCGATCCGCTGGGACCAGCCGGATCCGCTTCACGTGCCGTTGCTGAAGGAAGCGGGCGTCTCTACGGTTATGACCGTCCCCCACGAGGGCTTCGAGGCCGCCTGCCGGGAGGCGGGTCTGCGCGCCGTCCACGAAGACCAGATCCGGCCGCTCGATCTTCAGGAACTGGGAAAGGCCAAGCCGGGGGATACGGTTGTAGTCAAAGCGGGGCTGTGGCCGGGGACGGGGACTCCGGATCCTTCCGTGGCGAGCGCCACGCGCAGCCTGTGGGTCGACCAGAATACTTACCTCGTCAGGTACTTACGCGCGTTGCACCCCGGAATCCCCCCGGTGCTGGGTTATTTGCCCGACGCCGATGCCGGGGTCGCCCCGGACCGCCCTTTCCGGTTCGATTCCCTGGAACTGGCTCTCGCGGAAGCCTGGGCCGCGGGCGGCAACTACCTGATGGCGCTTGAGCCGCGTTTCCGGGCGGCTCTCCTCAAGGGCGCCGGCGATGCGCTCACGGCCTGGCGAAGACTCGGGCAGACGGCGCGGTGGCTCTCGGCGCACGCGGAGATGTTCCGGCAGCCGGCTCTCTCCTCGGTCACGGTGCTGGTGGACGAGAGTGACAGCTCCAGAGAGATCGCGAATCTGTGCTTCCGGCAGAACGTATCGCCGGCGCTGGCGTCTTCGTCCGACCCTCCGGCTCCCGACGTGTCGCGCTGCCTGGTCTTGTCAGCCGCGGGAATCGAAACGCCCCAAGGCGAGATCCAGCGGCGCATCCTGGCGCACGCCGAAGCGGGAGCGGCCGTCGTGGTGGATCAGCCCGGCGCGTGGTGGAAACGGCCGGGACTGAAAGCGTCTCGCAGCGAGCCGGACCGCGAGTTCTTCTCCCTCGGCCGCGGGCAGTTGGTGGCTTATAAGGAGCCCGTCACCGATCCTGGCGAATTCGCGCTGGACCTGATCGATATCGTCGGGCAGAAACGCCGGGCTGCCCGGCTGTGGAACAGCCGGGCGGGCGTGGCGCTTTCGACGGCGTTCCCCCGGTCAGGCGGCCTGCGCGGCAAAGCGGCGCTCCACGTGATCAACTACACTCAGCCCATGAATCAGCCCTTGCTGGCGCAGATTCAGGGCGTATTCAGCCGGGCCGTTCTCCTGGAGCCCGGCGCGGAACAGGCGCAGTTGCGGATTGCGCGGCGCGGATCGCTCTCGGAAGTCGCCATTCCCCAGCTTCAGCGCGTGGCCAGCGTGATCTTCAGTTGAGGTGTACCATGTCTCTGACCAGAAGAGGCTTTCTCGCAGCCGGCGCTGCCGCCGGCTGGCGGCTGCAAGCAGCGCCCGGCCGGGCGCCGCAGGCGTACTTCGGGGTGCATCCGTTCATCGAGGCCAACCCGAAGGCGGTGTTCATCCGCCGCACGCGGGTGGCCGCGAAAATGGATTCCGCCGCCAAACTGCGCGAGGGCTTAACCCTGGCCCGCGAGATTTTCGTGCCGATGGACAAACCCGGCGTTCCGGTCTCGCACCGGATCGTGCTGAAGCCCAACGCAACGGGCGTCTACGACGCGAAACGGCCGCCCGAGGAGAACTGGGGAGTGGGTACGGATCCGCAGTTCTACGAGGGTCTTGTCACGGGGCTTCAGGAGCTCGGCCTCAAGAGATTCCATTTCATCGAGTCCACCACCTACGACACCTGGAATCTGCGGGGGTTCAATGACATCAACGAGCGGCTGGGAGTCGAGGTCTGCGAGTCGCAGCCGCGGCCGCGCCACCTGAGGGACGGTTTCGGCATCACCTGGGCCAAGGTGCCGGACGGCGTGGTGTTCACGCGCATTCCGCACTACGCCCCGGTGGGCGAGCCGGACACCTGGCTCCTGAACATCTCCAAATGGAAGGCGCACAGCATGTGCCTGACACTGGCGGTCAAGAACGAGCAGGGACTGGTGGCGCATCCTTTCACCAACTTCTGCGGCGGCTGGAGGTCCGTGCTCAAAGTGGCGGACTTCGTGAAGCCGGACATCCATCCGCGGGTCGAGCGGGTGGTCAACGAGTTCTTCGAACGCCACAGGAAGCTGGGTTACGTGCGTTACGACACGGTCGCCGCCGTCCGGGGCCAATCCGCCGGCATCGGCCCCATAGAGCAGGAAATCTGGGCCCACAAGACCTGCGACAACGTCAGCACCCTCACGACGGGCCTGGCGATGATCGAAGGCATCTACGGGCGCGACGGCAACGGTTTTGCAATCGGAGACGATTACCTGACCAACCTGGTCATGTTCAGCAAGGACAAGTTCCGGCTGGATCTTATCGGGCTATACCTGGGAGGCCATGAACCCGGCAACGTCCACCTTTACCGCATCGCCAAGGAGCGCGGCCTGTGCGATACCTTCAACCCTTGGGAAGTCCCGGTCTATGAGTGGGTGGATGGAGCGGCCGTGCCGCGCAAGCTCTCCGATTTTCCGCGGCATCCCCTGAAGACCATCTACCTCACGCGCGCGGGCGAGCCCGAACTGCACCTGGTCAACGATCCGTTCGACTACGACAAAAACCCGCTGTAATCCGCTACCGCTTCTTGCGCGGCGGAGGCTGCTTCTCCCAGTCGTCGCGCGACAGGCCGTTCAAGTCCCATTGCACGCGGCCGCTCTTGATGGTCAGTTCGCAAGTCAGTTTCTGGTTCCCGCGCAGGCGTCCGTTGCCGGCGTCCGTGAAGCCGAAGTCGCCCTTCTCCAGCCGCAGGACGGCCACGTCGGCGATGGAGCCGGCCGAAAGATGCCCGAGTTCCTCGTGCTGGATAGCCTTGGCCGGGTTCCAGGTGGATTGCAGGATGACCTGCTCGAGCGGCAGGCCCAGGATGAGGAACTTCGACATGACGTTGAGCATGTCCTTCATGCCGCTGTTCATGCTGGTGATGTGCAGGTCGGTGGAGATGGTGTCGGGAATGAAGCCGGCTTTCACCATGGGGACCGCCACCCTCCAGAAGAAACTGCCGCCGCCGTGGCCGACGTCAAAGATCACACCTCGCTTGCGGCCGTCGATCATGGCGCGGGACGGCCCCCCCGTGGCCTCGTCCTGCTCATCGCGCAGGCCGGAGTACATGTGCGTGTAAATGTCGCCCGGACGGTAGACCTTGTTGAGAAGATCGTACAGAGGACGTTCCGGGAAGTTGTTGCCGAAATCCACCATGAAAGGCACCCCGGCGATCCTAGCCGCTTCTTCCCCGCGCTCGAAGGGAGCCCAGTCGCGTCCCGCGTAATGCGCCGACTTGATCCCCACGATCAGGCCCTTGTGTTTTAAGGCGGTATCGGCGGTGGGCTTGACCTCCATGTCGCTCAGGTCCTGCTCCAATTTGCCGCCGCGCATGCCGTTGCCGACGATGTTCAGGAAGGCCAGGACACGGGTCAGCGAACGGTTGATGATCCGGTCGCGGAAGTCGTCGAAGTTGCGCCACCCGGCTCCCCCCGCGTCCGCCACGGTGGTTACGCCGGCGCGGAACGTGAAGCCGTCGGGGTAGACGCTGTTGTCTCCGGCGTAGGAGTTCCGCTCTCCCGTGCCGGCGTACACGTGGACGTGGATGTCGATGAGGCCCGGCGTCACCAGCAGTCCGGTCACGTCGACGGTCCGTTGTGCCCGCGAAGACGGAATGTCGGCAGCCACCGCGGCGATCCGGTCACCTTTAATGGCGACGTCGCGCACGGCGTTCAGGTTGTTTCGTCCGTCGATAACGCGGCCGCCTTTAAGCAGAAGATCGTAATCAGCCTGGGCGAATGCCACGCCCGCGGCCAGCAGAACGAGCAGGATTCTCATGCCGGTCATTTTACCTCCCGTGGACAGGAGGGGGCCAGGACGAACGGTCAGGGGGCCAGCGAGATGCTATTGTCCAGAAGTTGACTGGCGGGGCGGACCCCGGCGGTCAGCGGACGAACGTCAGGCTGCGCCACCCAGATCGGATTGCTGGCCAGAGGGATTACGGCGCGCCTGAATACCTCGCAGAAGGCGTTTTCAGGGGAGACCCACCGGCTGAGAGAAGAGGGGGGCAGCGGCATTCCGAACAGGTATCCCTGAGCAAGGTCGCAGCCCAGCGACCGCAGTGCTTTCAATTGCGGGATCGATTCCACGCCCTCGGCCACGGCGGGCACTCCCAGGTCGCGGGCCAGATTCAGGATCGAGCCTACCAGCCGGGCGCTCCTGGGGTACACTCCCAGGTTCCGTATGAAGCTGCGGTCTATTTTCAGACTGTCGATGGGCATGCTCTGAAGGAGGTCGAGCGAGGCGCCGCCCGCGCCGAAATTGTCGATCGCGATCCGCACGCCCATTCTCCGCAGCCTTTCGACCTTGCGCCGCGACCGGCTCAGGTCCTTCATCACCCAGCGCTCCGAGAGTTCCAGCACCAGGAAGTCCGGCTCGATCTCGTTCTCCGCGATGGCCTGTTTCACGGTCTCCTCGAAATCGTCGCGGAAAAACCGGACCTCCGAGATATTGACTGCGACTCTGGCCGGGACCCCCCCGCCGCGCTGCATGAGCCGGATCTGCCGGCACGCGGCACACAACGCCCACGCATCGAGCGGCAGAATCAGCCCGCAGTCCTCGGCGATTCCCAGGAAGTGCTCCGGCCGCAGCAAGCCCCGCTGCGGGTGGTTCCAGCGCACGAGCGCCTCGAGGGTGGTGAGTTTCCGGGTTTTCAAGTCGAACTGCGGCTGATAGAAAAGCGCGAGTTCGCCCGAATCCAGCGCGCTCTTCAGGCGCCGCTCCAGATCCATCCGGTCCGTGGCGATTTCCCCGAGTTCCGGACTGCAACCGGTGACCGGGCCGCGGCCCTTCTCCCTGGCGCGCTGCATGGCCTTTGCGGCGTTTTCGCGGAGGGTCTCGGATTCCAGCCCGTCGTCGGGAAACAGGCTGACGCCCACGACGCCGGAGGCCGTGCCGCCCTCGCCCTCGGCCTCGAACATCTCACCGATGGCCTGCGCCAGCTTCCAGGCGATGCGGAAGGCGTCCTCCCTCTGCTTGAGTTCGGGCAGGGCAACCAGAAAGCTTCCGTCCTGGGAGCGCGCCACGATGTCGCCGGAGCGGAGGCACGTCTCGATCCGCTGCGCGATCCTCCGCGGAGTCTCGCCGTCGGTCGTACTGCCTTCATCGGAGGCTGCCTTTGCAGCATGGTCGACGTCGATCGCGAGCACCGCCAGCGGGTGCAAGTCGCGGCGGGCCCGGGCCACGGCCCGCTTCAAGTGGTCTTCGAAGCTGGCCATGCCGGGCAGGCCGGTAAGCGGGTCCCGCCAGGACAGCGGCGCGGCGGCAATGAGAGACGCGCTGTCCGCCGCCTCCGGTGCGCCCTGTTCCGCCGGCATGCGCGGGATGCGCAGCAGCGTCAGAAGCGCGAGCGCGGAAAGGGCGCCGGCCACATAGACCAGCAGCAGTCCCGCGTCTCTCCCGGCGAAACCCGCCGCGATCCAGAAGCCCACGGAGAGGCCGCCGGCAACGACCGAGATCGGTCTCGGGGCGAGCCGGATGCGCGTTGCCCGCGTCCCCGGATTCATGGTCTTGGGGGGTGGATGGCCGGCATGGCGATGTGTGCTTTGCGCCGGGGCGGCAAGCCCGCCGGGCGCCCCGTTAGTGCGCTCCGGCTACCGGAAGCCGCAGCGGCTCGGTCAGGGCCACCCCCACCGCGTGTCCTCCCTTGGAGGCGCGGGAGTGCCGCACGGTGCCGCTCAGGCGGGTTCCGTCCACCTCGATCTGGAGGGCGCTCCCAACCGGAAGGCTGGTGTCAAGCATCAAGCCAAGACCATTGTCTGAGACGTTCGCGATGTGGCCGGTCACTTTTGTGGACGGGTCGCCGGCCACCACCACCTGGACCGGCTCCTTGACCGGAAACCGCTTCTCGGTCCTCATGTCGAGCGTGCGGAGAGAGCCCATGAACCTGGCCCAGAGCGCGGCGTGTTGTTCGGCTTCGACGGTCACGGTCTGGATGGCGCGCTCGACCGCTTCCAGCCGGTCGAGGCCCGCGCCCAAGCGGCGTTCAAGGTCGGCCATTCTCTCCAGAGAAGCCCGCAGGCTCTCACTGGCCGTGTCCTGCGCGCGCAGCATCTCCTCTGCCTTCTGTTGCGCCTGCTTCGTGGCGTCCTCGGCTCGAAGGATCCTTTCATCCAGCGCTGCCAGCTTCGCTCCCTGCTGCTGGCCGGTCTCGGAGATCAGTTCCGTCACCTCGTGCAGCACGGTAAGCTCCGCACAGGCGCGGCCCACGTCCGCTTTAGTCCGCTCGATGCTTTCCAGGGCGGCTTCGAGCTTCAAGCGGTCGAGTTCGGCGCGCCGGTAGACGTCACTGGCCGCCTCCTTGATGGTCGCCACCAACGACTCGGCCATCTGTTCCGCCGCCCTGTGGATGGCGGTGACGGAAGATTGTACCGGTTCGGATACGGCCGGAGTGCCGTTCGGCGGCGGCGCGGCGACTACCTGGTTGTCCACTCGCTCCAAGCTCGGAATCGGAGGCGCCGGCGTTGCGAGCAATGGCTCCTCCTCCATCTCCGTCACGGCACAGTCCGTCGCCGGCGGAGCGTCGCTGTCCGCTTTCCGGAGTCCGTCTTCGGCCAGCGTGGAAGGGTCGAAGCTGAGCAACTCAGCCAGCTTGCCGTATCTCATGCTTCCGTTTATCTCGTCGTCCTTGTTGGAGCTTCTGCTAATCATCATAAGCTGTCTCCCTCCGAGCCCCGCACTCCGGCGCACTAGGGCTGCCCAAGCAAAAGTCTATGAAAACGGGAAGGATCCGGCAATAGTACAAAGGTAGACTTCTTGTGTCTTATCAGTACTATATCGTTCGATATAGGGCGCCGGCCGTAGCTTCCCACATGGGGGGCACGCCCTGCCGCACGGCACAAATCCAGGCCCCTCCGGGGACCCCCGGCAGATCCCCGGCGGCAGTCATGCTACCGCGGTCAGTCCCGTTCCAGGCTTTGCCACCGGGTGGCGGGCCGGCTCGATCGCCGGCTGGGCGTCCCGCGACGGCCGGCCGGGCCTGTCGTGCGGCTGCGGCAGTGCCAGAAAACCGCGCAGCGAACCCTCGGTGGCGAGCGCCGCTGCATGGGCTCGAAACTGCTCTCCGGCGACCGGCGCCCCGAACAGGTATCCCTGGGCGCGCCGGCAACCGGCCGCTTGCAGGGCGCTCAGTTGCTGAAGCGTCTCGACGCCCTCGGCGGTGGACTCGATGTTCAGGCTGCTTGCCAACGTGACGATCGACTCAATCAGGAACCGGCCTCCGGCCCCGGCAGTGAGGCCTTTCACAAGGGAGGGATCGATCTTCACGTTGTTCACGGGCAATCGATCCAGGCTGCTTAGCGCCGCGTATCCCGGCCCGAAGTCATCGATGGCGATGCGCACCCCCCGTTCCCGGAGCGCCTCCATCCGGCGTACGAACTCGCCCTGATCGCGCAGAAGCATACTCTCGGATATCTCCAGTTCGATAGCGTCCGGCGGCACCCCAAACTCGTCCACGGACCGCATGAGCTGGGCGAGGAAGTCCGTCTGGCAGAGCTGCATGCCGGAAACGTTGATCGCCACCCGCATGGCGGGGTGGCCGGCGGCGCTCGGGAACTCCCGGACCTGCCGGCAGGCCTCGCGCACCACCCATTGGCCGATGGGGACGATCAGCCCGCTCTGTTCCGCGGCCGGGAGAAACTCGGATGGCGGCAGCAGGCCCAACTCCGGGTGGTTCCAGCGCAGCAGGGCCTCCACGGCCACCAGTTGTCCGGTCCCCAGGTGGAACTGGGGCTGGAAGTGAAGCGCCAGTTCCCCATTCTCCACTGCCTGGTTGAGTCCGCTCGGAGTCCTGCGGAGCGAAAGGTGACCCGTGAGGGCGCCCGCGGCGCTTTGCGCGCGGCCGCCCCCACCATCCTGCTTCCCCTTGTACAACTCCCGGTCGGCGGTGCGCATCAGAGATTGAAGATCGTGCCCGTCCTCGGGGTACACCGAGACTCCGATAGTCGCGGAGATCGAGACCTGGTGTCCGTCCAGTTGGAAAGGCGGGTGGAGGCTGTCGGCAAGCTTCCGCGCCACGGTCTCCACATCGGTGCGGCAGCCGGGGTCCAGCAGCCCGACGGCGAACTCGTCTCCGCCCCAGCGGGCGAGCACGTCGGTCTCCCGCAGACAGGCCTGCATACGGCGGGCGACTCCCTGGAGCAGGGCGTCGCCGGCCGCATGTCCCAGTGTGTCGTTGACCGACTTGAACCGGTCGAGGTCCACCGAAAGTATGCCCAGCGGCCGCTTGGCGCGCCGCGCGGCCGCGATCGCCAGCTTCAGCCGCTCCTCGAAGCAGGCACGGTTCACAATTCCGGTGAGCGAGTCATGCTGGGCGCGGAAGGCCAGTTTCTGGTTGAGATCCCGCTGCTCGAGACACAAGGAGGCGAGGCGGCCGGCCATCTCCAGCAGACCCGTCTGGTCCGCATTCGGCTCGGCCTCGGCCCGCTGGTAGACGGCGACTGTCCCCACCACCGACCCTTCTCCCGAGAACACCGGAGCGGACCATGAGGACCGGATGCCGTGCTCCCGGAAGGAAGGATGCATTCCGGTGCGCGCGAGGTCCCGGGCGACCACGATCCGCGCTTCGGAGGCGGCCGCGGCGCAGGAAGCGCGCGACGCTTCGATCGGCAGGTCCTCCAGATCCCGCAGCAATTCGGCGGGGAGGCTGGCGGCGGAGGCAGGCACGAGGCGGCCGTGCTGCCGCAGCATGACGACACAATAGCTCCCCGGCAACTGGCGCTCCACCATCTGGGTGAGCGCCTCCAGCACTTCCGGAAGGGCCGCGTTGCGCGAAATCAGTTCCACCACCCTCAGCCGGTCCTTGGAAAGCAGCCTCGCGTTCTCCTCCGCGGTGGTGTCGCGCACGCAGGCGACAAAGATCCTCCGGCGCCGGTGCCGCCCGCTGCTCAGTTTCACCTCCGCGGGGAAAACGCTGCCGTCCCGGCGCCTCATGCGGACGTCCATCAGGCGTCCATCGAGCTTCCAGTCCTCCGAAAGGATGTAGGCGTCCAGCGTCTGCTCCGGCGGCCGGGCGGGGTCCGCGGCGAGCAGCCGCTGCAGCGGCAGGCCCCTGGCCTGCTCGCGGGGGTAGCCGAAGATCTCGGCAGCCGCCTGGTTCACATCCAGAAGAACGCCGTCCGGGCCTACCAGCAGCACGCCGTCGCGGACGCCCGCGAGAAGTGCTTCGCTGAGATCCGCGGGCGGGGCCGCTTCTTCCGCGGCCGGCTTGCCCGTTCCCACCGGCTCAACGAGCAAAGCCAGGCGGTTGCCGCTCCCCTCTTTGTAGGCGACTCGCCGCATGATCATGCGCCACTTCCGGCCGGACGCCGCGTCCTCCACCTGCGCGATGTCGTCCCCTATCCACTGGGATTCGCCCAGCAGGCGCGGAGACCACTGCTGCATGATGGACGGAGGAAGCGCCGCCAGGATGGATCGTCCCGTCACCTCCTCGCGAACCAACCCGAAGTTACGGCAGAACGCCGTGTTGCACATCAGGACGCTGCCGTCCCCATCCAGCAGCGCGACGGACGTCGACAGACTGTCAAGGACGCCCACCACCGCCCGGCGGTGCGCCTCCAGGCCGTCGCTGATCTGGCGCAAAGCGTCGGGCCAGGTGGAGGGGCTTGCGGCCGGCTTGGGCTTTCGCGGCCAGATGCGGCCGCGTACGCTGCGCGCACGTCCGTCGATTCCTTCGGTGAGTGCCTGCTGAACGGCGCTGAGCGCCCTCCGGCTGCGAAAGTGCATCAGCGCGGCTACCCCGCAGATGGCGAGCACGGTCAGCGCCAGTGTCCCCAGGGCGGACCATAGAAGTTGGGCCCGCAGAGCCGCGGCGGGCCTGCCGGCGGCGATCATGAAAATCGGAGACGCTGCGACGAGCGCTGCTCCGTTCAACACGAACTTCAGAACCACCAGAACGAGATCCATCTATGTTCCACTGCCGCCGCCGCGTCCATTTCCCCGGAGTACGCCCCAGGGCCCCGCGGCGCCCGCGCGGCTGGTTTCAAGATACGAGCACCTCGCGGCCGCAACAATAGCCCTCGCGTGAAGGGCCGTACTAGTATTTCCGATTCTCCGTGGATACGGCCAATCCCTGAGAACAGGACAGTCTGGTAGCGGTGAAAGAGCTACAAGCGTGCCGCCGGCCCGGGCATCCGGACCAGCGGTCGGCTGCGCGACTAGGCCTGCGGCTCGCGCTCCGGCCAAACGTCGGCCGGGAACTGCGGCGCCGGTTGCTTCCGCGCCAGACTCAGGGCGAGGTCCGCCGTTTCGAGCAGAGTCTCGGTGTCCTGAGCGTCGTGCGGGTAGAGGCTTACGCCCACTTTGGGCTTGACGGCAAAGCGCTGGCCGTCAATTTCCACCGGTACGGCCAGAGACTCCTGGAGCCGGCTGGCCACCCGAAGTGCGTCGCGCCTGTCGGCCACCTCCATGAGCCCGACCTTGAACTCGTCGCCGTTCCAGCGCGCCACGATGTCCGTCTCCCGGACCGCCTCCCGCAGCCGCGGAGCGACGTCCTTCAGGAGCCTCTCCTCCACCTCGTGGCCGACCGCCTTGTCGGCCGGAGCAACGCCGTCCATCTCCACCGAAATCACGCCCATTGTCCGGCTGTGGCGCTTGGCGTTCGCGAGCGCCCGCTTCAGCCAGTTCTCAAAGGGGCCCCGTTTAGGCAGCCCGGTGACCGTGTCGTGGTGAGCTCTGAAAGCGAGCTTCTCGGCAACTTCCTGCTGTTCCAGGCACAGGGATGACAGCCGTGCGGCCATCCTCACGATTCCCGATTGCCCCGCATCGGGCGCTCCCCCGCTTCTCCGGTAGACAGCGACCGCGCCCTGCATAAGGCCCTCCGCGGACACGATAGGCATGGACCAGCAGGACAACACGTGTTCTTCGGAGAGCGCGTACCGCAAATCTCCCCTGAGCGGATGGGAGCCCAGATCCGGCACCGCGACGAATTCGGTCTCGGCCGCGGCCGTGAGGTACGGGGCGTCATTGGAATTCAGGCCCAGCCCCTCGTGCGCCCGCATGAGGTCGCGGGGTACGTTGGGCGTATGGAAGGGGAATAACTGGTTTCCGCGCCGCAGCAGAACGACACACACGGAATTGGGCACGTGCCGTTCCACGAACTGGGTCAGCCGCGAGAAGATCATCTCCAGGGGCTGGCCGGTGGAGAGCATCTCCAAGGCCTCGGTTTTCTCGGTGGCCAGCATGCTGTTCCGCTTCTCTTCCGACAGGTCCCGGACCGCCAGCAGGAGCAGCGTCGTTCCCTGGAAGTTCCACTCCCTGAGTTTCACTTCCGAGCGGAACGAGGTCCCGTCCAGCCTCATGAATGAGGCCTCGAGCAGCTTGCCGTCGACGCGCCACTCTCCGGAAGCCAGGATGCCGTCGAGACGCGGCGCGCCGGCGTCCTCCGGATTCGGCGCCAGAAGCCTCTCCAGTGGCGTGTCGAGCAACTGGTCCCGGCTGCACCCCAGCAGGTTGGCGGCGGCCTCGTTCAAGTCCCAAACCGGACCGCCGCGGCCGGCCACAATGAGCGGAGTGGGGAAGGCGTCCAGTATGCCCCTGTAAAGGTCCCTGAACTCCGAGGTCCTGAACGCGGCCGTCGCTGGGACGCTATCGACCTCTTCAATCATCAGCGCCAGAAGCCCCTTCAGTTGCCTCCCTGCCGGAAGTTGCACCAGACTGGTGCGGAAGACCCGGCCTGAGGCGGGGTCTTGCGATTCTCTGGCGTCTCTGCCGTACCAGTTGGCCGCGGATACGGCCAGCGGCGACCACTGTTCTGCCAGAATGGTGGGCAGGATGTCCTGGAGCATTCTTCCCTCAACCTCCTGGCGATCCAGGTCGAATATCCGGAAGAAGGAGCGGTTCGCGGCCCGGACCCTGGAGTCCCGGGTCAGCAGTACTACACCGGACGGGATCTCATCCAACAGCCCGAAAACCAGCGTCGAGTAGTCCTCGACCAGCGCCACCAGGTGATCGACGCTCGCTGACCATCGCGAGTACACCCCCGGCAGGGACGCTGCGTTCTGGCCCGCCGCGGGGAGGGCGGCGTTGACGTGCAGCCCTTTGCCGGCGTTCGTCACCCCGTCTTTCAGCATGGCGACGGCGCGCCGCAAATCGGCTTGCACCAGCACCGCGACCGCCAGTATCAGCACCAGCGCCGCGATAAAGAATGCCGCCGAGATCTGGAACATCAACTGACTCGGCGCCGACGGTACAAACCGGGCGGCGAGCCACCCTGCCACTGACAGCCCGAACGACAGGAAACCCAGGCGCACCAGTGTCACATCCAGCCTTGTATGTCTTTCCGTGTTAGTCATGGACCACCTGGAGGGTTATATGCATCGGATCTCACACACTCATTCGGCCGGACCCGTGGATCCGGCTCAGCCCCAGTATAGGAAGCCCACTTCCGTTCGCCTAGCCGAAACGCATGGTCCTGACGTACTGAGCCTGGCTAGTATCCGCCGGTTCGTGGCGGGCGGCACGGAAACCTCTAAGTTCTTGCCCCACGGATCGTTACGCGCCATCCACAAGCCTGGTACTGGAGCCGCGGACCGCCGTGTCCGTTGTAGCCTGGGATTGGCATGACGGATAATGGTTCCAGTCCGGTGAGGGAGCGGCGTTCATGAAGAGCCTGAGGGCCTCAGTTCTGGTAGCGGCTATCGCAAGCGCCGCGGCCTGTTTCTCCCAGCAACCGCCCCGGGCGGGGAAGGTGGAACTCTTCAGAATCGGAGAGGTCAAGCCCGGGCTGAAGGGCCTGGCCTGGACCGTATTTCAGGGCTCCGAGCCGGAACCGGTTCCCGTGGAGATCATCGGTGTCTACCAGAACGCCGGCGGTCCCCGTCAGGACATCATCCTGGCGAAGTTGGGAGGTAAGGCGGAGCGCACCAACGTCGCGGGCGGCATGAGCGGGAGTCCCGTATACATTGAGGGGCGGCTGGCGGGAGCCATCTCGACCCGGATCAGCGTGCTGTCCCCCGATGCAATCTGCGGGATCACGCCGATCGAACTTATGCTGGAGGTCTCCGAACTCGACGAGTCCCGGCCCGCCGGACTGCGCCCGCCCGCGGCCATTGCCTTGCGCTCCGGAGAAGCCATACCCGGCGCCGGGAGTTGGACGCCGGCTGCCGGAGCGGCGCTCCTGCCGGCGGGGCGCTTCCCGGTAATGACGCCCATCGAGACCCCCCTGGCATTCTCCGGGTTCCAGGCCAATGTCCTCCGCGACGTGAGTCCCATTTTTCAGGAACTCGGGCTGGCCGTGGCGCAGGGCGGGGCGGCGTCCACTCTGCGCGGCTCGCAGCCGGGCGCGGGATGGGAGAACGCATTGCACCCCGGTGAGGTGGTCACGGCCATTCTCGTTTCGGGAGACATGACCGTCTCCGGCCAGGGGACCGTCACCTACAACGACGGCCGCCGGGTGCTCGCCTTTGGGCACTCTCTTCTCAACCTCGGCCGCGTGGACATGCCCATGAGCAAGGGCGAGGTGCTGATGACCCTGGCTTCGAGCCTCCAGCCCAACAAGTTCGCCAACGCCACCGAGGTCGTGGGCGCCCTGAAGCAGGACCGTCACAGCGGGGTGCTGGGGGTTCTGGGAGAACAGGCCGAGATGATCCCCGTCACCGTCGAGGTCCGTTCGCTCGCCGAAGACGGAAGCGTGCGCGGCAGGAAGAGCTATCAGTACAGCGTGGGGGTCATCGAGCGGCTGACGCCGAATCTGCTGCTCACCACTCTGTACAACACCATCTCCGCGGTGAACGAATTCGGCGAGGGCAGCACCTTCCGGCTGAATGGGAAAGTGGAACTGGACGGAGGGAAGACTCTCTCTCTGGCGACCATGCAGTCGCAGGGCGAGACGGCGTCTCAGGCGCCGCTGCTCTTGGCCAACTGGGTCACCGACCGGTTCAACCGGCTGTTCACCAACGCGGTCACAACTCCCCGGTTCCGGCGCGTGGACGTAAGCGTGGATGTCATCCCCGAGCGCCGGACGGCCTTCGTGGAGAGCGCGTGGATCCCTTCCCAGGAAGTCAGCCCCGGCGACGAGGTGCTCGTCAAGGTCTTTCTGCGCCCCTACCGGGGGCCGCTGATTGCCCGGGAGATCCCCATCCGCATCCCTTCGGGACTGCCGGCCGGGCAGCACCGCATCCTGCTGAGCGACGCGGACACGCTGAATCGCCTGCAAGCCGCCGCCGGCCGCGCGAACCGGTTTATCGACCTGGACCGCAGCATCGCCCTGATCAACCAGGAGCGCACCAACAACCGGCTGTACGCCTCCATTCTGTACGCCGGTTCGACGGTGTACTACGACGATAAAGTTCTGCCCAGCCTGCCGGCGTCCGTGCTGGCCGTCCTTCAGCCCGGCGGCGCGGCCGACCGCTCGGTTGTCGCCGCCCGTGAGACGGCCCTCGAACAGGCTTCCATCCCGTTTGAATACGTCGTCAGCGGCAGTGCTTCTCTGACGTTCCAGGTGAAGTGATCTAATTCGATGACCCGTACATTCGCTGTGCTGTTCGCTGTCCTTGTCTCCTTCCGTCCCGCCGGCGCCGTCTCATCCGGCACGTGGCGGCAGTCGGGTTCCGCCGATTACGAGAGAGCTACTCTCACCAGGATCTCGCTGCGGAGCGACGGCCGGCTGAGCCTCGCGCCGGTCTTCAGGGAACTGCTGGATTCCTCCTCCCCCTACCTCTGGGCGCTGGCCGAGGATTCCCGGGGTAACGTGTATGCCGGCGGCGGCGGCCCGGGAGCCTCCAGAGCGCGGGTCTATGTCATTTCTCCGGACGGGAAGAGCCGCGTGCTCGCGGAGTTCGATGCGCTGGAAGTCCACGCACTCGCGATGGACCGCGACGACCGCTTGTACGCCGCCACATCGCCCGACGCCAAGGTCTACCGGATCGGGGCCGGCGGCAAAACGGAGCTGTTCTATGACCCCGCAGCCAAGTATGTCTGGGCCATGGTTTTCGACGCCAAGGGCGGCCTCTGCATCGCTACCGGAGATCAGGGACTGATCCACAGGGTGACGCCGGACGGGAAGGGCGCCGTGCTCTACCGCACCGAAGAGCACCATGCCCGCTCTCTGGCCCTAGACGGGGAGGGAAACCTCATCGTCGGCACCGAACCGGACGGGCTGGTTGTGCGGGTCTCGCCGGCGGGGCAGGGCTTCGTGCTTTTTGAGACGCCCAAGCGCGAGGTCACCGCGGTGGCGGTCGCGCCGGACGGCGTTATCTACGCCGCGGGCGTGGGCGCCAAGCAACCCGCCACGGCGCCTCCCGCTCCGGGCGTTGCGCCGCCCACGCCGCTTGCTCCGCCGGGCGCCGCCGGCGCCGCCCAGACCGCCCCCCCGCAGACGGCCCCCGCCGCACAGCCTCCGCCCACCCTGGCTCCCGCCCAGGCGCTCCTGGCCGGCGGCTCGGAGGTATATAGGATTGAGACGGACGGGTATGCCCGGCGCGTCTGGGCGAATCCCCAGGACGTCGTCTATTCGCTGGCTGTCGATGGGCAGGGCCGGCTGCTGATCGGCACGGGAAACAGGGGCAACATCTACCGGCTGGATTCCGATGTGTTAAGCACCCTGCTGGTGAAGAGCGCGCCGACCCAGGTGACCGGCCTCTACGCCGGGCGGCAGGGCCGCGTACTCGCGGCGACGGGCAACCTCGGCAAGGTGCTCTCCCTGGGGCCCGGACTGGAGAAGGAAGGCTCGGTCGAAAGCGAGGTGTTCGATGCCGGCCTCTTTTCCTACTGGGGCAGGCTGAGCTACACCGGAGCGCCGGGCGGAGGGGCGGTCCGGTTCGAGACCCGCAGCGGAAACCTGGACCGGCCGCGCCAGGACTGGAGCCCGTGGACTGCCGTGCAACTTGGGTCCGACGGCGGGCGCATCTCCTCCCCTCAGGCGCGCTTTCTCCAATGGCGTCTGACTCTGACCGCCTCCGCCTCGGGCGCCTCACCCGAAGTGGACGCAGTGGATGCCGCCTATCTGCCGAAGAACGTTCCGCCCGTTATTCAGGAGATTGAGATCACTGCTGCCAATTACCGGTTTCCCGCTCAGTCTTTGACGATCACCCCGTCCCGGACCCTCACGCTCCAGCCTCTGGGCCGGCCGCTGCGGCCGGCGGGCGCACCCATGGCGGACTCCGGCGTGGTCACCCTGCAATACGAGAAGGGTCAGATCGGGGCGCGCTGGAATGCGAGCGATGAAAACGGCGATGACCTCTTGTTCAAAGCGGAAATCCGCGGCCGCCAGGAAACCGTCTGGAGGCTTCTGAAGGACAAGATCAAGGAGCGGTACGTTAGCTGGGACTCCACCGCCTTTCCCGACGGCGAGTACCTCCTGCGGATAACCGCCACGGACCTGCCGGACAACCCGCCCGGGCAGGAGCTGTCGGCTCAACTGGTGAGCCGGCCATTCCTCATCGACAACTCGCCTCCCGGCATCACCGGTCTCACCGCCTCCCGGGCGGGAGGCAAACTGGAAGTCCGGTGGACGGCCGCGGACGCGCAAAGCCTCCTGCAAAAGGCCGAATACTCGCTCGACGGCGGCGAATGGCTGGTGGCGGAACCCACCACCCGCGTGTCCGACTCCCGGGAGCACGATTACGTGCTGGTTCTGGACGGCGTTTCCACCGGCGAGCACACCGTGGCCGTGCGTGTCACGGACGACTACGACAACCAGGCGGTGGCCAAAGCGGTGGTGAAGTAGGCGGCGTTTCAGAAGGCCGCGGACCGGGCCGCGCCGGCGTGCGGCCAGGTCACTTCTTCTGGGCGGCTTTCCTCAGGACGGCCTCGGGATCGGCGTCGAAAGTCCTTTTACACTGGGCCGAACAGAAGAAATACGTGGCGCCCTTGTACTCGCTCTTTCCCGCCGCCTTGGCCGGATCGATCGCCATCCCGCAGACCGGGTCGTGAACCTGCTTGGCCGTCTGTCCCTGTTTCGGCGCCTTCGCTCCCTGCTGTCCTTGCGGCGGGACCGCCCCGCCATGAGCCGCGGCAATCAGCGCCAGCGCCACTGCAAATGATAGTGCTCTCACGTCGCCCCCCTCTGCCCAATATACTAAATGTGGTGGCGGGAGGCAGAGAGATCCGGGAACGGCGCAGGCGTTTGCTGCGAGCGAGGCCTTCCGCGGCGCGCGACGCCGCCATGCGGAGGGCCATCCGCCAGATTCCGCGCGGCCGCGTGGCGACCTACGCCCAGGTGGCCGCCGCGGCGGGCTACCCTCTCTACCACCGGCAGGTGGTTCAGTTGCTGAGGAGATCCGGAGAATTGCTGCCGTGGCAGAGAGTGGTCGGCGCCGGGGGAGTGATCCGCCTCAGACACGAGATGGCGGACGAACAACGCATGCGGCTGGAGATGGAAGGCGTGCGCTTTCGCGGACAGCGCGTGGTGATGGAGGACCATCAGCACGTGTTCCGTCCGTGGGAGCTATAGTATTCTGTCAAGGAATCGGAGGAGAGCATGGTCCAGGCATCACATCTCCGTGCCGGAATGGCTGTCCGCTATGAGGGCGTGGCCTACAAGATCCTGGCGGCCGAGCACCACCCCGGGCAAGGCAAGATGGGAGGCTCTACCCGCGCCCGCCTCCGGAACCTCGCCACGGGCACGCTGTGGGAGCACAGTTTCCGCACCGATCTGAAACTGGAGGATCTTCCCGTCGAGAAACAGTCGATGGACTTCCTGTACGCCGATGCGGAAGCCTGCCACTTCATGAACCCGGAGACCTACGAGCAGGCCGCCGTGCCGCTTTCGCTGCTGGGGGAGCACTCCCGGTTTCTGACGCCCGAGATGCGGCTGCCCGTCGAGTTCGTGGAAGGGCGGCCGGTCAGCGTCCTGCTGCCGGACATCCTCGAGGCGCGCGTTGCCGACACCTCGCCCCCGGTCCACGCGCAGCAGGACAGCACCTGGAAGGCGGCCCGCCTGGAGAACGGAGCCGAAGTGATGGTCCCGCAATTCGTCAAGTCCGGCGATGTCATCCGGCTGGACGTACGTAGTCTGAAATACGTCGACCGCGCCAAGGGCGGCATGAAGTGATCCCCATGACCCCTCCAAACCAACCCAAGATACAGCTTTCCGCCACGCCCGACTACCGGGAGACCTACGCCAACAGCGTGCAGGTCCGCCTCAACCTCTGGGACTTCTTCCTGGTGTTCGGAACCATCAACCAGACCGCGCCGGACAGCGTGAACATCAGGAACTTCCAGGGCATCTACCTCAGCCCGCAGCAGGCCAAGGCCCTCTCCAACCTGCTGCAACAGAATATCCAGCAGTACGAGGCTACGTTCGGCGAGATCCAACTGGAGCCTCGAAGCGGAGAAACGGTGATCCAGTAGTCCGGCGGCGCGGGAGGCCGTCAGTCGACCAGGAGAGCGTACTCCCGCAATAGCCGGCTCTGGCCGCGGGCGTAGATGCGCGCCCAGTATTCGCCCTTGTCCAACCCCGAAAGCACGGGCACCGCCACCCGCGCCTCCCCGGACTCCGCGACGAAGCTTTGCAGCCGGCGGCCGGAAGGATCAACCAACCGCAGTTCCCAGTGGCGGTTGTGGGGCAGGCCGCTCAGGTCGGCTTCAAGCACCAGGGGCCTGCCGCTCGGGGCTCGCGCAACGGATGCGTCCGTAGCCCCGCGGAACGTCTGGAGCATCACGGAAACGGGGGGCGAGGAAGCCTGGCGTGAGGGCGCCCAGACCAGGTGCAACCAGACGGCCCCTGCCGCCACCGCGAGGACCCCCGCGCTCCAGACCATTCGGGGCGCCAGGAGGGCGTCCGCGAAATCCGCCAGCCGGCGGCGCCAGGCGTTCTGCGGCTCGCCCGAAACCAGGACGGCGGCATCCTTCACCGCCTGGATGAAAGCCTCCGTCTCCTCCAAGCGGTCCTGGCAATCCCCGCAGACCAGCAGATGTGTTTCCAGCGTCTCCAGGAGGCCGCCGGGTAGAGTGCCAAGAGCGTAGCTCTCCAAGTGCTCCTCGGAGATGTGCCCGACACTGTCCGGCATCACAGCCTCCCTTCCGGAAAGGTAACCATGCCTTGCCGTTTCACGCCCACGTGAAGTTAGTGTACCGAACCGGCCGCTTTTCTCTGAACCAGTCCCGCCAAAGGGCGCCGGGCCAGTTTCCGCCTGCCCAGTTCGCCGAACCGGGCTTTGGCCCTCGACTTCAAGAGGCGGAACTGCGTGTCGGTCAGGTTCATTTCGAGGCAGATCTGCTCTTGCGGCTGCTCAAGCAGATAGAAGCGGGTGAGGATCTCCCGGTCCCGGGGAGAGATGCCGCGCAGTACGGCCGCCATGATCTCCGCCCTTTGCCTCCGGATCAGGTTCTCCTCGGGGGTCTGGCTCTTGTCGGACACGGCAACTCCCTCCTCCAGGCATTGCAGGTCCCTGCGGCTCTGAACCGCCTGCTCGATCGAAGCGGCAACCTGGCGCCTGACTACGGTGCGCACAAACCCCATCAGGCGCTCCGGTTCGCGCAAGTCGCCGCGGCGGATTGCCTGCACCACGATGAGGAAGGTGTCGTGAACCCTGTCGTCGAGTTCCTGGGGACCCAACTGCCGCCACAGGTAGAACCGTATTCCGCGCCCGAAGACGCGATACAGTTCTTCCATGGCGCCGGAGTCGTTCTCCTGGATCCTCTTCACCAGGCGGCCCCAGTCCGGGGTGTGGCTCGCGGAGGACCGCTGCTCTTCGCCGTCCGAGTCCTGACGCATGTAGCCCTTCACTCCCCTCCGGCGAGAACGTACGCCCCCCAGTGAGCTGGAGAGCGGGACTGCCTGCTGCCCCCGCGCAGCGCTTCCAGTTGCCCCCGTCGCAGAGCCTCGGCCGCCGCCCATCCGTCCCTCCTGTCGCGCAAAGCGGCCATGTGCCGGTAGAAGGATGTCAGCAGGCTTCCATCATCGTCGGCTGTCGGCCACAGGGTCCCAAGCACCGAGCCGGCTCCGGCCGCCAGCCACGCCCTGGTCATCCCCAACAGCCCTTCGGCGGGCACGGCCTCGCCGGTGGCCGATGCGCACCCGCTGAGCACCACCAGGCCCACATCCAGCCGGCGGCGCGTGATCTCAGCCGGCCCCAGAAACTCAGGCGCGCCCTTCTCGTTGAGGCTGAGCGCGATCATCGCCCGTCCCGGCTCCACCGCGGAGGGGACGAAGTGAGTCGCAAAGTGAACCACCGCCGCCCCCGGCGCAAGCGCCCGGTCTACCGCGTCAAGAGAAGCCTGCGCGCCCGTAAGCAGAATCGCGGTTCCGGACCCGCCGTGCCAGGCCCGGGCGCAGGCGCGAATCTCGCTTGCGCTCCCCGCCAGCCTGGGCAACTCCATGCCCGCCGGCGGGCCTGTGCGGGAAACCAGGCGGGGAAGAATGCTCATCAGCGCGGCAGGGGTGTTGCCGGTCCGCCGGTCGGGCGGCAGTCTTTCGTCGGCCTGGTTGTATATCGGATCTCCAATTGCGACAAACGGCCCGTCCCGAGTCTGACGGGTCCCAGGTGAGAGAAGCCCGGCAGAGGGCGCCAGCCGGAGCACGTGCCTCTCCGCGAGATACTCTATCCCGTCCCGGCCTGAGCCTGAGACCAGCGCGGCCAGCGGCGCCTTATACAGATCCCCATCGAGCGACAAGAGCCAGCGCGGAGCGGCCGCCAGACGGTTCGGTATCGCTCCGAACAGCGCGTTGTGCAGTTCGCGGCCCAGTTGCACGTGCTCGGGCAGGTCCGCCCGCACGGCCGTCCGGAACCGCTCCGAGAGCGAAGCCAGGCGCCGGCGCCCCGCGGCCCGAAACAGATGAAGCGACCGCGGCGTGACTACGAAAAGATACGACTCAGGCTCGTCCTGGTGAAGGCTGAAGTACGCGTCCCCGTCGCGGAGGGCTGACTGGACCCGCCGGAGCAATCCGGGAGAATCCGTCTCTCCGGGATGGGCAGACGGGAAGATATCAATGCCCGCCGCAGCCTCCAACTCCGTTAACCGGTAGTGCAGCCGTTTCGCTTCGTCTCCCGCGCCGGAGTTGCCGCCGTTCAGCAACCGCGACTCCATCCCTCGAAGCCGGGCCAGAGTCTCCCAGTATTCATCCGGCAGCCGCCTCCGCCATTCGTCGGGCGAGGCGGCCAGAGCGCGCAGGCCGCCGGCGCGCAGTTCCTCGGCAGCTTCGAAGCCCAGCCTGACGTATGCCGGGTCTTTTGTCGATTCATAAAGCGCACCGGCTGTCCGGATCAGCGCGGAGTACAGTTGATGCTGATCGACGCCCGTGTTGATCCACACCGAATCGGCCGGCAGCAACTCCATCCGCACCTGCCGGGCGTGGCCGACGGCCCGGCGGAAGTGCTCCAGCGCCTCTGCCGGAAAGCCGGCCTGAAGAGCCGCGCGGCCGCGTTCGTAATGTACCCGCCAGAGGGCCAAAGTCACCGGCGGCTTGGACAACAGCGACAGGGCGGCGTCCAGCATGCGCGCCGCCTCCTCCGGCCGGTTCCGGGCCAGGTGAAGCATGCCGAGCGTGTAATAGGAGTACTGTAGGTCTTTGAGGCCGCTGAGCTTACGGATTCTGAAAGCCTCCACAAGCGCTGTCTCGGCCTCGTCCAGATTCCCGTTCAACAGAAGCTCGTAGCCCAACTGGTCCCAGATCAACCCCAGCGTGGCCGGGTCTGCCCGCAGGTAGGCCTCGTCCAACGCCTCGCGAAACAGCCGGGTCGAGGCGGGAAGGTTGCCCTGCCGCGCTTGTATGATCGCCGCCTGCGTCAAAGGCAGCGCGCCGGCTCCCGCCGAACCGGCTCGACGCAAGACACGCAGGGCGTCCTCCGCCGCCCCCGCTGCTGCGTTGATGTCCTGCTGCTGCAGGTAGAGCGAAGAGAGATTGGTGTGAACCGCAGCCAGGAAGTCGGGCCTTCCCAGGCTCTCCGCCAGCCGGCGTGCCTGGAGGTACGCCCGCAGCGCGCCTCGGTATTGGTACATGGCAAAACGGGCGCCCGCAATCCCGTTCAGACAGCGGAATGCTTCCTCCGGGTCCCCAGCCGCCGCAGCCAGCCAGTAGCACTTCTGGTAGGCGCTCTCGGCCTCGAGAAACCGGCTCGCGGCGTAGAGCGAGCGGGCTTCGGTGCGGCCCGTGTGTGAAGGTGAGTACGTGGAAGTCGCGAACGCAGGCCCCGCTCGGGGCCGCAACAGACCCGCCAGAAGGAGAGCGGCAAAAACCCCAACCCCAACCTTAGACCGCACTGGGTTACCTCGAGCAGGATCAGGAGCAGTACCACACTCCTGTGACTTCCAGGAGTACTAAGGTTAGCCTTAGTACTCCCGGAACTATCATACCCAAGGTTTTGCGCTTTGGCAATCGTTTTGTTGGTAGCTGTTCAGGCGTGCGCCCAATCGCACGGAAAAGCTTGAAGGGTCGGGTTTTGTGACTCCGTTACGGATCAATGATGATGATCGGAGGCATGCGGAATCTCCTGGCAGAGAGGGTTTGCACAGGGCTCCCTCCCAGTTCGAAGGTATATTGGGCGCCCTGCGACAGGGCGTCGAGTTTTCCAGCATGTCTTCAGGAATCAGCGTCTTAGAGAGAAGTCAAGTTGGTGATTCGCAAGCCGGGCTGAGTCGTTTCCCTCATGCGGTAGATTGATATAGGCGGCCTACGCATGGACCAGAGCTTCCGGTTGCTTCCTGTCCGTTTCGAGTTTCGGGCTTTGGACAGGCTGCGGTTTCCCGAGGGGAGAGCGGGCAACATCGTGCGGGGCGCGTTTGGCGCGTCGCTGAGGCGACTCGTCTGTGTCCCCGAGTGCGAGAGTCCCAAGACCTGTAAGCGGCGCGAAGTTTGCCCCTACTTCACCGTGTTCGAACCTCGAGCGCCCGGCGCCGGACCCTCGGGACTGGCCGACCGCCCCCGGCCATTCGTGCTCCGGGTTCATCACCTGAACGGGGCCGTGCTCCAGCCTGGTCAGGCATTTCACCTGGACGTACACCTGTTTCAGTTAAAAGAGCCGTTGCTCCCGCTGTTCGCCGACAGCTTCAGAATGATGGCGAGGGAGGGCCTCGGTCCGGCGCGCGGCCGGGCTGAACTGCTGGGCATGTCGCTCCTGAACGCCGAGGGTGCGCGCGGCGATTCTCTCCTCCTTGAGGGGGGGAAGTGGACCGGCGCATGTCCCTCCCCCCTGGAACTGCGTCTCAACCCGGATGGCGCGCCGGTTCGCCGCCTCTTGGTCCGGTTCCTTACCGCCACCGAACTGAAGGCCGGCGGCGCGCCGGTGGCGCAACCCGAGTTCCACGTTCTCCTGGCGAGGGTTCGGGATCGCTTGAGCGCCCTGAGCGCCCTCTACGGAGAGGGACCGCTCCGGCTCGACTACCAGGGACTCGGCGAGCGGGCCGCCCGGGTGCGTTTGCTGCGGGCCGGCATCCGGAGGGCGCGCGTGACCCGCCGTTCCGCAGCCAGCGGGCAGGTTCACCCTATCGGCGGCTTTCTGGGGGAGGCCGAGTATGCCGGCGATCTGGCGGAATTTGTGCCGTTGCTCAGGGCGGCCTACTGGACGGGCGTCGGACGCCAGACCGTTTGGGGCAACGGTGTGATCCAAACCGTGATCCCGGCTTCCGGCCAAGTGCTCCGCGCGGACGCCGGGGCTACGGATGGATGCGAGTTCCGAGCACCCTCAGAAACTCCGCCAGCCACGCAGGGTGCGCCGGCCAGGCGGGGGCGGTAACGAGGTTGCCGTCCGTCACGGCCTGGTCCATGGGCGTCTCGACATAGGTTCCGCCCGCGAGGTTGACGTCGGGGGAAACCGCGGGGTAGCAGGTGCACTTCTTTCCGGCCAGGACGCCGGCCGCGGCCAAAACCTGGGCGCCGTGGCAGATGGCCGCGATGGGCTTGCCCGCCTCGGCGAAGTGGCGCACGATTCCGAGCACGCGCGTGTTCAGCCGGATGTACTCGGGAGCCCGTCCGCCCGGAATGACAAGGGCGTCGTACTGCTGCGCCGAGATCTCGTCGAAGGTGGCGTTCAGCGCGAAATCGTGCCCGCGCTTTTCGCTATACGTCTGGTCCCCCTCGAAATCGTGAATGGCTGTGCGCACGCTCTGGCCCGCCCGCTTCCCGGGGCAGACTGCGTGCACGGTGTGCCCCACCATCAGGAGAGCCTGGAAAGGCACCATCACTTCGTAGTCTTCAACGTAATCGCCGACCAGAAACAGGATCTTCTTCTGAGCCATGTCCGTGTCCTCCTGTCTATCGATTGTACGCTTCGGCGTATGGTTGTCCGGGAATGGCCGAGCCTCTCCGGTCCTTCTGCTGAAAACAGGCGCTTCGTCCTTCAAGGCGTGACCGGCGGGCGGACCGGGCGCCGGGGAATCCTTGAAACCCTGATCCGGCACGCTGCGGGCGGGGCCTACTTTCCCGCTTTCAGAAACCTCCGGATCGAGGCCGTGGCCTGGCGGGTGCGATGAGGATTCTCGATCAGGGCCAAGCGGACGTAGCCCTCGCCCAGCGGGCCGAAGCCGAGACCCGGCGAGACGGCGACCAAGGCTTTCTCCAGCAACAGTTTGGAGAACTCCACCGAGCCCAGCTCGCGGTGCTGTTCCGGCACCGGCGCCCAGACAAACATGCTGGCGCGGGGCGGCGGCACATGCCAACCGGCTCTCCCCAGACCTTCGATCAATACGTCCCGCCGCTCCTGGTAGGTGGCGCAGATCTTCTTCGTCTCCTCCTCGCACTCCCTTAAGGCCACTATCGACGCGATCTGGATGGGCTGGAACACGCCGTAGTCCAGGTAGCTCTTGATGCGCGCCAGCGCCGCGATCATCTTGCGGTTGCCAAGGCAGAAGCCCACCCGCCAGCCGGCCATGTTGAAGCTCTTGGACATGGAGTAGATCTCCACGGCCACTTCCTTAGCCCCGTCCACCTGGAGAATGCTCGGCGGCGTGTAGCCGTCGAAGCCCAGGTCGGCGTAGGCGAAGTCATGCACCACCATGGTGCCGTGGTGCGAGGCCAGACGGATAATCTCGCGGAAGAAGTCCAGTTCCACGCATTGGGTGGTGGGGTTGTGCGGGAACGAGATCAGAACCATGGCGGGCTTTCGCGCCGCCGTGCGGTAGTGGTCCTCCAGCCGGTTCAGGAAGCTCGCCGGGTCCGGCATGGGCATGGTGCAGGCCTGGCCTTCGGCCATGATCACTCCGTACTGGTGAATCGGATAGCACGGGTTGGGCGACACCACCTCATCGCCCGGACCGATGACGGCGAACAGCAAATGCGCCACCGCGTCTTTGGCCCCCATGGTCACGACGGCCTCCGAGTTGGAGTCGAGTTCCACACCGTAGTATTTCCGGTAGCGCTTGACGATCTCCTCCCGCAGGTTCGGAATGCCCCGGGAGAGGGAGTACCGGTGGTTGCGCGGGTTGTGCGCGGCTTCCACCAGTTTCGCGACAACCGGACGCGGGGTGGCTCCGTCCGGATTCCCCATGCCGAAATCGACGACGTCCGCCCCGGCGGCTCGCAGGCGCGCTTTCATCTCGGTCACCACGGCGAGCACGTAGGGCGGCAGTTTGCGGATCCGGTAGAAATCGTCGGTCATAGACTCTCATTGTAGCCGAAGGTCCTCTGGCTGCCCGCCGAATGCTCCCGGAACCCCATGATATATTGGGATTTTCCAATGGAAATCGACAAGGTGTACGAGCCCCGGCGCTTCGAGCCGCGTTGGGCCGAGCGTTGGATCGAGTGGGGTGTATTCCGGCCCGAAGGAGCAGCCGGGGCGCCGGTCTTCTGCCTGGTAATCCCGCCGCCCAACGTCACCGGCTCCTTGCACATGGGGCACATGCTCGAGCACACCGAGATCGACGTCACCATCCGCTGGCGGCGCATGCGAGGCGAGAAGACGCTGTGGCTGCCGGGCACCGATCACGCGGGCATCGCCACGCAGATGGTGGTCACCCGCAAGCTGGCCGAGGAAGGGATCGACCGGCGCGAACTCGGCCGGGACGCCTTCGTCAAGCGCGTCTGGGAGTGGAAGGAGCAGTACGGCGGCGCCATCAAGCGCCAGATGATCCGTCTGGGCGCAAGCTGCGACTGGAGCCGGGAACGGTTTACCATGGACCCCGGCCTCTCCCGCGCCGTGCGCGAGGTCTTCGTCCGCCTCTACGAGAAGGGACTCATCTACCGCGGCGAATACATGGTGAACTGGTGTCCGCACTGCCACACCGCACTGTCGGACCTGGAGACGGTCCGCGAGGAGACGCAGGGCAACCTCTGGCACATACGCTATCCGGTCAAGGGGACGGAGAGCCACCTGGTGGTGGCCACCACGCGGCCGGAGACGATGCTCGGCGACACCGCCGTGGCGGTTCATCCGAAGGACGAGCGATACGCCGCCTTCCACGGCAAGGCCGCGGTCCTGCCGCTCATGAACCGGGAGATCCCGGTGATCCTCGACGAGCTCGCGGATCCCAAGTTCGCGACCGGCGTGGTGAAGGTGACGCCCGCGCACGATCCCAACGATTTCGAGGCGGGCAGGCGCCACAGACTGGCGCGCATCAAGGTCATCGGCGAAGACGGCCGGATGACGGCCGAAGCGGGAGCATACGCGGGGCTGGATCGCTTCGAGGCCCGCCGGCGCGTGGTGGCCGGCCTGGAGGATCTCGGCCTGCTCGCCAAAATCGAGCCGTATCCGCTGGCCGTCGGCAAGTGCCAGCGGTGCAGGACGGTAGTCGAGCCGCTGGTCTCCACCCAGTGGTTCGTCAAGACCAAGCCGCTGGCGGAGCCCGCCATCCGGGTGGTTGAGAGCGGCGCCATCAAGGTTACTCCGGAGAACTACACCAAGACCTACTACGAGTGGATGTACAACATCCGCGACTGGTGCATTTCGCGGCAGCTCTGGTGGGGGCACCGCATTCCAGCCTGGCATTGCCGGGAGTGCGGCGCCGTCATGGTGGCGCGAGAGGACCCCGCTTCTTGCGCGCAGTGCGGTTCGGCGCGGATCGAGCAGGACCCGGACGTGCTCGACACTTGGTTCAGCTCCGCGCTGTGGCCCTTTTCGACGCTGGGCTGGCCGGACGAAACCGCGGATCTGAAGACCTACTACCCGACCTCGCTTCTGATCACGGGCTTCGACATCCTTTTCTTCTGGGTGGCGCGGATGATCATGATGGGCCTGGAATTCATGGGCGACGTGCCGTTCCGGGAGGTCTACATACACGCCCTGGTCCGCGACGCCGAGCGGCAGAAGATGTCCAAGACGCGCGACAACGTGATCGATCCGCTGGTGGTGACGGAGAAATACGGCACCGACGCCGTGCGCATGTCGCTACTGCTGGGCGCCGCGCCCGGCACGGACATCGTGCTCACCGAGGAGCGCATGGCGAGCGCCCGCGCCTTCGCCAATAAGATCTGGAACGCGGCGCGCTTTCTGTTTCTGAACATGGAGCGCTCCGGCGTCGATCCCCTGGTCCCGGAGTCGCCCGAGGCCGCGGCGCTCGAAGACCGCTGGATACTGAGCAGGCTGAGCCGCGCGGCGGAGGCGGCCGGCCGGGCCATCGAGAAGTACCGCTACCACGAGGCGGCTCAGGTGGTGTGGCAGTTCCTGTGGCACGAGTTCTGCGATTGGTACCTGGAGGTGAAGAAACTCCGCTTCACCGAGAGATCCGGGCCGACCAACGACTGGCGCAACGTGCTCTACGTCTTTGAAGCTTCGCTGCGCCTGCTCCACCCGCTGATGCCGTTTCTGACCGAAGAACTCTGGCAGAGGCTGGACGGCGCGTCGCCGCGGCCGAAGTCGCTGGCGCTGGCGGCCTACCCGCAGCCGGATGTTTCGCACACGGACGAGGAGGCGGAGCGCGACATGGCGCTGTTGCAGGAGATCGTCACCTCGGCGCGCAACCTGCGGGCAGAGATGAAAGCGGATCCGAAACAGCAGATCCAGGGGATGCTGTATTCTCAGACGGGCGCGCTCGAACTGGCGCGCGCGCAGGCCGGCGTGATCCAGAAACTGGCGGGTTTGAAGCTGGAAATAGCGGCCGGGACCGCGCCCCGCGGGGAAGGCGTGCTGCGTTCGACGCCCGAGTACGACCTGGTCTTGCGCTCACCCGCGGCGCTGGCGGACGCGCAGCGCGCGCGCCTGAGGAAGGAGATCGGGCAGCTCGGCAAGGTAATCGCCAACTCCCGCCGGCAACTGGAGGACCCTGAGTTCGTCAGCCGGGCGCCGGCGCACGTGACCGAATCGATCCGCCGTAAACTGGCGGAGTATGAAGGACAACTGGCCAAGAGCCACGCCGCCCTGGAAGGACTGCCGCCCGCATGAGTTTTGACGTCCGCCATCCCGACATACACGAGGCCCTCTGGCGGGCCCTGGAGGAAGACATCGGACCGGGCGACATCACGTCGGAGTCCTGCGTGCCGCCGGATCTCATGGCCGAGGGTTGCTTTCAGGCGCGGGAGGAGCTGGTGGTAGCGGGATCCGAACTGCTGCCGGTCATCTACCAGATGCGGGGCGGCGTGGATGAGGTGCGACTGTCGGCCCCCAGCGGCACGCGCATTCTGGGTGGCGAGCGTATCGCCCTGGCGCGGGGAAGAGCCCGGACGCTGCTCGAGTGCGAACGCGTCGCGCTGAACTTTCTCCAGCGGCTGAGCGGGGTGGCCACGGTTGCCCGGGCCTACGCCGATGCGGTGGCGGGCACACGCTGCAAAGTGCTGGATACCCGCAAGACTACTCCGGGCCTGCGGCGGCTCGAGAAGATGGCGGCGGCCGCGGGCGGAATCACCAGCCACCGCATGGGCCTGTACGACGCGGTGCTCATCAAGAACAACCACGTATCCGCCGCGGGTGGAGTCAAGGCGGCGCTGGACCGCGCGCACCGGACCGGCCTTCCGGTGGAGATCGAGGTCCATAGCCACGCCGAATTGGAGGAGGCGCTGACCAACGGGGCCGAGTGGATTCTGCTCGACAATTTCTCGGCCGAGGAGGCCGCCGGCCACATCCGCTTCATCAATGGCCGCGCCAAGGTGGAACTGTCCGGCGGCATCACCCTGGAGAACATCCGTGAGTACGCCGCCACCGGCGCGGACTTTGTCTCCTGCGGGGCGATCACCCACTCCGCCAACGCCATGGACATCAACTTCCGGCTGCGCCTCACCTGACCATGACGCTTGACGCCGGCCGGCTCCGCGCGCGCCTGCCGGGGCGGCGCATCGAATGGCTGGAGTCCACGGTTTCCACCATGACGGACGCGGCGCGGCTGGCCGCCGGGGGCTGCGCTCCGGGAACCGTGGTGGTGGCCGAGGAGCAGACCGCCGGGCAGGGACGCCACGGGAGGCGCTGGCACTCGGAGAAGACCAGCGGGCTCTACTTGTCGGTCTTCCTCGGCAGGGAGATGCCGGCGGAATCGCTGGCCGGGCTCACCTTGTCGTTGGGTCTGGCCGCGCGCGAGGCGATCCGGCGCACCACCGGAGTGTCCTGCGAGCTGAAATGGCCCAACGACCTGCTGGCGGCGGGACGGAAGTGCGCCGGCATCCTGGTGCAGCGGACGGCCGCGGGCGTGGTCGCGGGCATCGGCATCAACGTGAATCACACCGCTTTTCCGGCGGATCTGGAGCCGGCAGCCACCTCGCTCCGGCTGGTTTCCGGCAAGGAGCATTCGCGGGAGGATCTGCTGGTGAGCCTGCTGGAGGCAATCGACAGCCGCATCGCCGCCGGGCACGCCCGGACGGCGGGACAAGGAGAACGCCATGTTACTGGCATTGGACGCGGGCAATAGCAATATCACCATCGGCGCGTTCGAGAACCGCAGCCTGGCGGGCCGGTGGCGCCTGCGCACGGTGCTGGACCAGACCGCGGACGAATGGGGCGTGTTGTTGAGGAACCTCTTCTCTCTATCTGCGCTGGAACTCGAGCGCGTGGACGGCGTCGTGATCTCGAGCGTCGTGCCGCCGCTCGACTCAAGCCTGGCGGAGATGTCGGAGAAGTACTTCCGGCAGACGGCGCTCTTCGTTACGCCCGCCACCGGCACGGGCCTCCAGATCGGCTACGATATCCCCGCGGAAGTGGGCGCCGACCGGATCGTGAACAGCGTGGCGGCCTACACCAGGTACGGCGGCCCGTGCGTGATCGTGGATCTGGGAACTGCGATCACCTTCGACGCGGTGTCGGCCTCCGGCTGCTACCTGGGCGGACTGATCGCCCCCGGCATCAGCATCGCCATCAAGGCCCTCTTCGCCAAGACCGCCCGGCTTCCCATGGTGGAGTTCCGCGAACCGGAACGGCTGATCGGCACCAACACGGTTGGCAGCATCCAATCGGGCCTGTATTACGGCGCGGTGGGATTGATCGACGGGATCCTGGAGCGAATGATCGCGGAGTTGGGGCCCGGGACGCGCTCCGTCGCCACCGGAGGCTCGGCCCACCTGATTGCACGCGCCTCCCGCTACCTGAAGGAAGTGGACGAGGACCTGACGCTGGAAGGCCTGCGCCTGATCTGGGAACGGAATCGCAAGCCGTGAGCGACCCCGAGGAGAACTGGCAGTTCAATTACTTCAACTACTTCACGGAAGTGGAGGAGCACTTTCAGCAGGCCCGCGGCACATCGCTTTTCCTGCTATCGCCGCTGGACTGGGCGCTGATCGAGACGTGGAAGGACTCCGGGGTCCCGCTCGTGGCCGTGCTGCGCGGCATTGACGCGGCGTTCGAAAAGTGGCGCAGCCGCAAATCCAAAGTCAGGCAGGTGAACTCGCTGGCCTACTGCGCCCAGGAAGTGCTGGCAGCGGCGCAGGCCATGGCCGGAGCGGCTCCCTCCACGCCCCGCGCATCGGCTCCGGCGCCTTTTGAGCTGGAGGAGTTCCGTTCGTTTCTGGCGAAGTGCGCCGGTGAATTGCGCGCCACCGGGGACTCCGCTTATGCCGGAATCGCGGCCGCTCTGGAGGCGATCATGTCCGAGGCCGAAAGCCGGTACCAGGATCTTGAGGACACCGAGCGGCGGCTGGCCGCGCTCGAGGACAAGATGATCGCGATCGCCCGCAGCCGCCAGAGCGAGGAGGAACTGCTGGCGGCCCGCCGGTCGCTCGACCTGGAACTCCGTCCCTACCGCGGCAAAATGACCGCGGCGCAACTGTCGATGCTGGAGGGCCAATACCTGGAACGGCGGTTGCTTGAATCCGCCTCGCTCCCCAGACTAAGCTTGTTCTACCTGCGCTGAGACGAACCATGACCTTACCCGCTTCCACCAATAGTGCGGCCGGGGACGCCGCGCACCGGGGCCGGGCCCTGTTGCTGGCGCTGCTGGTCGCCTCCATCTGCATCAACTACATAGACCGCGGCAACCTTGGAGTGGCGGCGGCCGCTCCCGCCCTGCGGGTCGACCTCAAGCTCACGGAAGAATCGCTGGGGCTGCTGTTCTCCATGTTCTTCGTCACCTATGCCTCGTTCCAGATCGTGGCCGGGTGGTTGATCGACAGGTACAGCGTCTATGTGGTCTTCACGGTGGGTTTCATCCTCTGGTCGGCGGCCACGATCGGAATGGGGCTGGTGAACGGCTTCGCCGGCATGCTGGCCTGGCGCCTGGTGCTCGGCGTGGGCGAGGCGGGCGCCTATCCCGCCTACTCCAAGATCATCGCCGGGCGGTTCGCCGAGCACGAGCGGGGCCGGGCGAATTCGTTGATTGATGCCGGCTCGCGCATGGGCCCGGCCATCGGCGTGGTGGTGGGCGGACTGATCGCGGCCCATTACGGCTGGCGCATGATCTTCATCTCCATCGGCGTGGTGGGATTGTTCTGGCTCGCGCCCTGGCTCTGGTACGCCGCGCGCTTCGGGGCGGCGGAGCGCAAGAGCGCCGCGCAGGTGGAGGAAGGACCCGGCCTGTTGCAGGTCCTGCGGAGACGCGAGGCGTGGGGAACGTTCTTCGGGCTTTTCTGCCTGAATTACTCCTGGTATTTCATCCTGAGCTGGCTGCCATCCTATCTCAAGGCGGAGCGGCACTACTCCACGACCATGGTGGCTTGGTACGGATCGTTGCCCTTCTGGGCGGTGGCGGGAACCAGCCTCACGTTCGGCTGGCTTTCCGACCGTCTTATCCAGCGCGGCGGCAGCCCGACCAAGGTGCGGCTGGCCTGTCTCGGCGCGGGCCTGACGATGAACTCCCTCATGATTCCGGCCTACTTGATCCAGAACCAGGTCCTGTCGATGGCGCTGATGATCGCTGCCTGCCTGTCGCTCGGCGTGGCCTCCTCCAACCTCTGGGCGGTCACGCAGACGCTCGCCGGCCGGGCGGCGGCGGGCAAGTGGACCGGGCTTCAGAACGCCTTCGGCAACATCGCGGGGATTACCAGCCCCTACATCGCGGGCCTGATCGTCACGAAGACCGGCTCCTTCTTCATGGTCTTCGTTTCGGCGAGCCTGGTGGCGTTGGCGGGCGCGCTCTCGTACTGGCTGGTCGTGCGCAAGGTGGAGCCCCTCCGCTGGTAAGCCGCGGGCCTAATCCGCGGTTTTCGTGACGCGGCTCACGGCGGCCCGGGCGTGCACCGGCGTACCGCGGCGCCACAGCCGCGCCAGCACCATCCCCAGGTCGTCAAGGAACGTGTAGACCACGGGCACCACGAGCAAGGTCAGCAGCGTCGAGGTGATCAGGCCCCCGATCACGGCCCGGGCCATGGGCGCGCGGAACTCGGCGCCCGATCCGATCTCCAGGGCCAGCGGCAGCATCCCGAAGATCATGGCCAGCGTGGTCATGAGGATCGGCCGCAGCCGGACGCGCGCCGCCTCGATCAGGGCCTCGCGCCGCGTCGCGCCGGCGCGCCGCTGCACGTTGGTGAAGTCCACCAGCAGAATGGCGTTCTTGGTCACCAGCCCCATCAGCAGGATGAGGCCGATCATGGACATCATGTTCAGCGTGTCCTTGACGAGGTACAACATGCCGGCCACGCCCACCAGCGACAGCGGCAGGGAGAGCATGATGGCCAGCGGCTGCGCGAAGCTGCGGAACTGCGAAGCGAGAATGGCGTAGATCAGGATGACCGCCAGAATCAGCGACTGGAGCACGTAGCCGAAACTCTCCGCCATCCGCTCGGCCTCGCCCGCGTAGAGGATGCCGTAGCCGGGAGGGAGATTCAGGCCCGCCGCGCGCGCCTTGATATCGTTGATCACCTCGCCCAGGGAACGGTTTTGCGTGTTGGCGGAGATGCGGATCTCGCGGATCAGGTCGAGGCGGCGGATGTTGGAGGGCGCCGCGCCGCTCTCGACGCGGGCCACCTGGCTCAGCGGAACCAGCGCCCGGCCGGACCGCCCGGGGAGGTCGAGCTCCAGAAGGTCGCCGCTGCGGCTGCGCTGGGCGGGATCAATCCGCAGCCGGACATCGTAGCTGTCGCCGTCGGCATCCTCGAACTGCGAGACGACCTGACCCGCCACCAACCCGCGGACGGTGGTCGCCACGGTGCCCAGATCCAGGCCCAGGTCGCCCGCCGCGTTCCGGTCCAGGCTGATCCGGAACTCAGGGCGCGACTCCGCCTCGCTGGTATCGGCATCGGCGGCCCCGGGCGTCTGCTTCACGAGCTCCAGGAGCCGGGCCGAATAGCGCCGTAATTGGCGCAGGTCGTCGCCGCGCAGCGCAAGCTGGATGGGCGCCTCCGTGCCGCCCATGGAGGGCAGGCTCACGGCCGTGCGCAAAGAGGGGAACCGTTTCAACCGCTCCCGTGTGTCCGCCATGATGGCCAGGTAGTAGCGCCGCTGGGAGGACTCCTTCAGCCGGACGTAGATGCTGCCCTCGTTGATTCCCTCGCCCTGCGTGCCGCCCACTGTGGCATAGGTGTACTCTACACCTGGATCCTTGCGAATTTCGGCCACCAGGGCCTGCGCCACCTGCTCGGAGCGCTGCATGCTGATGCCCGGCTCCGCGCGGTAGGTCACGTTGAATTCGCCCTCGTCGGCATTGGGCATGAAGGCCGAGCCGAGCCTGCCGAACAGCGGAATGCTGGCCGAGATCGCGGCGGCCGCGGCCAGCACCACCGCCCAGCGGTGGGAGAGCGACCAGCCCAGCGCGCCCGCCAGCACGCCGCGCAGGTCGTCTACCCGGTCGTTCAGCCTGCCCAGCGCGCGCCCCAGCCACCGGCGCGGAACCCGCGGGTCGGAGGCGGGGTCGTACCAGCGGGAGGAGAGCATCGGGTCCAGGGTGAAGCTCACGTACAGGGAGACGAGGACGGCGAAGCCCACGGTGATGCCGAACTGGTAGAAGAACCGGCCGATGATGCCGCCCATGAAGGCCACCGGGACGAACACCGCCACGATGGTGAAAGTGGTGGCCATGACCGCCAGGCCGATCTCGGCGGTGGCCTCCCGCGCCGCCGTGTAGTGGTCCACCCCGCCGTGCATATGGCGGACGATGTTCTCGCGCACCACGATGGCGTCGTCGATCAGCAGCCCGATGGCCAGCGAGAGCCCCATCAGCGTGAGGATGTTCAGAGTGAAGCCCAGAGCGCGCATGATGATGAACGTGCTGATGACCGACACCGGCAGCGCCAGTCCCGTGATCACCGTGCTGCGCCAGCTATTCAGGAACAGAAAGACGATCGTCACCGTCAGAATGCCGCCCAGCAGCAAGGTGAACTTGACGTCCTCGACCGAATCCCGGATAAAGAGAGAGCTGTCCCGTACCGCGTGCAGCCGGATGTGGGGCGGCAGTTCCGTGTTGAGCACGCGCACGGTCTGTTGAACGGCGTCCGCCACTTCCACGGTGTTCGAGCCGGACTGTTTGATGACATCCATCACCAGGGCGGGCCGGTCGTTGATGAACGCGGCACTGCGGCGCTCTTCAATGGAGTCGGCCACTCGGGCCACTTCCGGCAGGTAGATCGGACGGCTGCCCCGCACCGCCACAATCAGGTTCCGGAACTCGTCCACCGACTGGAACTTGCCGGCGATCCGCACCAGCGGTTCGCTCTCGCCCCGTTCCAGTTTGCCGGCCGGGAGTTCCAGGTTCTCGCGCTGAAGCGCCCCCGCCACCTCGGCGTAGGTGAGGCCGAAAGCCTTGAGCTTCTCCCGGTCCACGAGCACCTGAATCTCGCGCCGGGCCAGGCCGATGAGATTCACCTGCCCCACGCCCGGAGCGTTCTCCAGTCTCTTCTTGAGCACCTTCTCCGCCAGCGACGAAAGGGTCTTCACGTCGGCGGTCTGGCTCTCGACCGCCACCGACACGACCGGCATGGCGCTGAAGTCGATGCGCTGAAGAACCGGCTCCTCCATGTCCCGCGGAAAATCGGCCCGGATCGCGTTGATCTTCGACTGAGCATCCTGCTGGGCGGTGGTGATGCTCACCCCCAGGCGGAACTCGACCACGACCATCGACAGCCCTTCGGTGGTCGTCGACGCGATGTGCCGCACGCCGGGGATCGTGTTGACGGCTTCCTCGATGCGCTTGGTCACCTCGCGTTCCACGGTCTCGGGCGCCGCGCCGGGGTAGGCGGTCTGCACCGTCAGGACCGGGAGTTCCACGTTGGGCATCAGGTCCACGCTCAGTTCCCGGTAAGAGTACAGCCCCAGGACCACCAGCGTCACCGTCAGCATCGTGGCCAGTACGGGCTGCTTGATGGAAAGGTCGCTCAGGAACATGCCAACCTACTTTCCGGGGGCCACGTGCACCCCGTCCGCCAGTTCGACCCTTCGTTCGGCGATCAGTCGGTCGCCGGCCTTGAGCCCGCCCCTGATCTCCAACTGGCCGTTGGTCTCCCGCCCCACGTCCACGGCGCGCCGGACGGCCTTGCCGTTCTCGGCCACGAATGCGTAAGCGTCGCTGGCGGTGCCGGCGCTGCGGTAGACCGCCGCGGCGGGCACGACGATGGCCCGCTGCTCGACCCCGGTCAGCACCTGGCCCTGCGCGAACATCCCGGCTCTGAGCCGGCTGCCCGCGTTGTTCACGGCGATCCGCACCCTGGCGGAACGGGTGGCCGGGTCCAGCGCGGGGTTCATCTCGATTACCGAACCCTCGAAAACCGTTCCAGGGTAGCTGTTCACTTCAAAGGTCACGCGCTGTCCCTGGCGCACCTGCGCGAGGTCCGCCGACGGCACCGGGCTTTCCAGTTCCAGCCGCTGGTTGTCCACGATCGTGAACATCGGCGTGGGCGCTTCCACGTAGGCTCCCGGGTTCACGAACCGCTGTTCGATCACGCCGCCGATCGGCGCGCGGATTACAGTGTCGCGCAGCCTCTTTTCCGCGGCTTCCAGCACGGCCCGCGCCTGGGCCAACTGCGCCTCGGCCAGCGCCACCTGCGCCGCCGCGTCGCGCTGGGCCACCTCCGCGGACTTCAAGTCCCGGTCCGTGATCCCTCCGGATTTGAGCAGGTTACGCGCGCGCTCCAGCTCCGAAGTCGTATGTTCGGCGGCGACGCGCGTTCTGGCCAGCGCCGCCTCCGCAACCTGAATCGCCGTCTGGTCCTGCCGCACGGTCAGCCGGTAGTTCTCGTCGTCCACCCAGGCCACTGCCTCCCCGGCGGTCACCGTGTCGCCCTCCTGCTTGATGAACTTCAGCAGGCGGCCCGTGGTTTCGGCCTTGACTGTAACCGTGGCCCTGGAGACCAAAGTCCCCGTCACGGGAACCGTGGCCACGAAAGGCCGGGCCTGCACTTCCAGTGTCGCGACCTCCAGGGCGCCCGGGTCGCCGGTGATGGTGGCTTCCGTTTCCTTCTTGCGGCAGCCCGCGAGGGAACTCAGGAGGCAAAGCGCCAGGAGCCAGAAGACGAGATGAGATGATCTGTGATTCACGGCTATTCCCATGGGTTTCTCCCCGCTGTCCAGAGCAGGTTCGCGCGGGCAATCGAGTAGTCGTGCATCCCTCGCAGCAGGTTCGTCCGCGCTTCCGTCAGCGCGGTCTGCGCGTCGGTGATGTCCAGCGTCGTGGCCGCGCCGTACTTGTAGTTGCTCTGCGTCATCTCCAGAACCCGCTCCGCCTGCGCGATGTTGGCGCGCGCCGCGGCCACCGTCTCCGTCGCGGCCCGGATTTCGTCCAGAGCCTGTTGGAGGCCGAGGCGGACCTGCTGCTCCACCTTTTCGCGCTCCAGGCGCACGGCGCGCTGATTGGCGGTAGCCTGGTACACCAGGCCGCTGCGGCGGAAGCCGTCGAACACCGGCAGCGTGAAGTTCACCCCCAGGTTCCAGCGCGAGTACAGCGGGTCGAAAAGGTTCTTCGGCTGGCGCGAGACAATTCCGTAGGCGCTCGAGAAATCGGCGCGCATGCGGCTCTCCGCCCGGGCGAGCTGCAACTGGCTCTCGGCGCTTCGTTCGGCGATTCTCAGGCGCTGCACCTCCGGACGGCTGCGGAGCGCCTGCTGGGAGAGGGACTCCAGGTCCCATTGTTCCCAGGGCCGCTCCTGGAAGCCGCCCGCCACCTTCGTGGCGAAATCCAGCGGACGGACCAGGTAGAAGTTGAGGAGCGCGCGGGCCTGCCGGATGGCGTTTTCCGACCGCACCAGTTCCGGGGCAATGTTGGCGACCGCCACCTCGCTTCTCAACACGTCCACCTCGGTCGCCACGCCATTGTCGAACCTTGCCCGGGCCATCTCGGCGTGCCGCTTGCGCTGGCGCTGCGTTTCCACCACCAGATCCCTGGCGTGTTCGGCCCAGAGCAGGCCGTAGCAGGCGCGCACAACTTCCAGCGCCAGGTCCTGACGCGCACGGTCCACGTCCAGTTGGGAGCCTTCCGACTCAATGGAAGCGATCCGCAAAGCGGTTCCCACTTTGCCCGCCGTATACAGGGGCTGGCTGACGCTGATGCTGTAGTCAAACAGGTTGACCGCCGTCGGCACCATGACCTGCCGCAGTTCTTCCGGAAACTTGTCCAGCCCGGACGCGTTCAGGAAGCTCGGGTCGCGCCAGCGGGTTCCGCCGGAGACGATCCTGACGTCCGGCAATGCCTGTGCCCGCACTTCGCGGATGCGTCCTTTCAGAACCTCGGCCGACGCCATGGCCTTGGCGACGTCCGGGTGGCGCTCCAGCGCTATTCGCACCGCTTCGTCGATAGTCAACGTCTCCTTTCCGGCCGGCGCCTGCGCGCCGGCCGGCATTGACAGGACAAAAATGAGCAGCAAGTGGAGTCTCATCTATAACCTACCGACCGGTAGAATTTTTATCACGGCCGCCCACCACGAGCCGCACCACACGCCGGGCCAGGGCGCGGTCCAGGTCCGGCTTGCCGCGGACCAGGTGGCTGATCGAGTAAATCCTGCCCACGCCCAGGAGAGCCACGGCCACCTCGTGGGGGCGGCACCGGAGCCCTCCCCGCCGCACGCCGTCCCGCAGAATGCCTTCCACCAGCCGTATCCAGTCCAGTCCCACCTGCACGAAATCTACCTTCGGCATCTCCTTTGGAGGCGCGAACATGGTTCGAAAAACGAGCGCGGTAATATGCGGGTTGCGCTTTGTTAATGCGAAATCCGCAGTCAGAACATCAGTCAGTTTCTCGACAGCCGTACTGCCGCGGTAGGAAGCCAGTGTAAGCTCGTGTATCATTCCGCTGCACGCCTCCCGGACCAACTCCCGGAAGAGATTCTCTTTGCTCTGGAAGTGGTAGTAGAGCACCGGCTTGGTCACGCCCGCCCGCCGGCAGATCTCGCTGGTGGGAGTCGCGGAATAGCCCTTATCCGCGAAGAGCTTCATGGCAGCTTCCTTGATGCGTTCCCTGCTGGCGGGCTTCATGTATACCGCTCAGTATAACAGAACGCTGGCGAGCGTAAGGAAGTTCCATCAAAGCGCACCCGCCCGCCAGGCGGCGGCTCCGTGGCGGGCGGCGCCCGGCGCGGGGTTCGATGCTAGACTAACAGGAAGCTGGCGGCAAGTGGACCGCGCCGTAGGGCGCGGAGAAAGGCTCTTAAGTCATGGCGCGCGTAGGCTTGGCGATATTGTGGGTATTCACCATCGCCCTGGTGGCTTCCTCGGTGTACCTGTTCCTGGAAGTGGACCGGATGCGTACGGACGTCGCGCGGATGCGCGAATCGGTCGCCGTCGAAGTGAATAAGGTGCGGGAGGCGTCTTCGCTCTTGAATTCGGCTAACCGGCGCAACCTGGACCAACTGCGGGAGGAGCTCGAAAACGCCGGGCGGACCGCCTCCGTGGCCGCCGGACAGGCCAGGATCGAAGCGCTGCGCCATGCCGAGGACCTCGCCAGGCGCCTGGAGGCGGAGCGCCAGAGGCAGCAGACGCAGTTGGCCGCGGACTTACAGTCGGTTCGCGAGGCGACCAGCATGGCGCACACGAAGATCGCCGACGTCTCCACCGAAGTGAGCAGCGTGCGCGGGGAAGTGGCATCGGCCAAGTCCGAACTCGACAAGACCATCGCCGAACTGAAGAGCGTCCGCGGGGACCTGGGAGTTCAGAGCGGCTTGATTGCCACGAATGCGAAGGAGTTGGCCGCATTGCGGGCGCTTGGAGACCGTAACTACTTCGATTTCGACATCAAGAAGAGCAAGCAGATGCAGCGGGTCGGCGATATTACCATGCGGGTTACCAAGGTGGACGCCAAGAAGAACAAGTACACGCTCGAACTGATCGCGGACGACAAGAAAGTGGAGAAGAAGGACAAGAGCGTGAATGAGCCGCTTCAGTTCTATACCGCCAGGGCGCGCCTGCCCTACGAGATCGTGGTGAACGAGGTCCGCAAGGATCAGATCATCGGCTACCTGGCTACTCCCCGGGTGCAGGCGGCGCGCTAGATTGCGGGCGCTTGCCTGCCAAGATACCCAGTTGCCCCGCCGGCGTCCTTCTGTAACTTATGGCGCCGCTGGCAGGGCAACCTCTGATTCTCTGAACTCCGGCCCCGGCAGCCCCCCGGTAGCTTTAGCCCGTCCGTTTTTGGGATGATAGGGTGCATGAGATCACTTACCAGCGCTGCGGCCCTCGGCATTCTTCTTCTCGTGGGAGGCGGAATCGCGGAGTGCGCCAGCCAGCAACACCAGGAGTCCTTGCGCGGACTCGCCGGGGTAGCCCTTAGGGTGGAGCGCATCAATCAGGATGCGCAACTGTACGGACTGGATGAGAGGAGCGTCTACGCCGACGCGGAGCAACGCCTGGCCAAGGCAGGCATCAAGACGTTGACGGCGGCCCAGGTCGGGCAGACGCCTGGGGCGCCCGTGCTCTACGTACGGGTCAACGCCAAACAGTCTTGGGACGCCAACGTCTTTGCCGTGAACGTGACGGTATCGCTTTTGCAGGACGCCGTCACGGCGCGCGATCCCAACCTCAAGCTGCGCGAGGCGAAGACCTGGGACGCCGGTTACATGCGGACCTTCACGCCCGAAGCGCTGAGCCAGGGCAAGAAGATCGTCAGCGACCTCGTGGACGAGTTCATCCAGGACTGGAAGACCGCCAACGCCGGCAAGTGATCCGCCGCGCGGGCAGCCTGTCCGGCCGGCCTCTACGCGCATCGGCCGGGATGAGTCGCGGTTTCTCCTATTCGGCGGAGTCGAAGGCGAAGGGCGCGCCCGCACCGGCGGGCGTGGGGAGCGAGTGGCGCGCCTCGTGCCCGCTTCAGGTTCTCGTGGGAGCCTTGTATTCATCCGCCCGCGAAATGCCGCACGCCGCAAGCAGCGCCGGAATGAAGAACCGCTTGTGCATGTCGGTATACTGTAGTGTCTGAGCGGACGATGCCTGCCACGAAAGCGGTTCGATACCAAGACGCGGGTGTCAGCATCCCGGAAGCGGACCGGGCGGTGGCCCGCATTAGGAAACTGGCGCGCGCCACGTTTCATCCGGGCGTCCTGACCGACATCGGGAGTTTCGGCGCCGGCTTCCGGCTGTCGGGCTACAAGGCCCCGGTGCTGGTAAGCTCCGCCGACGGCGTGGGCACCAAGCTCAAGCTGGCATTCCTCACCGGCCGCCACGACACGGTGGGCGAGGACCTGGTAAACCACTGCGTCAACGACATCGCCGTCCAGGGCGCGGTGCCGTTGTTCTTCCTGGACTACTTCGCGGCGGGCAAGCTGGACGCCGAGGTCGCCGCCCGTGTGGTGGAAGGACTGGCCCGCGGGTGCGCCTCGAACGGCTGCGCCTTGATCGGGGGGGAGACCGCGGAGATGCCCGGCTTCTACGCGCCCGGAGAGTACGACCTGGCCGGCTTCATCGTCGGGGCGGTTGAGCGGCGGCGGCTTTTGACCGGAGCGTCCATCCGGCCCGGGGACGTGCTGCTGGGATTGCCCTCCACCGGCTTGCACACCAACGGTTACTCGCTGGCGCGCAAGCTGCTGTTCGAGGTGGCGGGGTACGGGCCGGGCACTTTCCTGGCCGAACTCGGCTGCACCGTGGCGGATGAACTGCTCAAGGTGCACCGGAGTTATCTCTGCGCCATCCAGTCGCTGCACGCCAAGCGGCTGCTCGGCGGCGCGGCGCACATCACCGGCGGCGGCATCACCGACAACACACCGCGCATCCTGCCGGCGGGCCTGGCGGCCGAGATCGACACCTCGGCCTGGACGGTCCCGCCCGTATTCAAGCTGCTGAAACGCCTGGGCAAGGCGCCCGGCAGCGACTACCGGCGGACGTTCAATCTCGGTATCGGCATGATCCTGGTTGTCCCGCGGACTAAGCTGGCGCGGGCCGGGGCGCTGCTCGACAGGCTGGGCGAGGAACACTACCGCATCGGGCGCGTCATCGAGACGCCCCGTGGCGCAACCTCGAGAGTGATCTATCGATGAAGCGCTTAGGCATACTGCTGTCCGGCCGCGGATCGAACTTCGAGGCCATTGCCGGAAACGTGGCGGCGGGGCGTCTCGACGCGGAGATCGCCGTGGTCATCTCCAACCGGCCCGAGGCCCGCGGCCTGGAGACCGCCCGCGCCCTGGGGCTGAAGGCGGTGTGCCTGCCGTCCAAGGGAATGGAGCGGGAGGCGTATGACCGCCTGGTGGTGGCGGAGCTGAAGGCGAACCAGGTGGACCTGGTGTGCCTGGCCGGGTTCATGCGGCTGCTGAGCGCCTACTTCGTGCGGCAGTTCCCCGGGAGAATCCTCAACATTCATCCCGCGTTGCTGCCGTCATTTCCGGGCCTGGACGCGCAGCACCAGGCGCTGGAGCACGGGGTGAAGGTCACCGGTTGCACTGTACACTTCGTGGACGAGAACCTGGACTCCGGCCCGATTGTGGCCCAGGCCACGGTCCCGGTGCTGGATGACGACACCGCGGATTCGCTGGCCACCCGCATTCTCCAGCAGGAACACCGCATCTACAGCGAGGCCATTCGCCTGGTGCTCTCCGGCAATTTCCGCATCGAGGGCCGGCGGGTGCTGGCCCGGTAAGGACACGGACGGCGCGCCCTGCTTTTCAGCGCCGCAGAAACCGCTCCACCTCGCCGCGGCCGGCGAGCGAGGACTGAGCCCCCGGCCGCGTCACCGAGATTCCGGCGGCGGCGTTGGCGAACGCGGCGGCCTCGGCCACCGTCCGGCCCTCGGCCAGCGCCACGGCAAAGGCCCCGTTGAAGGCATCGCCGGCCGCCGTGGTGTCAACCGCCTGAACCTGGTGCGCCTTGGCCCTGTGCCGCTCTTGCCGGTCCACCACCAGGCAACCCAGCGCGCCCAGTTTCATCACCACCGCCTTCGGCCCCAGCGAAAGAAGACGGACGGCGGCTTCTTCGGCATCGGCGAAGTCCCGGATCACCGGCCTCGCGTCCCCCAGCAGGGTGGCGGCTTCCGGCTGATTCGGAGTCAGGAAGTCCACCGACTGCAACAGGGCCGCGGGGAGTTCCTGTGCCGGCGCCGGGTCGAGCACCGTCGTAGCCCCCCGGGCGCGCGCCGACGCAAAGACCGCCGTGACGGTGTCGAGCGGCGTCTCCAGTTGCGAGAGCACGAAACCCACGTCGCCCACCGCCTCCAGCCTCGCCGTGGCGGTCCGCGGATCGAGCGCGGCGTTCGCGCCGGGCGATACGACAATCGAATTCTCGCCTTCCGGCAGCACGTAGATGCAGGCGCAACCCGTGGGCCGGCTTGAGACACCCACGTGCTCCGTCAACACGCCGGCTTGCTGGAGGCTTGAGACCAGCGCCGCGCCGAAGGGATCGGGACCGACCTCGGCAACCAGCCAGACCACGCCCCCCAGTTTGGCCGCTGCCGCCGCCTGGTTGGCGCCCTTGCCCCCCGGGAAGAACGCCACGTCGCCGCCCAGAATCGTCTCGCCCGGCGCAGCCAGACGCGCCACGGGCAGGACGATGTCCATGTTCGCGCTGCCAACGACCACGATGCGTTTCGGTTCTCCCATTCGCTCCGCTCCCTTAGCCGCGTCCGGAAGTACGGCGAACCAGGACGCTAACCCAGCAACTCGTCCACTTTGGCCATCACCGTGAAGGCGTCAGCCACGTACAGGACGTCCGCCTTGCCCTGCGCCCAGCCGCAGTTGGGATCCAGGTTCACGGCGCGGCGTTCGTTGACAAACCTCCAACCCACGACGTGCGGCTCCTCCCCGTGGCAGCAGGTGGCCAGTCCCTTGGGGTGGCGCGGCGTGGATCCGGTCTGCCCGACCTGGTTCATGTGCGTCAGGAAGGGAAGCACGGCGTGGCCCTCCGAGCCCAGGTCCACGAGCGACTTGCTGCTGCCCAGCGATGCCCGCGACTTCCGCAGGAAATCCAGAATCAGCGCGCCGGCTTGCTCGGTATGGGTTTTCCCGTCGGGCTGCTTTTTGGTCCACCCCGCCCCGGCGACAAACAGCAACTCCGCGTCCGGCCGGATGGTCTGCTCGCCGCTCACGGGCTCCCTGTATTCCACAAACCTGGTCCGCGAAGAGCCGGATGCCGCCACCCGCTCCACGGCCACGGGACCGGGTTCGCCCGCCCATGGCTGGAAACAGCCGGGGTCCACCAGAATGAACCAAGGGCGTTGCGCCCGCTCGATCTCCGCCTCCATGCGCTGGCGGTAGAACCAGCGGCTCACGGCGACCTTGCCCTGTGCGGCGGCTACGCCCGTGACGTGCGTATCCACCCGCCCGCCGAGGCGCTGCGCCACGCCCGCCAGCGTGCGGGCCCAGCGGCTGGTGGACGCGGCGATCACCAGGCCGGCGGAGGCCGCTTCCGCCAGGGCCTGCGCAGCCGCGGCGTCGGTGGCGTACCTCGGCTCTCCGAACTCCGGCCCCTCAACCGCCAGCCAGCGGGCCGCTCCGCAGGACGCGGTCTGTGGCGCGGCGGCGCCGGCGCCAGCGCCGGCCAGTCCCACGACCAGGCTCGAACCGGCCAACCCTTCCCGGACCGCGCGTGCGGCGGCGATCGCCTCCCGGGCGGGCCGTCCCAGGGTCCCATCCGCTTCCACGTGCGCCAGAACCAGAATCGTCTCCATGCTCTCCCCCTACCCGTTCCTGATCCAAGCTACCAGCTCGCGCGCGATCTCCTCGGCGGGGACGTCCTTCACGACCCTCGTCTCCCGGCGCTGGCTCGGCACTTTCACGCTCCGGTACGTCAGGCCGTCGGCTCCGGCCTTGGCGGGCTTGGCCCGCTGCAACGCAGGCATGACCATCCGCATGTTGGCCATCCCGACCTGGGGGTTGTTGGGAGGCTCCGGCAGGTTGCCCGTAGCCCACCCCAACACGACAGGCGGTCCCTCACATTCCGACAACTGGTGCCTGCCGCCCTCCACGCGCTCCAGAATCCGCAGGGCGCCGCTTTCGGTAACCTCGAGTTCGTCCACCCCCTGAAACTGGTCGGTGATCCCCAGCCGTTCACCGGTCATCTGCATGGTTGCGCCCGCGCCCCGGGAGGCGGATTCCCAGCCTCCGAACAACAGAAGGCGCGACCGGTCGAGACCCGCGATTCCCTGAATGGCCTCCGCCAGGGCCGCCGCCGTCTCGGAGGCGTCGGTGAAGCCCCCGGAGGGTCCGTCCAGGGCGACCAGTTCAAACGGCGCTTTCTGCGCCACGGTCATCATCACCTGTTGGAGCTTGGCCTTCGGCCCCAGACTGACCAGCCAGACCTTGCTCCCGGGCCGCTGCCGGGCGAGATTCGCAGCTTCATAAAGGGCGTGCGCCGCCCAGGGATCGAGGACGGCCGGAAGCATCATTTCGTTCTTTAGGGACGGAACCGGACTGTTGACGACAGGCTCCAGGGTCTGGAGTGGGTCTGGGACAATGCTCCCGCACACCACTATGTGAAAGCTCTGCATTCCCTCAGTATAGGCGCGCCTTGCGCCCGATCTTCCCCTTCACCACCGCAGCCCCAGCGATAGGGGCATATCGCAAACCGGCTCCTAGCGGTTGTATCCGACCGGCAGGACAGGGCCCTCCCATAAAAAAACTTGCATTGTCAGGCCTTCTGTCGCATAATCGGTTTGGAGTAATAGGGAGCAAAAGGGAGTTAAGTGGAAGAAGTACGGGCCAGCCAGGTCGTCCCCCCCCCGAATGGCTTCCTGTCTGCCAAGATCGACGAGAAGGGACGTCTCAAACTTCCCTCCAAAATCGAGGAGTACTTTGCCAGCTTGGGGGTGCGGTCGTTCTTCATCACCAGCCTGGACCGGACTACCATTCGAGTATACTCCCAGCCCGAATGGCAGAAAAGCAAAACATTTCTCTTCCAGAACAAGGACGACCGCCAGACGGCGCGGCGCATCCTGTTCGCGGCCAATGACGTCGGCGGGGACAGCGATATCGACTCCCAGGGAAGGATCCTGATTCCTCAGAAACTGCGCGCCCTGCTTTCGCTCGAGAACCAGAACGTGCAGATGGAATGCCTGGACGAAATCATCACCATCTACACTCAGGCCCGGTACGAGTCGACGCTGCAACAGGCGCTGGAGGACCTGGAGGAGAACGTCCGCAGCATGGAGGAAAAGGGGCTCAAGTGATCGTCCATGCACTACCCCGTGTTGCTGGATTCCGTGCTTCAATACCTGGCCATCCGGCCCGACGGGATTTATGCGGATGCGACAGCCGGCCTGGGCGGACACACCGCCGCCATCGCCGCCCGGCTGACGACGGGCACGGTGATCGCCTGCGACCGGGACGAGGAGTCCCTGGAGATAGCCAGGCGGAACACGGCCCACCTGGCGGGCCGCATCCGTTTCGAACAGGCCAGGTTCTCGGAATTGCGGGCGGCGCTGAGCCGCGCCGGAGCTGCGCGGGTGGACGGATTGCTCGCGGACCTCGGAGCCAGCCGGTTTCAGCTCACGAACCCCGCCAGAGGCTTTTCGTTTCAGTCCGACGGTCCCCTGGACATGCGGATGAGCGGCGGCCAGGAGCTAACCGCCTCGGACATTGTCAACACGTATGCCGAAAAGGCGCTGGCCGATCTGATCTTCGAGTTCGGCCAAGAAAGGAGGGCGCGGAAGATTGCCAGAGCCATCGTTCGGGCGCGGCCGATTCAAAGCACACTGCACTTGGCCAGAGTAGTGGAGCGGGCCGCGCCCCGAACGGGTCGCCTGCATCCCGCGACGCAGACCTTCATGTCCCTGCGAATCGCGGTGAATCAGGAGATGGAAGAGTTGGAGAGTTTGCTGGAACTGGCGCCGGAGGTGGTTCACGCCGGCCGGCCCATCGTCATCATATCGTTCATGTCACTTGAGGACACCAGAGTAAAGCGGGCGTTTCAGGGTTTGGCGCGGAGCGGCCGCGCCAGAATCTTAACCAAGCACGTGGTCCGGCCGGCGGCCGAGGAAGTCCGGGTCAACCCGGCCTCACGCAGCGGCCGGTTGAGAGCGTTGTTGATGCTGTAAGCGGGAGCGGGTCATGGCGGCTCAGGCGAGAGTATTCGAGGATAGTTCAGCGCGCGCGGATTGGGCGGGCAAGTCGGGGCGGGAAGCGGCGGGCGGTTTCCGGTTGCCGCCGGTTCCGAACGAGAGCATCTATTTCTACCGGAAGCCGATTGACAACTCGGGCGTGGTGCGGCTGCCCGACCCCAAGGCCAGCGCGCGGTGCTGGCGATGGGTGGCGGCGGCCACTACCGTGACCCTCCTGCTGGCAGGCCTACTGTGGCCCGGCGCATACTCGCTGCTGGCCGGCTACCAGGTCGAATCGCTCAAGGGGCAGCAGGAGACGCTGCGCGCGGAACTGGCGTCTCTGGAACTGGAGCAGGCGCGGCTCGTCACTCCGGAGAGACTGGACCAGCTGGCCCGGGAGCAGGAATTGATCGATCCCGCTCCGGACCAGGTCGTGCAACTCGCTCCCGCACCGGATGGGTCCCTGGCAAGGAACCTGAGCGCCAAGTAGAAACGGCGGGCAGCCTTGGAGGACGCGCATGTGGAGCGGGGGGCAAGGGCAGGCCAGGAGGCGGGCTACGTGGTTCGTCCTGGCTCTCGCCTTCTGGCTGCTGGTGATCGTGTGCCGCCTGGTCCAACTGCAAGTCCTTCAGCACGGCTACTACCGCGCCGAGTCCGACAAAAGAACCACCCGAGTGGTTGAGCTCCCCGCCCGCCGCGGGAATATTCTCGACCGCGCGGGACGGCCGCTGGCGCTGAGCCTGCCCGCCGAGAGCATCGTCGTAAACCCGATGCGGGCTCCACAGCCGGATGTCGCGGCCGCCTACCTTGCCCCCGTCCTGGGACTGGACCAGCGCGACCTGGAGCAGCGCCTGATTACGGCCGCCCGGCAGCGCCGCGGCTTCCTGTGGATCAAGCGCCGGGTCAGCTTCGCCGAATCGCAGCAGTTGCGGCGCCTGGGGTTTGGCTGGGTCGAATTCCGGCGCGAGAGTCTGCGTGCTTATCCGAAGGGCATCCTGGCCGCGCACGTCCTGGGAGGAGTGGATTTCGAGGAGCGCGGCAACGGCGGCGTCGAACAGAGCTTCGAAGAGGATCTGCGCGGGAAGGCCGGAGCGGCCCATGTGATTCGTGACGTGGTCAGGCGGGGAGTGGACTCCCGGACGGAGAGGCCCGCCGAGCCGGGGGCGAACATCACGCTGACCATCGACGAGCGCATACAGCACGTGGCCGAACGGGAACTGGCCAAGGCGGTTCAGGAGAGCCGCAGCCAGACCGGAAGCGTCGTGGTCCTGGATCCCAAGACGGGCGACATCCTGGCCCTGGCCAGCTACCCCGCCTATGATCCGAACCTTCCGTTCAAGACCCGGCAAGACGCCGAGAAGCGCGCCAATCATGCCGTTTCCGTGCCTTTCGAGCCGGGTTCGGTCTTCAAGGTCATCACCGTGGCGGCGGCCATGGAGACGACCCGTCTTACTCCGGAAACTATCATCGCCTGCGGCCGCGGGCGCCTCAACCTCTTTGGCCGGGTGATTCGCGACCATCATCCCTATGACATGCTGCCGGTTGCGGGAGTGCTCGCCAAGAGCAGCAACATAGGCGCCATCCAGATCGGGCTTGCGGTGGGCGAACGCAACCTTTTGAACTACGTGCGCCGCTTCGGATTCGGGCGGCCGACGGGGGTTCCGCTGCCCGGCGAATCGGCCGGGAAGGTTCGTGAGCTGGAGAACTGGGGACGCTCATCGATCGGGTCCGTCGCCATGGGGCACGAGATCAGCGCCACCACCATGCAACTGGCCCAGGCCACCGCGGCGATCGCCAATGGAGGCCTGCTCATACCGCCGCGGCTGGTCCTGAGCAAACAGCGGCAGGGGCAAAAGGCCGAGTTGACGCCCGTGGGATCGCCCCGTTCCATCCTCCGGCCGGAGACCGCCATCACCATGCGCCGGATGATGGAAGGAGTCGTACTGAATGGAACGGGGACTCTGGCGCGCCTGGACGGCTACACGGCGGGAGGCAAGACCGGGTCGGCACAGATCTTCGATCCTGCCTGCCGCTGCTACCTGCACGTCTACAATTCGTCCTTTGCGGGGTTCGCTCCGGTAGCCAATCCCGCCGCGGTGGTGGTGGTGACCATCAACGGCGCATCCGTGTTCGGCGGCGCGGTGGCGGCTCCCGTGTTCCGCGAGGTTGCGTCGGCGGCCCTGCGTCTGCGGAACGTCCCGCGGGATCTTCCCGACAACCCTCCCCCCCGCGAAAGCGCGCCCGTGGAACTGGCCGACCTGGCGATTCCCGCCCTGGAGTCTCTGGAGGAGCTGCTCCCGGAGCCGGCGACGCCGGAGCGCGATGGACCCCGGAGTGTCTGGGGCCCGCGGGTGCCGGATTTCTACGGCAAGACGATGCGGGCCGTGCTGGAGGAGACAGCCCGATTAGGGTTTCCCGTCGAGGTATCGGGGAGCGGCGTGGTGCGGGCGCAGGCCCCCACGCCCGGCAGCATCCTGCCGCACAACGGCCGGATCAGGATCGTGTTCGCGCGCTAAAAGAGAATGACGCTCAAAGAGATTCTGCGGGGCGTGGCGCTGCACGGCGCCTTGCCCGAGCAGGTGGCCGGACTGCCGGTGGAGAGCCTGGAATACGACTCCCGCCGGGTGGGTGAGCGCTGCCTGTTTTTCGCTTTCCAGGGCTACCGCGCCGATGGCCGGAACTATGCCGCCGAGGCGGTGCGGCGGGGGGCCGTGGCGGTGGCCAGCGAACTCGCCCCGTCCGGCGAGTTGGCCGCGCCGTGGATCCGGGTCGAGCACGAACGGGAGGCCCTCGCGCTGGCGGCGCGAAATCTCTACGGCCCCCTCGACGAGCGGCTGGTGCTCACGGGCATCACCGGCACCAACGGCAAGACCACGGCCGCATGGCTCGTGGACTCGATCCTGAGCGCCGCGGGCAAGACCACGGCGCTGTTAGGCACCATTCAGTACCGGGTGGCAGGCGAGGTCCGGCCCGCGCCAAACACCACCCCGGAATCGCTGGACCTGTACCGGATCCTGGCGGAACTCCACGCGCGCGGGGGGTCGCATGTCACAATGGAGGTTTCTTCCCACGCTCTGGCCCTGGCGCGGGTGTACGGCCTCCGGTTCCACTGCGCCGTTTTCACGAACTTCAGCAGGGACCACCTGGACTTTCACAAGACCATGGAGGCGTACTTCGCCGCCAAGCAGATTCTGTTCGCGGGCAGCGGCGCGCCGCCGCCCCGCTGGGCTTGCGTGAACATGGACGACCCGCAGTTTCCGTATCTGCGCGTTGCGCCGGACAGCCGGCTGCTCCGCTTCGGAATGGGGCCGCAGGCGGACGTGCGCGCCACGCGGTTTACCGCGGCCTCCGATGGGCTGCGCTTCGATCTGCACCTGCCGGACCGGACCTACGCCGTGCGTTCACCGCTGGCCGGACAGATCAACGTGTACAACATTCTGGCCGCCGCCTGCGTGGGCCTGTCCTGCGGCCTGGACGGCGAGACCATTCTGGCCGGCGTCGAGCGCTGCCGGGCGGTGCCCGGCAGAATGGAACGCGTCGATGAGGGCCAACCTTTCACCGTGGTGGTGGACTACGCGCACACCGACGATGCGTTGCGCAACGCCATCCGCGCGGCGCGGGGCCTCTCTCCGCGGCGCGTCATCACCGTGTTCGGCTGCGGCGGCGACCGCGATCGCACCAAGCGCCCGCTGATGGGCGCCGCGGCGGCGGAGTTGAGCGACTTGGTGGTGCTGACGTCCGACAATCCCCGCTCGGAAGACCCCCTGGCCATCATGAACGACGCCATGGTCGGAATCCGGCGGCACGATACCGCGTTCATCGCCGAACCGGACCGCACGGCGGCGATCCGCAGGGCGCTCGAGGAGGCCGGGCCGGGCGACCTGGTGCTCGTGGCAGGCAAGGGCCACGAGACGTACCAGATTCTGAAAGACCGCACCATACATTTCGACGACCGCGAGGTGGTTTCCCAACTGCTGCAAGGCTTCGGTTACGGGAGGAAGCCGGCGTGAAATTTCTCCTCCCGGAGGTGGCCGCGGCCCTGGATTTGCCCTCCGGCGGCCTCCCCCCCATAGAGGTTGCCGGCTGGAGCGTGGATTCGCGCACCATTGCTCCGGGCGAGTTGTTCTTCGCCATTAGCGGCCCAAACCACGACGGCCACGAGTTCGTGCGGGACGCGCTCGATCGAGGCGCGGCGGCTGCCGTGGTGGAACGCCCCGTCGCGGCGGAGGGCGCGGTGCTACAGACGCCGGGCACGCTGGAAGCGTTGGCGAAACTGGCGCGGTGGGCGAGGGTGCGGTGGGGAGGCCGCCTGGTGGCGATCACGGGGAGCGCCGGGAAGACCACCACGAAAGAGATCATCGCGCGCCTCCTGGGGACGCGTATGACGGTGGGCAGGTCGGCCGGCAATCTCAACAACCACATCGGGCTGCCGCTCTCTATCCTCCGTCTCCCGGCCGATGCCCGTGCGGCAGTGGTGGAGATCGGCATGAACCACGCCGGCGAGATCCGCCGGCTGGCCGCGCTGGCTTCGCCGGACATCGGCGTCGTCACCAACGTAGGCCACGCTCACGTGGAGCACTTCGCCTCGATTGAAGACGTGGCCCTGGCCAAACGGGAACTGGTTGAGTCCTTGCCGCCGCAGGGCGTGGCGGTGCTGAACGCCGACGACCCCCGGGTGGCGGGTTTCCGTGACGCCCACGCCGGACGTTCGATCACCTTCGGACTGGCTCGCTGGGCGGACGTCCGCGCGGAAGAGGTGGAACAGCGGGCGGACGGGGTGCGTTTCCGCGTGGGCGAGGTGCGTTTCGAGTGCCCGCTCGCCGGGCTTCACGGCGTGTTGAACGTGCTGGCGGGGTTGGCCGTGGCCGGCCTGTTCGGGCTGGAACCGGGCAGCCTCCGGAAGGAGATCTCCCAACTGGAGGCCGGTGAGGGGCGCGGCCGGAGGATGGTGCACCGGGCGGTTGCCATATTCGACGACTGCTACAACGCCAACCCGGAGGCGGTCCGCGGGATGCTCGATCTGCTCGCCCTGGAGCCTGCCGGGCGGAGACTGGCCGTGATCGGCGAAATGCTCGAGCTGGGGGAGATGTCCGGGGCCCTTCACCGCGAGGTGGGGCGCTACGCGGCCGGGCGTGGGGTGGACCTGCTGGTGGGGATCCACGGCGCCGCCCGGGAGATGCTCAAAGGGGCTGTGGATGCGGGGATGCCGCCGGACTCGGTCTTCTTCTTCGATGACCCGTCCGAGGCGGGCGAGTTTCTCAGAGAAAGGACCCGTCCGGGAGACGCGGTGCTGTTCAAGGGATCGCGCGGAACCAGGGTCGAGCTGGCGATGAACACATACATGAGATAGGCTGCGATGCTCTACTGGCTGCTCTACGAACTGCTCTACCCGCGCTTCATGCCCTTCCCGCTGTTCCGCTACGTGACGGTGCGCACCGCCTTTGCGGGCATCACGGCGCTGCTGATCAGCATGGCGCTGGGGCCCTGGATGATCGGCACGCTGCGGCGGTTCCAGATCGGGCAGCACATCCGGGAGGAAGGCCCCCAGTCGCACCAGCGCAAGGCCGGGACGCCCACCGTCGGAGGGTTGCTGATCATTCTGGCCATCCTGATTCCTTCGCTCCTGTGGGCGAACCTGCGGAATCCGCACCTGTGGGTTGCCATGTTCGGCCTGGCCAGCTTCGGAGCGATCGGCTTCTGGGACGACTACGCGAAGCTCCGGACACGGCGCAACCTGGGCCTCACCGGCAGAAAGAAGCTCCTGCTGCAAGTGCTGGCCGCGCTGATGGTGGGCTTGTTCCTGCTCGGGCTGCACGCGCTCGGCCTGTATTCCACGAACATGAACGTTCCCTTCTTCAAACAGTTGCGGCCGGACCTGCTGGTGGATTCCTGGCTCCGGACTCCGTTCACCTACCCGTTCGCCTTCGTCTTCTTCTTCGCCTTCCTGATAGTGGTGATTGTCGGATCCGCCAACGCCGTCAACCTGACGGACGGGCTGGACGGCCTGGCCATCGGCTTGATGATCATCGCCTCGGGCGCCATGACGGTTCTCACCTATGCCAGCGGCCATGCGCAGTTCGCCGCCTACCTGGACCTGATACGGCTGCCGGGATCGAGCGAACTCACCATTTTTTGCGGCGCCATGACCGGAGCCTCTCTCGGCTTCCTTTGGTACAACGCGCATCCGGCCGAGATCTTCATGGGCGACGTGGGATCGCTGTCGCTCGGAGGGGCCATGGCCACCGTGGCGGTGCTGATCAAGCAGGAGATCCTGTTGCTGTTCATCGGCGGCGTATTCGTGCTGGAAGCCCTGTCGGTGATGCTCCAGGTGTCGAGTTACAGGCTGCGCCGGAAACGCATCTTCAAAATGGCGCCGCTGCACCATCATTTCGAGGCGCTCGGGTGGCAGGAGTCCAAGATCATCGTGAGGTTCTGGATAGCGGGACTGGTGATGGCCCTTTTCGCCCTCACCACGCTCAAGCTGAGGTAGGCAGGTTGGATCTTCGCAACGTCAAGGTCGCGGTGGTGGGGCTGGCCCGGTCGGGGCTGGCGTCGGTCGAACTGCTGGCCGAAAAAGGCGCGAACGTCACGGCGTGCGATACCAGGCCGGTCGAGCAACTCCCGGAAGCCGGCGCGGTTCTGGACCGCCTCGGGGTGCCGTTCCGGCTTCAGTCGCCGGAGGCGTTGGAGGGCGCCGAATGGGTGGTGATCTCACCCGGCGTGCCGGCGGACCTCGACCTGCTGGCCACCGCCCGGCAGAGCGGCTCGCGCGTGGTGGGCGAGGTGGAGCTTGCCGGCTGGTTCCTCCAGGGCGGCATCATCGGCATCACCGGCTCTAACGGGAAGACCACCACCACGGCGCTCACCGGCCACATTCTGAGCTCGTGCGGCATTCCATCGCAGGTAGGCGGAAACATCGGCACCGTTCCCGCCACGGCACTGGTCCGCACCTCTTCGCCGGGGTGCTGGAACGTGCTGGAGCTTTCCAGCTTCCAACTGGAGACGATCAACCGGTTCCGGGCCCGCATCGCCGTTCTGCTGAACGTGACCCAGGATCACCTGGACCGGCACCACACGTTCGCGAGTTACGCCGGCGCCAAAGCGCGGCTGCTCGAGACCCAACAGCCGGAGGACTTCGCGGTTCTGAACGCGGACGACCCCGTCTGCGTGGAACTGGCCTCCAGGACCGCCGGACAGGTTCTCTGGTTCTCCCTGGCCCGGAAGGTCGATCCCGGAGTGTTCCTGGAGCGGGACCGGCTGGTGCTCGGCGGCTCCGTGCTCATGCCGGCAGACGAGATCCCGCTGCGTGGACGGCACAACATCGAGAACGTGATGGCGGCGGCGTTGGCGGCTTATCTGGCGGGCGCATCCCGCCCGGACATCGCGGCCGCTGTGCGGACGTTCCGTGCTGTCGAACACCGGCTCGAGTTCGTGCGCCGCGTGCGCGGCGTCGACTACTACAACGACTCGAAGGCCACCAACGTGGACTCCGCCCTCAAAGCGGTGGAGGCCTTTGACACTCCACTATGGGTCATCCTGGGCGGCAAGGACAAGGGGAGCGACTACACTCCGCTGGCCCGGCCGCTGGCGGAGAAGGCTCGCGCCGCCCTGCTGATCGGTGCGGCCGCGCCGAAAATCGCCGCCGTGCTGGAGGGCGCGGTTCCGGTCACCGACTGCCGGACCATCGGCCGTGCCGTGCAGGCGGCTTTCCGGCAGGCGCGCGCCGGCGACACGGTTGTGCTGGCGCCGGCCTGCGCCAGTTTCGACCAGTTTGACAACTACGAGCACCGGGGCCGGGTGTTCAAGGAGTTGGTGGGCCGTCTGGAGGAGGGATGAGGAGCACGTTGAGATTCCGGCTTGGCGGTCCGCGGACAGGCGTGAACGCCCGTATCGCAGCGGTCCTGGCGGGAGGGGCCGCCCGGCCGGCCGTTCATGGGAGGAGAAACGCATGGCGCAGCAGGTGAAGACGGATTGGATCCTGTTCGGAGCCGTGCTGGGCCTGGTGGCGGCCGGTTTGCTGATGCTGGCGAGCGCCTCTTGGGTTGTGGCCGAAGTGAAATACGGCTCGAGCTGGCTTCTTGTGCTCCGCCAGGTGGTCTGGGCATGCGCGGCTCTGTTCTTAATGCTCCTCCTTAAGCGATGGGACTACCGCAGGTTCAACACCTCGCCCTGGGCCTACGGAAGCATGTTGGTCATCCTCTTGCTGTTGATGCTGGTTTACGTGCTGGATCCCCGCTTGCACCGGTGGTTCCGGCTGGGCCCGGTCAACCTCCAGCCCTCGGAATTCGCCAAGCCGGTGCTGATCGTCTTCCTGGCGCACTTCGCCGCCCGCCGCGCATCTGTCATCAACCGCCGGCGAACCTTGATCTGCGCCGCGGTGATCGTGAGCCTGGTCACCGGCCTGGTGATCGCGGCGGACCTGGGGACGGCGGTGGTCATCGCCGCGGCGGCGGCCGTGCTCTTCCTGGTGGCCGGGCTGGAGCGGCGCTTCGCCCTGGTGGCCGGCCTCATCTTGTTCCTCCTCATTTCGATCGCTGTCGCGTGGAAACCCTACCGCATCGCCAGGATCTTCGGCCACGTCAACCCCGACTACTCCTGGTTGGACACGGCGCTGGTCCGCACCTTCGACGCCGAGGGGAAGGCAAAGGCCTGGCTGAAACAGTCCGCACCCACCAGGGATTCTACCTATCACATCACCCAGTCGCTGATCGCCGTGGGCAGCGGAGGCATCCTGGGCACGGGCCCGATGCGCGGCAGGCAGAAACTGCTCTATCTGCCGGAGGCGCACACGGACTTCATCTATGCGGTCATCGCCGAGGAACTGGGCCTGTGGGGCGCGCTGCTGTTCGCGGGCGGCTTTGTGGTGATCGCCTGGAGGGGCATGCGCATCCACTTCCGGGCGCCGGACGACTTCGGCCGCTTCGTCGCCTTGGGCGTCACCACCATGGTGACCGTACAGGCCTTCATGAACATCAGCGTGGTGACCGGCTTGCTGCCGCCGAAAGGCATCCCGCTGCCGCTCGTCAGTTACGGCGGCAGTTCGCTCATGAGTTCTTTGATTTCGCTCGGCATCTTGCAGAGCATCGGCGACCAGTCGGGATGAAAGAGGCGCTCTCCTTCCTGATGGCCGGAGGCGGTACGGGCGGGCACGTCCTGCCGCTGGTGGCGGTGGCCCGGGAAGTCCGGCGGCGCGGGCACCGGCCCTGGTTTATCGGCACCCGGCAAGGCCTGGAGGCGCGGTTGGTGCCGCCCGAGGGTTTCGACCTCGAGTTCATCGAAATAGGGGCGTTGAACCGTGTGGGAGTGGGGCGCGCCGTCCGGACGCTGGGGCAACTGCCCGGGGCCGTGGCCCGGGTCCTGAGCCTGCTCGGAAACCGCCGCCCGGCGGCGGTGTTCAGTCTGGGGGGATATGCCGCGGGGCCGGTCGTACTGGCCGCCGCCATGCGCCGGGTGCCCGTCGCGCTGATGGAACCGAACGCGGTAGCCGGCATGACCAACCGGTGGATGAGCCGGTTCGCCGCGCGCTCGCTGGTCAGTTTCCCGCAGGCTGCGCGCTGGTTCCCGGCGGACAAGACCGAACTGGCCGGACTGCCCGTGCGTGAGGAGTTCTACGCCATCCCGCCCAAGCCGAGAGGCGGGATTCTGACGCTGCTGGTCACCGGCGGAAGCCAGGGTTCGCGCCGGCTGAACCAGGCGGGACGCGAAAGCTGGCCGCTATTCAAAGCCTCCGGCATGAAGATCCGGGTGATCCACCAGAGCGGCCCGCGGGAGCACGCGGAAATGGCGTCCCGGTTCGCGGCCGGCGGGCTGGAGGGCGAGGTTGTTCCGTTTATTCAGGACATGCCCGCGGCGTTCGCCGGGGCCGACCTGATCGTGTCGCGGTCCGGCGCGGGCGCCGTGTCGGAACTTGCCGCGGCGGGCAAGCCGTCCATCCTCGTTCCCTTCCCTTTCGCGGCGGACGAGCACCAGTTGCGCAACGCGGAGGCGCTGGCCGGCGCCGGCGCGGCGCGCGTGCTGGCTGACGCGGAAGCGGACGGAGAGCGCCTTTTCGCCGAGGTGACGGCGCTGAGTTCGCAGGCCGGTCTCCTGGAGAAGATGGGCGGGGCGGCCCGCTCGCTGGCGAGGCCCGGAGCGGCGGCGAAAGTGGCCGGCGTCCTGGAAGAATTGGCTGCGCGGGCGGGTTTCCATTGACAGAAGCGAAAAAAGCCGAAACAATACATTATTAAAATGTTCTTTAAGCGCCAGCGCCTGCACTTCACGGGAATCGGCGGGATCGGCATGAGCGGCATCGCCGAGGTGCTGCTCCATCTGGGATACGAGATCAGCGGAAGCGATCTCAAGCTCAGCCCGATCACCGAGCGGCTGGCGGGACTGGGGGCCCGGATCAGCGAGGGCCACGCCGCCTCCAACGTCGCGGGCGCGCAGGCGCTGGTGGTGACCAGCGCCGCGGGCGAGACGAACCCCGAGGTCGTCGAAGCCCGGCGGCTCCAGATCCCCGTCATCCCGCGGGGCGAGATGCTGGCCGAGTTGATGCGGATCAAGTTCGGCGTCGCCGTGGCGGGCAGCCACGGAAAGACGACGACAACCTCCATGGCCGCGTCCATCCTGTGCCACGCGGGCCTGGACCCGACGGTGGTGGTGGGCGGCCGGGCGGCCCTGATGGGCGGCTCGAACGCGCGTGTGGGCCGCAGCGAATTCCTGCTGGTCGAAAGCGACGAGAGCGACCGTTCGTTTCTCAAGCTGGCGCCGATCCTGGCCGCCGTCACCAATATCGACCGGGAGCACGTGGACTGCTACGCCTCCCTCGAGGACACCCGCGAGGCCTTCCTGGAGTTCGTGAACAAGGTGCCCTTTTACGGGGCGGCGATCCTCTGCCTGGACGACGAGAACGTGCAGAGGATCCTCCCCCGGGTGAACCGGCGCACGCTCACCTACGGATCGGTGCCGCAGGCGCAACTCATGGCCGCCGGGATCGCCTGCGGCCCCTCCGGCAGCGTTTTCCGCCTGCGGTTGCGCGAGCGCGACCTGGGCCCGTTCCGCCTCCCGGTTCCCGGAGCGCACAACGTATTGAACGCCACGGCCGCGGCGGCGCTAGCCCTGGAGTTGGACATCGCCCCGGACACGATCCGCGAGGCCCTGGCGTCGTTCGCCTCCGTGGAGCGGCGTTTCCAGTTGAGGGGCCGCGCGGCGGGAGTGACAGTGGTCGACGACTACGGCCACCACCCCACGGAGATCCGCGCCACCCTGGTGGCGGCGCGCCTGGGCGGATACCGGCGCGTACACGTCCTGTTCCAGCCGCACCGTTACACGCGCACACAGCAATTGATGGAGGAGTTCGCGCGCTCGTTCCACCTGGCGGATAGCGTCCTGGTGCTGGACATTTACCCGGCCTCCGAGGAACCCATCGAAGGCGTCACGGCTCAGACCCTGGTGGAGCGCATCAGCGCCTTCGGCCACCGCTCGGTGCAGTATGCCGGCCGGATGGCCGACGCGGTGGAGAGCCTGGCGGGTCTGGCGGCGGAGGGGGACCTGGTGCTCACGCTGGGAGCGGGCAACGTGTGGCAGGCCGGCGACCTGGTCCTAAGCCGGCTGGGAGGAACCCGGTGAAATGAGCAGGAAGCGGACGGATACACCCACGGGCGGGCGGAACCTCCGCATGGTTCTCCGCTACTCGCTCTACCCGCTCGCCGGCCTGTTGCTCGTGGCGGCGGCGCTGTTCTTCTACACCCGGGTCGACCAGCAACTGGCCGGGAATCCCCGCTTCCATCTTGGGGCGGACGATCCGCAGGGAGGCGAAAATTCCCCGTTCCGCATCCGGGGCGTGAACTACACGCCGCGGGAGAAGATCCTTGGCGTATTCAGCCCGGACTTCGGGCGCAGCGTCTACCTGCTGCCTCTGCTCGAAAGGCGCCGCAGCCTGCTGGCCATCGATTGGGTGAAGGAGGCGACCGTCTCGCGGCTCTGGCCGGACCGCCTGGAGATCACGATTCTGGAGCGAACGCCGGTTGCGTTCGTGCAGTTGCCTGTCGCGGGCGGCCGCGCGTCGAGCGACGTCGCGCTGATCGATGCGGAGGGCGTGATCCTGGAACAGCCCAGCCGGGCGCGATTCAACCTGCCGGTGCTGACCGGGATCCGGCGGGAGCAGAGCCGGGAGATGCGGCGCCAGCGGGTTTCGATCGCGCAGAGACTGGTGGCGGAAATCGGCGGCCTGGCGGCCCAGATCTCCGAGATCGACGTGGCCGATCCGGAGAACGTCAAGGTGGTGCAGGCGCTCGAAGGACAGGTGGTGACGCTCTCTTTGGGCCGGCGGAACTTCCTGGCCCGTCTCCGCAAATTCCTGGACCACTACCCCGAGATACGCCGGCACGCGCCGGGCGCCGTGCTCTTCGATCTCCGGCTAGACGACCGCGTCGCGGCTTCCGCGGAGGAGAAACGACGTGGGTGACCGGAAATACGCCATCGGACTGGATGCCGGCAGCGACCGGAGCCGGTGTCTGGTCGGCGCCCTGGAGAATTCCCACGTCCGTCTGCTCGGCGCCGCTGAGACGCCATCGGGAGGATGGCGGAGAGGCCGTATCGCGGATCAGGAGGCGTTGGCCGCCTGCCTGTCGGATGTGGTGCGGGAGGCCGAGAAAAGCGCGGGCGTCCCGGCCGGCTCCGCCGTCGCCGGGATGGGCGGGTCCACCATTGAAGGGCTGAACATGCGGGGGGTCTATTGGATGGGGCCGGCCCGCCAGATCCGGGAAGAGGACGCCCGCTACGCCGTGGAGAAGTCGCTGCACGTGGACATGCACGCCGACCGCATGATCCTCCAGATGGCGCCGCAGGATTTCCTGGTGGACGGGCAGACCTATTACTGGAATCCCAAGGGGGTGCACGGTTCGCGGCTGGAGGCGCTGGTTCACCTGATCACGGTCTCCTCGCAGGAGCACCATTGCCTGGTCACGGCGCTGCACCGGGCGGGGCTGGAAGTGGAGGAGACGGTCTTCGAATCCTACGCCAGCGCCTACGCCTCGGTTTCGAGCGAGGAGCGGGCGCAGGGCGTTGTGGTCGTGGATGTGGGCAAGGACTCCAGTGAGGTTGTCATCTACTGCGACGAAGCGCTGATGGCCGCCGTCAGCCTGCCCGTCTGCGGAGAGCACTTCACCCGGGACGTGGCCCAGCGCCTGTGCATCTCGAATGAGCATGCCGAGAGCCTCAAGCGGCAGTGCGGCTGCGCGCTGGTCGGCCTGACCGCGGATAACAGCCTGATCGAGTTGCCGCCGCTGGAAGGCCGGCCCCCGCGGGAGGCGCCCCGGCTGGAACTGAACCACGCCCTGGAGTCCCGCGCGGGCGAACTGTTTCTGTACGTGCGCGAGGAGATCGCCAAGGCCGGCATGGACCAGGGGCTGCTCAACCAGGTTGTGCTGACCGGCGGCGCGTCCCGGCTTCAGGGGATGTGCGACATGGCGGAGCGGGTTCTGAACTGCCCGGCGCGCAACGGGTTGCCGGTGGGGATCGAAGCGTGGCCCGAGGAATTCGAGGATCCTGCCTGGACCACGGCGGCGGGGTTGATGATGTACTCGGCCAGGCTGAAGCGCGGAGAAGGCGGGCCGACGCGCAAGCCCGGCCTCTGGAACAGGCTGTTCGGATGAGTGGAGCCGCCGGCCCGGGTGTGAACCGGCGGGTGGATACAATCGGAAGCCGCGGGCTCGGGCCGGCGGATGCAGTCCGGGAGGTGCTATGTCGATTCTGGAGATGAATCCGGAAGGGTTGAAGTTCGAGATCCAGGATGAACCGTGCGCGGGAACCCGCTTCAAAGTGGTGGGCGTGGGCGGCGGCGGATCAAACGCGGTGGCCCGGATGTTGGGGGAGGGCCTGGAGGGCGTGGAGTTCCACGTGATCAACACGGACCTTCAGGCGCTGCGCGGCTCTCCGGCGCCGCACAAGCTGCAAATCGGCGCCAAGCTCACCGGCGGGCTGGGCGCCGGGGCGGATCCGGAAGTCGGCAAGAACGCGGCCCTGGAGGACACCGGGAAGATCGTCGAGATCCTGGAGCACGCGGCGATGGTCTTCGTCACGGCGGGACTCGGTGGCGGGACCGGAACGGGCGCCGCCCCGGTGGTGGCGTCCCTGGCCAAGGAACTGGGAGCGCTCACCGTGGCGGTGGTCACCAAGCCTTTCAGCTTTGAAGGGCCGAAGCGAAGGCAGCAGGCGGAGCGTGGCTTGAGCGAGCTGGCCTCGATCGTGGACACCGTCATCGCCATCCCCAACGACCGCCTGCTGGCGCTGCTGCCCCGCGGCACTACCTTCCAGGACGGCGTCCGCACCGCGGATGACGTGCTCCGGCAGGCCGTCCAGGGGATCAGCGACATTATCACGACGCCGGGGATGATCAACCGGGATTTCTCCGACATCCGGGCCACCATGCTCGGCATGGGCTTCGCCATGATGGGCACGGCGGTGGCCGCCGGGGAGAACGCCGCCGTCGAGGCCGCGCGGCAGGCCATCACCTGCCCGCTGCTGGAGGAGGGCGGAATCACGGGCGCGCGCGGGATTCTGGTCAACATCACCGGATCGGGCCGGCTCGGCCTGCATGAGGTCAATGAGGCGTGCACCCTCATCGCCGAAGCCACGCGCAACGACGACGTGCAGGTGAGTTTTGGCGTGGTGCTGGATGAAGGGATGGGCGATTCGGTCAAGGTCACGGTGATCGCCACCGGATTCACCCGGCCCGGCGCGGCGGCCGGTGCGCGGAAACCCGCGCCCGAAGTTGTCGAGCAGCCCGCCTGGACCCCGCCCTCCGAACCGGCGTCCCTGCCGCAGGCGGCTCCACCGCCCCCGGCGGAACCGGCAATCGGCCCGGCGCCTCACGAACCGGGTTTTCGGGACAACCTGGACATCCCGGCCTATCAGCGCCGCGAACGGCTGCTGTTCTGAAAGAGCTGCGCCACCCGACACCGGGGGGACGCCCAGTGCCCGGACGGCGGGCGGGCCGGGCGGAGTGCCTGGCCGGGCTCATTGACGGGAGCCGCGGCCTGAAGACCGCGGGGGGCGCATTGGATGCCGGCCGGGAACCGCTGCAACAGGGCCGGACTCCAGGCGATGTCTTCGTTGCGGCCCCGGCGAGCAGTGAGAACGGCCTGCGTGGTTAGCGGGGCGGCAACGCCGTCCTCAGTTTCCCGGCGGTAAGGTCCTGATCATGACGAATGCCGGCAACCGGCCGGCGCCGCCCGTTGGGATCGCGGCCGGACTTGCGGCGGTCCACCTCCCGCAACACCCCGACATGGCTGTACTACTGCCCGGGGGGGTGCCATGTATGCCGGAGGGCGAAGTCCAAGGCGCCCGTTCGCGCGCTTGCACCGGCAGAACTGGCGTGCTACGATTTTTGTCTTGTTGCTACGACGGATGACGCACCCTTGAGGATCGAAATGACGCACATCGTTCGTTCACTACTTCTGTCCTATTTCCTGCTCCTTGGTGCGGTCTGCGCCCAGCAGCCTGCAAGCAGGAACTCGGAGCCCGCTTCAGAGGCCGAGCCCGCGACGCCACAGGGCCAGGGCTCCCCCACACGGCACGACGTGATTGTCGTGACCGCCACCAAGACCGAGACCAACATTGTCAATATTCCACTCAGCATCCAGCTCGTGACGCAGGACCAGATCGAGCAGAAGCAGTACAACAACCCCAACATCGGGGAGATCGTGCGGGATGTGCCCGGCGTTTCTGTGGGCCACGGCAACCGGAACATTCCCAACTGGATTCATCTCAGGGGTACGGGCTACTTTATCGGCCGCACGCTGTACATGGTCGATGAGCTCCCGCTGGCCGAGCCGATGGTGAGTATCGCGGTGAACCCGGCCAACGTCGGGTCCACCGAAGTGCTGCTCGGACCTTCTTCGTCGCTGTACGGGGCGAACGCGAGCGGCGGCGTGGTGAACGTGCGCTCGCTGAGCGGACGCCAGAAGACGGGTTTGACGCTGGGGGCTGGCTACGGGACTTTCGGAACCTGGCGTCCGCAGGTGGCGGCGGGGAAGGCGCTGGGGAATTGGGACTTGTTCGGATCCTACAATCTGGACAAATCCGGCGGATACAGGAATACGGATCTTGCCACGGGTCTGTACTTGATGCGGAACAACTACCCGTCCTACCTCAACTCGGTGACGATCGACAACCAGCGCTACACGAACCACTACAGCTACCAGAGGGTGGGGTACCGCAATCGCGACAGCGGCGTCGGATTCACCGCTGGACTGCACCTGTTCGATGAAGATCTGTACGGCGGACGCCAGAACGCCTACAGCACCGGCACGCGCGCGATTGGCACGGGATCGTTCTTCGCTCCGGTGTCCAGCCTGGGCCTGCTCACGGCCCGCTTCGGATATCAGAGCCGCCGCGGTGACTCGCAGAACACAAGAGGCCTGCTGGCGGTGGCCAACTCGGCCATCGCCGGCCGCTACGTCTTCACTCCCATCGACGCCTCCAGGAGTTACGTGTACGACCCCACCATCACGCAGCGGCCCCATTCAACCTACACACGGCTTCCGCTGGACGTGCAGATGGACATCCACGCCATCCGGGGCAACACGCTTACGGTCGGCGGCCAGTACCTGGTGGATCAGAGCCGTTCCTTCACGTTCAGTGCGGACCGGTCCTCGACCCTGGCGCAGACAAAATACGGGATCGGCCAGACGGCGCTCTACTTCCAGGACCAGTACAGCTTCCTCGACGAGAAGGCTACGCTGATCGTCGGCGTCCGCCGCGACTGGTGGCGCTATCACGACATCTATGACACGGGGTCGACCAACCGGACGCCTCCCGACGTGAGCAAGGGGGCAACCACCTACCGCGGGGGCTTCAAGTACCAACTCACCGATGCCGTGGGGCTCCGGACTTCCGCCGGAACGGCGTTCTGGCCGGGCGCCGCGACCTGGTTCTTCCAGAACCTTTCCACTGGCAACACGTGGCGCGAGGCGAATCCCAACCTGAAACCGGAACGAACCCGGATGGCCGATTTCGGCGCGGACTACGTCAGTCCGGGCCGCCGTACCAGGTTCACGGCCACCGGGTACTGGGGCCGGATCACGGACGCCATGAGTTACGTCTACGACCAGCACCCCACCCTGCCTGGCGTTCAGATCATCCGGACCTCCAACTCGGACGAGGTTTCCATCAAAGGGCTGGAACTCGGGCTGCAACAGCAGATCTGGGGCGACTTAGGCGGGTACGCGAACTATACGCTGAACCGGTCCGAGATCACCAAGTCCGCCAAGAATAAGGGGCATCAACTGCGCAATGCTCCCGACAACGTGGGGAACGCGGGGCTGCAATACGTCAGCGTGAGGCGCCGCTATGGGATGACGATCTCGGCGAGAGCGTCCGACAGCCGCTACTACGACGACGAGAACACACAGCTCCGCTACTTCCGCATGAGGGGGTACCTCAGTCTTGGCACGAAGCTCTGGAAGACGTTCCGGTTCGGCGGCCAGGACGTGGACTTCTCGTTGGGGATCGACAATCTGACGAACACGAAGTACGACGGAGAGTTCATCTACAACGCGCCCGGCCGTTTCGTGGAGGTAAGGGCCACCTACCATTTCGGTCTGTGATGGGATGGGCTACCGGCTGGTCAACTCACTTCTGACGCTGGTTCTCGTCAGTTTCGTGTCGTTCGCCGCCGTGGAATTTGCGCCCGGCGACCCCGCGGAAATGCTGCTCGGCGGCGCCTCCAAGGAACTGTCCGCGGAGGCGCTGGCCAGAGTCCGCGCGGCGCACGGCCTGAACCAGCCCATGTGGAAACGATACGTGGGGTGGCTGAAGCTCGTGGCTGGCGGCAACCTGGGAGTGTCGCTGCGGACAAACCGGAACGTGACGGCGGAGTTCGCCGCGCGTATTCCCGTCACCTCGGCGGTGGCCTTCGGTGCTTTGTCGCTGGCGACGCTGGCCGGCCTCTCTCTGGGAGTATTCGCCGTGATCTACGAGGGCAGGGCCGTGGATCACGCCATCCGGGCCGTTGTGGTGGCGTGCCACTCGGTACCGGCGTTTCTAATCGGCCTGCTCCTGATCTACCTTTGCTCGTTCAAACTGGGGTGGCTGCCGCTGTACGGCGTGGGTGGCGGAAGCGGGCTGGTGCTGCCAGTGCTGACCCTGGGAGGAATCATGGGACTGTCTCTTGCCCGCGTGGTGCGGAACGCCCTGCTGGAGGCGGTGCACGAGGAGTATTTCCTGGCTGCGCTGGGCAAGGGACTGTCCTATCCCCAGGCTGTCCTGCGGCATGGGCTGCGCAATTCGCTGACGCTCGTCGTAAGCTATCTCGGGATGAGGTTTGCGGGCCTGTTGGGCGGCGTCGTGCTCATCGAGTCGGTCTTCTCGCTGCCGGGAATGGGCAGTTACATCCTCGAAGCGATTCTGGGCAGGGACTACCCGGTCATCCAGGCTTATATGCTCTTCTTCTGCGCAGTTGTGCTGGCCGCCAACCTGCTCGCTGATCTCTTGGTGCGCGGAATTGACCCGCGCGCGGCCGTGGCGGGGATACACTGACGTGCCGCGTATCGCGTACGCCGGCGGGACAATCGTAGTCCTGTTCCTTCTGGTGGCCGTGCTGGGAGACTCGGTCGCGCCCTACCCTGCGGAGCTCACGGACTACGGCCAGATTCTCGCTCAGCCCTCGCTGCGGCACCCGATGGGCACCGACCATCTGGGCCGCGACCTGCTGAGCCGGCTGATGGCCGGGACGCGGACTACCCTGGGGCTAGGGCTGCTGGTGGCGGTGCTGAGCTCCGCGCTGGCCTTGGCGATCGGGGCGCTGTGCGGATTCGCCGGAGGGTGGCTCGATGCGTCCCTGATGCGGCTGGTGGACGCGCTGTTGGCGCTGCCCGGCTTCCTGTTGGCGGTGTGTTTTCTGGGACTGTTCGGCGGCGGCGTGTTCCAGCTTGTGCTTTACCTGGTTCTGATCGGGTGGGCGCAGCTCGCCCGAATCGTCCGGAACGAGGTCGCCGTGGCGAGAAACCTGGATTTCATCACGGCCAACACCGCGGCCGGCTATTCGACCGCGCGGAACCTGTTCCGGCACGTGTTGCCGGCCGTCCTGCCCTCCGTGCTGGTTCTGCTGATGAACACGCTGGTGGGCGACATTTTCGCGATCGTATCGCTGAGCTTCCTGGGACTGGGTATCTCACCCCAGATTCCGGAATGGGGAACCACGCTGTTCGACGCCCGGAGCTTCTTCCTCGCCAGCCCGTGGTTGTTCGCCTTTCCGTCCGCCCTGATCGGAGCTCTCACCCTGGGCCTGCACCTGCTGGCGGACGGGCTGAGGGAGCATCTCGATAAGAAAAGGTTTCTCTTCGCGGTGGAAGAGATCAACCTGCTCGCGGGAACCGCCTCCGCCTGCGGAAGTGAGACGGCATGAGACTCCGCACCGGCCTCGCGCTTCTCGCCGGGGCGCTTCTGCTTCAGGCCGCCTGCTCCGGCAACCGCAGGCCGTCCGGCAAGCTCGTCATCGGCGTCAACGGGAGCCTGAATCTGGGCAGCAACAATCCGGTCCTGATCCAGCGGAACGCCAATGTCTGGGAGGCGTTGACCGAACTGGATGACAGCCTGACGGCGCAACCGCAGCTCGCCGAGTCCTGGCAGGCAACCTCAGACGGCCGGCAGTGGAGGCTGCGGCTCAAGCGGGGCGTGCGGTTTCACGACGGAGCAGCGCTCTCCGCCCCGCTGGTCGCCGCCAACGTCCTGCGGCTCAAGGACCACCCGGAGCTGGATTACTACAGCACCTTCGTTAACCTTGCTTCGGCCGCCATCGACGACGAGTTCACGGTGCGGCTGGTGTTCTCACGGCCAATGGTGGATCTGCCCAACAAGGTCGGCCACTACTTCGCGGGCATCTTCAGCCCCGCAGCCTTCGGGCCGGACGGCAAGCTCGGAAAGCCCATTGGCTCCGGACCCTACGTATTCGCCGAGAGCCGGATCGGCCAGTATGACCGTGTTACGGCCTTCGATCAGTATCACGGCGGCAGGCCCTACTTCCGCGAGATCGAGTTCCGGATCATCCCTGATCCCGTGGTTCGGCTGATGTCGCTCATACGGGGCGACATCGACATGATCGCGCACCACGGAGGAGTCCCGGCTCCCTATCTCGATCTGCTCAGGAACAAGCCCGGCATCGTCGTGGCCTCGCAGGACGTCGCCATCACGCATTACCTTCTGTTCAACTGTTCACGACGGCCCTTCCTGAAGATGGAGTGCCGCGACGCGTTCTCCCGGTCGCTGGACCGGGCGGGGCTGGTGGAGCGCATCCTCCAGGGCGCCGGCTCTCCAGCTCGCGACTTCCTTGTGGACAGGGCCAGCCGGTGGAACAGGGGCCGGTTTTCGGTCCAGCCGGACGCCAGCGGGCAAGTCAAACAGGAGTTGAAGGCCTGTGCCGGGAGTTCTGCCGTGGTCCTGTTGCTTAGCCAGAGTGACCTGTCGGCCTGGGGCTACCGGCACGTCGCCGACTATCTGGCCGACTACTTCAGCCGCCTCGGAGTTCCGGTGCGGGTGGAGGCTTTGGAGGGCGGCGCCTGGCAGAAGGCCACGCAGGACGGGAGGTACGATATCACTCTCTATCCGCTTTCCACGCCGACCGGAACGCCCGAGTTGCTGATACGGCGGCTGGCCTTCTCGGCGGGCATGCGGATCCGTTCCATCGGCAACACTACGCACTTTTTGTCAGGCCAAATCGACTCCCTTTTCACCGAGGCGCTGGAGGCGCCGGATGCCGCCACCCAGGAGCGGGGATTCAACCATGTTCTCGACCTCCTGGCGAAGGAACAGCCTTTCGTCCCGCTTTACCACGAGCGATACTACTACGCGTACCGGCGGGGGCTGGCCGGAGTGCATGTGGATCCCTTCCTGAAACTGGACCTGGGACGCTTGCACTGGGAGGAACCGCACCGGTGACGCTCGAACTGACGGATCTCTCGGTGCGGTTTGAGACCCCGCGCGGGTGCGTGCTGGCGGTGGACCGGGCCTGCCTGCGAGTGGAGGCGGGCGAGCGCGTGGCACTGATTGGGGAAAGCGGATGCGGCAAGACGGTGCTGGCGCTGGCCCTGCTGGGGCTTCTGCCCCGCAATGCGAGGTGCTCCGGCGGCGCCGCCTTCGGCGGCCGGAACCTGCTCGATCCCCGAACCGCGCGCTCGCTTCGGGGCCGGCAGATCGCGATGTGCTGGTCCAACGCGCAACGGTTCTTCAACCCGGTGTTCCCTTTGGGCCGGCAGATCAGCGAAGCGTATCTGCAATATCATCCCGGCGAGAAACAGGCCGCGCGGGAGAAGACGCTGGAACTGCTGCGGAACATGGGATTCCACGACTCCGGGCGGATCTGCCAAGCTTACCCCAGCCAAGTTAGCGGCGGGATGAATCAGCGTGCGATGATCGCCATGAGCCTCATCAACCAACCGCAGCTTCTGCTGGTGGACGAGCCGACCCGGGGACTGGACGATGAGAGCCGCGACCGCGTCGTGGAGTGCCTGCTCGGGATCAGCGGGGCTTCCATGCTGATCATCACCCACGACATGGATCTGGTTCAGCAGATTGCCCACGGAGTCTACTTCATGCAGGAAGGCAAGATCCTGCACGGGCGTGGCTGCCCGCAGGCGTTCTGCGTGTCCGGCGCTGACGACGGGGACTTGGATGTCTGAACACAGTGCCGTCATCGAGGCCCGCGATCTGCGCGTCTACTATGAGGAGGGCGCGTTCCTGCGCCGGCGGCGATGGGTTGCGGGCCCGATCTCATTCCATGTCCATGAGAACGAGTTCGTCGGCCTGGCCGGCCCCAGCGGCAGCGGCAAGACCTCGCTGGGCAAGGCGTTGTTGAACCTGATCCCGACCTGGGAGGGGGACGTCTACTGGATGGGGCGGAACATCCGGCAAACCTCTCTTCGCGTTCTCCGCAGCCGGTTCGGCTGGATCAGCCAGGAGCCGACCCTGGTTTTCAACCCGCGGCGGCGGATCATCGATACGCTCCGTGAGACGTTGATGGTGGGCGGGAGCGCGAAGTGCCACCAGCGGCAGATTGCCCACGCCTGCGATCTGATGAACCTGGACCCGGCCCTGGCCGGCCGGTATCCGTTCGAGTTGAGCGCGGGGCAGGTGCAACGGTTCGCCCTGGCCCGAGTGCTGATGCTCGAACCGAAGTTCCTGCTGCTCGATGAGCCGACCTCTTCACTCGACCCGATGAACCAGGCCCAAATCCTGGATCGCGTCCTGGAATGGCGGCGGCGCTACGGCCTGGCGGCCGTGGTCATCGCCCACTCCCACAGACTGCTGACGCGCATGTGCGACAGGATCCTTACCCTGGAGAACCGCGCGTGAGGCTGCCGGAAAACGACCCGAAGAGCGTGATCCTCCGGAACCGTCTCGCCTACGGGCGGATCGCCGCCGAATGGGAAAGGCGGCAGGAGATGGACTACGACCACGGCTTTCACGAGCAATGCCGGGCGCTCTTCCTGAGTCATCTGAAGGGAATCCGGGTACTCGATGCCGGCTGCGGACTCGGTCTGGACAGCCTGGCATTCGCGGCGGCGGGACTGCAAGTCGCGGCGTCGGACATCGCCGAGGAGTTCCTGCCGTTGATCCGGCGGAAGCAGCCGCGTATCGGCCTGGCGGCAATGGACTTGACCGCTCCGTGTTTCCGGGCCGGCTGCTTTGACGGCATCTTTGCCTGCGCGAGCTTCCTTCACGTCCCCCACGAACTGGTGGAACAGACTCTTTCGGGCTTCGTCCGCATGCTGGCATCCGGCGGCATCCTATTCCTGCACCACGTGGAATCGTCGCGCGGTCTGAGTGAGTACCGTATCGATGAGCTTCTGATTCCGGACAACCCTGCCGTCTGCTTCTGCCACACGGAACAGCAGTTGAGTGCCCTGCTCGCGTCCGCCGGTCTGCACGTGCTTGCCGTGGGCCGCCTCAAGCCCAGCAAGTACCCCTCGCCCTGCGCGGACCGGAACAGTCTGGTTCCCTACCAGATGATCGCCTGCAAACCAGTTAGCTGACTGATGCGTGGAAATAGGGATTGACAGCGCCCGGCTACGACCAGGGCTCGGTCTCCGGTTCTCCGCCGCGGTCCTTCGTCTCCGCCGTCCAGCGATCCAGAATGCCGGCGTATTCGGCCACCAGCTTCCGGTGTGAGGGCGACGCGGCCAGATTGTGGATCTCGTGCGGGTCGCTCGCGCGGTCGTAGAACTCCACCTCCGGCTTCCGCGGCTGCATGAACAGCGCCTGGGCGGGGGTAAGCCGGCCTTTCTCGTGGAGTTCCTTCATCACGCCCAGCGTGGGGTACTGATCCTGGATGTACTCGTTGAATTGCGTGTAGGGCCGGTCCGGCATGAGGTTGCGGATGTAGGCGTAGCGGCGCCCCCGCACGCACCGGATGCGGTCCACGGTCATGTCACACCGGTCTCGCGCGGTGACGACGTGGTCCCGGGGGCGGCTGTCAAACAGAGGTTGCCCGTGGAAGACCGGCGGCAGGGGAATACCGGCGAAGGCCAGCGTGGAGGCGGTTACGTCGAGTATGCTGACCGGGTCCTCCCGCACCGTCCCTTTGGGCAGTTCACCCGGCCAGCGAACCACCAGCGGAACGTGGGTGCCGGGCTGGTACAGCCATTGTTTCCCGCGTATCAGGCAGCGGCCGTTGTCGCCGAAAAAGAAGACCACCGTGTTTTCGAGCACGCCGTCGCGGCGCAGCGCCTCCAGGAGCGCGCCCACCTGCGTGTCGAGCATGTTCACCGCATCGAGATAGTTGGCGACCTCATCCCGTACCACGGGGTGGTCCGGCCAGTAGGGCGCCAGCGGCGCCTTGGCCGGGTCGACCAGCCGCTTCTGCTTGCGGGCGGCGATGAAGGCGGGCCCCTTATGCGGAGCCTGGAAGTTCACCTGCGCGTAGAACGGCTGGCCCTCGCGCCGCTGGTTCCAGTGGGTTCCATCGAACGGCTGCCGTGCTTCGAAATTGAAGTCCGTCTTGCCGGTGCCCCGGACGCCGGGTGCGAAGTCGAGCACGTTGGCCGTGAAGTAGCCCCGCTCCCGCAACCGGTCGGTCAACAGGCGCGCCTCTCCGCTCAGGTGATACGGAGTGCGCCGGTGGCTGCGGTGGTGGTGCGTACCGGTGGTGGTCTGGTAGAGCCCCACGTTGAATGCCGAGCGGCTGGCGGAACAGACCGGCGCGGTGGTGTGCGCCTGAGTGAAGCGCACTCCTTCGGCGGCCAGCCGGTCCACGTTGGGAGTGTGGGCCAGAGGATGCCCGTAACAGCCGAGTTCCACTCCCAGGTCGTCGCCGAGAATCCACAGGATGTTCGGGCGCGCCGCCGTGGAAGCAGCCCGCGCGCGGATGATCGCGGGGAAGCCGCCGCAAAGAAAAGCCCGGCGGCTCGTGGAGGTATGGTGTGGATCGCTCATCCTGTCCTCACTGATATCGCGAACGGCGGGCCGGCCGGCCCGCCGGATCGCGGTTCCGCGAAGGCGGCATCCGGCTCACGTCCTGTATTCGTGCGCGGTCTGGATCGCCACCCGCAGGTTCTCCCGGGGGGTCTTCGCGCTGACCGTGCAATCGGCGCCCAGAATGAAATTCGCCGGAGCGTCTTTGAGCACATCCAGGGTCGCCTTTCTTACGGCTTCCACGCTTCCCGTGCTTATCACCCCCAGCCGGTCGAGCCCGCCCATGACGGGCCTCCGGAACATGGCGGCCGCCTGACGCAGCGACAAGGGCTTGCCGTCAGCGGCCAGCGGGACGTTGACCACCTGGCCGGGGTAGTCCTGAAAGCGCGCGCTGAAATCGGAGTAGGTTCCGTCGTAATCGCAGATGTGCATGATGTTGTACGGGACCATCTGGGAGATTTCCTTGTAGAGCAGCATGTCGTAGTTCTTCACGGCCCGGTTGAACAGCGTGCGTTCGGCCAGCCGGTTGGTTTCCCCGCCCTGCGTGCAGGTGTAGAAACCATCCACGCCCAGGCGCACCGCGGCTTGCACGAAGTGCAGCACCGAGAGGGTGATGTTCTCCATGCCGCGGCAAACCAGATCGCTGTCCTCGCGGACATGCTCGACCAGCAGCTTCCAGGGCACCGCCTGTTTCGCCAACTGGTACGGAGAGTAAAGCGTCTGGATGATCAGTGCCTCGGACTTCGCCTCCTGGACCAGGCGCCTCAGAAGGTACAGTGAGGGCTCCCACCATTTCTCCGGAAGAACCGGGATCTTGCTCCAGTCTCGAGGCGTCTTGATCTCATTGTTGGCGGGCAGCGACTGCTCGTCCATCTGGATCTTCACGAAGTCCATTCCGGTTCCCCGGAAATGATCCAGGTGGGCTTTGACAGCCGCATCGCCCGTCACCCCGAAGTGCATGAAAAAGCCGGCCGGTATGTAGCCGGGCTTGGCCTCCATGTGCAGCACTTCCTGCATTAGATCCCGCTTCGACTTGGGGCGCTTGGCGGACTGGGCCCGGGCCGGCCGGGCGGCGAGCGTTCCGAGCGGGGCAACCGCCGCCGACTTGAGTAGATCCCTTCTCGTAGCTTGGTCCATGGAACCTCTTACCTCCTTCAGCTTATTCTCTCGGGCGGCGCCGGGGTCCCTGAATCCCCGCGATGTGCGCGGCATGGTCACGACTCCGGGCCTTGTCGCTACATTGTACTTCGAGTACTGGAATCTACGCCCCCTCCGGAGCGCGCCGGGCCTGCCCTTACTGTAAGACGACCCCGCGGCCGCCCGCCGCGGCAACCCGGCCGGCTACGCCTTCCGGGCTTTACCCTTGAGCAGCGGCAGCAGGAAGTCGCGGCTCAGCAGCACGGCCTTCTGCCGCTCCTTAAGGGTCTTGAACGCCGGGTCTTCGATTTCAATGCTGACCCAACCGTCATAACCAACCTTGCGCAGAGCCTGGAGGAACGGACCCCAGGGCACCTGCCCCCTCCCCGGTATCTTCGGCGTATGCCAGTCTTTCGGGTCGTCCGCCAGGACACCGGCTTGGTAGAGCCGGCCGGCGTCCACCTGCAGGTCTTTGGCATGAACGTGGAGAATGCGGCTGCCGAATTCCTTCACCGCCTTGAGAACGTCGATATGCTGCAACACGAGGTGGCTCGGGTCGAAGTTCAGGCCGAACTTCGGGCTGTCGATCTCCTCGAACATCCGCCGCCAGGCCGCCGGAGAGCTGGCCAGGTTCTTGCCGCCAGGCCACTCGTCCCGTGTGAACCGCATGGGGCAGTTCTCGATCGCGATGGCCACGCCGTGGCCGGCCGCGAACTGAACCAGGGGGCGCCATACCTGCCGGAACCGCCTCCAGTTGTCCGCGAGCGGCAGGCGCCAATCGCGGCCAACGAAGGTATTGACGATGGGCACGTCCAGTTTCTCAGCGGCCAGGATCACCTTGCGGAGTTGTTCCCTGACCGCCTTACCCTCTTCGGCGTCTGGCGTCAGCGGATTGGGATAGTAGCCAAGACCGGTAATGGTGACGCCCGCCTCCTTCAGCCTGTGTTGTATGTCGAGGACCGCCGCGCGGTTCAGCCTGGAGACATCGACGTGCGTAACGCCGGCGAACTTGCGCTTATCGCCGGACCCCACGGGCCAGCACATCGGCTCGACGCCGGGTATTCCGCTAGCCGCCAGAAACCCGAGAACCTCGTCAAACGCCATTTCCGGGAGTATGGCGCTGGTCAAAGCCAATTTCATATGGAGCCTCCGTTTCTCTTGGGGGACTTTCCCGCACCCCTCAGCGTAGCAACACTCTGCGGCCGGTGAGCCTGGACCGGCCCGTCATTTGACACCGCTCGCCCCCGTACCGGAACATCGTTGTATATGCCCGAAACGTACGGTCCTCTTTCTCCGCCCAAGCGTCTGTTGATGGGTCCCGGCCCCACCATGGTGGAGCCGCGCGTGTATGCGGCCATGGGCCAGCCGGTTGTCGGCCACCTGGACCCCTACTTCTTCCAGGTCACCGAAGACGTGCGCAAGCTCCTGGGAGTGGTCTTCGGAGCCGGCAGCCATTTCAACATGGCCCTCTCCGGGACCGGCAGCGCCGGCATGGAGGCCGCCGTGGCCAATTTCACCATCCCCGGCGAAAAGATGGCGGTATTCGCCAACGGCTTCTTCTGCGACCGCATATCGGAGATGGGACGGCGCTACGGCGCCGAAGTGGTGCGCTGCGAGAAGCCCTGGGGCGAGCCGTTCACGGACCAGGAAGCGGCCGGGTTCATCCAGCGCGAGAAGCCGAAGGTCGTGGCGTTCGTGCACGCCGAAACCTCCACGGGCGCGCTGCAACCCGGCAAGGCTATCTGCGACGCGGCACATTCCATCGGCGCGCTGGTGATCGGCGACTGCGTCACCTCGCTCGGCAGCATGCCGGTCGAGGTGGATGCCACGGGCATCGACGTCGCTTATAGTTGCTCGCAGAAGGGACTGAGCTGCCCTCCGGGTCTGGCGCCCATCACCGTCTCGGCCCGCGCGCTGGAGGCGCTGCGCGCCCGCAAGAAGCCGCCCTCGGCCTGGTATCTCGACCTGAAACTGCTCGACGACTATTTCGACGGCGCTCACCGCTACCACCACACGGCGCCCATCTCCATGTTCTACGGGCTGCGGGAAGGTCTGCGCATCATCGCCGAGGAAGGGTTGGAGAAGCGCTGGGAGCGTCACCGCCGCAACCACCTGGCTCTGGTGGCCGGCCTGGAGGCCCTTGGACTGCGTATGCACGTGGCCGAAGGGAAGCGGCTGTGGGTGCTGAACACGCCGCGCGTGCCGGAGGGAATCGACGACCTGAAGGTGCGGCGGCGGCTGATCGAGAGCCACGGAATCGAGATCCTGGGGGGCTTCGGACCGCTGGCGGGCAAGGTCTTCCGCATCGGCCTGATGGGCGCCAGTTCGACCCGGGAGAACGTGCTCCTGTTCCTGGAGGCGTTTGAAGCGGCGCTCCGCGCGGAAGGCTACTCGCCCGCCGCCTCCGGCCGCGCCGCCGCCGAACGCTCCTACGATGCGTAACGGTGCCCGGCCCCCGGGCTGCGAGAAGGGGCCGGATTACGCCGGGCGCGCATTCCAGGCGCCGGCCATGTCCGGCGCCATGGTGAAGCTGACACTGTCGGCGGCCGCGGGCCGCACTCTGCGATGGCTTGCGTCGTCCGGACGGGTTGTAGAGGTGGAGGACAGGTCATGATCGAGTGCGTCCAGAAAGAAGACGTGACGCCGCTCTGTCCGCATTGCGGCGAGCCGGTCCGGGAACTGTGGTGCCGCCAGGTTGCCGCGTTTTTCGGGAGACGATACATTTATCTCTGCCCCCGCTGCCGCAAGGTCCTCGGCGTCAGCCACCGCAAGGGCTTCTGGATGGGGTAGGATTCCCTCATGACCCCGGAAGAAATGAAAGCCAAGGCCCAACGGTTGTTCCTGGAAGGGTTTGCCTGAAGCCAGGCGGTCCTGGCCGTGGGCCAGGAGAAGCTCGGCATCCGGGACGGCGCCGCGATCAAGGCGGTCGGCCTCTTTGGCGGCGGCATCGGCCATTCCGGCGGCACGTGCGGAGCGTTGCTCGGCGCGGTGGCTGCACTGTCCTCGGTCTACAGCCGCGGCAGCCTGGAAGAGAAACAGCACCCCGCCCGGTGGGAAGTGAGCGGCGCCATGGTGCGCAGGTTCGAGGATCTCACCAGTGAATTCGGCGGCACCCGCTGCATCGACATCGCCCGGGTGGACTGGAACGACAGCAGCGCGGTGGAGGCGTTTCGATCGTCGCCGGACAGCCGCAGGGCGGTCTGCGCCCGGCTCGTCGGCGAGACGGCGCAAGCCCTTGGCGAGGTGATCGGGCAGGCGGACTCAGGGTCCGGCGGCAACGTCGAGTAGCTCGATCTCGAAGATGAGCGCCGCGCCGCCCGGAATGGAGGGACGCCCGCCGTCCCCGTACGCCAGTTCGGAGGGGCAGCCCAACAGGGCCTTGCCGCCGGCCTTCATTCTCTGCACACCCTCCGTCCAGCACGGAATCACCCCGCTCAGGGGAAACCGGGCCGGCTGCTTGCGGCGGTAGGAACTGTCGAACTCCTGGCCGTTCACCAGCGTGCCCCGGTAGTGTACGCTGACCGTGTCTGTGGCCTTGGGGGAGGCCCCGGAACCCGCCGCCAACTCCCGGAACACAAGGCCCGAAGGCGTGCGGACCGCCCCCGGTTCGGCCGCCGCCTTGTCGAGGTAGGCTTTGGAAGCGGCCTTCTCCCTCGCCACCATCCGTTCCGAGCGGACGCGCTCCAGTTCATCCTGCTTCACCCGCCACTCCACGACGTCAACGGCCGGCTTGCCGGCCGCGGCGTCCACCAGGGCTTGTGCCACCAGCGCGACCTCGGCGGCGGAGAGATCGTATTGCCGGAGCGAGGTGAACATGGAAAGGCCCAGCGAGTAGATGATCTTCTCCTCGCCGGTGACCGGCACGGCGGCGTAAACCGGTTTCGCCGCGGAGGCTTTCACGGCAGCGGGCCGGGACGCGGGAGCCTGCGCCAGCAAGGCAACGGGCAACAACAACAGGGAGAGCCTGCGCATTCACCCAGGCTAGCATCAACGGCGGGCGTGGCTGCCCTTCCTGCAAGCGGGCGCCGTTGCTTCGCGGCGCATGCGTGACGGTCCTCCCGGCCGCCCGCTCTCATCCGTGCCGGATCAGCAGCACGTCGCCGTCCTTGACGATGTACTCCTTGCCTTCCAGGCGCAGCCAGCCCCGCTCGCGGGCTCCGGCGTAACCGCCGGCATCCACCAGGTGCTTCCAGTCCACGACTTCGGCCCGTATGAACTTCTTCTCGAAGTCGGTATGGACGGCGCCCGCGGCCCTAAGCGCGGTAGAGCCCGCCGGGATGATCCAGGCGTGAACTTCGGTTTCACTCGCGGTGAGGAAAGAGATCAGCCCCAGAAGACCGCAGGTGGCGGAGATCACGCGCTCGAGACCCGGCTCCTCCAAGCCGAAGCTCGCCAGGTATTCGCGGGCTTCCCCGGGCTCCAGATCCGCCAGTTCCGCTTCCACCTTGCCGCAGATGGCGACGGCGACGGCGCCCGCTTTTCCCGCCAGCGGGCCTTCGCGGTACTGCGCCTCGATCTCGTGCAACCTTGGGGCTTCGTCCTCGCCGATGTTGAGCACGTAAAGCATCGGCTTCTGGGAAAGAAACTGGAACCCGCGGATGCGCTTCTCGTCCTCGCCGGATACCTGCATCTGGCGCAGGGGCGTGTTCGACTCCAGCGCAGCCCTCACCCGCCCCAGAATCTCGAACTCGTGCTCCAGATCGGCGCTCTTGATCTTCTTGCGGTCGCGGTCGAGGCGCTCCAGCCGTTTCTCGGTGACGATCAGATCGCTGAAGATCAGCTCGGCCTCGACATCCTGGAGATCGCGCAGGGGATCGACCGAGCCTTTCTCGTGGGGCACGGTGTCGCTGGCGAAGAGCCGGACGACGTGCGCCAGGGCGTCCACAACGCGCAGGCTGCCCAGGTAGGCCGGCTCGCGCAGCGCCTCTTTGGAAATGGCCGGGAAGTTGAGGTACTCGAGGGTGGCGTGCGCCACGCGCTGCGGCCGGAAGACGCCGGCCAGCGCCTCGGCGCGCGGGTCCGGAACCGTGGCGGCGCCCAGGCGGGCCTCCACGCTCCCCACGCGCGCGTGCTCGTGCACGCCGGTGAGGATGGTGAACAGTGAAGTCTTGCCCACCATTGGCAGGCCGATGATAGCGGTTCGCATAGCCGGTCATCGGAGCGGCCCGGCGCATCCGGCCTCGGACGCCCCGGCAATTCCCCGTATCCTTTACAGCGGCACTTCCACGTCCGTCAGAATCTCGGTCAGAATCCTTTCCGCCAGTTCCAGCGGGCGCTGCGCCAGCGCCACCCGTGTGTTGATCATGATCCGGTGGGCGAAGACCGGAATGACCAGCCGTTTCACGTCGTCCGGGATGGCGTAATCCCTGCCTCCGGCCAGCGCCAGCGCCTGTGCGGCCCGGTACAGAGCCTGTGCGCCGCGCGGGCTCACGCCGAGGGAGAGCGACTCGTGGCGGCGCGTTCTCTCCACCACGGCCATCATGTAGTCCACCAGCGCGTCGTCCACCTTCACTTCCCTGGCCCGGCTCTGGAGTTCCAGCACGCCGGCGGCCTCCACGGCCGATGCCTCCTGCACGCCGGCGGTCTCCCGGTTCCTGAGAATCTCCCGTTCGCTGGCCGGATCGGGGTAACCCATGCGCAGCCGCAGCAGGAACCGGTCGAGCTGCGATTCCGGCAGCGGGTAGGTGCCGTGGTGCTCGACCGGGTTCTGCGTCGCGATGACCATGAAGGGCTCGGGCAGCGGATAGGAACGCCCGTCCACGGTGACCTGCCGCTCGTTCATGGCCTCCAGCAGCGCGGACTGCGTTTTCGGGGTGGTGCGGTTAATCTCGTCGGCCAGCAGAAAATGGGTGAAAATAGGCCCCTTTTTGTACTCGAACGACTGCGACTGCGCGTTGTAGATGGTGACGCCGATCACGTCGCTCGGCAGCATATCACTGGTGAACTGTAGCCGGTGGAAGGTGCAGCGCGTGGAGCGCGCCAGCGCCTGGGCCAGCGTGGTCTTCCCCACGCCGGGGACGTCCTCGATGAGAAGGTGGCCCCTGGCGAGCAGGCAGACAAGAGAGAGACGCACCACCTCCGGCTTGCCGCGGACCGTCCGGGTAAGGCTCTCCTCCAGTTGCAGGAGACTCGCGGCGGCCGCGGGCGGGGAGTCGGGCGTGTCCCGCTGGTTCATCACTTGCCATAATAATGGATCCGCCGCGCGGGCGCGGACAGCGGAGAGAAAGGGACACGACGATGGAAGGCCGGCAATTGGCGGAGTTCTTTGGCGGCGACCGGTTCGCCAGCGGGAACGGGATGCGCGTGGTGGAGGTCCGCCAGGGATTCGCCCGGACCGAGATGCAGGTCGGCCCCGGGCATCTCAACGCCGTGGGCATCGTGCAGGGCGGCGTGCTGTTTACGCTGGCTGACCTGGCGTTCGCCGCTGCCTCCAACTCCTACGGCGTGCTGGCGGTTTCGTGCCAGGCGGATATCACCGTTTTCAAGGCGGTCTCCTCGGGGAGGCTGACCGCAACCGCGGAGGAGATCTGCCGCACGCGCAAGCTCTCGACCTGTGTGATCCGCGTGACCGGCGAGGACGGAGAACTGGTGGCCCTCTTCAAGGGGATCGCGTATATCAAGGGCACAAGCCTGGAAACAGGGATGAAAGAGGCCGGCTGAGCGGCGCGGCAGCGGCGCGCGCGGTTTTCCCCGCGCCGCGCGCGCGTCTGGTAGCATGAGGAGAACAGGGCGCGTAGCTCAGTTGGTTAGAGCGCCTGCTTCACACGCAGGAGGTCACAGGTTCGAGTCCTGTCGCGCCCACCATCCCAGGTGATCTTCTCCCCTATGACGCCGCTGCCCGGGGGTACGTCTTGCGGACCGCGGCGATGATGTCGGCGATGTCGCTCCGCGTGTACTTGGGGCCGACGGGCACGCCGGCGAAGCGGTTGAGAATGTCGATGGTGCGGGGACAACTGGCGGCCCCGTATTGGATCGCCTTGCCGCGCGGCGTGTTCCAGGTCGGCCAGGCCGGGTGCGTGGCGATCTTCTTCTCAATGTAGGACTGGATAGGCAGAATCACCGAGCCCTGCGGACCCCCGGCGGGCACGTTCTCTGCCTTCATCAGCTCCAGGTAGCGATCCCGCTGCGCCTTCGTGGCGAACCCCACAAAGACCGGCGACCCCAGGTCCCCAGCCGGATCCGGCCGCAGGCGGAAGCGAATCCCCGGCACGTCCCGCAGCCCCTCGTAGACCCTGGCCGAGTTGCCTCGCGCCGCCTCCAGGATACTGTCCAGCTTCCGCAACTGGGCCAGCATCACGCCGCCGGTGAACTCGCTCATGCGGAAATTAGTCCCCACGAATGGCGCGAGCCTGGCCGCGCCCAGCATCTGCTGGTGCGGCTGGGACAGGCTGCCCACGTCGTGAAACCGGCAGGCGCGCTCGAACAACTCCGGGTCGCTGGTCACCACCGAGCCGCCTTCGCCCGAGGTGATGGTCTTGCTCTCCTGGTGGCTGTAGGTGCCGATGTCGCCCAGCGAGCCGAGCCGCCGCCCCTTGTAGCTTGCGCCCACGGCCTGGGAGCAGTCCTCCACCACGCGCAGGCGGTGCTTGCGGGCGATGGCCAGAATGGGGTCCAGGTCGGCGGAGTTTCCCTGCAAGTGGACGGCGATGATGGCCCGGGTCTGCGGGGTGATCCGGTGCTCGATGTCGGCGGGGTCAATGTTGAACGACTCGTCGATCTCGGCAAAAACCGGCAGCGCGCCGGCGCGGATAACCGCGGTGCAGGTGGAATGCCAGGTCCAGGCGGGCAGGATGACCTCGTCGCCCGGTCCAATCTGCAACGCGGCCATGGCGCACTCCAGCGCGCCGGTGCCGGAACTGAGAGCCAGCGCATAGCGAGTCCCGATCTTCGCCGCAAACTCCTTCTCAAAGGTGGCGGCCTTCAGCGGGTTGACTCCGCCGCGCCCCGCGAAACGGAAAGGCACGCCGGTATCCACGACTTCGACGACCTGGCTCCGCTCGGCCTCGTCGTAGTAGAGCGGTCCCCAGTGGTCTCCTCGCAAGGGCTTGTCGCGGACCGGCTTCCCGGCCTGGCCCGGTAGTTGCGGAGCGCCGGCCGCGGCCGCCGCCGCTACGAATGATCTACGATCCATATCACCCTCCCTCGGCTGCCCTCATTATGCAGCCGCGCCCTGCGAACCGCAAGAGCAAACCCCATCCGCGGCCCTGGCCCGGCGCGGGGCGCAGCGCGGGGCCGGCCGCGCGTCACTCCTACGCGGTGGCGCTAAGGCCCGGCCCGTCTAGCCCGCTGGTGTCCATCACGCCGTCTTGCACCACGAATACGCCCGGGAACTTCTTCTCCCACCCCTGGTTGGCCGCCGGAACGTACTGGCGGGCATTGGCCTCGATGGCCGCCACCCCGGGGATATGCGCGGCGAGCCCGGCGGAGTGCACGAGCGAGGCTCCGGGACAGGTCAGGTCCTGCACGCAGAGGAACATCTTGTATTTCTGCGCCGCGGCGGCCATGAGCACGGCCTGGCTCTGGCCCTTGCAGGCCTTCAAGGCCGCCCCCGTGTAGCCCATCTCGCGCGCCAGCAGGAGGCTCTCCAGGCCGGTCAGCGATTCATCGATCACCACCGGTTTCAGCTTCGCGGCCTCGTGCATGACGTTCTCCCGGTGCGCCTTCAGATCGCGCGCCGTGGGCTGTTCGACATACTGCACGCAGTCGAAAGCTCGCGACGCCCTCTCCCGGAGTGACCTCAGAAAGGCCAGCAGGTAGTCCACGTTCGGGCAGCGCTCGTTGAAGTCCAGCGAGTAGTGCGTCGCCGCGGCGGCCCGCTCCACGCTGAGCACGCGCTCGACGTCCCATTTCAGGTCGTCGCCGTTCAGCTTGATTTTGAGGTGCGTGAGACCGTTGTGCTTGACCCACTCCGGCAGCGTCTCCGGCAGGCCGTCGTTGATTCGCTGCTTCACGTCCGCCTCGGTGATCGGATCGAGCGCCCCAACCAGGTGATAGAGCGGCATGCGCGGCGTGGCCTTCTTGAGCACATAGCGGTCAAGATGCTCTCCCCGGAACTCCGGTCCCAGGTAGCGCCCGAGGTCGTGCGGCATCAGGTCCGGCCCGTAGGTGAGGTAGCAATTGCGGCCGTGCAGCTTGCCGAAGGCGTCATGAATGGCGGCGTCGAAGGGGCTGGCGGCCACCAGGGCACACAGCTTCGGGATGGGTTCGGCCAGCTTGCGCTCCTTCGCAACCTCCTCCCCGGCCTTCAGGTACTCCGGCTCCAGGGCTACATGAATGTCGATCGGATGGCCGGTTTCGCCGTAGCCGCCCGTGATCTTGGCGATGCGTTCCGCCAGGGCTTTCATCGCGCCGAGCGTGTCCTCGTAGGACAGGACGCGCGAGGGGAAGGACCACACGTTGCCCAGCGGCATGGAGCCGAAGCCCATGGCGGCCCGGCCGTCCCGCCCCTCGACGATGCAATTCACGTTGAGGAGCGTGACCCGGTCCAGCGCGACTCCGCCGAACTTGATCGGCGTGCGGTAGCGGAAGTCCTCGTAGCCCAATCCCACGTCCCGGATTCGTATCCCCGCCCGGCGGGAGCGGGCGCACCCGGCGGCGGCGGCAAGGGCCGCGGCCGTGAACCCGCGGCGGGACACTGTGGTCATGTTCGTTGCTCTCAAAAGGATACTACTGTAATCTGTAGGTCGAATGGCGCGATCACTCACTCGCCGCCAGGCGGTCGCGGCTCTGATGGCAGGCGCGGCTGCACCGGCGGCCACGGGCGGAGGCGTGACCCTCTGCGCGTTCTCGAAGCACTTTCAATGGATGGAGATCCCCGAAGCGGCGCAGGTCATCGCGGCGCTTGGCTTCCAGGGCGTCGACCTGACGGTCCGGGAAGGCGGGCACGTCCTTCCGGCACGCGTCCGGGAGGACCTGCCGCGGGCGGTCGCAGCCATCCGCGCGGCGGGTCTTGCCGTTCCCATGGCGACCACCGACATACGGGACACGCAGTCGCCGTACTGCGAAACGGTCATCGCGGCCCTGGCCGCGCAGGGCATCCGGAGGTACCGCTGGGGAGGTTTTCGCTACGACGAGAAGCGGGGCGTCCCCGAACAACTCGATGAGTTCAAAATCCGGGTCAAGGATCTGGCGGCCCTGAACCGGCGCTACGGCGTCTGCGCCATGTACCACACGCACTCCGGAGTCAACGAGGTGGGCGCGTCCATGTGGGACCTCTATCTGCTGCTGAGGGACTTCGACCCGGATGCGGTGTCGGTGAACTATGACATCGGACATGCCACGGTGGAAGGGGGCTACGGCGGCTGGATCCACAGCACGCGGCTGCTGTTGCCGTACATGCGGGGCACCGCCGTGAAGGATTTCCGGTGGGCGCGCAACAGCCAGGGCGCCTGGCGGCCGGCCTGGTGCGGGCTGGGCCAGGGCATGGTGGACCTCAGCCGTTACTTCTCGATGCTCAAGGCGGGCGGCTTCTCCGGACCGCTTCAACTGCACATGGAGTACGAAGAACTGGGCAGCGCCGCTACGGGCCGGCGCGAGCTTACCGTTCCGAAGGACAAGGTCCTGGCCCTCATGCACCGCGACCTGGATGCCCTTAAGCCCCTGCTCCGCGAAGCCGGGTTGATCTGAACCCGTCTCAGGCCCGCTCGAGCACCGAGTTAGCCCAGAGGTAGAAACCGTTGTGCGGGCTCCAGTATTCGGTCGTGCGCCAGTCCATGCCGTACTCCATGTCCAGGATCGGCTCGTCCTGCGCGTTCCCCGCAATGCCGTTCAGGATGCCTCCGATAATCAGGCCGACGTAGCGGCTGTGGGGATACGGATTGCGCATCCCCTCCCCCGTCATCAGGCAGGAGCCGAAGGGGTTGGCGCCCATCACCCATTCCAGTTGCCGGTAGGCCAGGTCGCGGTATTCGCGGTTGCCGAAGAGGTGGGCGGCTTCGCCGAGCAGGGCCGCGTAACACTCCAGGTGCGACGTGGTGCCCAGCCACCAGGACCGCTGCCTGACGGGCAGGAAGTAGCGGTAGGTCATCTCGCCCGCCAGCGGGCGGTACAGTTCCTTGGTCGGGGAACCGAAAAACACACCGAACGGCACGATGCGGTACGCCGACCGTGAACTCATCGGGAGGATGTATTCGTCCAGGTGCATCCTCACGGAGTCGCGCCAGCGGGAGGCATCCGGATGAGCGGGAAACTGCGCGGCGAGCGTGATCAGCGCGAGCGGAGGGAGGGCCGAGTAGACCGCCTCGGCGTAAGGGGCGCGCGGCTCGGTCCGGGAGAGGAAGTAGCCTCGAATCGATTTCTGTCCTCCCTCGAAGGCGGCGTTCTGGCGTCCCAGAAGCTGCGCGCCCAGGGAAGCCGCCGCGGCGGCGTACTCCTCCGCTCCCGTGGCCCGGTGCATCTCGGCTGCGGCCAGCGTCCACCAGCTCAGGTCGCGGGTGTTCCCCTCGTGCTTGGATGCGCGCCAGCAGCGCACGGCGGCGTCGAGGCAGGCCTGGGCGTATCCCGGGTCGGTAGATCGATAGACCTGTCCCACCATGGCCTGGAGAGCGATCCACATAGCCTGCACCAGTCCGCCTTTGGAGGGATTCAGGTAGCGGTCATCCTCCGTGCCGCGCAGGTTGTCGGTCCAGTGGTTGTCGCTGTTGTCGCCGTTGACGCCGCCCGCCACATCGGCCCAGACCAGGCCGTCGGTGTCCTGCATCTTGAGAAAGTAGCGGTTGCCCCACTTGACTTCCTCCAGAACCGGCTCCAGCCCCGATCCGGCGGGGTCCCACGCTTCGCCCAGGTTGCGGGCCAGATGGAGGAGGCCGAAGGCATTCATCATGGTGGCGTCCATCCACTTACGCAGGTCGCCGGCATCGTGCCAGCCGCCGGTGAGATCGAGGTGCTGTCCGGTGTCGCGCCGGCGGGCGTCGTCCAGGTGGCAGGCCGGATGAACGTTGGGCACGGCCACCCCGCAGCGCTGCGCTTTGTGATAAGAAACGGCCTTGGGCAGGGTGCGGCGCCACACGTCCGGCCGGATGAAGAAGGGGACCGAACGCTCGCCGCCGGCCGTAGCCTGGCACATCATCTCAGCCTGCACGTCGGAGAAGTCCCCGGTCATGCATTCGCCGAAGTCGCAGGCCGTCTTGCGCAGCGGCCGGGTCGTACGGAACGGCTTGAGAGAGGAGCCTGGATCACGCACGGTGAACTCCGCCGGAGCCGCTCCCCCCGTGAGGCGGAAAATGATGGTCTTGCGCGCTCCCGGCAGGAAGCCCAGATGGTTCATGGCGATGGCCGGCGCTGCCGGAGCCGTAAGTTCCTCCACCCGCTCCTGCTTGAGGGACGGTTGTTGGGCGGCGGCCACGGCGGGCGCGGCGGCGCCCATCGTTTGCAGAAAACCGCGGCGGTGCATGCGGCGCCTCCTTTCAGACTCGTGGCAAGCCGTAAGGCGGGCGGTATTCCTTGCCCAGGAGCTTGTTGGCTTCTTTGTCGTCGCCGAAGGTTTCGGTCTTGGGGTCGAACTTCACGTCCCGGCCGAGATGATGCGAGATGTTGCCCAGGTGGCACAGCATGGTGCTCAGCCGCCCTATCTCCACGTCCGAGTTCGGGCGTTGGCGGCTCTTCACGCACTCGATGAAATTGGCTTCGTGAGAGCCGCCGGTGTCCTTGACCGTTTCAACCTTCCCGTCCTTCCAGTGAATGACGTAGCGGTCATTGGTCGCCAGCACGGTCGCTTCGGTCCCGTAGTACCCGGTGTAGAAATCGGCCGGCCCGCCGGCGAACTTGTTGGTCGAGACGGGCGCTTTGGAGTGGGGCAGCACGTAATCCGTGGCGAAACTGCGCAACTCGAAGTTGACCAGCATGCCGCCGAAATCGTAGCTCACGATCTGCGTGTCCGGGATCTCCTTGGCGTCGTCGAGCCAGAAGATGCCGCCGGTAGAGGAGATGCGCCGGGGCAGACACTGGGCCGGCTCGAAGCCCCGCATACGCTGGATTGCCCAGAGGCCCACGTCCAGCACGTGGATGCCCTGGTTGCCGATCTCGGCGTTGCCGTAATCCCAGAAGTAGCGCCAGGTGTAGTGAAACCGGTTCTCGTTGAAGGGGCGCTTGGGAGCCGGGCCCAGCCAGCGGTCGTAGTCGACCCCTGGAGGCGGCGTCGCATCGGCCGGCCGTCCAATGCTGATGCGGATCTGGTCGACCCACGCCTTGATGAGCGGCACCTTCCCGATCTTGCCGGACGCCACCAGCTCCACGGCGCTCCGGAAGTGCTCCATGCTGCGGCGCTGGGTGCCGACCTGCATCACGCGGTTGTGCTTCCTGGCGGCGTCGCGCATGAGGCGGCCTTCCTGGATGGTCTGGCAGAGCGGCTTTTCGCAGTAGACGTCCTTGCCGGCCTGGCACGCCAGGATCGCCATCCGCGCGTGCCAGTGATCCGGCGCCGCGATCACGACCGCGTCGATCTCCTTGTCTTCCAAAACCCGCTCGAAGCGCTCTTCAAGTTGCGGTTTGCGGCCCTGGGCGGCTTCGATGGCCGCGCCCGTCTTGTCTCGAATGGAGGGATCCAGATCGCAGAAGGTCTTGAACACCGCCCCCGCCTGGATGGCGCGCTGCGCCACGCCGCGGCCCTGGTTACGCCCGCCGATGAGCGCCAGCGTGACCTTCTCGTTGGCGCCAAGGGCGGCGGGGTTCAGGTTCCACAGGCCGCCGCCGATCGCCGATCCCGTGGTTGCTTTGAGGAACACGCGTCTGTCGGTCATACCTTGACGTTCATTCTAGCCGGAATTCCCCGCCAGGGCGGGAGCGCTCCATCGCAGCGGACAGGATGCCGCCGGCTGCACTATCATTGATTCGTTGACGCCGGACCGCGGTCGCCGCGGGCCGCGCCCAGGGACGGGAAAGGAGCTATCACGTGGCTGAATCCTCACGCAGGTTTTTTACGAAGTCGCTCGCGGCGGCCGGCAGCGCGGCGGCGCTCGCCGCCCGGGCGCGGGGAGCGGCAACGCTCCCCAAGGGCCGGATCTCGCCGCTGGACGGCATCACGCGGCAGAACATCAAGATCACGGATCTCAGACTCATCAACCTTGCCTACCGGCTCAAGCCCGAAGAGGAGTGGCCGGACGGCGGGGCCAACACCATCATCTGGAAAACCGAGACCGTCATCGTCGAGGTGTCCACCGACGCCGGCATTAAGGGCATCGGCGCGTGCAGCCGTTACAACGGGCCGGCCGCCATGAAGGCCTATCTGGAGAAGGTGATCCGGCCCATCCTCATCGGCAAGAACCCTTTCGACGTGGAATACCTGGCGGGCGGCATCTCGGGGCGCGGCGCCAGGGGCGTTTGGGCGGGAGTGGACACCGCACTGTGGGACATCATCGGCAAGGCTAAAGGACTGCCGCTTTACAGGATTCTCGCCACGGACACCGAGCCGCAGACCCGCATCCGCGCCTATGCCAGCGGGGGCGAGTTCACCTGGCTTAAGCCTTCCAGGTTCCCCGGTCCCGAGAAGCTGGTCAAGGAGGCGCTGAGTTACAAAGCCGCCGGATACACCGCGTTCAAGTTCCGCCCCGGCGGGGCATTCGAGCGGTTTGCCGGGATTCAGGACTACGTCCCCTACCTGTGGGAGATGAGAAAGGCGGTCGGGCCGGACTTCGACCTGATCCAGGAATCGAACCAGCGCTGGACGCTGGAACAGTGCCTGGAGATCGCCCCCGTGCTGGAGGAACTCCGGATCCTGTGGTGGGAAGAGCCGACGCGGAAGGTGATCGACAACTACCTCCAGATCAAACAGGCCCTGCGTACGGTCAAGATCTCCGGCGGCGAGACCGTCGGCACGCGGGCCGAGTTGGTGGAATGGATGGACAGCGGCGCCTACGACATCATCCAGCCCGGCTGCGACGACGCCGGCGTGACCGAATGCTGGTACCAGGCGCGCATGGGCCACACCCGCGGCAAGCTCATCTGCCCACACAACTGGCAGGATGGGTTGGTGTGCGTGGCAAACGCCCACCTGCTGGCGGCGGTTCCGAACCGCTACATGCTCGAGTCGAACATGACTCCCAATCCGCTCAAGGAAGGGCTGTTCAAGGAGTGGTTTGGCGCGAAAAACGGCTACTTCGAGACGCCGCAGAAGCCCGGATTGGGCGTCGAGTTGAAGGAAGGCCTGGAGGAGCTTTATCCCGCCATTCCGGAAGGCAACTGGAACCGGCCGGATCCCGACATGCCGCCCGCTCCACCCAAGCCTGTGACCGTCCCCGTCTCGCCCGGCCGCGGCCAGCCTACCGACGTTTGGCCGTCCCGGCCGAGGTGAGGTTCCGGCTGGCTCACCCGGCGAGCCCGGCGAACCCGGCGCTCGGTCCGGTGCGTCCGCCCGGCGGGAGGCGGCCGGCCGAGGGTGCCGGCGCCGCGGTGGCGATCTTTGTACGATTCAGGGCGTCCTCCTGCGGCGTCCCCACGGGCCGTCTCCAGCCCGGACCGGACCGCGACAGCAGATGGCGGAGCCTGAAGCCGCAGGTTGCGCCGCTGCCGCCGGCTGTGTTGTCATGGCCCGCATGAGCGAATCTGCCCGGCCGGTTCCCGAGGGCGCCCTTAAGCCCACGCGCACGCGCTACTGGGTGATCCTGTTTTCGGTCACCCTGGCGGTGCTCGCCTACATTGATCGCGCCTGCATCTCGATGGCGGCGCCGTTCATGAGGGAGGACATGAAGCTGAGCGCCGTCGAGATGGGCTACGTCTTCTCCGCCTTCGCCCTGGCGTATGCCTTGTTCGAAATCCCGGGCGGCTGGATGGGAGACTGGCTGGGCCCCAAGCGCGTGCTGGTCCGCATTGTCTTGTGGTGGTCGGCCTTTACCGCCCTGACCGGAGCGGCGAAGAATCTGCTGTCGCTGGTCGTGATCCGTTTCCTGTTCGGCGCCGGTGAAGCGGGGTGTTTCCCCAACCTCACCAAGGCCATGACCATCTGGCTGCCCCAGCGGGAGCGCGTGAAGGCTCAGGGCATCATGTGGGCGTTCGCGCGGTGGGGCGGCGCTTTCACGCCCCCGCTCATGTTCCTGGTGATCACCGGACTGTCCTGGCGTTGGGCTTTCGTCGTTTTTGGGGCGCTGGGGCTGGTCTGGTGCGCCTTCTTCATCGTCATCTTCAAGGACAATCCTCGCGACCACAAGGGAGTGAACGCCGCCGAACTGGCTTTACTGGAGGGCTCCGAGAAGATGGTTTCCGGCCACGCCGGCGTGCCCTGGGCCCGGCTGGTCTCCTCCCCCACCGTGTGGATGCTCTGGGCGCAGTACTTCCTGATCTCCTATCCGTTCTATTTTTATTTGACCTGGCTGCCGACCTACCTGATTGAAGGGCTGCGCCTGGACAGGGCGCAGGCCTCCCGGTTCGCCATCTTCCCGCTGCTGTTCGCCGGCACGGGTTCCCTGGTCTCGGGCATGATCTCCGCGCGAGTGGCCAGGTGGACCGGAAGCGTGAGCGCCGCCCGCCGCGCGCTGGGCATGATCGGGTTCTTCACGGCCGGGCTCTTTATCCTGCTCCACATCCAGATCAAGGAGGCTTGGCTGGCGATGCTGGTGATGGGCTTCGCCACGTTCTTCCACGACGTAACCACGCCCGGAGCCTGGGGAGCCTGCATGGACGTGGGCGGGAAGTTCGCCGGCACGCTGTCCGGCTCCATGAACATGATGGGCAACTTCGGCTCCCTCGCCTCGCCCATCGCCATGGGCTACATCCTGAAGTACACCGGCAACAACTGGACGTGGTGCCTCTATAGCGTGGCTGCGGCTTACCTTCTGGGGACGCTCTGCTGGCCGCTGATGGACCCGGTCACGCCGCTCGAAGAACGCCGCAAGAGATGACCGGGCGGGAGGCCCGTTCCGCCCGCTTCAGAACACTTCGCTGAGCAGTTCCGGACGGGGGTTGGGGATCACGACTTTGTTCACCAGCAACCCCTTGGCGGCAATGGCCCCGGCGCCCGCCTCCACGGCGCTGCGCACCGCCGAGACGCTCCCCGTGAGCGTGACGAAGGCCTTGCCGCCGAGCGCCATGGCCAGCCGGATCTCAATGAGTTGAACGTGGGCGGCTTTGGCCGCCGCGTCCGCCCCCTCAAGCAACGATGCCACGGAGAACGACTCCAGAATGCCCAGCGCCTCCAGCCGGTCCGCTTTGACGGCGCCGCCCAGAGCCGGAAAAACCGATTCGTGGACGTTCGGAATCACGAACTTGTCGATCACGGAGAACCCGCCCGCCTGAGCGCCCGCCGCCACGCTGGACTCGACCGCGGCCACGTCGCCCCGCACCAGCACCATGTACTTGCCCGAACAAATCGACCGCGAGAGCAGGAGTTCCACGTCGGCGGTCTTCAGCATGGCGTCCGCGACCTCGTAGCCGCCGGCGATGCTGCCCAATTCGATCAGCCCGATGGAGTTTCCGGCCATGTCTCTACGCCTCGATCTCGACGTACGTCTGGGTCACCGCTTTCACCTTCCCCGCAATGCTGGCGTGCACGTCCGCGCCCCACTCCGGCTCCGGCACCCGGCCGACGGCCGCCCCGCATTCCACCCTGTCGCCCGGGCTGACGACCGGGCGCGCCGGCTGGCCCACGTGCTGCGAGAGCAGTATGCGCACGCTGCGCGGGCGGTGCTCGGCAGCCGAGTAAGGCGTGGGCGCTTCGTAGGCCTCGATCTTGAGGCGGCGCCGGAGCATCGCCAGGGGAACCCGCCTCGCCTCTTTCATCGGGTGGACAGCCACCGGCTTCTGCTGAACGAACTTGATGCCCGCGGCGCGCAGGTCGTGTTTGGCCCGGTCGCACGCTTCCTTGGGATAAAGATCTTCCGGACAGGAGTACAGCGTGCAGAGGCCGCAGGCGCAGCACAGCTCGGCGGACTGGTTCCAGAGGTGCGCGCCCGTCCGCGTGAATCCGAGGCTGCGCATCACCTGGTGCGGCACGACCTCGTAGCCCAGCAGGTAGCGCGGGCAGAGCTCGGTACAGTAAGTACACTGGTCGCAGGCCGACTTGCCGATGCGGTGCATCATCTCCACCGGCCTGGCCTTGCGCTGAACCAGGTAGTGCTCGCGCGGGAGAACTATCAGCCCCGCGAGGGTCTTCGTCACCACCTCGTCCAGATCGAAAGTCAGGCGTCCCATCATGACGCCGCCCACGAACACGCCGCAGCCGGGCGCGTCCGCGCCGCCCGCCAGTTCGATGAGATCGCGGAACGGGGTTCCCACCGGGACCCAGAAAGCCCTGGGCTGCCGCACAGCGCCTGCAATCGAGACGAACTTCCGGGTCACGGGTCTGCCCTGACTGGCTTGATGGACGTTGTAGAGCGTCTCGACGTTGTTCACCACGCAGCCAGCCTGAAGCGGGATCCCCGCCGCCGGAATCAGCCTGCCCGTCGCGGTGTAGACCAGCTCGTATTCGTCGCCGGAGGGATAGAAGTCGCCGAGCAGAACCAGGCCGGCCCTCTCCGGCTTCAGGTGCGGGCGGATCGCCTCGATGGCGCGCGCGTTCTTCTCCTTGATCCCGAACATCCCCCGCCGGGCGCCGGTGGCCTCCATCATCAATTCCATCCCGGCCACGATTTCGGCTGGGAAGCGCTCCATCAGCTCCGCGTCCTTGTGCAGGAGCGGCTCGCACTCGGCGCCGTTGGCGAGCACGTACTCCACCCTAGCGGAGGACTTCACCGATGTGGGAAAACCGGCGCCCCCGGCGCCTACCACGCCGCACTCGCGGAGGTTTTGTGCGAGCGGCACGGCTACGCCCCGGCCAGCGCCTCGCCGTACCTGGCGAGATGCGAGGGTTCCACCGTGACCAGCGTCTTCTCGAAGTCCTCGCCGGTTTCGATCATGTGGGTGAGGTGAAGGGCCGCCAGGCGGCAGCACCAGGGGTCGGTCACGGGCTGTCCGGTCTTCCGGCTGAGTTCCAGCAAGTCCGGATGACGCAGGGAGACCACGCGCTCGATCCGCGCGGAACCGTCGGAGAGCAGGAACTTCACGTCGATCGAGTCGCTGTGGCGGATGGCCACGGCGGTCTGCATCCACATCAGGTCGGCCCGCCAGGAGCGCCCCGCGGGATCCGGCCCGGCCCGAAAATGCCGGAAGTTGGCTGGCATCAAGCCCTCATCGTAGCACGGGCGGTGGGGCGCGGCTCAGAAGTTCAGAGCCGAGTGCGAAACCAGGGAAAGGAACTCGTCCCGCGTCTCCTTGTGGCTCCGGAACGCGCCCAGCATGGCGCTGGTGACCGCTCCGGAGTGCTGCTTCTCCACGCCGCGCATCATCATGCAGAAGTGGCGGGCTTCGACGACGACGCCCACGCCCAGCGGCTTGGCCGCCTCCGCCACGGTCTGGGCGATCTGCTGCGTCATGCGCTCCTGCACCTGAAGACGCCGCGCGAACATGTCCACGATGCGCGGGAGCTTGCTCAGCCCGATCACCTTGCTCTCCGGGATGTAGGCGACGTGGACCTTTCCGTAAAACGGAAGCAGATGATGCTCGCAGAGGCTGAAGAACTCGATGTCCTTGACGATCACCATCTGGTCGTATTTCACGGTGAACAGCGCGCCGTTGAGAACCTCGGCCAGCTTCATGCGGTAGCCGCTGGTAAGAAACTCCAGGGCGCCGCCGGCGCGCTGGGGTGTTTTCAACAGCCCTTCCCGGGCCGGGTCCTCTCCCAGTTCGCGCAAGATCTTCTCAAAGCTCTCGGCCAGCCCCTGCGTGCGTGTGCGTGGGGGCTTCACTTTCGCTACGCCTCTGCTCCTTCTCATCTCAGCACCAATTCGTCGAACACATTGCGTGGGGTCTCGTACAGCCGCACGCGGTCCAGCCGCGGCTCCCGCCCTGGAAAGCTCTCGTGCCAGTGCGCCTGGAGACTGGCGCGAATGCCCGCCGCCAGGTTCTCGGAGGTCGGAATACTGCCGGCGATGTCGGGCGCTTCTGCGGCCAGGTCGCGGTGCCCCAGTCTCGACAGAATCCGCGTCTCGACCAGGCGGTCCAGCGCAGCCAGGTCCGCCACGCGGCCGGTGCTCTCATCCACCGGACCGCTTAAGCTGACATCCAGCACGTAGCTGTGCCCGTGCCCGTGAGGGTTGTTGCATCTGCCGTACAGCTCGGCGTTGTCCCGGCCGCTCAGCGCCGGGGAGTGCAGCCGGTGCGAGGCGGAGAAGCGGTAGCGGCGGGTCAGCCGGATCAAAGCGAGCCTCCCCTGTACTCCACCCAGTGGTCCTCGGCGTCGGCCAGCCGCACGGCATAGAGACGCGCCTGCGGTTCCGGAAACCAGCCTTCCAGCCGCCGCCAGATCTCGATCGCCATGTTCTCGGGGGTCGGAACCACCTTATCGAAGGGCGGCACCTCGACATTCAGGAACCGGTGATCGAAGACGTCGATGATTTCCTGCCGCAGGATTTCCTTCAGCCTCTTTAAGTCGTAGACCATGCCGGTTGCCGGATCGGGCTCGCCCTCCAGGGTCACTTCCAGCACGAAGTTGTGGCCGTGGCCGCGCGGGTTGGCCTCGGCCCCGTAAATCGCCGCATTCTCCTGGTCTGTGCGGGCCGGCTGGCGGCACACGTGCGATGCGCAGAATTCCGCCCTTCGCGTGATCAACATGGCCCTAATTTAATGTGATGCCGCGCGGCGCGGCATGGATACTCTAAAATTATAGTAACGGACCAATGAGCGCGAACCGTGTGGACAAGTATCTTCAGGCCGGCATTGGGCTTCTGCTGGCCGTGCTGGCCTTCGTCATCGTGGATGGTTTCCGCGAGAAGGTGGTGAATGTCGGCGACCGGGCGCCCGACTTCAGCATCACCACCGACGCCGGCCGGGTGGTCACGCGCTCCGATTTCGGCGGGAAGCTTCTGGTTCTGAATTTCTGGGCCACCTGGTGTCCGCCCTGCGTGGCGGAGATGCCCTCGCTCGATGAATTCCAGAAGCGGCTGGCGTCGTCCGGCGTGGTGGTTCTCGGTGTCAGCGTGGACCAGAGCGAAAGCGACTACCGGGCCTTCCTTGAAAAGGCCAGGGTCTCCTTCCTCACCGCCCGTGATCCCTCCGCCGGAATCAGCGGCGAGTACGGCACCTTCAAGTTCCCGGAGACCTACGTCATCGACTCGCGCGGCAGAGTGGTTCAGAAGCACATCGGTCCGGAAGACTGGACCAGGGAAAGCCTCATCCAGGGGATCCACTCTCTGCTCTAGCGGCACGCGGGCGGCGCGCCTTACACGTTCCGTATGCGGCTCAGGTCGCCGGTGGCGGCCGCGCGCAGTATCGGGCCCATGTACTCGTCCACCATCTCGGCGGTCAGCGGAACCGGCATGTTCTCCAGCTTCATTTTGAGCTGCGGGTCTTTGGCGGCCGCCAGCGCCCGTCCGATGTGTGCCTCGCTGAATCCGGGAACCTCGCGCAGCGTTACCGGCGCTCCCGCCTTGCGCATGAAGTCCAGAAGAGCGCGCGCCACGGCTTCGCCCAGCGCGCGTCCCCGCAGGCTCGTGATGGCGGCCTCGGCATGGCCTGTTCTCTGAAGCTCGCCCGCCACCAGCTTCAGGGGCTCCTCTACGGCGGGAGCGAAGAACACCATGTAGTACGGGTTCATCAGCCCGCAGGCCCGGCCGTGGCTCAGGATATCCACCAGGCTGAAGCTGGTAAGGTGAGCGCCGCTGGTCCCGCCGACCATGATCGCGTAGCCTCCCAGGTCGGTGGCGAGGCCCAGTCCCTCTCTGGCCTGAATGTCGTGCGGGTCCGCCAGCGCCTTGGGCAGGTATTCGAGCACCAGGCCGATGCCTTCGCTGGCCACCTGCTCCATGAGCGGATAGGTGGGCTTCCCCACCGCGCTATAGAGCACCTCCAGGCAGTGGGAGATCCCGTCCAGCCCACCGTCGATGGTCAGCGCGCGCGGCGCCCCGGCCGTGACGCCGTAATCGAACAGCGCCCGGGAGGGCGTGACGGCGTCGTCCACGATCAGCTTCTTCTGCCCGGTGGCGACGTCGGTGATGTTCGAGTACTTCGTCAGGTGGGCGCTGGAACTCGCCGCCGTCATGATCGCCAGGTGCGGCGTAAGGCGCTTGCTGGCGGCTTCGAGCGCCTTGGCGACCATGCCGGTCCCGAAGTACAGGTCGATTTCGCCGCCGAGCGTGCGCAGGACTTCCGCCGCTTTGGCCGCGTCGATGGTGCTTCCTCCGCCGAACGAAACGATCGCCTCGGGGTCCAGTTCCTTCAGGCCTGCCGCAATCCTGAGGACGTCGCCGCGCGGAGCATTGGGAGCGGCGCCGCCGATCACGCCGGCCACTTCCACGCCCGCGCCCGCGAGCGAGTCTAACAGTACCCTCTCATGGACCTCCGAGCCGGGGAAAGCATCGCGGATCAGCGCCACCCTCTTCCCCACGGCGGCGGCGCTCGCTCCGGCTTGGGGCAGAACCCCGGCGCCATGAACGTACTTCCCGCCCTTGAAACCGGCCAGCAGGCGGCGCGCGGCGTCAAAGCCTCTCATTTCGGTTCCTCGCTGCTCCGGGCCGCCTTGACGAGCTGCCAGTAACCCCGGCCGCACATGTTTCTGCACTCCGGGAACTGCTTCCCCCGCTCGAAGCGCTCCGGTCTCTTGCACACCGTGCACCAGTAGACGCCGCTCTCGGGCACCTCGGCGCCCGGCTTATGATTCGACATACTCTCTCCTTACGAGGTCCGCCCGGCGATCAGCCGGTCCGCCAGTTGTTCCATGCGGTCCACCGTGAAATCCGGCGGCTGCTCGGCCAGCGATTCCGGCTGAAAACCGTACGTCACGCCGCAAACGGCGACTCCCGCGTTGCGCGCCGTGAGCACGTCCACCGCGCTGTCGCCGACGAACATCGCCCTTTCCCTGGGGGTGCCGGACTCGGCCAGCAGCGAGTTCAGACCCGTGGGGTCCGGCTTCTTCTGCTCGAAGCTGTTGCCCCCGTACACGCGGAAGAAATGACCGCCGACGCCCAGCCCGGCCAGGATGTCCTGGCTGAACCGCACCGGCTTGTTGGTCAGCACGCTCAGCGTGATGCCCGCGGCCTTCAGCCGGTCCAGGGACTCCTGCACCGTCGGGTAGAGCGTTGTATGGTCCAGCATGTGTTCCCGGTAGTAGGCCAAAAAGAAGTCCAGGGCCTGCCGGATCTCTTCGTCCGTGTAGTCCGGACCCAGGGCGCGGCGGATGAGCACGGGCGCTCCGTTGCCGACGTAGGAGGACACCAGCTCGAGGTCCAGCGGTTCGAGTCCGTAATGCCGGCGGGTGGCGTTGACGGAGTGCGCCAGGTCGAGTTTGGAGTCGACCAGGGTTCCGTCCAGGTCGAAGATGACGAGATCGGTGGCCAAATTCCATCGTACGGCAGGCGCGCGCAGATGTGCAAAGACGGGGAAAAAGGGGCCCGGCTTGCTGCTATACTATCGGTGAACGGCGCTATCGTCTAACGGTTAGGACGGAGCCCTCTCAAGGCTCAAATACGGGTTCGATTCCCGTTAGCGCTACCACTTCCCCGCCCGCTCACGGGCCCGGCGCCGGGATACAATCCGCTTAAAGCAAGGCGGCGAATTCATCTACGGAGATCCCCGCCGCACGGATCAATGCGCGCAGCGTTCCTGGAGCGAGTTCGCGGTGTTGCGGCACGAGCTAGCTTGCGGCATGTCGCGGCTTGATGAGGACCACGTGACCTACGCGCCGGCGGTCCTTGACCCCGCAACCTCACCGCCGCCCTCTATCCCCGCGCCGCGAGGCCGCCGCCCTCCCGCTCCGGCAGACCACGCTTCCCGGAGTGGAGCCGGAAGCGCCTGATTGAAGGCAAAGGCCGTTGACAACAACATCGAGCTTGAGGACAATGAGTTCCGCGCAGGAGGAGCGTAATGGCATTGACACGCCAGATGCGATGTAGCGGCTTCCGCTTCCTCGCGATCGCCCAGGGGCGGCGGCGCGACGACCCCCCATCCTCCTTATTCGCTCCCGAGGTGTGTGATGACAACCGGTAACAGGTTCATTTGGCTCAGTGGTTTTCTGGTCCTCGCCTTCCCGGTCGCCGCATCGGCCCAGGAAGACGCAAAAGGGTGCACGGATCATCCTTTTTTCTCGCGGATGCCCAACTACTATCTCGCGCAATGCAGGACATGGGAATTTGACTCCAACGAATTCTATGATCCCGCCACTCAAGGGAAGACGAAGATCACCGCGGAGGGGAAGAAATACTATCTCTCTTACTCGGTGAAAAGGGAGTTCTATGACAAGTACGCTTCGACGCTGCAAATCATCCGCAACCACGAAAACGCCGTAAAGAAGGCCGGAGGGACGACATACTCCTGGACAAATATTAGCGGCGGCGAAGTTCACGCCAGATATGCAAAGGATGGGCTGGAAACATGGGCCCGCGTGTATATCAACGGAAGAGGAGCGGGCTACACGATCACCTTGGTTGAAAAGGGACAAATGAAACAGGATGTGGTGTCCGACGCCAAAGCCATGGCCAACGATATCACCGCCACCGGGAAGACGGTCATCTACGGCATCTACTTCGATTTCAACAAAGCGGAGATCATGCCGGAATCCAGGAAAGCCTTGCAGGAAATCGCCGCGCTTTTGAAGCAGGACGGCAAAGTGAAGATGTTCGTCGTCGGACACACCGACAATGCGGGCGGTTACGAGTACAACGCCAAGCTTTCTCTGAGGCGCGCCGAGGCGGTCGTGAAAGAACTGGTCGCCCAGTACAAGATTGCCTCGGACCGGTTACAGGCGGAGGGCGTCGGGCTCTTGTGCCCCGTCGCATCCAATGACACGGAAGAAGGCAGGGCGCGGAACCGCCGCGTCGAGCTGGTGAAACAGTAGGGCGAACCGGACCCGGACCGGCTCAGCCCGCGGTGAAGAGCCGGCGCTCTCCCCTGGAGGATGTTCCACTCCCGGGGCGCGCTTCTCGCGTCGCGATGATCTACCGATCCGGCGGGGGATGGAAGCGGCGCAGCGCCATGCTCTACTGCCGCCTGACCTGCCGCGTCAGGCGCGCGAAACGCTCGCCGAAGCGGCGGGGTTCCTCCTGCTCCTTTTCGCTCACGCCGGGATCGGCGGGACCGGTGGTGGCCTCCGGACCGAGCGTGCCGTAACCTTCCGAGTCGACGCCGCCGATCACCGTAAACCGCATCGTCAGAAACGCCGCAAGCACCGACAGCCGCGCCACGTCCTTGCCCATGGCCGTGCCACCGCCCGTGCAGAACGCGCCCGCGGTGCGGCCGTCGCCGTTGGTCTTCGCGGCCCAGAGCGCGGCGCCAACCTGGTCGAGAAAGCGCTTGGTCTCGGCGGTCAGGTTCGCCCAGTGGACTGGCGTCCCCACCACCATGCCGTCATAGCGCGCGATCTCTTCCGGCTTGACGTCGGACGTCTTCCGCAGTGTCACCTCCGCGCCCTCCACTGAGGCAGCGCCCTTTGCGATTGCCTGCGCCAGTTTCTCCGTGTGGCCCGTCTCGGAATGGTAGGCCACCAGGATGCGCGCGGCGGGCTGCTGCGCCAGTGCCGCGTATGCAACGAGAAACACCAGGTACTTCATGGGGGAAGAGTACCATGACGGCCGGCTGGACGAAATGCAGGCGCATGGTCTATAGTTGAATTGGGATGAAACGCAAGCCAGCAGCGGCGCCGGAACGGGCCGTTCCTCGAGAGGTCCTGGAGCGCGCCCGGAAGGCGTTCAAGCCGGACCTGCCGAAGGCTCCGTGCAAGTGCGTGGTTTGCGGTTCCCCTTGCGCCCCCAACTCCACGGAAGGCCTCTGCTGGGTATGCCGGCGTCTGAAGATCAGCGCCTGGCACGAAGGCGACCAACAGGTGTCCGCCCAGGAGTAATCAAGGCTTTTCCTCGTACCGCCGGGTTGCCCCCATCCCTGGAATAGTCGCGGCTGTCTGGCCTGCACCCGGGGAAGTCCGCCGCATGGCGGAGCTTCAGGTCAGGTCCGGGCGGGGTCCCGGCTCTCGGTATCGACCCCCAGTTTTCCGATCGCGTCCCGCGCCGCCGCGGGATCCATGCGGCCATCCCCGGCCAGGCGCGCCAGCGCGGCCGCGGCGATGGACTCGGCGTTGACTTCGAAGTGACGCCGGAGTTCCTGCCGGTTATCGCTGCGTCCGAAGCCGTCCGTACCCAGCGCGGTCAGGCGGCCCGGCAGCCAGGGGGCGACCTGGTCCGCGACGATCTTCATGTAGTCGGTAGCCGCGACCACCGGCCCCTCGGCGCCCTCCAGCGCCTGAAGCAGGTAAGGCACGCGTGCCGGCGACTCCGGGTGTAGCCTGTTCCAGCGGCTCACGCTCAGGGCGTCCCGGCGCAGTTCGTTGTAGCTGGTGACGCTCCACACATCCGCCTGCACTCCGAACCGTTCCGCCAGGATGGTCTGGGCCCGCAGGGCTTCGTTCAGGATAGAGCCGCTGCCGAACAACTGCACCGCCGCCTTGCCGCCCGGCGCCGGCCTGAAACGGTATATCCCCCGGAGAATCCCCTCCTGGACGCCTTCGGGCATGGGCGGCTGCGCGTAGTTCTCGTTGCCCACCGTGATGTAATAGAAGACGTCCTCGCGCTGTTCGTACATGCGGCGGATGCCCTCCCTTACGATGACGGCGATTTCGTAGGCGTACGCCGGGTCATAGCTGACGCAAGTGGGGAGCGTGCTCATCAGCACGTGGCTGTGCCCGTCCTGGTGCTGCAATCCCTCGCCCGCCAGCGTCGTCCGGCCGGCCGTCGCGCCTACCATGAAGCCCTTGCCGCGCGAATCGCCGAAGGCCCAAACCAGGTCGCCCACCCGCTGGAAGCCGAACATCGAGTAGTAGATGAAGAACGGGATCATGGCCACGCCGTAGTTGGCATAAGCGGTGCCCGCGGCGGTGAAGGACGCCATGGAGCCCGCCTCGGTGATCCCTTCCTCCAGGATCTGCCCGTCCTTGGCCTCGTGGTAGAAAAGGAACATCTCCTTGTCGACCGGGTCGTAGAGTTGCCCCTGGCTGGCGTAGATCCCGACCTGCCGGAACAAAGACTCCATCCCGAAAGTGCGAGCTTCATCGGGGATGATGGGCACGATGTAGCGGCCCAGGCTGGGGTGCTTCAGCAGCAGCGTCAAGATCCGCACGAGGGCCATCGTGGTCGAGACCTCCCTGCCGTCGCTGCCAGCCAGCGTCTCGGCAAAGAAGTCCAGAGGCGGAGCCGCGACTTCGAACGGCTTCGGGTCCCGCGCGGGCAGGTATCCGCCCAGTTGGTTCCGGCGCTCTTTGAGATAACGCTGCTCCGGACTGTCCTCGGGCGGCCGGTAGAAAGAGATCGTTTCCAGCACCTCATCCGGAAGCGGGATAGAAAAGCGCCGCCGGAAGATCTCCATTTCCTGTTCGTTCAGCTTCTTCTGCTGGTGGGTGATGTTGCGGCCCTCGCCCGCCTCGCCCATGCCGTAGCCCTTCACGGTCTTAGCCAGGATCACCGTGGGTGAGCCCGTGTGCTCGACCGCGCGGCGATACGCGTTGTACACCTTCACCGGGTCGTGTCCGCCTCGCGGGAGGCGCGCCAGTTCGTCGTCGGTGAGGTCCTCCACCATGGCGGCCAGTTCCGGGTACTTCCCGAAGAACACTTTGCGCACGTAAGCTCCGCCGCGTACCGCGAAATTCTGGTACTCCCCGTCCACGCATTCGCCCATCCGCTTGACCAGCAGCCCCTCGGCGTCGCGGGCGAGCAGGCGGTCCCACAAGCCGCCCCAGACGACCTTGATGACGTTCCACCCCGCGCCGCGGAAGGCGGATTCCAGCTCCTGTATGATCTTGCCGTTGCCGCGAACCGGCCCGTCCAGCCGTTGCAGGTTGCAGTTGACCACGAAGATCAGGTTGTCCAGCTTCTCTCTCGGCGCCAGCGTCAAGGCGCCGAGGGACTCCGGTTCGTCCGTTTCGCCGTCTCCCAGGAAGGCCCAGACTTTCCGTGGGGTGACGGGAATAATCCCCCGGTTCTCCAGGTAGCGCATGAAGCGCGCCTGATAGATGGCGTTGATGGGCCCCAGTCCCATGGAGACGGTTGGAAACTGCCAGAAGTCCGGCATCAGCCAGGGGTGCGGGTAGGAGGAGAGCCCGGGCTGCTCGCGCAATTCGTGACGGAAGTTCTCCAGGCGCTTCTCGGAGAGACGGCCCTCAACGAAGGCTCGCGCGTACATTCCCGGCGAGGCGTGGCCCTGAAAATAGATCAGGTCGCCGGGCTGGTCCCCGTAGGACGCCCGGAAGAAATGGTTGAAGCCTACCTCAGCTAGCGTCGCCAGAGAGGCGTAAGTCGAGATGTGGCCGCCGATGCCGGGGTCGTACTTGTTGGCCCGCACCACCATGGCCATGGCGTTCCAGCGGATGAAGCTCTTGATCCGGCGCTCCAGGTCGCGGTCGCCGGGATACGCTGCTTCCTCTTCGGGCGGAATGGTGTTTACGTAGGGCGTATTGAGGCTGTGAGGGAACACCACGCCGGAGCGCCGGGCCCGTTCCAGCAGCCGGTCCAGCAGGTAGGAGGTACGTTCCGGGCCGGACTGATCTACGATCTGGTCAAGCGCCTCCATCCACTCCGCGGTCTCGCGCGGATTAAGGTCTTCGCCGGCAGGGACTCTCGACTGTAACATGGTTTCCAGGCCCGTCTTATTTCACCATAGCATTGAAGCGCCGCGGGCTGGACTCCGAAATCCGCCCAACGGGCAGGACTTGCCGGGAGTTTCGAGGTATGCTTATGAGTTCAGAAGGTCTCGAGGAGGGAGTCATGAAGAGAGTGCTTCCGGCGTTGTTCGCGGTCGCCTTCACGGCGCTGCTGTTTGCCATCGACGCGCAGGCGCAGATGAATAGCCTTACGCGCGAAGAGATGATCAAGTATACGGCCCAGAACCCTTTTGACCGGTTCCCCGACGGCCGCCCGAAGGTGCCGGACGCCCTTTTGGCCGCGTTTCAGGAGATGTCTTCGGAAGAGGTCATGGGCGCCGGGCGCGCCGGCGGCGGGTTCGGCGCGCCGCCCGCGGCCGCTGCACCCGGACGAGGCACCGCCGGAGCTCGGGGCGCCGGAGCCCCCGGTGGAGCGGGCGCTCAGGCAGGACGGGGAGCGGCCCCGGGAGGCGCGGCCGCCCAGTCGGCGATTACCTACACCGACGGCTGGCAGGTCCTGAACCCGGGCAAGAAACTCATTGGCCGGGCCTTCACCTTGCAGTTGATGCCCTGGCGGGGCGACATCGCCAGCGTGGACCAGGCCGAGTGGAAGCAGAAGGGCAACGAGCTCACCCTCAATCACCAGTCCGCGCTGGATATGCTCCAGCCCGGCGACGTGTTCGTGGTTGACGCCGGCGGCAACCTGGACGCGGGCGGCATTATCGGGGACAACCTCGCGTACTACATCTGGAAGAAGACCGGCACGGGCTTCGTCATCGACGGCGCCATCCGTGACCTGGAAGGCATCGCCACGTTCGGCATGGCGGGTTACTACCGCGGAGCGGTCCCGCCGGCCATCACGGGCGTGATGGTGACCGGCATCAACGTGCCGGTGCGGATTGGGAAGGCGACCGTGATGCCGGGCGACCTGGTGTTCGGAGACCGGGAAGGAGTCAACTTCATTCCGCCGCAGGCGGTCCAGAGGTTCGTGGAGAACGCCAAGACCACCCACATTCACGACGAGTGGACCCGCAAGAAGTTCGACGAGAACAAGTACAAATCCAGCGACATTTACGGCAGCCCGCGCGACCCCGCGCTGCGCCAGGAGTACCAGGAGTACCTGAAGCAGCAGCTCGAGAGGCAGAAGAAGTAGACGCTTGCGAGGCGCGGCCCGCCCGCCGCGCCTCGCCACTCACATTACGCCAGCGCCCGCCTGCAATACTCCACGCACTTCTTCACTTCGGCGATGACGTCGGAGCCGTCCGGTATCTGGTATTCCAGCTCGATGCTGGCCGGGAAGGCGTACCGGTTCTTCTTCATGAGCTGCAAGACCTCCCGCAGGGGGGTTCCGCCCTGGCCCCACGGCAGGTTGGCGCCGCCGCGGCCCGGTCCGCCGCGGCCTTCGGCGGCGGGTTGCTGCGTGGCAGGCGGCGGGGCGGCCCGGTCCTTCAGGTGCAGGCTGGCGATGCGATCGTGGTACTTCTCGACCAGCGGCGCCGGAGACTCGCCGTTCACGCCGAAATAGTGGCCCACGTCGAAGTTCAACGCGGTGTACTTGGAGGCGCCGAGCACCCTGTCAAAGCCGGAGGAGCCGCCCTGCCCGTGTGTGTGGAACGCCATCCGCAACTTCCGCTTCTGGGCGTAGGCGGCCACTCGGGCGAGCAGTTGGTCGTCGGTGGGTAGCTCCATGGTCAGGTGATTCGCTCCCAGTGTCTCTCCGACATTCCAGATGTACTCGTACTCCTGGTCCGACATGCTCATGTTCGGTTCGAGCTTGAAGGCGTAGATCTTCACGCCGGCGTCCTCGTACATCTTGCGGAAGGCCTTGTATTTGTCCATGGAGACCGAAAGCCGCCAGTTCTTCAGCTCCGCCGCGGCCTTCTCTCTGGCCGCCTGCTGCTCGGGAGTCATCTGCCCCCGGCCGCCGCCCATGCCCGGACCCGGGCCTCCGGGCGGGGGGCCTCCCGGACCGAAGCCGCGCCCGGCGCCGGCCGGCGAACCGGCATAGCTCTCGGCCACGTTGCTCATCAGCTCGATCCCGCTGATTCCGCACTCGATGCAGTACCCCAGCACTTGTTCCGCGCTTGACGGCAACTGGCGGAAACTGTAGGTGATGACGCCGATCTGCACGCCACCGAAGTTGGAGTTCGGCCTGGCAGCCGCCCTGAGGCCGGCGGCCGGAAGAGCCGCCAGCGCGATCTTTCCTACATCTCGTCTTGTGTAGGTCATCATTCTTCGTTTCCTCACGACCGGCGCCGTTCGTATCGCGCCGGAACAGCCAATATCATACGCCAGATCCACCCGGCCGCGGCACGCGTCACCTCGTGCGGCCGGGTTTCAGGCGTTCACAAGCCCTCAGGCGCCCGGCCGCGCGGCGGATTCTCCATTTCTGCCTGCCGGCGTGGAATAATCGTCATCGGGCTGCGTCTTGCCAGTTGAGAGCACTCCCATGGCGACCCATGGCCTGGCAATCCGCGCAGAACCGGTTGACTTGACCAGACCACCCGGATTCGACGAACTCTACCGCCAATACTCGGAAACCGTCTATCGAACCGCCCGCCGCATCACCGGGAATTCCGCCGATGCCGAGGATGTCCTTCAGACGGTCTTTCTGAGGCTTCTCAACCGTCCGGATGCCGCTCTGGATGTCCAGTCCTCCGAAGCTTATTTCCGCCGCGCAGCCGCCAACGCCTCCATCGACGTCCTGCGCCGCCGGACGGTCCGCTCGGAGACGCCGCTGGAGGTGATCGGCCCTCAGTCTGTCCAGGAATCCGGCCCAATCCTAAAGGAACGGCTCCGGCGGGCCATAGCCGGGCTCGACCCCCAGGACGCCGAGCTGTTTCTTCTCAAGTACCTGGAGGGTTGGTCGTCCAACGAGCTGGCCGACCGCTTCGGCATCGAGAGAGGCACGGTCGGCAGCCGGCTGTTTCGGATCCGCCAGGGGTTGCAGAGAGTGTTTGAGCAATGAAGAGGAGACCAGCCATGCCCGAAGATCGCCTGGAAAAGCTGCTCAATGAAATGCGGGAGGAAACCGTCCCCACCGGGGAGGTCACCGCCGCCACGGCCAGGGTCTGGAACAAGATCGCCGGGGACGCCTCCCCGCTTTGCGCCGAATTCCAGGCGGATCTGGAGGCGTACCGAGCCGGAGCTCTGGAGACCTCCCGGCGGCTGCTGGTGGAAGACCACCTGGGCCGCTGCCCGGCCTGCCGGCGAGTGCTGGCGGGTGAGCCGGCCACGCCACGGTCCGCGCCCGTGCGCGTGATGCCCCGCAGAGTGCTGCCCGCCTGGTCCCGCTGGGCCATCGCCGCCGGTCTGGCGGCCGCGGCGCTATACCTTGGCCGGGACCGCATCGACGCCGCGCTGGCTCCCTCGGGTCCCAGAGCCACGGTCGCAAGTCTGCGCGGTGATCTGTACCGGTTGCCCGGCGGAACGCTCACGGCGGGCAGCACCCTCAACGAAGGCGAGACCGTGCGCACCGGCCTCGGGGCGCGCGCCGTACTGCGGCTTCGGGACGGCTCGCTGGTCGAAGTGAACGAGCGAACCGAGTTGTCGGTTCACGCGGCATGGAGCGGCCAATCCATCCAACTGGCGCGCGGCGACTTGATTGTACAGGCCGCCAGACAACGCCGCGGCCGTCTGCGCGTCGACACGCAAGACACATCGGCCTCCGTTAAGGGAACGGTGTTCACCGTCTCTTCGGGTCTGGCCGGCTCCCTCGTGTCCGTGGTGGAGGGCGCCGTTCAGGTGAGGCAGGGCGGGACGACCCGCCTGCTGACTCGCGGCCAACTGGCAGCCTCCAGCCGCGCCCTGGGCGAGATGCCGGTCAGCAGAACCCTGGCCTGGAGCGAGAATGCCTCGAAATACTACGCCTTGCTCGGGGAGTTCGCCAAGATCGAGGCGGCTGTCGCCGCATCGGGCATTCCCGCGCCCCGGACCGAGCCTAAGCTGTTGCGCTACCTGCCGGCCGATGCAGTGCTTTACCTGGCCGTGCCCAATCCCGGCCCGCTGGCCAAGCAGATCACGGAACTGGTGGGGCAGAGGAGCGCGGAGAGCGCCGTTCTGCGCGACTGGTGGAACTCGTCCCGCGGCGAGAACCTGAAACAACTCCTCGGGCGGGTGCAGGCCCTGGCCCCCATACTGGGCGATGAAGTCGTGCTGGTGGCGACCCGCCAGCCTGCCTCCGTCACGCCCGCCTTCCTCGCCGAGGTCCAGCCCGGCCAGCAGGAGGCGCTGAAGCAGGCTCTGAGCGAGCCCTTGCATGGCGATCTGGGAGCGGTTCACATCTCTGGCGGGCTGGTGGTGCTCTCCGACTCCCGGGCGCATCTCGACTCGATCCTCTCCCGCCTGGGACACGGCGCTGCCAGTCCCTTCGCCTCCGAGATCGCGGCGCACTACCAGAACGGAGTTGACGTGCTGTGCGTCTGGGACGCCGCAGCCACCCCTCCCTCTGCGGACAAGCCGGGCGGCGCCGCCGCCTTCCTGGGCGCTGACAAGCTGAAGTACGTTTCCTTCCAGCAGGGTCCGGTTGGAGGCAGCGAGGAGTCGCAGGCGTCGCTGCTTTTCAGCGGTCCGCGCACCGGCGCCGCTTCCTGGCTGGCCACGCCCGCGGCCGCCGGGTCCGCCGAGTATGTATCGGCCGCAGCCGTGGCTGCGGTCTCCGCGTCCACGCGAAATCCGGAACAGGCCTTCGACGAACTCGTCACCCTGATCGGCCGGATCAATCCCAAGTTCCCACAGGAACTGGCCGAGGTGGAATCCCGAGCTGGCGTGCGCGTGGGTGGGGACATTGCCGCCGCTCTGGGCACGGATTTCACGTTCTCCATCGAACGGCCCACCCTCCCCATTCCGGGGTGGGTGGCCATCGTCGAAGTGAACCAGCCCGCCGTGCTGGACTCCGCGGTCCGCCGTCTCGCGGATGCCGCGAACCGTGAAGCGGCAGCCGCCGGCGCCACGCCGAGGCTGATCGTGGAGGATCAGCAGGCCGAAGGGCGCGCATGGACGGTGCTTCGCCTCACGAACATCAACCTCACCCTTTCCTGGACTTACGACCGGGGCTATTGGGTTATGAGCACGGACCGGGCGCTGGCAGCGGCGGCCATCGCCACCCGCGCGGGCGGCTTCCCTCTGGTCCGCTCCGCGCAGTTCGTGGCACAGTTACCCGCCTCGGCCGGCCTGCACCAATCGGCCTTTCTCTGGCTGAACACCCAGGGACCTCTGGCTGATATGCTCGCAGCCTTCGGCGGCGAAGCCGCGAAGACCCTGCTACAGAGCCGCGAACCGGTCCTGGTTGTGGTAAATGGAGAAGGGGAACGAATTCAGGCCGCCAGCCGTACTCGCTTGATGAGCATGCTCCTGACGATGATGCTGACAGGGCAGGCGCGGGCGGGACAGATCGGGAATGCAGCCGGCAGCGCCACTCATTGAACTGGAAGGGCTTAGCGTCCGCCTGGGCCGGCGGGAGATCCTGCACCGGATCTCCTGCCGGCTGGGCGGTGCGGGCGGCGGGAAGACCATCGGCCTGCTCGGCCCGAACGGCGCCGGCAAATCCACCTTGATCCGCACCCTTCTGGGCTTCCACAGGCCCTCCGCCGGCCGGGCGCGCATCCTGGGCCAGGATTGCCTCAAAGGCTCCCGCGAAGTCAGGGCGCGCATCGGTTACATGCCCGAAACCGACGCCTTCGTAGCCAACATGACGGCGGTGACCTTTCTGAAGCTCCTGGCCGAGATCTCGGGGCTTCCCTCCGAGGCCGCGCTCGAGAAGGCGCACGAGGTCCTCTACCACGTGGGCCTGGGAGAGGGCCGGTACCGGACACTCGGCACTTACTCGCTGGGCATGAGGCAGATGGCCAAGTTCGCGCAGGCCATCGTCCACGGCCCCGAATTGCTGATCCTGGATGAGCCGACCAACGGCCTCGATCCCGCCGCCCGCCGCCGCATGCTGGCGCTGATCCGCGAGATGAAGGAGTCGCACGGCATGATCGTGCTGCTCTGCTCCCACCTGCTCGGCGACGTTGAGGAGGTCTGTGACGAGGTGGTCATTCTCAACGACGGCCGCGTGGTGCATCACGCCAACCTGGAGGAAGAGCGCCGGGCCAACCGGCGCTTCGTGGAACTGGAGGTGACCGGCGATGATCGCGACCTGGCGCGATCCCTGCGCGAGCAGGGCGCCGAGGGCGTCAACGAGGGACAGGGCCGCTGGCGTGTCGTGCTGCCGGCGGGCGTCGAACTGGAGGCGCTCTGGGCGCTGCTCGCCCGAGAGAAGCTGGGCGTGCACAAGTTGACCCACCGCCGCGACTCGCTCGAGGAGATCTTCCTCAAGGCGGTCGGGCGCTTGCAGCGGACTCCGGGAGAAGAGTCGCTCGTGCCAAAGGGGGAATCCACTCTTGCCGGTTTATAGGCGCGGCTACCAGCGTTACGCGGGCCCGGTGACGGCGCACCGCCACCGGATGCTCGCCTTCCCGCGCCACGCCTGGAAGCGGCTCATGGAGCAGCGGCTGGTAGTGCTGGTGATGCTGGCCTCGTTCTTCTGGCCGCTGCTCTGCGCTGTGTTCGTCTACCTGTCAAACCGCGCAGATCTGCTCCAGGGATTTGACAAGGCTTTCGTGGCTTTCCTCGAGGTCAAGGGCAGGTTCTTCCTGATCTTCATGAACGTGCAGTCCGCGGCCGCGGTGATCCTGGCCGCGCTGGCCGGGCCGGGCCTGGTGGCCCCGGATCTTACGAACAACGCCCTCCCGCTGTATCTCAGCCGTCCGGTCTCCCGGTTCGACTATGTGCTCGGACGCTGGCTGGTGCTGGCGGCCCTGCTATCGCCGGTGACCTGGATTCCGGGACTGTTGTTGTTCGCGATACAGTCGGGCATGGCGGGCTGGGGGTGGTTCGCGGCCAACTGGAGGCTGGGGGCCGGAGTGCTGCTGGGATTCGCGGCCTGGATACTGCTGGTCAGCCTGGTGGCGCTCGCCGGCTCGGCCCTGGTGCGGTGGCGGATCATCGCTGGGGCCCTCGTGCTGGCGTTCTTTTTCGTGCTGGCGGGCGCGGCGCAGATTATCCGCCAGATTCTGCGCACCGAGTGGAGCGTGCTGATGGACCCGGGCGGCGCCATGTACCGGATCTGGTCGTCGCTGCTTGGGGTGGAGGCGCCCGAGGGTCCCGGCGCGCTGGCCTGCGGCCTGGCGCTGATCGCCATGGCGCTGTTGCTGGCCTGGGTGCTGGAGCGCAGGCTGCGCCCGGTGGAGGTGGTCTCGTGAATGGCGCCGAGGTCATCCTCGAGGACGTCTCCAAGTTCTACGGAGAGGTCCTGGGAGTGAACCGCGTCTCCCTGCATATTCCACCGGGCATCACCAGCCTGGTGGGACCCAACGGCTCCGGGAAGACCACCCTGATGAACCTCATGGCCGGCCTGATTCACCCCGACCGCGGCTCGATTCGGGTGCGCGGGATTTCTCCCCGGGATCCCGAGCGCCTCATGCGCATCACCGGTTATGCCACGCAGTATGACGCGGCGCCGCGCAGCATGACCGGCTTCGAGTTCATCTCCTCGCTGCTGGCGCTGCACGGGCACTCCCGCTCGCGGTCCGCGCAGTTGGCGGTACAGGCGCTCGAGCGCGTGGGCCTCAGCGATGCGGCCCACCGCAAGGTGGCGGGCTACTCCAAGGGCATGCGCCAGCGCGTGCGGCTGGCCCAGGCCATCGCGCACGACCCGGAGGTACTGATTCTGGACGAGCCGCTCAACGGCCTCGATCCGCTGGTGCGCGCGGAGACCATCGAGATGTTCCGCGGGGAGGCCGCCCGGGGCCGCCACGTCATCCTTTCCAGCCACGTCCTTCAGGAAGTGGACATCATCTCGGATCAGGTGATTCTGATCGCCAACGGGATGATCGCGGCGGAGGGCGAAATCCGCAGCGTGCGCGAGGAAATGCACGAGCACCCCTCGCAGTTCCTGGTGCGGGCGCGCGAGGCCTCGCGCGTGGCGTCCTTGCTGTTCCTGCAAGATCATGTCACCGAAGTCCGGCTCAGCGAGGACCGGCAAGGTCTGCTGGTGCTCACGCGCAGCCGGGAGGCATTCTCCCAGGCGCTGGCGAGTATCGCGCTCGATGGCTACGGCATCGAGAGCGTGGCGCCCGTGGACGAGAACGTGGACGCCCTCTACAAGTACCTGATCGGGGGGGAGCCGTCATGACGCCGCTCAGGCTGCGGCAGGCCCTGACCCTGGCCTGGCTGGAGGCGCGGCGCGCATTCCTGTCGAGGCGATCTTTCTGGGTGTACCTGCTGGCGCTCTTTCCGGCATTCGTGTTCTTCATGCACGGGATCTCCGTTAAGATTCAGCGGGATCGCCTGTCTTCTCGTGGGGTCATCAGCGCCGCGCTCATGGACTCCGTCCGGGAGAGCGAGACCGAAGCTGCGGTCATCGCCCGCCTCGGCAAACCGGTCAACGACTTCGCCTTCGACCGGCGCGCCAAACAAGACCGCGCCCTGGTGCGCCGCGTGAACTACTTCGACGGCAGCCGCATACTGGTGCTGACCTTCGCCAATGGCGTGCTGGAATCCAAACGCGTGCGGACGCTGGTGAACCTGGAGGAGGACCGCGCGGTCTTCGCCATGGTCTTTCAGAACTTCTACCTGCGGCTGGCGGTGTTCTTCGGCTGTCTGGGCATCTTCGTGAACCTGTTCCGCGGGAAGATGATGGACAAGACTCTGCATTTCTGGCTGCTGGCTCCGATGCGGCGGGAAGTGCTCCTGGGGGGCAAGTACCTGGCCGGACTACTGGCTGCTTCCCTGATATTCGGGCTGGGCGCCCTGCTCAGCTTCCGGTTGATGCTCTGGGAGAAGCCCCCGGCCGAATTGGCCCTCTTCTGGCAGCAGCACGGACCGGCTCATGCCTTCGCCTACACGGCAGCCGCGGTTCTGGCCTGCGTGGGATACGGCAGCGTTTTCCTGGCCACGGGCCTGCTGCTGCGCAATCCGATCATTCCGGCGGCGGTCCTGCTTCTGTGGGAGGGCGCCAACCCCTTCCTGCCCTCCATGCTCCAGAAACTCAGCGTGATTTATTACGTCCAGGCGCTGTGCCCGGTGGCGCCGCCGCCCGACCCCAACATGCCGGCTATCATGCAGTTCCTGTTCTCACCGGCCAACCCGCCTTCCAGGCTGCTGGCCGTAACGGGCCTGCTGCTGGTGACGGCGTTGGTCCTCTGGCTCGCCGCCCGCGCGGTTCGTAAGATCGAGATCAACTACAGCACCGACTGAGCGCAACTGTACCCCGCGGCCCTCCGGCCGCGCCCCGGCTTCCGGGGTGTGGCGGTTCCCAAATGCCTGCGTCTACGCCGAGTCGCCGTACTCCTTGAGGCGGTACTGTAGCTTGCGGAGACTGATTCCCAGTTGACGCGCGGCGTGAGTGCGGTTTCCGTGGTTGGCGGACAGAGCTTCTTCGATCGCTATCCTCTCGATTTCCCGCAGTTTCACCGGCTGGCTTGCAGGCTGGGCCCCATTGGCTCCCGAGATCTCCGCCAGGCTTGCCGCCGCGGTCACCGTGTACCCCTGGGCCCGCAACGCCTGAACTGCACCCTCCCTGGCCTCCGGGTCCGGGTCTATCACTACTATTTGCGGCATGGCCCTCTCCTGAGTGAAAAACCTGTCAGATTTTGGATGCTGCCGCCGCGCAAAAAGTTGCCGTGAGCCCGGTTCTCAGCTTCCTTCTTTCGCCTTCAATCCCGTCAGAACCTCCCGGATCTTGGCGGCCTCCGCCGCGTCAGGGTGCAGCCGGAGAAATTCCTCCAGTTCCGCAACCGCGGCTCCGACATCCCCCCGTTCGAGGTAGATCTGAGCCAGCAACCGTTGCGGATGTGAGAAATGGCCGGGATCCAGACGTTTGGCTTCCTTGAGATGTTTCAGCGCCGGCTCCGGCCTGCCCAGGTAGAAGTAGGTCATGCCCAACTGCGACTGCGCGAGTGCGTCCTTGGGCTTCTCCAGAACCGCGTACAGGTTGTACTCCAGCGCCTCGGTGAATCTGCCCAGATTCACCAGAACCCCGCCCAGGTTCAGCGCGGGAACGTACGCCCCCGGGTCGTGTTTCAGGGCGGAGCGGAAATAACGCTCCGCATCCTCGTACCTGGCCTGAACGTAGGCGATGGTCCCGAGGTTGTTCCACGCCTCCGTAAAGCGCGGGGCGAGTTCCACCGCCCGCTCCAGCCGCTCGATGGCCGCCGCGACTTCATGCTTCCCCAGCAAGACCTGCGCTTGTTTGTATTCTCTGATGGCGGACCCGGGCAGGCTCAATTCGCGGGCGGAAACCGCATGTTTGCGCTTGCGGGCCTCCTCGTCCGGTCCCGAGGGATCGTAGGTGAGCTTGAGTCTCACACGCCGGCTGCTGTCCGCCAAGCTGGCGGTCACTTCCACGGTCTGGCGCACTTCATCCAGACCCGGCACGAACATGCGCAGCGTATAGGGTCCCGCCGTCAGGCCGCGGAATTGAAAGCGGCCCCTGGAGTCGCTGAACGTGTGCGCCGTGAAGGGCGTCCGGATGCCGTCCAGATTCAGGAGCACCCGGCCGCGAGGCGGATCCAGTTGGCCGGCCAGTTCGTAGCCGGGCTCCGCCGCCCGCACGGATGCGCAGCACAGCACCCACCCCAGAACGTAGGCCCAGCGCTTCACGCCCTCATCGTAGCGCGAAGCTGTCAGGGATGCGAGAATTCGTGAGCGCGGGGGATGAGCTCGCCGTAGACTCGCGCCGGGATCTCCGTTGTCCAGTGGCCGGTCCACCGCGCGTAGCCGACCACTCCCAGGAACAACACCGCGATGCCCGCGGCCATCGCCCAGGCGGGGATCCGCCGCCGCTTGCCCGCCGACATCCACAGGGCGCCGGCCGCCGGACACACCGCCACGCATTCCAGACAGCCCGTGCACTCCGCCGAGCGCACCGTGATCAGCTTGTCCACCGGAAGCAGCGCCGGGCAGGCCTGCGCGCATTTGGCGCAATCGATGCACGCCTCGGGCGACCGCCGGATCCGGGCCGGGCTGAGCAGGGACACCAGGCCCACCATCGCGCCGTACGGGCACAGGTAGCGGCACCAGAAGTTCTGGACGAAGATCGACAGGATCAGCAGCAAGCCCAACACCACCGCGGCCGTTACGCCCAGAAACCGGAAGAAGTTGAGCATTTTGACGTCGGCGATCACCCCGTACGGCCCGTCCAGAAACGCCCGGATCTCCACGACGCTCATCGAGCCCACGGCGTACAGGAACAGCCCGAGCAGCGCGTATTTCAGGCTTCGCAGCGAGATGTCCGCCCACCGGGGCAGTTGGAAATTCCTCCTGAAGGTCTGACGTCCGGTCCGCCACAGCCACTCGGAGACCGTACCCACGGGGCATAGCCAGCTACAGAAGGCTTTCCGCCACAGGAACGAAATCGCCAGGAACGCCACCAGGAGGACCACGCCCGCGGGATGCAGACTGGGCAGCTCCCCCGTCGCCAGCCACACCTTCAGATTCATCAGCGCGGCGATGGGCAGCCAGCCTTCCACCCCCGGCGGACGGTCCACGTAAACCGTGGCGCCGGCGGTCTCAAAATGGCGCACAAAGAGGTAGAACTCCACCCCGATCCAGATATTAAGCAGAAGAAACGCCGCCTGGAACGCCCAGCGGATGCGCTGGGAACGGTCGAGCCCCGCGCGCACGAAAGCCTTGCCTGCCATGCTCTATTTCCAGGCTAAGCGCGGCGCGCGGCGGAGGCAGTGACCGGCGTCACACGGCTCCGCGCGATTCGAGCATCTTCTTGCAGGCATCCAGCAGCCGGCCGCGAGCCTCGGCCGTCAGCGGCCTCGGCTCCGCCCCGGGTTGCAACTCGTGGCACAGGTCAACGGTCAGCCGCAGGCTTTGCAGAAACTCGACGCACGGAGGGCAGCCGCACAGGTGCTCCTCCAGTTCACGGCCGGCCTCGGGAGTCAGTTCCCCGTCCAGGTAACCTGAGAGTTCCGCGAATATCCCCGCGCAGTCATGGCCCTGGTGCGCCTCGTGGCCGCTCACGTCTCCCCCCCCCGGCCGGCTCTGCCGCGCAGGTAGCCGTCCAGCGACTGCCGCAAGCTCAGCCGCGCACGGTGCAGCCGGGTCTTGACCACGTCCTCGCTGACCTCCAGGATGCCCGCGGTTTCACCCGTGGACAGTTCCTCCACGTCGCGCAGCAGCAGCACCGTCTTGTAGATGTCCGGAAGGGCGCTGATCGAGTCTTGCAGCACCCGCTGCAACTCTCCGCGCAGCACCTGGTCTTCGGGGAGCTTCGACCAGTCGGCGATCTCCAGCCGCCTCTCCCTTCCGTCCTGCGCCACGGCCGGCATAAGTTCGTCGAGCGATAACTCCTGCGCGGGCGCGAACACGCTCTTGCGCCGCTTCATCAGGCAGGCATTCCGCGCGATCCGGAATACCCACGGCCGCACGCGCTCCGGTTCCCGCAACTGGCCGAAGTTCTCGAAGACCTTCAACAGCGTGTCCTGCGCCACCTCCTCGGCATCCTCCCGATGGCCGCAGACCAGCAGACTGTACTGAAACAGCCGGGTCCGGAAACTCGCTACGAAATCGTCGAAGACGGCCAGGTTCCCGGCGGCGAGCTGACGCGCCAGATCAACTTCCGCTTCCTTCCCACTAGATGCCATCGGTGGTCCCACCGTAACAAGCAGTCTACCGCGGCGACGCCTTGCCGGGCGGAGGGAGTCGGGGGCCGGGCCTGCCCGGCCCCCAGAAGCGGACTGCTACCAGCGCAGGGAAATGGTGATGTTTTGCAGCGGCTGGCCGCCGCCGGCGGCGGTAGTGGCCTCGTCCGAAGTGCTGGTGCTCACGGTCCCGAATTCAGCCGGGTTCGTGAAGTTCACCGTGGTGTTCGGCGCCGAGAGGTTGTACCACTTGAAGGGGTTCTGGAAATCGTAACGGAACTGAATCGTCCAGCGCTCCTTGATCTTGAAGTCTTTGGCCGCCGAGAAGCTGTGGTCGATGAACCGCTGCCGGTCCATGGTGTTGGCTCCCACATTCCCGAACGTGTAGGCCGCCGGGTACGTGAAGTAGCTCATGGACTCGATCATCTTGTTCTGCGTAGCCCTCGTGAAGCGGGCAGGACCGATGTCGGCCCACCCATCGCGCAGATGGGCGCGCTGGCCGGTGCTATCCGGACGGCCGGACCGGAAGGCGATATTTCCCGGCATGTACCTGTACGGGCTGCCGCCCATGCCGAACGTCAGCGGATTGCCGCTGGAGATCCGGTAAAGGAACACCATGTCGAACCCGCCCACCAGCGCGTCCAGCAGGCTGCTGTGGTTCAACCACTTTCGCCCCTTGCCGAAGGGGATCTCGTAGTTCATGCTCCCCGTGTACTGGTGAGTCCGGTCGCCCCCCGCGCGGGAGCGATCGAGTGCTCGAGGAAGCAGCCAGTTGCCGGTGCTGGCCGAGATGTTCTTCGCGTAGGTGTAATACGTCAGGAAAGACAATCCGCGGGAGAGCCGCTTTTCCAGCTTGGCGGTCCCGGAGTGGTAGACGGAGTTGGAACCGTTGGTCCGGTAGGAGATGCCTCCGAAGTTCGTAAACGGCCGGTAGGCCTGCGTGTTTCCCTCCATCTTGGTGAACTCGGCGCGGTTGTTCTGGTACATGTTCCAGGCCCAATCGTAGGAATACTGGTTGACCTGCCAGTTCTCGAAGCCGTTGACGCTCCGGTTGCCCGTGTACTGCACCTCCACCAGGTAGTTGCTGCTCAGCCCGTATTGAACACTGAGGTTCCAGTTCATGCTGTACGGGCTCTTACGGTTCATGTCCACCCACGACGCGCCCCGGCTGCCGTAGTTGCTGCCGACGAAGGGGATGGAGCCGTCCGCCCGGACCACCGGCCAAACCAGCGGCAGGATGGGGCCGGCGCTGAGCTGGAACCGGGGCCTGTATTCGCCGGATGGAGTGTCGATCCGCGCCGTGATCGAGCCGTACTCGTCCGTCGGAGGGCTCGGCAAACGTTCGTCCACCGTCGAGAGCGCGAAGCCCGTCCGGATCACGATGTTGCGGCGCGCCGTCCAGGCCAGCCCGATCCGCGGCTGGAAGTTGTTCCAGTCCTTCTTGTGCACCTGGCCAGGGTGGGTGATCACGCCCTTGGCGCCCGCCACAATATTGTCCGGGGCGTTGGGGTCGAAACTGGACTGCTGGCCGTACTTGTTATTCATCGTGCTCTGCACCTGCCAGCGCACGCCGATGTTGGCCGTCAGGTTCGGACGGATTTTCCAGTCGTCCTGGAGGTAGAGGCTGTGAATCCAATTCCGGGGCAGCGTGCTGAGCAGGTTGGTGGTCAGGGTAAAGCCGGACACGGCTCCCGTCATCAACCGCGACAGATCCTTGCCGCCGGTGTTGGGAATGCTGGTCCCGTTGGTGTTGATCCCGCTGGTGCCGGCAAGCGTGAAGCTGCCGGCGTTGTTGGTCACGCTGTACTGGTTCCTCCGGAGCCGCATGATGTCGTAGCCCATCTTGAACGCATGCGTGCCCGACAGCTTGCTGACGTCCTGCTTGAAGTTGAGCGTTTCCTGGACGTCGATGGCGGGGTTGGAAACCGACGGGATTCCCGTGACGCTGGGCATGCTGCCCACTCCGATGTTGGGAATCCCGAGGAGTTGGCCGTAGTCCTTGCCGAACCCGGGCCACGTGGCATTGCTCTTGTACCGGTAATAACTGGCTCGTGTCTCGCTGACGACCGTCGGCGCCGGCACCCAGGTCGCACCGATGCCCGAGGTCATCTGCCGCTCGAGCGTGGTGCGGGCCGAGGAGTCGAAATCCAGGTTGACGATGCTCATGTTCGGCGTCCAGCCGGTCCGCGAGTTGTGGCTCCAGTTGACGAACGTCTTGATCTGGGAGTTGACCTGGTGGTCGAACCGCGTGGTGTAGCTGAAGTAATCCACCGTTTTCTGCGAGACGGCCAGCAGGTTGCCGGTGTAACCCTGGGTCGTGGGCGTCCCCGTCTGGCTGGGCTCTGCCCAGACCTTCTGCGAAAAGAACTTGGCCGCCACCGGGTCCCACTGGCCTTTGGGGATGGTATTGCCCGCGAACGGATCCCTGTACCACAGGCCGTTCACCTGCCGCGTGGTCCGCGGGTCGTAGATCGGGTTCGGCGTCGTCCCGGTCATCCCCTTGTAGCTGAAGTCGCCGTTCAGTTCGTCGGCCGTCGGAACCGTATAGGTGAGCTGTTCTCCCTGCCGCTCGATCAGCCACTGCCCGGCCACCATGAAGAAGGTCTTGTTGCGCCCGTCATAGATCTTGGGTATGTAGACCGGGCCGCTCAGGTTGGCATCCGGCTGATGGAAGTGCAGGCTGTTCCCCAGTTGCTCGAAGGTATAGATCTGCATGAACCGCCGGTGCTGCATGGGGCCTTCGCGGAACAGATCGGAAACCAGGCCGTGCACCTCGTTGCCGCCGCTCTTTTTAACCACTGTCAGGGCGCCTCCGGCCGAGTGGCCGTACTCGGCCGGCAGAACCGTGGTGAGCACCTTGATCTCGTCGATGGTGTTCTGGATGGTGTCGGTGGTCCAGCCGCCGGTCGGCTTCACGCCGTAAATGCCGTCCTCGTAGTAGCCGATGCGGTCGGAAGACTCGCCATTGATCTGATATCCGCCCATGTCGCCACCCCAGCCGAAGCCCGACACCGTCACGCCGGGGGTAAGGTACATGGAGCTCCTGACCCAGCGCTGATACAGCGGCATGCGGTAGAAGAAGTTGCCTTCCAGGATCGTGCCCGTGGCGGAGGTTTCGGTCTCCAGCAAGGTCGTGTGCGCCAGGACCTCGACCGACTCCGCCACGGCGCCGACCTCCAGACTCGCGTCGATCGGAAGCGTCGTCCCCACCCGCAGTTCGACATTGTCGCGGACCCATCGCTTGAAGCCCGCCGCCGTGACCGTTATGCGGTACAATCCCGGACGCAGCGCCGGGATCCGATAGAGCCCTTCCTGGTTGGTCACCGTGTTGGTCGAGAGGTTGGTCGCGTTGTTCACCGCCACAACCTCCGCGCCTACTACCACCGCGCCGCTCGGGTCGGTCGCTCGTCCCGTGAGAGTGCCCGTATCCTGCCCGAGAGCCGGCATGATGAATAGCACGAGGGTCAGTAAAGCACCCGTCAATAGCCTGGTTCGCATACAATCCTCCTCATTCTGTAGCTGCACCAAGGGAAAAATGACACCGGAGCCCGGGCGAGGGAAAAGCGCTCAAGGCGGAATCGCAATTCCGGCCGTACAGAAGCTCCCCCATGCTCTGGTGCTCCTCACACTGGCTACATCCCGCCCCTCCGGCGTGTGGCCAGTCTCACCAAACCTCTGTAGCGGAAGAATGCTACCATTCTTCAATCAAAAATACAAGGCAAATCTCTTATTTTTGTTGACGTTACGGGGAGACACAGTTTAACGTTCGTTAATCGATGGCTGAGCTTGACATCCGGGCGCATAATCACCACAGGGAGGAAGCGATGCCGGAACAGCATAAGCAGATGAATCGCCGCGTTTTCGTGGAAATGGGGGTTCTGGCCGTCGGCGCCGGGGCCTTGCGGGCGGCTGAATCCGAACCGGAAGCGCCGAACCGGCCTGTCGGCGCCGGCAGAGGGATCCATCCGGGGCGCGTGGTCTGGGCGCGTGACCCGGAGGCGGCCAGGTGGGAGGGGCCGGGACAGGGACACTGGTGGGAGAGCAGCTACACGAACCAGTCCGCGGTTGACGGCATGATGTCCCGGGCGGTCCGGCAACTTTCCGGCAAGAGCCGCGACGCCCAGGCTTGGGAAGCGCTCTTCCGGAGCTTCAACCGGAGCCGCGGCCGGGGAGACGGGGGCTACCGGAGAGGGGAGAAGATCGTGATCAAGACCAACTTCGTCACGTGCATCCTCTCCGAGCGCAGCGTGGATCAGAAAACCTACGATCTGGGCGGCCGGCGCGTGGACTACATGAACACGTCGCCCCAGATGATCCTGGCCCTGTTGCGGCAACTTGTGAAATCGGCGGGAGTGGATCCGCGCGACATTGCCGTGGGCGATCCGCTCGCCTTATTCCCCAACCAATACTACGACCCCCTTCACCGGGAGTTTCCGGCGGTTCAGTACATGGATCTCAATGGCGGCAACGCGGACCATCCCCGCGCGCCCGTGAAGCTTTCCTCCACGCCGCTCTATTGGAGCAGCCGTCCGGAGGAGAAGTCGCAGGACTACGTGCCGGTCCACTATGCCGAGGCGGCCTACCTCATCAACCTGGCGAACCTGAAGAGCCACACCATGGCGGGCGTGACGCTTTGCGCCAAGAACCACTTCGGCTCGTTGATCCGGACCCCTCCCGCCAAGGGCTACTACGACATGCACGCGTCCCTGGCGCAACGGGACCCCGGCTACGGACGCTACCGGGACCTGGTGGACCTGATGGGGCACGCGAGCGTTGGCGGCAAGACGCTGGCGTACTTCATCGACGGGCTATACCCGGGAAAGCACCCGATCGAAAGCGTTCCCCGGAAGTTCGCGAGCGCGCCGTTCCACGGGACCTGGGCGGCCAGCCTGTTGGCGTCCCAGGATCCGGTGGCCATCGATTCAGTGGGGCTGGACTTTCTCAGGGCGGAATGGAGCGATCACCCGCACCTCGACGGCGCCGACGACTACCTGCACGAGGCGGCGCTGGCGGGCAATCCGCCCTCCGGGACTTTCTACGATCCGGATCATGCCGAAAACAGGACCCGCCTGACGAGCCTGGGAGTCCACGAACACTGGAACAACGCGGAGGAGAAGAAGTACAGCCGCAACCTGGGAAAAAAAGAGGGTATCGAACTGGTCCGCGCGTAGGAACTACCTGCGCGGGCGTATCGGGGAAGTACGGGGGCCGGGCAGGCCCGGCCCCCGCGGGACGTTAGAAGTTCACGCGGAAAGACAGCATCAGGAAAGGCGGTCCGCCTTCCGTGGAATCCGCGAAGTCGCCCAGAGGGATGGTGCCGAACAGTCCCGGGCTGGTTTGGGACATGGCGGTGGTCGGGTTGCTCCAGTTGTACCACTTGAACGGGTTCATGAAGTCCAGCCGGATTTGCGCGTTGAGCCGCTCCTTGATCGGAAAATCCTTGTACATCGAAGCGTTCGCCGCTATGACCCGCATGGGCCGCCACACGTTGCCCGGCATGTTACCGTTGGTGAACGATGGGGCCACGACCACGCAGTTGTTGCCCCAGTTGTTGATCGCCGTGCCGCAGTTGGTGATCACGGGGTTCTGAGCGGCTTGCACAAAGCGGTTGTTGCCGAGGTCCTGCCAGTTGTCCCGAAGCTGCGGAGCCTGGATCAGGAAGAGGCTGCTCCCCACCAGCGGCTCGTAGCCGGGGTAGTCCTGGCGGGCGCCCATCACGCCGGTCACCGGATTGCGATAAGAGGCGCCGGTGTAGCTGACGCCGGTCGGGTTCCGGCTGTACTGCGAGTAGTTCCAGGCGAAGCTGTAGCCGCCCACCAGCATCTCCAACAGGCGGCCTCCGCCGTTCAGGTAGCGTTTACCCCGGCCCAAGGGCAACTCATAAGTCATCGAGCTGGTGAAACGGAACTTCTGAGTCTGGCCGGTGATGGCCCGGCCGACGTTGTCCGGTTTGTAGGTGTTGCCCGGTGAGTTCTCCAGGCCTTTCTGCCAGGTGAAGAATGTCAGGAACGTCAGGCCGGCCGAGTACCGCTTCTCGGCCTTCACCGTCCCGGAATGGTAGACGCGGTTGATGTTGTTGGCGTACCAGTTGACGTTGTTCCAACTGGTGTAGGGCTTGTAGGCCTGCGTGGCCGCCCCGCTCTGAACCCAGGTCGCGCGGTACGCCCAATTGGCCTGCTGCGTCAGATCGATCACGTTGCCGCTGGGGTCCAGACCGGTTCCATAGGGCCTGGACTGCCAGTTGTACGTGCCCTGGAAACCCACGTTGTGGCTGCCCGAGTAGGTCAGTTCCAGCAGGAAGTCCTGCTTGAGTGCGCGCTGGATCGTGAAGTGCCAGTTCTGGGTATAGGGGTTGTGGAAGTCCATCGGAATGACGGCGAGCGTGCCGTTGGCGCGGTTCTGCGGAGTGCTGCCCGCCGAGGGCAGCGACCCGTCGGCCAGCAGAGCGGGATACACGGGCGTTGGGACGCCGCCGTTGACGTTAAACAACGGGTGGTAGTTGTTGTTTCCCGCCGTCACGGTGCCCGTGTTGAAGAAGCTGCTGCCTCCGATTTCAGCCTGGTTTGTCCACCAGATGCCCATATCCTTGGTCATCAGCGCCCAGCCGCCGCGGATCACGGTGTTGGGCGTAACGGTCCAGGCGAAGCCGAGACGCGGCTGGAAGTTGTTCCAGTCGCGGTTGTAGAGCCCTCCGTCGGGCTGTATCCAGCCGCCCACGCAGCCGCCCTGCGGGCAGGTGACCACGTTGGGGATGGAGTCCGTAAAGTAAGTATCCTTCTTGGTCAGGCTTCCCACGCTGAGTTGCCTCGGCCACTTGGTGTGCGCCGGGCTTTCGTTGCTGTACCGGACACCGAGGTTGAGAGTCAGGTTGGGAAGGATGCGCCAGTCGTCCTGAAGGTAGAAGCTGTGGATGTCGTTCACCGGCAGGAAGGAGGCTCCCTGCTGGACATAGTTGTAGTTGCTGACATAACCCAGCATCACGTCCGCCAGCGCGATGCCGCCCGTGTTCGGCATGGACTGGCCGTTGGACTGAAGGCCGGAGGTCCCGCCAAAGCCGAGCGTGAGCCTCGGTCCGGGAATGTCGCGCTGGATGCGGTTATCCCAAAGGTATTCGTATCCGGTCTTGAACGAGTGCCTGCCGTAGATGACCGTGAAGTCCTGGCGGAACTGGTGGTTGTTGCTCACGTTGACGCTGCGGGTGGCCAGCCCGAGATTGCCGTTGCCGTATTTTCCCTGGGTGCTGTACCCGATGTTGACGGGGTTGAGGTAGACGCCGTCCGGCAGCTTGGGAACGGTCTTGGCAATGGCGAACTGGTAGTCCTCATTGGTGAAGGCCGGCGTCGTGTCCTGGCGGTATTCGCCGATCCGCGTCTCGCTGATGGCCGTCGGGGAAATGGTGTACGTAAACCCGATGGTGGCCACGTGCTGCCGCTGCATCGTGTATCTCTGGCCCGCGTCATAAGGCAGGTACAAGACCACGTTGTTGATCGAGGGCTGGTTGTTGTTGTTCCAGACCAGGCTGCCGAACATTTTGAAGCTCGGCTTGAAGCTGTGGTCAACGCGGAACTGCGTGCCGTAACCGTGATAGTAGCCGAAGCCGCTCTTCAGGATGTTCCCCGAAACGCCGGTCGCGGTGTAGGAGCCCGGGTTGTTCGGCTCGGCGAACGGCTTGTTGGCCATGATCGCCTTCCACATGTCGCTGATGCGGTTGGAGGGGATGATGTTGCCCGGCATGGGCGCCCGTGACCACCCGCTGGTGGTGCCGGGGGTGCCGATGGTCGAAGCGGGATCGTAAATCTGGTTCGCCGTCACTCCCGGGAAGTTGAAGTCTCCGCCCAACATGGCGGGGGTTGGCACCGAGTAGCTGGAAGCATTGCCGTTGCTGTCGAAGTGGTAGGTGCCCGCCACGTTGAAGAAGGTCTTGTTCATGCCGTTGTAGACCTTCGGGATGTAGACCGGCCCGCTGACGGTGAAGTCCGGCTGGTTGAACATGGTCGAGATGCCCTGCTGCTCGTTGGTCAGCGCCTGGAAGAACCGGCGGTGCGACATGAGGTCGTTCCGGAACAGGTAGCCGCCCTGGCCGTGCAGCAGGTTGGTGCCTGACCGCTTCACCACCGAGATGCCTCCGCTGGTGGCGTGGCCGTACTCCGCCGGCAGCACGCTACTCAGAACTTTGACTTCCTCAAGCCCCACCTGAACCGAACGGATGGCCAGGTTTCCGTCGCCACGGGTGGCCAACTGGCCGTCCTCGAAGTAGCCGATCTGGCTGGCTGTGCCGCCGTTGATCGACCAGGCGCCCAGGGAACCCGGCCAGGCCGAGTCGGTGTGCTGGATCTGAGGCGTGTAATACAACACGCCGTTGGTCCAATGCTGGAAGTTCGGCAACTGGTAGAAGTAATCGCCGGTCATCACCTGCCCGGCAGCCGAGGTCTGCGTCTCGAGCAAAGGCAGCGAACTGACCACCTCCACCGTTTCGGTTACCGAGCCGACCTCCAGCGCCAGTTCCACGTTCAGGTTCTCGCCCACGCGCAGGGTGAGGCCCTCGCGCGTCAGCGCCTTGAATCCGGGGGCGGACACGCTCACTCGGTACGAACCGGTTCTGAGAGACGGAACGCGAAACAACCCCTCAGCGTTCGTCTCGCTGTTGCTGACCACGTTCGTCTGGGTCTGCGTGATCGTAAGACGCGCTCCGGGTACGGCCGCTCCGGTCGGATCCGTCACTCTCCCGGAGATGATGCCCGTATCGATCTGCGCAAGCAGCGGCGCCGTCAGAACGAGCGCCAGCAAAATGAAAAGACTTGTCTGAGCCGCCCATCTGGCACGGCTCACACGATTCATACGCATTACTCCCTCCTATATCGAGATCTGATCTGCGACTGGCAAAAGTATATCTCAGGACCGCTGGCCGGTCAATATATTTTCAGAAAATAATTAACTGTTGTTAATGTTCTAGCATTATCGCAGGCGCCCGGCCCGCCGTTCGGGCCGGACCGGCGGCAGACCGGCCCCCCCAATCCTGAGCACAGTCCGGAACCGGCTCCCCGGCTTCCGCCGGCCTTAACCTCCGGCCCCGGTCCGCCGATCAACTGGCTGGTGGACATCCACGCTCTGTATGGCCTCGCGTTCCGGGGTTTCCGCGACTCCCGCATCCGGCTTTTCTACCGCACGTTCGAAATCGGCGCCGAGACCACAGTTCTCGATGTTGGCGGTTCACTGTATTTCTGGCGGCGGGCGGCTGGTCTGGACCTTCCGCTCCCCCGCGTGACCATCCTGAATCTCGCCGTGCCTGCGGCGCGGCCCGGCCTCCCCTGGGTCGCCGGAGACGCTCTGCGGTTGCCGTTTCGGGACGAAAGCTTCGACGTGGTGTTCAGCAACTCGGTTTTGGAGCACGTTTCCGATCCGCAGACGGCGGCAGCCGAGATTCGGCGGGTGGGCAGACGGTACTTCGTGCAGACGCCCGACAGGGGTTTCCCTTTCGAGCCTCATTTCCTGGCGCCTTTCATACACTATCTTCCGCGTCCGCTGCGCCTGTGGGCCGCCCCCCTCACGCCCTGGGCCTTGATCACGCGGCCGGGACCCGGCGGCGCGCGGGCGTTCGTGGACGGCATCCGGCTTATGAGTGCGCGAGAGTTTCGCGCCTTGTTCCCCGGCGGCACGCTCGTCCGCGAGCGGTTCGCCGGCCTCTCGAAGTCGCTGGTCGCCTGCGGGGTGGCGGGTAGCGGTCCTCGATCCTGAGCTTCTTCAAGAGAACCGTCCCGGTTTGACGGCCGCAAACTCCATTGGGTACAGTGGCGTACTTGGAGCTGAAACCGAGCCGGGTTCTCAAGGCGGCCGCTGCGATCGGCGTTTCGGCCGCGGGCTGTGCGGTGTGGTTCATCGCAAGAACTCCCGTTGCCGGCCCGGCTGCGACCATTGAGGCCGCGCCCGCCGCCGTGCCGGAACCGGTTACCGAGAGTCTCGCAATACGGGCCGGAGAGACCCTCGAGGCGCTGCTCCGGCGGGCCGGCATCGAGCAGGGCATCCTGGCCCCGATTGCCGCGGCCATCGAAGGGGCATTCAGCGCACGGCGGTTCCGCGCCGGTTCGGAACTGGCGGTGACGCGTTCGAGCGCCGGCGCTTTCCAGATGCTGGAGTATCTCATCGACCCCGACCACAGCCTCCAGGTCAGGCGCGGCGCCGGCGGATTCCGCGCCGCCGTCGTGGACGTGCCGGGCGCAGTGCGCGAGGCGCCGGTCTGCGGCACCCTCAGCAGTTCTCTGTTCGAGAGCATGGAACGGGCTGGGGAGCGGCCCGAGTTGGCGCTGCGGGTGGCGGATATTTTCGGCTGGCAACTGGACTTCTACACCGATCCGCAGGAAGGCGACAGGTTCTGCGTGGCGGTGGAGAAGAAGGAGTACGAAAACGGGCAGCCGGCGGCCTACCAGCGCATCCTCGCCGCCACTTACGAGAACGCCGGCAAGGTCTACGACGCCTTTCTGTTTTCAGATGGCGGGGGGAAGCCCCTGTACTACTCCAGCGACGGGAAATCGCTCCAGTCGCCCTTTCTCCGCTCACCCATGAAGTTCGAGGCGAGGATCAGCTCACGGTTTTCGAGAGCGCGCCGCCACCCTGTGCTGAAGATCGTCCGTCCGCACCTTGGAACGGACTATGCCGCCCCCAGCGGTACGCCCGTTCAGGCGGTCGGTTCGGGAACTGTCGCCTTCGCGGGCAACTCCGGACAATCGGGGAACATGGTGCGACTGCGCCACGCGAACGGGTACGAGACTTCCTACCTGCATCTTTCCCGGATCCTGGTGAGACAAGGTATGCGTGTGGAGCAGGGAGAACGCATCGGGCTGGTGGGCGCCACCGGACTGGCGACCGGACCGCACCTGGACTTCCGCATGAACCGCGGCGGGCGTTACGTGGATTTCGAGCGGCTCAAGCTGCCGCCCGCCACCACTTTGAGCGCGGCTCAGATGGAGGCTTTCCAGGGGGAGCGCCGGCGGCTGCTCGCGTTGATGCAGACTGCCGGTCCTGACGCCGCCCTGGTGGCGAGCTCGCGGCCCGCCGCGCGCGAGCGGGAGGAATCCGGGCCGCGGGCGCGTTGACCCGGTTCCGTGACGATGAGAAAATAGGCCCTGGCCCTCACGGGCCGCTCTCGAGGGCCAGCGGTCCGCAAAGCATGAGACTCCTACCACGAGACGAGAAGTTCTACCAGCTTTTTCTTAACCAGGTTGAGTTAATCTCCCAGGCCTCGGCCTTGCTGCTGGCCGGCGTAAAGGCCGGCAATAAGCACCTGGCTGAGGCGAGCGAAGCCATACAGAAACTGGAACACCAGGGCGACGAGATCATACACGACCTGCTCACCCGGCTCAATCAGACCTTCATCACACCCCTTGACCCGGAGGACATCCACTCCATATCCTCCAGTCTGGACGACGTGCTGGACGGCATCGAGGACGCCGCCTACCAGTTGGCCGCGCACGACGTGGAGCCGATCCCTCCGGCGGTCGTCGAACTGTGCGAGATCGTGGCCGGTTGCGCCGGCTCGCTCACGCAGGCCTTCCAGGCCCTCAGCGACGGGAAGCCGCTGCTGGAGGCCTGCATCGAGATCAACCGCCTGGAGAGCCTCGCGGACCTGCTGGTGCGGCGGGTGCTGGCCGACCTGTATCGCAGCAATATCCCCCCCATGGCCTTCATCAAGCTCAAGGAAATCTACGAGGTTCTGGAGGATACTACCGACCGTTGCGAGGACGTGGCCGACACATTGCAGGGCGTGGCCGTTAAGAACAGCTAGCCACCGCTACCTTCATGCTCACCCTGACTATCGGCATCATCGCCATCGCGCTGGTCTTCGACTACATCAACGGCTTCCACGACGCGGCGAACTCCGTCGCCACGGTAGTCGCCACCCGCGTGCTGTCTCCATTCCAGGCCGTCCTGTGGGCCGCCACGTTCAATTTCGCCGCCGTATTCAGCTTCGGCACGGGCGTCGCCCACACCGTGGGCGCCGGCATGGTGGACCTGAAGGCCGTGACCCCTTACGTCATCCTGAGCGGCCTCATGGGCGCTATCGTCTGGGACCTGGCGACCTGGTGGTGGGGCCTGCCCACCAGTTCCTCACATGCCCTGTTCGGAGGCTACGCCGGCGCGGCGATGGCGCACGTCGCCTATCTGAAAGGCCTGTCCCAGGCGGCGAGCGTTATCCTGTGGCACGGCTGGATCAACACCCTGGCCTTCATGGTGATTTCGCCGGTCTTCGGGCTGCTGCTCGCCCACGTCCTGATGGTGGCGCTCTACTGGCTCTTCCGCAAGTCAACTCCGAAGCAGATGGATACCCGCTTCCGCAAGCTCCAGCTCCTTTCGGCCGCCGTGTACAGTTACTCCCACGGCACGAACGACGCGCAGAAGACGATGGGCATCATCACGAGCGTGCTGGTCGCCGGCGGCTTCCTGAGCGAGTTTCACGTGCCCGCTTGGGTCATGCTCAGCGCCTGCGGGGCGATGGCCTTGGGAACGCTCTCCGGCGGCTGGCGGATCGTACGCACCATGGGCTCCCGGTTGACCCGCCTGCGTCCGCGAAGCGGCTTCTGCGCCGAGGCCGCCGCCGCAACCTCCATCCTGCTGGCCACGCATTTCCATGTGGGGGTTTCTACCACGCACGTCATCGTGGGCGCCATCGCCGGCGTGGGCTCCATACAGCGCGTGAAGGCCGTGCGGTGGGGCGTCGCAGCCAGCATCGTATGGGCCTGGCTGCTGACCATCCCCATGTCCGCCGCCGTGGCGGCCCTTTTCTTCAGCGTCCTGCGCCTGTTCGTTCCCGCCGCCTGATCCGATCCCTACACCGCCTTCCTGCCGGCAGGGGGGGAGGCTTCAGGACGGAACCCAACCGCGTCCCTCCTCCGGCCGCGGTTCTCAGTCCACCCCGAGTTCGGCGAGGACGGCGGCCACCGTCTCCGCATCGGTGGAAAGGCGCGGGGCCATTTCCGGCGGGCGGGAACACTGGTCCATGGCGCGCAGGAGAGTCAGCTTGGCGGCCGCATACCGCTCCGGAGCGCTCAGTTCACGGGCGTGGGCGCGTTGCCAGGACTCCACGGCTTTGTTCTCGAGCAGGACGGCGACGGCACGGGACGCCGGCCCTGCATCGGTGATCTCAAAAACGTACTCGGTCCCCACGTTCGTGGTCCGGCAGCCGCGGTAGTAGTAGTGATACACATAGCCGCTACCCGCGGCATGGCGCTTCAGCCGGCGCACGGCAGGCGCGCCGGAAAGGGGCGGCCGTTCTTTATGACGCAGCCAGTTCCAGATGCCCAACGGACACTCACGCGCGGAGCGGACGGCATAAATGCCCGCTCTTTTCCTGCCATGATAGAACAGATGACCGTCCGGGCGGCGCTGGCCGCGTGCATGTTGCTCCAGGCCGGCCTCTGTTGCGCCCAGCCGACGCCGGCCGCTCCACCGGAGACGAAGGTCATGAGCTTTGCCGGCGCGCCGCTCCGGGTCGAGTACAAGTGCAGCGACGAGGACATGCAGGCCGCCGGGCTCCACTGCACCGAGGACGAGCCCTGCCGGGTCTACCTGGAACTGGTGGCCGTAGAGCCGGTGGGCGCCCGGGTGTTCCTGGCCGGCAATCTGCACACCGAGTCCGTCACGATCCAATCGGTCCTGCTGGCCAGCCAGGATTCGGGCAGGAGCTGGAGCGAACCCTTCGAAAGGCTGCGCGGGGGCACGCTCGACCGCATCCACTTCTTCGACTACGACACCGGGTGGGCCGCCGGGCAACTCGTTCAGCCGCTGCCGCGCGATCCTTTCCTGCTCCTGACCACGGATGGCGGCGCCACATGGCGCCGCAGGCCGGTCTTCTCGGAGAGCCGGCCGGGCGCCGTCGAGAATTTCCAGTTTAAGAGCCGGACCGAGGGAACCCTGTGGATCGACCGGACCCAGTCGGGTGAGAGCGGCGCGCTCTACGAGCGCTACGAGTCCTCCACGGGAGGCGAGAGCTGGACTCTCCGCGACGCCGGGAACCGGCCTCCCGCCGCGGCCCCGGACGCCGCCCGGGAGCGGCCGGGCTGGAGGATCCGGGCCGACGCAAAATCGCAATCCTTCCGCCTGGAAAGAGCGCAGGAAAGCGGCTGGCAACTGGTGGCGGCGTTCTCGTTTCTGGCCGGAGAGTGCCGTCCGGCGCTCCAGCCGCTGCCCGAACCCCCGGAGCTCCCGCCGGAGCCGCCCCCGTCCAAAAGCCTCCCCGCGCGCAAGAAGCGGTAGCAGCCCGGCGTGGCCCAATCGGGTATCATATGGGATCGCGCCCGCCTCGGATTGGCCGGCGTCGGGACGCCCGTGCCAGAGACCAAGTCATTCCATTTCAGCCACCGGCAATCGGTTGCCCTGGTGTTCCTCTGCACCCTGTTCGGCGCCGCCGCGCAGGTTCTGATCAAGCACGGCGCTAACCGTCTGGCCAGCGGCAACCCCCTGGAGATGATCACCAACATCCCCCTGGTTTCCGGCTACAGCCTGTACGCGGTCAGCACCGCGCTGCTGGTGCTGGCGTTGCGGGACGGCGAGCTTTCGATCCTCTACCCGGTGATCTCGCTGACCTACGTCTGGGTGACCATCCTGTCCCTGCGCTTCTTCCACGAACGGGTCAACGCGTACAAGATGCTGGGAATCGCGATCATCGTGGCCGGGGTCGCCATCATCGGCAGGCCGGAGAAACGGTGACGACGCCTCTCTCGTCCATGCTGCTGGTCCTGGTGGCCGCCTTTGTCGGCTCCTTCGGCGCGGTATTCCTGAAGTCCGGCGCGGGCAGGCTTCACCGCGAACTGGCCTCCTTGCTGTTCAACTGGCGGCTCGCATTGGGCATCGCGCTCTACGTGCTCTCGTCCTTCTTTTTCGTGCTGGGGGTGCGCCAGGGCGAGCTGACCATCCTCTATCCGATGGTGTCGCTCGGCTACGTCTGGACGTTGCTGTGGTCCCGGCTCTTCTTCCGCGAGGCTGTCACGCGGAACAAGTTCCTCGGCATTGCGATGGTGCTGGCCGGTATCGTTCTGCTCAGCCTCGGCAACCGCTAGCGCCGCCGCGCCGCCTACTGACCCCGGCTGTGGCCGGCCGCCATCACGTTCCGCGCCGGCGGCGCCGCTTCCTCCACGTCCGGCGGAGGCGGCTTCTTGGTGCGCCCGTCCACGCGCGCCAGGATCATCTCCTCCAGGACCTTCTTGAATTTGGCCGTGCCGGCTTCCACCCCGGTGGCCGTAACCTGGCGCTCCGTGATCTCCTCGGCGGCCGGCAGGTACTTCTGGAGAAAATTGCGAATCCGGTCATGAACCTGCCGGTGAGCGGAGGTCAGGTACAAATAGAGCAACTGCTCCCCGGGCGCTCCTATCAAGGTCTTGTAAACGTGCGACGGCTTCGTGATCCTGGAGGATCGCAGCTCGCGTTCCAGTTTCCTGGAGTCGGCTTGCAGCTTCGCAACGCGGTCCAACTCCGGCTTGCGGATCGCGGTCAGCCGCATGAACGCGCTCTTTTCTGACGGGGTCAGTTTCTCGGTCAGGAGGAAAAAGAACAGCGGAAAATGGTTGACCGGAACCTCAATCCCGAGGGGCAGCAACTGCCGGGCCTTCTGGAGGCGGGCAAACACTCCCCGGCCGGCCTTCTGGCATGCGCTGGGGGGGAGGAACAGCGGCAGGAGTTTCTCCGCGGCGAGCGCCTCGAAGACATCCCCCGGGCTCGCCTCGTTGGCGATCTCCGTCAACTCCTTGAATACCTGGCGGGGGGGGATGAGCTTCTCCAGTTCATCGAGGCGGGCGTTCTCGTATTGCTGGGCGGTGCGTTCATCCAAGGTCAGCTCGAACCGCACACGAAACCGGATCAATCGAAGCATCCGTGACGGGTCGTCATACAGCGCCCGGCTGTGAACCGCCCGGATTTCCTTCCGTTCCAGATCGGCCAGGCCGTTCGTGGGATCCAGCAACAGGCCCAGGGAGGCAGGATTCAGGGAGAGCGCGATGGCGTTGATGGTGAAATCGCGGCCGCGCAGATCCTCGTGAATCGTGCCGGGCGAGACTGAAGGCGTTGCGCCCGGCTTGGAGTAGCGCTCCCGCCTCGCCATGGCGATCTCCGCCGCGACGCCGCCGTGGAAGACCATTTCGGCCGACTTGCGCTGCTCGTCCTCCCCCGTCACCTTCGCAATGCCCTTCTCCGCGAGGGCGCGCGCCAGTTTGAGGGCGTTGCCTTCGACCGTGAAGTCCAAGTCCCGGATGGGAAAGCCGCCCAGCATGTCCCGGACGGCTCCTCCCGTCAGGAACAGGTTAACGTTGGCTCGCGCCGCAGCCGCCTGCACCTCCTTAACTACACGGTTCTGAGCCGCGCTCAGGTGGCTTTCCAACTTGAACATGTAGTCGCTCATCGCACTCGCTCTCGCTGCCGTTCTGACCTCGCCGCCCCGGCGCCTGCTAGGCCCTGGGGTGGTGCTGCTCAACCGTCTTCTTCAACCTCGAACGGAGCACGTGCGTGTAAATCTGGGTCGTCGAGATGTCCGAGTGCCCCAGCATGGTCTGCACGCTCCGCAGGTCCGCTCCGCCTTCCAGCAGGTGTGTCGCGAAGGTGTGGCGTATCACGTGTGGGGTGAGTCCGTGGAAGATGCCGGCCTTCCTGCCGTACAGCCCGAGCAGCTTCCAGAATCCCTGACGCGACATCTTCCCGCCCCTCGCCGTGACAAACAGGTACCGGCTCCCTCCGCCTCCGAGCAGGGCGGGACGGCCCGCATCCAGGTACGTTCTCACGGCGTCGAGCGCGCTCTTGCCCACCGGGACGATCCGCTGTCGGCCTCCTTTGCCCATCACCCTTAGCACGCCTAGTTCCAGGTTGAGGTCGGAAAGCTCCAGTTCACAGAGCTCCGTGACCCGCAAGCCTGCCGCATACAGAAGCTCGATCATCGCTTTGTCGCGAATCCCGTTCGGCTTGTCCGGGGACGGCGTCGCGCACAGCCTGTTTATCTGCTCTGTATTCAGATACTTCGGCAGATTGCTCCACTGCTTTGGAGCAGCCAGCGCCTGCGTTGGATCGGCCGCCAGGTCACCCTCTTTAATTAAGAATGAGAAATAATTGCGCAGCGTCGTCAGATGCCGGGCGATGGAGCGGCTTGACAGGCCGGAACGGTAAAGAGAGTCGGTGTAGCGCGCGAGCGCCTCCGGGAGGGGTCTCCGGCCTTCGGCGCCCTGAAGCAGGAAGGAGCGGCATTTCTCGAGATCGCGGCGATAGGCGTCCAGGGAATTCACGGCCAGGCCCTTTTCGACGCGGCAGTGCTCCAGGAAGGCCTGGACTTTGCCGAGTGCGGTTGCGGCGTCCTGCATCGTGCCAATGATACAATACCTCCGAAATTGTTTGAAAGCAAAACCGGCATAATGGGAACTGCTTGACCGCTTCGACGAACAAGAAAGTCGTCATCTGGAGATTCGAGCGCGAGCCGGTCGCGGGTCTGGTCAACCCCAGGGCCTACTTGAGCGCCGGAGGGGTGGAAGTCCTGACCCAGGCCGGCGCGGTCGCCGTCCTGCCCTTCGCGGAAGTAAAAGTGGTTTGTTTTGTTAGGGATTTCGGGCCTTCAGAGCTGCCCGCGGGCCAGCGGGTGTTTCAGGCCCGCCCCAAAACCGAAGGCCTTTGGGTGCGCATGCGCTTTCTGGACGGCGACATCCTTGAAGGGCTTCTCCCCAACAACCTGCTCCACCTCGAGCCTTACGGCTTCACCGTCACCCCTCCCAACCCGACTTCCACAAACCAGAGAATGTTCGTGCCGCGCAGCGCGTTGAGCGAGTTCCAGGTTCTGGGAGTGGTGGGCAGCCCCCTCCGGCCGCGGCGCCGGAAGCCCGTCTCCAAGACGCAGTTGGAGATGTTCGAGTAGCCCGGGCTTTCAGCCTGCCAGCGGGTGCTCCTCCAGGTCGATCCAGGCATCGTCCCTGGCGCCTTGCACGAACACGGCCCGGTCCACGAGGAACCTCCTGTCGTGCCGGCACGCGGCCCAACGATAGCGCGCGTGCTCGAAGACGCCCGGCACCTGCGCCGGGCTTATGCGCTGCGCGAGAGTGACGTGGGGATGGAAGGGATAGGGTTCGTCAAAGCTCGCGGCTCCCCGGTTCAGGTCCGCATGGAGCGCCAGCATTTCCTGGAACCCATCGGTCAACGCGACGTAGACCACCGAGGAGATGGTGAAGATCTCCACATCGTCGAGCCGGATCTCAAACGGCCGGGCCCGGGCCAGCGTCTCCCGGATGTGCCGGTTGGCGGCGTCCGGATCCTGCAAAGGACGGGGCACCAGGTGCGTGACGTGCGCGCGCAGTCTACAGTCTGGCACGAGTTCCTGCCGGATGCGGTCGATGTGTCCTGCCAGCGGGTGTGGAAGGTAAGTGACCAGCGAAAAGAGGTTGATGCGTTCCCCCGGCTGGGGATCGGAAGCCATCGTCTCTACCTTAGACGCTGGATGGTTCCGGCAGGACCCACCGCGCCTCCTCGAACCCCACGTACTTGCAGATGTGGAGCGCGCCGTCCGGCGCTTCCAGCAGATCGCCCACCGCCAGCGCCGCCGGAGAGCCGCGCAGGCTGCTCCAGGCGGCGTAGGCGCCGGTAGCCTCCACCATGCCTCCCTCACGGTAGTCTCTCGACTTGACCGCCGTGACGCCGCTGGCGTGGGGGATCGACTGGAACTGCGGCCGCAGATGCTCCTTCAGCCGGTGTATACGGTATGAGGGCATAAGCACTATTCTCGCCGTTTTCTGGCAAAATGGGAATCGCCTTTAACGGCCGGGCTATGAAGAAGTCTCTCCTTGCGGCGCTGTTCCTGGTCCTGCTCCTGGCGGCGTGGCTGCTTTACAGGCAGCGCTCGGCCCCGCCGGAGGTCGCCTTCGCTCGTGTGTCAAGAGGAACCCTCACCAGCACGGTCGTGACCAACGGGGTGGTCGAGCCGGTTGAGTGGGCGGCCGCGGCCGCGGAGCGCGCGGGAGTGGTGCGCAGGCTCCTGGTGAAGAGAGGAGCCACGGTCCGGGCCGGACAGGTGATCGCGGAATTGGACACGGAGGAGGCCAAAGCCGATCTCAATTCGGCCGAGGCGCGCTCCGAGCAGGCGCGGGCCGAGTTGCAGCTCCTGGAGCAAGGCGGCCGGGCCTCCGACCGGGCCGCGCTGGCGGGCGAAATCGCGGCCGCCCGCGCGGATCTGGAGGCCGCCCGCAGCGAACGGGACAGCGTGGCGCGCCTGGCCGGAAAGCAGGCGGCGCCGCGCCAGGAGCTGGTTGAAGCCGAACGGCGCGTCGAGCGGGTCCGGATTCAACTGGCGGAACTGGAGAAGCGCATGGCGGCGCTGGTGGACGCCTCGGACCGCGCGGCGGCCGCGGCGCGGCTGCGCGAGAGCGAATCCGCGGCCGGCCGGGTGAAGCTGGCGCTGGAGAGAGCCGTGGTGCGGGCGCCCATCGCCGGGGTCGTCTACCAGACGGACGTGCATGAGGGCGACGCCGTTCAGCCCGGCCAGGTTCTGGCCAGAGTGGGACGCACGGACCGGATGCGGGTCCGGGTCTACGTGGATGAGCCGGAGTTGGGGCGGGTAGCCGTGGGCATGCCCGTCTCAATTACCTGGGATGCGCTCCAGAACCGGCGTTGGGAGGGCAAGGTGGAGCGTATGCCCTCCGAGATCAGCGCATTGGGGTCGCGCCAGGTGGGCGAGGTGGCCTGCGTTGTGGGGAACCCCGGAGGCGAGCTGCTGCCCGGGGCCAACGTGAACGTTGAGATACGGTCCAGCGAGGCTCCCGGGGCCCTGTCCGTTCCGCGGGAAGCGCTGCGGCAGGAAGACGGCGCCGCCGGCGTCTTCCTGCTGCGCGACGGCCGGTTGGAATGGCGCAAGGTGGAGCTCGGCATCTCCAGCGTCACGCGCGTCCAGGTTACCGCCGGCCTGGAGGAGGGCGACGCCGTCGCGCTCCCCGGAGACACGGCTCTGGCCCCCGGCGCGGCCGTCCGGCCCGTGTTCCGGTAGCAGCCCCGCGGGCTCCCTCCGAACGGCAAGAAATAAGAAAGCCCTCCGCGGAGGGCTTAGTTTCAGGGCGCTGTATCAGCGTTGCCTGGCGCGAGCAAAAGCCCGCTTATTGGAATAAGCTCGGGCAATCGCCGCTTGGATACACTACTTTGTTTATAATTGACCTCGATCGCCGTGTCAAGTTTCTAATGAGGTTTTCTTGATGTAGGTGGCTGCAAGATGGCTTCTCACATTCCCTATGTTTTAGGTATCGACCTCGGTTCCAACTCGCTTGGCTGGGCCGCTCTGCGCCTGGATGGCCGCGACGCGTGCGGCCTGCTTGCTTCCGGCGTTCGCATCTTTCCCGCCGGAATGGCGCAACTGGAAAGCGGCAGGGACGAATCACCGGCAGCGGAAAGGCGGCAGGCTCGCCTACAGCGCCGGCAAACCGACCGGCGGCGGCGGCGAATACAGAAGATCTACAACCTTCTCGCCAGCTACGGACTGCTGCCTCCCGCGGCCGAGTCCAGCGGCAGAATCAGACTGCTGCGGCAGATCGACGGCGAACTGAGCGTGAAATTCGGCGACAGCGGCAGGCTTCCGTACCTCCTGCGCGCGGCCGGTCTGGACCGCAAACTCGAGCCGGTCGAGTTCGGCCGCGCCATGTTCCACCTGGCTCAGCGCCGCGGCTTCCTCTCGAACCGCAAGGCGGCCAACCCTAAGGCGGCCAAAAAGCCGGAAAAGGATCAAGGCGAGGTTCGGGAGAGCATCAGCCGGCTTGAGTCGGAAATAAGCGCGGCCGGCTGCCGGACGCTCGGCGAGTTCCTATCGCGTCTCGACCCCGCCCAGACCCGCATCCGCGGGCGGTACACCAGCCGCGCGATGTATCTGCGGGAGTTCGAAAGCCTTTGGGAAGCCCAGGCAGCCCATCATCCTCTGGTTCTGACGGAAGAGCGCAAGCGCGCGCTGCTCAGCGCCATGTTCTACCAGCGTCCGCTGCGCGACCAGAGCGAACTGGTGGGCGATTGTGAGCTGGAGCCGCAGGAGAAGCGCGCGCCGGTTTGGCATCCGCTGGTCCAGCGTTTCCGGCTGCTACAGGAGGTGAACCACCTCCGCCTGGTGGACGGCTCCGGGACGCCGCGCCCGCTCGATCCCGAACAGCGGGCGGCCGTGCTTCGGGCGCTGGAAGACGGAGACATGACGATCAAGCGGTTCAAGAAGCTGCTTGGGCTGAGAGGGGACGTCGAAGTCAACCTGGAGCGCGGCGGTAAGGAGAAGCTCATTGGCGATCGCACCGGCGCCGAACTGCGGCGGGCCTTCCTGCATCGCTGGGACGAGATGACGGAGGCGGACCGCCTTGAAGCCATTACCGACCTGGCATCAGACCTCGATGAGTCCTCCCTGGAGGCCAAGGCCCGGGACAAGTGGTCGTTAGATCCCCTCCACGCCGAGCAGTACAGCAACCTCACCTTGGAGTTCGGCAAGTACGCGGGTTTCTCCCTCAAAGCAATCTGCAAGTTGCTCCCGTACCTGGAATCGGGCTCCGACATCACCTCTGCCCGCCTGGCTGCGTACCCCGAAACCGGCCGTACCCAGGTCCTCGATTTCCTGCCCCCAGTGCAAGATCATCTCAAGCAGATCCGGAATCCCGCCGTGGTGCGAGCGCTAACCGAACTCCGCAAGGTCACCAACGCGCTCCTCCGGAAGTTCGGCAAGCCCGACGAAATCCACATCGAGCTCGCCACGGAACTCAAAGCCCCGCAGCGGGAGCGGGAGGCACGCTGGAAGCGAATGCGGCAGCGGGAGAAGGAACGGGGCCAGGCTTTCGAGCGTCTGCTGAAAGAAGTCGGCATTACGCGGCCAAGCCGCGCCGACATCGAGAAACTGCTCCTTTACGAGGAATGCGGCCAGCATTGCCCCTACACCGGGAAGGGAATCTCCTTCCGTCAGCTCTTCCATAGCGGCGAGGTGCAGGTCGAGCACATCATTCCATTCAGCCGTTCCCTGGATGACTCTTTCGCCAACAAGACCCTGGCCTACGTGGACGTCAACGCCAGAAAGGGGCAAAGAACCCCGCGCGAGGCGTTTGGCGGGTCCCCGGAGTGGCCTGACATGCTGGAACGGGTCAGGGCCTTCAGGGGTGATTTCGCCCGTCATAAGCTCCACCGGTTTCAATGGACCACGGAAGAAGTCGCCGGGCTGCTGGCTGACTTCACAACGCGGCAGTTGAACGACACCCGCTATGCCAGCCGGCTGGCCGGGCGTTACCTGAGTTGCCTCTACGGGGGCCTGACCGATGAGGGCGGAAACCAGCGGGTATATGTAAGCCCGGGGCAGGTCACCGCATTCCTGCGGCGGCTTTGGTCGGTGGAGGGACTACTGTCGGCCGGGGGACGCAAGACGCGTGAGGATCACCGGCAACACCTGATCGACGCGGTCGTTGTTGCGCTAACCGGCCCGCGTTGGGTTAAGGCCCTCTCCGACGCCGCCGGCAGGGCCAGGGACGAAGGCCGCCCGCGGTTCGCCAGCCTGGAGGCCCCCTGGGAGGGGTTTGTGGCCGATGTCCGGCAGTCTGTCGAGCGCGCCGTGCCTTCGCACCGCGTGGACAGGAAAGCCACGGGGCGTCTGCACGCTGAGACTCTGTATGGCCGCATACAACACCCGCGGACAGGGGAGTGCACGGTCGTCCGCAAGCTCGTGCACCGCCTCTCGAAAAAAGAGTTGGAAGCTATCGTCGATACGCGTATCCGCGAGCGCGTTGAGCTTCAGTGGGGCTTGTGCGAGGGGAAGTCCGAGCGGCTGGAGGCGGATCCGCCCACCCTGCCCGCAAGCGGCGGGCGCGCCATTCCGATCAGAAAAGTGCGCATCCGCATCGCGGAAACGCCGCGCCGATTGGCGGACGGGCTCCGCGCCAGAAACGTCATCGGCGGCGACTATCATCACTTCGAGATCATCCGCCGCACCCATCCCAGAACGGGCAAGATTGCCTGGGACTTCGTTCCCGTCGGCACGCAAGAAGCCATGGAGCGGGTGCGGGACAAGAAGCCTCTGGTCGCGAGAGATCACGGCCCCGGCGCCCAATTCGTCTGTTCCATAGCCAAAGGCGACACGTTGGAGGTTCGGATGGACGGAGAGCCCAGGCTCGTGATAGTACGCGTGCTGGAGGGCACGACAGGGAAAGTGGCGCTGCAAGGACTGAACGATGCCCGGCCGTTTGGGACGATTGACAGAAAGGGGCTGCGGCCGGCTGTTGCCGTGCTCATGACGAAGCTGGCCGCGCGGAAAGTCACGGTGTCACCCCTCGGCGAGGTCCGCTACGCCAATGACTGACCGGCTGCTGGACTTCTCCGAATCGCCGGCATCGCTGAACACCGAAAACGGGCTTCTGGTTATCCGCCTGCCGGACCGTCCCGTTCAGACCGTGCCCCTTGCCGACATTGGCGCCCTCGTGGCCAGCCACCGGCAGGTGGTTTTCACCCAGAACCTGGTGGCCGCACTGGCCAAGGCCGGGGCGCCGCTGATCTGCTGCGATGAACGCCACCACCCGGCGGCCATGCTCCTGCCGCTGGAAGGTCACTCCACCCAGGCGGAGCGGTTTCAGGCCCAGGCAAGCGCTGCGCTGCCGGTCAAGAAACGCCTGTGGAAGGAGATCGTGGCCCTGAAAATCCAGATGCAGGGGAGCGCCCTGCGCCGCCTGCACGGGGAAGACGGCGGGATTCTGCCGCTCGCCCGCAAAGTCCGCTCGGGCGACCCGGACAACCTGGAGGCGGTCGCGGCGCAGCGCTACTGGTCGAGGATTATGGGTGACCCGGAGTTCCGGCGGGGCAAGGAGGAAGATCCCCGGAACTGGATGCTCAACTACGGCTACGCCATCGTGCGGGCCACTGTGGCCAGAGCGCTATGCGCCGGCGGACTGCATCCGTCCCTCGGCGTGAACCACCGCAACCGCTACAACGCCTTCTGCCTCGCTGACGACCTCATGGAGCCCATGCGGCCGCTCGTTGACCACCGTGTGGTCCTGCTCTGCCGCGAACTGCCGCGGCAGGACTGGGAGGTGAACAAGCAAACCAAGGCCGCGCTGCTGGCGGCTCTCACCGCGCGCTACACCACCGGAGGCGAACAGCGCACGCTGTTCGACATCGCCGGGCGTTGGGCGCAGAACCTGGCCGGCGTATTCCTGGGCCAGAGACGGGAGATCGGGTGTGAACCCATCGAGCCGCCCGCCTGAACCTTCCGAGTACCGCGCCATGTGGCTGTTCGCCCTCTTCGATCTCCCGGTGGATTCCAAGGACCACCGGCGGGAATATACGCAATTCCGTAAATCCCTGCTCCGCCACGGCTTTGTGATGTTGCAGTACTCGGTGTACGCGCGCCATGGCGCGAGCGAGGAGGCGGTTGATGCGGTGCGCAATCGCGTACGGGCCGCGTTGCCGCCGCATGGGCAAGTGCGGCTCGTGGCGATAACGGATCACCAGTTCGGCAAGATGGAGGTTTACTTTGGAAAAAAACGCCAGCAGGCCGAAGATCCCCCGGCGCAACTCATGCTTTTTTGAGGGCGGATGGCGTGGACCTCGCCCGCAAGTCAATGACTTGCGGGCGAGGTAGTGTATCCAAGCGGCCATTCCCGGCAAACCCCAACGCCGCTTGCGCCCGATTCCTGCTGCCCGACAGTGTATCCAAGCGGCCCTGCCCGGCAAACCCCAACTGAGGTTGTTGTTCTTCCAGATGGCGTACAGTGTATCCAAGCGGCCATTCCCGGCAAACCCCAACGCCCCACGGCTGCGGCGATTGCGCCCATGAAGTGTATCCAAGCGGCCATTCCCGGCAAACCCCAACAACTATAGGTAAGCAGCGGTTAGAGCATTGAGTGTATCCAAGCGGCCATTCCCGGCAAACCCCAACGGTGCTGACCGTTTCAGGCGGCGGGGTCTCAGTGTATCCAAGCGGCCATTCCCGGCAAACCCCAACGAGGCGGAGGTCCACGATGTTCCTGCCATCAGTGTATCCAAGCGGCCATTCCCGGCAAACCCCAACCGGCGGCAGGCTGAACCGCTACGTCAATCTAGTGTATCCAAGCGGCCATTCCCGGCAAACCCCAACTGACGTTCAGTTCCGCCGGACCCCTCACTAGTGTATCCAAGCGGCCATTCCCGGCAAACCCCAACTGTCCTTGTTAACAAACTGAATGGGCCGTT
>JADZCM010000021.1 GCA_020851555.1 Bryobacterales bacterium | reverse complement strand
GGCTGCCCCACACAACGACAGGGGGGCAGGCGCCTTCGCCTGCGGCGGACCCCTTGGGTCCGCAACCTTGCCGAGCCAAGGGCTCGGCGCAGCCCAAGGGGCTGCCCCACATAGCAGCGCAACATGGCCGAGCCAAGGGGGCTGCCCCACACAGCGACAGGGGGGCAGGCGCCTTCGCCTGCGGCGGACCCCTTGGGTCCGCAACATGGCCGAGCCAAGGGCTCGGCGCAGCCCAAGGGGCTGCTCCACACAGCAGCGCCACTTTGCCGAGCCAGGGGGCTGCCCCACTCAACGGCGCAATATGCCGAGCCAGGGGGACCGCCTTACAGGTTCAGTCGTGGTAGAATGTCTTTTACCCGCCCGCGTCGAAGCCGGATCCTCCGGATGCCGGGAGTATCCCAGTCCATATTGTCGAGGTTTTCATGAGTGCCTTCAGAGCGGTAGTTCTCGGAGTTCTTCTGATTGGCTGCATGGCGCAGCAGGCCGCCGCCGGCAACGTCTTCGTGCTGCCCGCCAACACGTTCGACACCTCCGTGGCGGTCTTCACCGACGTTCCGTTCCAGAGCGCGACGACTTTTGCGGTGCCTCCCGGAGTGATGGGCGTGTTCGCGCGGCCGGACGGCAGCCGTTACTACGTCGTCTCGGCCAGCAACACAGACACGCTCCTGGTGATGAACGGGGCGCTGAACACGGTGCTGAAACGGGTGGACCTGGGCGTGCCCGCGCGCGCCGCGGGACTCAGCCCGGACGGAAAGCGCCTGCTGATCCTCGCCGGCGGACTGCACGTGTTCGACGTGACTTCGCCGGGGGACGCGGAAATCACTCCGTCGCCGGCGCCGCCCGTGGGGATTGACCCCACCGATCTGGCATTCTCCCTGGACTCGAAGAGCGCCTTCATCCTCAGCCGGACCAGCAACCTGCTTTCGAGGTACAACCTGGCGGACAACTTCGTCGACAGTACGCTTGAGTTGGAGGGGGGGCCAGGCAACGTCGCGGTGGCGCCCACGGGGGCGGTCCTGGTCTCTGCAACGAATCTCGTGCGGGATGTGGACCCGGGAACGATGACGGTCCGCGCCTCGATAGGCCTGAACGGGCAGCCGGGGAAGGCCGCGTTCACGCCGGACGGCAAGTACGCGTTCTTCCCGAACAGCGCCGCCTTCATCTCCACCGGGCTGGGCTTCCTCATCGATTTGAAAGAACACACCCTGGCCGGGGTTCTACCGAAGAGCGGCCACACGCCCGAGTTCGTTCTCGACCAGTTGCAGCCCGCGGCCGACTCGGTCTTCTACGGCGTCTCCACCTCCACGCGGCAGATGGTGCGGGTGAACCTCAACCCGCTCGGCGTGCAGACCACCGGATACGTCCTGGCCACCAAGGCCGACGTGCGCGGCATGGCCCTCTCGCCGGAGCAGCCACAGGCGGCCTACGCCTTCATCTCCGCCGGCACGGGTGTTTCGCGCGGCCGGTTCGACTCCGCCACGGTGGAGGATCGCAGCGTCGCCTTCACCCCGGGCCGGGTCGTGCTCGCCGGAGCGGCCAGCACGGATCCGCCCACCGGCTTCCGCCGGTTCAACGATGACCAGACGGTGACCGGCGATTCGACCACCCAGCCGCTGATTCTGCGGGTGTGGGATGCGCTCGGACGCCCGGCCTTCAACAAGACCGTGCAGTTCACCGCCAGCGTTGAGGGGGTGACCATCGAAACGCCGGAGACCCACACGACGCTGGACGGCTACGCCCTGACCAGGATCACGGTGCCCCTGATGCAGGGACTGGTGCTCGTGCGCGCCAACGTGGAGGGTATGACCGCTCCGATCGAGTTTCGCGTTTCGGTCGTGGGAGGCGGAGGATCGGCCACCACCGGACTCATCATGCATTCCGGCAACGGCCAGGTGGTGCCGCGCGGGTTCCCGACGGAGGAGTTCCTCAAGGTGAAGCTTACCGACCCGGCGGGCAACCCGATCGTGGGTGCGACCGTGACCTGGGAACTGGCGTCGGGCCAGGGGCTGGTCCATCCGAGCACCAGCCAGACGGACCTGGACGGCATCGCCAAAGGGAGATACTCAGGGCCGGTGATCCTGGCCACCACCATCTCGTGGCTGACCTCCGAGGTTAAGGCCAGCGTGCCCGGCTTTGAACCGGTGAAGTTCGTGGTCACCGCGATCCCGGAAATCATTTTCGGGGTCTGGGCGAAGCCGACCTACAACCTGCTCGCGCCCGGAACCAGCGGGATTATCGAGGGGCAGGCGGGACAGGTCCTGCCCGGCGCGGTCAAGGTCCGGAGCATTGCGATTGGAGGCACCAACACGGGACGGGGCATCCCCAACGTGGGAGTGGACCTGGTTTCCGACCTCGATCCTGAAACCAACCCCACCGCAAGCTGCGTGGGTGAGGGGAATACGGCGCTGTCTGACGCGACCGGCGTGACCAGTTGCGACGTGAAGCTAGGCGGGGTGATCGGCGGGCCGGTGCCGATCCGCGTGAGAGCCGGAGGCGGCGGAAGGGACGCCGGAACCGAATACACCGTTTTCCTGACGGTTACCGCAGGGCCGCCGAACCTGATCGAGATACTGGGGGGCGACGGCCAGTCCGGGGGACCGGGTGTCACGCTTCCAACCGCCCTCTCGGCGGCGATCAGCGACGGCTTTGGACACTACCTGCCGGATACCGAGGTGACTTGGGAAGTGGCGCCCCCCGGGAGCGCCACCATCGTGAGTTCGACCAACGTCACCAACGCGCAGGGACGTGTCAGCGCCCAGGTGCAGCTCGGCACGACCGGCGGACCGGTGGAAATCCGGCTGCGCGCCGGGGCGGCCCAGGCAGTCTTCAACCTGACGGTGAATATTCCCGTGGCTTCCCTCAACCTTGTGAGCGGCAACAACCAGACGGCGTTGATCAACCAGCCTTTTGCCGCTCCCCTGGTGGTCCAGGCGCTGAATGCCCAGGGACAGCCCGCCGCGGGAGTGGCGGTGAACTTCAACCTGGTGAGCGGCGCGGCGTCCCTCAGCGCCGGGTCCGCGGTTACCGGCGCTGACGGCAAGGCGTCGATCCAGGTGACGGCGGGCGCGAGCGCCGGGCCCGTCGTCGTGCGGGCCGGCCTGCTGAGTTTCACCGTGAATTTCAACTTGACCGTGGGCATACCCGTGTCGTCGCTGGTGAAGATCAGCGGGGACGGGCAGAGCGCGGTCTTCAACGCGGATTTCGCCAGCCCGCTGGTGGTGGAGCTTCGCGATCAGCAGGGCGCGCTTTTGCAGGGAGCCGTAGTCGCCTTCGAGGTGGTGAGCGGGCCGGCCGTGCTTTTGGGCGGTCCGGCGGTGACCACCGGCGCCAACGGCCGGGCGTCCGTTAACGTGAAGGCCGGCGGGGCGGCGGGCGCCGTGGTGATCCGCGCCTCCTCCTTCTCCTTCTCGGCGACGTTCAATCTCACGGTGGTGCCGCCGGGGCCGGCGGTCGTGCGGGCCAACATCCGCAGCGCGATCAGCGGCGACCAGGGCGTCACTCCGGGCGGCATCGTGGCCATTTACGGATCCGGCATCGCGCCGGACATCCGGGGAACGGTGGCGGCCAACGGAGGCTACATTCTCGGGCCGCTGCCCACGCGCCTGGCCGGCGTGGAGGTCCTGTTCGGAAACACCAGCGCCCCCATCTACCACGTCACCAACTCCAACGGCCAGCAGTGGGTGGCGGTGCAGGCTCCTTTCAGTCTCCAGGCCGGTGGGACCACTTCGGTGACGGTGAAAGTGGACGGAGGGTCCACCACGGTTGAAGGCGTGGAGGTGAAAGCCTACCAGCCCGCCATCTTCGAGACGCAAGGCCCCGCCGGCCAGCTATGGGCCGTCCTCACCAAGGAGGACGGCAGCTACGTCACGGACGCCAACCCCGTCCGGAGCGGCGTCGACAAGCGTCTGCGAATGTACTGCGCGGGTCTGGGGCAGACCAACCCGGCGATGGCCACCAACGGCGTCGGCGTTCCGGGCATGGCGCTGGCGGCGCCGCTGTCGCTCTACGTGCTTACGACCGACGGCAGCGCGGCCAAGGTCGTCTCCGCCGAGCCCATGGTGGGCGTGGTCGGAGTGTACGTCGTTACGATCGACCTGCCGGCCGCGCTCCAGACCGGTTCCAACAAGACCCTGGTCGTCGGGATACCTGGAGCGAACGGACCGTTCACCTACAACGTCGCGTCTGCGATCGCGAAAGTCGAGTAGCAGCCGGGACGAAACCGCGAGCCGCCGCACCCTGAGGGGTGCGGCGCCGGGCTTCCGTCTGGCGGCCGGAACCGCGGGCTCAAGCTCGCGGCAGCGTGCTGGAGCGCGCGTCGCGGCCGGCGGCCGTCAGAACGTGTACAGCGGCATTCCCGCGGGCGGCTCCTCGGAGCCGCCGGCCCCGACAAGCTGTTCCTCCGCTTCCCGGACGGGCCGGACGAAGAGCCCCGTGTCGCCCAGGTAGACTTCCAGGTCCGACGGGCGAGCCAGCGTCCCCTGAATGAGCGCTTCGCTGAGCGGATCCTCGATGTACTTCTGCAAGGCCCGGCGCAGGGGGCGCGCGCCGTAGGTGCGGTCGGCGCAAGTCTTCTCCAGGATGTACTTGGCCGCGTCTTCGGCGAACTGGATGCGGATCTGCTTGGCGGCCAGGTTCTGGTTGATCTGCTCCACCAGCAGGTGAATGATCTTGAGCAGGTCTTCGTCCGTCAGCGACGTGAACAGGATCACCTCGTCCAGCCGGTTCAGGAACTCGGGGTTGAAGGCGCGCTTCACCTCTCCCATCACCAGGTCCTCCAGCTTGGTGGGGATGCCTTCCTTGTTGGGAGCCGAGAAGCCCAACTGCGTGCGCTTCTCCAGGTGGCGGGCTCCCAGGTTGGAAGTCATGATGATGATGGTGTTCTTGAAGTCGATGGTGTTGCCGATCCCGTCGGTCAACTGGCCGTCCTCGAAGACCTGGAGAAGGATGTTGTACACGTCGGGGTGCGCCTTCTCCATCTCGTCGAGCAGGATGACGGAATAGGGCGCGCGCTTGACACGCTCGGTGAGCTGCCCGCCCTCCTCGTAGCCCACGTAGCCGGGAGGCGAACCGATCAGCTTCGAAACCGAGTGCTTCTCCATGAATTCCGACATGTCGAAGCGGATCAGCGACTTCTCGCTGCCAAAGAGAAACTCCGCCAGCGCGCGGGCCACCTCGGTCTTCCCCACGCCGGTGGGGCCGAGGAAAAGGAACGAGCCGGCCGGGCGTTTCGGCGACTTCAGCCCCGCGCGCGACCGGCGGATGGCGCGGGCCAGCGCCCCGATGGCCTTCTCCTGGCTGACGACGCGCCTGTGCAGTTCCTCCTCGATGCGGATGAGCTTGGCCACCTCCTCTTCGCGGATGGCGGTCATGGGCACCCCGGTCCAGCGGGCCACCACGTCTTCGATGTCGTCCTTGGTCACCACGCCCGCCGAGGTGTCGTCCAGATGGTACTTATCCCGCAAGAGGCGCAGGTTTTCGCGCTCCTTGCGCTCCTCGTCGGAATAGAACCGCGCCTTCTCGAACTCGTGCCCGGCGATGGCGTTCTCCATCCGGTGCACGATGAACTTGATGCGCTTCTGGATCTCGGCCACTTCGTCCGGCAGGGTCGTCTGGCGGAGCTTGACGCGCGCCCCCGCTTCGTCGATCAGGTCGATGGCCTTGTCGGGGAGGAAGCGGTCCGGGATGAAGCGGCTGGAACCATACACGGCGGTCTCGATCGCCTCGTCCGTGTAGGCCACCGCGTGGAACTTCTCGTAGCGTTCTTTGATGCCGAACAGGACCTTGATGGCGTCGCTTTCGCTCGGCGGGGAAACCTTCACGGCCTGAAAACGCCGTTCCAGGGAGCGGTCCTTTTCGATCGACTTGCGGTATTCGCCGGGCGTGGTGGCGCCGATGCACTGCATCTCGCCGCGGGAGAGAGCCGGCTTCAGGATATTGGCGGCGTCGAGCGAGCCTTCGGCCGAGCCCGCGCCGACCAGGGTGTGCAGTTCGTCGATGAAGATGATGGCGTTCTGGCTCTCCATCAACTCCTTCATGATGGTCTTCAGGCGTTCCTCAAACTGGCCCCGGTACTTGGTGCCGGCCACGATCAGGGAAAGATCCAGCGCCAGAACGCGCTTGTCGGCCAGAAAGCTGGGCACGTCGCCGTCGGCGATGCGCTGGGCCAGTCCCTCGACGATGGCCGTCTTGCCGACGCCGGGTTCACCGATGAGCACGGGGTTGTTCTTGGTCCGGCGGCAGAGGATCTGGATGACGCGCTCCAACTCGTTCTCGCGGCCGATCAGCGGGTCCAGAACCCCGTCGGCGGCGGACTGGGTCAGATCGCGGCTGAACTCGGTCAGCAGCGAGCTTTCTTTCGGCCGGCTGGAGGTCATCTTGTCCGAGGTGCTGCGCGCGATCTCCTCCCGCACCTGCGAGAGGCGCAGCCCGCGCTCGTGCAGAATCTCCGAGGCGAAGGACTTCTCCTCGCGCAGCAGGCCGAGCAGCAGGTGCTCCGTTCCGATGTGCTTGTGGTTGAGGCGCTCGGCCTCCTCCGCGCCGTAGGCCAGCACGCGCTTGCACTCGTGGCTCAGCGGCAGATCCACCGAGGTCGAGACCTTCTCCCGCACCGTGGTGTGGGCCTCCACCTGCTTGCGGATGGACTCGATGGCGGCGTGCGAACGGAGGAACCGGTTGGCCAGCGCCTTGTCCTCCCGGAGCAGGCCCAACAGGAGGTGCTCCGACTCGATGTACGGGCTGCCGAACTGGCTGGCCTCGTACCTGGCGAAGAAGATTACCCTGCGTGCTTTCTCCGTGTATCTCTCAAACATAGGTTTTCCCATCCTCCGGCAGGCAAGGAGCCAGCGTGCCGCCTTCAAGCTTCAGGACCCTGTCGCATCGGCGAGCGAACGAGAGGTTGTGGGTCACGTAGACGGAAGTGAGCGCGTGCGTCCGGTGCAGATTCTCCAGCAGGGCGAAAACCCGTTCCGCCGTGCCCTGGTCCAGGTTTCCGGTGGGTTCGTCCGCCAGAAGGAACTCCGGGTCTCCCACCAGCGCCCGGGCAAGGACCACCCTTTGCTGCTCGCCGCCCGACAGTTCACCGGCGCGGTGAGAGGCGCGGGCGCCGAGGCCGACCTCGCTCAGGCAGGCCAAGGCCGAACGCCCCGCCTCCAGCGGCGGAACGCCGCGAATCAGCAGCGGCATCATGACGTTCTCCAAGGCGCTGAATTCCGGCAGCAGGTAGTGAATCTGCCATACGAAGCCGATCGACCGGTTGCGCAGGTCCGCAAGCTCGGTCTCGGCGAGCTTCGTGATGTCCCGCCCTCCAACGTAGACGGCGCCCTCCGAGGGGCGGTCCAACCCGCCGAGCAAATGCAGAAGCGTGGACTTCCCGGCCCCGGACTCGCCGACGATGGCCAGCATCTCCCCCCGCCGCACCTCCAGGCCCAGTCCGGAGAACACCACAAGCTCCTCGCCTCCGCTCCGGTACCTCTTGGAGAGGCTGGCGGTCCGGATGGCTATGTCTTCCGCCGGCTGCATGAGGCCAGACCCTCTACTTTCTACGCTAGCATGGAGGAGCGCAAAGTGTCTGAGGCGGGGGGCGCCCCGCGCCCGGCAGGGGCGAGCCTCCGGCAACGGGACTGGAGCGAGCCGGCAACCCATGCCGGCTTGTTGTGCCGCAGATACAAGTAGAAGCCCGCGCGATCATCGGATATGCTTGTCCTGAGGCGCCTATCCGTGTACCGCCGCCACATCATCGCCGCCCTGCTCCTGCTCGCCCCGCTTCTGGCCGGATGTTCCCGGGTCCAGACCCACGACGAGCGGCTGCGGGCCTTGCTCGGCAGGGTTGACCGGGGCGTTGAGCGCGGTCCGTTCCGCGCTTCCTGGGAGTCCCTTCGTTCCTACCAGACGCCCGACTGGTACCGGGACGCGAAGTTCGGGATCTTCATTCACTGGGGCGTGTACTCGGTTCCGGCGTACGACAACGAGTGGTACCCGCGGAACATGTACCTGGAGTCGAGCCCCGTCTTCGCGCATCATGTCAGCACCTACGGGCCGCAGATCAGGTTCGGCTACAAGGATTTCATCCCCCGCTTCACCGCGGCGAGGTTCGATGCGGATCAATGGGCGCGGCTGTTCCGCCGGGCCGGCGCCCGTTACGTGGTTCCGGTGGCCGAGCATCACGACGGCTTCTCCCTGTACAACAACACGCTCAGCGCGTGGAACGCGGTCAACATGGGACCGAAGCGGGACGTCATGTCGCTCCTCGCCGGCGCCATCCGCCGTCAGGGGATGATCTTCGGCGCCTCCAGCCACCGGGCGGAGCACTGGTGGTTTTTTGAGGGAGGCGCGCAATTTCCCTCGGACGTGAGAGAGACCGCCAATGCCGGGCTTTACGGGCCTGCCTTCCCCCGTAAGACCGGCTTCGGGGATGAATCGCAGCCCACTGCCTCCTATTTGGACGACTGGCTGGGCCGAACCGCCGAACTGGTGGAACAGTACCGCCCCCAGCTCCTGTGGTTTGACTGGTGGATCGAGCAGCCCGTGTTCGAGCCTTACCGCCGGAGGTTCGCCGCCTACTACTACAACCGGGCCCGCGACTGGAACCGGGGGGTAGTGATCAACTACAAGCTCGGCGCTTTCCCCGAGCAGACCGCCGTGCTGGACGTGGAGCGGGGGCAACTGGACTCCATCAGCGCCCACCCCTGGCAGACCGACACCTCCGTGTCCAAGCGCTCCTGGGGGTATATCCGGGACGACGAGTTCAAGACGGCCGGATCGCTGGTGCATGATCTCGCCGACATCGTCAGCAAGAACGGCTCGCTGCTGCTGAACATCGGCCCGCGCCCCGATGGCACGATCCCGGAACCGGTCGAGCGGATCCTCCTCGATATCGGCCGCTGGCTGGAGGTGAACGGGGAGGCGATCTATGGCAGCCGTCCGTGGACGGTCTTCGGCGAAGGTCCCACCCAAGTGGCGGCGGGCAGCTTCAAGGACGCCGAGCGCGCGGCGTTCACCAGTGAAGATATCCGCTTCACCACGAAGGGAGACGTTCTGTACGCCATCCTGCTGGATTGGCCCGGCGACAACCGCGCCGTGATCAAGTCCCTGGCGGAGAACGGCCCGGGCGCCGGACGCGCGATCGGAAACGTGGAACTGCTGGGCTCGCGCGCGCCGCTCAAGTGGACCAGGACCGCGGCGGCGCTGGTGGTCGAACTGCCCGCGGAGAGGCCTTGCAGCTACGCCTACGCTCTGAAGCTGTCTCCCTGAGGGAGGGCGCCGGGTAATCGCCGGTTGCCGCCGCCGCACCATGCCGCACGCCCCAATCCGCGTATCCAATAGAATTGGTTATATGAAGCTTGCCTGGCTGGGGCTTGGGGCCGCGCTGCTGCTTCCGGCCGCGGATCTGCGGGGGCCGCGCGACCGTCAGGACAAAGCCGCGCTTCAATCCGCCGTGAACGCGCTCGCCGAAGCGGCTCAGAAGAGCCCGGACCAGCCGGCCGCCCAGTATCAACTGGCGCTGGCGGCATCCTACCTGTCCGAAGTGCTGCTGGAGCTTGGCGACAGACCGGGCGCACGTACGGCGGCGGAGGCGGGCATCCAGGCTGCGGAGCGCGCCGCCGCACTCCAACCGGCCTCGGCCGCCAATCACCGCCTGTTGGGAACGCTGTGCGGCCAGGTCATCCCGGCGAATGCGCTCGCCGCTCTCCGCTACGGGCGCTGCGCTGTGGACTCCATCAACAAGGCGCTGGAGCTTGACCCCAAATCCTCGGATGCCTGGCTGAGCCGGGGCATTGGCAACTATTACCTGCCGCCGGCCTTCGGGGGCGGTCCCGAGAAGGCCGTGCAGGACCTCAGGCAGGCCGTCCAGTTGAATCCCAAGTCGGCGGACGCCCACCTCTGGCTGGGCATCGCGCTGCGGAAGCTGGGAAGAAGCGGCGAAGCGCGGGCCGCGATTGAGCGGTCGCTGGCGCTCAATCCGAACCGCGTATGGGCGAAGCAGCAGTTGGCGAAGACCCCCGCGAGCTAGGCGATGGCTGGGATGCGTGAGCGGGTTGAGATCGCCCTGGCAATCGTTCTGATGACCGCTCTGGGGTACCTGGTCTTCCCCGGCCACACGTACCTGCAAGCGGATACACAGGTCTACGTTCCAATGCTGGAAAGGCTGTGGGATCCGGCGGTGCTCCAACGTGACTTCATGGTGGAGCGGCCGCACATGGCTTTCACCATCTACGACGAGACGGCTGTGGCTCTGCGGCGGCTCACGGGCTGGGGGTTCCGGGAAGTCCTGGCGGCGCAGCAACTGGTGTTCCGGGCCCTCGGCCTTCTGGGGATCTTCCTGATCGCGAACTCCTTCGGGCTGGGCAGACGGATGTCCCTGGCCGCTACGGGGATCTTCGCCCTGGGCGCCACCATCTGGGGGCCGACCGTCCTGACGATAGAGTACGAGCCTATCCCGCGGGCCTTCTCTCTTCCCCTGCTGCTGTTGGCCGTGGGGCTGGAGGCGCGAGGCTGGCCGCTGGCCGCCGGCGCCGCGGCATCCATCGCGTTCCTTTTTCACGGTCCGACCACCATCCCCTATTGGGTCTGCTATTTCGGACTGGTGCTGTGGCCGGCCGAGCGCTCCGTGCGGCGTCACCGCCTGCTGGGCCTCGTCCCTCTGCTGGTGGCGGCGGCCGTTCTGGGCTTTCTGTCCCTGTTGCAGCCCGGCCGCATCCACTCCTTGCCGCGCTTCGAGCGGATTGAACCGTGGTGGGAAGCGCTCATGCGCCAGCGCACCCCCTATATCTGGGTCTCACTGTGGTTCCGGCGCTGGTACCTGCACTACGGCATCCTCGCGGCCGCCGCCGGGGCGGCGTTCTGGCGGGTGCGAAGGGCGGCCCCGGCCGACCTGCGGGTGTTGCTGGCGGGCTTCCCGATCATAGGACTGCTGAGCCTGCCCTTTTCCTACTGGCTCCTGGAGATCTCCAAGTCGACGCTTGCGCCGCAATTCCAGCCCTTGCGGGCGGTGCTGTTCATTACGGCGACCGCGGGACTTCTGTGCTCCATCGCAGGCCTTCGCGCCGCGCAGAACGGCCGGCGCCTGGAGGGTTTTCTCTGGCTTGCAGTGGCCTTCGCTATTCCCACCGCCAGACCCATCCAGGACATCTTCCTTCCGAATCTCAGGGACCCGGCGATTCTGAGGCAGGTTGCGCTGGTGCTCTGCCTCTCGCTGGGCGCCCTGCTGGCGGTGTGGGGCGAGACGGCGCGGCGCGGATGGAGAACGCCGGTGTGGGCAGGCGTCATCGTCATGGCGTTCCTGCTCTACCCCGCCGTTGGAAAAGTGCAAAACTACCCCCCCCTTCACACCGCCGGATTGGATGAGCTTTGCCGCTGGGCGCGCGCGTCTACCCCTGTCGAGGCGGTGTTCCTGTTCCCTGACGCCGGGCGGGAGTTCTATCCGGGAATCTTCCGCGCCATGGCTCTGCGTCCCGTATACGTGGATTGGAAGTCCGGAGGACAGGGCATCTACCAGAAAGACTTTGCGGTGCTGTGGCGCGAGCGCTGGCAGTCCCTCATGGCGCCGAGAATCCGGCCCCAGGACCCGAAGTGGTACGCCGGGCGCGGCATAGATTTTGTGGCCGTCAGGAACGTCAACCGTCTGCTCCACGCGAAACCGGTGTACGAGAACTCAGAGTACTCGGTCTACCCCACGCGCTGAGAAGCTGTGAGAATGGAAGTATGAGGAACCGCGCGGTCCTGCTGCTGCTGGCGGCCGGCCTGTCTCTCCTCGCGCAAGCCACCCTCACCCTGGATCAGTTGGTCTCCTTCATAACGTCCTCCATCCGCCTGAAGCACCCGGACCGCAAGGTCGCCGATTACCTTCGCGGCGTCAAGTTGAGCAACCGCCTGAGCGAACGGACCATCATCGAACTCCAGGCAGCGGGTGCGGGCCCGAGAACCGTGGAGGCGCTGCGCGCGCTCCAGGCCGCCTCCAGCAGCCTCCCCGAGCCGCGCGCGGCGTCTCCGCAGGCCGCGGCGCCGGAGATTCCGGCCCCCAGCCCGGCGGAGTGGAAGAAGGTCCTGGAGGACACGCGCGAGTACGCGCTCGACTATACGCACCAGTTGCCCGACTTCATCTGCACGCAGGTCACGCGCCGCTACGTCGATCCCGCGGGCCTGGAATTCTGGCAGGCCGAGGATACGCTCACCGCCCGCCTGAGCTACTTCGAGCAGAAGGAGGACTACAAGCTGGTGTCCGTCAACGGGCGCTACACCGACATGCCCTACCAGGCCGTGGGCGGAGCGATTTCACAGGGCGAGTTCGGCAGCATGATGCGGGAGATCTTCGAGAGGTCCAGCGAGACCACCTTCCGATGGGAGCGCTGGGCCACGCTGCGGGGCAGACGCATGCACGTGTTCACTTACAAGGTGGAGCAGGCCCGCTCCAAGTGGACCATCGAGTATGAGAAGCGGAACCGCGTTACGCCCGGCTACCACGGCCTCATCTACGTGGACCAGGAGACCGGCATGGTCACCCGCATCACCCTGGAGGCCGATGGAGTGCCCCCCTCTTTCCCCATCCAGCAGGTTTCGAGTACGCTGGATTACGACTATGCGGAGATCGGCGAACAGAAGCACATGCTCCCGCTGCGGGCGGTGATGCGCATGCGGGAGGCACGCGCCCTGTTCAAGAATGAGGTGGAGTTTCGTCTGTATCGCAAGTTCGCGGCCGACGCGACGATCAGTTTCGAGACGCCCGAGCCGCTGCCTGAGGAGCAATTGACCGAGCAGCCCCCGAGGCCTCAAGAGGAATAGAGCACATGTACTGGATGGGTGTGGACGTGGGAACCGGCGGCACGCGCGCGCTGCTGGTGGACGAGAAGGGCGGGATCAAAGGGGGCGTCACCGCCCCGCACGAAGAGATGCGCATGGAGCGCCCCCTGTGGGCCGAGCAGCGTCCCGAAGACTGGTGGCAGGCCGCCCAGAAGGCCATCCGGGGCGTTCTGACGGATTCCAAAGTCAGCGGGAAGAAGGTCAAGGGCGTGGGTCTCTCCGGCCAGATGCACGGACTGGTATTGCTGGACGAGGCGGGGAAGGTCGTCCGTCCCGCCCTCATCTGGTGCGACCAGCGCAGCCAGCCTCAGGTGGACCGCATTAACCAGTTGATCGGCAAGGACAACATCCTGAGCTACACGGCCAATCCCGTCCTTACGGGCTTCACCCTCCCCAAGCTGCTGTGGGTGCGCGACAACGATCCGCAGTCGTACAACCGCGCGCGGATGGTGCTTTTGCCCAAGGATTACGTCCGCTTCGAGCTCACCGGGGCGTACGCGTCGGACGTCTCCGACGCTTCGGGCACGGCGCTGTTCGACGTGGTGTTGCGCCGCTGGTCGCACCAGATGCTCGACCGGCTGAAGCTCGACCGCGCTCTGCTCCCGCGCGTTCACGAGTCCAGCGAGGTGACGGGGCAGGTCACCTCCCGCGCGGCGGAGTTGACGGGGCTGGCCGAAGGCACGCCGGTGGCCGCCGGGGGAGGCGACCAGGCTTCGAGCGCCGTGGGCAACGGCATCGTCGAACCGGGCGCCGTCTCCTGCACCCTGGGCACTTCGGGGGTTGTTTTCGCGCACATGGACCGGCCGAACTACGATCCGGCGGGACGCGTCCACACGTTCTGTCACGCCGTGAAGGACGCATGGCACGTCATGGGAGTGACACAGGGCGCCGGCCTCAGTCTGCAATGGTTCCGCAACCAGCTCGCGCCCGGAACCTCCTATGACGCGCTCACCGCCGAGGCCGCCGCCGCTCAACCCGGCGCGCGCGGGCTCTTCTGGCTGCCGTACCTGATGGGGGAGCGCACCCCGCACCTCGATTCGGCGGCGCGCGGCGGATGGATCGGACTGACCGCGAAGCACACCCGCGCCGATCTGATCCGGTCTCTGCTGGAGGGCGTCTGCTACAGCCAGAAGGACTGCCTGGACATCATCGACCAGATGGGCGCGCCGGCCAACTCCGTGCGCCTCTCGGGCGGGGGCGCGAAGAGCGCCTTCTGGCGGCAGCTTTTCGCCGACGTATTCGGCAAGCGCGTGGTCACGCTGGCCTCCCAGGAGGGATCCGCCTACGGAGCTGCGCTCCTGGCCATGGTTGCGACGGGCGTTTACGCCTCGGTCCCCGAGGTGTGCCGGGCGGTGATCCGGGAAGTGGATTCCGTCACGCCCCGCCCGCACGAATCACAGCTATACCGCCGCGGCCACGAAGTGTACCGCTCGCTCTATCCCAGCCTCAAGCCGCTCTACGGCCTGTTGTAGGCGGCGCAGGCGGCGCGCCCGTCAGCGGGGCTTCCCCTTCGCGGCGCCAGGCTGCCGGGTCTACGCAACCTCGCTCATGGGAATGCCCAGCGCGGCGGCAACGCCCTGTCCGTAGGCCGGGTCGGCTTTCGAGCAGTTCAGAATGTGCCGCAGTTTTACTTCTTTCGGCGCATTGTCCATCGCGCGCGCCGTGTTCTCGAAGAGAACCTTCTGCTGCTCGGGCTTCATCAGCCGGAAGAGCAGGCCGGGCTGCGAGTAGTAATCGTCGTCCTCGCGGTGGTTCCAATGGTCCGCCGCGCCTTCAATGCTGAGCGGCGGCTCCTTGAATTCCGCCTGTTGCTGCCACTCGGCGTAGCTGTTTGGCTCGTATCCGAGCGTGCCGCCGCTGTTGCCGTCCACGCGCATCGCGCCGTCCCGATGATAGCTGTGGAACGGGCAGCGCGGAGCGTTCACCGGAATGCTCATGTGGTTGACGCCCAGACGGTACCGCTGTGCGTCGCCGTAGGAGAAGAGGCGTCCCTGGAGCATCTTGTCCGGCGAGAAGCCGATTCCGGGCACGATGTTGGCCGGGTTGAACGCGGCCTGCTCGACCTCCGCGAAGTAGTTCTCGGGATTCCGGTTCAGTTCCAGCACGCCGGCTTCGATCAGCGGATAGTCCTTATGGAACCATACCTTCGTCAGATCGAAGGGGTTGTACGGGCAGCCGGCCGCTTCCTTTTCCGGCATGATCTGAATCTTCATCGTCCACCGCGGGAAGTCGCCGCGCTCGATGGCTTCGTACAGATCGCGCCCATGGCTCTCCCGGTCTTTGCCGATGATCGCTTCCGCTTCGGCGTCGGTCAGATTCCTGATCCCCTGCTCTGTGTGCAGGTGGAACTTGACCCAGAAGCGCTCGTTGTCCGCGTTGATGAAGCTGAAGGTGTGGCTTCCGAACCCGTGCATGTGACGGTACGAGTACGGAATGCCGCGATCGCTCATGGTGATGGTGACCTGGTGCAGGGCTTCCGGCAACGACGTCCAGAAGTCCCAGTTGTTGCGGGCGCTGCGAAGGTTGGTGCGCGGGTCGCGCTTCACCGCGTGATTCAGATCCGGAAATTTGAGCGGGTCCCGCAGGAAGAAGACCGGGGTGTTATTGCCGACCAGGTCCCAGTTGCCTTGCTCGGTATAGAACTTGATGGCGAAGCCGCGGATGTCGCGCTCCGCGTCGGCGGCGCCGCGTTCGCCGGCCACCGTCGAGAAACGAACGAACACCTCGGTCTTCTTGCCGATCGCGGAGAATACTTTGGCTTTGGTGTATTTCGTGATGTCGTGGGTTACCGTAAAAGTGCCATACGCGCCGGAACCCTTGGCGTGCATCCGGCGTTCCGGAATCACCTCGCGGTCGAAGTGCGCGAGCTTTTCCAGGAACCACACGTCCTGGAGAAGGGCCGGGCCGCGCGGACCGGCGGTCATGAGGTTCTGGTTGTCCACGACCGGTGCTCCGGCCGCCGTTGTCAACTTCTTATCGCTCATACGCTTCCTCCTGAATCTGGGCATCGCTCATCAGCGCGGCCTCTCCGGTTTCTTCCCCCGATGGGCAGTGGGCCCACGCTTGCGCGGCCGCGGTTGGGGCGGACCGGCGCATCGGGAACACAGCCCTCGGAACTGAATGGAGTAGTCCTCTACACGAAACCCGGTCTCCCTGCCCGGAAGAGCCAGGCTGTCCAGGGCCGGGTCATCCAGATCTTCCATCCGGCCGCAGCGGAGGCACAAAAGGTGGTGGTGCCGGCTGGTCCGGCTTTCGTAACGAGTCACGGCGCCGGGGTGGCTGACTTTCCGGACCGCACGAAGACGCGTGAAGGTCTCCAGGATCCGGTAGACCGTGGTACGGGAGATCTCCGGCATGGTCCGGCGCACCTTCTCCCAGATCTCATCCACGGTCGGGTGAACGGGCCTTGCCGCCAGTGCTTCAAAGACGATCCGCCGCTGCGCCGTGAGCGGCAGCGAGTGCTCGCGGCAGATTCGCTCGAGATCGGCTCCGGTTGAAGCATCGCCGCTCCGGCTCATATTTGCAATAATAATGCAACTGCACTTTGATGTCAACAAAGCCCGCCGGAATACAGCGATTCCGCAACCAGGGCACCGGCCAAGCGGGAACAGGCGTGGGAGGAGAGGCTTACGGGGTTTGCGTCGAGCGGCGGAGATTCGTGGGCGGGATCGGAAGCCGAGGGAGGGGACAGGCGAGGCGCCGAGGGGCTACGCCGGCACACTCCGGCTCTGGAATCCGTGAGGGTTCCTGGCAGAGATGGACCAACGAGTTACGCCGATGGCAACTCCACGAAGACCGCGGGCCAGCTCAGGGCGACAGGCTGGCGGGGAATACCTCCTGGTAGATTTCGGCAGCCATCAGGCTGGCCCAGAAGGCCCGCGTCCGGCCTTGGCGGAGTTGTGGCTTCAGATTGAGGCTGAGGATAGCCTGAAAGATGTTGAACGCCAGGAAGGCCATCAACAGGAAGCACTCCATGGCGTGGGGTTCGTGTTTGAAGACGTGATCAGCGTGCCAGCCGTTCACCAGCTCGTTGAAGCCATGATTCTCGATGTCCCACCGCTGGTGGCCCAGCGCCACGACTCGCGCGGTAGGGACTTGCTGGAACGGCAAGGTGGTGACCCAGATCCATTCGCTGG
>JADZCM010000020.1 GCA_020851555.1 Bryobacterales bacterium | reverse complement strand
TCCAGGTGTCCAAAGTACGCCTCTGTTCCGCGCTTAACGCCAAGGGCTCGGCCACGCTCCACATGGTACATCCAGTATGCGGGCAGATCGGCGCATTGTCAAGTTATTTGTGAGACACAACACTAGTGGTTCCGTCTCCCCGCGTGCCAGGCGCCGCCGCGGCGCCGGCGGAGGAACGCAGGGGCGTGTGCGGCAACTGAGAAGTGGGGCTCGGAGGCCAGAATTGTGGAACGCTCCGGTCCCGGTGTGCGTAAATGTGTGTTGGCAAATGCTGGAAGTATCCCACCTGAAAAAGTCCTTCGGCAGGCTGACGGCGGTGGACGGCCTCTCGCTCAGCGCCGGGTCGGGCGAGATCATCGGCTTGCTGGGGCCGAACGGGGCGGGCAAGACCACGACGGTTTCGATGATCGCAGGACTTACCGTGCCCGATGCCGGGGAGGTCCGCGTCAACGGAGCGCCGCCGGAGAAGCGGCAGATCGGGCTGGTGCCGCAGGAACTGGCGCTCTATGACGAACTGCCGGCGAGGGAGAACCTGAAGCTGTTTGGCGCCTTGTACGGCGCCGGCGGCAGCGCCCTCGACCGGGCGATGAAAGAAGCGCTGGAATTGGTAGGACTGGCCGGCCGCGCCGGCGACCGGGTGAGCCGCTACAGCGGGGGCATGAAAAGGCGGCTGAACCTGGCCGCCGCGCTGCTGCACGACCCCGAGGTGCTGCTGCTGGACGAGCCAACCGTGGGTGTTGATCCGCAGAGCCGCAACGCGATCTTCGACAACCTTCTGGCGCTCAAAGCGCGGGGCAAGACTCTGCTCTACACGACGCACTACATGGAAGAGGCCGAGCGGTTGTGCGACCGGCTGACCATCATGGATCACGGCAAAGTGATGGCCTCGGGCACGCCGGATGAGTTGTACCGGCTGCTGCCCGCGACAAACATGGTGTCGCTTGAACTGGAGACGCCGGAGCGGCCGCTGGTTCTCGACGGGCTGCGTGGAAAAGAGGGGATCCGGACCATCGAGCGGGTGAATGACACGGTGAAGGTCAGCGTCACGGACCTGACGCGCGACGTGCCCGGCGTGCTCGCCTGGCTGGCCGCACAGGGTCATGCCTGCCGCCACGTGGCAAGCGAGCGCGCCAACCTCGAGTCCGTGTTTCTCATGCTGACCGGAAGGAGTCTGCGCGACCCATGAGGAGCCCGCTTCCCGCCCTGATCCGCAAGGACTTCCTGATCTTCCTGAACGACCGCCGGGCGGTGCTCATGGCGGTCGCTGTCCCCATCGCCATCGCTTCGTTATTCGGCTACATCTTCGATTCGATGGGGCGCTCGGGACAGCAGGGCCGGATTTCCGTGCTGCTGGTGGACGAGGACGCAAGCGCCGTGTCGCGCGCGATCGGCGCCAAACTCGGCGCGGAGGAAACACTCGACGTGCGGCCGGAGACGCTTCTCAATGCGCGCGAAACGGTGCGCAAGGGCAAGGCGGCGGTAGCGCTCCACATCCCGCGCGGCTTTGGCTCCCTGGCCGCGCAAGCGCTGTTCCGCAACGGCAACAAGCCGGAGATCGTGGTTCACCAAGACCCGACGCGCGGCACCGAGGCCGGCATGGTGAAGGGTATCGTCACCGGCGCGGCGATGGAAGCGGTAAGCCAGGCGGCGATGACGGACCGAGGCAACATCGAGCAGGCGTTGAAGGACGCCGAGAGCGACCCGGACGTGCCCTCCGACGTGCGCGGGCCGCTGATGGAATTGCTCAAGGGGGCGCGAAAGCTGACCGCCGTTACCGCCGCGCGTCCGGGTAAGCCGGCGGCGCGCGGGTTCTCGATGCCGTTCACGATGCGGGACGAGGCGGTCACCTTGCGGCAGGGTGTCGCCTACAACGCCTACGCGCATTCGTTCGCCGGCATGGCGGTGCAGTTTCTGCTTTTTTTCGGCATCGATACCGGAGTTGGAATGCTCTATTTGCGGCAGCGGGGACTGTGGAGCCGGCTGCGGGCCGCTCCGCTCAGCCGCGGGACGTTGCTGGCGGGCCGGGCGGCGAGTGCGGCCGCGATCAGCTTCGTCATTCTGTGCGTCATGTTCGGATTCGCGCGGCTGGTGTTCCAGGTGAAGATCGAGAACCTGGCGGGGTTCCTGGTCGTGTGCGCGGCGTTTTCGCTTCTGACCGCGACGTTCGGACTGATGATTGCGGCCATCGGCAACACGCCGGAGGCCGCGCGCGGCATCGCGATTCTGGTGACGCTGCTGGCGGTGATGCTGGGTGGGGCGTGGGTGCCGTCCTTCATCTTCCCGCCGTTGCTGCAACAGGTGACGCAATTCATACCCACACGCTGGGCTGTCGACGGGCTGGACGGAGTGATCTGGCGTGGGTACAGCCTCGGCGCAGCCCTGGCGCCGGCGGCGTGGATGACGCTGTGCGCGGGCCTGTTCGGACTGCTGGCGGTGTGGCGGTTCCGCTGGAACGCGGAGTAGCGGCACGGCCAGGCAGTTCGAATGTGCGCCCCCAGGCCGGTTCGCCGGGTCTCCGGTTGCGCGCGGAGCGCTACTGGATGAGGGCCATGGCCTTCTTCATGGCCGCGGCGACCAGCGCCAGCGACTCCTCGGGCGGGAGGTTCCGCACGCTGGAGCCGAGAGGCTCGGCGGCAATCGGCCCGTCGTAGCCGATGCGGTTCAGCGCGTTGACGAAGCCCGCCGTGTCGATCACCCCGGTGGCCATGGGAATCTCCCGCTGGCCGTCCCGCAACTGGTCCACCGGAACGTCCTTGGGGGCGTCGTTGAGATGAGCGCCGACGACGTCCGTGTTCTTAAGCGTGAGGATGTCGGCCGGAGTCTCTCCCGCGCAGTGCCAGTGCCAGCTATCGAGCAGGAACCCGACGTTAGGCTTCCCCGTCTCGGCAATCAGTTCCTTCATCGATTCCATGGTGTGGATGAAGGGGTACTTGCCCCTGGACCAGGAGGTCTTGGGGCCGACGTACTCCAGCCCGAAGGAGATGCCGTGGTCTCCCAACACCGCGGCCACCTCGGAGAGCCTGCGCGCGTGCAGCTTGAAATTCTGGAGGTAGGTCAGGCGCGGGTCCGAGGACGATAGCCACGTGCAGAAACGCGTCATCCCGGCCCGCTGCATGGCGGCGGCCCAGCCTGTCAGGCTTTCTTTCAACCACGCGGAGAACTTCTCGTCCGGCTGCGCGACGGGAACGGACTGCGCTACAAAGCCGAACGCCAGGCCCTTGGCCGCCATCTCATCCCGCATCTGTTTGAGAGCGGAATCCGAGAGCGCAGCCAGTTCGTTGATGTTCGGGTCGAAGGCTTCAAAGCCGTACCTGGCCGCGTATTCCATCTGCTGTTGCAGGTTGGCCTTCACCCCGATATTGCCGGTGTGCAGGTCCATCTTCATCCGCCGCTGGGCGGCCGCGGCGGCGGGCCGGGAAACCACGCCGGCGGCGGTGAGGGATAAAGCGGCGCCCAGCAGGAACTCGCGCCGGTTCTTGGCAGTTCTCATAGGGTTATCCTCCTCCGGTTTCAACCATCGTTGACCGGCACCAGGCTCTACGCTTCAAGTGTACGGCTTCACGGCGGTTCCCGCGAGCGAAGCGGGGGACCGGAGGCCGCCGGGCGGCTCTTCGTCCCGGCCGCCCAGTGTATAATCGCTGCATCCGGCCAGAGCGCAGGCCATCAAGGAGAGCAGCCACATGGATCGTAGAGCATTCCTTCACAGCACCGGAGGCGGATTGGCCGGCCTGTTCAGCCTGCAAGGCCTGTCCGCGGCCATTCAGACGCAGACCACTCCCGGCCAGCGTCCGAGGCTGAAGATCACCGACGTGAAGACCGCCTACACGCAGGGGATACACGTCCGCATCTACACCGACCAGGGGATCTTCGGCAACGGCGAGGGTGTGGATTCGGTGAGCGGCGCGGCGGCGATTATTCAAGGTTTCCGCAACTTCCTGATCGGGCAGAATCCCCTGAACATCGAAGCCATCTGGGAGCGCATCCGCACCTCCGGGATCTTCGCCGGAGGCCAGGCGGGCCAGTACGTGACCGCGTTGGGCGCCGTCGAGATCGCGCTGTGGGACCTGGCGGGGAAGGCGGTGGGACTGCCCGTCTACCAGTTGATGGGCGGGAAGGTGCGCGACCGGGTACGCGTGTACTGCGATTCCGGCACCAACACTCGCGCGGACCCGCAGGCGAAGAAGTACATCTCGCAGATCGTCGACATGGGCTTCACCGCCACCAAGATCGACATCGACGACGGCGCGGACCCGGCGCGCTTCGACCGGGTGAACTGGACGGCGAACAACCAGGAAATCGACAACATGGTGGACAAGGTGCGCTTCATGCGGGAATCGCTCCCCCGCCACATCGAACTCGCCGTGGACATGCATGGCCGCTACGACCTCGGCACCGCCAAGCGCGTAGCCAAGGAGCTCGAGCCGTTCCGTCTGCTGTGGATCGAGGAGCCCGTGCCCCCGGAGAACGTGGATGCCATGCGCGACGTGCGCGAGTCCACCCACACGCCCATCTGCGCCGGGGAGAACGTGTTCCTGCGCCACGGCTTCCGGGAACTGTTTGAGAAGCGCGCCGTGGACATCATCATGCCCGACATTCAGAAGTGCGGAGGGCTGCTCGAGGCGCGCAAGATCGCGGACATGGCGCATACCTACTACATCCCCATGGCGCCGCACGCCCAGGCTTCGCCCATCGGCACCATGGCTTCCTGCCACGTCATGGCGGCGATCCCCAACGCGCTGGTCCTGGAATGGCACTGGAGCCATCCGGCGCCCAGGCTGACCAGGTGGCGTCAGTACGTCAAAGAAGGCGAGATCATCGAGAAGGGCCACATCACCGTCCCCGACCGGCCCGGCATCGGCCTGGAGATGGACGACGCCGCGTGCCGGAAGATGGTGCGGCCCGGCACAGCCTGGTTCGACTGACCCGCGGCAGGAAGAGCGCCCGGGACGTTCACGGCGCGCCAGCGGGGGATGACGCGGATCAGCGGCGGCGCCGGTGATTCTCCAGCCGCTTGACCCAGACGATCTCGCAGGCGCCGTTCCCGCTGTCCGTGCGGCTGAGCGAGGTGTCCCATTTCCAGCCGTTCTCGCCTGAAACGGAGACCAGGTATCCGCCGAGCGAGATGAGGTCGCCGCGGCGAACGTCGCGCAACGCCTTGCCGATCTCCTTGTCCGCGGGAATCATGTGCATGTTCGCGCTGTGGGACGCGATTTCGCCGGCGCTCAAGGGGAACTGGCGTCCTTTGGGCCAGTAGCGGCACGAGCGCTGTGTCTGGGCGCAGCCTATCTGGTCGATGACCGCCTGGTCCGACATGGGGCCCCAGCCGACGGCGAAATCGACGGGAGAGACGGCCGAGGCGCCGTCAAACCAGTACCGCTTGGTCGAAAGCACGCGCGCGCGCATGGAGAACTCGGCCCGCGGGGTGTAAAGGAACTTGCCCTGCCGCCAGGGGACGCCGCCCGACAGGTTCAACTGCGACGGCTCCTCGGGCGCCAGAATGCCGGGCGGATAGGTGGAGTGCGCCGAATCCTCGTAAAGGTAGACGATCAGCGCGACCGCGACGACGAAGATCGCCAGCAGCACTCGCATGCCCGACCTACGATGTTAGCCGACGGCCGCCGCGCGTGGAACGCGGCGGCGCCGCCGGCAGGAGCGCTTCACCGTCAGCCGGGTGATTGCGGGACCGGACGGGGAAGGTGGAGGGGGGTGCGGCCTGAATCCGCTGTAACGATACGGCCCGTTGTGGTATGAGAATCCACATGGAACTCAAAGCGATCCCCCTGGAGATCCCGGAGGGCGGCAACATCGTTCTCGGCCAGACTCACTTCATCAAGACGGTCGAGGATCTTTACGAAGCCCTGGTGGGGACGGTGCCGCACATGAAGTTCGGCATCGCCTTCAACGAGGCGTCGGGCGCGTGCCTGACGCGGGTGGACGGCAACGACGAGGCCTTGAAGCAGGTAGCCGCGCGCAACGCCTCGGCGGTCGGAGCAGGCCATACCTTCGTCATCGCGCTCAAGGACGGGTACCCGATCAACATCCTCGGCCGGGTCAAGGAGGTCCCCGAGGTCTGCTCGATCTTTTGCGCCACGGCTAATCCGGTTGAGGTGATCATCGCCGAAACACCGCAGGGGCGGGGTGTGCTCGGCGTGGTGGACGGAGCGTCTCCCAAAGGCGTCGAGACCGAGGCGGATGTGGCCTGGAGGCACGACCTGCTTCGCAAGATCGGCTATAAACGCTGACCCCAAAAAGACGAGCGGACGTCTCGGGAATCGTCTGCGGTGAAGCCGGGATGCGCACACGCTGCAAACTGGACAAATCCGATCTGGTATGAGATGATTGTTCCTATCCGTTCCCACCGGTGTAAATCAGAGGGCGGACAAGTGAGAGACAATGGCTGACAAACAGACCCCAGAACGCGGGCTGGGATTCAATACCCGCTCTTTGCACGCCGGCTATCAACCGGAGCCCACCACCGGCGCACGGGCCGTGCCTATCTACCAGACGTCGTCCTATCTTTTCAAGGACTCCGAGCACGCCGCGGCGCTCTTCGCGTTGCAGCAATTTGGAAATATCTACACGCGGATCATGAATCCGACCAACGGCGTGCTGGAGGAGCGGGTGGCGTCGCTGGAGAACGGAGCGGCGGCGCTGGCGCTTTCGAGCGGACAGGCGGCGCAGTTCATCGCGGTCAGCAGCCTGCTGGAGACCGGCGACGAGATGGTTGCTGCCAGCACGCTCTATGGAGGCACCTATACGCAGTTTGAAGTCAGTTTCCGGAAACTGGGGTTGAACGTCAAGTTCGTCGACCCGGACGACCCGGAGAACTTCCGCAAGGCCATCACCCCCAAGACCAAGTGCCTCTATGGGGAGACTATCAGCAATCCGAGGGGCAACGTCCTGGATATCGAAGCCGCCGCGCGGATTGCTCACGAGCACAACATCCCGCTGGTCGTCGACAACACCTTCGCAACGCCGTACCTGTGCCGTCCCATCGAGTTCGGCGCCGACATCGTGCTGCACTCGCTGACGAAATTCATAGGCGGCCACGGCACCAGCATTGGAGGGATCATCGTCGACAGCGGCAAGTTCCCCTGGACCAAGGGCAAGTTCCCTCAACTGAACGAACCGGCGCGGTCGTATCACGGGCTCAAGTTCTCGGAGACTTTCGGAAACCTGGCCTTCATCATCAAGGCCCGAGTGGAAGGCCTGCGCGACCTGGGCCCCTGCCTCAGCCCCTTCAACGCCTTCCTGTTCCTACAGGGCATCGAGACGCTGAGTTTGAGGATGGAGCGCCATGTTTCGAACGCCCTGGCCGTGGCCCGGTTCCTGGAGCGTCACAAGCTGGTGGCGTGGGTGAAGTACCCGTCGCTCGAGTCAAGCCCATACCACGCGCTGGCCAAGAAGTACCTCCCCAAGGGCGCGGGCTCCGTGTTCTCTTTCGGAATCAAAGGCGGCTACCAGGCGGGCAAGAAGCTCATCGACAACGTGAAGCTGTTCAGCCACCTGGCCAACGTGGGCGATGCCCGCAGTCTCATCATTCACCCCTCCTCCACCACGCACCAGCAACTGAGCGACTCAGAGCAGGCGGCGGCGGGCGTGACGCCCGACATGGTGCGTTTGTCCGTGGGACTGGAGGACATCGACGATATTCTGTGGGACCTGGACCAGGCCCTGACCGCATCGCAACAGTAAGACGCCCCGGTGAGCGGCGGCCGGCGGCCTGTCCCGGCCCGCCGCGGGCCGGCGGCGGCGCTGAGAACGATCAATCCAGGTCGATGTCGCGCTGCGGCGGCGGCGTGTCGGGGCTTTCCTTGGCCTGTTTGAGCAGCTCGTCGAACTTGGCGGCCAGCACATCCTTCGATTTCTTGTGGGCCTCTACCGACTTGCGGAACGCCTCCTCGCGGCGCGCGGCCTCGCCGCGGAACAGACTCATGGCGGCGTCCATGTCCTCCACCGTGCGTGGCTTCTCGGCTGCCTTGTGGCTGATAACGGCGCGGGTGACGGGATCAACCTTCAGGGCCGCCTGACAGCAGGGGCACTGGACCTCGAACAAGGCGGAGCTACCTTTTGCCATGAGGCCATCCTAGCGCAAGCCGCCGCACGAAATCCGTGTCCGCCTCCAGGAAATCGTATTGGGGCAGGCGCGCGGGTTCCTCCCACACAATCCGCTCAAAGATCCGGTTCACGGGTTCGCCGCTGAATTCCGCCACCCGAAAAAAGCGCAGGCGGAAGGGGGCGCGGCCCGGATACCGGTGGCTGAGGGCCTCAAGCTCCTTCCCGATGCGCGCCTGGATGGCCAACTCTTCCTTAAGCTCGCGTTCGAGGGCGGCACGAGGAGTCTCTCCGGGCTCCACCTTCCCGCCGGGGAATTCCCACTTCAGGGGGTGGCTGTCGTGGCGGCTTCGCTGGCAGATGAGGACCCGTCCGTCGCGCTCGATGACCGCGGCAACCGCCGTCCGGCGCGGCGGAGGCCCTGGTTTCGGCCCTTCCTTCATGGCCGCAACTGTAGGATCTGCCACAGGTTGCTGTAGTCGTCCGTCCACAGCCGGAGACCCGGCCTGATCCGGATCGGTTTGCTGTACGGGCTGTAGTCCGGGGCGCTGAAAACCCCCGGGTTGGCCGAGACCAGCACCCAGGTGGCGCCGTACACAAGGTCGTCGCCGTCACTGGTGTCGACCAGCCGGGTGACCTTGCCCAGGGCGTTCGCAGCCAGTTGGACCACGGGTTCAAGTTCCAGATGCCGGTTGCTCACATGAACCGCCAGCACGCCGTCCGGCCTGATGTGGCGGAAATAGGTGCGGAACGCCTCGATGGTCAACAGGTGGACCGGGATCATGTCGCTGGTGAAAGCATCCACCGCGAGAACGTCGAAATCCTGGTTCGGCTCGCGCTCCAGCGACAGGCGCGCGTCGCCGAGCGCCAGGTCCACCTTCGCCTCGCAGTCCATCAGGTAGGTGAACTCCCGCCGCGCGACCTCCACCACCAGGCTGTTGATGTCGTAAAAACGGTAATAGTCCCCTGGCCGGCCGTAGCTGGCGATGGTGCCGGTGCCCAGGCCGATGACGCCCACCCGTTGCGACGACCGCCGCGTGTTCCGGATCGCCAGTCCAACCCCGCTGCCGGCGCCATAGTAAGTGGTGTGGAATCGCCGCCGCTGCTCGGAGAGGTACTGCACGCCGTGCGTGATGGTGCCGTTGACCAGCGTGCGGGTGGCGAAGGGATCCTTGAGGTCGCCATCCTGGGTGACCCGGAGAGCGCCGTAGAAATTGCGGCCCATGAACCGCGCCCGGCGCGCCACGTCGCGTTCCTGGACGTACAGCGTCAGAGCCAGGACGATGGTCAGGAACGCCCAGCCGGCGTACGTTCCGCGGTGGGCCTTCCGGTAGATCCACAGTCCCAGAGCGGCGCAGAAGAACACGGCCAGCGGCATCTCGAAATACCCGCTGAAAATGTAGGGCGCGAACCCGCCGACGAAGATGCCTCCGAGCGCCCCCCCGAGCGCGATGGCGAGGTAGAAGCCGGTGAGGTAGCGCGCGTGGGGCTTGCGCCGCGCCAGTTCGCCGTGACACACCAGGCAGCAGATGAACAGGGCGGCGGTGAACAGCGGGACGACGTGCAGCAACTCGGTGGCGCCGTCGAACTTCGCCAGTCCGTAAGTCATGGCGCTCAGCGCCAGCGCGAGGAGCCCCAGGAAGATGCCGGGCTGGTAGATGCGCTCGTGCGCGAACGCCAGGATGAACGTGATCAGGTAGAGACTCAGGGGCAGGATCCAGAGGAAGGGGACCGGAGCGATATTCTGGCAGACGTAGTTGGTCACCGCCAGCAGCAAGGTCGAGGAGCAGGCCGCCAGCAGGGTCCACAGGACGTACGCATGCCAGGGCGGCGCCTGGGGTTCCTGGATGGCCGGCTCCGGTTCCGGCTCAGCTTCGCCTGCCGGGCCGTGCCCGGCGGCCGGCGCGGTGATGCCGTCCGGCGTGGCGGTCTGAGCCTCCGCGTAGACGGAGGGCCCGATCTCCTCATTCCCGGCTGCCGGAAGGGATGCAACCGCTGCCGGTGCGGGCTTCAGGCTCCGCCACGCGCAAAAGCACGAGGCCAGGCAGAAGACCCCGTAAGCCAGCGACCAAACCAGGGCCTGGCGGCTGGTGGCCAATTTGGGTTCCACCAGGATCGGGTAGGAAACCAGCGCCAGCAGGCTGCCGAAGTTGGAGACTGCGAAGAGCCGGTAGGGAAGCGCGGCCTGATGCGATCGCGCGTACCACGCCTGCATCAGGGGTCCGGTTGTGGCGAGCAGAAAGTACGGCAAGCCCACGCCGGCCGCCAGCAGCGTGGCGATCTTCAGCACCGGGTTGTCGCTGCCCGTGGGCTTCCACGCGGCGTCCGGCACGATGCGCAGAAGCAAAAGGCTGGCGGCCAGCAGCGCCCCGTGCAGCAGGGCCTGCGCTCGCGGCCGCAGAAAGCGGATTGAAAGGTGAGCGTAGATGTAGCCCAGCAGCAGGAATACCTGGAAGAACAGCATGCAGGCCGCCCAAACGGAGGCGGAACCGCCGAACCACGGCATGATGACCTTGGCCATGATCGGCTGCACCTGGAACAGGAGAAACGCCCCCAGGAGGATGGCCAGGGTATAGGGCAGCATTCAGTTCTCTTCCGTGCGGTACTCGATCACCAGGAAGGCGATATCGTCTTTCTGAAGAGAGCCCCCGGTGTGTTCCGCGAGTGCGGAATCCAGAGCTTCGAACAGACCCTGCGCGGAGGCTCGCGCATTAGCCCGGGCGACCCGGCGTATGCCGGCTTCGCCGAAGAAGTTCCCGTCCGCATTTTCGGCTTCGGTCAGGCCGTCCGTGTGCAGAATCAGCTTGTCGTGGTCCAGAAGCCGGGTCTCGGCCGCTTCGTAGACGGCTTCTTCCAGCATGCCGACCGGAGGTCCCGTGGCGTGCAGATGCTCCCAGCCGCCCTCGCCGCGCACCAGCAGTCCGGCGCCGTGCCCGGCATTCACGTAGCTGAGCGCGCCGTCGCGCCGGAGAATCCCGAGGAACATGGTGGCGAACTTCTCGCCTTCGGTTCGCTCCAGCAGGAAGGCGTTGAGCCGGGCCAGGGCCGCCTCGGGGGAAGTGCCGGTTTCCAGCGCCAGGAAGAGTCCCTGGAGGAGGGAAGCCAGCAGCGCCGAACTGACGCCCTTACCCGAGACGTCGGCGTTCACCAGCGCCCAGGCATCGGGACCGACCGGCCGCACGTCGAAGTAATCCCCGCCCACCTGGTGGCAAGGGATGCTGCGGCCGGCCGCGCGCAGCCACCCCGTATCCGGCAGCCGCCTCGGCAGCAGGCTCTCCTGAATGCCCCGCGCGATCTTGAGTTCCTCCTCCAGGCGCTGCCGCGCGCGCTCTCCTTCAAGCAGGCGCGCGTTTTCGAGAATGGTGGAAGCCTCGAGCGCCAGTGTCTGCAAAATCTCCCGGTTGCCGCCGGCCAGGTCGAGCCCCACCTGGCGCGTGTCCATGTACAGCACGCCGGCGGTCTGCCCTTGGATGTCGCCGGCGCCCGCCCGGATCTTCACCAGAGGAACCGCCACCACGCTGCGCAGATCCAGTTCGGCGACGGTGCCCTCGGGAACTTCGCCCTGGGGCGAGAACGGATCGAACTGCATGGAGAGCAGTTCCCTGCGGCGGTTCAGCGCTTCCTGGATCACGGACGTCGGGATGCGCAGGTCCTCGGGCGGCAGGAAGCCTCCGCGGCTATCGCGCGCCACGCGTATCTCCAGGCGCTCACCCTGCCGGAGCAGCAGGAAGCCGCGCTCGGCCCCGGTGATGGAAAGGGCCGCGTCCACCAGGGAGGACAACAGGTCCGTCGTGGAAAGCGACGTTTCCAGCGAGCGGGCCAGCTCCACCACGGCGTTGAGCCGCTGGAGGTTGTCGCAGGGCCCGGCGGGGGTGGAAACACGCTCCGCGATCCGTTGGAGCGTCGGCTCTTCGTGCATGAACTCCAGCCGGTAGGAGTCGGCAACGCCGAACGTGATCCGGTCGGAAGGCCACAGGCGCTGCGACGAGATCCGCTCGTCGTTGACGAAAACGCCGTTGAGGCTTCCCAGGTCCTCGATCAGGTAACCCTCCTCGCCGGCCACGATCCGTGCGTGCACCCGGGAGATCCTGGTATCGCGGAGAACCAGTTGGTTGGCCGCCTGGCGTCCGATCGTGAATGGCAGCGGGGCGATGTTCACCCTTCTGCGGCCGCCGCCGGGCTCGTGGAGAACAAGCCAGGCGGGCGCCGCGCCTTCAGCCGGAGTCTGAGCCGGGGACGGATTCATCCTTTCCCCCGGACCGAACGCCGCCGGCCCCGGACGGCGCTGTCCTGACGGACCTTCCCGGCGGCCGTATGTATCTCCTGGGAGCGCAGCCGCCGGCAATGCGGGCAATATCCGCCGACCTCGGTGCGGGCGATGAGGACCTGGAACCCGAAATGCGATTCCACCTGGCGGCGGATCTTCTGAAGCGGCTCGCCGTAAAACTCCTCCACCTTGCCGCAGCGCAGGCAGATGACGTGCGCATGTTCCTGTTTGAGGCGCGTCTCATAGTAGTGCTGGCCGCCGCTCCAGTGCATCAGGTCGAGTTCGTCCACCATCCCCATGTCTTTGAGCAGGTTGAGGGTGCGGTAGACGGTTACCCGGTTGATCTTCGAGTCCTGCTGCTTGGCCAGCGCGTACAGTTGCTCAGCGTCCAGGTGCAGTCCTGTCTTGTCGATCAGGTCGAGCAGCACTTTGCGCTGCCGCGTCAGGCGAACGCCACGCTCCCGGAGCGATCCCTTGATGCTCTTCGCCGCCATCTTCCATCCAGCGTAACACCGGGGGCGAATCCGGGTCGTCCCGGACCGGTTTCCGCCGCCGCCGGCGGCGGTCTATCATGAGAGGGATGCTGGAGCAGGCGTGCCCCAAGTGCGGCGGAAGCGGCTGGCTCATCGTAGAGCGTGAGGGGATCTCGGGAGCCGACCGCTGCGAATGCCAGGGCGAGGACCGCGCCCGGCGGCTGACCGAGAAAGCGGCCATCCCGCAGAACTACCTAAACGCCTGGTTCGGCACCTTCCTGGACTATGGGCACCCGGGCCTGCGTCACGTCAAGGCCATGGTGACGAAATACGTCGAGGACTACCCCTTGGCGCTGGACCGGCCTGGGTTACTGCTGACCGGCGGTGTTGGCACAGGCAAAACGCACCTGGCCGTGGCCGCGCTGCGAGCGCTCATCGCCAAGGGCCACGAAGGTATCTTCTGCGACTACCAGAACCTGCTCGACCGGATCCGCGCCAGTTATGACCAGAGCTCCGGCGCCAGCGACCGCGAAGCCTATCGCTCGGCCCTGGAGACAGACATACTGCTGCTCGACGACCTGGGCGCGCACCGGGTGACCGAGTGGGTGGAGGATATCGTGACCTCGGTCGTGACCTACCGCTGCAACAACCAGAAGCCGCTCATCGCCACCACGAACCTTCCCGTGACCACCGGGGTCCGCGCGGAAGCGCGTGCCGCGGGCCAGCCGGGGCAAGTCGACTATCGCATATCACTCGCGGATCGGATCGGCGTCCGCGCGCACTCGCGGCTGTTTGAGATGTGTACGCTTGTTCCGATGCCCGCGGTTGAAGACCACCGCCTCAGAAAATGAAGGAGCGCCGCCGGGAGCCATGAAGCGGAGGGAGCTCAGGCGGCTGCGGGACCTGGAGGGCGTCGGGCCAGCGGCCCTGGCCGATTTCGAGAGGCTGGGCGTCCGGAACACCGGCCAACTCGCCCGGCAGGACCCGCAGCGCCTTTACGACAGGCTTTGCCGCGTGAAGGGCATGCGCCTGGATCCCTGCTGCCTCGACATGTTCACCTGCGCCGTTGCCCAGGCGCGCGACCCGGAGCTTCCCGCGGGCCGCCGCAAGTGGTGGTACTGGAGCCGCGTCCGGAAGGCCGCGGCAGGCGCCCCTGGCAGAGAACCCTCTAAGCCTTGGAGGCCGCGTTCCGCTGATTCTCCCGGAGGAAGCGGTTGACGAAGGTCGTGTCGAAGCAGCCCGCCTGAAAGTCCGGATCGGCGAGTATGCGCTGGTGCAGCGGGATCGAGGTGTGGATTCCCTCCACCACGAACATCTCCAGAGCCCGGTTCATGCGCGCGATGGCCTCTGCCCGGCTGCGGCCGGAGGTGATCAGCTTGGCGATGAGCGAGTCGTAGTACGGCGGGATTACGCAATCGGTGTGCGCCGCGGTGTCCACACGCACGCCGGGTCCGCCGGGGAGGTTGAAGGCCGTAATGCGTCCGGGCGAGGGCGCGAACGTCTCCGGGTTTTCAGCGTTGATCCGGCACTCGATCGCGTGCCCGCGGGGCGCCAGCGGCGACTGCGGCACGACCGCCGGCATCCGCTCGCCCGCCGCCAGCAGCAGTTGCCCCTTGACCAGGTCGATCCCCGTAACGATTTCCGTTATGGGGTGCTCAACCTGTATGCGCGCATTGACCTCGATGAAATAGAGCCTCCCCTCCTCGTCCATGAGGAACTCGACCGTGCCGGCGTTGGTGTAGCCGACGGCGCGCATCGCTTCCGCGAGCTTGGAGGCGATTTCGAGCCGGAGTTCGGGCGTCACCCGCGGCGAGGGCGATTCCTCGATGAGCTTCTGGTGCCGGCGCTGTATGGAGCACTCTCTCTCGCAGAAAACCTCCACGCGGCCGTGGTTGTCGGCCAGGACCTGGAACTCGATGTGGCGCGGCGCGGGGAGATACTTCTCCAGGTAGACGTCGGGCGAGGAGAAGCTGGCCAGCGCCTCCTGCTGGGCCTGCGTGAAGAGCGGAGGCAGATCCGCGGGCTCCCGGACAATGCGCATGCCGCGCCCGCCGCCTCCCGCCGACGCCTTGATGATCACGGGGTAGCCGATCCCGCCGGCGATGGAAAGGGCCTCCTCGGCCGACGCCACGACGCCCTCGGATCCGGGCAGGGTGGGCACGCCGGCATGCGCCATGGCGGCGCGCGCCTTGTCCTTCACGCCCATCAGGCGGGTCACGTCGGGCGGCGGGCCGATGAAGCGGATGTTGGAGATCTCGCAGACCTCGGCGAAATCCGCGTTCTCGCTCAGGAAGCCGTAGCCGGGATGAATGGCGTCCGCCCCGGTGACTTCCGCCGCGCTGATGACGGCGGGGATATCCAGGTAGCTGCGGGCGCTCTTGGCCGGTCCGATGCAGACGGCCTCGTCGGCGAAGCGGACGTGCAGACTGTGCCGGTCCGCCTCGGAGTAGACGGCCACGGTGCGGATGCCCAGTTCTTTGCAGGCGCATATGACGCGCAGGGCGATCTCGCCGCGGTTTGCGATAAGGATTTTCCGGAACATTATCTCTCAGGCGCCGGTGGAGGCTAGGAACGGCGAATAGTGAACAGCGCCTCTCCGTACTCCACGGGCTGGCCGTTGCTGGCCAGCTTGGAGGAGATCACGCCCGCCACGTCCGCCTCGATCTCGTTCATCAGTTTCATGGACTCGATGATGCACAACACCTGGCCCGGATGAACCGTATCCCCCACCTTCACGAACGGGGGAGCGCCCGGCGACGGGGCCTCATAGAACGTGCCCACAATGGGGCTCTTGACCGCTACAAGCCCGGCATCCACTTCGACGGCGGGGGCGTCCGTCACGGCGTGCACGGCCACCGGGGCGGCGAAGGGGGCCGTAACCCCGGGAACCACAAAGTGCTGCACGCTGCCGGCGGGAGACCGCACGATGCGCACGCGGTTCTCGCCGCGCTGCACTTCCAGCTCGGCCACCGACGTCTCAGTTACCACCTTTATCAACTCACGGATTTCGTCAATTGTCATGAATCACCGGGAGCCTGACTGCCGGCTCAGATTGTCAACAGTTCCTTCGAGGTAGGAGTGAGTATCTCGCAGCCGTTCCGGGTAACCGCCACCGTGTCTTCGATCCGGATTCCTCCGAACTTCTGCAAGTATACGCCAGGCTCGATGGTGATTACCATGCCTGCCCTGAGCAGGGTCTTTTCGCCGCGGGCCAATCGGGGCTTTTCATGGATTTCCAGGCCGAGCCCGTGCCCGGTGGCATGTACGAACGCGGGTCCCAGACCGGAGGCTTGCAGCACCTTTCGCGCCGCCCGGTCGACCGCCCCGGCGGACACTCCCTCCTTGACCGCGTCGGCCGCGGCAAGTTGCGCTTCCAGGACAGCCCGGTAGTGCCGGCGGAACCGGGCCGCCGGAGCTCCCAGGAAGACAGTGCGGGTCATGTCGCTGCAATATCCGGCCCGCAACGCTCCCATATCTATCAATACTATCTCATTTGACGCCAGCACTTTGGCGCTTGGAGACGCGTGTGGGAACGCGGTCCGGCGGCCCGACGCCACAATGGTGTCGAACGCCGCTCCCTCGGCTCCCAGCCGCCTCACCCGGTAGTCGAGTTCCGCCGCCAGTTCCACTTCCGTGATGCCCGGACGGATCAGCCGGAGGCAGCCGGCGAAGGCCCGTGCTGCAATGCCCGCGCTGCGCCGGATCAGTTCGATCTCCCCCGGCGACTTGACCATTCGCAACTCCTCCACAACGCCCGCGGCGGGGACAAGGCGCGCCGCGCCGCTTCGCATCCGGAGGCAGGATGCGTGCGAGAGTTGTCCGGGGTCGTAGCCGAGACGGTTTATCCTGTTTGTGCGCAACCACTTAGAGGCGGCGTCGAACAGCGAGCCGGATGCCGTTCTGACCGTACACCCGGTCTGGCCGGAGGCCTGGAGGGTGTAGCGCCGGTCCGTGAAGAGCACCGCCCTGTCCGCGAGCAGAACCAGCAGGGCGTTGCTTCCCGTGAACCCAGAGAGATAGCGCAGGTTCGCGGGCGACGAAACCAGCAACCCGTCCAGCCTGCGTGCGGTGAGCGCCTCGCGCGCCGCTGCCCGGCGCCGGGCGTATTCACGTTCGGTCACGGGATCAGGAGCAGCTTGCCCGAGGTTGTGCGGCTCTCCAGGTCGAGGTGGGCTTGGGCGGCCTCGCGGAGCTGGTATGCCCTGTGGATGCGCAGATTCAGCTTCCCGGAAACGATCCAACCGAGAACGTCCGAGGCGCGCCGGAGCAATTCCTCCCGGTTGGCAGCGTAGTATGTCAGTATCGGGCGCGTCAGGAAGAGGGCGCCCTTCTGGCTCAGCAGCAGCGGTTCAATGGCTGGGACCGGTCCGCTGGCGTTACCAAAGGTGACCATCATTCCTCGCGGCCTCAGGCATCCAAGGCTCTTCAGAAACGTGGAGGCTCCGACCGAGTCGTAAACTACGTCCACCCCCCGCCCGCCGGTGAGCCGCCCCACTTCGGCCTCGAAGTCCTTCTCGGTGTAAAGGATCACCTCGTCCGCCCCCGCCCCGCGGGCCAGCGCGGCTTTGCCGGCAGTCGAGGTCGTCCCGATGACGCGCGCGCCGCGCATCTTGGCCATCTGAACCAGCAGCAACCCGGTCCCGCCGGCCGCCGCATGAACCAGGGCCGTGTCGGAGGGCCCCAGGGCATAGGTGGAGTGGGCGAGGTAGTGCGCCGTCATGCCTTGCAGCATCGCGGCGGCCGCGGTTTCAAAGGCCATCCCGTCCGGCATCTTCACCAGCCGCCAGGCGGCGACGGATGCATACTCGGCGTAGGAGCCTCGCTCCATGCAGTAGGCGACCCGGTCCCCGGCCTTGACCTCCGTCACGCCCGGGCCGGTCGCCGTGACCACCCCCGCCGCTTCCATGCCGATCGAGATCGGCGTCTCGGACTTGTACAACCCCGTTCGGAAGTAGGTGTCGATGTAGTTGACGCCGATCGCGGCAATCCGCACCACAGCCTGGCCCTCTCCCGGAACCGGTTCCGGCACATCCACCAGCAGCAGTTTTTCCACGCCGCCGGGCTCGAACACCTGAATGGCTTTCATACGCGCACCTTTCTGCGAAGATGAATCGCCCCCGCGTAAACCAGAAGATACAGCAGCGTAAGGGGAAACAGCAGCGCCTGGGTGAGGGTTCGCACCGCGTCGCCTCCCGTCAGGCCGGCCCGGAAGAGAACGAAATGCAGGATTGTTTTCCAGTTCGTTCTGTCGAGCCAGAAAGCGTCGCCGTTCTCGTTCACCACCAGAACACGCGCCGGCAGGTTCAGGGCGAGCGCCCACTTCCACTTGGTCATGATCGGCTCGGCCGAGCAGAGGATGACCAGCACGCCGACTCCGTTCTCGGCCAGCGTCCGGTAGAGGCGTTTCCTGGCCTTCCTGCCCTGATGATGGTGGGTCTGATAGACCGCGGATCCTTCCCCGAGGCCGGCGGGCTTCCCGGCGTAGCAGGTGAGCAGTTCCAGCGGCGCCTGGCTGCCAAAATGGCCGCGCAGGTAAGGTATGACTCCTTCCAGCAGGCGCCGCGAACCGCTCTCAACCAGGAGGATGCGGGGGGATTGCGGAAAACCCAGGCGGAAGAAACGCATACCTAGCGCGTGTGAGGCCGGGCTTCAATCTGCGCCGGGACCGGCGTGCCGAGCCGCCCCACTACACCCCCCAACAGTAGTCTTCGACGGTCTTTTCGACGCTCTCATCCTTTTCCATCAGCCGCATCAGCTCCAGGCGGATGGCGTCCACCATGGCCGACCAGCTCGCTTCGATCACGTCGTCCGACACCCCGACCGTGGTCCAACTGCGGTGATGGTCCGTCCACTCGATGAGGACCCGCACCTTGGCCGCCGTGCCCTTGCGGGGTTCCAGCACGCGGACCTTGTAATCCACCAGGCGCACCCCCGAGATGGACGGGTAGAGACTGGAGAGGCACTGGCGCAGGCACAGGTCCAGAGCGTTCACCGGCCCGTGCCCGCTCGCCGTCGCGGAATGGATGCCGTCGGTGGTCTTGACCGTGACGGAGGCAACGCTCCTCGAACCCTTCGCTCCCCCCATCTTGGTGGTCACCTCGAAGTTGACCAGCTCGAAGAACTGCATGCCGGGATGAAGCGCTTCCCGGACCAGCAGCTCGAAAGTCCCCTCGGCGGCCTCCAACTCGTAACCGAGGTATTCCATGTGCTTGATGCGTTCCAGCAGTTCCCGCCGCCCCGCTTCGCTGAGCCGGTCCGTGAGCCCGTGCTGCTTCAGCTTGTAGAGAATGTTGCCGCGCCCGGAGAGGTCGCTGAGAAGGACCCGCTGCCGGTTGCCGACCCGCTCCGGCGTGATGTGCTCGTAGGTGGCCGGATCCTTGAGGACCGCGCTCACGTGGACGCCGCCTTTGTGGGCGAAGGCGCTGTGGCCGACGTAGGGCTGATCATTGCGCATCTGGAGATTGGCCAGCTCAGCCACGAAACGGGCCGCGCTGGTCAGGTTGACCAGATTCTCGGGGCCGACCACGGTGTGCCCCAACTTCAGCTCCAGGTTGGCGATGATCGAGCACAGGTTCGCGTTCCCGCAGCGCTCGCCGTACCCGTTCAGGCAACCCTGGACGTGAGTCGCTCCCTGCTCCACGGCGGCCACGCTATTGGCCACCGCCACGTCGGAGTCGTTGTGGCAGTGTATTCCGATGATTCCGCCGAAGCGTTTGCGCACCTCGGCGACGACCTCGACGAGCCGGCCCGTAAGAGTGCCGCCGTTGGTGTCGCACAGGCACAGCACGTCGGCGCCCGCCCTGGCCGCCGCTTCCAGCGCCCGCAGGGCGAAGGCCTGGTTGGAGCGGTAGCCGTCGAAGAAGTGCTCGGCGTCGAAGATCACTTCCCGGCCGTGCGCCTTCAGGTGCGCCACCGTTTCGGAAATCAGCTTGAGGTTCTCCTCCTCGCTGATTCCCAGGGCGCGCTGCGTGTGCAGGTCCCAGGTCTTCCCGAAGATCGAAATCGCCGGGGTGCCGGCTTCCAGCAGCGCCAGCACGTTGGGGTCCCGCTCCACCGGATTCTTGGCGAAGCGGGTGGATCCGAAGGCGGTCAGGCGGGCCCGTTTCAGCTTGAGATCCCTGGCGCGGGCAAAGAACTCCTTGTCCCTGGGATTGGAGCCGGGCCAGCCGCCTTCGATGTAGTCAATGCCCAGCTCGTCGAGCTTCAGCGCGATAGCCAGCTTGTCTTCCACGGTGAACAAGACGGCTTCGCCCTGCGTACCGTCCCGGAGCGTCGTGTCCAGGGTAAAAATCTTCATAGGTTCCGCGGCGGGCTACTCCTGCGGTACGCCCGCCTCCTTCTTCTTTTTCAGGAAAGTCATCAGTTCGCGCAGTTCGCGGCCGACCTCCTCGATGGGCTGGTGACGGGCCGCCTCGCGCATGGCCAGGAAGTTCTTCCGGCCGCTCTTGTTCTCCTCGATCCACTCGCGCGCGAACTGGCCGGACTGGACCTCGGAGAGGATCTTGCGCATCTCCTCCCGGGTCTGCTGGTTGACGATGCGCGGCCCGCGGGTGTAGTCGCCGTATTCCGCGGTGTCGGACACGGAAAAGCGCATGTAGCCCAGCCCGCCTTCCTGGATCAGGTCCACGATGAGCTTCAGTTCGTGGAGGCACTCGAAGTAGGCGATCTCGGGCGCGTAGCCCGCTTCCACCAGGGTCTCGAAACCCGCGCGGATCAGTTCGCTGCAACCGCCGCACAGGACCGCCTGCTCGCCGAACAGATCGCTCTCGGTCTCTTCCTTGAAGGTCGTCTCGATTACTCCCGCCTTGAGGCAGCCCAAGGCGAGCGCATACGCCAGGGCGGTCTCCAGCGCCTTGCCGGAGGCGTCCTGGTGTACCGCGACCAGCGCCGGCACGCCCACTCCCTCCGTAAACAGCTCGCGGACGCGGTGTCCCGGCGCCTTGGGGGCGATCATCGAGACATCGACCTCTTTGGGAGGGACGATCTGTCCGAAGTGGATGTTGAATCCGTGCGCGAACATCAGGGTCTTGCCGGGACCCATGCGGGGGGCGATGGCTTCCTTGTAAAGCCCGGCCTGGTGGTGATCGGCCACCAGGATCATCAAGACATCCCCCTCCGCGGCGGCCTCGGCGGCGGCCATCACGCGGAGGCCCGCGGCCTTGGCCTTGGCCCAGTTGGGCGTGTCCGGAAGCTCGGACACGATCACGTTCACGCCGGAGTCGCGCAGGTTCAGCGCATGCGCGTGACCCTGGCTGCCGTATCCGATGATGGCCACGGTCCGGCCCTTGAGATGATTCAGATTTCCGTCTTTTTCGTAGTAGCGCTTAGCCATTGGGGACTCCCGTTTTCTGTTCCAGTTTCTCAACACCGGACCCCGTGGGGACGGGGGGTGAAAGCCGCGGCTTTTTGCCTTCCAGTGAAATCGCGACCAGGCCGGACCGCGTGGCGTCAAGTTCGCCGTAACTCCGCATGACATCGATGAACTCGTCCAGCTTCTCCGGATCGCCGGTCGCTTCCAGAGCGAAGCCTTCGACCGAGGAGTCGATGACCCGGGCGCCGAAGATCTCCGCCTCTTTCAGAATAGCCGTCCGCCGGTCCACCGGGGCTTTCACCCGGACCAGGACCATTTCGCGGGCTACGGCCCGGCTCTCGGTGAGATCTGACGCCTGCAACACATTGATCAGCTTTATCATTTGCTTGATCACCAGGCTCCGGAGCGACGGATCCACGTCCACCACGATGGTCATGTGCGAGAGGGCGGGATCCAGCGTCCGCGCTACCGTCAGGCTCTCGATGTTGTAGCCGCGGGCCGTAAGCACTCCGGTGATCCGCATCAGAGCGCCGGGTTTGTTTTCGACGAGCAATGAAATGACCTGAAGCATGGACTTGCCGCTCCTTCTCTCTACTTGGGCACGAGAACCGGTTGGGGAGGACCCACGACCATCTCGCTGATCCCGCTTCCGGCGGGCACCATCGGGAACACGTTCTCGCACGGGGAGACCCGGACGTTCAGCAGGTATGGACCCGGATCATCCACGGCCTCCTGGAGCGCCGGCGCCAGTTCGTGAGGCTTCTCAACGGTTCTCCCGGTGAAACCGTAGGCCGCGGCCAGCTTCTGCACGTCCGGGAAGCCCTCCAGTTCGACCGCGCAGGTGCGGTTGTTGTAGAAGAGTTCCTGCCATTGACGGACCATCCCCAGATACCCGTTGTTCAGGATCACGACCTTGACGGGAAGGCCGTAGTTCACCAGTGTCGCCAGTTCGGGGATGGACATCTGGAAACCGCCGTCGCCGACCACCGCGAAGACCAGCTTGTCAGGCCGGGCAAACTGCGCGCCGATGGCGGCCGGCAGGCCAAAGCCCATGGAGCCGAGGCCGCCCGAGTTGATCCAGAGCCGCGGCTCGTTGAAGCGGATGAATTGGGCGCTCCACATCTGGTGCTGACCCACGTCGGAGGTGACAATGGCCTTACCGCCCGAAAGCCGGTCGATCTCGCTCACGACGTGCTGAGGCTTGATTTCGGCTTCGGAGATGACCGGCTTCAGCGGATACTGCTCCTGCCACTCCCGGATCTGATGCCACCACGACCGCCGGGCGGCCGCGTTCTGAGTGGAGATGGCCGGGGCGGTTTCGGCCAGGATCTGGTTCAGCTTCTCCAGCACGCGCCGCACATCTCCGACGATCGGCAGTTCCGGGATCCGGTTCTTCCCGATCTCGGAGGGATCGATGTCCACGTGAATCACCTTGGCGTGGGGCGCGAAGGCCGACAGCCGTCCGGTGACCCGGTCGTCGAAACGGACCCCCAGAGCGATAATCAGGTCCGTCTGCGTCAGCCCCATGTTGGCCGCGTAGCTGCCGTGCATGCCGGGCATGCTGATGAAGTTGGGATGTTCGCTCGGGAGCCCTCCGAGTCCCATCAGGGTACACACCGCCGGAATATCGACGAACTCCACCAGGCGGCGCAGTTCCGCCGACGCGCCCGCCGAGATGATCCCGCCTCCGGCGTACACGATCGGCCGCCGGGCCTCCCAGATCATCTGGGCGGCGCGGCGGATCTGGCCGGTGTGCCCGTCGCTCGGAACCTTGTATCCGGGAAGATGAATCGCGGAGACCGGCGCGTAGCGTGACTGCCCGCTGAACACGTCCTTGGCAATGTCCACCAGGACCGGGCCGGGGCGGCCGGAGCCGGCGATGTAGAACGCCTCGTGGATGATCTGCGGCAGGTCGGCCAGGTTCTTGACCAGGTAGTTATGCTTCGTGCAGGAGCGGGTGATGCCGAAGGTGTCGGCCTCCTGGAAGGCGTCGCTGCCGATCAACTTGCTGGCAACCTGCCCGGTGATGGCCACAATGGGCGTGGAATCCATCAATCCGTTTACCAAACCGGTTACCAGGTTCGTGGCGCCCGGTCCGGAGGTCGCGCAGCAGACCCCGACCCTGCCGGTTGCGATCGCATACCCCTGCGCGGCGAAGCAGGCGTTTTCCTCGTGCCGCACCAGTACGTGGCGCATGGGGTGATCGTACATGGCGTCGTAGAGCGGCAGAGTGACTCCGCCCGGGTATCCGAAGATGCACTCGGCGCCCTCCCGGACCAGGCACTCCAGCAGCATCCGCGCGCCGCTGACGAGACTCGACGTCGACATCATCCTCCTCCTCCTTCCAAAACAGCGGGGCCGAAAACGTCACGCCCCACATAGCAAAAAGGGCCACCGCTTCAGGCTTACTCCCCCCGCCGGTGGCCCTTGAGAATTTCTCTTAGGACCCTCAGGCGGGGGCGCCTACGGTGACCCGAATAATGACGACTACCAGGAAAAGAGGGCTGACCAGACGTGTGGCGGAGGCCTCAAGCGACCTTCTGATTGCAGCTTTGGCGCCTTCCGCCGGCATGTCCTTGAAGGAAAGAATACCGTACGGCCGGACCAAATGCAACTTCCTGCCGCACATGGGTCTGCGCCGCCGGAGTTGCGGGAGGGCGGAGAAAAGGCTCCCCGTGCGTGGCAGTGCGGCAGCGCCGGACTCACTCAAGGTTCAGCGCTTGCTCCCGGATTTTCTCGATTTCCGACTTGGCGGCCAGGGCCACGTCCGTAATCTCGAGACCGGCGTCGCCGAGACCGGTGGTCTTGGACAGAATCGTGTTCGTTTCGCGGCCCATCTCCTGGAGCAGGAAGTCCAGCTTCTTCCCCACCTCGCCTCCAACCCGAAGCAGTTCCGACAACTGGGCGGCGTGGACCTTGAGGCGGGTGAGTTCTTCCTCAATATCGCCGCGGTCCGCCAGCAAGGCGGCCTCTTGCGCCAGGCGCTGCGGCTCCACCGCCGCACCGCCGAGCAACTCGGAGAGCCGCTCCGACAGACGGCGCGCGAAAGCCGGCACCGCGCGCGCCCGCAGCTCCCGCAGCCGGTCTCCCGCTTCGGCGACGGCTCTGGCGCGCATGGCCAAGTCCGCGGCAAGCGCCGCGCCTTCTCTCTCGCGGAAGGCGTTGAGCGCCGCCATGGCCTCCTCCAGCGCGGACACCAGCAACTGCTCCGCCGCCGCGTCAGGCTCCTCCGCGGTCTCGCGCAGCATGCCGGGCAGGCATAGCGCGGCGTTCAAGTCCGGGCGGACTTCCTGCCCCAATTCCGCCGACGCTTCCCGAAGGGCGGCCAGATAAGCCGCCAACAGGCCGCGGTTCAACGCGGCCGCGGCCGGGCGCGAGCGGGTGAAGCTCACCCGCACCTGAAAGTGGCCCCGCAGCGCCATGCGCTTGACCACCGAGCGGAGCGCGGCTTCGTACCCGGCGAGGTCGTCGGACATGTGGAAGTGCACGTCCAGACCCCGGTGGTTGACGCTCTTCACGCTGATTGCGGCGTCGCCCTCCTCGCCGGACTTCCGCACGCGGGCGAAACCGGTCATGCTCCGTATGCTCATTGGCCGATGGACCTGCCAGCCTCCAGAAACTGAAGCTCATAGAGCTTCTGATAGATGCCGCCCTTGGCCGCCAGTTCCTCGTGCGTGCCCCGCTCGCAAATCCGCCCCTGGTCCATCACGACAATCTCGTCCGCGCGCCGGACCGTCGAGAGCCGGTGCGCGATCACAATGACGGTGCGGCCTTTCATCAGAGCCGCCAGCGCCGCCTGCACCAGCGCTTCCGACTCGCTGTCGAGGTGGCTGGTGGCCTCGTCCAGAATCAGGATCGGGGCGTTCTCCAGCAGCGCCCGGGCGATCGCGATTCTCTGCCTCTGCCCGCCGCTGAGCTTCACGCCCCGCTCGCCGACCACCGTTTCATAGCCCTGCGGCATCTGGAGGATGAACTCCTCGCACAGGGCGTGGCGGGCGGCTTCCTTCACGCCGCGCATGGTGACGTCGTGCCGGCCGTAGCGGATGTTGTTCGCGACCGTGTCGTTGAACAGGAACGTCTCCTGGGGAACGACGCTGATGCGCTGGCGCAAGGACGCCAGTTGCAGGTCCCGCACGTCCCTCCCGTCGATGCGCACGGCGCCCCCGGTGACGTCGTAGAAACGGGGCAGAAGCTGCACCAGCGTGGACTTGCCGGCGCCGCTGGGCCCGACCAGCGCCACAACGTGGCCGGCCCGGACCTCCAGGACGATCTCCTCCAGCCGGAACCCGTTGAAAGAGTTGGGGTACTGGAACGATACCCGGTCATAGACGATGCTCTTCTCGAAGCGCCTGAGGGGAATCGCGCCGCGGCGTTCCTGGATGGCTTCCGGTTGATCCAGATACTCAAAGACCCGCTGCGTCGCTCCCAGCGCCTGTTCGAAGATGTTGTAGATGCCGGTGAGGCGCTTCACCGGTTCGTACAACAGCAGCAGGGCGACCACGAAACTGGTGAAGTCCCCCGCGGTCATCTGGCCGGCCTTGATCTGCGTTCTGGCGTAGGTCAGCAGGCCGACGATGGTGAGCGCCCCGAAGAACTCGATCAGCGGCGAAGCCAGCGCCTGCTGCGCCACGTAGCGGAGGTTGCTGGAACGCAAACGGGCGGCCGCGTGGAGGAAGCGCCTGGACTCGTACTCCTCCGCCCCGAAGGCCCGGACCACCTGGTGCCCGCTCAGGGTCTCCTGCAAGATCTGGTTCAACTCGGCCATGTCGTCCTGCGCCCGGCGCGTTGTCCGGCGGATCCGCTTGCCTATGCGGGCCGTCGGAATCAGGACAAAGGGCAGCAGCGTCAGGCTGACGATGGCCAGCTTCCAATCCGTGTCCAGCAGCATGTACAGCAGCGCCGCCGCGATGAAGCCCTGCCTCAGAAGGTCCGCCAGAATGTGGGACGTGGCGACCTGGATCTTCTCGATGTCGTTCATGATCGACGACATCAGCCGGCCGGTCGAGTGCGCCTCGAAGAACTCGGCGCCGTGCCGCAGCACCTTGTCGAAGATCGTCTGGCGCACGTCGGTGACCGCCGAAAGGCCGACGTAGTTCACCAGGTAGTTTCCCAGGTAGTCGGCGACGCCCCGGAACAGGAAGACCAGCAGTATGCCGAAGGCGATCATGGTCCAGACGTTGTGGATCCAGGCCGGCACGAGGTCGTTCAGGTAGAGCGTGACGCCGGTGAAGGGGACCCTGAGCAGAGGGACGGGGGCCTCCGAGGAAGCGGTGCTGAGCACCCGGTCGATGACCGGGCCGATCAGCTTGGCCATCAACGCGTGCGTGATGCCGACTCCCACCATCAGCACCACCGAAAGCAGCAGCCACGGCGAGTATGGCCGCACGAAGCGCAGCAGCCGGAGTATCTGCCTCATGTCCCCGTCCTCAGGCGGTCCACCGCGGCTTCCACCTCTTCCACTGAGACGCTCTCGATGGGTCCACGGGCTGCTACGACTTCGGAGACAGTCTTCCAGGGTCCCCACACTGCCGGGTCGCTGCGGCCGAAAATAACCGCCACGGGCACGCCGAACGCCGCCGCCATGTGCGCCGGACCCGAATCGTTGCCCACGAAGATGGATGCCCCGGCGACCAGGGACTTGACTTCGGCCAGTGGAGCGCCGGCGACACGGCGGAAACTTGAGAAGGCCGAGAGGTCGTCGTCCGCCGCTCCAATGAAGACCGGCTCCAGGCCGTGCGTCCGGGCCAGCCGCCGCGCCACGGCCAGGAAGCCTTCGGCGGGCCAGGTCTTTCCGGGAGGTCCGGCGGCCGTGGCGTGCAGAACCGCGTATGGCCGGGACGCCTCTCTCCTCTCGGCGAAAAGCCGGGCGGGCGGGATTTCCCGTTGCGGCACGCCCAGGTGAAACATGGCGGAGGCCAGTTGTTCCGCCGTGTGCGTCGTGCGGGCCACCCCCAGCACCTGCTGCGCCGTCGGGATCCGCACGTTGTACGCGCAACGGCCACGGTAGTGGCCGAACCCGGCACGAAGCCCGGCGCCGGACAGCAGGGTCAGTCTCAGGCTGCGGTTGCCGCCGTGCAGGTTCAGGCACAGGTGGGGGCGCCAGCGGCGGAGTTCACGCACGCTCGGGGGCAGCAACTGGTCCACGTCGGAATTCCCCTCGAAGACCGGCCGGAACCGGTCCTCCACGACAACGGCGACCGCCAGGTCCGGCCGGTATTCGCGCAGAATCGCCAGGGCCGGCGTCGTAAGGATGCAATCCCCCAGCGAGCGCAGGCGGATCACCGCCGCGCGAGCGCCGCGAGGTGTCCTCTCCAGAGCGCTTTCCATCCGGCGGAACGTATCACTCTTCGATCCTGGCCTCGTCGACCAGCATCACGGGGATGTCGTCCCGAATCGGATAGACCCGCTTGCACTGAACGCACTTAAGGGCGTTTTCGTCCTGCTTCAGCTCAACCGGAGCCTTACACAGCGGGCACACCAGGATGTCGAGCAGATCCTTACTGATGGCCATAGCCGGCCTCCAAGTTTAGCATGCGGCAGAGCCTGCCATCCGCATCAGGCCGCGGCCATTTCAGCGCGGGCCTTGGCGATGGCCGCCAGGTACTGCCGGGCGCGCTCCTCGATCACCTCGAAACGCTCCTCTTTCACCGTCTTGGCGTCCACCAGTTCACTGCCCACGGCGACGGCGCAGGCCCCCGCCTTGAGGAAGTCGCCGGTGGTCTCCAGGTTCACCCCGCCGGTGGGGATCATCTCGACCTGCGGCAGCGGCGCCTTCACGGCTTTGATGTACTTGGGCCCTCCCACGTTGCCGCAGGGAAACACTTTCACGATGTCCGCGCCTGCCTCCCACGCGGTCAGGATCTCGGTCGGCGTGAGCGCCCCCGGCATGATGACCTTCGAGTAGCGCCTGGCCATCTCGATGGTGGAAAGGCGGAGGTTGGGAGACACGAAGAACTCTGCGCCCGCCAGCATCGCCGCCCGCATGCTCTCAGGGTCGAGCACCGTGCCGGCGCCCAGCACGATCTTATCCCCGAACTTGTCGGCGACTTTCTCCAGGGCCTTCAGCGCCCCCGGAGTGGTCATAGTGATCTCGGCCGCCCGGATTCCTCCCCGGTAGATCGCCTCAATCGACTGGATGGCGCCTTCGGCGCTGGTCACCCGCACGATCGGCACGATGCCGGTATCGACAATATAGGAGAGAACGGTCTGCTTTTTCATGCTTCTATGATCTTACCAGCACCGTCTTCAGCGGCGACGCGGTTCCCGCGGTCACGCTGATGCGGGAAAGCCTGGCGCCCAGTTCTCTGGCCAGCAACGCGCGCAGTTCCTCGTTCGCCTTGCCTCTTTCCGGAGGCGCCTGGACTCGTACCTTCATGGTGCCGTCCGCCAGCCAGCCGGAAATCTCCGAGCGCCCGCTGCGTGGAGTCACCTTCACCCGCAGGTGAACCTGCCCCTTCGCGGCCAGTTCGCGCTTGATCTCGTCCAGGTTTCCCACCAGGTCAGTTGAAGACGATCTGCGCAATTACCAGTTGCGGCAGGGCCTGGTTCCAGCTTTCCGGGATGGTGTCGAAGGCCAGCCGGAAGTTCTTCGTCTCCCCAGATTTCAGTCCCCCCTGCCGGCTGCGGACTATGGAGACCCGCTCGCGCAGCACCACCTGCCCGTAGGGGTCGTAGAACACGCAGTTGATGTCCACGGAAGCCAGATCCCGGTCGCCGAAATTCGTGATCTTTCCCAGCACCTCCACCAGCGTCTGCCTGAGGTAGGCGTCGGTGGCCTTCATTTCAACCTCGCCCAGCTTCAGGTACTTGGTGTAGGCTTTGGCCTCCGGCGTCAGCACGATCTTGGGCGGCGTGATTCGCTTGGACTGCCGGTCCAGGTACCAGAAGCCGCCCGCCACAATCAGGAGGGCCACCAGGATGAAAACGGCGGCCGCCGGGAACCTTCTCTTGCCCTTTTGGGGTGCGCCGCCGGATTCCACCGTCATCTCCCCTACAATATGACATGGATGAAGAGCTACAGGAAAGAACTTTGGTTTGAGATTCCGAGCCGGCGGGGATTCGTCAACATCACGCCGCAGGTGCGGTCCTGCCTGGCGGACAGCGGCATTCAGGAGGGCCTCGTACTGGTGAATGCGATGCACATCACCGCGTCGGTCTTCATCAACGACGACGAGTCCGGACTGCACCGCGACTTTGATCAGTGGCTGGAGCAACTCGCCCCGCACGAACCGGTCTCGCAATACGACCACAACAACACGGGCGAGGACAACGCCGACGCGCATCTGAAGCGATCCGTCATGGGGCGCGAGGTGGTGGTCGCCGTGACCAGGGGCAAGCTGGATTTCGGCCCTTGGGAGCAGATCTTCTACGGGGAATTCGACGGCCGCCGCCGCAAGCGGGTCCTGGTCAAAATCATCGGGGAGTAGCAGGAGGACCGTCCAGGAGGCCTCTCCCGGTTGCACGAGATCATTTGCTCACTATCGGAGGGGGCGTTCCTGCTGGACCTCGGCAGCGGGAGCGGCAGTTTCGACAGGGCGCTGACGCCGGCCGCCGTAATCCGCGTGGACGTGGAAGAAAGCGCCGCCGCCGGAGAGACGTTCGTCCGGGCGGACGCCGCCGCGCTCCCGTTCCGGGGCGGCTTCTTCGATGCGCTGATCCTGAACCATAGCCTTGAGCATTTCGCCGGCCTTGACGGCGTTCTGCACGAACTGGGGCGAGTGGTTAAGAGCAGGGGCGCCCTCTACGTTGCGATTCCGGATGCGAACAGCCTTTGCGACAGGCTCTATCGTTGGCTGGGGCGGGGCGGCGGGCATGTCAACCGCTTCACCGACCCGAGGGCGCTCGAGAGGCGGATCGAACGGGCCACGGGGCTCAGGCACGTGGCGACCAGGGTTCTGCTGACTTCTTTCACCTTCCTGAACCGGCGCAGCATGATGAGGCGCCCGCCGAGGAGACTGGCGCTGGCCGGGGGCGGCAGCGAGTCTGTCCTGGTTCTGGCCAGCGGCCTTCTGCGGCTGGCCGACAGGGTGCTGCGGTCGAGGCTTTCGGTCTACGGCTGGGCCATGTACTTCGGGGAGATTCCCCATCCGGTCGAAGCGGACGCGTGGGCCAACGTCTGCGTGCGCTGCGGCGCGGGACATCCTTCCGGCAACCTGGACCGCCGCGGCCTCTTCTACCTCTGCCCGCGCTGCGGCGCGCGGAACATCTTCACGCCGGATTCGGCGTACCGGCGGCTCACTTGGCGGCGGCCGGCGCCGCAACCGGAACCATGTAAGGAAAAGCGGTGACCCGCAGCTTGGCGGAGCCGTACGGGATGAGCGTGAGTTCCTGCTCGGGCTGGAGATTCCGGGCAGGCGGGGGGACCGGGCTGGAGGGCAGCGGGCCCGCCGAGTCGTCCACGATCTGCCACGAGGGCAACCGCCTCCCGCGGGCCAGGATCTCCACGGGCGCGCCTTCGGGGCTGAACGGCTGGCTTCCCAGGGGCCGCTCCCGCACCTGGAATTGCCCGGCGGGGGTCTTCCCGTCGAAGGTTATAGCGAAGTTCCAGGGCGTCGTAGGGTAGATCTCCCAATCGGCCGCCGGCCCGATTTGCCGGATCTTGTGCCAGCTCTCGCCGATCTTCAGGGAGTAGACCAGCGGGCCGCGCTCGACGGCGATGGAGTTGTTGAACCAGGTGGATGTCCGGACCGGCATCGGAAAGCGGATTTCGACCTTGTCTCCGCTTCTCCACTCCCTTTCCACGCGGAAGAACCGCCCGGGCTGAACGCCGCTCATGGCTTGGCCGTTCACCGCGACCGAGGCGCCATCCGCCCACGCGGGAATGCGCAGCACGAGCGGGAACTTGACCTGCCTTTCCGGCCTCACGGCCAGCGACACCGTCTCCCGGAAGGGGTAATCGGTTTGTTCCTCAATCCGCACCGCGGTTCCGCCCGCCAGCAGGGTCGAGACCTCGCTCGGGCCGTAGGCGACGGCCGCCAGTCCTCCGTCCGGCGTCGCCATCCAGAGATTGGCCGCCAGCTTCGGCCAGCCCTGGTGCATGTTGGCGGTACAGCAGCCGAAGTTCGGTTCCAGGCCGAAGATGTTGGCGGCGGGACCGTTGGAGACCCACCGCCGCGTAGCCAGGGTGCAGAGGACCTGGTTGGCCTGCTGGTCGTACTGGTGCGCCCATAGATCGGCCGAAAGGGTGGCGGGCAGCGCATTATAGGAGATGCGCTCGAGCCGGTCGCCCAGCATCGGATCGCCCAGGATGGCCAGATTGACCTCGAGGGAGAACATAGCCTCAACCACCGCGCACAGTTCCGTGCCCTGCGAGGGGTCGCGCCCTGCGTAGTGCTCGTCGGCGGCGAAGATCCCCGCGGGCTGCCCGTGGTAGCGGTCCAGCATCTCGAACATCCGGTAGAAGCCGTCGCGGTTCTGCTTCTGCCCGGTGAGCAGCCACCAGACGGGTGCAGCCTTCAACCCCATGGCATTGTTGACGCCGTGGGTCGCCAGATGGGCGTCCGCCCGGGTCACCTTGTCCCGGTAGAGGAAATTCGCAAACTGAGCTTCCCAGTCGTGACCCTGGCCGTGCAGCTTCCGCGCGAGGTCCAGAAGGCTCCGGTCGCCGGTCCGGTTATAGAGCCACAGGACGCTGAGAACGCCGTCGTGCCAACGAAGGATCGCCCACTCCTTAAGCGGCCGCTCATCCAGGTGCTTGAGTTGAAAGGCGTAATACTTCTGCATGAGCGGAATGACGCGGGCGTCGCCGGTGGCTTCCTGGTACTGGGTCAGCGCCTTGAGCATGACGTAGTTCGGCCACCAGTCCTCATTCTTGACGGGGCCAATCCAACCGCTAGGTTGCTGATGGTCGAGCGTCCAATCCATCCAGCGCTTGACTTTGGCGATCAGCCTCGCGTCTTGGGTGAGGTAGGCCAGCGGGACGAGCCCATCCAGAAAGTACGGGCCGCGTTCCCAGCTTTCGCCGGTTCCGCCCAGCCACCCGCTCGTGGGCCCCAGGTCGGGCCAGAATTCGTCGAGGTGTCCGCTGAGGCCCTTGGCCTGGATGCGCAGTTGTTCCAGCAGCCATCCCTTCGGCAGTACCGAAGTGAGCGGCAACTGATGGAAAGCGTTGGGCTGCAGCGGCGGCCGGTTGGGCGCCGGCGTGGTCCTGGATGGCGCCTGGCAGTAGCCGGCCAGGCTGGCGGCCAGAGTCAGAACAAAGGCGTTTCTCACGGCTTCCTCCGCGGGCTCAGAGTAGTATAGACCAGTTTGATTACAGCTTCAGGAGGCTGCGGAGCCGCTTGGTCTGCACGCGGCTGACCGGGATCTCGGTCTGCTTCTTGTCATCCATGCGTATCTGGTAACTGGACTTGAACCAGGGGATGACTTCCTTGATCCGGTTGATATTCACCAGGTAGGACCGGTGCACGCGCCAGAAGACATCCGGATCCAGATTGGACTGTAGCTCCTCCAGCGTCCGGTAGTTCGATTGCCCCTCCACGGAGGTCGCCACCATGGTTATGAGCCCGTCGTCGATAGAGGCGTAAACCACATCCCGGGCGTCCACGATGAAGCTGCGGTTGCCGCTCCGGACCAGGAGCTTGGTGCGCTGCGGCCCCGGCCTGCCCGGCGCCGGCTCGGCCGCTCCCGCTTTCTGCTTCTCCTGGAGCTGCCGGCGGACGCGTTCGATGGTCTCGGCGAGCCTTTCCCTCTCGACGGGCTTGAGCAGATAGTCCAGAGCCTCGAGACGGAAAGCCTGTATAGCATACTGGTCGTAAGCCGTTGCCAGAATGAAGTGCGGCAGCGCGAACCCCTTCTCGCGGGCCTTGCGGATCACGCCTAGGCCGTCGAGTCCGGGCATCTGCACGTCGAGAAAGGCGACGTCCGGCTCCAGTTTCTCGATCAGCCGCAGAGCCTCCAGGCCGTTCGCGCCGGTGCCGATGATCTCGATGTCCGGGAATTCCTTGAGCAGGAAGGACAGTTCGTCGCGGGCCAACTGCTCGTCGTCGACGATAATCGCTCCCAGGCTCGCCGTCGCGCCGTCAGTCACGAGAATGGTAGTATAACATTTCGTCCAAATGGTCTCCAAAGCAGAGACCAGCCAAGGAGAAACAAGCCGTTGCCTACCCAAGACAATGTAAGAATCGCCCCGCCGCAGGGGAAGCTCGGAGTACTGATCCCGGGCATGGGCGCCGTCACGTCCACCTTCGTCGCGGGGGTTGAAGCGGTCAAGGCAGGTTGGGCCCAGCCCGTCGGCTCACTCACCCAGATGGCCACCATCCGGCTGGGCAAGCGCACCGAGGGCAGGAGCCCCCGGATCAAGGACTTCGTGCCCCTCGCCGGTCTCGATGACCTGGTGATCGGGGGGTGGGACATCTTCGAGGACGACATCTATGAGGCAGCCCTCAAGGCGGGGGTGCTCGATAAGTCCGACCTGGAGAAGGTGAAGGCTCCTTTGGCCGCCATCAAGCCGATGAAGGCGGTCTTCGATCCCGAGTACGTGCGAAGGCTGCACGGCTCGCACGTGAAAGAGGGCGGGTCCAAGATGGACAAGGCCCAGGCGCTGATGCAGGATATCCGCGACTTCCAGAAGAACACCGGCGTCTCGCGGATGATCATGATCTGGTGCGGCTCGACCGAGGTTCACCACAATCCCACCGAGGTTCACCAGACGCTGGAGGCCTTCGAGCGCGGACTGGCCCAGAACGATCCCGGGATTGCTCCGAGCCAGATCTACGCCTATGCGGCCCTCAAAATGGGCGTGCCCCACGCCAACGGTGCTCCGAACCTTACCTGCGACGTTCCCGCGTTCTCCGAACTGGCCCGCGAGCGCCAGCTCCCCATCTGCGGCAAGGACTTCAAGACCGGCCAGACGATGATGAAGACCATCCTCTCCCCCGGACTGAAGGCCCGCATGCTGGGGCTGCGCGGCTGGTTTTCGACCAACATCCTCGGCAACCGGGACGGAGAAGTGCTGGACGACCCCAGCGCCTTCAAAACGAAGGAAGAGACGAAGCTCTCGGTGCTGGAATACATCCTTCAACCCGAGCTCTACCCGCAGCTCTACAAGGACTACTACCACATGGTGCGGATCAACTACTATCCGCCGCGTGGCGACGCCAAGGAGGGCTGGGACAACATAGACATCTTCGGGTGGATGGGCTACCCCATGCAGATCAAGATCGACTTCCTGTGCCGGGATTCGATCCTGGCCGCGCCCATCGTGCTCGACCTGGTCTTGTTCCTCGACCTGGCGCAGCGGGCCGGGATGAAGGGCATCCAGGAGTGGCTCTCGTTCTATTTCAAGGCGCCCATGACCGCGCCCGGCCTTTACCCGGAACACGACATCTTCATTCAGTTGATGAAGCTCAAGAACACGCTGCGGTGGATGAAGGGGGAAGACCTGATCACACACCTCGGCCTGGAGTACTACGACTAGGCAGTTCTGAACTCCGCAGTCGATGAACACCCTCGTAATCGGAGGCACTCTCTTTATTGGACGGCCTCTGGTGGCCGGCCTGCTCAAGGCGGGTCACCAGGTCACCATTCTGCACCGGAAAGCGGGGCACGGCCTCGGCAAGCGCGTGGCCGAAATCGTGGCCGACCGGAACGATGCGGCCGCCATGCGCCGGGTCCTGGCGGGCCGGGAGTTCGAAGTCGTTTTCGACAACGTCTACGATTGGGAGCGCGGCACCACGGGCGCGATGGTGGAGGCCACGGCCCGGGCCTGTGGAGACCGGCTGGAACGGTACATCTACATGTCCAGCGTGGCGGCTTACGGCGACGGCCTGAACCATCACGAGGGCGACGCGCTGGCCCCCGACGACCATCCGGAAGTCTACGTCCGGAACAAGGCGATGAGCGAGCGGGCGCTGTTCCGGCTTCACCAGCGAACCGGCCTGCCGGTGGTGACGTTGCGGCCCCCGTTTGTCTACGGCCCGGGCAACCCGTTCTACCGCGAGGCTTTTTTCTGGGACCGCCTGCGCGACAAGCGCCCGATCATCGTCCCCGGCGACGGCCGCCGCCTCATGCAGTTCGTGTACGTCAAGGACCTCGTCTGGGCCTGCCTGCGGGTCATGGAGGCGCCGGCCGCCGTCGGACACGCCTTCAATATTGCGAATCTGCGTCCCGTGACCCAGACCGAACTCGTGGAGGCGCTGGCCGGGGCGGCGTCGAAGAAGGCGCAGGTCGTGCGCATCCCCCGGGAGCGCATCCTGCGCGCGGCCGGCGCCGTCCCGGGACCGCGGCTCTATTTCGGGCAGAACTTCGATCTGCCGCCTATTACTCAGGCGGTCAGCAAGGCGCAGCGGGTCCTGGGCTTCCGGCCCACCGGCTTCCAGGAAGGGTTGAAAGCGACCTACCGCTGGTACGTGCGGCACTACGACCACAAGGCCCCGGACTACGCCTACGAAGACCACCTCCTCGGCACGGAGATGTCCGCCGCGGCGAGGTGACCGGGCGTCACGGCGGGCCGGCCGCCGCCGTTGCCAGCGCGGCGTCGGCGGCTGCCTTCACCGTGTTGCAGTGGATGCGCACCGTGTCTTCCAGGCGGAACGCGTAGCCCCCGGCCAGAGTGATGGCGACCGGAACCCCGGCGCGCAATGCCATCTCCACCGCGAAACGGTCCCGCTGGCGCAGCCCCCCCATGGTCAGCGACAGGCCGCCCAATTGATCCTGGTAATAAGGGTCCGCGCCGGCCAGGTAGACGACCAGGTTGGGCCGGTGCAAGGTCAGGGCCGCCACGTAGTGCGTGCGGAGGTGCGACAGGTACTCCTCGTCGCCCGTCTCGTCGGGCAGGTGGACGTCTATGACCGAGGGCGGCTTCTCGTGAGGGTAGTTGTTGAGCTGGTGCAGCGAGATGGTGAAGACCTTGCGGTCTCCCGCGAAGATGGCGGCGGTGCCGTTGCCGTGGTGCACGTCGCAGTCCAGGACCAGCGCGCGGTCGATTCTGCCGGTGCGCTGCAAACTGCGGATGCCGACCGCGACATCGTTGATCGCGCAGAAGCCCTCCCCATGGCCGCGGAAGGCGTGATGGAAGCCGCCGCCGATGTTGACGGCAACGCGGTCGCGCAGCGCCAGGCGGCAAGCCAGCATGGTGCCGCCCGCCGCCAGCCAGAAGGCCCGCACCATCCGCCGGGAATACGGAATCTCCAGCCTGGCGATTTCCGCGTAACTCAGCGTGCCCGTCTGGAGGCGGCGAATCCACAGCCGGTCGTGCGCGAGGGCCAGGTCCTCGTCGCCGGCGGGAGCGGGCGTCACGAAGTCCTCCGGCCCGGCCGCTCCTTCTTCCAGCAGGCGCTCCCGGATGAGGCCGTACTTGGCCGAGGGGAAGACGTGGTCGCCCAGGTCCAGGTCGTAACCGGGGTGATAGACCAGGCGAAAAGGCAACATCGGCTGCTACGCCTATCCGGTTGGTCCGGCGCCGGCGGCCTGCAAACAAGTGACAATGGCGGTGCTGTAGATGTCGTCCGCGGAACAGCCCCGGCTCAGGTCGTTTGCGGGCTTGGCCAGTCCCATGATGAACGGGCCGATGGCGGCCGCGTCGCCCAACCTTTCGACCATCTTGACGGCGATGTTGGCCGAAGTCAAATCCGGGAAAACCAGCGTGTTGGCCCTGCCGGCCACGGTGGAGCCGGGGGCCTTGGAGGAGCCTATGGCAGGCACCAGCGCCGTGTCCGCCTGCAACTCCCCGTCCACGTTCAACTCCGGCGCGCGCGAACGCACCACGCGCAGCGCCTCCACCACCTTCTCCGCATCCTTGTGCCGTCCGCCGCTGCCCTTGGTGGAGTAGCTGAGCAGCGCGACGGCCGGCTCGGTCTCGAACAGCAGCCGGACCAGGCCCGCGGCCGAGATGGCCATGTCCGCCAGTTCAGTAGGGGACGGCTGGATCACGGTGGATGCGTCGCAGATGCCCAGCAGCCCGTTGTGCCCGAACTGGCGGTTGCGGACCGCCAGCACGAACAGGCTGGTCACCAGGCGGACCGTGGGCAGCGTGCCGATGCAGTGCAGCATGGCCCGCAGCGTATCGCGGCTGGTGTAAATCGCTCCGCAGACGCTGCCATCGGCATCGCCCGCCGCCAGCATCAGGTGGCCGAAGTACTCGGGCCGGCGGGCGATTTCGGCCGCTTCCAGGGCGGTGACCCCCTTGGCGCGGCGGCGCTCGTGGTACAGCGCGGCGTACTTCGGCAGTTGCGGGGAGGTTTCGGGCAGGATGAACGTCACGCCCGGCGGCGCCTCCGCCGGCGCCTTCGCGATCAGAACCGGTTCGGCCATTCCATCGCGGGCCAGCCGCGCCGCGGCTTCCAGAACCCTCGGGTCGGAGCCTTCCGGGAACACGATGCGCTTACGCGCTCCAGCCAGGCGTACCCGCTCCATCTGACGGTTCAAGAACGCGATCGAAGATTCCGTAACGGGCATGAGGATTCCCCATTGTACAGAATCCGCGTCGCGGGCCGGGCGCGAGGAGCCGGTTTGCCTGCTTGATCCCTCCGCGGTTGCGGCTGCGTTTCCAGCGCAGAGAACGCGCAGCCCCGGCCGGCCCGCCGGAAAGGGCGAGGGCCGGAGGTCCCGCGCCGCGGCATGCGGGCGGTGCGGACGCCTGCGGGACGGGCCGGATGTGTGGAAGAATCCTGTCCATGAAGGTTCTCGCCGTCAACTGCGGCAGTTCGTCGGTCAAATGCCAGCTCTTTGAGACCAGCCTGGAAGCCGTCCAGGGCAACTGCGACCGGCAACTCGGCCGCGTGCTGATCGAGCACGTCGGGGCGGCCGAGGCGGTCATACGTTCGGACGGAACGGAGACCCGGCGCCCGCTCGCCGACCACCTGGCGGCGATTGATCTGGCAGTGAAAACGCTGAGCCCGCGGCCGCGCGAGATCGACGCCGTGGGGCACCGGGTGGTCCACGGAGGAGAGCGGTTCTCGGCCCCGGTGGAGATAGACGACGCCGTGGCGGCCGAAATCGAGAGCCTGTGCGATTTGGCGCCTCTGCACAATCCCGAGAATCTCAAGGGCCTCCGGGCCGCCAGAGCGGTTGTGCCGCACGCCCGGCACGTGGCGGTCTTCGACACGGCCTTCCACCAGACGCTGCCTCCCAAGGCCTATGTCTACGGGCTGCCGGACGCCGTCTGGCGCCGGCACAGATTGCGCCGGTACGGCTTCCACGGCTCGTCGCACCGTTATGTCGCCTGGCGCTACGCCCAGATCCACGGTTTTGCCCGGCAGGACTACAAGCTGATCACTTTCCACCTCGGGAACGGATGTTCCGTTTCCGCGGTTGAGGGCGGCAAGTCGGTGGATACTTCCATGGGATTCACGCCCCTCGAAGGGCTGCTGATGGGAACGCGCTCGGGCGATATCGACGCGGGCGCGGTCCTGCACGTCATGACCAAGGAGGGCCTGACCGCCGCGGAGATGGACGCGCTCCTGAACCGCCGCAGCGGCTTGTACGGCCTCTCCATGGCCTCCAACGACATGCGGACGCTGCTGGACCTCTGCTCGCGGGGGCACGCTTCGGCCCGTCTGGCCGTGGACGCCTTCTGCTACCGGGCCCGCAAGTACCTGGGGGCTTACTTCGCCGTCCTGGACGGCTGCGACGCGGTCATCTTTACCGGGGGGATCGGGGAGAACGCGGCCCCCATTCGCGCGGCGATCTGCGAATCACTCGGTTCGCTGGGCATCCGCGTGGACCTGTCCCGCAATGCGGCCGCCACCGGCGTCGAAGCGAAGGTCTCTCAGGACCGTTCCGGAGTCGAGGTCTGGGTCATCCCGACCGACGAGGGCCTGGTGATCGCCCGCGATACCCTGCGCTGCCTGGAGGGCATCGTCGAGTGATCCGGGTTCCGCCGGGGCCGGAGCGTTCGGGAGCCGGCTCAGCCTCGCCGCTTCCGGGGCTTTTGCCCGATCAGGCTCTTGCCGCGGCGGTCGCGGTGGAAGGTGATGGCGAAGCGGTGGGCCTCGTCGCGGACAGTCTGGATGAGGTGCAGCAGCGGCGAGAAGCGGTCCAGCCGCACCGGCTCGTCCTCCTGGCCTAAAACGTAGATCAGCTCTTCGCGCTTGGCGATGGCCGCCAGCGGCTGGTTGAGGATCTCCAGCGACTCCAGCGCCGCCGCCGCCGCGTGCAGTTGCCCCACGCCGCCGTCCACCAGCACCAGGCCGGGCATGGGATCCCCTTCCTGCCGCACGCGCGCGTAGCGCCGCGTGACCACCTCGCGCATCGACGCAAAGTCGTCCACCCCCTCCACCTGCCGGAGGATGAACTTGCGGTAGCCGGACTTCAGCATCTTGCCGTCCTGCCAGACCACCATGCTGGCCACCGTGTCGGCGCCCTGCGTGTGGGAGATATCGAAGCACTCGATGCGCGTGGGCGGCTTGTCCACGCCCAGCATCTCCTGGAGCGCCGCCTGCACCGCCTTCAGAGCCGGCTTCCGCACCCGGAAACGCTGCTCGAAACTGTGCCGCGCGTTGGTTTCCGCCAGCGCCAGCATGGCCTTCTTGGTTCCGCGCCGGGGAGTGTGGATTTCGACCTTCCGTCCGCGCTTCTCGGTGAGCATTTGCTCCAGCAACTCGCTGTCCTCGAACTCCACCGGCACGTCGATGCGGCGCGGGATGTGCGGCTGGTTCAGGTAGAACTGTTTGAGCAGGGAGGAGAAGAACTCGCCGGGATCGAGATCTTCCTGATCCTCCCAGAAGAACTGCCGCCGGTCCACCACGCGCCCGTGGCGGTAATGGAAAACGTCCACCGCCACCAGCGGGGGTTCCGCGTGATAGCCGAAAATGTCGGCGTCATCGCCGTCGACGGCCGCCATCTTCTGCTTCTCCTCCACCTCCGCGACCGTCGCGATCAAGTCCCGCAAGCCGGCCGCCTCCTCGAACCGCATGGCCTCGGAAGCCTCCTCCATGCGCTCCCGCAGGCCGGCGGCAAGATCCTTCAGCCGGCCCTCCAGGAATAGTTTCACGTCCCGGACCGCCCGGGCGTACGCCTCGTCCGTGGTGAGACCTTTCACGCAGGGCCCGAGGCAGCGGTGGATGTGGTACTGAAGGCAGGGCTGCGGGTGGGACCGGTTCAGGTCCACGACGCAGGATGGAATCCGAAAGCGGCGGTGGATGAAATGCACCAGGCGGTAGGCCAGGCTGGCCGGTAAGTACGGGCCGTAGTAAGTGGCGCCGTCTTTGCGGATTCTCCGCGTTACAAACACCCGCGGGTATTTCTCGTGGGTCAGCTTGATGCACGGGAAGGACTTGTCGTCGCGCAGCAGGACGTTGAAGCGCGGCTGGAGTTCCTTGATGAGGTTGTTCTCCAGCGCCAGGGCTTCCTTCTCGTTGTCCACCAGGATGAAGTCCAGGTCGCGGGCCTCCGCGAGCAGGCTGCCCGTCTTGGCGTCCGCCAGGCGCTCCTCGGAGAAGTAACTGCGCACGCGGGCCCGCAGGTTCTTGGCTTTGCCGACGTAAAGCACCGTGCCGTGTTCATCTTTGTAGCGATAGACACCCGGCCCGGTGGGCAACTCCGCAACTTTTTCCCGGAGATCCATCGGCCTGTATACTTATATTGTGCCATCGGGCCGATTGCGACTCCTGGCTCTCGCCATGCTCGCTGCGGCGGCGCTCGCGGCGCAGGAACCCAAGCCGGCTGAGCCGCCCGAAGAAGACGAGACTCTGGCGCAGAAGGAATACTCCTTCAACCCCGTGCAGGCCCACGAAGAGCTGAAGGTCGGCCTGTTCTATTTCCGGAAGCGCAATTACACCGCCGCCGCCCTGCGGTTCCGGGAAGCGCTGAAGTGGGACGGGAACTTCGCCGAAGCTTACCTGCGGCTGGGCGAGACTTGCGAGAAGCTCAAGGATGAGGAGTGCGTCCGGAAGGCCTACGAGAAATTCCTCGCGCTCAAACCCGAGGACAAGAACGCCGCGCGGATACGCAAGCTGCTAGACCGCAAGAGGTAGCCTTACCTTGGCCTTTTTCGGGCCGCGTATGGCCTCCGCCACCCGCCGTACGCCCTCCTCCCAGTCCGGAAAAAGGTTCACGTAGTGTATCTGGTGGCCGATGCGCCCGGGCACGGGGCACTCCTCCAGCCGCACGGGAATGAGGTAGATCTGGTCCAGGGGCGTGCGGGCGGCGCAATCCAGGGCGTACCGCAGTTCGGCCTGAAACTGCCCCTTCTTGCGGACGGCCTTCTGGGAGAGGCACGCGACGAAGAAGTCGCTCACCTCAATGGCCTGCTGGATGGCGCGCGGCCAGTTCTGCCCGGGCAGGAGTTTCTTGCGGTCAAGCCAGGGGTCGAATCCCTGGCGGCGCAGGTCGTCGAACAGCCTCTCGGCGGCGCGCAGGTCTTCGGCGACGTAGGCGATGAAGACTCTGGGCCCTCCGGCGGGGAAGAAGTCGAAGCCGCCCGCCCGCCGGCGGAAGACGCCCAGTCCGTCGATCTCGACCGAACTGGCCTCTTCCAGGCATTGCCGCAGCAGGCGAACCAGTTGGTCACCGTTTTCCGTCACGCCGGGACCCCTTTGCGCTTTTCCGGCCGTCGAACTCGAAGCCGACGCGCTCGCCGGGCGTGAACGTGCCCAGGCCCGGAAGCGGCACCGGATTTCCCTTCTTGAGTTCGGCCAGGATGTCGTGAACCAGCCGGTCGAGCCGGTCCGCGGCGGCAGCCCTGGAGAGGCGGGCCTTGCGGGCCAGGCGCGCCGCGATGTCCTGCTTGCGCATGCCGCTCTCAGCTTAGCAGCGGTCTTCGGGGAGGCTCCGCCCGGCGTCGCGCCCGCGGCGGCCCCGCGGCGCATCTAACCCGCGAGAATGAGGCGGCTTAGGGGCGTGCTCCGCATCCGGCGCGGGCGTCGTGAACGGCCGGGGCGGGCAGGCTCCCCCCGCCAGGTATTGCGGATCCAGCAGTCTCTGTGTCTCGATGTTGCCGAGGGAGGCGAGCAGGGTTGATTTGAGCCGCGGATAGTCCTGCTCCAGGCGCGCCAGCATGTCCCGGATCGACTTCCGTACGGTGCCCGTCTTCTGGGAGCACCCGCAAGGCACCAGCGGCGCGCCCAGCAGTTCGACGTACCGGCGCGTGAGGTCCTCCGGCACGAAGACCAGCGGGCGGATCAGCCGGAATTCCCTGTCCCGCGACCAGGTGACCGGCGGCAGCGAGCTGATACGGCCGGTGAAGAAGGCGTTGCGCAGGAACGCCTCGCAGAAGTCGTCCGCCGTGTGCCCGAAGGCGATGACGCCGGCGCCCAGCCCTCGCGCAACCTCGTAGACCGCGCGGCGCCTGTGGCGGCTGCACAGGTCGCAGCCGTGCTCGGGCTGGTCGTTGATCAGACGCAAGGAGGGCTTGTCGCGGTAATACGTCCAGGCGATCCCGCGCTCTTCGAGGTATCTGGCAAGGGCCTCGACGGGCCGGAGGAACTTGCCCTGCTCAATGGTGAAGGCGCACAGCGAAAACTCAACCGGCGCACGCCGCTGCAAGCGGAGCAGCAACTCAAGCAGCGCCAGCGAGTCCTTTCCGCCGGAGAGCGCGACCGCTACGCGATCGCCCTCGCGTATCATCCCGTACCGCGCGATTGCGTCGCCGGCCCGGTGCAGGAGCGCCTTCTCCAGATCCCTGGCGTTCCGGGCGGCCGGCCGTTGTGCCTGAGACCCGGCGGCGTCCGGCGGCGCCGACCGGGAGGTAGGCTCGGGCGCGGGGTCCGGGTGCTTCAGGCCGCCCCCCCCTCCGAGCCGGACTTCACCTTCGGGAGGCCCAGCAGTTCCAGCGTCGTTTTGCCCTGCAGCAACTGCTCCATCAGGATCTTTTCACGCTGCTGCCGGGCCAGCGCCGCTTCGCACACTTTCTCGGCCTCTTCCTGAGAGATCACCACCACGCCGTCCGCGTCGCCCACCACCACGTCCCCGGGCCGCACCCGCACGCCGCAGAACTCCAGCGGTTCGTTCAGCTTTCCGAGCCGCTCCTTCGTGCAGGCCCCGATGGCCAGCCCCCGGCTGAAGACGGGAAACGCACGTTGCGCGATGGCTTCCGTGTCACGGGTCGCGCCGTCGATTACCAGACCCCCGACGCCGCGGGCCT
>JADZCM010000019.1 GCA_020851555.1 Bryobacterales bacterium | reverse complement strand
GGGCATGTTCTGGACCGTCCGTGGCGCTAACGCCATCATCGCCCTGCGCTGCTGCCGCCTCAGCCGTAGGTTCGAAGACTACTGGGCGGATCGCTCGTCAGCCGCATGATGGGCTACATTTTTGTCGTGCACCCAGGTCTGACGGGATCCCTCCGCCGGGGCAGGACTACTCCTCTTCCTCCTCCGTCCCTTCCTTGGCGGCCTTGGCGGCGGCAATGATCTTCTCGGCCTGCAACTGGGGCACGAAGTCGTAGTGATCGAACTCCATGGTGAAGGAAGCCCGGCCCTGGGTCATGGAAATCAGGTCGTTCTGGTAGTTGAGCATCTCCGCCATGGGAACCTGGGCGCGGACAATCTGGGTGTTGCCCCGGGTGTCCATCCCCGAGATGCGCCCGCGGCGTCCGTTGATGTCCCCCATCAGGTCTCCGGCGTACTCGACCGGGGCCTGGACTTCCACGCTCATGACCGGTTCGAGCAAGGCCGGCTTGGCCTGCTGCATGGCCGCCTTAAAAGCCTTGCGCGCGGCCAATTTGAAGGACAGCTCCGAGGAATCCACATCGTGGTAGGAGCCGTCGTAGAGGATCACCTTGAAATCCACCACCGGATACCCGGCCAGATACCCGTTGGCGGCGGCCTCCACAATTCCCTTTTCCACGGCGGGAATGTAGTTGCGCGGGATGGCCCCGCCGAAGATGTCGTTGACAAACTCGAAGTTCCCCCCGCGTGACAGGGGCTCCATTTTGATCCAGCAGTCGCCGAACTGCCCGTGGCCGCCGGTCTGCTTCTTGTGCCGTCCCTGAACGTCGGCCGTGCCCCGGATCGTTTCGCGGTAGGGGACCTTCGGCGCCTTGAGCGTGACATCCACGCCGTAACGGTTCTTCAGGCGGCTTACGATCACCTCGACGTGCTGCTGCCCGCTCCCGGCCAGCAAGAACTCCTTGGTTTGCGGATCACGGTAGAAGCGCAGCGACTGGTCTTCCTCCAGGATCCTCTGGAGCGCGGCTCCCATCCGGTCTTCGTCCTGCCGCGTCTTGGCCTCGATGGCGAACGCAATGGACGGTTCCGGCAACTTCACCGGCGGGTAGCTGATCAGCGAGCCCTTCTCGGCCAGCGTGTCGCCGGTGAGCGTGTCCTTGAGCTTGGCCACGCCTCCGATGTCGCCGGCGCGCAGTTCGGTCACCGGCTGGATCGCCTTGCCGAACAGGCAGCCGATATGCGAAAGCCGTTCGCTCACGCCCGACCGCACATTGGTCAGATTAACGTCGCTCTTGACCACGCCGGAGCATACCTTGAAGTACGTCACCCGGCCGGCGAAGGGGTCGGCTACGGTTTTGAACACGAACGCGGAAACCGGTTCGCTGTCGGAAACGGCGCGCCTGGTTTCCTGGCCGTCCAGTTGTCCCGCGAGCGGCTCCCGGCCGGTGGGGGCGGGCAGGTAGTCAACCATCAGGTCCAGGATCAGGTCCGTGCCGATGTTATTGAGGCCGCTGGCGCACAGGACGGGGAACAGGCGCATGTCGCGGATCGCGGCGCGGAGTCCTTCCACCACCCGCTCGGGCGGCAAGGTGCCTTTCTCGAAAAACTCCTCCAGCAGATCGTCGTTGCCCTCCGCGACCATCTCCACCAGAGCCTCGTGAGCCTTCCGGGCGGGCTCGGCGAGGTCGTCCGGGATGGGTTGCTCCTTGCCCCGGCCCGCGCCGCCGGCTTCGTAGAGGAAGCACTTCATCCGCACCAGGTCAATGACCCCCCGGAATTCCCGCTCCGAGCCTACCGGAAGCTGTAGCGGGACGGCGGCGCGGCCGAAGTTCTCATGGATGCTGTCCAGGGCGCGCTCGAAGCTGGAATTCTCGCGGTCGAGCTTGTTGATCACCAGCGCGCGGGGCAGCTTGAACTCCGCCGCGAAGGACCAGACCTTCTCGGTCTGCACCTCCACGCCGCTGACCCCGTCCACCAGCACCACCGAGCTGTCGGCCGCGGCGAGCGCCGCCTTCGTGTCGTTGATGAAGATGTTGAAGCCCGGGGTGTCGAGCAGGTTGATTTTGCTCTTTTCCCACTCCAGGCAAGCCACCCCGGTGGAGATGGTTATCCTGCGCTGTGCCTCCTCATCGTCAAAGTCGGTGACGGTGTTGCCCTCGTCCACGCGCGTGAGGCGGTTGGTGGCTCCGGCCAGGAAGAGCATTCCAGCGGCCAGAGAGGTCTTGCCTGAGTTGCCGTGCCCGGTCAGTCCAACATTGCGAATGGCTTTGCCTTCGTAGACTTTCACTTGATTGACTCCGTTTCGGTGGAGTAGGTAGGCGCTACTGCGGCCGGATGAACCGCCAAACCTCGGATGTTAGCACAACTGCCGCGCCCGGTGAAGCGGGCCTGAACGGATGGGCGTGCGACAAAACTGTAGCGCTTCGCCGCGTTCTTTTTTTGTAGCATGAATCCTTACGTAGTGATACGTTAGGAATGGAGGCACAGTCATGTCTGAATCCTTGGCCGTACTCGAACAACAGCG
>JADZCM010000018.1 GCA_020851555.1 Bryobacterales bacterium | reverse complement strand
TGCCCCCGTCGATCATGAAGCCCTGGCTTTGGGTGCGGCCTCCGGCCAGGCTGAAGTTCGGCTTGCTGCCGTCGTCGTAGTCGACGAACACCGCCGCCCCGGTGATCTCGATCAGGTTCATCGCCCGACGGTCGCCGAGCGGCATGTCCTCGATCGACTTGCTCTCGACGAGCTGGCCCGCCTCCGAGGTACGCGTTTCGAGCAGCGAGGCGCTGGCCGAGACGGTGACCGTTTCGGCCAGGGCGCCCAGCTCGAGCGTGAAGTTCAGCTCGAGTTGCTGGCCCGTGGTCAGCACGATCCCCTCGCGCACGTGCCGGCGGAAGCCCTCCGCGTTGGCCGTGATGAGGTAGCTGCCGATGGCCAGCGGCCGCAGCGAGTAGAAGCCCGCTTCGTTGGTTCTGGTAACGGTGTTGACGCCGGTGGCGAGATCGCTCGCCGTGATCTCAACGCCGGGAATCATGGCGCCCTGTGGGTCCTTGACCACGCCGCTGATGGCGGCCAGCGGCGATTGCGCCCACAGGCAGCCGGAGAAGAAGAACAATAAAGCACAGAAGAGATTAAACACGATTAACCTCCAAACCCTGCCCCTATCTTAACTCCTTTCGGGGCCGGACGGTGGGAGCGTGGCGGGGGACGTGGGGTTGTTGGGATACGGGGACGGTGGCAACGCTCGGCGAGGCTCCCCGGCTCGAACATCATCCGGGCGCCATAGCTCGGATTTCGAGCCACCGCCCGGACGCGGTCCGCTGGTAGACTGAGAGTTGAAAGGCGCTCCATGGGACGCGAATCCGTAATCGTGAGCGATCCGGAGATCCTGGGCGGCACGCCGTGCTTCCGGGGGACGCGGGTACCGGTTGATACGCTGATTGACTACCTCGAAGCTGGCGACACGCTCGACGAGTTCCTGGATAACTTTCCTTCGGTGAGCCGCGAGGCTGCCATCGCCGCCTTGGAAGAGGCCAGGACCTGTTCCCGGCCGTTCCTGAATGCCTGGCTGCGTTGGAGATCATCCAGCCTGGACAAGTGGTTCGCGCGGGCAATCTCAGCCCCCGTCGCAGCCCTGCGATATAGAATTCGGCGGGACCCGCTGCGGCGATAGCAGCGGTAGACCTTGCCGCCTCGACGGCAGCCATGAGGAGTGAGTGGGCGCCTACACCAGTCCACGGAAGATCGTCCCTTGCAACGGCCACGCGGAGCTACGGCTGAGCGGTTTCGGTTTTGCGGTGCGGCGCAAAGTCCGGTTCGAGGCCAGCAGTCTCGAACGTATCCGTACGCACGTGACATCCTGGGCGGACTCCTGTGCCGTCCTGGAAGTAGCCAGCGTAAACCGGATTCGGAGGGCCGCTTCCCGCTCGCGGCTTTCGCGAACTTCCATCGCACGATCTGCTGGCGAATGTTTGGGATAACGGGTGGCTGCCAGAAGCGTTGGCGTCAACTGAAACGGGTGGCGGGGGTGGCGGGAAGTTACGGTTCTTGGGTGCGGCTCAATCCCCAACTGACAAACTGCAATTCTCACGGAATTTCGTTCGCAAGCGCCTCTGGCGGACCATTCCCATGCCGCAGAATGAAGAAGAGGTCAGCCCATGAGCAAGCGCGAACTCATCGCCCAGGAGCTTGAGCGGCTTTCCGAACGGGACCTCGACCGGCTCCTCGCATTCCTTCGGCAGTTCGAGGAAGACCAGGAGGAGGCTGCTGTCCCCGCCCTGGCGCCCGAATCTGTGCTCGCTAGGGACTGGCTCTCCCCTGAGGAGGACGCGGCCTGGGCCAATCTGTAAAAGGCGACGTCGTCGTCCTCAACTTTCCGTTTTCAGACCTGAGTCAGACGAAGCGGAGGCCGGCACTGGTCCTGGCGGCGTTGCAAGGTGACGACCTGATCCTCTGCCAGATCACCAGCCAGGCACGGGAAGACGCGCACTCCATCCGTCTGGATGCGCCGTCGATCCTGGACTCCAGATAGTCGCCCCATCTACTCATCTGCCGCTCTCGGGGTCGTACGCACTTGATCGGCAAGTTGCCGGTTCCGTTGGCTGGTGAAGTCATCTCCGGTGCGGTTCGGCAGTCGAGCAGCGGCGGCATTCCCCAGCAGCCCCGCCAACCGGAAGCTGCGGCCCTCCTTCAACTTTCCCGGCACGCGTTCCATGGCCCGCCCCCAACGGGCGCCTGCGTTCGATACCCACCCGCATTCGACACTTTGGCTTCCTCAAGGGGTTTCGCGCCCGTCGCGGCTTCCGGGAACATCCTCCGGACAACCGCTGCTTCCTTTCTCGCCGGGCTCCGGGCTCCCCGACGCCAGGAACCTTGTGGCAAGCAGGTGAAATTCCAATTAACATAGAGGGAAGCTGCCGGAACAGGAGTTTTGGGTCCGGGTGGAGAGTACTTCCCCCCAAAGGGCAGCCCACGGGAGCGTGAACGGATGAGAGTCGCGGTACTTGGACTGCTGATCGGGCTGGCCGCGCAGGCCGCCGGACCGTTGGTCTACGAGGGCAAACGCGGGCCGGGCAAGGGAAAGCACATCGTTTTCGTCGTGGGGGACCAGGAGTACCGCTCCGAAGAGTCGATGCCCGCGATGGCCCGCATTTTGGCCGAGCATCACGGGTTCAAGTGTACCGTGCTGCTGCCCGTCAACCCCGCCACCGGCGAGGTGGACATCAACACGCTGGACAATCTGCCAGGCCTCGAGGCGCTGCGCACGGCCGATCTGATGGTGATGTTCCTGCGCTGGCTCGAGCTGCCCGACGCCCAGATGAAAGAGATTCTCGACTACACCAACTCGGGCCGGCCCATCGTCGCGCTGCGCACCTCCACCCACCCGTTCAACTACCGCCAGCGCAAGGACAGCCCCTATGCCAGGTACACCTGGCGCGGCGGGGCCATCGAGGGCGGCTACGGACGCCTGGTGTTCGGGGAAACCTGGGTGAGCCACCACGGGGCGCACCAGAAGGAGAGCACGCGCGCTGTCCCGGCGCCGGGCATGGAGAAGCACCCGATCCTCAAAGGCGTGCGCGATATCTGGGGGCCGTCGGACGTCTACACGATTACGACGCTCTCCGGCGACAGCAAGCCCATCCTGATGGGACAGGTGCTCACCAGCATGGAGCCCGCCTCCCCGGTGAACACGGCGAAGAAGGAGATGCCGGTGGCGTGGACCAAGTCCTACACCGGCGAATCCGGCAAGACCGCGCGCATCTTCACTACCACCATGGGGCACGTGGGCGATTTCGAGAATGAAGGTTTCCGCCGCCTGGTGGCGAACGCCTGCTACTGGGCGCTGGGAATGGAGAAGAAGATCCCGGCCAGGAGCCGGGTCGATTTTGTCGGGCCATATCAGCCAAGCCCGATCGGCATGCGGAAACGGAATCCATAACTGCACTTGATAAGGGAGAACGAATGGCACTTCATCCGATGAACCGCCGCGGCTTCGCCGCCTGCGCCGCCGCCGCCGCCGGAGCCGCCGCCGGCGCGCTCCAACCCTGCGAAGCCGCCAAGAAGGAGCCCGCGCCCTCCCGGCGCGGCATCCTCAACTTCAACGAGAACATGGAATACCGCAAGCTCGGCAAGACCGGCCTGATGGTGTCGGCGGTCTGCCTGGGCGGCCACTGGAAGCGGGTCGGAAAGCACCTCGCCAAGCCCATCGAGGCCACCGGCTACCACAAGATGGACATGGAGAACCTGAAGAACCCCGAGTTCCAGAAGAACCGCCATGAAGTGGTCAGCCGGTGCATCGAACTGGGCGTCAACTACGTCGACGCCTGCACCGAGCAGGAGGTGCTCGCCTACAGCCACGCGCTCAAAGGCCGCCGCGACAAGTTCTACATCGGAGCCTCCTGGTATCAAAAGGAGCCGCGCAACAAGGACTACCGCACGGTGGCGAAGCTGATGGAGTCCCTCGACACCGGCCTTCGCGACGCGGGGCTCGAATACGTGGACATCTGGCGCATCACGCTGCCCGCGGACAACCTGCCCGACCTGGGCGAGCTCCAGCGCATCGAGGAGGCCACGTTCGGCGTGCTCGAGAAGGCCAAGAAGCAGGGCAAGATCCGGTTCAGCGGCGTCTCGACGCACAACCGCCCGTGGCTCAAGTCGGTGATCGAGCAGTACCCGAACGAGTTGCAGGTGGCCTGTACGCCCTACACCGCCAACAGCAAGGAACTCCCTACCGACAGCGTGTTCTCCGCCATCCGCAAGCACAACGTGGGCATCTTCGGCATCAAGCCGTTCGCCGACAACGCGCTGTTCAAGGGCGATGGCACGGCCAACAGCCCGTTCCGGGAGGAGGACAACCAGCGCGCGCGGCTGGCCCTGCGTTACGTGCTCAACAACCCCGCCATCACCGCGCCCATTCCGGGCATGGCCACCATGGCGCAGGTCGAGAACGCCGCCAAGGCTATCATGGAGCGCCGCAAGCTCGACCGCGCCGAGCAACAGCAGCTCGACAAGGCCTCCCGCCACATGTGGGCCAACCTGCGTCCCGGCTACGAGTGGCTGAGGAATTGGGAGTATGTCTGACGGCGTCACGCGCCGTGACGCCGCCCAACTAGCCGCTGCCGCGACTCTGGCCGCGCCCGCCCTGGTGCGGGCCGCGCCGGAGCAGGTGTCTTTCGGGCTCATCGGGGCCGGGGCCTGGGGCCAGCGCCTGCTCGAGCACGCCAACCGGACCGCCGCCGGGCGCTGCGCGGCGGTCTGCGATTCCGACGAGACCAACCTTCGTAAGGCGGCATCGATTTCCCGCGACAAGCCGCGTCCCTGCCGCGACTACCGCGAGTTGCTGGCGCGCCAGGACATCCAGGCCGTCCTGGTGGCCACGCCGCACCACACGCACTTCCCCATCACGCGCGATGCGCTGCTCGCTTCAAAACACGTCCAGTGCGAGCCGCCGCTCGTTTTCAAGCTCGAAGAGACCGCCCTGCTGCGGGACGTGGCGGACAAGGTGGACCGGGTGGTCCAGGTAGGTCTGACGCGCCGCTTCAGCCGCTTCTACCAGACCGCGCGGCTGATGGCGGTGAAAGGCTTCCTGGGCGATGTGACGAACGTCCAGGCGCAATGGCATCGCGCCGCCGGGCCCGCGCTCGACCCGAACCGTCCGCGGGAGCGCAACTGGCGGTTCTTCCGCGAGTTCTCCGGGGGATTGGCCGCCGAGCTGGGCGCGCACCAGTTCGACATCGCCTCCTGGGTGTTCAACGACGCGCCGGAGTTCGTCACCGGCGCGGGCTCGCTCGACTGGAAGAAGGACGGGCGCGACGTCTACGACACGGCGTCGCTGATCTTCCGCTACCCCGAGGGGCGGCAGATGACGTGGTCGGCCATCAGCACGAACAAGCATCTGGCTGCGTTCGGCGGCATGCGGTCCGAGGCGGCCGAGCTGATTCTCGGGACCGAAGGAACCATCGAACTGAGCCTCGGCAATGACGAACAGCCCGCCCTCGGACTGTGGTACTACGAGCCCAGCAAGACGAAGGTGAGCACGCCGGAGGCGGCGCGGGAGATCGCGCGGCTGGCCGGAGCGACCGTCACCTCGACGCCGAAAGGCGGCCCGCGCGGTCTGCCGATCCTGCTCGACCGCGATCAGTGGACGGGCGAGGAGTCGTTCCTCGAGCGCGAGATGAAGTACGCCCGGCGCTGGCTCTACGCCAAGGGGATCATGGTCCCCGAGGAGGACCGGCATCCGCTGACGGCGGAGTTGGAGAGCTTCTTCGAGTGCTGCCGGGAGGGCAAGCGGTCGAAGGCGCCGCTCGAGGCGGGGTTGGACAATGCCGCCGCCGTGATTCTTGCCAACCGGGCGATGGACGAGGGGCGGCGGGTGTTGTTCAGCGAGGTGGAGGCGAAGGCCCGGCCGCGATAGCTGCGCGCGGCAGTCAATAGACCAGCTCGCGGAACCGCCGCACCGTGTGTAACGTGATCAGGTTCCCGTCGTGCGCGCTGGCCGCTCGATGATCCCCCGAGCGGGAAAGAACTTGCAGGTCCTCGCCGTCAATCGCCATGGACGCGTAGTGCCGCGCCTGCTTCGGAGTGGCTCCAACGGCGACCAGGCAGCCAAAACACCAGTCGACGCAGTTCCTGGAGAAATGGAGCGCCAGGCGGCTCCGTTCATTGTCCGGTAGCCCGAAACGCTCCGGCGGCAGCCGGTCCGGGCGAGTCATCGAATCCGTGGACTGGCTGGAGAGCAGCCAGTAAAGCCCCGTTACACCGTCCCACAGGATGTGGAACCGCATGTGGCCTCCGGGGCACGGCACATAGAGCGCCGGCTCGCCGGAAGGGGCCGATTCGAGCGATATCGCGATACGGCGGCGGTCCTGCGCTTCCACCGCCTTCAACACGCAGGCGTAGTTCGTGAGGCCTGTGTGGGCCCGCGCCCACAGGTGGAACGTGCGCCGGTCCGGGTCGAACCACACGTGGTCCGGATCGGTGAACTGCACCACCTGCATCTCGAGCCAGCCCATCGGATGCATGTGGCGGAATCCGCGGGGCGCTCCGGCGACGGTGGGTCCGGGTTTGAAGAAGGGCGCGCCAATGAGGCGGGGCCGGCCAGCTTTTTCCAGCAGCTCCCGGAAAGCGAGTTCGTCTGAGAACACCCATGCCTCGCGCTTCGTCAGGTCGCCGCCCACATCCGCGGACATCAGCACGGGAGCCATCACGGCGACCTGCCATCCTGGGAACCTGGTATCCGTGATCCGCTCCATGACGAGATACACGCGGCCGCGCGAGTAAACCACATTGGAAGCCGACTGGCTCCAGCTTTGGCCGCTGGTCAGTTTCACCGGCTCTGTCCAGGTTGCTCCCCCGTCGTCCGAGCGCGCCACCATCAGGTCCCCGGCGTGGCCCAATACATACAGGCTTCCGCCGGCTACGAATGGGCGCGCGTGGCGCATGGGCGTTTCCGCGCGGGCGGTCCAGGTCCGGCCGCGATCGTCGCTGGTCAGAATCAAGCCTGGCCTGTCCGTCCGGCTCCGGTCGAGGGTTGCCGCCAGCCGCCCGCTGTCGAGCCGCACAAGGCCCGGACTGTAGGCGAAGACTCTCGCAGGGTCCGGCGACTCGTAGACCACCACGTGGTCCTGGGCCAGAGGCCGGATTCGCGGCGGCGCCTCCTGCGCGGAGAGAGTTGGCCCCCGCCCCGCGGCCGTCAGGCTCAAAGCCTGTACGATTTCCCGGCGCTTCATCAGAAGTTGATCCTGCCGGTAATCACCATGATCCGGGCGCCGCCGGTGCCGGTGATTCTGCCGAAGTTGGTGCTGTTGATGTCCGTGCTGGGCGCGCTGAAATTCGGGCGGTTGGTCGCGTTGATCGCGTCGGCGCGAATCTCGAAGTTCATGCGCTCTCCAATGGCTACGCGCTTGATCAAGCTGAGATCGATCAGCACCTGGCCAGGCCCCTCCAACGGATACCGGGACAGGTTGCCCAGTTCACCAGGCTGCGCGTTCAGCACGAGCAGACGGCCGGCGGAATCGGCGATCGCGCGTAGAGCGCTCCGTCCGCTCAGCCCCTGCGAGGCGGTCATCCGGTCCGTTGAGGGATCGCGCACCTGCTGCCACTCGGGGAAGTAGACGACGCCATTGCCCGTGCGGGTGACCGATCCGGCTTCTCCCGGGACATCGCCGGCGGCCATCGCGGTGGCGCCGCCAAGATTGTTGAACGTGTTCGTGGTTCCGAAAAGCCCGATGGGAGGGCCGGAGAGAAGGCTCGCCGCGACGCCCGCCTGCCATCCCTCAATCAGGCGCGCCGCCACCCCGGTCCAGGAGGCGCCGAACTTGCGCTTCGGCCCGAAGGGGAGGGACCAGATCCCGTTGCTTCGCACGACATGAGTGCGGTGGTAGCTCATCAGCCGCTTGTCCTGGCTCCGGTCCCGCAGGGTCCGGTAGTTGGCCGCGAGATCAGCGGCGCTCCCTTCGTCCTCGCCGAGGGCTCGGCTCCAGGTGTAGTTTCCCTGCACGGTCCACCCGCCGGCGAAACGGCGGTTCATCTCGATCACCATCGAGTGGTACGTGGAGTTCGCCAGGCTGTCCGTAAGCCGCGCGGAGGCGAACTGCGGGTTGGCCACGACCCAGTTCTCCGGAAGTCCCGCCCGGCGAAGCAAACCGCCTCTCTCTCCCGTGAACTGGTCCGTGCTGCTGAGATAGGAGGCGAACGCCCCCACATTGCTGGAGGCCAGTTGCGGCTGCGTGGTGCTGATGGTGCGAACCGCCGCCGAACCCGTGATGCGTGTGCCGTCCACCACGCCGAGACCGGGAATGTTCAGGCCTTGGAAGAGCCGGTTGAGCAACGGCGATTCGGCGCCGGTCTGGGCCGCCCGGAACGCGTCTAAGATGCCCGTTTCGAGAATGTTGGCTTCGTTCACGTCGAAGGATCGGATCAGGCGCGTCCCCTTCGAGCCCACATAGCGGACCTGGAGGGTGGCGTTCCCGCCGAGGGAGCGTTCCAGGGAAGCGTTCCAGCTCTGCACATACGGGGTCCGCAGGGTATCCGCGTAAGCCCGCACCGTCTGTGTCCGGTCGGTAAACGGGACCGTGCTGAGAGGCGTACCCAACGGCTGCAACGGGAGAGAAACGGAGCGCAGATCCAGATAGGAGGATGAAGTGAATGTGCGCTGTTCGCGCAGGCCCGGCTGCGAGCCCGCCACCGTCTCCGGAACCACGAACGGGATCCGTTCGAAATAGATTCCATAGCCGGCCCGGAACACCGCCGTTCCGCCCGCCCAGGAGGGAAGCGACCAGCTCAGCCCCACCGCCGGGGCAAGGTTGTTCCAGTCATTCGCGAACAGGCGCCGGTCCGGCCGCATGGACCGCGGACCGACGGTGACGAGACGGGTGGCCTCGCCGCGAGAGGAGCCGGGCTGGAACAGATCGGCTTCGGAGGAGCCCGAGACTCCGAACAGGCCCGCCGCGCCCCGGTCCGGCGCCACCGCCTTCCCATTGGTTTCGTACGGAACCCCATACCACTCGTACCGCACGCCGAGATGCAGCGTCAGACCGGTCCTCCACCGCCATTCGTCCTTGGCGAAGAAAGTGAATTCCCGCTGGCGGAAAGTGCGTTGTTGGGATTCACCCGGAAGGAAGACCGGTTGAGCCCCGCCCGGCGAGTTAAAGGCCTGCACGATGCTGCTGACGGAACCGGCAAGCTGATTCAACAGCGTCTCGGCCGCGCCCTGGTTCTGGCCGATGCCGGGGATCGCGTTCAGGTTCTGCACCGGCTGCCCGCCCGTCCCCAGGTTCACGCGGGGCAGCGTGTTCAGATCGTTGTAGGCGTTGTTGCTGGTGAAGCGGACCTCCACGCCGGCCTTGTAGGCGTGCTTGCCGCGCATCCACGTAGTGTTGTTGCCCAACTGGTACAGCGGACTGCGCCGGCCCTGGGAGTCGCTCGCCGTGTTGAATGGAGTCGTGATCCCCCCAAAGACGGCCGCGTACGGATGCCCGCCCGCCACAGGCAGCAGGTCGAACCCGGAAATCTGCCACGGCGTAATGTATTGCCATTCGTTTCGCAGAACGCCAATGCGCACTTCGTTCAGCAGGTCCGGCCGCAAGGCGGACGTGAGGAACAGGCCGAAGTGCTGGCTGGGGATGCGGGACGCTCCGCCCGGTCCGGCGG
>JADZCM010000017.1 GCA_020851555.1 Bryobacterales bacterium | reverse complement strand
GGCCATGGACAAGGGGTTGCGGTTCGCCATCCGCGAGGGCGGGCGCACGGTGGGCGCCGGCACGGTGACCGAGATCATGGAGTAGGGGCGCGGCGCGCCCCGCCCGCAAGGGCCGGGCGCGGCCGGATCCTTACCGGAAACACAATGCTCAGAGAACGCATTCGAATTCGATTGAAGGCTTACGATCACCGCGTCCTGGACGAGTCGACCAAGGCCATTGTCAAGACCGCGGGTGAGACGGGCGCGCAGATTGCGGGCCCGATTCCACTGCCGACGGTCAAGAACCGTTACACCGTCCTGCGGTCGCCGCACGTGGACAAGAAATCGCGGGAGCAGTTTGAGATCCGCACGCACAAGCGGCTGCTCGACATTCTGGAACCGACGCAGGATACGGTTGACGCCCTGATGAAACTGGATTTGCCGGCGGGCGTGGACGTGGAGATCAAGGCTTTTGGGAAGAAGTAGCTTGTGGCCTGTGTACTGTGGCTTGTGGAGGCAGACCCGCGAGCCGCAGGCCCCAAGCCGCCAGCCGTGAGGTAGCTTATGAGCCCAGGAATACTCGGCAAGAAGATCGGGATGACGCAGGTTTTCCGGCCTGACGGCAAGGTTGTGCCCGTGACGCTGTTGAAGGCGGGTCCCTGCGTGGTGGTACAGCGGAAGACCCCTCCCCAAGACGGGTACGAGGCCGTCCAGCTTGGACTGCTGGAGTTCGTCAAGCCGAGACGGATCACCCGGCCGGTGGCCGGTCACGTCAAGAAGGCGGGGGTGGAGGGGGCGAAGTTCCTCCGTGAACTGCCCCTCGGGCCTGGGGACGGAGATCTGAAGGCCGGCGACCGCGTGCTGGTGGAGCAGTTCAAGCCGTCCGACAAAGTGGACGTGATCGGCGTAAGTAAGGGCCGGGGGTTCGCCGGCCTGATCAAGCGGCACCACTACCGGGGTGGGGAGGCCAGCCACGGCTCCATGTTCCACCGGGCGCCCGGCTCCATCGGCGCGTCCAGCTACCCCTCCCGCGTTTTCCCGGGCCTGCGCATGGCGGGACACATGGGAGTCGCGCGGGTGACGGTGCGCAACCTGGAAGTCATCGATGTGGACGTTGAAGAGAACGTGCTCGTGGTCAAGGGCGCGGTTCCCGGACCGAACGGCGCCTATGTTGTGGTGCGCCGCGCCAGGAGGTGAGCGCCATGCCCATGGTGGATGTGTTTGATCTGAACAATCAGAAAGTCGGGGAATTGGAGCTGTCCGACGCGGTTTTCGCCGCCCCTGTCAAGCAGGCGCTGCTGTACGAGGCGGTGCGGCATCACCTGGCCGGCCGGCGCCGCGGCACGGCCAAGACGAAGGGGCGTTCGGAGGTGGCGGGTTCCGGAAGGAAACTGTGGCGGCAGAAGGGCACCGGCCGGGCGCGGGTGGGCTCCATCCGGTCCCCGCTCTGGAGGCACGGCGGAACCGTCCACGGGCCGGTGCCGCGTGACTACAGCTATCATCTTCCGCGGAAGATGGCTCTCGGCGCCCTCCGCTCGGCGCTCTCGGCCAAGTTGCGGGACGGCGAACTTAAGGTGGTGCAGGAGTTTGCGTTGCCGGACAACAAGACCAAGTCCTTCCAGGCTGTCTTGACAACGCTCGAAACCGGCAAGTCGGTGCTGGTGGTGAACAACGGCGAGAACCGCAACCTGGCGCTCGGCTCGCGCAATCTGCCCGGTGTCACCCTGGTCGCCAGCCGGGAGGTGAGCGTGTACGACCTGCTCGGCCACGAACACGTCCTGCTGAGTGAGGCCGCTGCCAGGAAACTCTCGGAGGCTCTGGCGCTATGAACATTTATGAGGTGATCCGGCGGCCCCTGGTGACCGAGAAGGGGGTTGCGAAGAAGGAAACCGAGCGCACGCTTTGCTTTGAAGTCGATCCCCGGGCGAACAAGGTCGAGATCCGCGGCGCCGTGGAGAAGTTGTTCAAGGTCAAAGTGGAGGAAGTCCGGACATCCAGCCTGACGGGTAAACTGCGGCGCCGCGGCCGTTTCAGCGGCTACCGCCCCGACTGGAAGAAGGCTTACGTGAAGCTGAAGGACGGCGAGAAGATGCCGGAATTCGCGGAGATTTAGCATGCCAATCAAGAATTACCGCCCCACCACCGCCACGCGCCGCTTCCAGACGGTGGTGTCGCGGAAGGATCTCAGCGACAAGAAGCCGGAGAAGTCGTTGACCACGGGCAAAAAGCGTAGCGGCGGCCGCAACAGCCGGGGACGCATCTCCTCGAGATTCCGGGGGGGCGGACACCAGAAGTCCTACCGTCTGATCGACTTCAAGCGGGACAAGACGGGCATTCCGGCCCGTGTGGCGGCCATCGAATACGATCCCAACCGGAGCGCGCGGATCGCGCTGCTCAACTACAGGGACGGGGAGAAGCGTTACATCCTGTGCCCCCTGGGCCTGACCGTCGGCCGGACGGTGGTCTCCGGACCGGAGGCCGACATCCTGGTGGGCAACGCGCTGCCGCTGAGGAACATTCCGGCGGGCACGGTCGTGCACAGCATCGAACTGCGGCCCGGCAAGGGCGCGCAGATGGCGCGCGCCGCCGGCACCCAGGCCCAACTGGTTTCCAAGGAAGGCGACTACGCCCTGTTGAAGTTGCCCTCGGGCGAGGTCCGGAGGGTGGAAGTCGCGTGCATGGCCACCGTCGGCCAGGTGGGCAACACCGACCACGAGAACGTCTCGCTGGGCAAAGCGGGACGGAAGCGGTGGATGGGCAAGCGGCCGCACAACCGCGGCGTCAGCATGAACCCCGTGGATCACCCCCACGGAGGCGGCGAAGGGAAGACCTCCGGCGGGCGCAACCCGGTAACGCCTTGGGGCCAGCCCACGCGCGGATTCAAGACGCGCAACAACAAGCGGACGGACAAGTGGATCGTCACGCACCGGTCGAAGAAGCGTTGAGGGGGCGGAGCGAGGAACTATGGGTCGTTCTTTGAAAAAAGGGCCGTTCAGCGACGAGCACCTAGTCACGAAAGTGGCCGCGTTGAACGCGAAAAACGAAAAGAAGGTGATCCGCACCTGGTCGCGGCGTTCCATCATCCTGCCTGACTTCATCGGACACACGATTGCCGTACACAACGGGAGGAAGTTCATCCCGGTGTACGTGACGGAGAACATGGTCGGGCACAAACTGGGGGAGTTCGCCCCCACGCGGCAGTTCCGGGGGCACGCGGCGAAGGCGGCGACGGAGAAGACGGCCAAGCCGGCATGAAGGAGCCGCCATCGGCCGGCCTTCGGAAAACCGGAGGCTGGAGGCTGGAGGCTGAGAGCAGAGAGCTGAGGATCTTATGGAAGCCAGAGCGGAGGCTAGATACATTCGGGTTTCACCGCAGAAGGCGCGTCTCGTGGTGGACCTGATCCGGGGGAGAAACGCGGGTGAGGCGCTGAACATCCTGCGCGGCACCAACAAGCGCATCGCGCCCGCCGTCGAGAAGGTGCTGCGTTCGGCGATCGCCAACGCCCAGAACCGGATCACCGACGTGGATGTGGACAAACTGGTGGTGGCGGAGGCTTACGTGAATGAGGGCCCCCGCTCCAAGCGGGTCCGCCCCGCTCCGATGGGGCGGGCATACCGCTACCAAAGGCGCAGCGCCCACATCGCCGTGACCGTGGCGGAGGGATAGAGACCAGGACGACTGACTATGGGACAGAAAGTACATCCGTACGGGTTCAGGCTGGGCTACACGAAGAACTGGCGATCGCGCTGGTTCGCCAAGCAGGATTACGCCAAACTGCTCCACGAGGACCTCAAACTGAAGGCCTCCCTGCGCGAGAGGCTGAAGGCCGCGGGGGTCAGCTCGGTGGAGGTTGACCGTCCCGGCAACAGGCTCCGGGTGACCATCCGGACCTCCCGGCCGGGAATCGTGATCGGCCGCAAGGGCGCGGAGATCGAGAAGTTGAAGCAGGAACTGGCTGCCAGCACCCGGCGCGACGTATTCGTCGACATCCAGGAGGTACACAAGCCGGAGCTCGACGCGCAGCTCGTGTCGGAGTCGATCGCGCTTCAACTGGAGAAGCGCGTGGCCTTCCGGCGCGCCATGCGCAAGGCCGTGGACAGCGCCTTGCGATTCGGCTGCAAGGGGATCAAGGTCCGCGTGTCGGGCCGGCTCAACGGAGCCGAGATTGCGCGCAGCGAGTGGTATCTGCAAGGCCAGTTGCCCCTGCATACGCTCCGGGCGGATATCGACTACGGATTCTGTGAGGCGCAGACAACCTACGGCGTCATCGGCGTGAAGACCTGGGTGTATAAGGGTGAGATTCTGGATGCGCAGGCGCGGCCTTCGCTGTTCGGCGAACCCGAGCCCCGCCGCACCCCGCCGCGGGAGCGCCGCGAGCGGCGAGGCGGACCTCCTTCGCCGGCCGCCCAGCCCTCCGGGCCCCCGGTGCAGGCCGCTCCCGTAGACATGCCTCAACCGGCGCGGGCGCCGGCGCCCATCGCGCCGCCTCTCACGCCGCCGCAGCCGGCCTGGAAGCAGGAGTTGAGGCAGGAAGGCCCGCCGTTGCCCGCCGCCGCGGCGGAGCCCGCCGGCTCCCCCGAGCCGGAGCAGGCCGCGGACGCCGGCCCGGCGGAGAAGGAATAAAGCCATGTTGATGCCGAAGAAGGTCAAGTACAGAAAGCAGCAGCGCGGACGGATGGCCGGCAAAGCGTGGCGCGGGTCGGATCTCTCCTTCGGCGATTTCGGGCTGAAGGCCATGCGTTGCGGCTGGATCACGGACCGCCAGATCGAGGCGGCCCGCGTGGCCATGACACGGTTCATCAAACGCGGCGGCAAGGTCTGGATCCGGCTGTTTCCCGACAAGCCCATCACCAAGAAGCCGGCGGAAACCCGCATGGGCAAAGGCAAGGGCGCGCCCGAGCAATGGGTGGCTGTTATCCGGCCGGGCAAAATCCTGTTTGAGATGGAGGGCGTGCCTCTGAAGGTGGCCCGAGAGGCCATGCAGTTGGCCGCCGACAAGCTGCCCCTCCCCTGCAAGCTGGTGGTGCGGCCAGGGGTGGAGTGAGAGGAACCGATTATGAGGGCGGACAAAGTCAGGGATCTCGACAGCGCCGAATTGAGGGCGCAGCTCAGAGACATGACCGAACAGATCTACCGGCTGCGCTTCCAGATCCTGATGGGACAGACCGACGGGGTGAAGAAGTACCGGGTCCTGCGCAAGGACCGGGCCCGTGCGCTTACCGTCCTTCGCGAGCGAGCCGCCGTGGAAGAGAAGGGCTGAGGCCGAAGATGAGCGAAGACAAAGCGATCTCCCGGAGGAACGAGAAGGTCGGCGAAGTGGTCTCCACGAAGATGGCCAAGACCATCGTGGTGGAGGTCACGCGCCGGGTCGCCCACCCGCTGTACCGCAGGGTGGTGACGCGCAGGAAGAGGTTTTACGCGCACGACGAGGACGGCACGGCCCGGCTCGGCGATACGGTGCGCATCAGCGAGTCCCGGCCGCTCAGCCGGCTGAAGAAGTGGCGGCTGGCCGAGGTGTTGCGCCGGGCGGCTCAGGTCAGCGTCGAGCCGGAAAACGTGGGGGATCTGCCGCCGCTGACGGGCGGGCAGAGCGAGGCGTAACAGGAGAAGGCCATGATCGGAATGCGAACCATGCTGGAGGTGGCCGATAACAGCGGCGCCCGCAGGCTCCAGTGCATCCTGCCGCGCGGCGGCGATCTGGGTCTGCGCGCGGGACTGGGCGACGTGGTTACGGCCAGCGTCAAAGAGGCCGCGCCGGACTCGGCGATCAAGAAGGGCAAGGTCGTGCGCTGCGTGATCGTGCGGATGCGCAAGGAGACGCGCCGCAAAGACGGCACCTACATCCGTTTCGACTCCAACGCCGCCGTGCTGATCAACGAGACGGGCGAGCCGGTCGGCACGCGTGTGTTCGGTCCGGTGGCCCGCGAACTGCGCGACAAGCGGTTCATGAAGATCGTGTCGCTGGCGCCGGAGGTGATCTGATGGCGAAGACATTGACCAGCGGGCAGAAAGCCGCCTTGCCGGCCCGCATCCTGGTCCGCAAGAACGACACGGTTCAGGTGATCGCCGGACGGGACAAGGGAAAGACGGGGCGCGTGTTGAATGTCAGCCGCAAGACCGGCAAGATCCTGGTGGAGCACGTGCAGATGATCAAGCGGCACACCCGGCCCAACCCCGCCAAGCAGATCAAGGGAGGAATCGCGGAACGGGAATCCCCGATCGCCGTCTCCAACGTGATGATCGTGTGCCCGTCCTGCGGTCCGGTGCGGATCGCGGCCAAGGTGGAGCAGGCCGGAGGCCGGCTCCAGCGGACGCGGGTCTGCCGCAAGTGCGGAAGCCCGCTGGACAGGAAGTAAGGGAAGGAACATGGCTGCCAGACTCAAGGAACATTACAAGAAGACGGTGGCGCCGGCGCTGATGAAGGAGTTCGGATACGCCAACCTCATGGCCGTGCCGAAGCTGGAGAAGATCTCGGTCAACATCGGCCTTGGGGAAGCGACTCAGAATCCGAAGCTGCTGGACGGCGCCGTCGGCGAACTGGGGCTCATCACCGGACAGAAGCCGGTCATTACCAAGGCCCGCAAGTCGATCGCGGCCTTCAAGCTCCGCGCCGGCATGTCGATCGGCTGCACGGTCACCATTCGCGGCGACCGCATGTACGAATTCCTGGACCGTCTGGTGAACGTGGCGCTCCCCCGCGTGAGGGACTTCCGGGGCGTTTCCAGCAAGTCCTTCGACGGACGCGGAAGCTACACCCTGGGCATCCGGGACCAGCTCATCTTCCCGGAGATTGACTACAACAAGGTCGAGAAGATCAAGGGCATGAACATCTGCATCACGACGACGGCCGCGACCGACGCCGAAGGGCTCGCGCTGCTGAAACATCTGGGCATGCCGTTCCGCCAGTGAGGAGGCGAGCAAGCGATGGCGACGACTGCGAAAGAAGCCAGAGACCGCAAGCTGCTGAAGGCTAGGAAGGCGGGCGCCCGCAAGCTCCGGTGCCGGCACAGGAACCGCTGCCAGCGGTGCGGGCGGCCGCGGGGGTATCTCCGCAAGTTCGGCCTGTGCCGGATCTGTTTCCGCCAACTGGCGCTGGCCGGCGAGATCCCCGGCGTGATCAAGGCGAGTTGGTAGCAGCAAGGGAGGTTTGAGGATGACATCCGATCCGATTGCCGACATGTTGACGCGAATCCGCAACGCCATGGCGGCGAGGCACCCCAAGGTGGACGTGCCCGCCAGCAAGTTGAAGACGGACATCGCGCGCATCCTCAAGGAGGAAGGCTACATCACGAACTACAAGCTGGCCGAAGAGGGCGTCAAGCGGACGATCAAGATCTATCTGAAGTACGCGCCCGACAGCAATCCCGTGATCTCGCGGATCGAACGGGTCAGCCGGCCGGGCTGCCGCGTGTACGTGGGGCGCAAGGAGATCCCGCGCGTGCTTGGCGGTCTGGGAATCAACATCCTGACCACTGCCCGGGGCGTCATGACCGGGCGCCGCGCGCACCAGGAAGGAGTGGGAGGAGAGATCCTGTGCCGGGTGTGGTGAGACTCTTCCAGGGAGTTCTGTCATGTCTAGAATAGGGCTGAAACCGATCCCGCTCGCCAAGAACGTCAAGGTTCAGATCGGCGACCAACTGGCGGTGGAAGGGCCGAAGGGCAAGCTCAAAGTCCCCATCCCGGAGGGAGTGAAGGTGCGGCAGGCCGACGGCGCCCTCCTGATCGAGCGCGCCGGCAACCAGTACGCCGCGCTTCACGGTCTGACGCGGGCGCTGGCGGCCAACGCGGTGAAGGGCGTGAGCGAGGGCTTTGTCAGGGAATTGGACATCGTGGGCATCGGCTACCGCGCCGACGTCAAGGGCCGGGTGGCCACTTTTTCTCTGGGCTACTCCCACCCGATCGAAGTACTGCTTCCCGACGGCGTGGAGATGAAGATCGACAAGCAGACGCACCTGGTGCTCAGCGGCGCGGACCGGCAGTTGTTGGGCCAGGTGGCGGCCGATATCCGGGCGCTGCGGCCGCCCGAGCCTTACAAGAACAAGGGTATACGTTACACCGGTGAGGTCTTGCGGAAGAAGGTGGGCAAGACCGGAGCGGGGGCCAAATGATCCGTAAGATATCCAAGAACAGCGTGCGCCTGCGGGTTCACCGCCGTCTCCGCCGGAAGGTGCACGGCACCGCCGAGCGGCCGAGGCTGTGCGTCTTCCGGAGCCTCAAGCACATTTACGCACAGGTCATCGACGACGCAGCCGGCCGCACTCTGGCGGCGGCCTCCTCGGACGCGGCGGGCGGCAAGGCCAGCGGCGGCAACCTGGCGGGCGCCAAGGCCGTGGGCCGCGTGATCGCGGAACGGGCCCAGGCTATCGGGGTTAAGAAGGTGGTTTTCGACCGTGGCGGCTATCTGTACCACGGCCGCGTGAAGGCGCTCGCGGACGCGGCCCGCGAGGCGGGATTGGAGTTCTAGCGCATGGCAGCGATACCGGCAGAGAAACGCATAAATCCGGCGAGCTTGAATCTGAAGGAGCAGGTGATCTCCATCAACCGGGTGACCAAGGTCGTCAAGGGCGGCAAGAACCTGAGCTTCTCGGCGCTGGTGGTGGTGGGCGACCCCGATGTCAAGGTGGTCGGTTTCGGGATGGGCAAGGCCAGAGAGGTTCCGGCCGCCATAAAGAAAGGCATCGAGGCGGCCAAGAAGAACCTGAGGAAGGTCAACGTACTGGCCACCACGATTTCCCACACGGTCGAGGGGCGGTTCGGCAGCGGCCTCGTTCTGCTGAAGCCGGCGCCCGAGGGGACCGGCGTGATTGCCGGCGGCCCGGTACGCGCCGTCATCCAGGCGGCCGGCATTCCCAACGTCCTGACCAAGTCGATCGGCTCGCACAACCCGCACAACGTGCTGCGCGCCACCATCGACGCCCTGGAGCAACTGCGGGACCGCCAGGCGGTAGCCGACCTGCGCGGACTGCCGGTGGAGAAACTGTGATGGCTGGCGCGAAGATCCGGATCAAGCTGGTGCGCAGCCCGATCTGCGCTCCGGAGAAGCATAAGAAGATTGTGCGCGCGTTGGGGCTTCGGAAACTCAACCAGGTCGTCGAGAAGCCGGACACCCCCGGCTTCCGGGGCATGGTCGCGAAGATCCCGCACCTGCTGGCGTTGAGTGAATAAGGAAGCAAGACTATGAACCTCAGCGATTTGAGACCACCGGCCGGGCAGAAACGGGCCAAGCGGCGCGTAGGACGGGGCATAGGCTCCGGCCGGGGAAAGACCTCGGGACGCGGCCACAAGGGCCAGCATTCGGTGAGCGGCTCCAGCCTGATGCGCGGCTTTGAGGGCGGCCAGATGCCGCTGCACCGGCGCCTGCCCAAGCGCGGTTTCACCAACATCTTCCGCAAGGAGTACGCGGTGGTGAACGTGGGACGCCTCGACAAGTTGCCGGGTGAGTCGTTCGATCCCAGCCGGTTGACGGAACTGGGCGTGGTCAAGAAACTCAAGGCGGGGCTGAAGGTGCTGGGCGCGGGAGAGCTCAAGCGCAAGATCTCCGTCGCGGCTCACGTTTTTTCCAAGTCGGCGCTGGAGAAGATCGAGGCGGCGGGCGGCAAGGCGGAGGTCATAGGGTCCGGCGCCAAGTAGCCGGGAGGCCAGGCGTATATGAACAGGTTTTTCGAGGCCGTCGTAAACGTTTTCCGGATCCCCGATCTGCGCAAGCGTATTCTCTTCACGCTGGCGATTCTGGCGGTGTACCGTGTGGGAGGGCACATCCCCACCCCGGGCATCAACACCGGCCGGCTGGAAGATTTCTTCCAACAGCACCGGGACACGATCTTCGGTTTCATCGACCTGTTCTCGGGCGGCATGATGCGCCGGCTGACCATCTTCGCCCTGGGCATCATGCCCTACATCACGGCCTCCATCATTCTCCAGTTGCTCACCGTCGTCATCCCCACCCTGGAGAAACTGCAGAAGGAAGGCGAGCTGGGACGGCGCAAGATCACCCAGTGGACGCGCTACCTGACCATCGGCCTGTCGCTGGCGCAGTCGTTTGGGATCGCCACCTCCTTGCAAAGCTCGGGTGATTTTGTGACGAATCCGGGCATCGGTTTCATCCTCATGACCATGCTCACCTTGACCACGGGCACCGCTTTCATCATGTGGCTGGGCGAGCAGATCAGCGACCGCGGAATCGGAAACGGCATGTCGTTGATCATCTTCGCGGGAATCGTGGTCGGACTGCCCAGCGCCATCGGCAACTTCGTTACGAACCTCTCCACCGGCCAGTGGAACGCCCTGCACGTCATCATCATTCTGGTCTTCATGATCGTGGTGGTGAGCTTCATCGTGCTTGTGGAGCGCGGCGAGCGGCGCATTCCGGTCCAGTACGCGAAGCGGGTAGTGGGGCGGCGCATGATGGGCGGCCAGTCCACCCACCTGCCGCTCAAGGTCAACGCCGGCGGGGTGATCCCTCCCATCTTCGCCTCTTCGATCCTGGCGTTCCCGCAGACGCTGGCCGTGCTGCCCGTGGCCAAGAACAACCCGTGGATCATGAGCATGCTCAGCGCGATCGGTCCACGGGAGCCGCTCTACGCCGTGCTGTTTGTGGCGGGCATCATCTTCTTCTGTTTCTTCTACGTTTCGATCATCTTCAACCCCAATGAGGCGGCCGACAACATGCGCAAGTACGGCGGCTTCATTCCGGGGATCCGTCCGGGCAAAAACACCGCCGAGTATATGAACAAGATCCTCACGAAGATTACGGTGGTGGGCGGTCTGTACCTCTCCGTGTTGTGCCTGATCCCGCAGATCATGCTTTCCGGGATTGCGCTGCAACACCTGCCCGTGGTGGGCGGATTCATCGACAACTACTTCCCCCGCTGGCTCCTGGACGGCCTGGGGGTGTCGTTCTATTTCGGAGGCACCAGCCTGCTGATCGTGGTCGGTGTCGCCATGGATACGGCTAACCAAGTGGAGGCGCAACTCATCATGCGCCACTACGAGGGTTTCACCCCGCGTTCCGGCAGGATACGCGGCAGACGTACGTTCTGAGGACCTGGACACTGCGGAATGATCGTGAGGAAGAGCGCCGAAGACCTGGAGAAGATGCGCCGCAGCGGTCTGCTGGTATGCAAGGTTTTGAAGGAACTCTCCGGAATGGTGCGTGAAGGCATAACGACCATGGACCTGGAGAGGGCGGCGGACCGCATGATCCGGGACGCGGGGGCCAAACCGGCTTTCAAGGGGTACTACGTGCCGGCGGTGGGGGCCACCTACCCGTTTGTGCTCTGCACATCGGTGAACGAAGAGGTGGTCCATGGCATGCCGTCCGCCAGGCGGGTTTTGAAGAAGGGCGACATTGTATCGATCGACACCGGAGCCGCGCTGGACGGCTTCTTCGGCGATTCGGCCGTCACCCTGCCGGTGGGCGAGGTGGACGAGAAAACGCGGCGGCTGCTCAAGGTGACGCAGGAAGCCCTGGAACTGGCTATCGACAGGGCGCGGCCGGGCAACCGGCTCTTCGACGTTTGCGGCGCCGTTGAGCGGCACGTCGTCGCCAGCGGTTTTTCGGTGGTGAGGGAGTATGTCGGCCACGGAATCGGTTCGAAGCTGCATGAGGAGCCGCAGATACCGAACTACGTGGACCGGAAGAACGAGAACCCCCGCCTGAGGGAAGGGATGGTGCTGGCCATCGAACCGATGGTGAATGCCGGACGGCCCGAGACCAGAGTGCTGGCGGACGGCTGGACGGCGGCGACGCGGGACGGCTCCTACTCGGCTCATTTCGAGCACTGTGTGGCGGTCACCGCCGACGGTCCATGGGTTTTGACACGACAATGACACCGCGCGATCGTGAGGGCAAATCCGCCGGCGCGGGAGCCGAGCCGGACCGCGGGCGAAGGCGGGTGGAAGGCAAGGTGATCGAGTTGCTGCCGAGCGCCGCGTGCCGGGTGGCGTTGGAGAACCGCTCGCGGCTGGTGGCGCATGCGGCCGGCGCGACGAAGACGAATTTCGTCCGTGTCCGGGTTGGAGACAGGATTCTGGTGGAGCTTTCACCGCACGACGCCTCGCGCGGCCGGATCGTGAAGCTCCTTGGGAAAGGGTAACAGCCGCATGAAAGTACGGGCATCGGTGAAGAAGATGTGCGATAAGTGCAAGGTGGTCCGCCGCCAGGGAGTGGTGCGGGTCATCTGCACCAATCCGAAACACAAGCAGCGTCAGGGATAGCAGGAGGAGAGTTATGGCGCGAATCGCGGGCGTGGACCTCCCGGTGAAAAAGCGGGCGGTGATTGGTCTCACCTATATTTACGGAATCGGGCGGACTCGCTCGAGTTCCATTCTGCATCGTGCCGGGGTCAACCTCTACAAGAAGGTGGGGGACCTCAGCGAGGAAGAGGTGAGCCGCATCCGGCAGATCATCGAGGAGGAAGGCGCGGTGGAAGGCGACCTGCGCAAGGAGATCTCGATGAACCTGAAGCGGCTCATCGAGATGGGTTCCTACCGGGGACTGCGGCACCGCCGCGGCCTGCCGGTCCGGGGACAGCGGACTCACACCAACGCGCGCACCCGCAAGGGGCCGCGGCGTGCAACAGTCGCCGGCAAGAAGAAGTCGACGGCGAAGACGTAACCGGACAACTCTATGGCCAAAGCAGCAGCAAAGACGGGCAAGAAGAAGGTTTTCAAGAAGAAGGAAAAGAAGGTGGTCCCGGCCGGGGTGGTTTGCATACAGGCCACTTTCAACAACACCATCGTCAGCATCGCCGACCCGGCCGGCAACGTGGTCGCCTGGTCGAGCGCGGGGTCCCTGGGCTTCCGGGGCTCCCGCAAGGGGACTCCCTTCGCCGCGCAGCAGGCTTCGCTCACCGCCGCCAACAAGGTGCGCGAATTCGCCATGCGCTCCGTCGAGGTCCGCGTCAGCGGCCCCGGCGCCGGGCGGGAGTCGGCCATACGGGCGCTGGCGACGGCCGGCCTGGAAGTGCGGAGCATCCGGGATGTGACGCCGGCGCCCCATAACGGGTGCCGGCCGCCGAAGAAGAGAAGGGTGTAGGGGCCGGGCACGCCTGGCCCGAACGGGATAGGAGGAAGGTTTTGGCGCGATACACAGGAGCTGTTTGCCGCTTGTGCCGGCGCGAAGGAATGAAGCTCTTCCTGAAGGGAGAGCGATGCCACAGCGATAAGTGCGCCATCGAGAAGCGCAACGTGCCGCCCGGCCAGCACGGCAAGGACCGGCGGCCCAAGATCGCCGGCTACGGGCTTCAGCTTCGCGAGAAGCAGAAGGCGCGGCGCGCCTACGGCTTGCTGGAAGTGCAGTTCCGCAATCTGTTCGAGAAGGCCAGCAAGATGAAGGGCATCACCGGCGAGCAATTGCTGGGAATGCTGGAGCGCCGGTTGGACAACGTAATCTACCGGATGGGCCTCGGCACCAGCCGCGCCCAGTGCCGCCAGATTGTGCGGCACGGCCACGTGCAGGTCAACGGGCGGAAGGTCAACATCCCCAGCTACCTGGTCAAGCTCAACGACGTGGTGGAGGTGCGGGAGAAGAGCCGGAAGAACCAATCCATCCTCGCGGCCCGCGACGCCACCGCTCACGCTCCCTGCCCCAACTGGCTGGACGTGGACAGGGAGAATCTGAAGGGACGCGTCACGGGATATCCCAAGCGCGAGGAACTGGTACAGATCCAGTTGAACGAGCAGTTGGTGGTGGAACTGTACTCGAAGTAAGAGCAGTCCGCCTTCTGGCGGCTGCGGCGTCCGGGCCTGACCCGGGCCGAGCACGCCGGAAGGCGATAGGGAAGGAGTGAACGGCATGTTCAAAGGTTTTCAGAAGCCCAAGAGACTGGTCGCCAATACGGAGACGCTGACGGACCGTTACGGCATGTTCACGGCGCAACCCTTTGAGCGGGGCTTCGGAACCACCATCGGCAACAGTCTGCGCCGCATCCTGCTGAGTTCCATTGAAGGAGCGGCGATCACGGCCGTCCGCATCGAGGGCGTGGCGCACGAGTTCAGCCCCATCCCCGACGTGGTCGAGGACGCCACCGACATCATCCTCAATCTGAAGCAGGTCCCTTTCAAGATGTCCAGCGACGGGACCAAGACCGTGACGATCCGGGCGGAGGCCCACGGCGAAGTGCTCAGCGGCCAGATTGAAACCGACGCGGACGTGGAAGTTCTGGACCGGACCATGCACGTGGCCACCGTGAGCGAGCGCGGCAAACTGTCCATCGAGATGCGGCTCAAGAAGGGCCGCGGCTACGTCGCCGCCGAGCGCAACTTCGACGAGGATCTGCCGCTCGGCTACATCCCCATCGACTCGGTGCACTCGCCCGTCCGCAAGGTCAACTTCAGCGTGGAAGCGGCCCGTCTGGGCCAGATGACCGATTTCGACAAGCTGACCCTCGAGGTTTGGACGAACGGCGCCATTTCTCCGCAGGACGCCGTGGGGCAGGCCGCCAAGCTCCTCAAGGATCATATGGCGATCTTCATCAACTTCGAAGAGGAAGCCGAGCCGGCCGAGGCGGGCGTCGAAGGCATCGAGCCCAAGCTCAATGAGATTCTGAGCCGCTCGGTCGAAGAGCTGGAGCTGAGCGTCCGCTCCTACAATTGCCTGAAGAACGCCAGCATCCAGACCATCGGCGACCTGGTCCAAAGGACCGAAGCGGAGATGCTCCGCACCAAGAACTTTGGGCGTAAGTCCCTCAACGAAATCAAGGAACTCCTGCGCGGCCTGGGCCTCGGGTTCGGCATGCGCTTCGACAGCCAGGGCAGATTGGTGATGCCGGCTGGCGCGGCGGAAGCCCCGGCGGAGGAGGAACTTCCCGCTGCCGAGGCGGGCGACGAAGCCGACTCGGAGGCGGTCGAGGAATAGGGAGTCACCCCATGAGACACAGAAAAGCCGGATTCAAGCTCAAGCGCGACCCCGCGGCCCGCAAATCGCTCCTGCGCGGGCTCGTCACGAGCGTCATCGAGCAGGAGCGCATCATCACCACCGTGCCCAAGGCCAAGGCGGCCAAGCCTCTGGTGGACAAGATGATCACCCTGGCCAAGCGCGACACCTTGCATGCCCGCCGCCAGGCCGCCCGCTTCCTTGAGACTCCAGCTTCGGTGAAGAAGCTCTTCGACAAACTCGGCGTCCGGTTCGGACAGCGGGCCGGAGGCTACACGCGGATTGTCCGGCTCGGCTGGCGCCAGGGTGACGGCGCCGAGCAGGCGATGCTCGAGCTGGTGGGCTCCCAGTTGGTCAAGCGGGCCGCCGAGCGGGCCAAGCGCAAGGAAGAACGAATGAAGGCGGTTCGCGAAGGCCGCGAGGAAGAGCCTCCGGCGGCGTGACCGCGGGTTTTCAGGGCGGCCGGCCGATCCTATCCATCCGGCGCGGGAGGTCCGCGCCGGGCCCGTACTTGACAGCGCTGCCTCGAATCTGAGACTTCTGGTCCCACCGGAGGTCTGCTGCCGATGTTCAGAATCTTCGCAGTTCTGTTCCTGGCCGTCCTTGGTTCGCCGCCGCTTCTCACCGCGCAGAATGCCCGGCCCTGGGAGGTTGTCGAACTGTCCTTTGAGGCCGCGCGCGATTACTCCAATCCTTACGTGGAAGGACTGCCGGACCGGGGCGCGCCGCTGGTTCGGGCGGTATTCACGGGAGAGAGCGGCGCCGCGCGCGGTATGCGCTACACCCTGGCCGGCTTCTGGGACGGAGCCCGGACCTGGCGAATCCGTTTCGCTCCGCCCGCCGCGGGCGAATGGGCCTGGTCCACCGTGTCGGCGGACAGCGGGCTGAACGCGCGGAAAGGCGGATTCTCCTGCCGGGAGTGGGAGGAAACGGACAAGATCGCCAACCCCACGCGGCGCGGTTTCGTAAAGGTGGCACAGGGCGGCGGCCGGCCGGGACGCCACTTCGAGTATTCCGACGGCGCCCCCTTTCTGTGGGTGGGCGACACCTGGTGGAACTGGTCCAAACGCGGCATTCAGTTCCGGACCTTTCAGCGGCTCGCTGACGACCGCTCGGCCAAGGGCTTCACCGTCGGCCAGATTTTCTTCGCCGGCAACGACGGGCTGCTCGACAAGACGTACGACATGCCCAACCTGGAACGGATCCGGGCCGTCGAGCAGATGATCTCCTACGCCAATTCCGTCGGCATTACCGTCTGGATCCACCCCTGGTGGAGCAGGGAGGGGTTGAACCAGCGGGTAGGAGAGGCGAAAATGCGCCGCTGGTGGCGCTACGCCGTTCACCGGCTCGGCGCGCACAACGTCATCTGGGTGCTTGCCGGAGAGTACAACATGAACGGCTACGGCGGCCTCGGGCTGCCGTTCTTCAAAGACCTGGGCGCCATGGTGCGGCAGGAGGATCCGTACGGCCGGATCATCGGAGCGCATCCGACGCCTCCCGGCTGGAGCGGCGGCGCGGATGCCCCGCAATGGTCCACGGGCGAAGCGATTCACGCCGAGCCCTGGCTCGACTACAACCAGAGCCAGACGGGGCACGGCCGGTGGAGGAACGAAATGATCCCCTCCATCATCGCCGCCGACTACGCGCGCTCGCCTGCCAAGCCAACCGTGGTGACTGAGCCCTGGTACGAGTTCATCGAGGGGAATCCCACCGCCATGGATGTGCGGCTGGGCATCTGGTCGGCGTTTCTCAGCGGCGCGGCAGGCCACAGCTACGGTGGAGGGCACGTCTGGTGGGCGCACGTGCCGGAGGCGCCGTCAAGCCAGGGAAGCTGGCCTTTGGACAAGTCATTCGAGACCAACACGCTGGATTACCCGGGCGCGATCTCGATGAGCGTCTTCTCGAAATTCCTCAAATCCATCGACTGGTGGCGGCTGGAGCCCCACCCGGAGTTGGTATCGGACAACCCTTCCCGTTTCTGCGCGGCCGTTCCCGGCGAACGTTACCTTATCTACTTGCGCTACGGCGGTTGGGTAAGGCTGGATTTGAGATCGGCTCGCGAGTCGGACAGCTTCGAGTTCACCTGGCTTGACCCGGCGGACGGGAAGCCGGGCCGCTCCGGCGTCACCACCGGCGGCGCAGTGCGGGAGTTCTCTCCACCCGGGGACTACCCCGGCCAGCTCCAGTACAAAGACTGGCTCTTGCACGTAAGGAGAGTCTCCCGGTGAGCGAGGCTGAGCGCCCGGCTCGCGGCGGGTTCCTGCCTTTGCTGCTCCTTCTGTTCGTTGCCAGCGGCTGTGCGGCGCTGATCTACGAAGTGGTCTGGTTCCAGTTGCTGGAACTGGTGATCGGCTCCTCGGCGGTCTCGCTCGGAATCCTGCTTGGGATCTTCATGGGGGGAATGTGCCTGGGGAGCCTTCTGCTGCCCAGGCTGGTCCCGCGCCGTCTCCATCCACTCCGCGTTTACGCCTTTCTTGAGCTGGGGATCGCCGCCTTCGCCCTGCTGGTGTTGGCCGGGATACCTTACGGGGGCGCGTTCTACGTGGCGGCAGTCGGCTACGGCCTGCCCGGACTGCTGCTCCGCGCATTGGTCTGCGGCCTGTTCCTGCTCCCTCCCACGGTGCTTATGGGCGCCACCCTGCCGGCCATGGCGAGGTGGGTGAAGACCACGCCCGCCGGGGTTTCGTGGCTCGGCTACTTCTATGGAGGGAACACCGCGGGCGCCGTGCTGGGCTGTCTGTTCTCCGGATTCTACCTGTTGCGGCTGTACGATACGGCTACGGCTACCTTTGCCGCGGCGGCGGTAAACCTCGCCGTGGGCCTGAGCGCCCTGGGGCTGTCGGCCCTTGCGGGAGACCGGCCCGCGGAGGGGCCCGCCAGTGAAGAAGGCGCGCGGGCGCGCCACGCGGCGCCGGGGGCCGGCTCCGTGTACCTGTCCATCGGCCTCTCGGGCCTTGGCGCTCTGGGAGCCGAGGTTGTCTGGACCCGGCTGCTCTCGTTGATGCTGGGGCCGACGGTTTACACCTTCGCGCTCATCCTGGCGGCCTTTCTGCTGGGCCTCGGGCTGGGCGCCGGTACAGGCTCGCTGGTGGCGCGTGTTTCCCGCAGGCCGCGGTTCGCGCTGGGCGTGTGCCAGTCGCTGTTGATCGGGGCGGTCGCCTGGGCCGCGTGGGGGATCTCCGCGACTCTCCCCTATTTGCCCGTGAGCACCTCCCTTGCTCCCGGCCCCTGGTACATGTTCCAGTTGGACCTCATGCGGTGCCTGTGGGTGGTGCTGCCGGCCGCCTGCCTCTGGGGCGCCAGTTTCCCGCTGGCGCTGGCCGCGGCCGCCGCTCCGGGAGAGGACGCCGGAGGGTTGGCCGGGAGGGTCTACGCCGCCAACACCGCCGGCGCCATCGCCGGAGCGCTGGCTTTCAGCCTTGTGCTGGTCCCCGGCTTGGGCACGAGGCAGTCGCAAGGCGTGATTGTGGTTCTCTCCGCGGTTGCGGCGCTGGCTGCGCTGACGCCGCCGATGAGAGGTCTCCGGCCGAGGCTTCTGGCGGCGGCCACGGCAATGGCGGCAGCCGCGGCGGTGGCTTTGACCGTCCCCGGCATCCCTTGGGAGGTGGTTGGCTACGGCCGGCACTCGCTCAACATGCGAGGTTTCGCTGACCCTCTGTACGTGGGAGAAGGGATCAACTCCTCGGTGGCGGTCAGCAAGCTCCACCACGGGGCGGTCCAGTTCCACGTAGCGGGCAAGGTTGAGGCATCCTCGGACCTTCAGGACATGCGCATGGAGCGCATGCTGGGGCACCTGCCGGCCCTGCTGCACCCCCGGCCGCGCTCGGTTCTGGTGGTCGGGTGCGGCGCGGGCATTACAGCCGGTTCGTTCGTGCCCTACCCGGAAGTGGAGAGTATCACCATCTGTGAGCTTGAGCCGCTGGTGCCGAAGGTCGTGGCGCGCTATTTCGCCGGCGAGAACCACGGCGTGCTCAACGACCCCCGCACGGAAGTAATCTACGATGACGCGCGCCACTACGTTCTCACGACCCGGCGCAGATTCGATGTCATCACATCCGACCCCATACACCCCTGGGTGAAGGGCGCGGCGAACCTCTACACGCGCGAGTATTTCGAAATGTGCAAGCGCCGGCTGCACCCCGGCGGCGTGGCCGTACAGTGGCTGCCGCTCTACGAAAGCACGCTGGACACCGTCAAGAGCGCCGTGGCGACTTTCGCGGCGGTCTTTCCCGGCGCCACCATCTGGAGCAACCACATGAATGGTCCGGGCTATGACGTGGTCCTCCTGGGGCAGGCAGGCGGATCCCGGGTTGATGTGGAGGCGCTGGAGGCGCGGCTGGCCCGGGCGGACTACGCGCGGGTGTCCCGGTCGCTGGCCGAGGCCCGTTTCGCCTCCGCGGCCTCGATCCTCCAGACCTACGCAGGACAGGCGCAGGACCTGCAAGCCTGGATGAGAGGCGCTGCGATCAATGATGACCGGGGTCTCCGGCTTCAGTACCTCGCAGGCATGGGCGTCAACTACCATGGGGCCGAGTTCATTCTGGACGACCTGCTCCAGCACCGCAAGTTCCCGGAGCGGCTGCTGGCCTCCTCGCCGGCGCGCGTGATGACACTACGCAAAGAACTTGGATTCTCAGCCCCTTAGGACCCGGCCCAATGCTTTATAATGTGCATCTGGGAGCGGCTCCCGCCGGATGGAAGACATCAAGAAGAAGCTCCAGGATGAAATTGCCGCGTTAGAGCGGGAACTGCGCATCGACCTGCCGCAGGAGATCCACAAGGCCCGGGCGCACGGCGACCTCAGCGAGAATGCCGAGTACCACGCCGCCAAGGAACGTCAGGGCCTGGTCAACGCCCGCCTGAACCAACTGAGGAAGAGGCTGGCGGACCTCTCCATGGTCGACCTTTCCCAGTTGCCCACGGATAGAGTGGGCCTCGGTTCGACGGTGGTGGTCATGGACCTCGCCAAGGACCAGGAAATGACCTACAAACTGGTCACCAGCGAGGAAGCCGACGTGGCCGCGGGACGGATCTCCACCAATTCCCCCATCGGCCGCGGACTCCTCGGCAAGGCTTTGGGGGACCTCGTGCGGATCAGCATCCCGGGCGGGGTTCGAGAACTGGAGATCGTGAAGCTGACGACGATTCACGATTCTCTTGGGTAAGCGTCCAATGAACAACCAGGATCGCTGGACTCTGACACACGCCATAGGAGCGGCCTGCGACAGAGTAATCCTGCTGATCGTGCGCGCGCTCGCCCTGTCGCGTGTTCATCCGAACGTCTTGACCTTCATCGGCCTGCTGGTGAACGGCGCGGCCGCCGCGCTGCTCGCTTCGGGGCGCTTTGTCGCGGCCGGCATAGTCATCATAACCGCCGGGCTGTTCGACATGGTGGACGGCCGCGTGGCGCGCGAGACCAACCGGGTGACCCACTTCGGAGGCTTCTTCGACTCGGTCCTGGACCGCTATTCCGACCTGGTGCTGCTGATGGGACTGCTGGTGTACTACGCGTCCATCAACCGCTTCTTCTACGTGGTGCTTACCGCGGTGGTCATGACCGGGTCGGTTCTGGTGAGCTACACGCGCGCCCGGGCGGAATGCACCATACCCCAGTGCAAGGTGGGGTTCATGGAGCGGCCGGAACGGCTGGTGCTGCTCATCATCGGAGCGCTGTTCGGACGGATGGCGCAGGTGCTCTGGGTGATTGCGCTGCTGTCGAATCTGACGGTGATTCACCGGATCCTCTACACCTGGAGGGAGACCCGCCTGCTGGAGACCGGGGAGGAACCGGCGCCGCACGTGGCTGCGCAGGGCCGGTCTCGGTAGCGTCCGCGGCGGATAGCCTGCGGCCGGGAGGATGTATTCAGCTTCCTGGACAGGAACAAGGTGCGGTACATCCCTTCGGTGTCGAACCACTTCCTGGTGGACGTGCGGCGGCCGGGACGGGAGATCAGCGCCGCGTTTCGGAGCCGGGGGATCCTGGTGGGCCGCACCTGGCCCAGCCTGCCGGCCCACGTGCGCGTCACAATCGGAACCCCCGACCAGATGAACCGCTTCAAGACGGCGTTCCAGAAAGCGATGGGATAAACCGCCGCCTCAGCGGATGGGGCTGAACGCCAGCGGTCGCAGAATCGGATTGCTGATATTGGACACCAGTTCGGCGTCGCTGAGACCCGGCTGAACCCGGAGTTTCTGCCACTCGGCGTCCGAACCGAAGGCGCGCCAGAGCTTCTCCCGCGCCGCCATGTCGTCGTAGGACAGCATGTAGCAGAGCTTGGGCAGGTTCCGTCCGAATACCGCCACGCCGAAAAACACCGGGTTCATCCCCAGGCGGCGGAAGATGTCCGCCTCCCCGTCGTCGAACATCCTGGCTTTGCGCTGCACGGTGGTTTCGCTGAGCGACTCGTACGTGCGCAATTCGAAGATGCGCGCCTGCCGCTGGGGGCCGGTGGGCGGGACCTCCATCACCGGTGAGCCGTCAAAGGCGCGCAGCAACTCGCTCTCCAGCCGCACGTACGGCGGGTCCTGAATGGAGTCGAATTCCGCGGAAGCCTTGAGGAACTCCTTGTCCTCGGCGAGTTGAGCCGCGGCCGTCTCCATCGCGGCCAGGGAAGCGTAGCTGACCACAGCCAGAATGTAAGGGCTGCGGTCGCCGAACACCGGGCTGAAGAAGCCCAGGGGACCGAGTCCCGCCCGCCGGGCCGCGGGAAGCCAGACATCGCTCAGGTACTTCTGCGTGCGGCCCGGCTGCGTGCCTTGCCTCATGTAGTAGTACCGCAGGTGAAAATAGGCGTTCTTCCCCGGAGCGGCAAGGGCGGAGGCCGCCGCCCCCGCGGCGGCGGACAAAGACACAAAACCTCTTCGGTGCATAAGGACTCCAGTTATACCAGAGAGGCTAGGGTAGGGGAAAGGTGAGCGTACGCTCCAGCGCCACCCGCAAATCGCTGGAGAGGCCCTCGTCAATGGGCGTTGCGGCGCCCTTGCGCGCGATCATGGCCCAGGATTGCCGGTAAGCGAGCGAGTGGATGGAGCGGCTCCCAAAGTGGGACGCTATGGCCGTTCTCGCCGGTGTTGAGAGCAGGTGAGAGCCGTCATCCGCCACCGCGAACATTGCCAGGACGCCCCGCGGCAACCCGTCCAGAAACGCCACCAGGCGCGCCGCGGCCGTTTCATCCCCCCAGGTGTCAAAGCTGCGAACCGGCGCGAAGACCCCGGTGGCGGCGTCCACCACCAGCACGTTGATCCCTCGCCCGGCGCCTCCGCCCGCCGTGGAATAGAGCGTCCGGCCGTTCCAGTCGAAACGCGCCAGCGGCAGCGCGGTGAAGCCGCCCGAGACTACGCGGACACGGATGTCTCCCAGACCCGCCAGGACCGTAAGACGAAGTGTTGCTGCGCCCGCGATGACGCCCGGCGCATGGCCGCGGAGCGACACCTCCGAGCCGCTCTGAGGCGGAACCGAGGGGGCCGCCCGGATCTCGACAGGCACGCTCTGATCCGTCATGCCGACCGGCGCCCGGATCGTAACTCCTGCCGGGCCTTCGGCGGACAGCAAGACCGGGCCGCAGTAGCCGTTGCGGCCTTCGAGCCAGACCTGTTGAATCGCCGCAGGCCCTCCGGCTTGTACAACTACTTCGGCCGGAGACCCCGCCAGAGCGATTCCGAAACGGTCCTCAGGACCGGAGACGCCGACCGGATAGCGGGTGACGGCTTCACCCACGCGCAGCTCGAGATCGGACCGTTTGGCCGGAGGCGTCTGCGGATGCACCCGCAGGTTGACCTGGTTCAACCCCACAAGGCTGTCAAGCGTGCCGGAGTACAGCACCTCCGCCGGAAGACCGTTTATTGAAACCGATGGAGGCATCCAGGAAGGCGCTCCCGGCCCCAGGCCGGTGGCATAGACCTCAAACACCTCGCCCGGCCGGACGCCGTTCTCGGCCGTAGCCCTGCACAGGGAACCGGCGCGTATGACCGCCCCCGGGAAGATGCCCGGAGCGTAAGGGCGCACCTTGGCAGTTGCGGGAGTTGAGGCTGTCCCGTCGCGAAACAGAAGCGCGGCGTGATCGCCGGTCTCCAGGTCCCAGGGTAGCCACGCCGTGCCGCCATCCGCGGTGATCGATCCCAGGGGGACGGGCCGGCCGCCCACGCAAAGGCACGTCTCCCCCATGTGGAGCGGCCACGGGATGCCGTTGGCCAGGAACTCGTCCCGGTGCAATTGCTCCCCGGCCAGGCGCATCAAAGCCCCGGGCGCCACGACTTCATCCCCGGTAGCGGCGTGAGTCACCCCCTCAAGCACCGGAGCAGCCGGCGCCTGGGCTTCTGGCCGGGCGCGCCCCCCCCAAAGCTCAGCCAGGGCATAGTAGCCCGGGCGCGGGACAACCTGGTCCAATCCCTCCAGTTCGGAGGCCAGCGGCTGCATGAGGCCGTATTGCTGCGCGCTGCGATAGTCGTCCAGATAAGCCGCGTACACGGCCCCCAGAAGAGCCGGATCGTTGAGGATCTGCCGGGTCAGGTCAGTTACTCCCCGCGCCTGGACCTCCGGACCGATCGCCGCGTCCACGGCATACCCTCCCACCAGCACGGGCAGCGGGCTGAGGCGGTGTATCTCGTCCAGGGCGAGCCGGAGGCTGCTTCTGGGTCCTGCGTTCCACAACCAGAACGACAACCCGGAGGGGCTTCCGCTCAACTGCGCGATCTCGCTGGTGCTGGTGGTAAGCAGAGCTGCATCCCCAGGATCGATCTCCTCGAGCACTTTGGCCGCGTCCGCCAGCAGGTCGTGGAACTCGGCCGGATGCCCGGAGAATTTGCCACGGTAGTTCTGCGTCACATCCTCCCCGAACACGTAGCCGATCAACCTTCGTTCGCCCTTGAAGCGGAGGGCGTAGTCCCGGAAGGCGGAGAGGATTTCCGTCTTTCGTGAAGCCAGGGTCCGGGAAGGATCGTAGTACTCCTCCAAGGGGAACCCCGAGAGCCAGTACAGGCCCGTGGTTTCGAGCAGCGCCAGGAAGTCCTCCCGGCCCTTCTCGATCCTTGCGTAAGTGCGTACGGCGTTTGCCCCCAACGCGCGGATGAGCGGCAGGTCCCGGGCGTAGACACACGCCGCGACCGGATTCCCTGGAAGCCCCCCGAGCGGCAAGGGAGCGTAGCCGACACCCCGGATCACCATTCTGGATTCGCGGATCCATATCCCGGAACGGTCGAGACGCGCCTCACCGGAGAACAAAGGGCAAACTAACGAGGACAGGAGTAGAACCCAGCGCAGTACCGCCGCCGGGCGCCAAGAGGGGTTCGACATAGGAGCAATTGCCCTAAGTACCTGAGTGCCCTTCCCGCGTCCGGACTCTCAGCCGCCTTCGATAAGAGACAGCATGAAGCCGTGGTTTGTCCGTATTTCCACCTGGGTTCTGATTGCCTGGGCGCTCCCGGGCCAGAGCCTGCTGCGCCTGAAAAACCCTGGAGCGCAAAGCTCAGAGGCGGCTCCAACCGTCGCGGACACCACGGTGGAATACCGGAGTTGGACCCCCGGCCGCCGGCACATCCTCGCGGAGTTCTCCCCGGATGTTGAGGCGGATCAGCTCATTGCCCTGCGAGAGGGGGGCGCCGAATTCATCCGGTATGTACCCGACCATGGGTTCATTCTGTCCGTCACACAGGATTTTCTGCCGCAAGGATCCGGACTGGTGCGCGCGGAGCCCTTGCGTCCCGCTCACAAGCTGAGCCAGGCGCTTCTTGAAGAAAGCTCGCCGCAAGGACAAGAGCACCTCATCGTGGAGCTCCATCCGGATGTTGACCCGCTGGCCGGCAGGCTGATTGCGAGGCTGCTGGGTCAGGAAGTCCTGGAGCACCCCGACCTGCTTCCCAACCACCTGCTGGTGCGCGCCCCCCGGTCGGACGCAGTGCGTCTGGCGGAATGGGACGAAGTCGCTTACGTCTTTCCCGCATCGAGAGAACTCGTGGAAGGCCAACATGTCGAAGCCTGCCCGGGCGCGCTGACCGTAGCCGGTCCCGTGGGACAATACGTCGCCACGGTCGGCGACGGATGGGACGGACCGGGCCTTGGCAGCGCCCACCTGGGCTTCCACTTTGCGGGGCTGACCCGGAAACTGCCCGAGAGCCGGGTCCGCGAGGAGGTAACGCGGGCGCTCGAAGAGTGGAGCCGCGCCGCCAGCGTGAGGTTCTCCGAAGTCACTTCGCCCAACCTGCCCCGCACGCTGGACTTCCTCTTCGGCTCGGGGGAACACGGTGACGAATACCCCTTCGATGGGCCGGGGCGCGTGCTGGCCCACACTTTCTACCCCGCTCCTCCCAATCCCGAGTCCATAGCCGGTGACGTACATTTCGATGACGACGAGGAATGGGTGGCAGGGCCGGACCTCAGCGTCCGGTCCGTTGACCTCTTCTCCGTGGCTTTGCACGAACTGGGGCACGCGCTCGGACTGGGGCATTCCGATTTCCCGGGTTCGGTCATGTATCCCTACTACCGCCGGGCCTCGGCGCTGACGCTGGAGGACTTGAACGCCATCCGCACGCTCTATGCCGGCGCTGACGAGACGCCTCCGGAACCTCCGCCAGCCGCCCCGGTGTCGCTTTCGATCACGTCGCCGGCCGTGTTCCCGGTGACTACGAGGGCTGCCGCGCTGTCGCTCTCCGGCACGGCCGGCGGAGGGACCGGAGCGATCCTCGTCGCCTGGGCCAGCGACCGCGGGGGCGCGGGCCGGGCGCTGGGGCAAACGCCCTGGCACATCGTTTCGCTGCCGCTTGAGGCAGGCCCCAACAACCTTACCATCACCGCCACCGACAGCGCCGGCGTCAGCGCTTCCCGTACTGTCACGGTCACCAGGCTGGCCGCAGCCGAGAGGCCCGCGCTCAACATCCTCTCTCCCACAACCGCGAACACTTACGAGAGCCGCTCCGCCAGCGTAGCCCTGGCGGGCACTGCCTCCCCCGCTCCGGGCATTGTGCGCGTGGAATGGAGCAATTCGGCGGGCGGGAGCGGACCCGCGTCCGGCACGTCCAGTTGGTCAACCGGTCCCATTTCCCTCCGGCCGGGCGTTAACACTCTGGCCGTCACCGCGTACGACAGCAGTGGGGCGTCGGCCTCCAAAGCCCTCGCCGTGAGCTACTGGCCCCCGGTCTCTGACACCGTCGCGCCGGCCCTGAAGATCACCTCTCCGGCGGCCACCAGCGTGCTCGTCGCCGTCCCCACCATCCGCCTCCAGGGAATCGCGTCGGATAACGTCGCCGTGACGGAGGTGACCTGGTCGACATCCTACAACAAGTCGGGCCGGGCGGCGGGCACCACCTACTGGAGCACGGGAGATATCCCCCTGTTGGTGGGAACCAACGTAGTGGTTGTGCGGGCCTTCGATGCGGCCGGCAACTCAAGCTGGAGGTCTCTCACGGTCACGCGCAGGTGAGCCGTGTTCCCCGCTGAGGCACTACACTGAGAAGGAAGCGTAAACCTCCTTCGGAGACAGTGCATGTTCGGCCCCGGCGGCACCGCCCTGATCACAGGCGCATCCAGCGGACTGGGTGAAGTCTTTGCGCGCCAGTTGGCGGCGCGGGGTTACGGTTTGATCCTGGTGGCCCGCCGCCGGGACAGACTGGACAAACTGGCCGTGGAACTTGCGCGCTCGTCGAAGGTGCAGGTGGAGCCGCTGGCCGCGGACCTCGCCTCGGAGCAGGGCCTGGCCGGCGTAGAGGCCAGGATACGGCAGGCGGCCACACTCAATTTGCTTGTGAACAACGCGGGCTTCGGCGCCCGGGGCCGCTTCTGGGAGGCTGACCCGGAAGAGCAGCAGAGGATGCACCGCCTCCATGTCATGGCCACGCTCCGTCTGACTCAAGCGGCGCTCGGCGGAATGGTGGCGCGAGGCCGCGGCGGGATTATCAACGTTTCCTCCGTCGCCGGGTTCGGGGCCGGGCCGGGCAGCGCCAGTTACTCCGCCACCAAGGCCTGGATGAATACGTTCACCGAAGCTATCGCCCTGGAACTGCGGAGCGCGGGCTCGCCCGTGCGCGTGCAGGCGCTGTGCCCCGGCTTCACCTATACCGAGTTCCACGACGTGCTCGGCATGGACCGCGGCGTTATTCCCAAGGGGTGGTGGATGCCGGCCGAGTACGTCGTGGCGCAATCCCTGCGAGGACTGGACCGGGGACGCCTCTTCGTCATCCCGGGCTTCCGGTACAAACTGCTGGTCCTGGCGATGTCGTACATTCCGCGCAAGCTGAAACACGCCGGGACGCGGATCTACGCGCGAAGGACCCGCCGTGTTTGAGCGGAAGCGCGTGGCGCTGACCATTGCCGGCTCGGACCCGAGCGGCGGCGCGGGGATCCAAGCCGACCTGAAGACCTTTCACCAGTTCGGCGTCTACGGCGAAGCGGTGATTACCCTGCTGACGGTCCAGAACACGCGGCGGGTTTCGCGCGTTGTAACGCTGGATCCGGAGTTGGTGAAGGAGCAGATATCCGCGGTGCTCGAGGATATCCCGCCCGAGGCGGCAAAGACGGGCGCACTGGGGAATGCCGGGATCATTTGTGCGGTTGCGGCGCTCGCCGAACGGTTCTCCTTCCCGCTGGTGGTCGACCCCGTGATGATCAGCAAGCACGGTTCTCCGCTGCTGGCCCCCGGGGACGCAGGGGCCTTCCTGGAGCACATGGTGCCCCGCGCGAGCCTCCTGACTCCCAATCTGCCGGAAGCAGCCGCGCTCGCGGGAATCGAGATCACCGGACCGGACCAGATGCGCGCTGCCGCGGAGCGCATCGTGCGGCTGGGGGCCAAAGCCGTACTCGTCAAAGGCGGTCACCTCGCCGGAGATGCAGTCGACCTGCTTCTGGCCGGCGGAGAATGGCATGAGTTTCCGGCTCCGCGCATCGACACCCCTCACACCCACGGGACCGGATGTACGCTATCGGCGGCCATCGCGGCCGGACTGGCGCAGGGCACGCCCCTGGTGGAGGCGGTTCGAAGAGCCAAGGTGTTTGTCTCCGAGGCGATTCGCACCAGCCCGAGGCTTGGCGCCGGGGCGGGGCCCCTCAACCACCACGCGACAATCGGCTAGCGGGCGGCAAGCAGGGCCCGGAGGTGGCGGGCGCGTTCGGGCGAGCGCAGTTGCCGCAGGGCTTTGGCTTCGATCTGGCGGATGCGCTCTCGCGTGACGTCGAACTCCTGGCCGATCTCCTCAAGCGTGTGCTCGCGCTCGCAGCCGATCCCGAAGCGGAGCCGGATCACCTTCTCCTCCTTGGGGGAGAGGGTCTTCAGTATGTTGGCAGTCTCGTCGCGCACGTTGGTTTCGATCACCGTGTCGACCGGAGAGCCGATCCAACGGTCTTCGATCAAATCGCCCAGAGCCGACTCGCCGTCACGGCCGACCGGCGTTTCGAGCGAAACGGGATCCCGGGAGATCGTCTTGAGCTTCTGAACTTTCTCAACCGGAATGTCCATGCGCCGGCTGATCTCGTCGTTGGTGGGAGCGCGCCCCAGCTCCTTCTCCAATTCCCGGTTGGCCCGCAGGAACTTGTTCATGCTCTCGTTCATGTGAACCGGGATGCGGATCGTCCGCGACTGATCGGCGATGGCCCGGGTGATGGCCTGCCTGATCCACCACGTGGCGTATGTCGAGAACTTGTATCCGCGGCGGTACTCGAACTTGTCGGCCGCCCGCATCAGGCCGATATTGCCCTCCTGGATCAGATCCAGCAGGTGCAGCCCCCGGTTGACGTACTTCTTGGCGACCGAAACCACCAGACGGAGATTGGCCTCGACCAGATCTTTCTTGGCCCTCTCGGCCTCGAACTCGCCGTGCCGGATGACCGCGAGAGTGTGGCGGAGGTCCGCCAGCGGGGCGCCGGCCAAGGTTTCACGCTTCCGTATCTCCCGGCGCAATTCCCTGATGCGGCCTTGCGCGGCAGCCGTGGATCTGGCCTCCAGCCTGCGAAGTTCCGCTTCGAAGGAGGCGATCTCATCCACCGCCCTCTGGATGCTCTCCCCGAACTCCTTCCAGTTGTAGACGGAGAAGGGCACCTGGCAGATCGCCTGCGCAGTGGACACTCTGCACCGCAACAGTTTCCCGGTCCACCTCCGCAAAGGCCGCTTCGCGGAGGCCGGGATCGCTGACATTCTGTCGGCCAAGTATTGCTGTTTCTTCCAGAGAGCGGTCACCCGGGCGAACATCTGGAGGACATCCTCCCGCTTCCGCTCGTTGGCGGCCGGGCTTTCCTCAACATCGCCCACGTCCACCCAGGCGTCCAGTTCCTCGCCGTTTTTCCTGATGGAATCCGCGATCTCACTGACCAGGTTCTGCACCAGGGGAGAACGGCTTATCGCCTTTTGCATGCGCAGCTTGCCGCGCTCCATCCGACGGGCGAGGTCCACTTCACCCTCGCGGGTAAGCAGAGGGACCGCGCCCATTTCGCGAAGGTAAACGCGGACGGGATCGTCGGTGTAAATCGAATCTTCAACTTGAGGCGCCCCATGGAAGTCATCGGCTTCCTGAGCCTCCTCCGCGTCGAAGAACTTGGGCTCGTCCTCGAAGGGCAGCCCCAGACGGCCCGCCCGCTCAGCCACGAATTGATCTTCGAGATGCTCCACCTATCTTTACCTCACGGCCTCCAGGGCGCACATTACCCCACCTTTTTGCGAATCCACGCGAATCGACTGTTGACAACTTGGTGTGCCAAACCTGCTTGCTGGCTGGGTCAGCCCGCCGCCCTCGGGCATCTGGAAAATTATACCACCAATCCCGCCCTAGTTAAAGCCTCATTTCATTAGACTAGAGCGGCCCTGTCTCGGTTTCAGAGAGCTGGAGCCCCCGAAAAGATGGCACCCGCTCCTCTCCCGGCTCTCACTTTCTTTTCTGGCGGATTAAGTGCTTCAATTCGTTGAGGAAAGCCTCAACGTCCTGGAAGTCCCTGTAGACCGAGGCGAACCTGACATAGGCGATCTTGTCGAGATTGCGGAGATTCGCCATCAGCATTTCTCCTATTTCAGTAGTATGTATCTCCCGGTCAGAGGTCTCCTGTAGTCTCGCCTCTACCTCATCGACCATCTCAGCCAGTTTCGACATCGACACCGGCCGCTTTTCCGAGGCTTTCAGGAGCCCGGCCAGAACTTTCTGACGGTCGAACTTCTCGCGGCGGCCGTCTTTTTTGACCACCATGTAGGGAACTTCGTCAATTCGTTCGTAAGAGGTGAAACGCCGGTGGCACATGAGGCACAGCCGGCGCCGCCGGATGGCTTCTCCCTCGCGGCTTTCTCTGGAATCGATGACGCGGTCTTTTTTATGGCCGCAAAATGGGCAGGTCACTTGAGTGCCACCTGTTTGATTTCCTTGATCTTACGCCAGGTCATTCCCTCCCGGACGAAAAGCGTCAGACCGAACGGCACGATCACCAGAAAGCTGACGCACCAGATCATCAGCGCGATCCCGGCGGCGGTCTCAAAAGAGGTATGGAAGATCTCGGTCAGGACCACGATCGCAACAACCTGCAGGCCGCCTCCAATACCGGGGATCTGAACCAGGCTGCCGAACGACACGAAGCCCATCAGGATCAACACATCTGGCACAGCCAGGGCATCCAGGGCCGGGAAAGCCCGTACAAGCGCAACAAAACTCAGGACGATCAGGGCCCACTCGAGGACTGTGTATCCGATGATCCCAGCCAGTCCCAGGCGTGTCCTGGTCGCTTCAATCCCAAGAATGAATGCGTCGAACAGTTCGATGGCCTTCCCGCGTAACCGTGAGGGAAAGACGGCCAGCGCCTCGACAAACCTTCTCCGCATGGGAGCGGAGTATTGCCGCAGCACGAGCACGACCAGCAGGCTCACCGAGCCCAAGATCCCGGCGAAGTAGCCTCCCGCTTCCAGCGTCCATTGGAGGCGAGGCCCGACCTGGATTCCCGTGTTTGCCACGTAAGCCAGTGCGAACCCGAAAATCAGCAGCGTGCTCAGCAGGTCGCAGATCCGTTCCAGAAACCAGGCCGCGAGTTGAGAGGAGAAGGGGAGCCGCTCCTTGCTGGCGATCAGGTAGGGCCGCACGAGTTCCCCTGGCCTGCCGAACAGCACAATGGCCGTGAATCCGATCGCAGTTGCGGAAAACAGGCTCCAGAGACTGGCGTCCGGCCTGAGATGCCGGATCAGCACGCTCCAGCGCAGCGCCCGACCGTAGTAGGTGGCCAACCCGACCAGCAGCGCTGCTGCCAGCCACCGGCCCCGCACTGCCAGCAGCGTCGACGCCAGCAGGGACCAATCGAACTCGCCGTGACGCCAGCGCATCGCCAGGAGGGCGGCGACGATCAGCACGACGAGGGCGGCCACGGCCAGAATACGGCGTCGGTGAGCCTGGATAGGGCCTCCTAGGAGAACGGCGTCCCCAATTCAACTGCCGTCTTTCGCCCGGCGCGGCTTCGGGCTAGAATGGAGAGCGGCTCTCAACGGCGATTCGTTTGAACTTCTAATGATAAAGCCTCGTTACTCCTACTGGAAGCCCCCCTCCGGGGTTTCCGGTTCGATGTCCATATGTCTCGAGGGGCGGGAAGCTCCGGCGAGGAGAACGAGGTCGTGGCAGCGTTGGCCCAACCGATCGCGACGGGATGGCAAGCCGGCGGAGGCCGGCGGGCGGCCCGGCTTGCGGGCCACGCTTGGGATCGGTCAGCGGAACGCAGCTTGGACCCCGAACAGATACTGGTTGAGCGGTGCCTAGCGGGCGAGGAGTCCGCCTGGGAACAACTGGCCAAGACCTACACCAGACGGGTGTACGGCCTGTGCTACCGCTTCACCGGGAACGACGGCCATGCGCAGGACCTCACGCAGGAAGTATTCCTCCGTATCTTCAAGAATTTGAAGAGTTTTCGTGCCGGAGAAGGTTCGCTTAACACCTGGCTGACCAGGCTGACGAGGAACCTTCTGATCGATCACTACCGCCGAACCAAGAGCGACCGGGTGACTGATTCGATCGAGGACCAACTGCCGGGCCTCGAGGAGGCTCAGAGTGTGTTCACCCGCGCCGACGGTCTGCTGGCGGGCAGAGAAGCCGGGGAACTGCTCCAGGAAGGTCTGAAGCGGCTTTCGCCGGAACTGCGCGAGGCCGTGATCCTGAGGGACATCGAAGAAATGGAATACCGGGAGATTGCCAGGATCCTGAATGTGCCCGAGGGTACCGTGAAATCCCGGTTGAACCGCGGGCGGTCGGAATTGGCGCGCGTACTGCGCAGATTCAAGGTATCCATATGACCTGCAACGAAATGGAAGCCTTGCTCTGCGACTACGTCGACGGGACGCTCAGTCCGGCCCAGAGGGCGGACGCCGAGCGCCACCTGGAGCATTGCACGGTATGCAGCGGCATGGCGCGCGACGCGGCGGCTGTGGTGGCGCTGGCGGCAAGAGCGGAGCGCGTCGAGCCGCCGCCCCAATTGGTCACCAGGATCCTGTTCGACCTGGCAGCGCAGCGGGAGAAGGCGCAGGACCGGCGCCGGGGACCGCTGGCGCTGCTGCGGCCGTTGCTTGGACCGATGTTGCAGCCCCGCTTTGCCATGGGCATGGCGATGACCATACTGTCGCTGGCCATGCTGGCCCGCGCGGTTCGTTTCGACGTGCGCCAGTTGACCCTCGCCGACCTGGACCCGGTGAGGATCTGGAGAAATATCGACGACCGCGCCCACCGGGGATGGGCGAGGACCGTGAAGTTTTACGAGAACCTTCGTTTCGTCTACGAGATCCGATCCCGGCTGGCGGAGTTGACGGCGGAACAAGAGGGGACGGCCGAAAGCGGAGCGGCTCCGCCCGCGGACACCGCGCCGGAGGCCCAGCCCCCCACACCATCGAGCAAGTGAAGAATCGGAGGCAAAGTGCCATGAACTGCTACTTACATGCAGACCATGAAGCGAAGGCCTTCTGCCGGACCTGCGGAAAACCCCTGTGCAGCGCTTGTCAGAGAACGTCCGGAGGCACCGTCTATTGCCCGGAGCACGAGCCCGCCGCGCAGACGGCGGCGCCGGCCGCGCCCAGCGGCGTCCCGCCCCCGAGCGTCTCGCCCGGCCTGGCATTCGCGCTGGGGCTAATCCCGGGCGTGGGTGCGATCTACAACGGTCAATACGTCAAAGGCCTCATTCATGTGGTTGTGCTGGGAACCCTGATCAGCGTCCTCGATTCGGGGGCGATCGGATCCATGGAGCCGCTGTTCGGCCTGCTCATCGCGCTCTGGTTCTTCTACATGGCTTTCGAGGCATACCACACCGCCGGCAAGCGTCTGAGGGGGGAGCCGGTGGATGAGTTCTCCAGCCTGATTCCGATGCGTTCGCCGCAGGCGGGATCCACCGCCGCGGCGGTGGTGTTGATCGCCTTGGGCTCGCTCTTTCTGGTGATGAACGCCCGGCCGGACTGGGCGCGCCTGATCTTCAGATACTGGCCCGTGCTGTTGATCGTGGCGGGAGTGTGGATACTGGCCGCGCGCTGGCGCGGCCGGGGAAGCAGCCGCCATCACGCTGAGGAGGCTGGCCATGTCGGGCAGTGAAGGATCTCTGGCGGCTGCGATTCGCGGCCCGATCATGCTGATCGTAGCCGGCGCGCTGTTCGCGCTTGCTCAAACGACCCCCTACGGCATTCGGAGCACCTGGCCCGTGCTGTTGATCGCGCTCGGCCTTCTGAAACTGATGGACCGGATGGGCGGCCCCAAGCCGCCGCAGGGGTGACCCCATGAAGAGACGTTCGCTCATTGCACCGTTGCTGCTGATCCTGGCCGGCGCCCTGCTGCTGGCCTGGAATCTGCATCCGGAGTGGGTCTCCTTCAGGCTGATCGCCATGTACTGGCCTTTCCTGCTGATCGCCTGGGGCGCGCTGCGGCTCATTGAAATCGCTTACTGGAGACTCACCTCGAAGCCTCTGCCCGCGCGAGGCATCTCGGGCGGCGAATGGACTCTGGTCGTTTTCATCTGCATTTTCGGGTCGGGTCTATTCTTTTTCCACCAGCGCGCCCCCGGCTTACCGCGCGTCTTTATAGGCGATCGGAGCATGGAGATCTTCGGAGAAGCCTACGACTATCCCATCGAAGAAGTAAGGCGCACGGAGAAAGCCGCCAGAATCGTGGTGGACAATGCGCGCGGCAACCTGCGCGTGGTGGGCGCCGACACCCAGGAAATCAAGATCGGAGGGCGGAGAACGGTCAGGGCCTACAGCCGTTCCGCCGCCGATGACGCAGTTAAGAAGGCGTCGCTGACAGTGGCGGTCGAAGGAGATCACCTGGCCGTGCGCACCACCGAGCAGGCCGGCATGCGCAGCGACCTGCGGATCTCCACGGATCTGGAGATGACCGTCCCGCGCGGCGCCGCCATCCAGGCCACGGGCCGCTCCGGCGACTTCGACATCATCAATATCGACGGGACCGTCGACCTGAACAGCGCCAGCGGGGACGTCCGGTTGCAGGACATCGGCGGAAACGCGCGTGTGGACCTCAGGCGAAGCAACCTGGTGCGCGCCGTCAACGTGAAAGGCAACCTGGACCTCCTCGGCCGCGGCGAAGATGTGGAACTGGAGAATGTCTCTGGCACGGTCAACGTCAACGGGTATTATACCGGCGACATCACGGGCCGGAATCTGGCGATGCCCCTGGTGTTCCAGAGCGGTGTGACCGAACTGCGCCTGGGGCGCGTGGCCGGCCAGTTCCACCTTACCCCGGGTGACTTCAGGGCCACCAACGTGGCCGGGCCGGTACGGATCAACGCCCGTTCCAAAGACGTCGACCTCGAGCAGGTGCAGGGCGAGGTGACGATCTCCGTGGATACGGGCGACATTACCCTTAGACCTCGCCGCTCACCGGACGCCAAGATCGAGCTGAGCACCCGCAACGGGAACGTTGAGATCTCGCTGCCGGCCGATGCCCGGTTCGACCTGGACGGAACGACGCAGCGGGGCGAGGCCTCAAGCGAATTCCAGGACGCCGTCCGGGCCGCCACGGAAGGGGCCGGCGCGGCGTTGAAGGGCTCCACCGGAAAGGGCGCCCGGATCACCATCCGGACGGAGCGCGGCAAAATCGATCTCCGGAAAGACTGAAATCAGTTTCCCACCAACACCAGCCGGACATCCATGACGTTGGTGTTGGTCGGTCCGGTTTTCACCAGGTCCCCGAGGGGCTCGAAAAAGCGGTAGGAGTCGTTGTTGGCGAGCATGCCCGCAGCGTCCAGGCGCAGGCCGGCCGCGCGCGACAGGGTGCGGCCGTCGGCCACCGCGCCCGCTGCGTCGGTTGGGCCGTCGGTTCCGTCGGTTCCGCCGCTGAGCACCACCACGTTGCCGGCGCCGGCCAGATCGATGGCCGCCGCCAGCACGAACTCCTGATTTCTGCCTCCCAGGCCGCTGCCCCGCAAGGTGACCGTGGTCTCCCCGCCGGAGATCAGGCACACGGGCGGCTTCGCCGGGCGGCCTGACAGGAGCACCTCCCGCGCGATGGCGGCGTGCACCCGGGCCACCTCGCGCGTTTCGCCTTCGATGAGAGTGGAGAGCACCAGCGGGCGGAAGCCCAGGCGGCGCGCCTCGGCGGCCGCGGCTTCGACTGCCAGCGCGTTGCTGCCGACGACCAGGTTCTGCACCGTCTCGAAAAGCTTCTCGCCCTGTTTGGGGGTCTCCGGGATCTCGCCCCTGAGGCCGGCCTCAATGCGATGGATCACCGCGCGCGGCGCCCGTCCGAGGAGGCCGTACTTCTCGAGGACCGCTCGCGCGGATCCGAAGGTGGAGGCATCGGGAGCGGTCGGACCGGAGCCGATCACGTCCAGGTCATCGCCGATCACGTCGGAAAGGAGCAGCGCCAGGACCGTGGCGGGCTGCGCCAGCCGCGCCAACTGCCCGCCTTTGAGCAGCGAGATATGCTTCCGGACGGCGTTCACTTCGTGGATGTTCGCCCCGGAGGCGAGGAGCAGCCGCGTGACGGCCTGTTTCTCCTCCAGAGTAACGGGAGGCGCGGGGGCGGGCATGAGGGCGGATCCCCCTCCCGAGCCAAGGTAGATGACGAGGTCCTGCGGTCCGGCCTCCCGCATCATCCGGGCGATCCGCCCGGCGCCCTCGACACCCGCCTCATCCGGGACCGGGTGGCCGCATTCGTGGAGCCGCACGCGGCGCACCTTCGCCAGGTGGTGGTACTTCACGTTCACCCAGCCGTCCGTTATCCGGCGTCCGAGCATCCGCTCCATCGCCAGCGCCATGGCCGCGCTCGCCTTTCCGGCGCCCGTCAGGAAGATGCGCCGGAAGGAATCGAGCGGGTATTTCCGGTTGCCCGCCACGAGCACGCTGCCCGTGACCCGAACGCGGCGGTTGACAGCCGAGACGGGATCCGACGCGTGCAGCGCCGCCCGGAAGATCCTGAGCGCCTCTCTTCTCAACTTCCGTTCGAGCATGGCAGTCTCATCAGAATACAGGGAGATCGAGGATGGCTTGGACCGCTATCTCCGGGTCATCGCCCTGGATCGGCACGCGATAGTCAGCGAGCGCGTAACTTTCGCGGCGGGCGTAGTATAGAATCTCGAACTTCCTTGGATCCCGGGCCAGCGGGCGGTCCGAGGAGCCCGCCAGCCGGCGGCGGATCAGGGGAAGCGGGCAGTCCAGCCACACGGTGATGCCGTTGTCCTCCACGATCCGGTAGTTCAGCGGCTGCACAAAGGCGCCGCCGCCGAGCGCCAGCACCAGCGGATTACCGGCCTGGACCTCCCGCACCCGGTGCAACAGGGCCTCGGTTTCCAGACGGCGGAACTCCTCCTCGCCGCGGGTATCGAAGATCTCCGCGATGCTGATCCCCTGCGAGGCGACGATGTCCGCATCGAGGTCGCCGAAACCCCACCCGAGCTTCTCGGCCAACCGCGTCCCGACCACGCTCTTTCCGCAGCCCATGAAGCCCACCAGGTACAGGCCGGGCGTGCGCTTGAGTTTCAGGATCATGCGGCGGAACGCCATAATGGTAGCATGGCGACGCGTGCCGGCACGCCCCAGAACCTGCTCATCGATGCCGACGACACCCTCTGGGAGAACAACATCTACTTCGAGAGGGCTTTCGAGGAGTTCGTAGAATTCCTGGGGCATTCCACACTGTCCGGGACGCAGATCCGCGCCGTGCTCGACGAAATCGAAACGGTGAACAACAAGATCCACGGCTACGGCTCGGCCAACTTCGCGCGGAACCTGAGGGAGTGCTACCTCCACCTGGCGGAGCGTGACATTCGGCAGGGCGATCTCGAAAAGGTCATGTCGTTCGGCGAGTGCCTGCATCTCCATCCGATTCAGGTGATCGAGGGGGTGGAGGAAACCCTCGCCGACCTGCGGACCCGCCACACCCTGGTCCTGTTCACCAAGGGGCACCCGGAAGAGCAGCGGCTGAAAATCGACCGCTCCGGTCTCGCCGGCCTGTTCCACCACACCGCCATCGTGAAGGAGAAGGATGCGGCGGCTTATCGAAGGCTGGTCTCAGAGCTAGCGCTTGATCCCGGACAGACCTGGATGATCGGCAACTCCCCCAAGTCCGACATCAACCCGGCGCTTGAGGCCGGCCTGCGGGCCGTCTTCATCCCCCACCCGCACACCTGGACTCTCGAGCGGGGGGAGATCGCTCCGGCGGACGGACGGCTGTTGACGCTGGAGAGATTCCCGGAATTGCGGGCGCACTTCTAGGCTGCCGCGCCTCCGTATGGCTACCTGGCGAAGGACTCCACGGGCAGGCCGAACTCCCGGGACCAATCCTGCATGGAGCCGTCGTAGAGCTTGACGTCGAGCCCGAGGTAGCGCCCCACGAAGTACAGAACGGTCGCCTGCTGGCCGGTGTTGCAATAGGTGACCGTCGAGGCTCGCCGCTTCCCGCCCGGCGGCGTCATCAGTTCCCGCAGAGCCCCGGCTGGCTGGAGCGTGCCGTCCGGCCGGAGAGCCTGCGCCAGCGGGACATTGCGCGCTCCGGGGATATGGCCGCCGCGCGTGAACTCCCCGGGGTTCGCTCCGCTGAAGAAGTCCGGCGGCCGCGTGTCCAACAGGTCCACCTTGGGGTCCTTCAGGTGGGTGCGCAGCCAGTCCGACGTGACGACCCGGTTCGGCGACGGGTGCGGGGTGATTTTCTCGGGCGCGGGAGGGGGCGCAGCCTCAGTGCTGAGCGGCCGGCCTTGAGCGCGCCACAAGGCGAGCCCGCCGTCGAGAAGCGCCGCCCTGCCGCCCAGCCCCAGGTAGTCCAGAGTAAACCATACGCGGGTCGCCGCCGGAACCGCACTTGTTCCCGGGTAGACCACGATTCGCGATCTGTCCGAGACTCCCAGCTTCCCGAAGGCGTCCGCGAGCGCGGCGGCGGGCGGCAACTCCAGCCGGAGACCGGACGCATCCGTGACTGAGATTTCCGCGAGCGTCACAAGCCGGGCGCCCGGAATGTGCCCGGCGTCGTAGTCCTTTGCGGACCCGGTGTGCAAAATGACCAGGTCTTGATCACCGAGATGGCTCGCCAGCCAGCCGGTGGACACCAGCATCGAGGGGTTGGTCTGCTGCGCCAGGAGCGGCGCACATACCAGGGCCAGAACAGCCAGGTGCGTTTTCATAAGAGAGAAGAGCCTGCTGCTAATGAGATGCGACAGGACCCCCGAAAAAACCACGGTACGGGTAGAATCCAGCCGCGCAAGTTTTTCAGTGCGAAGCCATGAACTTCTTGATGCGGTCCACCGCGTCCATGAGCTTCTCGAAGGCGTTGGCATAGCTGAAGCGGATGTAGCCCTCGCCGTAAGCCCCGAAGCAGGCGCCGTCCACGCAGGCGACTCCGGCTTCCGCCAGCAGCGCATCCGCCAGTTCCTTGGACTTCCATCCGGTGTCTCTTACATTGGCGAACGCGTAGAAGGCGCCCAGCGGCCGGGCGCACCGGAAGCCGGGGATGGAGTTCAGCCCGTCGCAAAACGCGTCCCGCCGCCGGTGAAACTCGGCCACCATCTTGCGGGTTTCGTCCCAGGGTCCGTCCAGCGCGGCGATGCCGGCGCGTTGCGTGAAGCTGGCCGTGCAGGATGCGCAGTTCACCATGAGCTTGGTCACCGCATCGACGATCCAGGTTGGCATGACGCCGTACCCCATGCGCCAGCCGGTCATGGCGAAGCTCTTGGAGAAGCCGTCCAGGATGATGGTCTTCTCCAGCATCCCGGGGAAGGTGGTGATCGAGACCGGCGGCTGATCGTAGTAGATCTCGCAGTAGATCTCATCGGCCAGCACGATCAGGTCGCGGTCGCGAACCAGGTCCGCGATCGCCTTCAGGTCCTCTCTGGATATCTGGCCCCCGGTAGGGTTCTGGGGCGAATTGAGGACCAGCATCTTCGTCCGGTCATTCAGGCTGTCCTTCAGCCGGTCCAGGTCGAATACGAACCCGCGTTCTTCCACCAGGGGCATGGGCACCGGCTTGGCCCCCAGGAAGTTGATCATGGACTCATAGATCGGGAATCCCGGGTTGGGATAGATCACCTCGTCGCCGGGCTCGAGCAGCGCCAGCATGGGGAAAAAGATGATCGGCTTGCCGCCCGGCACCACCGACACGTGCTCCGGGCCGACCTTGATGCCGCGGGTGCGGTTGATGTAGCGGGCGATGGCGTCGCGGAGTTCCGGGAGACCCTGCGTCGGACCGTAGTGCGTCCAGCCCTCATCGAGAGCCTTCTGCGCGGCTTCCACGATGTGACGAGGGGTATCGAAGTCGGGCTCGCCGATTTCGAGGTGGATGACGTTCTTGCCTTGCGCCTCGAGTTTGCGGGCGCGCACGAGGACGTCGAAGGCCGTCTCTACACCGATCCTAGACATTCGCTCTGCCAGTTTCATGAATAGCTCCTATTGAATTGGTATGGTGCTGCTGAGACGGATTGACTGGTCCCGCCCGACCTCGGAGACCGCTGCTGAGTCATAATGGGGGCGAGCGGCCAACTCTACATTATAGCCATGGATATCCGGAATCTTGAAAGCAGCAGCTTCCAGCGATCAGGCGCCAGCCACAGGCCGCTCCCTGAGAACTGAAAGCCCACGGCGGAGAGCTTGAAAGTGAATCGGCTCCACGTTCTGCGCGGTTTAGCGTCATCTCCTTTAGGCGCATGTCCACGGTCGTCCAGGATTGGTCCAACGCCATGAGCGAGGCGGCGGAGCATGGGGTCCGGGAGGATCTGGACAGACAAAACCTCTTTATTTCCGAGAACTTGCGCCGGGTTTTCCTGATGATCCACCGCATCGTGGGCAACGTGGCCGACGCGCAGGACCTCACGCAGGAAACCTTTATCAAGGCGCTGCAGCGGCACGGGCAACTCAAGGATCTGGACAAATCCGCGCAGTGGCTGTCCCGGATAGCCACGAACACCGCCATCGACTTCCTGCGGCGTCATGGGCGGGTGAGCGCCACTTCCATCGACGCCCTGTCGCAGCCGCTCGCCGGTCCGTCCGCCGAGAGCCCGGAGCAGCAGGTTTTGGCTTCCGAGCACCGCTCCTATATCGAGGACGGGCTCCGTCTGTTAAGTCCGCGGGAGCGGTTGGCCCTAACGCTGCGTGACGTGGAGGGTCTGCCGGCCGAGGACGTCGCCCGGCAACTGGGTTGCTCCAGGGCCACGGTGCGTTCCCACATCGCCAACGCGCGCGTCAAGTTCCGCCGCTATCTTCAGGGGAGGCCCAGATGAGCCATCCCTCCGAGACCAGGCTGGCCCTATACGCCGGGAGGGAGCTTGGTGTGTGGAGCCGGTGGGCCGTCAGCCGGCATGTATCGCGATGCTCTCAGTGCCACGATCAGGTGCGCGCCTTTGTGGCCGACAAGGAACGCCTGCGGAGGGCGTGTGCGGAATTTCCGGCGGGCCTGGAGTGGGAACGTCTGGCCTCGGAGATGACCGCCAACATCAGGGTTGGTCTGGCCGCCGGCGAATGTGTCGGTCCCCTGACACAGAGGCTTGCCCGGCCGCGGTGGCAGCGGGCCGTGATCCTCGCCCCTGTGATTCTGCCCCTCATCGCGGTGCTGGTGTTCGTCGTGCACTTCCAGCGGCCCCAGCCACGCCAGGAGTTCAGCCCCTATGTGGAGGGCACGGTTATCGCCGCGACGGCGGAGGGCCTCGAGCTGAAGCAGGGAGACCGCATGCTCACGCTGCGGCACCCTGGCGCCGGGGAAGCGACCTACATGGTCAATGCCCAGGGAACGATGCGCGCCGACTTCGTGGACGCGGATACGGGACAGGTGACGATACACAGTGTCTACGCTCAGTAGAGTTGCGGCAGCGCTGTTGCTGGGCCTGGGTGCGGCATCGGCCCAGCCACGCCCGCTCGATCCGCAGACGTCCCTGAAGATCGATTTCCCCAAAGACTCGCCGCTCACTTTCGTCTCCGCCGACATGGGCGATTCGACGCCGACGCCGCGCGGCAGCGCCGTGCTGATCGACCTGCGCGCGTCGCTGGCTTTGCGCAACTCGGCCACCCGCCGTCTGCGGGGCGTCACGCTGCTGGTGACGGCGGAGGAACTGACCGCGGGCGGCAAGGCCTCCGTTTCCGTGCCGAGCCTGAACGTGCCTCCGGGCGAGACGTTCCCGGTGCGCGTCAACCTGCGGCTGCTGCGTCCGGCGTGGCCCGCCGGGCCGCTCGTGGTGGTGAGCCTGGACGGCGTCCTGTTTGAGGATCTTTCTTTTTACGGGCCGAACAAGCTGAACTCACGGCGCTCCATGACGGTCTGGGAAATGGAGGCGCGCCGCGACCGGCGCCATTTCAAGACGCTCCTCGCCCGAGAGGGGCAGGAGGGGCTTCGGCAAGCGGTTCTGGAGAGCCTGGCGCGGCAGGCCCAGAGGCCGCGGCTGGACGTGCAACTGGCCAGGGGCGGACGCGCCACCACCGTCGAGGCGGAGCGACAGTTGCAGTTCACCTTCCTGAGCCTTCCGGAAGCGCCGGTGGAGCCGGTCGGCGGCATGGCGCTTGTGGCGGGCAATGAAGCGCGCACGCCCAGCCTGGAGGTCCGCAACCGCTCCGGGCGCACGGTACGGTACTTCGAGGTGGGCTGGATCATCCGGGACGCCGACGGCCGCGATTATCTGGCGGGGTCCGTGCCGGCCTCCGATCCGGATCTGAGCCTGTCTCCCGGCCAGACCAGCCGGGTGAGGCAGGACGCTTCCCTGCGCTTTGCGGCCGCGCCGGGCCGGCCGCTCTCCATAGCCGGCATGACCGGCTTCGTCAGCCAGGTGGAGTTTGCCGACGGTTCCGTTTGGGTCCCCGCGCGGGAGGCGCTGAGCGAGCCGAGGCTGTCACGGGTGGTCGCTCCGTCGGTGGAAGAGCAGCGTCTTACGGAACTGTACCGCAGGAAAGGCCTGGCGGCGCTCATCGCCGAGCTCGAGCAGTTCTGACCGCCGCACCCTTGCAGCGGCCGGTTGCCCGGCGGCCTGAGCCGCGAGGGTGGAGGCGGGGATTAGCAGGAACGTGCAGCTCATTTTGTGGCGTATTATACGTCCGGCGATGCTATACTTTTGGTTGGCAGCCAATCGATCGGGGCGTGGCTCAGCCTGGCTAGAGCGCCTGGTTCGGGACCAGGAGGTCGGTGGTTCGAATCCACTCGCCCCGACCATTCCGTTCAATCACTTCTGAGTACTTCTCCCGAAAAGGCATACAAGCCCGAAAGCCCGCAGAAAGCGGTTGAGGCTGCTCTCTCTGTCCAGTCGCCGCTTTCCGGCTCCTGTGGGTTCCGGGCCTGACCGCGCCCGGCCCGGTAAGCCTCCGGCCGCCCGGAGGCCCGGCGCTGGCTCCTGTGGTGGCACTGTGTGGGCGCACCTGTCCTGATCGGCTGCATGACACCCGAAACAGCGTCCCTCGGATTGCAGCACGCGAGCCCCGCTCAGGCCAGTGACTTCCCAGAAGCGCCAGTCGCCATGCTATTGTATTTGAGGACCCACTCGGCAGATTTTGTGCCATGTTTCGTGGCATTTGAAGCAAAGGTCGGGTACTATGCTGATTCTCGTCTGCAGATACGCTGTATCTGCTGGTGACTGGCTTCGCTAAGGAGTGCCGGTGGGTCTCCTTTCCTGACGCATGCCCCGGCTTGCTTCCCTTCAATCCGCAGCGACACTGAGTGACCTTGCAAGGCTGCTGCGGTTCGAGCCTTCCGGTCTCTCCTACATCCTTTACAGAAAGCCCGCTGCAAAAAAATACTCCACGTTTGAAATCCCTAAGCGGCACGGCGGGACGCGCACGATTACGGCGCCTGATGACGATCTAAAACTCGTCCAGCAGCGCCTTTCGGACCTGCTGCAGGACTGCGTTGACGAGATCAACACGGCCAAGAACCGAAAAGACAAACTCGCTCACGGCTTCAAGCGGAAGCGTTCCATTATCACCAACGCGCGGCAACACCGCAAACGCCGGTGGGTATTCAATCTCGACCTGGAGGACTTCTTTCCTTGCATTAATTTCGGCCGTGTACGGGGGTTTTTCCTGCGGGACCACAATTTCCAGCTTCAGAAACACGTGGCAACCACCATTGCACAAATCGCCTGCCACGCGAATGGTCTGCCGCAGGGTAGTCCGTGCTCCCCTGTGATTTCCAATCTGATCGCCCATGTGATGGACATGCACCTCGTGCGCCTTTCCAGCAAGGTGGGGTGCACTTACTCGCGGTACGCCGACGATCTAACCTTCTCGACGAACAAGAAGGAGTTTCCTCCAGAGATTGCCAAGCCCTCAGCGACAGACCCGCACCTGTGGCTGCCGGGGCCTGACGTGCAGGCGCTCGTCAATCATGCGGGCTTTCGTATCAACAATTCCAAGACGCGCATGAACTACCGCACCTCACGCCAGGATGTCACGGGTCTCGTGGTGAATGAAAAGATCAACGTCCGCCACGATTATCGGCACAATGTGCGCGCGATGGTGCACCGCCTCTTTAGCACCGGGGAATTTGAGCTCTGGGGAATCATTGACAAGGGAGGCACGAAAACCCTTGAAAAGCGCCCGGGATCCCTGGACGAGTTGCACGGGCGGTTGGGGTTCATCGACAGCATCGATCAATTCAACAAGAAGATAGCGTCGGACGTGAACTACACCCGGTATCCTGCTGGTAGAGAATCCATGTACCGGCAATTCCTCATCTACCGGGACTTCTACGCAGCATCCAAGCCGGTGATTCTCTGCGAGGGCGAAACCGACAACGTGTACCTCACGCATGCGATCCGCAGCCTTGCGGCAAGCTTCCCGGAGTTGGCGGAAATCGACAGCAACGGCAAAAGACATCTGAAGGTGCGAATATACAAGTACGCCCGTTCTAGCACCGCACGCATTCTTGGCCTCAAGGATGGCGGCACCGGCCACTTGAAGCATTTCATTGGGACCTACAGCAGGGAAACGGACCGTTTTAAAGCGCCGGGGCTCAAGCAGCCAGTCATCGTGCTGTACGATAATGACAACGGCGCAAACCCCATCCGCAGCGCCATCAGAGAGGTAAGTAAGAAAGCAGTAAAGGCGACGGACGCCTACACGCACGTGGTTCGCAACTTGTATGCCGTACCCACGCCCCTGCTGAACAACGCCAAGGAATCCAAAATCGAGGATTTTTTCGATGCAGCCATCAAGGCTACCGTCATCGGCGGGAAAACCTTCGTAGCAGCAAACGACTACGACAGCACCAAGCACTACGGGAAGAAGATTTTCGCCCATCAGGTCGTCCGTCCCAAAGCCGACACCATCAATTTCAAAGGGTTCGGCCCATTACTGACGAATATTGCCCGTATCGTCAAGGACCACGCTGCCGTTGTCGGTGCAACGGCTCCATAGGCATTGGCCGCAAGCCAGCCGTAGGTTCCCTCCCGACCTCGACTGTCAGGACGGCTTACGCTTCAGCCGCAAACCATAGGAATGTGCAAAAACGGGCGCTGCCATGGCTGAAACAGCACCCCAGTGAGGTGGCCGACAATTAACGGCTTCTTTGCTGCGCTGCAAGGTCCTACGAAATGCTCGGCGTTCAGCCGCATCGTCCCACGACGGGCCGGAGTCGATACCGTAAAACTGCCGGAGGAGTGGTCGGACCGTCCAGCCCTGCCGCAACAGTCCCAGGGCTAGCCCGGCGCGGCCGGGTTGCTTCAGGTGTGCCGCCGCCAGCGTCATGGCCTCATTGAAGGAGTAGCAACCCTCCGACAAACGGTGTTCGCCAATGCGGCCCGGCACGCGGTCATCCCCCACCACTGCCCTCCGGCAGATCGCCGCAAGGATGACCCGGCCGCATGGATCGCTGGCCACGTCTCCGGCCGACAGGATGACGGCCCGCGCCAAAGTCCTCCACGCGCCCGGCTCCGGCCGGAGGTCAACCCGGTCCATGACAGCGATGACCGCCGGGCCAAGAGCGCGTGTTATCAACCTCCGTTCGGCAATGTTCATCCCAGAATGGCTCCGTCTTCACCGATCACTTCGTCAATGCTCTGGCGCTGGCGGAGGCCCAACGCGATGAGGGCCACGGAGTAGTACCGGCCGGGCTCAAATTCGCTGTACGCGATGCCGCCCTGCAGGCTCACGGCAAACCCAACTTCGATTCGTCCCGGATCGTGTTCCGGTTCCAGTTGGAGCAGGTAGAACACGCCCTGATCATCCGGCAGATACTGGGGCGGGGTTGTCAGAGTGCCGTCGGTTTTTGAAGGCAGCGCCAGAGAGCGCAACTCGGCTGGCATCAGCCGAGATTCCTGACCTGTAACATACGAGACGAGTTGGCCGCGATGGCCAGCGCTGCGGCGCTTTATGGGCTCGATGTTGAGCCGCCGGATAACTTTGAAAATGGTCTGGTTCCGTTTGCCTAGCTGGACAGCAAGATCAGTGACCGAAACTGAATCCTCGCAAATGGACTGGGCTGCGGGCTCGATGGCACCTCTTGACCGCTCAGGATCGGACTCCCGCCCATCCTGTCCATGAAGGCATGCTCACGCCGCCCGGACTGGGATCGACTCCGCCACCGCCGTCGGCTCGGGAACGGATTCGCCGTGCAGTCGCATCCCCTCGATGTGAAACTCGATCGCTTCCGCGATCAGAAGGCGCGTTTCCTCAAGCGTCTTGCCAGTGGTGACACAACCGGGGAGATCCGGCACGTACGCCGCCCAGTTGTTCTGCGCCTTTTCAAAGACGACGGCATACTCTTTCATTTCAGCCCTGCCTTCTTCAGTATGGAGTTTAGCGTTCCCGCAGGCATGTCGTCTCCGGGGTGGCCGGGAACCGTAACCGTTCCCGCTTCGAGGCGGCCGGGGTGCCGGTACTGCCGGTGGTCGCCACGCGTCCGGTCGATCACCCAAAGCGTCCTTTTCCATCGCCTTGATTACATCCCGAACCTTCATTTCGTTTATCCCCTACAGACGGATGTACTGCGCGCGGAAGGCACGCGAATTACCAACGTGGAAAGCAGGGTCCGGCCAGGGTCCAACGGCCAGAAAACGGCCGTTCATGGTCCAAGCAGGATCCGAATCGAACTGCTGGCCGCCGCAGCGGCGCGGTCCGCATACGCGGGTGATTGGCCAATGTCGCCGCCGTCCCGGGAGCGGCTGGATAGAACAAGGCTAACGCGGCTGGATGCCCGGATCCGGGCGGAGTTGCCGCATGTCCGAAGCCTGCTGATAGCGCGGCGCGGAACTCATATCGCCCGCGTACATTGCGGAATCGGTGACGGTCCAGAACCGCGGTGAATTCCATGGCGAGAAGGCAAGCTACGGTCTCATGTGGTGGATCACCAGCATCGGCGGGTATGAGGGGTTCTACGCGCGGGGCTACGGTGGTCAGTACCTGATGGTGATCCCGCGGGCGGACTTGGTCGTCCTATGCACATCAGACTGGAAGCAGCCGGAATATCCCGAGCACTTCGCGCTCGTCGGGAGATTCATCGTGCCGGCCATTATCTCGAATTAGCCCGACCGCGGAAGTCAGGCTAAGCCGTTTGCGTGACTTCGCGGGCGGCGGCGAGTTTCTCGTCGGACAGGTAGCCGTACCGGTTGAGCCAAACCCGGCCGCCCGAGGCCAACCATGCCGCCTGGAAGCGGCGCCGGAAGTCGGCGGCCGGCCCATATCCATGCGCCAGCGCATAGACGGGGACCGTGCCCGCCGCTGCCTGCGCCTGCCGGATCTTCCTGGCCTGCGCCTCCAGGCCGGCGAGGTGGGCCTCCTCAGGTTCCGGGTAGCGCCAGCCGGCCAACCGGCCGGGGCCGCCATCGTCGGTGATGTCGAACAACCGGCTGAGAGTCCTCACGAGCAACGCTTCGGAGACCGCGGCATTCGCCTGGTGAAGCTGGTCTCCGTAGAACCGCAGGATCATCGGCCAGTGCATGGTGTAGAGCTTCACGCTGATCCCCTCGGCGTGCCGGGCGGCCGCGGCGAAATCCATACCCGAGACCCATGAGAACGGGGGCGGAAAGGCGTTCGGGACCAGTTCCTTCGCCGCGCCGCCTGCCTGAGTGAGCGCCCGCCGGAAGCCGGCCAGCAGTTCCTCCACGAGCGCCGCTTTGAAGCGCATGAGTTCGAGCAGGCCCGGCCGGTGCGCCAGCGTGTCAACCAGGGCATAGCGGCCGCCATCCCCTTCCAGCCAGACGCGCAGATCCCCGTCTTTCAGCCCGCCGTGAAGGAGCGCATAGGCGGCGCCGGCGTCCCGCTTCATGCGGTCGAAGGAAAACCCCAGCCGCGCGGCGGCGGCCCGGGCCGGTGCGGAGAAATCCAGAAACACGTCGTCGAGCATGTAGGGCGGATACTCAGGCCAGTCGACGCGGATTCCATCGATTTCCGGGTAGGCCGCGCACAGGTCGCGGATGAGAGCCTGTGTGTAAGCTGCGATCTCCGCACTGGCAAGGCTGCCGTTGTTGGCGACGCGGCGCGGCGGCACGCGCCCGTCCGGCAGCCGCGGACGGTCCGCTTCGGCAGGTCCTCCGAACTGGACGCGGTAGCCGGGAGGAATGGCCGCCTGAATCTGGAAGTACACCCGCAGGCGCCGGGCCTTGGCGGCCCGCACGAAATCCGCGATCAGGGCGCCCTGCCGGCGGGTCAGGCCGTCCGGCGCGGCCGGCTGGTAGCGCAGACCGCGGTAGAGGCGAACGTCCGGAGCGTAACTGGGGGCGGTGGATACGAACAGCTCGCGCTTGCCCCACAACGGCCGGTCCAGCAGCCGCACGCTGCCCGCTCCGGCATCGATCGGAGGTTCGCGAGAGCCCGTCTTCTCATCCGCCGGCGCCATCACATACGGAGAGGTGGCCACGGCGGAGGCCCCGGCGCGGCCGGCGATGTTGTCGAGAACACGGTCGATGCCCTCCGACTGGACATACTCCGGCATGACGGTGATCCCCAGGAACCGCGATGAGGCGGCGGCCTGCCCCGCTGCCAGTGCGGTTCCGGCGAAACCGCCTAGGACCGCTCTTCTGGTCAGTTTCTCAGCCATTGGAACACCAGCATAGCAGCGGCCCGGCGGACGCGGCACACCAGCGGGCCTTCGCTTCCGGCAGGAGCGCCGGCTACAGGTCAATCCTGACGCGGGAGCCGGAGATCAGAACAACATAGTCGCTGCTGGTGTTGGGGGACACCTTAAACGCGTGGTTGGCGTCCACAGAGGATGTTTCCAGCTTCCCCGCGCTCAGGTTCAGCAAGCGCGCCGTGTACCGGCCCGCCGGCAGGCGCAGCCGGATCTCCAAAGGCGCTGGCTCCGGTACCCCCACATAATGCGAACCGAACGCCTGCACCTTCCGTTTCCGGAGATAGGCGAGCCAGAGCGGGTTGTGCGCATCCTTCAGATATCGCGCCTGGTACCCGCCGACGGCCTGAATGGGACGCGCCCTTCGCGAGAGATCGAGACCGGCGAAGTCCGGGAGGGAGATCCGTCCTTTCCCGTTCACGTCGAAGCGGATGGGAACTCCCGTGTCGAGCGAGCGCTGATAGGCGGCGAAGATCCGTTGTATGTTCTCGTCGCGCTGCTTCTCGCGATTCAGTTCGAAGCCGGGAAATTCGCCGGGCGCGAACGCCGCGTAGCGGGTGTTGTCCTGGAACCGCCGGTAGGTTTCGCCTATCCCGACCGCCAATTCCGGAGGCGCCGGGGAGAAGTCCGCGGGCAAGGCTCGCATGATCCTGGACGGCCAGCGGAACTCCTCCGGGAACTCGTTGGTCCACTGCATGAAGCCCGTTTCGCCGTTCATCAGGCACAGCCAGAGGGCGTCCCGGTGGCTGAAGCGCTTCAATTCCAGAGGCACGGGACTGTTGAATACCCCCCACTCCCCGTAGAAACTGGGCAGGCCGGCGTTCATGATGAGACTGCTGGCCGCGGTTACGGCGGCGAAGTCAATGGCCGCGCTCTCGCCGCTGATTCCGGCATAGGCGTGTGGGGAGTAGAAGTCCACACCCGCCCCGCGAACCCATTTGAAGGGGTCATAGCCGGTGATGCCAAAGCCTGGGTGCGACAAGGTCACCAACATGCGCGGCAACCGTCTCCTGATGGTGTCGACGATCTCTTTAGACCACCGGATCTCCGCGTCTTCGACCGGGAATTGATACTGCCTTCCGTTCCAGCCCTGTTCGTTGTAGATCTCGACGGCGAATACCTGCGGCTCGGTGGCAATCCAGTCCATGGCCTGCTCCAGGTAGAGTTTCTGGCAGGCCAGCACGTCGGGGTCGGTGAACGACTCCTGGAGCGTCACCCGTTTTCCGTCCTTGAGGAAACGCGCCTGGGCCGGAGTCAGCGTTTCCAGTTCGGATGCCGAGTATCGCGGAAGCACGCGCCGCTCGATCGAACCGCGGCTGACGTAGCACGATGAGCCCGGCTCCGGCAGGATCTGTTGCAGAAACCGTATTCCGTACGGACGCGCCACCGCATAGGCCCGGTGGAACACCTGCCTCAACTCGGGATTCAGTTTTCCGCAGAGATCGAGCACGTCGTTGCCCACGCGGGCCCTCGCGAAGAGGCGCAAGGCGGTGACGCCGTCGGCAGCCAGTTGCCGGAACCACTGGTCCATCATCTGGTCGGAGGCGTCCCAGAGGTCGACGTGCCCCTGACCGTCGGTCTTCTGAGCGGACCAAACGTAAGGCCGGACCCGTTCCATCTCTTCGCCGCTGAGCTTCAGGCGGGAAAGCGGCAACACGTTTGCGTGGAACCCGCCGAGGGCGCAGAACAGCCGTCCGTTCCGAAGGCGCAGAGTCCCATCCCGCGCAAGCCGGACCTCTCCGGCGCCTGCTGCCGCGCTCGCCAGCCGGTGCGCGGCCAGCGAGCCGATGAAACCGCGCCGTGAAACCATGAGCGGATGCTAGCATGAGGCTGATGGCGGCGAGGAGGATCCTCCAACTCGGCGACCCGGTCCTGCGTGAGAAGTCGCAGCCTGTCGGTTGGCCGGCGGATGCTGCTCCGGTCCTCGTGGATCTCCGGGACACCCTGCACGAGTTCCGGTCGGCCCACGGCTTCGGGCGGGGGATCAGCGCCATCCAGATCGGGCAGCCCTGGAGGATTGTCTACCTGGAGTTTGAAGGAAGATCCTACTCGCTGTTGAATCCGGTCTGTGAGCGCCTCAGCGAGGAGCGCATGCGGCTGTGGGACGACTGCTTCTCGTTTCCCGGCCTGTTGGTGCAAGTCGAGCGGGCGCGCGAGACATTCATTCGATATCTGGACGGGAACGGCGAGGCGCGCACGCTTCCGGCGTCCGGCGCCCTCTCCGAGCTCCTACAGCACGAGATGGATCACCTGGACGGCGTTCTGGCGATCGACCGCGCCATTGACCGCAACAGCTTCCGCACCCGGGAGGAGCACGAGCGGCAAATCAAGCTCCCGCGCTCTGTTCTCCCTTGGCCGGCGGCCGCACCATCTCGCTGACCAGGACCTTGTCCACCCGGTTGCGGTCCATGTCCACCACTTCGTAGCGCCGGTTGCCCACCTCAAACGTATCTCCGGCCGCCGGGAGCCGCCCTAGCCGGGAGACGACAAAGCCGCCCAGGGTTGTGAAACTGCCGCTCTCTTCCCCGGGAAGCTCTTTTAACTCCAGCAGATCCTTGAACTCGAAGACCGGCATTGCCCCATCCACCAGCCAGGATCCGTCCTCGCGCTGGGTGGCTTGAACTTCGGGCTTGTCTCCCGGCGCGGGCAGGTCCCCGACCACCGCCTCCAGGATGTCGTGTATGGTGATCAGCCCCTCGGCGCCGCCGTGCTCGTTCACCACCAGCGCGATGTGCGTGCGCGACTGCTGGAACACCTCCAGGACCTTCAAGGCGAGCATCGTCTCGGGCACGGCCGGCAAGGGACGCAGGACCGACTTCCACTCCGCCGGCCGGCCCACGATGTGAAGTCCCAACAGATCCTTAACGTGCACGTAACCGGTGATCTGGTCCAGGCTTCCGTCGCCCACCGGGAAGCGCGAATAAGTGCTTCCGCTGACGGTCGCCCAGAAGTCCTCGGGAGACTCCTGGGCGTCGATCCAGACGATGTTCATCCGCGGCCGCATCAGTTCGGCCACGCGGCGGTCGCCCAGGTTGAAGACGCCCTCGATCATCTCCTGTTCCGCCTCTTCGAAGGCGCCCGCTTCGGTCCCCTCCTCGATCATCTGCTTGATCTCTTCCTCGGTGACCGGCGGTTCGGTCGGCGGGCGGACATGCATCAGCCGGAGCGTCCAATCGGTGGTCTTGCTGAGCAGCCAGACGATGGGGCCGGCGGCCTTCGAGAGCGCGCGCATCGGGATGGCCACGGCCAGAGCGATGCGTTCCGGGCCGGCGAGAGCTATGCGCTTGGGGACCAGTTCCCCGAGAATCAGGGACAGAAAGCTGATGGCCACGACCACGATGGTCATGGCGATGGATCCGCCGTGGGGCGCCACAAGGGGCGACGCGTTCAGGTAGGCGCCGAGTTCCTGGGCCAGAGTCGCGCCGCCGTACGCCCCGGTCAGCGTGGCGATCAGCGTTATCCCTACCTGGACCGTCGACAAAAACTGGTTGGGATCGCCGGCCAGTTCCAGAGCGACTTTCGCCTGCCGGCTTCCCTCTTCGGCGTGCTGTCGCAGACGGGCCTTGCGGGCGGCGGCAATGGCCATCTCCGAAAGCGCGAAGACGCCGTTTGCGAGCACCAGGAGGATGATCGCAATGATCTCAAATGATGTGCCAGACACAGAGCAGCCCCGCGCCCCACTCCGGCGCGATCCCGACGGCCGTCGATATTAAGTATAGTTCCTTTCCATGGTGCGGGCCACGGCTCCGGCCGGCCGGCCGGCGTCTACCGCACCAGGAACGGCCAGTGCCAGACGGGACGGTAGCCGTACCTGGCCACGGCCAGATAGACGGCCCCCGCCACCGCCAGCAAGAAAACCAGCACGCCGTACAGCACCTTCATCCACGGGAAGCGGCGCTTCTCGCGATGCAGCACCAGCAGGTAGCTGGCGAAGACGCCCACGAAAAACAGGCCGCACATAGGCACCGCGAAGAGCATCAGGTTGAAGATGTCCGGAGTGGGCGTGACAACCGCCGCCACGATCACGATCAGCAGGATGGCGTAGCGGGTGTTCCGCAGTAGAAAGGACGGCGAAACCACCCGCAGCAGCGTCAGGAAGAAAAGCAGAACGGGCAATTCGAACACCAGTCCGATGCCGACGGTAGCGTTGACGAAGAGGTTGAAGTACTCCGTGGCGGAGATCATGGGCTGAACGTTGATGTCCCGCCCGATTCCGAGGAGGAACGCCAGCCCGAAACGGAAAGCTACGAAGTAGGCGAAGGCCCCGCCCAACACGAACAGCCCCGCCGTGCAGACGACGAAGGGACCAGCCCAGCGCCGCTCCTTCTTGTACAGACCCGGGGCGATGAACGCCCACACCTGATACAGAATCCAGGGGGCGGCCAGGAACAGGGAAGCGAGCATGGGCGCTTTCACCCAGATCATGGCGAAGGCCTCGGTCGGCTTGATGAACACCAGATTCGGCTGCGCCCCCGTGCTCTTGAGCGCCTCGATGCCGGGTGCGCTGACGAATTTCCAGATCTGGTTGGCGAACACCAGGCACAGGGCGAAGGAGATCCCCAAACCGACGAGAGCCCAGAAGATCCGCGTGCGCAGTTCCTCCAGGTGCTCCAGGAAGGACATGCGCAGCATGCCTTCCTCCTCATCGTCTTCCCCCTCCTTGGCCGCGGGCGGCGGAGGCGGCGCGGGCGGCGGAGGCGCGGGTTGCTCCACCGGCGCGGCAAACTGGCCGGGGTCTACGGCGTCATCCACCGGAACTGGTAGATCGTGGCCCTCCGCCGGCGCCTCGTCCGGCGTCGGAACGGAGGGCTCGCCTTCGGGTTGCGGTTCGGGCTCCGTGTTTGGCGTGTCGCCCTGCGGCGAAGTTTCGCCCTCGGGAGGGTCCCCTCCCGGCTGCTTATCCTCGGGATCCATCTTGATCGCTGAAACTCAGCCTGCTACCGCCTTGGGCTCGGACGCGGGGTCCGCCCCAGCCATGCCGGCGGGCTTCGGCTCATGCTCCGCGCCGCCTGCATCGGCGACTGCGGAATCATGGGCCGTCCCCAGGTCCTCGGTGGCAGCGTCCGCCCCGGCGACTCCGTACTCCGGTGTCCCGTCGGCGGTCGGGTCAGCGCCCTCAGGTGCGGATGCGCTTACAGTGGAAGAACTCTCTGCGGCCGAATCATAGTCGGAAGTTCCGTACATGCTGTCCTCATAGGTGTAGGACGAACTGTAGTCGTTGATTTCACTCTGCACGCTACTGGTAACTTCCCTGATTGATTCGCTTTCCCGCTCAAGGTTGCTCATTTCGCGGTCCCAGGTGTGCTTCAGCTCACTTGAGGCGCGACGGAACTCGGTGAGTGCTTTGCCGATGGTCTTACCCAACTCGGGGAGCTTCTTCGGTCCGAAGATGAGCAGGGCCAGGACAAAGATAAACACCGTCTCCTGCCAGCCCAGCGGACCCATCCGTGTTCCTCCCTAAACGACGATTCACCTTCATGATAGCGACCGCCCGGGATAGGGTCAACACGGCCGGATTCGTAGCACGGGCCGCCGGCGATCAGGGCTGGATCGTGATCCTGGCTGACTCTGGTGAACTCGCTCCTCCGACTTCGGCGATCAGCGGTTGGTCGCCCGGGGCGACGTCGGGCACACTGACCACGATTTGGCACAAGCCCGGCCCGATCTGTCCCGCCCAAACGACTTCCGCTTCCACGCCCCCGATGGTGACCCGTACGCTGTTCGCCAGCGGCGCGGGAGCGGGGACGACGGCGGCCGCCGGCTGATGCGGATTGGCGGGGCCGAAACCAGCGCCGTAGAGTACGATCATCTCCCGCGGCCGGGCGCCGCGCGTAGGCTGTGCTCCGAGCAGTCCGGCCTTCGCCAGCAGGTTCCAGCCGAGATCCTGCGCGATAACGTACTTGCCGCCCTCCTGCTCGTACGCGAAGAAGCCGGGGCTGAAGCGGCGCAATTCCGCGGAAGATTGGGCGCGGCCGTTGCGGTTGATGACTTCGACCGGCACGGTCCCGAGAGAGTCGTCGTCCGGAGTGAGAACGTTGAGCTGGGTGGGGCTGACGTAGTAGATCAGCGCGGGCCGGCCGTTGACGTTCACCCGGACTCCGTCGAGGGATGTGGGCAGGTTTCCGTCCACGATAGCGTCGGCCCATGTACGAGCGGCTTCAGCCAAGCCGGATCCACGCACCGCCAGCCACGAACCGGCCGATACCCCCGGCGCCCAGGTCACGGCGTTGACTGCCGCCTCGATCACCAGCGGAGACGGCGCCGCCACGACCAGGGCGGTGTCGCTGGCGGTATCGTTGCCGGAGTTGGCGTCGTGAACGTTGCTCACCCGCGCGGTGTTCGTCACGGCCGGAACGGCGGCGGCCGAAACCGCCACGGCCAGCAGGATTGTGCGGCTGTCTCCCCCATCGATCGGCCCGGCATGGGTGCAGGTGACCGTCTGGCCGGATGCCGCGCAGGACCAACCGGGGCCGGACGCCGAGACGTAAGTCAGGCCGGCGGGCAGCGTGTCGGCCACCGTGACCGGGTCGGGGCTGGGCGCGGATTGCGCCGCGTTGGAAACCACAAGAGAGAAACCGCGCTGTGTGCCGGCGACGAATTCCCCTTCGTGCCGCATCGTCAGGGAGAAGTCAGGAGCGTTTCTCACTCTCACGGTGGTGGTGGCTTTAAGGTCTGCGTTGATCGCGTCCAACTGCCAGTCGGCCAGGCCGGCGCCGGCGGAGACTTCCCCCGCCGGCGTGACCCGGGGCGATGAGCCGCTGAGACCGGGGATCTGCCAGCCCGCCACTGAGCGTAGCAGCACCGTCCCGGCGGCATCCATCAAGCGGGCATTCAGAGCGACGTCGTGCCCCGCCCAGACATACACCGGGTCGGGCGCCAGGGTCATGCGGTTGGGCTCCGTGATGGCCGGCGTGGGTCCCCAATAGAGGGTATTGCCCCCTACCGCCGCCAGTTGGTCCCGCGCCACTCTGCCGGTCCCGTCGGTGCGGATGAAGGTCGGCCAGTATTCGCCCGTGATGGTTCGGGTTTGGTAGACCAGCCATTGCCCGTCGGGAGAGAATCGCACACAACCGGCGTTGGAGCAGGGTCCTCCCAGCGTCGCCGTGGCGATGGAAGCGCCCTCCATCGTGGGGTAGTCCACGAGGTGGTACAGGTTGGGATCCTGAACCGAATCCCCGGTGAAGAGGATCCTCCGGCCATCGGGGGACCAGTCTACGGCGTCGGACTGCCAGCCCAGGCTGGGCCAGGCCAGCAGATGCTGTTCTCCGGTTCCATCCGCGTGGATGACCCCCAGAACCTGCCGCCACGCCCCGTCGTTGAGCCTGACCCCTCGGAATGCGAGCTTGGTCCCGTCCTCATTCCAGGCCGTGCTCTGAATGCCGCTGCGCCGAGTCCCGTAGGCGTCGGTCTGGAAGCGTGTCACCTGGCGAAGTCCCGTTCCGTCAGCCTTGACCACGTAGATGTCATAGCCCAGTTCGGGATCGGTCCGCCGCAGGAAGGCCACCTTGGTCCCATCGTGTGAGATGACAGGAAACCAGTCCTGCTGGTTGAACCAGTCGGGGAGCCCTTGCGCCGTCGTGACTTGCCGTAGCCCGGTGCCGTCTATGTTCATCACGAAGATCCGGTAGCCAAAGCCGTCGCGATTGGACTGGAACGCCACCTTGCCGTTGTCCGAAACCGACGGGTGCGCGTCCTTGTAGTTCCCGATGGTGAGCCCCACGCACTGAAAGGAGTTCGGGGTGTGATTCAGGAGGGTGGTTCCGTCGGAATCGAAGCCCACCAGGCCTCCCCAGGCGGCGCCGGCCGAGCTGAGCAGCCGTCCCAATGGCGGCTGGCTTCGCCAGGGCGTAGTCGAGTTCAGGAAGAACGAAACGGAGTTGCCGGCCGAGTTCACCACCGCAAGGTCCGGCTTTCCGTCGCCTGGGTGGTCCAGCAGCGCAAGTCCGACGGGTTGCTGTTGAGTGGGGTCAACCGAGCCGGTTCGGAAGGAACCGTTGCCGTCGCCGAGCAGCACTGCCACCGTGCTGGCGCCGGTGTTGGCGACCGCCAGGTCGGTCTTCCCGTCACCGTCGAAGTCCGCGGCGGCGATTGCGGCAGGGCCGTCACCCGCCGGGAAATCGGTCTTCGGCGCGAAGTTCCCGTCCGCCGTCCCGAGCAGTATGGATACGGTTCCGACGGAGGAGTTGGCGACCGCCAGGTCCAGCACGCCGTCGGCGTTGAAGTGGCCGGCCGCCAGGGCCGCCGGGCCTGCGCCAACCGGATAGTCCACCCTCGGATCGAAGCTCCCGTCTCCTCTGCCGGCCAGGATCGAGATGGTTCCGGCGGTCCTGTTGGCCACGGCCAGGTCCATCCTGCCGTCGCGGTTGAAGTCCGCGGCGATCAGGGCGGAGGGTGAGACGCCAACCGCACGTTCGAGTTTCGTAGGGAAGCCGCCCGCGCCGTCGCCCAACAGGACGGAGACCGTGCCGGAGCCCAAGTTGGCCACGGCGATGTCCGTCTTGCCGTCCGCGTTGAAGTCCGCGGTTACCAGGGAGACGGGTCCGCTTCCCACAGGCACGTCGGTGCGTGTTCCGAAGCCGCCGGCCCCATCGCCCCATAGCACGGAAACGACGTTGGCTCCCGCGCATGCCACGGCCAGGTCCTTCCTGCCGTCCCGGTTGAAATCGCCCACGGCAAGGGCCCGCGGTTCAGCGGCGGCGGCGCTTGGCCGCGCCGCGCCGAATCCCCCGGTGGCCTTCAAACCTTCCCGCCACCAGACCTGGTTGTCGCCCGAGCTGGCGACGACGAGGTCGAGGGTGCCGTTGCGGGAGAAATCCGCCGCCACGGCGGCGCGCGGCGAGGGCCCGGCCGGGTAGTGGGTCTTCGTGAACGTAACGGCCGCTCCGGGCGAGACCGCCAGGAACGCCAGAGCAAGAGCAGCCGAGAGCACCCGTATGGTCATCACCGCGCCATCATACATCCGCGTGGGATGGCGGACAAGGCCGCCCGCACACGAAGCCTCCCGTGAGGGCTCGCTTCCTGTGGTCTAATACCAGACATGAATTCGAGGCTGCTGGTGGTTCTGCTGGCTGTGTTTCCGCTGTGGGCCCAGGTGCGGTTTACCCAGGGCGCGGAGAAGATCTCGGTCGAGATCGACGGCAAACCGTTCACCGAGTTCTTCTACGGCCCGGCTGCGCCCAAGCCCTACCTGCACCCGCTGCGCGCCGCCTCCGGGGTGATCGTGAGCCGGCACTTCCCCATGGCGAAGGTTGAGGGGGAGACGACCGACCATCCGCACCACCGGGGCCTGTGGTTCACCCACGGAGACGTCAACGGGGTCGACTTCTGGGCGAATGAACCGCCCGGCAAACGTACGAACCTGGGGCGGGTGGTGATCAATAAGATCGTGAGCGCGCAGGACGGCAAGATCGCCGCGCTGTTCGACTGGGTCGGCCCGTCGGGCAACAAACTGGTGGCCGAATCCCGGACCATGACCTTCTATTCCGATCCGCGGCTACGGACCATCGACCTGGACATCACCCTGACCCCCGTGGGGACAGTCAAGTTCGGAGACACCAAGGAAGGCACGTTCGCCGTCCGGGTCGCCTCGGGCCTGGAGGCTCCGGGAAAGAACATCCCAGCCGATCCGCCGAGGACGGGCAAGATGATCGACGCGGAGGGACGGGAGTCGGAGGCCGGCGTTTGGGGCAAGCGCGCGCCGTGGGTCGACGTCTACGGTGAAGTGGAAGGGCAGCGGATCGGGATCGCCATCATGGATCACCCCGCCAATCCCCACTATCCGACCTTCTGGCATTGCCGGGCGTATGGACTGTGCGCCGCCAATCCGTTCGGGGCGCGCGAGTTCATGAACGACCAGACCCAGGATGGGAGCATCACGCTCCGGCCAGGGCAGACGCTCCGGTTCCGTTATCGCGTGGTGATCCACCCCGGCGACCCCCAGACGGCGGGCATCGCCGCGCAGTACAAACAGTTTTCGGCGATGCGCTAGGCGCCGGGCGCGCGCGGCATTTACGACTGCGAGCCGGGAGCGCCGAGCTTCCACAGGATCTGCCGCAACATCCCCAGCCAGATCTCCGCATCGTGGGCCGAGAGATCCAGGCGGCGCACCAGGCGCCGGATCTTCATCCCGGTAGACGCCTCCACCCGCTGGTGCACGTAGCCGCTTTCGCGCAAGACGTCCAGGAGAAGCCGCGTAAACTCCTCCAGGCTGCCGGCCGGCGGCCTCTTCTTCCGCTCCGGCTGCGCCGTGACCGCCTCGGGCCGCCGGACCAACTCATAGAGGCACACGGCGACGGCCTGTCCCAGGTTCATGGAGCCGTGCTCTTCGCGCGCCGGAACGCGCATCACCCAGTGGCAGTGCGCGAGGTCCGCGTTCGACAGGCCGAACTTCTCGGAGCCGAACAGCAGAGCCACCCGCCCGGAGGCCAGGCGTCTGCGGACCAGGCTGCCGCCGTATTCCAGGCGCCGCACGGGATGCTGCAATTCCCGCCTGCCCGCGGCGCTGGTGCCGACGACGAGAGAACAGTCGGCGGCCGCCTCGGCCACGGTCTGGAATTCCTCGGCGCCGGCCAGGATGTGTCCGGCCCTGACGGCGGAGCGCGCCTCCCGGAAGGCGGCCTCGTAGGGTCTGACCAGACGCAGGCGCGAGAAGCCGAAGTTGCTCATGGCGCGCGCCGCGGCGCCGATGTTCAGAGGATTACGCGGCGCCACCAGGACGACGCACAGCCGCTCGGGGTCCACCCGTTCAGCGTAACTCAGCCATCAACTGGTCGAGGGCGGACTTCGGCGGCCTCACCCGGCTCTCCGGCGTGGAAGACATTTCAGGAGCGAGCCCTTTCCCAGAAAGGCATCCTCCCCTCTTGTTTCTATTGAACGCAAAACCGGAGTTCCGCCTTTCTTGTGGCACGGCTGCCGGTGCCGTAAACTCAAAATTAAGTCCGATGCGGACGCTGTTCCTCAATCCACCTTCCTTTGAGGGTTTCGATGGCGGCGCCGGGTCACGGTGGCCCGCGACGCGGGAGATCGAATCCTACTGGTATCCGGTGTGGCTGTGCTATCCGGCCGGAATGCTCCCGGACAGCAAGGTGCTGGACGCGCCGCCGCACAAGGTGTCGATTGCGGAGTGCGTCGCCCGGGCGCGCGATTTCGAGTTCGTGGTGCTGTTCACCTCCACTCCCGGCTTCCGCGTGGACGCCGGAATCGCCGAACGGATGAAGGACGCAAATCCGAAACTCAAGATTGCGTTCGTGGGGCCTCCCGTCGCGGTCGAACCGGACAAGGTCCTGGCCGCCTCCCGCGCCATCGACTTCGTCGTGCGCGGCGAGTTCGATTATCAGGTCGTGGATTTCGCCCGCGGGAAGCCCGTCCCGGAACTGCCCGGCGCGAGCTACCGGAAGAACGGCGATGTCGTGCACAATCCGCAGGGGATGGCCATCGAGGACCTGGACGCGCTGCCCTGGGTCACCAGGGTCTACCAGCGCGACCTGGACTTCACCCGCTACAGCGTCCCGTTTCTACGGCACCCGTTTGTGGCCTTCTACACCTCGCGCGGCTGTCCCGCGATGTGCACCTTCTGCCTCTGGCCGCAGACGCACTCCGGGCACCGCTGGCGGCGGCGCTCAGCCGGGGACGTGGCCAACGAAGCGCGCTTCGCGCTGGAGAGCCTGCCCGGCCTGCGGGAGATCTTCTTCGACGACGACACCTTCAACTACCAGAAGGCGCGCACGATCGAGGTGGCTTCCAAACTCAAGCCGCTGAAATTCACCTGGTCCTGCACCTCGCGGGTGACCACCGATTACGAGACGCTCAAGGCCATGAAAGAGGCCGGCTGCCGCCTCCTGATCGTGGGCTACGAGTCCGGAGATCCGCAGATCCTCAAGAACATCAAGAAGGGCGCCACCGTCGAGATGGCCCTGCGGTTTACCGAGAACGCGCACAAGCTGGGCCTCACGATTCATGGCGACTTCATCGTGGGACTGCCCGGAGAGACCCGTCAGAGCCTCCAGAACACGGTCGAGTTCGCCAAGCGGCTGGACGTGGAGACCATCCAGGTCTCCATCGCGCACCCCTATCCCGGCACCGAGTTCTACGATTACGTCAAGCGCAACGGCCTCATCACCATCGACTCGATGACCGACGAGGCAGGGCACCAGCTCCCCAACATCATCTACCCCGGCCTGGACCGCGCCGAATTGGTCGACTGGGTGGAGCGTTTCTACGGCGAATACTACTTCCGGCCCCGCGTCGCCTGGCGGATCATGCGGAAGGCCATATTCGACTCCTCCGAACGCCGGCGGCTGTACAAGGAAGCGCGGGAGTACCTTTCCCTCCGCCGCAAGCGCCGGCGCTTTGTTCAAAGCCAGCGGGCGGACGCCTTCACCCAAGACGAAGCCCGCCCATGACCGCTTCCTCCCCGCGGCTCCGGTTCAAGACGCGCCTCCTGGCGGCCATCGTCATTTGTTCCAACGTGCTTGGCAACTTCAGCCTGAGCCGCGGGATGCGATCCGGCGGCGCAGGGAACCCCTTTCTGGCTGCTGTTCTGAACCCGTGGGTGGCGCTGGGCGTCTCGCTGCTGATTCTGTGGATGCTCTCGCGCATGACGCTGCTAAGCTGGGCCGACCTCACCTACGTACTGCCGGTGACTGCGTTCGGCTACGTGCTGACGGCGCTCATGGGAAGGCTCTTTCTGGGTGAGCACGTCTCGCCGGGCCGCTGGACGGGCATAGCCCTGATCGTCGCGGGGGTTGTGCTGGTGGGGAACACGCCCATCCGGACCACCCGGCCGGGGGAGAGACGATCCGCATGAAGTGGCTGTTGGTTGCCACGATCGTGGGCGCCACCACCTGCGGGGAGCTTCTGCAAACTTACGGCATGAAGCGCCACGGGGAGATACACGATTTCCGGCCGGGCCCGCTGGGGCGCGCATTCGGGCGCGTGGCCCGCAACCCGTTCGTCGCCGCTTCCGTCCTGTTCATGGCGGTCTCCTTTTTCGCCTTCCTGGCCCTGCTGAAGGTGGCGGACCTGAGCTTCGCCGTTCCGGCGACCGCCGCCACCTACGTGCTGGAGACTGTTCTGGCCCGGTTCCTGCTCAAGGAGCGCGTGGGGAGGAGGCGCTGGGCAGGCGCTCTGCTGGTCGCCTGCGGCGTGCCGCTGATTGCCCTGTGATCATTGCCCTGTTGCTGGCGGCGGCCTCGGCGGCGTATCAGCTTCTGGCGCTGACGGCGGCCCTTCGGCACCTCGCCAAACGTGATCCGGCTCCCCGGGCGCTGCCGCCCGTGTCGATTCTGAAGCCGGTGCGCGGTCTTGATCCGCATTTTCGGGAGGCCATCCGCTCTCACGCGCTTCTGGACTACGCGGAATACGAGGTCCTCTTCGGGGTGAGCGATTCCGCAGACCCCGCCCTGCCCGCGATTCGAGAGCTGATTGAGGCGTTTCCTGAGCGCCGCCTGCGGGTGGTGGAGGTTTCCACGCAGATGCCCAATGGCAAAGTGGGTGCGCTGGTGGATCTTGCCGCGGCCGCGCGTTATCCGCTGCTCCTGGTGAACGACAGCGACATCCGCGTTCCGCCCGACTACCTGCGCCGGCTGGTGGGCCCCCTGGAGGACCCGTCGGCGGGACTTGTGACGTGCCTGTACCGGGCGCGGTCGGATCACTGGCCCGGCCGGTGGGAAGCGCTCGGCATCGCCACCGATTTCGCGCCCGGCGTGCTGGCGGCTCCGCTGGTGGGCGTGCGCGAATTCGGTCTCGGCGCCACCCTTCTGTTCAGAGCCGCGGACCTGGAGGCCATCGGCGGCTTCGCGGCGCTGGGGGACTATATTGCGGATGACTACCAGCTTGCCCGGAGCATCACCCGGCTGGGCCGGCGCGTGGTGCTCTCGAAGCTGCCCGTTGAAACCTTCATCGAAGGCCGGACGTGGGGCCAGGTCTGGCGGCGCCAGGTGCGCTGGGCGCGGACAATCCGCGTGTCCCGCGGCGCCTACCTGGGCTTGCCGCTTTCCAACGCGACCCTCTGGGCGCTCGTGGCGCTGGCCGCCGGAGCATGGTGGGCGGCGTTGCCGCTGGCGGCGCTGCGGTTGCTCGCCGGCCTGCTCGTCGCCGTGGCCGTCCTCGGCGACCGGCATTCCGCCCGGCTCTTCTTCCTGATGCCCCTGCGGGACCTGTGGGCGCTGGCCGTGTGGCTCTGCGGCCTTACTGGAAACTCCGTGGAGTGGCGCGGGCTTCACCTCCGTCTGAGCCGCGACGGCCGGATCGGCGGCACGGCTGCCTGAATCACGGCCGGCGTGGGTGGCGCCGTCGGCATCATGCGGGAGGAAGCGCCGCGGGTCCTTGAGGCCGGGTTTCCGCCGGTACCGCTGGTGAACCACGGCCTGAGAGCCGTGACCGCGGTCACTGTCCGGGCCCGCCGCAGGAGGCATAATCAAAGTATGGCCGCCTTCGACTCGGCGCCTCTGCTCGTCATCTGGGAAGTGACGCAGGCATGCGACCTGGCGTGCGTACACTGCCGCGCCAGCGCGGAGCCCCGCCGCCACCCCGAAGAACTAACCACCGAAGAGGGATTCCGCCTCTTGTCCGAAGTACGCGCTTTCGGCGAGCCGCTCATGATTTTCACCGGCGGAGATCCTCTGAAACGGCCTGACATTTTCGAGTTGCTTTCCGAAAGCGTTCGCCTGGGCCTGCGCACCACCATCACCCCTAGCGCCACGCCGCTGCTCACCCGGGAGGCCGTCGCGTCGATTCAACGCGCTGGCGTCTCGCGCATGGCCCTCTCTCTGGACGGCGCCGACGAGATCAGCCACGACGGATTCCGGGGCGTACACGGCTCGTTTCACCGGACTCTGGCATCCCTGGCGGAGGCGCGCCGGCTGGGACTTGAGACACAGGTAAACACCACGGTGACGAGGCGCAACCTGACTCAACTGGAGCAGATGGCCCGCCTGGTGGGCGAACACGAAGCCCGCCTGTGGAGCGTCTTCTTCCTGGTGGTCACCGGGCGCGCGCTGGAGGCCGACGACCTCCGGGCGGAGGAATACGAGTCGGTTTTTGCGCGGCTGCACGCTATCTCCCTTCACGCCCCATTTGACATCAAGACCACCGAAGCGCAGCACTACCGCCGCTATCTCGCGCGGTCGGGCCAGCCGTCCGCGAACCCGCGGCAGGCGAGCGCGATCCGCCGTCAGATCGGCATCAACGACGGCAAGGGGCTGGTGTTCGTCTCGCACACCGGCGACATCTGCCCGAGCGGGTTCCTGCCGCTGGCCGCCGGCAACGTGCGCCGGGATTCGCTGGCGGAGGTATACCGCACCGCCCCTTTGTTCCTCGCCCTGCGGGATGACAGCCGTCTTGGAGGGAAGTGCGGGGCGTGCGAATACCGGAAGCTCTGCGGCGGCTCCCGCGCCCGGGCGTACGCCGCTACGGGCGACTACCTGGCGGAAGATCCACAATGCGTCTACGAGCCGGCGCGCGCCCGGACGCCGGCTTAGCCGCATCGCAGGCAGAGTCCCGGCGCAGAAGCCGGGATCCGGCTGTGGCCGCTCAAAACCTCTGTGGCCTGGAAGCCAGCAGGTCGTCGACGTGGATCAGTTCGGTGGGGTAGGCGCCCGTGTAGCAGGCGTAGCAGTATTCGCCGGCGGCGTCGCCCACGGCCTCGCGCAGGGCGCCGATGGGCAGGTAGCCCAGCGAGTCGGCCTCCACGAACCTGCGTATCTCTTCCACCGTGCTGTTGGCGGCGATCAGCTCGCGCTTGTCCGGCGTGTCCACGCCGTAGTAACACGGGGAAATCGTCGGCGGGCAGGAAATGCGGAGGTGCACTTCACGCGCCCCGGCGCCGCGCACCATGCGCACGATCTTGCGGCTGGTGGTGCCCCGCACGATCGAGTCGTCCACCAGCACCACCCGCTGTCCCTCGAGCAGCCGCCGCACGGGGTTCAGCTTCAGCTTGACGCCGAAATCGCGGATGGCCTGCGAAGGCTCGATAAACGTCCGGCCCACATAGTGGTTCCGGATCAACGCCTGCCGGAACGGAATGCGCGATTCATGGGAGTACCCGATGGCCGCCGCCACGCCCGAGTCCGGCACCGGCACCACCACGTCCGCCTCCGCCGGGCACTCGCGCGCCAGAAGACGCCCCAGCATCTCCCGCGTCTCCGATACCGACCGTCCGAATACGTACGAATCCGGCCGCGAGAAGTACACGTGCTCAAACACGCAGTACGCGCGCGGGCTCTCCGGGGCGAAGCGCTCCCGGGTCAGCCCCTCCGGGCCGGCGATCACCATCTCGCCCGGGGCCACGTCGTCCATGTACACGGCGCCGATCAGGTCGAACGCACAAGTCTCCGAAGCGAACACATAACAGACGCGCCCGCCCGATAGTTCCATCCGGCCCAGGGCCAGGGGCCGGAAGCCGTGCGGGTCCCGCGCCACGATCACCCGGTCCTCGGCCAGGAAGACCAGCGAGAACGCGCCGTCAAGCTGCAAGAGAGCCTCGCGCAGCGCTCCCGCCGTGGTCCGCTCGCGCGAGCGCGCCACCAGGTGCAGGATGACCTCCGTGTCGCAGGAGGACTGGAAGATCGATCCCTCACGCTCCAGTTCCCGCCGGAGGCCGGTGGCATTGATGATGTTGCCGTTATGGGCCACGGCGATGCGGCCCTTGTTGCAGGTCACAGAGAACGGCTGAGCGTTGCCCGGGTCCGTGTCGCCGGCCGTCGAGTAACGCGTGTGCCCGATCGCCTGTTCTCCGGCGAGGGAGCCCAGCACCGGCGGAGTGAAGATGTCCGCCACGTGGCCCATGGCCTTGTGGCAGTAAACCGTGCCGCCGCCGCCGGCCGCGATTCCCGCGCTCTCCTGCCCGCGGTGCTGCAAGGCGTACAAGCCCAGGTAAGTGAGATTGGCCGCCTCGGGATGCCCGTAGACAGCGAACACTCCACACTCTTCGTGGAGTTTGTCCATAAAGCCCCTCAGCCCCGCAGCGCCTTTTCCAGCGACCCCGCCCACAGCTTCTTCAGAAGCGCGACCTCCCGCTCGACCAGAACCGTTCCCCGCTGACGTATGACGACCCTACCTCCAATTGTAGCGCCCACCCGGGGCGCCTCGACGCCGTGCTTTCGCGCGATCCCTGCGACCTCATCCGGCCGCTCGGTCGAAATCAGGATGCGGGAGGGTCCTTCGTGGAAAAGCAGAAACCCGGCGCGCATGTCCGAGTCCAGGTCCAGCTCGGCCCCTACGCCCGCCGGGCCGAATGCAGACTCCGCCACGGCTACCGCCAGGCCGCCGTCGCTCAGGTCGTGAGCCGATTCCGCCAGACCCTGCGCGGCGATCTCGCGCATCGCCGCCTGGACGCGTTTCTCGTAATCCATGTCCAGAAGCGGCGGGAGCCCCCAGACCGTTTTCAGCACGGCCTTGGCGTACTGGGTGCCTCCGAAACGCCTCTCGTCGCACGCGCCGAACCCGCCGAGCAGGATGACCGGGCGCCCGGGGCGCTTGAAGTCGATGGTGAGCGGCGCTCCGGTCTTCAGCAGGCCGACCACGCCGACTACCGGAGTAGGGTCAATGGCCTCTCCCAGCGTCTCGTTGTACAGGCTGACGTTGCCTCCGGTGATGGGGACTTCGAAGAAACGGCAGGCCTCGCCCATTCCCTCAATCGCCTCGACGAGCTGGGCCATGATTTGCGGCCGTTCCGGGTTGCCGAAGTTCAGGCAGTTGGTGGTGGCCACCGGCAGAGCGCCCACGGTGGAAAGGTTGCGGCAGCACTCGGCCACCGCCAGCCGCGCGCCCTCCCGGGGCGAAAGCGCGCAGTAGCGCCCGTTGCCGTCGAGCGCCATGGCCACCGAAGTGCCGGTCTCCTTGATCCGAACCACCGCGGCGTCGCCGCCCGGTCCCTGCACCGTGTTGGTGCCCACCATGTAGTCGTACTGCTCCCAGATCCAGCGCTTGGAGCAGACGTCGGCGGAGACCAGAATGGTCTCCAGGTCGCGGGCCGGATCGTCGACGGTGAAGGCCGGGGCCTCCAGCGGAGCGCGCCGCGCCGGCTCGGTATGCGGCCGGTCGTAAACCGGCGCTCCATCCGCCAGATGCCCGGCGGGGATTTCCGCCACCACTACGCCATGGTCCTTCACCCGCATGAGACCGTCGCCGGTCACCTGGCCGATGGTCACGGCGTCCAAGCCCCACTTGCGGAATACCCGGAAGACCTCTTCCTCGCGGCCCTTCTCCGCCACGAGCAGCATGCGCTCCTGCGATTCGGAGAGCATGATCTCGTACGGCGTCATGCCCGTCTCGCGCTGCGGCACCAGCTTCAGGTCGATCTCGATCCCCGTGCCGCCGCGGCTGCCCATTTCGCAGGTGGAGCAGGTCAGCCCGGCCGCGCCCATATCCTGTATGCCCACGATGGCGCCGGTCTTCATGGCTTCCAGGCAGGCCTCGAGGAGCAGTTTCTCCAGGAACGGGTCGCCCACCTGCACGTTGGGCCGTTTCTGCTGGGACTCCTCGGTGAACTCAGCCGAAGCCATCGAGGCGCCGTGTATTCCGTCCTTGCCGGTCTTGGCGCCGGCGTAGATCACCGGGTTGCCGATGCCGCGCGCTTTGGCCAGAAAGATCTCGTCTTTCTTGAACACGCCCAGCGCGAATGCGTTCACCAGCGGGTTGCCGTTATAGGACGGCTCGAACAGGCACTCGCCGCCTACCGTCGGCACGCCGAAGCAGTTGCCGTACTGCGCGATGCCCGCGACTACGCCCTCCAGGATGCGCCGGTTGCGCGGCCCGGCCTGCGGATCGTCGAGCGGCCCGAAACGCAGCGAGTCCATCGCCGCCACCGGCCGCGCTCCCATGGTGAAGATGTCCCGCAGGATTCCGCCCACGCCGGTGGCGGCCCCCTGGAACGGCTCAATGAAGCTGGGGTGGTTGTGCGACTCGATCTTGAAGGCGATGGCGTAACCGTCGCCGATGTCGATGACCCCGGCGTTCTCGCCCGGCCCTTGCAGCACCCTCTGGCTGCGCGTAGGCAGCTTCTTCAGGTGCAGCCGGGAACTCTTGTAGGAGCAGTGTTCGCTCCACATCACGCTGAAAATGCCGAGTTCAGTATAAGTAGGCTCGCGGCCCAGGATCGAGAGGATTTTCTCGTACTCCGCCGTGCTCAACTGGTGAGCCTTGACGATCTCCGGGGTGATTGTGCTCATGGGCTACTTCGCCGCCATCGCAGTGACCATCGACTGAAAGACCACCAGTCCGTCGGTGGAACCCATCAGCGGATCGCTGGTCCGCTCCGGGTGGGGCATCATTCCCATGACGTTCCTTTCGCGGCTCAGGATTCCGGCGATGTCGCGGAGCGAACCGTTGGGGTTGTCCGCGTAGCGGAACACCACGCGGTCTTCGGCTTCCAGTTCGTCGAGCGTCCTCTCGTCGGCGTAGTAGCAGCCTTCGGCGTGGGCGATGGGCGCCCTTATCACCTGCCCCGGCCGGGCGGCGCAGGTAAACGGGGAATTGACGGTGGCCGTGATCACGTCCACGGGGCGGCAGATGAACTTGAGGCCGCGGTTGGTGATGAGCGCTCCCGGCAGCAGGCCGCTCTCCACCAGGATCTGAAAACCGTTGCAGATGCCGATGACCAGCCCGCCCGAGGCGGCGAACCTCTTCACCGCGGCCATCACCGGGCTGAACTTGGCGATGGCCCCTCCCCGCAGATAGTCGCCGTAGCTGAAGCCGCCCGGCAGGATGACCGCGTCCAGGCCGCCAAGGTCTTCCGAGCCGTGCCAGACATACTCGGCCTGCTGGCCGAGATTGTGAGAGACAGCGTACCAGGCGTCGTGATCGCAATTGCTGCCTGGAAAAACGACCACTCCGAATCTCATAGGAGATTCTCAGTCTATCACGGGGGGACAGGCGCCCTGTTCTGCCGCTCTGGCGTGCGGCTAACCGGCGACGGCGGGCGCGGCTTTCGGCTTGCGGCTGCGCGAGCGTTTCTCGGCCGGGGGCTGACGGTCACTCTTCTTCAGGTTGGGAAACACGATGGAACTGACGAACTTCTTCTCGCCGAATTCGTCGAACTTGATGCTGATGTACTCCTCGCTGCTGGCCAGGACGCTCCCCAGCCCGAACCTGGGGTGCTCAACCTGCGCGCCTTGGGGAAAGGGTGACTTGGATGCCATTGACCGGAAGACCTCTATATTCAAGATAACAAATCCCTTTGGAAATGTCGAATCGCGCCTCCGGCGGGCGGGTTATAAGAGAGAGTAGGTTTTCGGCATGCGCAACGTCATCGTGGGAACCGCCGGCCACATCGATCACGGCAAAACCGCCCTGGTCAAGGCGCTCACCGGGATCAATACCGACCGGCTGGAGGAAGAGAAGCGCCGCGGCATTTCCATCGACCTGGGTTTCGCGCACCTGGAGTTGGACGGAGGAACCCGCATCGGCTTCGTGGACGTGCCCGGACACGAGCGGTTTGTCCAGAACATGCTGGCGGGTGTGGCGGGCATCGACCTGGTGCTTCTGGTGATCGCCGCCGACGAATCGGTGATGCCCCAGACCCGCGAGCACTTCGACATCTGCCGCCTGCTGGGCATTCCAAGAGGCGTGGTCGCGCTCACCAAGTCCGACCTGGTGGACGCCGACACACTGGCGCTGGTGCGGCTGGAAGTCGAGGAGTTTGTCAAAGGCTCTTTCCTCGAGGGCGCGCCGCTGGTCGTGGTCAGCACGGCGACGGGCCGCGGACTGGATGAGTTGCGGCTGCGGCTGGCGGAGGCCGCCGCCACCCTGCCGCCCAAGGACCCTTCACGCTTCTTCCGCCTGCCGGTCGACCGCTCGTTCTCGCTGCGCGGCTTCGGCACGGTGGTCACCGGGTCGCTGATCTCGGGGTCCCTGCGGCGCGGCCAGGAAGTGGAGGTGTACCCCGGCGGGCGGCGACTGCGCGTCCGCGGCGTGCAGGTGTACGGCCGGAGCGAGGAACAGGCGGTGGCCGGCCAGCGCACGGCGCTCAACCTGGCCGCCGTGGAGCCGTCCGAACTGGAGCGCGGCATGGTCCTTTCCGAGCCGGGCCGTTTTGAGGCCACCCGGGAGGTGGATTGCAGCCTCGAGCTGCTGCCTTCAGCGAAGAATCTCAAGAACCGCGCGCCGGTCCACTTCCACGCCGGCGCCGCCGAGATCGAAGCGGAGTTGCGCCGGCTGGCCCCCGGCTATGCGCGCCTGGTTCTCAGGGAACCTTGCCTTCTGCTGCCGGGGGACCGGTTCATCATACGCCGCTTCTCGCCCGTGGCCACGATCGGCGGCGGTGTGGTCTTGGACAACGGCGGATACCGCTACCGGCGCAAGGAATCCGCCGCCGCCCGGCTCGGCGTCCTCGCGGCAGGGTCGCCGGCAGAGCGGGCGGCTCTTCTGGTGCGCGAAGCGCGCTATGGCCTCAGCATCGCGGGACTCGTAGCGCGGACCGGCGCGCCCGTCCCGCCGTCGGATGCGTTCCTGGTCCTGGAAGGGCCGCCCGCCTGGGCCTTGGACCGGGCCTGGATACAGGCGGCATTCGCCCGGCTCTCCGGCGCGCTGGATGCCTTTCACCGCGCCAACCCGCTGCTTCCGGGCATGCCCAAGGAAGAACTGCGGGGCAAGGTGCTCCCGGATTCTCCTCCGTTTCTGCTGGATGCGCTGCTGTCGCGCGCGCCCGGAGTGGTTTCCGACGGAGATACGGTGCGGCTGGCCTCGCACCGGGTTGTTCTGAAGCAGGACGAAGACCGGGCGCTGGAGGCCATCGAGAAAGCCTTCGAAGACGCGGGACTGAAAGTGCCGTTCGTGGCCGAGGTGCTGGCCAAGTCGGGAGTGGAACAGGCCCGCGCACGATCGCTGCTTCAGATATTGCTGCGGCAGAAGCGGCTGATCCGCGTGACCGGCGACCTGATCTTCCACCCGGCGGCGATCCAGGCTCTGCGCGACATGCTGGCGCGGCATAAGGGGCAGCGGCTCTCGGTTCCGGATTTCAAAGACTGGACCGGCGTCTCGCGCAAGTACGCCATCCCGCTTCTCGAATACCTGGACCGCGAGAGGGTCACCCGGCGCGAGGGGGACCAGCGCGTCGTGCTGTAGAGGCTTGGAATACCAAGCCCTTATTTGGTTTTTTTGATCAGTCCCGCCGCCTTGCGCGCGGCCTCGGGGGATTCGAAGCCCCAGATGGCCGTGTACTTCCTCCCCACCACCTGCGCCATGAGGAAGCTGATGTTGATTCCTGCCGCGGCCAGCGACTGGGCCATGCGATGCATGAGGCCCGGCTTGTCGTCTCCCATGACGTGCAGCGCGGGAATGTGCGACTTGACCAGCCCCGCGGCGGCGGCGGCTTTGGCGGCTTTGGCGCCGGTAATCGGATAGAGTTCGATGGCGGCCTTGCACTCCTCGCCCGGCAGGCGGTAGCCCATGAGCACGCCGAGGTTTGCGCCAGCCTGAACCAGGGGCCCGAGGGTTTCGGCCAGGAGGCCCGGCTGGTTGGGCACTTCCTTGCGCCATATGGTTACGGTCTTGACTGTTACTGGCATCTCCGCATCCTCCGATAGCAGTTTATACCTTCGGAAAGGCGTCCGCGCCTGCTTATTTCGGGTACACGCTTTCGCCGGCCGGAGGGTATATATCTATGAGAGACGAATGCGGTGCACGAACTGGCGCTTCCAATGACTGGCGCAGAGGACGGGCGGGCCGGAGACGCGCAACAGGCGCTGCTGGTCCGCCATGCCAGGGCGGGTGACGCAGCGGCCTTCGAGCAACTCCTGCGGATGCATGAGCGCCGGGTGTTCCTGACCGCCATGCGGCTGCTGGCGAGGTGGAAGACGCCAAGGACGCCGCACAGGAGGTCTTCTTGCGGCTGTACAAGCACTTGCGCCGCTTCGACGACACGCGAGCCTTGACCCCTTGGTTGTACCGGGTAACAGTCAATGTCTGCCGCGATATCGGCGCAAGGCGCCGGAGAGATGAAGCGCTGCCGCCGGAACTCGCGGCCGGCCCGTCGGCCCGGGATTGGCAGGACGAAAGGCGAATCGTGGCGCTCGGATTGAGGCGGCTGCCGGACAGGGAACGCGCTGCCCTGGTGCTGCGGGACATCGAGGGCCTGCCGACGGCGGAGGTGGCGCGGACGCTGGGGTCTTCACAGGCCACGGTGAGGTCTCAGGTCGCGAGCGCGCGCGAGAAACTGAGGCAGTTTGCGGATGGAATGCTGGGGAGGCTCAGATGAGTTCACCGGAATCCGAGCATCTCGTCAATGTACTGCGCACGCTGCGCGACGAAGACGCGGCAGGAGAACTGGCGGAGGTGCGCGGTCGTGTGATGGCGGCGATCAAAGGGAAGAAGCCGTCCTGGTGGTTTGCGTTCCGTTGGCGCTACTCCCTCGTGCCCGCCGCCGCAGTGGCTGTCGCAATGGTCGCCTTGTCGCCCCGTGCGCAGATCCCTGCCCCGCCTGCTCCTCCCTCCCTCCAGTTGCCGGCGCCGGTGATTGCGAAGACTCCGCCTCCGCCGCGGGTCCGAAGACCTGCGCCTGAGCCGACTCCTGCGCCCCAGGCGCCGCTGCTGGTGAAGATGTTCACAGACGACCCCGACGTCGTCATCTACTGGCTGATTGATGCCGAAGGAGATTGACTATGAAACGCAGAATGTTGCTGGTGCTGTTGCTGGTTGCTCTTCCCCTCGCCGCCCAGGAGGCGAAGAACGAAGAGAAGCCGGCTACGGCAATAGAGCAATCGGTTTCGAAGATCTTTGAGGTCAGGTATCGGGATCCGGAAACACTTAGGCTTCTCCTGCAGCTCTTCGGAGCCAGGATCGTGGCCTCGCCGGGTCTCAAGGCGCTGGCGGTAACGGGCCCCTCCGCCGTGGTAGACGCCGTGGGCGAGGCTATCAAGCGCTTTGATGTGCCTGTGAAGAACGTCGAACTGACCGTGTATATCCTGGCGGGCGGCGCTCAGGAGGGGCCGCAAGACACGATTCCAAAGGAGCTGGAAAGTGTCGCCAGACAACTACGGAACACGTTCTCCTTCGGAGGACTGCGGGTGCTGGATACGGCGGTCATTCGAAGCCGAGAGGGACGGCAAACATCCGCAAGTGGTGCTTTCTCGACGCCACCGGGGACAGCATACTCGATCGCGCTCGGGGGCCTGAGCATCTCCGGGATGGCTAAGGAGAATATCGTACGCATTGACAACCTTCGCTTCCACGCGCAGATTCCGGTTGATCCGCGGTCCGGCGTGCAGCCTTCGCCCCCCACCCGCAGTGCCGGCTTCAGTGCCGACGTCGACGTGCGTGAGGGGCAGAAGGTGGTGGTCGGCAAGGCGAACTTCGACGAATCTGGGACAGCCCTGATCCTGGTGGTGACGGCGAAGGTGGTGGAGTAGGGCTCGCCGGTTGCGGCCGGACTTACCAAGGGCTACCTTAGGGGTATGGTCGATCTGAAACTGCATGAGCCGGCCACGGAGCCAGTCGAGGTAGACGCCGAGACTACGGCGGCCATTGACCGCGGCATCCAAGCCGCGGAAGAGGGCCGTACGGTCCCAATCGACGACGCCCGGAAGATGATCCCCAAGTGGATTTCCAAGTTCGAATCTCGGCCCCGGCGCTAAGGGATTTCGAGCAGATCATCGAGTACTCCCGGGCCAGCTTCCCGGAGAGTGCGGAACGCTTCGGCGGCGCAATTCTCAACCACCTGGAGCTGCTTAGCCGCTACCCCTATATCGGCAGTCCGGTTTCAGCCCGGCCGGGCGTTCGGCAACTCGTACACACCCCGATTCTGATCTACTACCGGGTCAACCCGGAGCGCCGCGTTGTGGAGGTGCTTCACTTCTGGCACGGCCGCCGCCAGCCTCCCCAGTCTTAATCTTTTCGTCATAAAGTACTTGACAGAATTGAAGTGCCGCCCTATGATCAAACCGTGGGGAACGTTGAGCCCATCCGGGAACGGCCCGTGGCGATGCACGAGCGCGCCATGGACCACCTGCGCTACATCCGCGAGACCATGGAGGGCGCGGCGCCGTTCACCGCCGTTCCGGGCTTCGGAGGCATCGGCATGGGCGCCACGGCGCTGTTCGCGGCGATGGTGGCGGCCCATCAGCCGACCCCCGGCCGGTGGCTGGCGGTCTGGCTGGCCGAGGGAGCGGTCGCGGCCGCCATCGGCATCTTCGCCATGGTTCACAAGGCGCGCGGCGTCCGGGAATCGATCCTGTCGCGTCCCTTGCGCAAGTTCGCGCTGGGCCTGTTGCCTCCCATGCTCACCGCGGCGCTGCTCACGCTGGTCCTCTACCGCGCGGGTTTTGCGGTTTTGCTGCCGGCGGTCTGGCTGCTGCTGTACGGGGTGGGCGTGGTCGCCGCCGGAGCTTTCTCGGTGAAGGTAGTGCCGGCCATGGGCGTCTGCTTCATGGGCCTGGGAGCGGCCGCTCTCTTCCTCCCGCTCGACGCCGGCAACTGGCTGCTGGCGGCGGGGTTCGGGGGACTGCACACGGGTTTCGGGATCGTCATCGCAAGGAGGCATGGTGGCTAGGGGAAGCGCTTTGCGGAGGGAATCGCCGCGGGAGACGCCGCCGGCGGCACAGCGCCTGGATCGTCTCATACACGAGCGGATGAGGCTGGGGATCGTCAGCGCGCTGGCGGTCAACGAGTCCTTGACGTTCAACGAGTTGAAGGCTTTGCTCAAGACCACGGACGGAAACCTCAGCGTGCACGCCCGCAAGCTCGAAGACGCGGGCTACGTCGATTGCGCGAAGTCCTTTGACGGGCGTACGCCCAAGACCGACTACCGGCTGACGGCCGCGGGGCGCCGCGCGCTGGAAAAGTACCTGGCGCACATGGAAGCGCTGATCAAAGCCACGCGGGAGAAGTGAACGCAACATGCACGTCGCCATCATCATGGACGGGAACGGGCGGTGGGCGGCCGCCCGGGGCTGGCCGCGGCTGGCCGGGCACCGCGCGGGAGGCGAGGCCGTCCGCCGCTCGGTGGAAGCGGCCGGCGCGCTGGACGTGGACGTCCTGACCCTTTATGCCTTCTCCTCCGACAACTGGCGGCGGCCGGCCGAGGAGACCTCCGGCCTTCTGCGGCTGTTTGAGCAATACCTGCGGAGCGAGCCGGCAAAGTGCCTGGAGAAGGGCGTCCGCATCAACGTGATCGGCCGCCGCGACCGGCTGGGCGCGCCGCTGGTCTCCGCCATCGAATCGGCGGAGCGGATCACCGCGGCGGCGCGGGGACTCTGGCTGCGCGTGGCGGTGGACTACTCCTCCCGCGACGCCATCCTGAGCGCCGCCGAGCGTGCCCGCGGCCTTGCCCCCTTGACGCGGGAGCGGTTCGGCGCCCTGCTGGCGCAGGCGAGCCACTCGCAAGGCTCCGCCCCGGAAGTGGACCTGCTCATCCGCACCGGAGGCGAGCAGCGGCTCAGCGACTTCCTGCTCTGGGAGTGCGCCTACGCGGAGCTTTTCTTCCTTGACAAGATGTGGCCGGATTTCGAGGCCGCCGATCTCGAAGCCTGCCTCAAGGACTTTCGTTCCCGCAGCCGCAGGTTCGGCGCGCTGCCGGTGGCGGCGGCGTAACCGCCCGGGAGGCCGCGTTTCAGACCCGGCAGGCGGCGGAAGATGATCGTCCGCCCCGCTGGCTCGTTTGGTGTAGAGTCAGTACTCAGTGCCACCCAGCATACAGGCAGGCGCCGTGGCGGTCGCCGAGTCGCTCCTGATCGGCTTCCTCATTGGAACGCAACGCGAGGTGTCCCAAGGCGAGGGCCACCCCGGTGTCCGCGACTTCCTTCTGATCGCCCTGGTAGGGACCATCTGCGGGCTGGTGGACAGTCCCTGGCTGACGGCCTCCGCGCTGGCTTCGATGACGGCGCTGCTTTGCGTGTTCTACATGCGTGAGCGCGAGCGCAACGGGATCACCACGGAACTCGCCGCGGTGACCGCCTACGCGCTGGGCTACCTCACGACGACGCCCTTGAGCCGCCTGGCGATGGGGGCCGCCATCGTGGTGGTGGTGCTGCTCGAGGCCAAGCGCTGGCTGCACGGGTTCATCCGGGAGACCATCACGGAGAAGGAGTTCGACGACACGCTGTGGTTTCTGGCGATCATCTTCGTTATCTTCCCCCTGCTGCCCGAGGGCCGGTTCGGACCCTACCAGTTCCTTTCGCCGCGCGAGATCTGGACCTTCGTGATCCTGGTCTCCTCGATCTCCTACGTGGGCTACTTCCTTGAGAAATTCCTCGGCGCCCAGCGGGGCCTGCGGCTGGCGGGGATCGCCGGAGGCCTCGCCTCGACCACGGCGGCGACTGCCTCGTTCGCCCGCGGGAGCAGGGAAGACCCCGAAGATGCGGCCCTGTATAGTCAGGCAGCGGTGCTGGCCAATTCCATGCAGTTCCCGCGGCTGCTGCTGATCCTCTGGCTGGTGTATCCGGCGCTGGCCGTTGCCGTGGTCTGGCCGCTGGCGGGCATGACGGCAGCAGGGCTGGCTACAGGCTTCCTGATGGGCAGGTCCCGCCCGGCGCCGGTTCCCCCTGCGGCTCCAGCGGCGGCGGCCTCCAGCAACCCGTTCCGGCTCCTGCCGTCCCTGAAGTTCGGCGCGCTGTTTGGGGCGATTCTGTTCGCGAGCAAAGCCGCCTCCGCGGAGTTCGGCAGCGCCGCCGTCTATTGGACGAGCACGCTGGGAGGCTCCCTGGACGTAGACGCCGTGGCGATGTCGCTCACCGACCTGGTTCGAGGGGGAACGGTGACCAGGGAAGCGGGCGCGCTGGCCGTGCTGCTTACGCTGGCGGCGAACGCGGTCATCAAGACCGGCATTGCGATCTACGGCGGCACGCCCTCTTATGCCCGGAGCGTGGCGGCGGGCTTCGGCGTCATGGCGGCCGCCGGAGCGGTCTTCTGGTTACTGCCCCGCGGCCTGTGATCACATCGCCAGGCGGAGGATCTCCGACGCCACCCGGGAGAAGGCATTGGCCAGGTCTCCGGTGGTGGGCGCCGACACGTACAGGCCCGGCGGCTTGCTGGAGTCGTAGTAGGCGCTGCTGGGATCGTTGGAGATCCGCCTCATCCAGACTTCGTCGGGCACTTCGGTTCCTCCGGAATAGCCGATGGTGTAGATAATGACGTTCAGCGCCGCGTCCTGCCGGATTCGCTGGACCGCATTGTCGGCGGCGTTCATCGAGGCGCGGGCAATGTGCAACGGGGAATCGACTCTGGCGAGATCCACGGGAGCATAACCCGTGGTGGCGTTCCCGTAGGCATCCGCCGGCGGCATTCTGGCGACGTCCTGGCGCACGTTGGCTGTATTGCTCCGGTAAGCGCAACCCTGGCTGTTGGTCTGAATCGCCCCCTCATCCACGCTGGTGAGAGTGCTGGAAGCCGACTTCAGAATTCCCAGCGTGAAACCGGTGAGGGGGGCTCCGGGGGAGCCATGCGCGAGGAAGCCGAACATGGGACGGCCGGCGACGCGCTTGTAGGTGCAACCGCTGCTGGTTTTCAACAGGTTCTTGGCTGGGTCCGGATCGTTATACTCCGCGATGATCGAGTTGGGAAGACCATCGGTAAAGAACACGATCAGGTTGAGGGCTCCGGCTTCGTTGCGCTTCACCAGTTCCTGGTAGGCCCACCAGAGCGCCTGGGCGCTGGAGGTGCCTCCTCCATTGATGGTCTTGCTGATCTGGGTATCGACGTTGGGACTCGCGGTCTTGAAGTTGGAGGCCGGCCCCGAGGGGGACGGGTTGGGAAAGGCCAGGATGCTGGAGCCGCTGAACACGATCAATCCCACGTTATCGCGGCCCTCGGCAAACCTGTCCACGAAAGCCCGCGCCGCGTTCTTCATGGGCGTCATCGCGCCGCTCATCGAGCCTGAGCGGTCCAGCACCAGGACCAGGTTGACGTCGCGGCGGGACGCCGTTCCGGTGGCCTGCAACTGGTTCGACTGGAATCCCAGCAGGCGCATGAAGTAGGTGGGCGCCCGCACGCTGCCGTCCGAGCGCACTGTCCGGGTGCGGTAGGCGCTCTCGGCGACGGTGACCGTAATGCTGCGCTCGAAGGTGCCCAGATGCCCGGAAGGAAAATTCGCGTTGAAGAACTTGATCGCCGTGGCGCGGGCGCTCTCGGCCTGAGAGCTCAGGTCCAGCCCGCGGTTCAGGCTCCTGGCCCCGGCCAGCGACGCCGCGTCCACCGCCGCCTGCAATTTGGCCTTCACCGTGTACAGGAGGCTGGCGTCGATGGCCAGGCCGACGATGGGCAGAAGCAGGCCCATGACCAGGACCGTCATGAGCAGCGAGATGCCATCCGTGTTTCTTCGACTGCGTCGCGCGCGGTTCATAGTTCCTCAGAAGATGGTCCGGCAGTAGACACCGGTGGTCTGATATCCGGGCATGTTGTAGTTGGAGGAAGCCGCGAACGCCTCCGAGACGTACGCCACTTCGCCCGGCTGGAGCGCCAGAACCGCGCCGAAGCCGTCGGCTCTGGCGCTGGTATTGGTCATGTAGTTGGCCACGTTGCCGCTGCTGCTCAACAGCTCGGGGTTGGGGGTGCCGAAGGCGCTGGACCGGGCCGTGGGGTTGCCGATGACGATGCGGTTTGTGATCACCGGATAGTCGCGGTTCGCGCAGTCGCTGCCGCTAAGGCCCGCCGCGTCACACTGCGCCTGCCCGATAAAGGTGATGGTGGAGAGAATCAGCACGCCGCTGCCGCCGGTGGCGCGGATGTCCAGGCCTTGCGCCAGGCGCACGATCAGGTTCCGGTTGGCGGCGAGCGAGAAATCCACGTCGCGCGAGTACATATGGCCCGCGTCCCGGCTGACCTGGGTCACCTGGATGCTCCGGCCCAGGTTGAGGCCGACCACCACGGTTCCGAACAGCAGGGGCAAGAGCAGGCTCGCCACCAGCGCGAATTCAATGAGTTCGTTGCCGCGTTGGGCGCGGCGCCGGGGGCCGGCTTGACTCACGTCTACTTCCCTCCCTTCTCACCGCGCGGGCGGCAGGCCGCCCGGCGACGCCTCCATGCGATCGGAGGAGCGCGCCACAACGTTCAACGGAGCGGCGGCCCCCCGCAAGACGGGGGCGATCCAATTCCAGGTGTAATCCTCGATGGAGACCTCGACGATATTGCCCCCCGCGTTGCTCTGGGTTTCGGTGAACGTGCCGGGAACGTAGTAGCGGATGTGGATTTTCGCCGCTCCCCGCGGCCCGTTCAGGAATCCCATGGCGTGGCGCTGTACGGCCGCCTGGATGGATGCGTCGTGGCCCAGCCCGGGTTCGGTCCGGCTGGTCACCGCGTAGCGGGCCCCCTCGCGGGCCGCATGCTGGAAAGTCCCCTTCAGAAAGATGGCGAAGCTGAAGTCCACCACCGCCACCCACAGCGCCACCAGCGGGATCAACACCAGCGGCAGCTCCACCAACGCTTGTCCGCGCCGTGATCCATCGGTCTTGCGCGACGGTGCCATCAGGTGCCAGCCTCCTCTTCCATTTAGAACCATGGGCGGCCGGCGAGCCATGCGGCGTATCACCGAGACCGCGCCGCTCGTTTACCTCAACGCGGGCGGCCGCTTGACAGAGACCCGCCGACTCTAGTAGCCATTCACCTATGTGGCCACAGAACTACACGCCGGTTGCCGGCAATCTGGCAGTGTCGGCCCTGGCGGCCGCCGTCCCGCTTTTCACCCTGCTCTTCCTGCTGACGGCCAAACGCGCTCCGGCCTGGAAGGCGGCGCTCTCCGGCTTGGGGGCGGCGCTGCTGATCGCGCTGGCCGTTTACCGGATGCCGGCAGGCCTGGCGGTGAACGCCGTGCTCTGCGGCGCGGCTTTCGGCCTGCTGCCCATCGGCTGGATCGTCTTTGCGGCGATCCTGCTCTACCGGATCGTGGTGGACACGGGCAAGTTCGAGATCATCAAGGACTCGATCGGCAGCCTCACCGAAGACCGGCGGCTGCAAGCGCTGCTGGTGGCCTTCTCCTTCGGCGCGTTCCTGGAAGGGGCGGCGGGTTTCGGCGCGCCGGTGGCGGTGGCGGCCGCCATGCTTACGGGGCTGGGGTTCTCGCCGTTCTACGCCGCGGCCATCTGCCTGTTGGCGAACACGGCGCCGGTGGCTTTCGGTTCCATCGGGACGCCCATCATCACCCTGGAGGCGGTTACGGGGCTGCCCATCCTCCGGCTCAGCGCCGGGGTGGGGCGGATCTGCGCGCCGATTTCCGTGCTGGTGCCGGCCTACCTGATCGGCGTGATGGGCGGCTGGAAGGCCATGCGGCGCGTGGTGCCCGCCATCCTGGCGTGCGGCGTGTCCTTCGCTTTGACGCAGTTGCTGGTATCCAACTTTCTGGGGCCGCAACTGACGGACATTCTCGGGTCGCTGGCCTCGATGGGCACGCTCGTGCTGTTGTTGTGCTACTGGAAGCCGAAAGACGGCTTCACGCTGGAAGGGGAACACAGCGTGGCGCACGCGGCCACGCGCCACGGCGCCCGCAAGGTCGCCCTGGCCTGGGCGCCCTACGCCATCCTGGTGGTGATGGTGCTGCTCTGGGGCATGTATAAGGCGCCTCTGGGCAAGACCACCGTGGTCTTCCCGTGGCCCGGGCTGCACGCACAGGTTCAGCAGATGCCCCCGGTGGTGGCCGCTCCGGCCCCCTACCGGGCGGTCTACCGCTTCGAGTGGCTGGCGGCCGCCGGGACATCGTGCTTCTTCGCGTCGATTCTGTCCGCCATGCTTCTCGGGGTGTCGCCCCGGAGGTTCCTCGGGATTCTGGCGGCGACGGCGAAGCAGCTCTTCCTCCCGGAGCTGACCATCGCCTCCGTGCTGGCCCTGGCTTATCTCATGAATTACTGCGGGGCTACCGCGACTCTGGGGCTGGCCTTTTCGGCCACGGGCGTGCTGTTCCCGTTCTTCAGCGCGATGCTGGGGTGGCTGGGGGTCTTCCTCACGGGTTCGGACACCTCGGCCAACGCGCTGTTCGGAAATCTACAGGTGGTGACGGCGGGCCGGCTGGGATTGAACCCGGTCCTGATGGCAGCCGCCAACTCGAGCGGCGGGGTCATGGGCAAGATGATCAGCCTGCAAAGCATCGCAGTGGCGGCCGCGGCCACCGGAATGGCGCCGTCCGAAGAGGCGAAGTTGTTCCGCTTCACCCTGCGCCACAGCATCATCCTGGCCGTCGCGATAGGGCTGATTGTGGTCTTCTACGCTTACGTTATGCCGGGATGGGCGCCGTAGGGAGCGGCGGCCGGAGCCCCTAAATCGACAATTTCACGAAGAACCCGTGCAGGCGGTGGAAAAAAGGAGCGTCCTCCCAGAACATGTACGGGCAGTAGCCGGGGATCACGCGCACTCCTCTGGACTTGCAGAAGGCCACCGCGCGGCTGCTGACGGCGCCTTTGCCCACCGCGCGGTACATCCAGATGCGGGGAATGCCCGCTGCCACGCAGTCCATTGCCACGGCCTCGGTCCGGGCGGGAGGGGTGAGCAGCAGAGCGCCTTGCACGGCCGGACTGATGTCCTGCGCCCGGTGGAAGCAGGGGCGGCCTTCGATGGCCTCGCTCGCCGGGTTGACCGGCACGGCATCGTAGCCGCGCTTGACGAACTCCCGGAACAGGGCGCGGGTGAAATCACGCTCGTTGCGTGAGACGCCGATCACCGCCAGGCGTGTCTGCCTCAGGAAGTCGTCGATATCGTCGCGAATGCCCATGCTGACAACCCACTATACAGAAATCCGCAAGTCCGGGACGCGCCTGCCTTTATGGTGAGGGGCCCGCGCTTCCGCCTCCAGTCCGGAGCGCTCCACGCTTCTTTGGTAGCCTTCAAGGGAGAGCGTACTGCTATGGTTCTTCTACTATTCGGGCCGCCGGGCTGCGGCAAGGGCACCCAGGCGGCTGTCATTACTCAGATCTTGCGAATTCCGGCCATCTCCACCGGCGAGATCTTCCGCGCCGAACTGAAGGCCGGAACGGCTTTAGGCAACGCGGCCAAGGAGATTATGGCCGGAGGCGGGCTGGTGGGCGACGACATCGTCAATGAGATGGTGCGCGGCCGCCTGAAACAGCCGGATTGCCGTGACGGCTTCCTGCTTGACGGCTATCCGCGAACGATCCCCCAGGCCGAGTTCCTCGACCGCCTGCTCGGCGAACTCGGGCGCCCGGCCCCCAGCGTCATCTACCTGGAAGTCCCGGATGACGTGCTGGTGGCGCGGCTGACGGCACGGAGACAGTGTCCGGTCTGCGGGCGCATCTACAACTTGCAGAGCCAGCCTCCGCTCAAGGACGGCGTCTGCGACGTGGACGGCGCCGCCCTGATCCAGCGGGAAGACGATCAGGAGAGCGTGATCCGAGCCCGGCTGAAGGCCTACGCCGAAGCCACCGGGCCGCTGATCGAGTTCTACTCCGGCCCGCGATTTCACCGGATCGACGGGAACAGGCGCCCTTCCGAGATCCAGGAAGACATCAACCGGATACTCGGCCTCAACGGCTAAGCCGCCCGTCCGGCCGGCTTACCCGGACAGGAAGGGTGGGGGAAGATCCGCAACGGGGCAAATCGCGCAGCCCCGAGCGGAGGCGTTTGGACTCATTTCATTGATGTTTCAGGGCTTGGAGCGGAAGCGATTTGGAACGACAAATGCGAGAATGGGAGACAAATATAAGTCGTCATTGACTTATTTGCATCCCGGCGACGAGTCCCAGCTCGTCGCTAGCCCCTCTGAGTGAGGCCTCGAGGATCCCCATCCCCGGGGCCTCATTGATTTCTTGGGTACGGCTAGAGGCGTCCCGGCGCTCCGCCCGAGCCTCTCCCCACCCCTGCGCCGCCGCCGGCATATGGCTGGGGCGCTGCGCCTGCCCGGGGCCGGCCGGGAGGCGGCAGCAGGTTGAGCAGCCTGGCGCCGTTGACCGCCCGCCTTGTCCCGGCAGTCCGGTCCGCCGCCTTCAGGAGATTTTCCAGTTTCTCCTTTTGTACGCTGTCGAGCACGGCCAGCGCCTTCTCGTGATAGGTCGCGGCCGCGCCCGCCGCCTGCTTGCGCAAGTCGCGCAGCGCCAGCACCAGCCGCCCGACCGAAGCAGGATCCGGACTGCCGGACTCCATTAAGGTCCGCAGATCCTGTGCCTTCGCCCTGATCTGCTCCCGGATGGGCTGCACGAACTGCTGCTCCTCCCTGCGCAATTGAATCAACTGCTCCACCTGCTGGTCCGACAATCTCAAATAGGCCTTTACCGCCGCGATCCCTGGCGCCCGCTCCGGGGCGGACCGCGCCGCGCCGGGCGGCGTCTGAGCCAGCAGGACCGTGGCTGCAAGTCCCGTCACCAATCTGTGCAATCGCATCGTGGTTATCTCCCCACTCCTGATTGACGCGCGGCGGCGCGGAGGGTTTACACGCCGGCGGCCCACCCCAGGCGTCCTGCCTCGATGCGGGCCATCTCGCTCAGACGCAGGTAATCGCTCTTGGCTGCCCGGTTGAGAGGCATGGCGCCCGGCTCGAGGATCACGTAGTGCAGCGGACGCATGTAGGACGCAATTCCTTTGGCGTGGCTCCGCAGTTCCGCGGAGGTCAACTCGACCCCCGGCTTCTTCTCGACGAAAGCCAGAATGGCCTCGGTGAGCAGTGGATGTTCCACTCCCACCACGGCGCAGCCAGCCACCTTGCTCTCCAGCCCGCAGAAGTGGTTCTCGACGTCGGCGGGAAACACCTGGTGCCCGGCGGGCTTGATGATCCACTTGGCCCGTCCCGCAAAATGCAGGCCGGCGGCGTCGCGGAATCCCATGTCGCCGGTGTACAGAACGCCGTCCCGGGAGACGGCGCGGGCCGTCGCCTCAGGTTCCCCAACGTACCCGAGGAAGGTCTGCGGCCCCTGGAAACACACGTGTCCGATTTCGCCATCGGCCAACTGCCCGCCGGCCATTCCGTCCTGGCGCATCGCGCCGCGCACGCTCATGGGGTAGAGCGGCATGTCCTGGCCGAGGCTTGACAGCAAGTCCTCCACGGACGCGCCCGGGGGCGTGTATGTGCAGAAACCCGCTGACTCCGTCAATCCCAGGCCGGTCGCGATCCGCGGCGCCATCGCGGAGAGCTTCTCCAGGAACTGCCGCGGAACCTGCTGGCCGCCGTAGATGGCGAGTTCGAGGCTGCTCAGGTCGTAGCTGTCATAGCCGGCCGTCCGCCACTGGTAGTTGAACATCGCCGGGATCTGGCCGATAATGTTCACCCGGTGTTGCTGGATCGCCTGAAGCGACCGCACGGGGTCAAACACTTCCAGCACGATTGCCGTTCCGCCGCAGAACAGGGTCGTCAGCAGGGCTTCCGCCTGGCCGCCCACGTGGGATGGAGGGAGGTTGACCAGCAGGCGGGTCCCCCGCCGAAGCCGAACGCCGAACCGAGGCAGAGGTTCTGGGACGTGATGTTGCGGTGGGAGAGCAGCGCGGGTTTGGGGCTCCCCGTTGAACCGGTGGTGAAGATGGCCTGCGCCGCATCCTCTGGAGCGACGGAGGCTGCGGCCCTTTCGTACTCCGGCGAGGGACGGTCCGGGAACCCCTCTGCCATCCGCTCGAAAGACAGCGCGCCCTGGATTGTTTCATGCGGCGGGGAGAACTGGATCAGGTGCTCGAGGGCGGCGCAGCGCCGCTTGGCCTCAACGCCCAGTTCCCGGAAATCGGCCGATGGGGTCAGACCCAGGAACGCGAATCCCCGCGCCCCGACCTGGTTCAGCGAGCGCAGGACCTCGGCGGGGCGCAGGCGCAGATCCAGCGGGGTGTGGATCACCCCGATCTTGAAGCACGCGTATTCGAGCAGGATGTGCCCGGTCAGGAAGGGAAGCGAGGCCGCCAGGAAGTCGCCTTTCCGGAAGCCCAGGCGCAGCAGACGCACGGCCAGCCCGGTGGAGGCCGCGTCGAGCGTGCGCCAGTCAACGCTCCGGCCGCGGTCGTGGTTGACGAACGCCGCGTCGTGAGGCTTGCGGTCCGCCCAATGGCTCAGGACGCCGTGCAAAAGGTGACGGCCGGCAAAGCCGGTTTGGTACTGCTCAAGAGTGCAATTCGACATAGGCTCCGGAGGCGGCCGGGAACCGACCTCGCGCCGCACCGCCGCATGCCCGGCCGCCGCGCTCATGGCGCGAAACAGGGGGCTCTCCCTCTCCGCCGGCAACACGGCGAAGCTCCGCTTGCAGCGCTGCCCGGTCCCGTCCGGCGTTCCCGCCCGAACGCCTCCAGGCGTATGCTAACACTCCGGACGCCCGCCAGGGCTCGCGGCCGCCGGGCTGTTCCAAGCGTTCGGAGCATAGAAGGCAAACAGGTTAGTCGAGCTGATTATCCGGATATGTCGTTAAACCGGCCGGCAATGTCGGCCTACTCCTGTCGTGTATACTGGGATGGACCGGAGGGAAATCAGGATAACATGAACAGACGAAACTTCTTTCGAGCTACCGGCTGCGCTGCCGCGGCGGCTGCGCTGGGAAGCCGGGCCCCCGTTCGCGGCGCTCAGACGCTCAGGGCCAACGACATCGTGTACCTGGGGCCGGACAAGGTGCGGCTATCCAGGCTTGCCATGGGGACGGGGACCGTCGGAGGAAGCGTCCAGAGGAAACTGGGTGTGGACGGGCTTGCGGACTATCTCAAGTACGGGACGGACCAGGGGATCATTTACTGGGATACGGCGGACGCTTACAAGACGCACCCGTCCGTTAAGGAAGCGCTGAAGAGCGTTCCCCGCGAGAAGGTCACCATCATGACCAAGACGCGCGCCCGGACATCCGTAGCCATGAAGGCCGACCTGGACCGCTTCCGCCAGGAAACGGGAAGCGAATACTTCGACATCCTTCTGCTGCACGCCGTGACCAGCCCGTCCTGGCCGCAGGAGATGGAAGGGGCCATGGAGGTGCTGGCCGAGGCCCGCCAGAAGGGCATCGTGCGCACGCACGGATTGTCCTGCCATTCTCTGGAAGCGCTACAGACGGCCGCGAAGACGCCGTGGGCCCGGGTGGTCCTGGCCCGGATCAACCCGGCCCAGGAACGCATGGACGGCGATCCCGCGACGATTCTTTCCGTGCTGCGTGAGTTCAAAGCGGCCGGCAAGGGCGTCATCGGGATGAAGATCCTGGGCGAAGGCGCCCTGCGCGACAAGGTGGACAGCTCGCTGCGGTTCGCGCTGTCTCAAGACTGCATCGACTGTTTCACGATCGGAGCCGCCGACCGCAACGAACTGGCGGACCTGATCAAGCGCCTTCCGGCCGCATCCCAGACCGCCCAGGCGGCCTGAGCCGCGCTCCGGAGGTCACCGGGCCGGCCGGCCCTCGATCCGCACGCGGCGGAACCTGCCGAGATCGAAAAAACTGCCCAGACCGGCCTCGCCCGCGCCGAAGGTTTTGCCGGTGGCTCGCAGCGAGGGAGACGCCTTCCCGCTGCCCCGCACTTCGACGAATCCGCCGCGCATGTCGTAGCGCGGGCGCGCGCCGCCTCCGCCCACCGCCGGCGCCAGCCACGGGATCAGCCATGCTTTCATCACAGTCCATGCTGCTGCCTCCGGGGAGCCGGGCCGGGGGTGCGTTCCGCCGCCGCCCGTCCCGGGCCGATGGTTAACTGGATAACGTTATCTTTAGTTAGTAGCAAAACTGACTATTTGTTATGTTACTCGGCTTTAAGTAGGTCTATTGACTTAGTTTCGATTCGACCTTACTATTGCTCCAGTGATCCAGAGAGGCCGTTTGGCCGCCGGACGCCGGCATCAAGGGCCAGAGAACAATCGGACCGAGGATCACAGAACTTCACTGAGGAGTGAACTATGATTTGGAATTTCCTGAAGGACGAACAAGGCCAGGACCTGATCGAGTACACGCTGCTCCTGGCTTTCGTGGCTCTTGCATCCGCGGCGCTGTTCATCGCAGCCGGCGGGAGCGTGAGCGGAATCTGGAACGTCGCCTCCAGCCGGTTGGCCACGGCGGCCACATCAGCTTCGTAAGGTTGTGACCTCGAGGGGGGACACGGTGGGCGTGTCCCCCCGCTCCTTCGGGACAATTCCCCTCCTGCCCACGGCCTCCCCTGCCAGCGAACGCCTCCCGGATCGCCGCCGCTCTACCGCAGGTTGAACTGCTTCATCGTGTAGCGCAGCGTGTCGCGCGTGATCTTGAGGAGACGCGCGGCCTGGGTCTGATTCCCCTTGGTCTTCTCCAGGGCGCGGCGCAGCAGAGCGCGCTCGTGCTCCTCGAGCGATAGCCCTTCGTCGGGAAGGGGCGCCTGGAAGGCGGGCGCGGCTGCGGTTTGCCGGTCGCCCAGCCGGCTGATGGCCTGGGGCAGGCTGGAGGCGGCGATGTGCGTTCCTTCCTCCAGGATCATCGCGCGCTCGATCGCATTGCGGAGTTCGCGCACGTTGCCCGGCCAATCGTGGCCTCGCAACAGCCGCTCGGCTTCGGGCGTGAGTCCCTCGATATGGCGCTTGAACTTGTTGTTGTAGTGGGCGACGAAGAACTCCACCAGCGGCATGATGTCTTCAGGCCTTTCCCGGAGCGCCGGGATGGTGAGATGGATGACGTTCAGCCGGAAGTAGAGGTCCTGCCGGAAGGCCCCTTCCTGCACGGCCTCGCGCAGGTTCTTATTGGTCGCGGCGATGACGCGGAGATCCAGGCGTATATCTTTCAGGCCGCCCAGGCGCCGGAAGCTCTGCTCTTCCAGCACGCGCAGGAGCTTGGCCTGGAGCATGAGAGGGATCTCTCCGATCTCGTCCAGGAACAGCGTCCCTTTGTCGGCCAACTCGAAGATGCCGCGCTTCTGCTGCCGCGCGTCGGTGAAGGCTCCCTTCTCGTAACCGAACAGCTCGCTTTCGAGCAGCGTCTCCGGGATAGCGGCACAGTTGATGGCGATGAAGGGTTCCGCCTGGCGCAGGCTCTGGTAGTGGAGAGTCTTGGCGATCAGGTCCTTACCCGTGCCGTTCTCCCCCTCGAGCAGGATCGTGGTGGCCTCGCTCGCCGCCACCCGGCGGACGAAGTGAAGCACGTCCCGCATGCTCTGGCTCTGAGCGATGACCTCGCTCTGCTGCCCGGGGCCCTCTTCCGTGATCTCCTTGATGGTGGCGAGCGCGCCGGTCATTTGCCCGGTCTCGTCGAACAACTGGCGCGTGCGAATCACCGCCAGCCGCCCCCGGCCGTTGTTGCCATGCAGCCGCACGGTGGAGTTCACGATCGAGGGCAGGTCGGACACGCCGATCAAAAAGCCGCACCCCGATTCACATTCCTTACACTGCAAGACGTCCTTGCACGGCCGGCCCACCAACTGGCCGGCCGCCATGCCGAACATCTTTTCAGCCGCGGCGTTGACCCCCGTAATCACGAGGTCTTTGTCGTACAGCAGGAGGGCGTCGGGCAACTGATCGAAAACAGCTTCCAGCACTCCACCGCGCTGCCATCCAGGGAAGATCTTCGACATGAAACCCGCTACTCAAAGTATAGCAGCGGTCCCACTTGGGTGTGTGAAAACACCCAGCGCGGGCAGGAGGCGCCCCGCTGAGTCTTGCCGCTGTCCCGCGTTTGTCGGGCGAGTCGAAATACTCTACAGTGCGACCGCGCCCACGACGTTATCGCTTTTAGAATCAACAGAAAAACTGAATCACGGGCGCCCGAGCCGCGGCCGGGAGCTTTGGTCCCATGATTGCAGCAGATCCTGTCTTCAAAGCAGGAGTCTCGAGCGTGCAGACCATCCAAATAGCGATCGCGGACGGGGCCTATGCCGGCGCTTTGAGGGACCTGCTCATTCGGGACGCGCGGTGGAGGCCCCTTCTTGTGGAGCATCCCGACACCCGGACGGAAGGGGTGATCGTGGTGGACACCGGGACGCTGGAGGCGTTGCCTTCAAAGCTGCCGAACCCGGAGCGGGTGGTTCTGATCACTAGGAACGAGCCTGCGATTCTGGCCCGGGCCTGGGAGGCCGGTATTGTTTCGGTGGTTTTCGAAGACGACCCGCTGGACACCGCTTTCCTGGCCATCATGGGCGCGCGATTGAAGGCCGACAAGGCCGCGCGGCAGGACGTGGCGGACTCGACGCCGGCGGCAAGCTCCGGAGCCAGATCCCGCGGCCCGGAGGGCTAGTTCTCTGTTCGCGCTGCCGCTCCCGCTGGACAGCCCGCGGCCGAAGGGCCGAGACGACTAATGAGGGGTGCATTGATGTCCTACATACCGCGGCTGGCCGCACTGGCGCTCGCCTCGGTGCTTGCCGCCACGGGCCAAACGGCCGCCGAGTGCGCGGCCTGCCATGAAGCCCAGGCCAAGAGCCTCAAAAGCAGCACCCATGCTTCCGTGGACTGCGCCACGTGCCACCCGAAGCACGAGCAGTTCCCGCATCCGGCGGGAAGCGCCAGGCCGGAGTGCGCGCAGTGCCATCCTCAGGTGGCGAAAGAAGACGCCCTGGGCGTGCATGGCCAGGCCCGGGCGCACGGCAACGCGGCCGCTCCCGACTGCGGGGTCTGCCACGGCAGCGCCCACGAGACCCTCCGTCCTGCATCGCAGCAGTTCCGGCAAGCCGTTCCCGACACCTGCGGGATGTGCCACACGGAGGTGGTAAGCCAGTACCGCGAGAGCGTGCATGGAAAAGCGCTGATGGAGGGAGTGCCCAATGCGCCGCTCTGCACCGACTGTCACGGAGAGCACTCCATCCTGGCCAAGTCGCAGCCCGCCTCTCCCGTCCATCCCGGCCGGATTCGCGATACCTGCGCCCGCTGCCACGGCGACGTAAGGTTGTCCCAGAAGTTCGGGTTGCCTGCGGACCGGGTGCTCACCTTCGATGCGTCCTATCACGGACTGGCGGGCAGGGCCGGATCCCAGTCGGTAGCCAACTGCGCCAGTTGCCACGGCTATCACAACATCCTGCCGTCTTCCGATCCCAAGTCCACCACTAACCCGAAGAATCTTGCCGCAACCTGTGGAGCCTGCCATCCCGGCGCGGGGCAGCGCTTCGCGCTGGGGCCCATTCATTGGGGAGAGGGGGGGAAGGAGCCTGAAGGCGTGCGCTGGGTTCGCAACCTCTATCTGGGGATCATTCCAGTGACGCTCGGACTCATGTTCCTCCACAACCTGGCGGACTGGATCCGGAAACTGCTCCGCCTGCGCCTGAGGCCGGCGCCCGGCCTCGTGCCGCGCGCGGCTCACCCGTCCCATGGCTCTCCGGAAATCCGCATGTACGGGATGGAGCGGCTGCAACACGCGCTGCTCCTGGTCTCTTTCGTGGTGCTGGCCTGGACCGGCTTCGCGCTGAAATACCCGGACCAGTGGTGGGCGCGGCCGCTCCTCGCCTGGGAGACGGTGTTCCCCCTGCGGGCGACGATTCATCGCGTCGCGGGAGCGGTTCTGATCGCCGTCTCGCTTCTGCACGTGATCACTTTGATCGCCAGCCGCGGGCTGCGCGCGCACTGGAGTGAGATGTGGCCGCGGGTCGGAGACGCGCGGGAGGGGCTCCTCAACCTGGCCTGGCTGCTCGGGCTGCGCAAGCGGAAGCCGAGGCTCTCCTCACATGGGTACGTCGAGAAGGCGGAGTATTGGGCCGTGATCTGGGGCACCGCGGTTATGGCGATTACCGGAGTGCTTCTGTGGGGAGTCAATTATACCCTGAGGTGGCTGCCTAAAAGCTGGCTGGATGTCGCCACCGCCGTTCACTTCTACGAAGCCATCCTCGCCACGCTCTCAATCGTAATCTGGCACTTCTATTTCGTGATCTTCGATCCCGAGGTCTACCCCATGGACACAGCTTGGCTGACGGGTGTCAGCCCCAGACAGCGCGAATCCCACGGCCCCGCGCCCGGCAAGAAGGGCTCCGGGCCGGGAGGAGCGTCCTGATGGAAAGCCGCTCAACTTTTTCCAAGCGGATTCGTGAGGGGCTGCCCCCGGTGGTGCATCTCTCCGTGAATCCTATCAGCCTCACCGGTGTGGTCCTGGTAACCTCGGCCGCTATCTTCTGGTTCTTCGTGCTGGCCTTGAGTTTCGGGCGCGAGGTCGACAATCCCTATTTCGGGATTCTTGCCTTTCTCATCCTGCCGGCTATGTTCTTCCTGGGGCTGGCCCTGATACCGGCGGGGATCTACCTGCGCTTCCGGAAGGAGCGCAGGAAAGGCTCCTACCCCTCGGCTTTCCCGCCCCTGAACCTCCGCAACCCGGAATTCCGCCGCCTGGCGCTGTTCGTGGGGCTGGCCACCGCGGTGAACATCGTCATCGCCGCGCAGACCAGCTACAGCGCCGTGGGCTACATGGACAGCGTGACCTTCTGCGGCCTGACCTGCCACACCGTGATGCAGCCGGAGTTCGCCGCCTACCAGAACTCGCCCCACTCGCGCGTGGCGTGCGTCAAGTGTCACATCGGCGAAGGCGCCTCCTGGTTCGTGCGCAGCAAGATATCGGGCATCGGCCAGGTCTTTGCCGTGACGTTCAACACCTATGAGCGTCCCATTCCCACCCCGGTCCGCAACCTGCGTCCGGCGCGGGAAACCTGCGAGACCTGCCACTGGCCGGACAAGTTTGCCGAGGACCGGATCCGCGTGATTGAGAAGTTCGCCGGGGACGAGGCCAACACGCTTACCAAGACCGTCCTGTTGATGCGCGTGGGAGGCGGCCGGCGCGGGCCAGGAATCCACGGCCGGCACCTGGGCGCCGGCATACGGGTACGCTACCGCCCCGCGGATGAGTCGCGGCAGAAGATCCCCTGGGTTGAGTACACGGCGGGCGACGGACGTCCCACCACCTACCTGTCGCCGGATGCGAAACCCGAGGAGGTGGCGGGCCTGCCGTTGCGCGAGATGGATTGCATGGACTGCCACAACCGTCCGACGCACACCTTCGACCTGCCCGAACGGGCCGTGGACCGGGCCATGGGCGCCGGAGAGATAGACCGCAACCTTCCTCACATCAAGGAAAAGTCGGTCGAACTGATCCGGGCGTCCTACCCGTCGAACCAGGCGGCCACTTCGGCGATTCCCGCCGGGCTGGAGCGCTACTATCGCGAGAACCACGCGGACGCCTATGCCCGGCGGCGCGGAGACATTGCCCGCTCGGCCCGGGCGCTGGTAGCGATCTACAACCGGAACGTCTTCCCCAGCATGAAGGTGGTCTGGGGCAGCTACCCCAACAACATCGGGCACACCGACTTCCCGGGCTGCTTCCGCTGCCACGATGAGCAGCACGCCAGCCAGGACGGAAAGACCATCTCGCAGGACTGCAACTCCTGCCACGGGTTGCTGGCGATGGACGATCCGGCGCCCAAGATTCTCACGGATCTGGGTTTGCAGTCCGACGCCGGCCAGCAATAGCCTCCGGGAACTGGTATCTTTCTGCATAGGAGCTTGTTGAAGAAGCCGATTTCAGGCTCCGGCAGGGCAAGACGGGAGTCCAACCCCACCAGGCCCGGCAGGAAGATACGCCGGCGCGGGGGCGGCTGCGGACGCGCCCATCGGCTCCTTCAACAGGCTCCGAGCGAGGCGAGCGATGCCGTCTCTTGCCAGAATCCTGCTACCCATTGACTTTTCCGGGCGCTCCCGGGGCGCCGCCCGATACGCCGACGCGCTCGGCGCGCGGTTCGGTTCGGAGGTTACGCTGCTGCACGTCGTCCCCCCTCCGCATTACGAGTTCAGCGTGCTCGAAGTAGGCGGCTCGGTGCTCAACGAACTTTACGCCTCCCGGACGCGGCAGCTCCAGGCGGACCTCGCCGGGCACCTGGGTGACGAACTGCGGAACCTGCCAGTACACCGCGTGCTTCTGGAGGGAGACCCTGCCCGGAAGATAGTCGAGTACGCCCATGAGAAGGGGATCGAACTGATCCTCATGCCCACCCACGGCTATGGGCCGTTCCGGCGGTTCATTCTGGGCTCCGTGGCGGCGAAGGTTCTTCACGACGCGGACTGCCCGGTGATGACCGGTGTCCACCTGGAAGAAGCGCCCGCGCTCGACACGATCGCCTTTCGCCGTGTGCTGGCCGCCGTGGACCTGGGTCCGGGCAGCCTCAAAACCCTGGAGTGGGCGGCGTGGTTCTCCGGCGCGGTGGGCGCGGCGCTGACGCTTCTGCACGTGACCCCCTCGCTGGAGGCGCTGTCCGGCGAGTACTTCGACCCGGAATGGCGCCAGCGGTTGGCCGAGACGGCGCATGAGCAGATCGAGGAACTCTTCGAGAAGGCAGGGGTCAGCCCCGAAGTGCTCATCGACAACGGCGAGGCCACCAGCGTGATCTGCGCGACTGCGCGAAGCCTGGACGCCGACCTGCTGGTGATCGGCCGCGGGTCGGCGGCGGGCATGTTCGGACGGCTGCGCACCAACGCCTACGCCATCATCCGGCAGTCGCCTTGCCCGGTGGTGAGCGTCTGAGGCAGAGGAAGCCCGCCCTCCTCCCGGCTCCGGCGCGGCGTCAGCGTTTGTGGAGCAGGCCCAGCCGGCAGGCCTCGGCGGTGAGGTCGTCGCGGAAAGCGGGATGGGCGATCTGTATGAGGGCCTCGGCGCGCTGGCGCATGTTCTTGCCGTGCAGGTACGCCACGCCGAACTCGGTCACCACGTAGTGCACGTCGGCGCGCGAGGTCACCACGCCGGCTCCCGGCCGCAATTCCGCTGTAATCCGCGAGACCGTGTCGTTCTTGGCCGTGGCCGGCATCCCGATGACCGGCAACCCGCCCCGGCTGCGCGCGGCGCCCCGGATGAAGTCCACCTGCCCTCCGACGCCGCTGTACAGCCGGTGGCCCACCGAGTCGGCGCAAACCTGTCCGGTGAGGTCGATCTCGATGGCTGAGTTGACGGCGACCATCCGTTCGTTCTGGGCGATGATGAACGGATCGTTGGTGTAGCTGGAGGGATGGAACTCGAAGATCGGGTTGTCGTGGATGAAGTCGAACAGCGGCTTGGTGCCCAGAACGAACCCGGCGATCACCTTGTGGGGGTGTATCGACTTCTTCTCGTTATTCACCACTCCCTGCTGGATCAGCTCCATCACGCCGTCGGGACACATCTCCGTGTGGATGCCCAGGTTCCGGTGGGACGCCAGTTCCTGGAGCATGGCGTCGGGAATGGCGCCGATGCCCGTCTGCAACGTCGCCCCGTCGGGAATCAGGCCGGCGATATGCCGCGCGATGGCTCTGTGCACCTCGCCGATCTCGGGCTGCCGGTACTCAGCCAGCGGGTGTGAGGCCTCCACCAGGACGTCGGCCTTGCTTACGTGGAGGAAGGCGTCGCCCAGAGTCCGCGGGCTCTGTTCATTGATTTCCACGATGACGTGGCGGGCGTGCTTGGCGGCGGTCAGCGTGGTATCGATGCCCGTGCCAAGGCTCATGTAGCCGTAGTGATCCGGAGGGCAGCACTGAATCAGCGCCACGTCGATGGGCATGGCCCCGCTCCGGATGAGCTCTTCCACCTCGGAAAGGAAGATCGGAATGTAGTCGCCGCGTCCCTCCTGGACGGCCTCGCGGACGTTGGCTCCCACGAAGAAGGCATTGACGCGGAAGTGCCCCTCGAACTCGGGCTTGCTGTAATCCGCGCTTCCCATGGTCGCCAGGTGGACCACCTCGACATCCAGCAGTTCGTGTCCGCGCCGGACCATGGCCTGGACCAGGTCCTCCGGTTCGCCGCAGCCCTGGTGGATGTAGACCCTGTTCCCGGAACGGATCGCGGCGACGGCCTCGTCCGCGGTTCTCAGCTTGGCCCGGTACTGCTCGGTCCAGGTCACGGCCGCGGCTCCTCCGCCAGCGGTTCGCAGGGCAGCCCGAGCGTGTCGGCGAGGCTGCGGCGCACACAGGCGCCCCGGTGCGTGTAAGCTCCGCGGCGCAGGGCGGGCGAAGCGCGGAACGCTCCGTCCGGCCCGTGCTGCGCGATGTGCAGCAGGAACGGCAGGACCGCCTGCGCCAGCGCCATGCTCGCGCTGCGGCTGATGTCCGCCGTCAGGTTCGGCACGCAGTAGTGGACCACCCCGTGGCGGATGAAGGAGGGCTCGGCCAGGGTGGTGGGACGGCTGGTCTCCACGCAGCCGCCCTGGTCGATGGCGGCGTCGATGATGACGGACCCGCGCCGCATGCTCTCGACCATCGGCTGGGTAACCACCTGGGGCGACTTGTGTCCCGCCACGAGCACCGCGCCGATCACCACGTCGGCGGAGGCTACGGCGCCGGCGATCGAATCCGGATCGGCCAGGCCGGTGGCTACGTGCGGGAGGTGGAAAATCAGGTCGCGCAGCCGGTCGGTATCGATGTCCAGCACCGTGACCCTGGCGCCGGAGGCGACCGCGGCGCGGGCCGCGCTGGCGCCCACCGCGCCCGCGCCCAGGATCACCACGTGCGCCGGCGGCAGGCCCGGGCTGCCTCCGAGAAGGATGCCGCGGCCTCCGGCGCTGGAGCGGAGCAGATGCATGGCCAGGGGGATGGTCAACTGGCCCGCGATCTCGCTGATCGCGGCGAGAACCGGTAGCCGCCCGTCGTCCGCCTCGATGATCTCGTATCCGATGGCGGTGACCGAACGGTCCAGCAACAGGTCCACCAGATGCCGCGCTTTGACCGCCAGGTGACAGAACGCCATCACCACCGTGTCTTTGGAGAAGTGCTCCAGTTGCTCAGGGGCGGGAGCCGACACCTGCACCACCAGTTCCGACCGGCGGATGACCTCCGGCTGCGTGTAGGCAATCTGGGCGCCGGCCCGGATGTACTCTTCGTCGGGGATCATGGCGCGCTCGCCCGCGCCCTTCTCCACCCAGACGGTATGCTTCTGGTCGACGAGTTGCCGCGCCACGGACGGCGTCAGCGCAACCCGGCGCTCCAGGCCCTCGGCCTCACGGGTCACCCCGATATTCATGCTCCGCTATTGTAGCGCGGGGCTGACAGGCCGGGAGGCCGGTCTTCCGGATTCCAGGCATGCTGCTTCTCGGCGGCCACCGGATGTTGGGTTGGGGGCGCCCGGGCGTCGAAGCGGGAGATCCGGGCTGCTGCGCCAGTCGGGGTTTGAGATGGGGAGCCTGTCCCGCGAGAGCGCCGGCTGGCGCACGGAGGAGCGCCACGCCGGAGACCCCGAACAAGGATCAACCCGGCAGATGGCGCTCGTCGGTACTAGTACTCATATTTTTTGAAATTGTCGAATGGACCAGCAAGAGTTGAGTTATCATCAGGGGCGGTAATTGGAAGGCCACGGCGGGGCGATGAGAGCGCCAATTTCGCTGCAAGCCGCCTCGACGCACAACCATGACGTGGTTTGGCGGCTTGTTTAAGTCCAGAAAGGGTGGCAAGGTGGACTCGTCAGGAACGGCGGAGCCACCTCACGCCAGTCCCCCGCAACCCGAGGCGGGAACGCCTGCCGGCGTTGTCGCGTCAACGCTGAATCAACAACCCCCCGGAGGAGGTATTGTGGATCCGACTATTCCAGGCGCCGAAGTCCTCAACCCTGAGGCGATTGACAGTGCTTCTCTCGCTCGGATCTTTCGCGATGCGTTTCTGGATGCCGCGATTGACGACGACGGAGAGGTAAAAGTCAAAGACGGGTACACCTACTACTTGACCCTCGACGAACATCACCGGTTCATTCGTTACCGGCTGGTGATGAGATGCAAATCCGGAGTCAGCCGAGCGGCGCAGCAGGAATACGCACGCGAGATGAACGATGGCTATATTGTCATCCGCACCAGGTCGATTGAAACCGCCATTGTTTTTGATTACCACCTGGTCATAGAGGGGGGCGTGACCAAGCGGAACATCTTTCAGAGCTTCAAGCGTTTTGCCTCGGCGGCTAACTCCGCTCTGGCCGACGAGAGGTCATCGAACGTCCTTTAGGACGTTCGCCGGCAGTCGCCGGTACGGCAGAGCCAATGCGCCCCGGGGCGCGGCCGCTGTTTCCCGTATCCGGCGGGGCTCCGGGCCCAGTGATCATCAGTAGGAGCACGCCAGGACAGGCGCGGCGGTTCGCACCTCAACTCCCATTCCCGGCCAGCAGGCTGCCGGATTCACCAACTCCGCCGGCCACCAGGCAGCGGCATCGCACCCCCGGAAGGTGAACCCGGCCACCGCACCGGGCGTGGCGTTCTAGATGTCGTAATACAGGGCGAACTCGTAGGGGTGCGGGCGGAGGCGCACGGCGTCGGCTTCGTTCTTGCGCTTGTAGTTGACGTAGCTCTCGAGCAACTCCTCGGTGACTACGTCGCCCTTGAGCAGGAAGGCGTGATCGTTCTCCAGGCAATCCAGCGCCTCTTCCAGGGAGGCGGGCATGGAGGGTACGCTCTTCATCTCCTCGGGGGATAGGTCGTAAATGTCCTTGTCCAGCGGCTCGCCCGGGTCGATCTTGTTGAGTATGCCGTCCAAGCCCGCCATGAGCAGCGCGGCGAAGGCGAGATAAGGGTTGGCGGACGGGTCCGGCGGCCGGAACTCGACGCGCCGGGCCCGGGGGCTGGCCGAGTACATCGGAATGCGGCAGGCCGCCGAGCGGTTGCGGCGCGAGTAGGCCAGGCTTACGGGCGCCTCATAGCCGGGCACCAGCCGCTTGTAGCTGTTGGTGGTGGGCGCGATGATCGCCGACAGCGCCCGCGCGTGCCGCAGCAAGCCGCCGATGTACCACAGGCTGAGCTGGCTCATGCCCGCGTAGCCGTCGCCGGCGAACAGGGGCTTGCCGGCTTTCCAGAGGCTCTGGTGAACGTGCATGCCGCTGCCGTTGTCGCCGAAAATCGGCTTCGGCATGAAGGTCACCGACTTGCCGTACCGGTAGGCGACGTTGCGCACCACGTACTTGTAAAGCATCATATTGTCGGCCGATTTCACCAGCGTGTCGAACCGCTGGTCGATTTCGGCCTGCCCGCCGGTGGCGACCTCGTGGTGGTGGCACTCGATGTTCAGGCCGACTTCCAGCATGGTCTGAACCATCTCGCTGCGGAGGTCCTGGTAGTGATCCGTCGGCGGGACCGGGAAGTAGCCTTCCTTGTAACGCGGCCGGTAGCCCAGGTTGTCCTTCTCCCGTCCCGAGTTCCAGCGGCCTTCCTCGGCGTCGATGAAGTAGAAGCCGCAGTGTTCGTTCTGGTCGAAGCGGACGTTGTCGAAGATGAAGAATTCGGCCTCGGCCCCAAAGTAAGCGGTATCGGCGACACCGCTGCTCGCCAGGTACATCTCCGCCTTGCGGGCGATCCAGCGGGGGTCGCGCTCGTAGTGCTGGCGGGTGATGGGATCAACCACGTCGGCGAGCATGACCAGCGTGGGGGTTTCGGCGAAGGGATCCATGAAAGCGGTGCCGGGGTCGGGCAGCATCAGCATGTCGCTCTCGTTGATGACCGCCCAACCGCGGATGCTGGAGCCGTCGAAGCCGTAACCCTCTTCGAAGGATGACTCATCCAGTTTGTTGATCGGATAGGAAACGTGGTGGGACAGTCCCGGCAGGTCCGTGAACCGCAAATCGACCTGTCTGGCATCGTTCTTCTGGGCGAACTCCAGTACTTCCTTGGGTGTCATCCGTCCTCCGTGGGCGGTTCCTTCGGCTACAATTGGTTTCGCGCCTGCCGGTGCGCCGATGCTTCAGGATAACCAAGCCCGAAAAAGGGGGTCAAATAGAAAAAAGTGATGGGGTCCGAAACATTTCTGAATGGGTTTAAACCCTGATTTATCATGGAGGAACAGCAGATCAGCCTGGACTTCGGACCGCCCCGCCGGATCTTCAGCGTGAGCGAACTCACCGCCGCTCTGCGCGGCCTTCTGGACCGCGAGTTCCCCGACATCTGGGTGTCGGGGGAGATCTCCGGGGTCAAGCTGGCCGCGAGCGGCCACTACTACTTCACCCTCAAGGACGAACGGGCTCAGTTGCGCTGCGTGTGCTTCCGGGCGCAGGCCCGCCTTCTGCGGTTCCTTCCCCAGGACGGGATCGCGGCGCTGGCGCGGGGACGGATCGACGTTTACGAGGCCCGGGGGGACTACCAGCTTCTGGTCGAGGCGCTGGAGCCGCAAGGATACGGGGCGCTGCAACTGGCTTTCGAGCAACTCAAGCAGAGGCTGGCGGCCGAGGGTCTGTTCGATTCCGCGCGCAAGCGCCCGTTGCCCAAGTTGCCGGGGCGCATCGGGATCGTGACCTCGCCGGCCGGAGCCGTACTCCGCGACATGCTGCAGATCCTGCAACGGCGGCGCCCCGGTCTGCACATCCGCATCTACCCCGCGCAGGTTCAGGGTGCAGGTTCCGCCGAGCAGGTGGCGGCGGGGATCGACTGGTTCAGCGCGTCGGACTGGCCTGACGTGGTCATCGTGGCCCGCGGCGGGGGATCGATCGAGGACCTGTGGACCTTCAACGAAGAAGCCGTGGCGCGGGCCATCGCCAACTCGAAGGTTCCGGTCGTCTCCGCGGTCGGGCACGAGACCGACGTAACCATCGCCGACTTCGCGGCCGATCTTCGCGCGCCCACGCCTTCGGCGGCCGCCGAGCTGGTTACCTCGACGCGCGGACAACTGCTGGAGCGGATCGAGGCGGCGCAGGTCCGGCTGGAGAAGGAGGCGCGCTACAGGCTGGCGCAGGCCGCCCGCCGCCTGCACGAGTGCGGCACGGAGCGGGCGGCGTCCGCTCTGCAACGCTCGCTGGGACGCCGCTTGCAGAGGATTGACGAGATCGACTTCCGGCTTCGCGGCCTGGATCCCCGGCTGCGGCTGGCGGCGGCCCGGCGGCGGCTGGAGGCGGGCGAGGCCGCCCTGGGCGGGCGGGTGCGGTTCCGGCTCCTGCGGGAGCGCGCGCGCCTGGACGCGGCGGCCGCGCGGCTGTCGGGGCTGAGCCCGCTCGGGGTTCTGGAGCGCGGCTACGCCATCGTTCAGGATCAGGAGGGGCGCATCGTCAAAGAGGCGCACGCGGCGCCCGTGAAGACCCTGCTCGACGTGCGGCTGGCCCGGGGCCGCCTGCAAGCCCGGGTCACGCGTTCTACTCCAGGCGGTAGTTCGGAGCTTCCTTTGTGATGATCACGTCGTGGACGTGGCTCTCGCGCAGGCCCGCCGCCGTGATCCGGATGAAGCGGGCCTTCTCCTGGAGTTCGGCAATGGAACGGCACCCGCAGTAACCCATACCGGCCTTCAGGCCGCCGACCAACTGGTACACCAGCTCGGCAATCGGCCCCTTGTAGGGGACGCGCCCCTCGATGCCTTCCGGCACCAGCTTCGAAGACGGGTCCTGGGCATACCGGTCGCTCGAGCCCTGGCTCATGGCGCCCATGGAACCCATGCCGCGGTAACTCTTGAATGTGCGGCCCTGGTACAGGATGGTCTCTCCCGGGCTCTCGTCGGTTCCCGCAAACAGGCTGCCGATCATGACGCTCGAGGCCCCGGCGGCGATGGCCTTGGTGATGTCGCCCGAGAACTTGACCCCGCCGTCGGAGATGACCGGGACGCCGGCTTCAAGCGCCGCGCGGGCCGCCTCGGCGATGGCCGTGATCTGCGGAACGCCCGCGCCGGAAACCACCCGGGTGGTGCAGATGGATCCGGGCCCGACCCCCACCTTGACCCCGTCCACGCCCAGCGCAATCAGGTCGCGCGCGCCCTCGTAGGTCGCCACGTTGCCGGCAATCAGACCCACGCCGGGCAGAGCCTTCTTCACGGCGGCGACCACTTCCAGGACTCTCTCACTATGGCCGTGGGCGGTATCGATGGCCAGGACATCGGCCTTCTTCGCCACCAGTTCCTGGGCGCGTTCCAAAAAATCGCTGCCCGATCCGATGGCGGCCGCCACGCGCAGCCGTCCCTGTTCGTCCTTGGCGGCGCTGGGATACTTCAGTTTTTTCTGAATATCCTTGACCGTGATCAGGCCCTTCAGGTTGTAGTGCTCGTCGACCACCAGGAGCTTTTCCACCCGGTGCCTGTGCAGGATGGCCTGGGCATCCTCCAGCGTGGTGCCGACCGGCACCGTGATGAGATTCTCCTTGGTCATCACCTCGGAGATGGGGAGGTCGAAGCGGGTCTCGAAGCGGAGGTCGCGGTTGGTCAGGATACCGACCAGCTTGCCTTCCCGCGTCACAGGCACGCCTGAGATGCGATAGCGCTTCATCACCTCCAGCGCCTCGTAGATCCGGCTGTCCGGCTCCATGGTTACCGGATCGACGATCATGCCGCTCTCGCTGCGCTTCACGCGGTCCACTTCCTCGGCCTGCCGCTCGATCGGCATGTTCCGGTGGATCACGCCGATGCCGCCCTGCTGGGCCAGGGCGATGGCCATGTGGGACTCGGTGACGGTGTCCATGGCCGAACTCACAATCGGGATGTTAAGGGCGATGGTGCGGGTCAGCCAGGTGCAGGTGTCGGCCTCCACGGGGGTGACGCCGCTGCGCGCCGGCAACAGCAGCACGTCGTCGAAAGTCAGTCCTTCTGGGACGCCTGTCTGGATCATGGGAGAGTGTTCTCTCAATCATACGCGGAGTCGGGGTGCCAGGGAAAGCGCGGAGTTATACTGATTGAGACCATGAGACTCCCAGGGTTGTCACTCCGGACTTTCTTGCCGCTGGCCTGCCTGGCGGCCGTGCCGCTTCCCGCCGCGGACTACCCCCAGGCCGGGATCGCGAACGGCCCGATCCAAGCCAAACTGTACCTGCCCGACGCGAAAGCCGGCTACTACCGTGGGACCAGATTCGACTGGTCGGGGGTCATTGCCAGCCTGGAGTACGCTGGCCACAACTACTTCGGTCCCTGGCTGGAGAAGCACGACCCCCAGGTTCACGACGCCATCGCCGGTCCGGTGGAGGAGTTCAGGACGGGCGCGAGCGCCCTGGGCTACGACGAAGCCAAGCCGGGGGACACGTTCGTCAAGATCGGCATCGGGGTTCTTCGCAAGGGCAACGAACCGCGGTACGCCTTCAGCGCGCCGTTCGAGATCGTGGATACGGGCCACTGGGAGGTGCGCAAAGGATCCGATTGGATCGAGTTCACCCAGACCCTGACGGACAAGTCCGGCTACGGATACGTCTACCGCAAGCGGGTGAGCCTGGCGGCGGGCCGGCCGGAGATGACCCTGGAGCACAGCTTGCGCAATACCGGCTCGCGGCCCATCGACACGTTCGTCTACAACCACAATTTTTTCGTGCTGGATAACCTCCCGAGCGGTCCCGGCTTCTCCGTTGAATTCCCGTTCGAGGTCCAGGCCACCCGGGATTTGAGGGGATTGCTGGAAGTACGAGGGCGCCGTCTCGTCTATTTGCAGGAACTGGCGCAGAACCAGAACGTGGGCACGGACATCAAGGGTTTCGGGCCCACGCCCAAGGACTACGACATTCGCATAGAAAACGAAAAGGCCGGCGCGGGAGTACGGATCACCGGCGACCAGCCGCTCTCCAGCCTCTACTTCTGGACCGCGCGTACGACGGTCTGTCCGGAGCCTTACCTGAGCTTTCACATCGAGCCCGGTGCCGAGGCCGCCTGGCGTATCGGCTACGAGTTCTACAGACTGCCGCGGCCCTGATCCGCGCCGGCGGCTCCGGGTCCCCGGGCCCGCCCCCGCAGCGCGACTCCGGTTTGCCAAGGGGATTTCCCTCTGGTAGACTGAAACTAGCTCGAATGGCCTCCACCTTCGCGAGTGCTACCCCGGTAATTCAATTCTCGAAATGAAGAATACCTTCGAATGAGCTTTAGCGTCTTTCTCGGCAATCTTCCCGTCTGGGTGACCGCAGACGATATTCAGTCCTGGCTCAGCTCAGAAAACATGGTGGCGGATTCGGTCAAGGTCATCCGTAATCCGGAGACCCAGGAATCCAAGGGTTTTGCCTTCATCGAAGCCCCTAACGCAGAAGAAATGCAGGCCATCATCCGGCGTTTCGACCGCGCCCCGCTGGAGGATCGCCTGTTGCGGGCCAACGCGGCTCAGCCGCCCAAGCCGCGGGGGCAGGTCCGGCCGGGTGCGCGGATGGCGCCGCGGCCGGTCAAGAAGTTCAAGCGCGCCAAGCAGGATCCGGACGCACCGCAGAGCGCCTTCGCCGAGGAACTGGCCAAGATCCTCTGAGCGCGTCCGCGCCGGTCCGTTCCATGTCCGCAGAGCGAGCGGTGGTATACTCTAGTCGCGGAATGGTGTACGTTCTCATACTGAGCTTTGGGAGCGTGGATTATGAGCTCCACCGATCTACTGGTCATTCGTGTACTCTTCGTGCTGCTGCTGGCCTCGGCCAGCTTTTTCCTCGAGCCTTTCGGCCTCTCTCAGCCGTACTCCGCCTTGGCCGGCCTCCTGCTTGCGCTGGCGATCATAGGGTTTGAGGTTCGCGTCAGGGACGTCAGCCTGAAGCGGCTGATTGGGGCCGCGGTCGGCTCCGTGCTCGGCATCCTCGGCGCCTTCCTGATTTCGCTGGTCGTGGCCAGAGCTCTGCCGTCCAATTCTTCCACCGTGCCTTTTCTGCAGATCGGGATCCTGCTCTGGATGACCTACGTCGGACTCATCGTGGGGGCCAGCAAAGGGGAGATGCTCAATCTGGCGGCGCTCGGCGGGGTGTTCGGCGCGGAGAAGGCCACCAAGAGCAGCTTCAAGATCCTGGATACCAGCGTCATTATCGACGGGCGTATTGCGGATATCGCCGAGACCGGGTTTTTGGACGGAATCGTGGTGATCCCTCAGTTCGTGCTCCGCGAACTTCAGCTCGTGGCGGACTCGGCTGACTCGATGAAGCGCAACCGCGGCCGGCGGGGACTGGACATTCTACAGCGCATACAGAAGATGCCCGACCTGAACGTGCAGATTCTGGAAGACGACTTCCCCCACCTGCGCGACGTGGACATGAAACTCATAGAACTGGCCAAGACCTACGGCTGCAAGATCGTGACCAACGACTTCAACCTCAACAAGGTGGCTCAGCTTCACGGGGTGGAAGTCCTCAACATCAACGAACTGGCCAACGCCTTGAAGCCCATCGTGCTGCCCGGCGAGACGATGCGGGTGTTCATTCTGAAGGAGGGCAAGGAGTACAACCAGGGCGTGGCTTACCTGGACGACGGCACGATGGTAGTGGTTGATAACGCCAAGAAGATGATTTCCAAGACGATCGACATCTCGGTAACGAGCGTGCTTCAAACCACCGCCGGCAAGATGATTTTTGGCCGCTATGACGAGCGGGTACACTCTGTCTACGAGAAGTCTTCGGGCGACAAGCCCCAGGAGCGGTCCCAGCGGGAGCAAGCCGCCTCCGCTCCACCCAGGTAGATTATCTACGGACCGGACACCGACCATATGAAAGCCGCCGTGATTCTCCCCGCCGCGGGTTTGGGGACTCGCATGGGACGTTCGGTTCCGGAGCGCGCCGGGACCAGCCGCAAGCAATTCATGCTGTTGGACGGCGCTCCCATCCTGTTGCACACCATCCGCAAGTTCCTCTCCTGCGACTCCGTCTCCGAGATCGTCCTCGCCCTGCGCAAGGACGACCTGGCGTGGGTTGAGGGATTGCTGAAGGAGGAGCGGCCCGCCCGGCCGGTCCGGATGGTGGAAGGCGGGGACACGAGACAGCAATCGGTGGAGAATGCGCTGGCGGCGATTGGCGCCGGCGTCGAGCTGGTGGCCGTGCACGATGCGGTACGGCCGTTCATCGAGCCCTCCACCATCGAGCGGGTGATCCGCGAAGCCGCCGAGAGCGGCGCGGCGATTGTGGGGATTGTCCCCGTCGACACCGTCAAGCAGGTGCGCCGCAACAAGATTCACGGCACCCTTACCAGGGACCGCCTGGTGCTGGCGCAGACGCCGCAGGTCTTCCGGCACGACCTCCTTCGCCGGGCCTTCGCCAAGGCGCGCGAAGACGGCTTCACCGGCACCGACGAATCCAGCCTGGTGGAACGCCTCGAGCAGGTGGAGGTCTCCGTGGTCGCCGGCAGCGACCGCAACATCAAGATCACCAAGCCTTCCGACATGGACCTGGCGCGCCTGTTCCTGGCGGAGGAGAAGGCGGGGAAGAAGGCTCCGTGAGCGAGTTCCGCACCGGTCTGGGTTGGGACGCACACCGCCTTGCTCCGGGCCGGAAGCTGTTGCTGGGAGGCGTGGAGATCGCGTCCGAAATGGGGCTGGACGGGCACTCCGACGCGGACGTGCTATCCCACGCCATCACCGACGCGTTGCTGGGCGCCGCGGCGCTTGGCGACATCGGACAGCATTTTCCGGACACCGACCCGCGCTGGAGCGGTGCTGAGAGCCTTCAGTTCCTCCGGCACGCACTTGACCTGGCCGCCGCGGCGGGCTTCACCCTGGTCAACGTCGACTGCACCGTCATCCTGGAGCGGCCGAAGCTGAAGGACTACCGGCTGGCTATCCGTGAGAAACTGGCCGCTACGCTGGCCCTGCCGCTGGAGCGCGTCTCGGTGAAGTTCAAGACCGCCGAGAGGCTCGGCCCCGTGGGAGAAGGCCGTTCGGCCGAAGCTCAGGCGGTGGCCACGCTCTGCCGGTCCGGCGGTCCGGACCGGTAGGCCGCGCCCGAAGTCATTCGGCCCCTTTGCGCAGAATACTCACCACTTCGGAGCCGCCGATCGAGGTCTTGCCAACCGTCATCCCGACCAGCCGGAAACCGGCCTCGCCGGCCTCGCGCAGCTCTTTCTGCATGGTGGACGTCCGGGACGCCGCCAGCAGCTTGAACTCATATCGCTGGGCCGGCTCCCCCTGCGGACGCTCCATGATCACGACCACCTCCTTGCCGCCGAACGTGGAGGAGAACACCGTCTGGCCCTTGTAGTCGAAGCCTTCGGCGCCAAGCTGGTGCATCTCCTTCTGCATGGTGGAGGTCCGGCTGGTAGCCAGCAGTCTGTAGGATCTCGCCTGCGCGGGGCCGAGGTCAGGGTCCTTGACCATGACCACCACGACTTCGCTGCCGCCGAAACTGGTCTCCCCGCCCATGACGGCGGCGAAGACGTATCCCGCCTGTGCGGCTTCGTTCATCTCCTTCTCCGCCGTTGACGTCCTGTTGGTGGCCAGGACACGATAGTCATACTGCTTCGGCTGCTGGGCGGACGCGGAGGGAAGAAGAACTCCCGCGCAGCCCGCCACCAGCGCCAGGACGATGGGCAGTCGCAAGTTCAGGGGCATAGGGCGTTACTTTACTCCACTTCTGATGCGGGCGGCAAGGAATTCATCGCCGGGGTTCCATGTGGGCAGCCGGTCGAGGTTTGCGGCGCTCTGGCCGAGAAGGAAGACGAAGCGCGCGATCTGTTCCATGCCGGACATGTCCCAGTCGTCGCGGTACTCGTCGGACGGCTGATGATAATGGCGCTCGTTGTATTCGAGGAACATTTTCTTCCCGTAGCCCTCCGGCTTTCCGGCGTACTGGTCGCCCGCGTCGACCGTAAACGCGGGGACGCCGGCCTGGGCGAAGGGAAAATGGTCCGAACGGTAGAAACTGCCCTGTTCGGGTCTGGGGTCGGGGCGGATTTCCAGCTTCATACGCGCGGCCGCCTCCTGAACCTGAGGCCAGAACGTGGTGCGCTCGGCGCCGTTCACCACGACATCGAGCGTGCGCCCGAACGGGAAGACGGCGTCGAGGTTCAGAGCCAAGGCTGTCTTGCCGAGAGGCACCAGCGGGTGCTGGGCATAGTACTCGGAGCCGCGCAAACCTCCTTCCTCGGCGGTCACGAACAGGAACAGGGCCGAGCGGCGCGGCTTCTGCTCCAGGGACGCCCACAACCGGGCGATCTCGACGAGCATGGCGCAGCCCGTGGCGTTGTCCACGGCCCCGTTGTAGATGGCGTCGCCGTTCACCGGTTCGCCCACTCCCAGGTGATCCCAGTGGGCGCTGAAGATCACGGCTTCGTCGCGGAGGTCCGGATCGCTCCCCGGGATGATGGCCGCCACGTTGGCGGAAGGTATGTCCCGGATCCGGCTCTGGATACGGCCGCGCACGCGCACCCCCAGAGGAATCGGCTTGAAGCCGCGGGATTCGGAGGCCTGCAACAACTCAGCCACGCTCCTGCCCGCCAGCGACAGAAGCCGCTCTCCGGCGTCTTCGGTGACCCAACCGGCGAAGGCCAGATCCTCGCGCCCGGGCGGCAGCTTGACGAAGGGTTCTTCACGGCTCCAGGAGTTCCGCACCACGTCCCACCCGTAGCCCGCCGTGGGGGAGGTATGAATGATCAGCGCCGCCAGGGCTCCGGCGCGCGCCGCCTGTTCGAACTTGTAGGTCCACCGTCCGTAGTAGGTGAGCGCCCGGCCTCCGAAGAACTTCGGGTCGTCGGACGACGGCTCGTTGGTGAACAGCACCAGCACCTTGCCCCGGACATCGACGCCCTTGAAGTCGTCCCACTGGAATTCCGGGGCTACGATGCCGTGCCCCACGAAGACGGCCTCGGCGTCGAATTCGTCGGCGGGGCGCTGACGGTAGTTGGAGCCTACGAAGTCGGAGAGCCAGCGGAAGGAGACGGTCTTGCCGTTGCGCTCCGCCGAGACCGCGGCGTCCGGCATCGGCTCCACGCCGATCAGGGGCACCTTCTGGAAGTAGGCGCCATTCCCGGCCGCGGGCCGGGCGCCGGCCAGCGCCATTTGTGCCGCCAGGTATTCGGTCGCGAGATCGCCGCCGCGGGTGCCCGGGCTCCGGCCCTCGAGAAGGTCGCTCGCCAGGAATTTGACGTGAGCGCGGATGCGCTCTCCGGAAATCTCCTGGATCTGCGCGCCCGCTCCCCAGGACAAGGCGATTAGCAGCACAAGTTGTCGCATGACTGACCCTGAGTTTCCAGTGTACAGCGGGACCGCGCACGGCCACGACGAGCGCCTCTTCCGGCACGATATACTCTCCTTTTGCGTCTGGTTATCCTATTTCTGTTCTGCGGCCTGGCGGCGGCAGCGCAGTACGCGCCCGTCGACACCAGCACGCCGGTCGGCGTGGCGTTCGTGCGCATGTACAACTTCGCTTTTCCGGCCGCGCACGCCGTACTCGACAAGGAGATCGCCCGGGATCCCCGGACCCCACTACCCTACTGCGTGAAGGCGGCGGCCCTGTTCTTCTCTGAGTTGCACAGGCTCAAGATCCTCCAGATCGATTTCTTCGAGGATGACGAGAGGGTCGTCGACCGGCGCAAGCTCAAGCCTGACCCGGCGCTCCACGCGGAGATGTCCCGGCTGATCGAAACGGCGCGCGGACTGGCGGAAACCAGGCTCGCAGCGGACGCCGGGGACCGCGACGCCCTCTTCACGCTGTGCATGTCCGCCGGACTGGTCACCGACTACGCAGCGCTGGTGGAGCGGCGGCGCTTCGGCAGTTTCTCCCTGGCCAAGCAAACGCAGGCCCATGCTCTGCGGCTTCTGGCCTTGAACCCGCCGTACTATGACGCCCACCTGACGATCGGGTCAACTGAGTATGTTGTCGGCAGCCTGCCGTTCTTTCTGCGCTGGTTCATCCGCATCGATCAGATTCAGGGCGACAAGCAGAAGGGCCTGGAGGAACTGCGGATTGTGGCGGAGCGCGCCAGATACTACGGTCCCTTCGCCCGGGTGCTGCTGGCCGTGATCCACCTGAGGGAAAAGCGGCCCTGGGAAGCCGAAGGCTTGCTCGCGGGGCTCTCCGCCGAGTTTCCCGAAAACCCGCTCTTCCACCAGGAACTGGCCCGGGCGCGCGAACTGGCGCGCAAAACCGGCGCGTCTTCGGCCGGCGTCTCCAGCGGAAGCCGGTGATATACTGATCCGATCGTTCTTTCCATGGCAAACCAACTCCAGTCTTGGCAACGCAGCGCCATTCGGAACAGCATGGAGCGTTATCGCCGCGCCCAGGATGACTACTACGCGGGCGCCAAGCCCCTTGTGGAGATCGACGGTTTCAAGGCGTTCTCCCTGGTAAGCCCTCCGCTGGGAGCGCCTGCCACCCGACGGCGCATCCGCCGGATTATAGAGAACATGGTCGCCAGCGGCCAGGCGGGAGCCGCTGTGGCGGCCCGGACGCCTCACGTCGCGACGATCGCGGTCACCTATAACTGCCAGTGCGATTGCGAGCATTGCTCCGCCGTCGCCTATCAGGAGGCGACCTCGCGCAACGGCGGGGCGCTGCGCTTCGAGGAGATCAAGACCGCCATCGAGCAGGTGGTGGAACTGGGGACAACCTGTGTGATCCTGACCGGCGGCGAGCCCTTATTGTTCCCGAAGATCTGCGACCTGGTCCGGGCCGTGGACCGGACGCAGAGCGTCTGCACCATCTTCAGCAACGGCGAACTGCTCACGGAGCAGAGCGTGGCAGCCCTCAAGTCGGCCGGGCTCTACGGCCTCTACGTGAGCCTGGATCACGCCGATGCGGACCGCCACGACGAGAACCGCAACCGGCCGGGCCTGTTCGCAAAGGCCGTCAAGGGCCTGGAGCGCTGCCGCGCGGCCGGCATCCTGACGGGCATCTCCACCTACGCCACGCATGAGAAGATCCGGAACGGCGAACTGGACGCCATGATGGACGTTGCGCGGGAACTCCAGGTGTTGGAGGTCTTCCTGTTTGACGTGATCCCAACGGGCCGGCTGAGCGGCCACCGGGAATGCATCCTGACGGACGAGGAGGCGGACCAGATCATAGAGTTCCGGAAGAAATACGCGGAGAAGCCCGAGTACCCGCGCATCGTGCACCAGACGATGTTTGCCAGCATCGCCTACCCGTGCGTGGCCGAAGGCTGCCCGGCCGCCATGGTGCAACTCCACCTTCGGGCCAACGGAGACGTCTCTCCCTGCGACTTCACGCCGTATTCATTCGGGAACATCCGGACGCGTCCGCTGCGCGACATCTGGGAATCGATGGCGGCGAACCCGCTGTATGAGCAGCCGTCGGCCCGCTGCCGTCTTTCCCGGCCCGACTTCTGGGTCCGGCTCGACCAATTCAGCAGCCGGTGAACATGTCCGCGCGCTCAGGCCCTGGCGAACGGGTCCTGCTCACCGGCGCCACCGGCTTCCTGGGCCGGGAGATCCTGCGCGTGCTGCTCCGGACGCGGCCGGAGGCGCGGCTGGTCCTGTTGGCGCGCGGTTCGGCGGACCAGAGCGCGGCCCGGCGTGTGGAAGCCCTGCTGGAGCGCGGCTGCGGTTCTGGGGGCAGTGAGTCCCTCCGGCGCCGCATCCAGGTCTTCGAGGCGGACACGAGCGCGCCCCGGTGCGGCCTCTCCGAACGCGATTGGGCCGCGGCGGCCGAAGGCGTCACTGAGATCATACATGCGGCGGCGGCGGTGCGCTTCGACGCCCCGGAGGCGGAGGCGCGCCGGGCCAACACGGAGGGGGCGCGAAACCTGCTCGAACTGGGAGAGGCCGCGGCCCGCAAAGGGAGCCTGAGGGCCTTCAGCCACGTGAGCACGGCCTTCGTGGCGGGCCGCCGGAAGGGGCTTGTACGGGAGGACGAACTCGCGGAGGGTCAGCGCTTCCGGAACAGCTACGAACGGACGAAGTACGAGGCCGAACTCCTGGTCCGCGAGCGCATGCGCGATCTTCCCGCCGTCATCCTCCGGCCCAGCATTGTGGCGGGCGATTCGCGCTCCGGCGCCACCACCAGTTTTCACACCCTCTACTGGCCGCTGAGAATCTACGCCCAGCGCCGCTGGCGTATCGTGCCGGGACGCCCGGAGACTCCCCTGGACATCGTGCCGGTCGATTTCGTCGCGGAAGCCGCCGTTCATCTCACCTTCCGGCCGGAGGCCTTGGGGCGCACGCTGCACCTCTGCGCGGGACCCTCCCGCGGCTCGACCGTGGGCGAGATCGCCGCGGCCGCGTCGCGTTACTTCCGGGTACCTCCGCCGCGTTTTGTTTCGCCGGGCGTCTTCCTGGCAGCGCTCCGTCCGCTTCTGTTCGCGGCCGTCTGGGGCCGGCGGCGCCGCATCCTCCGGAACGGCGCGCTTTACCGGCCTTACCTGAGCATGCAACTGGAGTTCGACACCACGCAGGCGGATGCACTGCTGGCGCCCGCCGGCATCCAGCCGCCCCGGGTGATGGACTACCTGGAACGGCTGTTCGCCTACTGCCTGGAGACCGACTGGGGCCGACGCCATGATGCGGCGCTTCCGCCTTCTCGGCAATCCTGACCTCACGCTGGCGGGGCTGCTTGACGACCTGCTGGCGGCCGCGGGCGACCGCCTGGTGAGCCTGGAGCTGGATGAGACGGGAGCGAAAACCGGGCAATCCCGGCTTTCGGATCTGCGCAGCGAGGTCGCGTGCATGAGCCGCTTCCTCGCCGAAGAGGCCGGGTTGCGGCGCGGCGATCGCGTCGCCATTTGGAAAACCAACGACCCTCGTTCATTCCGCTGGTTCCTGGCGGCGATCCGCGCCGGAGGCATCGCCGTTCCGCTGAATCCGCTGCTGTCTCCGGCGGAGGTGCGCGCGATACTCACCCGGTCGGAGGCGTCCGTCCTGGTGACCGACGCCCGGCTGTTCCAGTCCGCCGCGGGTTCGCCCGAACGGCTCCCGGCCGGACGTTTCGTGCAGGCAGCGGATGAACCGCCGCTTGCCGGGTTCCTCAGGTTTTCCCCGGGAGGACCCGAACTCGCGCCGGTAAGCAGAGATCCCTCGGACCCCGTCGCCGTGTTCTTCTCCTCCGGGACTGAAGGCGCGCCCAAGGGCGCCGCGCTCTCCAGCCAGGCGCTGCTGGCCGGGCGCGCCATGGCCCGGTACTCCGCATCCCTGGTGTGCGGCAGGGGGATGGCCCTCTTCGCCCTCCCTTGGGCGCACATCATGGCGGTGAGCGTGGCCCTTTACGGCCTGCTGGCCGGCGTGCCCGCCTGCCTGCTGCCGCGGTTTGAAGCGGCCGCCGCGATCGGCGCGATCGAGCGCTACCGGGTCAGTATCGTCACGGGCGTCCCGTCCATGTTCATCCGTCTGGTGAACGCGGCCCCTTCCCGCGAGTCGCTGTCCAGCGTCCGGCTGTGGGTTTCGGCCAGCGATTTCCTGCCCGGAGCTTACCGTAAGCGGCTGCTCGAATATGGAGCGCTGGCTGGGGGACGGGGACGGTTCCGCCTGGGCCCGGTGCTCATCAACGCCTACGGCATGGTGGAACTCGGGGGACTGGCCATGCTGGGGATCGCCGCGCCCTTTCTGCCGGGGGAAGGCGAATGGTGCTTTCCCCTGCCGCCCTTCCGCGTACGGGTTGCCGATGAGGAGGGAAGGGTGGCGCCGCCGGACGTAACGGCCGAATGTCAGGTGGCCGGCCCCGGCGTTACCGGCTGCTACTGGGGCGACAGAGCGGGCGGCGCCGGGCCGCTTACCGCGGACGGCTGGCTCCGGACCGGCGACCTGGCGGTCCGCAACCGCCTGGGGATGGTGCGAATCACCGGGCGCGCCAAGGACGTGATCAAGTGCGGCGGCTACTCGGTCTTCGCGCAAGAGGTGGAAGAGGCGCTATCCTCCCATCCCGCCGTTTCATTCTGCGCCGTAGTCGGGGTTTCGCATCGCGAGAAGGGCGAGACCCCGGTGGCGATTGTAGAGCGCCGCCCCGGGTTCGCCGTGAACGAGGACGAACTGCGGGAATGGGCCCGGCTGCGCCTGGCCGCCTACAAGACGCCGCGCCGGGTGCACGTGGTGGAGCAGGGCGCCTTGCCGCGAGGAGCCACGGGGAAGGTGCTCAAGCGGGTGCTGAGGCAACAATACGCGGCGGATTCAAACGGCCCGGACGGCCGGCCGCTCTGACTGCGCGCCGCCGGGTCCGATGGCCTCCAGCATGGACGTTTCGTTCAGGTAGTACTGCCGGCCGTACGCGGTTCTCTCCAACAACTGGCGGTCCCGCGCCAGCTCCGCCGCGGCCTCGCGCAGCCCGGCGTCGCTCAGGATGGAGTAGCACAAGTGGCAGATGCTGCCGTCCACGAACCGCGCCGGCAGGCGGCCCGCATAGCCGCTCGCCTGGATCATTTCGAGCAACTTGCTGGGACCCCACACGCGGATTATGTGCAACACCGCGTTGGTCTCCGCGGCGTCCAGTATCCGGGCCAGAGACTCCTCGCGCAGGTTTCCAAGCAGCAGCGGATGTTTCACTTTCAGATCGATAACCGGGCCGATGCAGGCGCTGACCCGGCCGTCGGGGAAGATCACGGGCGTGTGCGCGCTGGGACAGGCGCCGGCCGGAGGCTCGTCCGTCATCTTGTAATTGGCCAGGTTCACCAGGCCCGCCGCGCGGCCGGCATAGTATGGCCTGACAGACCGGAATTTGCAACGAAAATCCGGCTATTTCCAGCCGGTATTTTCTGATTTTCCGCTAATGCGCGGGTATTCCCTCTGAGCGCCTGCCGGTCAAGACGGAACCGATGTCCGCAGCAACACCGCGCGCTCGCTCGCGACGATCCCGAGCGGCTCCACGCCCGCGGGCACATACCAGACCTGACCCGGGGCCATGCGTCTGCCCGACAGGGCGCCCTTGCCTTCCAGGACGATCAGGAGACGCCACCGGCCGGCCTCCGGTTCGTGCTTCAGCCCGGTCACTTCCAGCCGGTCCGTCACGAAATGCGGACAACTCACCAGCCGCTCCCCGGCCGCGGGGACGGGTCCCGGATGGCTATCGAGCCGCAGCACATCCAGCGCCTGGTCCAGATGCAACTCGCGGGGCCTCCCGTAGTCGTAGAGTCGGTAGGTGACCGGGTTGTTCTGCTGGATCTCGCAGACAGTGATTCCCGCGCCGAGTGTGTGCACGGTCCCGGCGGGAACGTAGTAAACCTGTCCCGGCCGGACCGGCCACCAGCGGAGAAGCTGCTCGATATCGCCGTTCATCGCCGCCTCTCTCACCCGCGCACGCGTCACGGGCTCGCGAAAGCCCGCGGCGAGCACGGCGCCGGGTTCGGCGGCCAGGACATACCACATCTCCGACTTTCCCGGATGGCCCTCGTGCTCCAGGGCATAGGCGTCGTCCGGGTGCACCTGGACCGAAAGCCTGCCGGTGGTGAACAGGAACTTGACCAGGAGCGGCAGCGGCTCGCCGGAAGGTAGAGAAAACCAGACCTCTCCGATTCTGGTGTCCTGGTCGGGGAACCAGGGCGACAGGCGGTGCGCCCCCCAGGTGGTTTCGTGGAAGCTGGCCTCCAGCAGGATGGGCGCGGGGCTCACTCCGCCTGCTCCGAAATGAACCGTTCGAAGCGGTCCAGGCCCCTCTCCAGGTCGCGCATCGAAACGGCGAACGTTATCCGTATGTAGCCGGGAGTGCCGAACGCCTCGCCGGGAACGATGGCCACGGCGTGGCGCCGCAGCAGTTCATTGGCGAATTCCATCCCGTCCCGCATCCGCTTGCGCGCCAGAACCTCACGGATGTCGGGGTAGAGGTAGAACGCTCCTTTGGGTTCGTGGCAGGACACGCCCGGCATCGCCCGCAACCTGCCGAGCGCAAAGTCCCGCCGCAGGCGGTATTCCGAAAGCATTTGATCCCGGAAATCCTGCGGGCCGAGCATGGCTTCCACGGCGGCTTTCTGGGCGATGGAATTGGGGTTGGAAGTGGACTGGCTCTGGAGCTTGGCCACCGCCGACACCACCGCGGGAGGACCCAGAACGAACCCGATCCGCCACCCTGTCATGGCGTAGGATTTGGAGAGAGAACCCGCCACGACGACGTTCTCGCGTGCTCCGGGCAGGGAAGCCGCCGAGAACGGTACGCCGTCGTAGACCAGGTGCTGGTAGCACTCGTCCGTGATCAACCACACGCCCCGCTCGGACGTGAGCCGGTGTATGCGCCCCCATTCCTCCGGGGAGATCACGTCGCCGCTGGGGTTGCAGGGAGAGTTGAGGATGACGGCGCGGGTCTTCGGGGAGATGTGGCTCTCCAGGACCCCGGCCGTGATCGCGAAATGGTCCCGCTCTTCGGTGTGAGCCAGCGTGCACACTCCGCCGCAGTAGGCGACGATGTCCGTGAACGTGGTCCAGTAAGGAACCGGCACCACCACTTCCTCGCCCGGATCAACCAGCGCCTGGAGCACGTTGAACAGGGCGTGCTTGCCGCCCGACGAGACCGCGCATTCCGGCGCCGTGTAGCCGGTGCCGAAGTCGGCCGCGTGCCTGCGGCAGATGGCCTCTCTCAGTTCCTCGGTGCCGCCCGCGGCGGTGTACCGCGTGAAATCCTGTTCGATGGCCCGCACGGCGGCGGCCTTGATGCCGGCCGGCGTGGGATAGTCGGGTTCGCCGGGGCCGAAATCCACGACATCCACGCCCTGCGCGCGCAACCGGGCGGCCTCCGCGGCAGCCTGCATGGTAGCCGAGACCCTGATCCGGCAGATGCGCTGGGAGAGGCGCGCGGGAGGCTGCATGGGCCTCAGACGCTCCTCGCCACCAGGCTCTTGAGCCGCTTCTCCACCACCGGGGGAACCAACCCGCTGACGTTGCCGCCCAGGGAAACCACCTGTTTCACCAGCCGCGAGCTGAGGAACGAGTAAGCCTCGCTCGACATGAGGAAGACAGTCTCCACTCCAGGAGAGAGCCGAGAGTTCATCAGCGCCATCTGCAACTCGTATTCATAATCGGAGATGGCGCGGATGCCGCGAAGCAGCACGCCCGCCTGTCTCTTGACCGCGTAGTCGACCAGCAATCCATGGAAGGAATCCACTTCCACGTTCGGGAACGGGCTGGCGACCTCCCGCAGCATTTCGAGCCTCTCCACGACCGAGAACAGCGGCGCTTCCTTGATGGCGTTCTCCAGAACGGCCACGATGAGCCTGGTGAACAGACGGGACCCTCGGGCAATGAGGTCCAAGTGACCATTCGTAATCGGATCGAAAGAACCTGGGTAAACCGCGATCACCGTGTAAGTCCGCAGGCCAACGGGAACATTCTAGCAGTTGCGGCCGGCCGCCTGCCGTGCTGCTAGGATCTATGTGTTATGCCTCCCATGGAACTCACCGCCATCTTGGACTCGCGAGACGAGTCGGTATACGATATTCACACCCAGGCGGCGGGCCCGCCGGGCGCGCTGCCCCTGACGCCCGAGATCATGCGCGACTACGCCTCGGGCGACCTGTTCGGCTGGAGCATGGACGCCGCCATGGGCTGGGACCCGCGGCAACTCGGCAACCGGGAGATCCTTATCCTGAGCACGCACGGAGGAGTCCGCGCGCCGGATGGCGCCCCCATCGCGCTGGGCCTCCACACCGGGCACTGGGAGGTCAATCTCCTGGTGGAAGCCGCGGCGCGGGAATTGAAGTCGTGGGGGGCGATTCCGTTCGCCACCTTCTGCAGCGATCCCTGCGACGGCCGGACGCAGGGCACTCCCGGCATGTTCGAGAGCCTGGCCTACCGCAACGACGCGGCCGCGATCTTCCGGCGGCTGATCCGCTCGTTGCCGACGCGGCGGGGGGTCGTGGGAGTCGCCACGTGCGACAAGGGCGTGCCCGCCATGATGATGGCGCTGGCGGGGATGCGGGATCTTCCGTGCGTGCTCGTGCCCGGAGGCGTGATGCTGCCGGCCGATGACGGCTGGAACGCCGCGCAGGTGCAGTCCATCGCGGCCCAGTACATGCACGGGCAGATCACGCTGGAGCAGGCCGCCGCCGTGGGTTGCCATTCCTGCGCGTCGCCCGGAGGCGGCTGCCAGTTCCTCGGGACCGCCGCGACGTCGCAGGTGGTGGCCGAAGCGTTGGGCCTGACCCTGACCCACGCGGCGCTGGCCCCCTCCGGGCAGCCCGTCTGGACGGATATGGCCCGCCGGTCGGCCCGTGCGGTCCTGAGCCTGGAAGAGCGGGGCATACACATGCGCCACCTGCTGACCGAGGCTTCCATCGGCAACGCCCTGGCAACTCACGCCGCCTTCGGGGGATCGACCAACCTCATCATGCACCTGGCGGCGGTGGCGCACGCCGCCGGGCTGAAGCGCCCGGTCAGGGACGACTGGTCGGCGGTGAACGCCCGGGTGCCCAGGCTCGTCGACGTGCTGCCCAACGGCCCGCGCAATCATCCCACCGTCCAGGTCTTTCTGGCGGGGGGAGTGCCGGAGGTCATGCTGCACCTGAAGCGGGCCGGCCTGCTGGAACTGGAGGCGATGACCGCCTCCGGCCGGACGCTCGGCGCCATGCTCGACTGGTGGGAGAAATCCGAACGCAGGGTGAGGCTGCGGGCGCTGCTCAAGGAGCGCGACGGCGTGGACCCGGACGATGTGGTCATGGACCCGGAGACCGCGCACCGGCGCGGCATGACGTCCACCGTCTGCTTCCCCACCGGCAACCTGGCGCCCGAGGGCTCCGTCATCAAAAGCACGGCCATCGATCCGAGCGTGGTGGATCCGGACGGCGTCTTCCGGAAACGCGGCCCGGCCAGGGTGTTCTTCACCGAAGCGGCCGCCATCGCGGCCATCAAGGATACCGGTTCGGGCGGCATCAAGCCGGGCGACGTGATGGTCCTGGCGGGGCGCGGCCCCATGGGAACCGGCATGGAGGAGGTGTTCCAGCTTACCGTTGCTCTGCGGTACCTGGAATTCGGCAAGCACGTGGCGCTGGTGACCGACTCACGGTTCAGCGGCGTCTCCACGGGCGCCTGCATCGGCCACGTGTCGCCGGAGGGGCTGGCCGGCGGTCCCATCGGCAGGGTGCGCGAGGGAGACACCATTGAGATCATCATCGACCGCAACCGCCTGGAAGGCACGGTCAACTTAGTCGGCGCGGAGGGCCGGATTTTCGGGCCGGAGGAGGGCGCGCGCGTCCTGGCGGCCCGCGCGCCGCATCCGTGCCTGGCCCCGGACCCCAGGCTGTCGGACGACACGCGTCTGTGGGCGGCGCTCCAGGACGTGAGCGGCGGCTCCTGGGGCGGCGCCGTGTTCGATACGAACGCCATCCTGGAGGTCCTCGCCGCGGGCAAGAAGGCGCTGGGGAAGTAGCAGCCGGACGCGCCGCGTCCTTCGCCTTGCGGCGGTTTGCCGGTGAACCGCCTGCTTACCGCCCCGACGATCCGAAGCCGCCGGAGCCGCGCCGCGTCGAGTTCAATTCGCCTTCCTCCCACTCGACCTGCTCGTAGCGGGCGATGACGAGTTGGGCGATCTTGTCGCCACGCTTGACCGCGTACGCCTCCCGGCCGAGGTTGAGAAGGATCACCTTGATCTCACCGCGGTATCCGGGATCGATAGTCGCCGGGGCGTTGGGCAGCGTGATTGAATGCCTGAGCGCCAGCCCGCTGCGCGGGCGCACCTGCGCCTCGAAGCCCGGAGGCAATTCGATCGCGATGCCCGTGGGAACGGTCCGGGCGACGCCCGGCTCCAGGGAGGCGTCCGCGAGCGCGCGCAGGTCCATTCCGGCGTCCTCGTGAGGACCGTGGGCGTACTCGGGGAGAAATGCGCCGGAGTCGAGCTTCTGAATTCGGACACGCATGCAACTTAGCTATGATAACGTGTCATGCCCGTGGAGACGGTTCGCCGCGTACTGACGCTCGCCCCCATGCCGCCGGAGAAATGCGCTTACGCGCTGGCGCGTTACAGCCGTTCTCCGGATTCGATCCGGGAGTCGATCGAGTGGGTGCGGTCGCACGACTCCGCCAGGTTCCTGGAGCACTTCTACTTCCAGTATGGCCACTCCTCCATCGCCGACCTGGGGCACCTGGTGGTGTGCTTCGAGGGAATCTCGGAGCTAGCGGCCATCGAGGTCGAAGACGAACAGCTCTGGGACGGCCAGGCGAAATCCTCGCGATACCAGGATTTCTCCCGTTCCGGTTTCGTAACCCCCGCGGAACTTGAGGACGCCGACGCCCGGCGTTACCGTACCGCGGCCGGGATGCTGCTGGCCGCTTACAGCCGCACGCATGCCGCGCTGGTGGAGCACCTGACGGAACGCTTGCCCCGTCCCGCGGGGATGAAGGACGATGCCTACCGGCGCAACATCGCAGCTCGCGCTTTCGACGTCGCGCGCTACCTCCTGTTCCTCGGAATCCCGACCAACATCGGGCAGATCACCAGCATCCGCACGCTGGAGAAGCAGATCCGCCGCCTCAGAGCCTCCGGGTACGCGGAACTGCGCGACTTGGGCGGCGAGATCGCGGCGGCGTGCGCCGCCGAACCGGCCTGCGCCTGGGACGAGCACTCGCCCCGGGAAGCGGTGGCGCCCACCCTGGCGCGGTGGGCCGACCCGGACAGTTACCTCACCCGGTCGCGCCGCGATTTGGAACTTTGGGCCGCGCAGAACCTGCCCGCTCCGGCCGGCCTCGAGGCCGATTCCGTGGATCTGATCCGTCCCGCGGACATCTCGGCCGACATTGTGGCGACCCTGCTCTACCCGGTCGCCGGCCGGCCGTTCCGTGAACTCTACGAACTGGCGCTGTCCTGGGGAGCCGGGCTCCGGCGCGAGGTTCTCGAGATCGGCGCCCGCTCCCGCACGGACCGCGACGAGTTGCTGCGGGGCTTCCGCGGCGGGCTGCTCGCCTTCGATATCGTGATGGACGCCGGCGGGTATCGCGACCTGCATCGCCACCGCCGGTGCCAGCAATTCCGCCAGCCGTTCTCCACCGCGCTGGGCTTTGAGACGCCCCAGGCGATCGGCCAGGCGGGGCTCACGGCGGAATACGAGGCGGCTTTGAGGGAAGCGCTGGCCTGCCGGGACTCGCTGCCCCGGCCGGCTTCCGACTACCTCACGCCGTTCGGGGCGCGGTGCCGCTCGCTTTTCAAGATGGACCTGGCCGAGGCCGAATATATCTGCCGGGTGCGAAGCGGCGTCAAGGGACACTTCAGCTACCGCGATGTCGCGTGGCGGATGAAGTGCAAGCTGGATGAACTCGATCCGGAACTCGGGCGCCTGGTCCAGGCCACCCCACCCTGGGTCGAAGACCCCCTGCGGCGGTAGCGCCGGACGCCTCCGGCTTCTCTACCGGCCGTTCAGTGCAGGCACTCTTCGATCACCCTGAGCGCTCGCTCGCAAGCCGCGCGCGGCGCGTCGTGGTGGGTGGCCAGCCGCAGCAGCCTCTGATCTATCGGATTGATCAGCACCCCGCGCTCTTTCAATTTCCGGCTGAGTTCGGATGCGGCCATGCCGGCCGCGCTGATATCGAAGATCACCAGATTGGTCTCGACCCGGTGCACGATGCGAACGGCGGGAATACGCGCCATCTCTTCCGCCATAAACCGGGCGTTGGCATGGTCTTCCCCGAGCCGCGCGGGCATCTCCTCCAGGGCGATAAGCCCGGCGGCGGCCAGGACGCCCGCCTGCCGCATGCCGCCGCCCAGCCTCTTGCGGTAGAGCCTTCCCCGCGCGATGGCTTCCTCCTCCCCGGCCAGCAGGGAGCCGACCGGCGCGCACAGCCCCTTGGAAAGGCAGAACATGACGGTGTCGGCTCCGGCGCAGAGGTCCTTCACCGTGGTCCCGAGGTGCGCCGCGGCGTTGAAGATGCGGGCTCCGTCCAGGTGAACCTTCAGCCCCGCATTGTGAGCGCCGTCGCAGATTTCCGTCATGACCTCCAGGGGAGTCACCGTTCCGCCGGCCATGTTGTGGGTGTTCTCCAGTTCTATGAGGGCCGTGGGCGCGCGGTGCGGGCCGAGAGGCCTGATTTCCTGCTTCACCTGCTCCCAGCGGAGCACCCCGCCGGCGGCCCGGACCGGCCTCCCGACGCAGCCGGAAAACCAGGCCAGCATGGCCAGTTCGTACTCCAGCAGGTGCGAGCGCGCCTCGCAGATGACCTCCTGCCCATGCCGGGTGTGCAGCTTCACGCCGATGGTGTTTCCCATGGTGCCGGATGGAACGAACAATGCGGCCTGCTTACCCAGAATCTCAGCGGCCCGGCGCTCCAGGCGGTTGATGGTGGGATCCTCGCCGTACACGTCGTCGCCCACCTCGGCTTCGGCCATGGCGCGGCGCATGGCGGCGGTGGGACGCGTCACGGTATCGCTTCGCAAATCAATAAACCCGGTCTCATTCATGACGATATGAACTCCTGGAAGACTTCGTTGGACAGCAGGACCCCGCGCCCGGTGAGCCGCAGGACGCCTCCTTCGGTCTCTACCAGGCCGGCCCCGGCGAGCCTGCGGATGGCGGCGTCGTGTACGCGCCGCTCCTCCGGGCTCGGCATTATCCCCTCGCTCAGCCGTAGGCCCACGAAGAACCGCTCCTCGTCCAGACGGGCCGGAACTGCTTCGATCCGGGCCTCCTTGCCGGACTCCCACCTTGCCACGTATTCGGCCGGCGATTCCGCGTTCCGGCTGCGCACCGAGCCATCGAAGGAATGCGCATCGGCGCCGAATGCGGCGTACGGCTGGAGCCGCCAGTAGGTCAGATTGTGGAGCGATTCGAATCCCGGCCGCGCGAAGTTGGAGATCTCATAACGCCGGATTCCCATGGCGCGCAGCCGTTCGACCGCCGCCTCGTACAGTTCGGCGCATACGTCCGCGGAGGGCGTCTCCGGGGCGCCGTAACGGGCGCCACCCGACAGGATCTCCCGCCCCAGGCGGCTGTCCTCGTCCACTTCCAGCATGTAGACGGAGACGTGCGGGACCTGGAGTCGCTCAATCCACTGGAGCGATTCAAGCCACGTTTGCGGCGTTTGCCCCGGTAAACCGGCGATCAGGTCGATATTGATGTTGTCCAGGCCCGCGGCACGGAGGACGCGTATCTCCGCTTCGACCGCCGCCGCGCTGTGCCTGCGCCCCGTCTTCGCCAATTCCCGCGACACGAACGACTGTACGCCGATGCTGACCCGGTTCAGTCCGGAATCCCGCCAGCAGGCGGCTTTCTCCGGAGAGATGCAGCCCGGGGGAGCTTCAATCGTGGCCTCCCGCCAGGGGTTGCCGGGCGTCGCCGCGAGGAGACGACGGAGTGCCGTACACGCCAACTCTCCGGGCGAGCCTCCTCCGAGGTAGAGCGTCTCGGGCCGCCAGGACCACCGGTGGCCGGAGATCTCGGATTCCAGAGCCGACAGGTACCGGTCCGCCATTTCGCGGGGGAAAACCCCCGAGACGAAATTGCAGAAACTGCACTTCCGGCCACAGAAAGGGTAGGAGATGTAGACGCCTGCCAAGCACTTACAACATAACAGACAGGGCCGCTTTTGTGCGCCATTCCGGGATCTGTTAACCTGAGTTTTCCCCATGCCGGCCCAGTCCCTCGCCCTGACTGAGTTGCCGGGCACCAGCCGCCTGGTAGCTGACTTCGGATACGACTTCCCCCGTGTCTCAACCTACTACCACTTGTCTCCCTTCGATCCTGCAAGCTACCCGGCCGCCGCCGGCGCGATCGATTACCCTGCCGAGCGGCGCGCCGCGCTGGTAGAAGCGCTGGCGGAGCAGAACCCCGGCCATCCCGCTCTCGATGCTTTGGCCGGCCCGCGGACCCTGGTTGTGGCGACGGGGCAACAGGTGGGTCTTTTCGGAGGGCCAGCCTACACCCTCTACAAGGCCCTCACCGCCGCCCGGCTGGCGCGGGCGCTGACGGACCGGGGACTCCCCTCCGTAGCCGTGTTCTGGATGGCAACCGAAGACCACGACCTTGCCGAAGTCAGCCGGGCCTGGGTCTTCGACGCGGCGAATCAACCCGTGAAGATCGAGGCGGGGTCCGGCGGCGTTTCCCAACAGCCGGTGGGTCCGGTCCCGATCGGTCCTGGGCCTTTGGACGCCCTCCGGCGGGCGCTCGAAGGTTTGCCGTTCGCCGGGGAGGTGCTGGGCCTGGCGGAACAGGCTTATGAACCGGGGCGGAGCTACGGCGCTGCTTTCCATGCGCTGCTCAGCCGTCTGCTCTCGGCTTACGGTGTGTTGTTCCTGGATCCGCTCCGTCCGGCGCTGCGGAGGCTGCCGGCGCCGCTGCTGGCGGGCGCACTGAAGAAGATCCCGGGCCTGGTTCGCCAGGTGATCGCCAGGAGCCTGGAACTGGAAGCCCGCGGATATCACGCGCAGGTGCGGGTCGACGAAACCAGTTCTCTCCTGTTTGTCCTGGAGGACGGGCGCAGGCTGCCGCTCAGGCTCGGAAACGGCGCGGCGGCGGAAGGTCCCGCGCCGGAACGGCTTTCCCCGAATGCGCTGCTGCGCCCGGTGGTTCAGAACTACATAATGCCGGTGGTGGCGGCGGTCATGGGTCCCGCCGAGGTCTCCTACATGGCCCAGGCTGAAGTGCTCCACCGGGAACTGCTCGGCCGTATGCCGGTGATCGTGCCGCGGGCAAGCTTCAGTCTGATGGATGCCCGGAGCGCGAAGCTGATGGACCGCTACGGGCTTGCGCTGACCGACGTTGCACGCGGGGAAGAATCGCTCAAGGCCGTGCTGGCGGAGAAGCTTGTTCCGGCCTGGCTGGCGGGAAGGATCGAGGAAACCAAGAGGTCCGTGGAGGAGAGCCTGGAAAGGCTGCAAAGCGGACTGGCGGACTTCGACCCCACACTGGCGGAGGCGGCCGCGAGGAGCCGGCGGAAGATTCTCTACCAGGCCGGCAAGATCGAGCGGAAGGCGGGGCGGGAGATGCTGCGAAGAGACGGGCGGGCGGGTGAGGAGGCAGGCCACCTGGCGCGCCTGCTTTGTCCTGAACGGCAGCTACAGGAGCGGTTCTACTCGATCCTGCCATTCCTTGCGAAGCACGGAACGGGCCTCCTCGAGACCATCTACGGCCGTATCCGCCTGGGCAGCCCCGATCACCGGATGCCGGCGGTGTGAACTCACCCCTCAAGCCGGCGCGGGATCCGAAGTAAAGCTGACGTAAAGCACCCGCGGCCCGCCGGTCGAGCCGCCGGTTCGTAGTAAGTCCCATGGCGTGTTATTGTTGAGAAGAAGCGCTGGAGTGGCGGAACTGGCAGACGCACGGGACTCAAAATCCCGCGCCCTTCACTGGGCATGAGGGTTCGACCCCCTCCTCCAGCACCAGCCTGGGCGGTTTTTTGTAGAATGCCCTTCACCACACCATGACCAGACGAGACATCGTTTTTGCGCCGGTGGCTGCGGCCCTGCCCGCGCTTGCGGCCCAGACGCCCCACAGAGCGCTGTACGAAATGCGTATCATTAAGCTGCGCAATGGCGCGGAGAATCAAAGGACAAGGACGACGGCTTTTTTGAAGACGTACGTCGCGCTGGCCAAGGCCGCCGGCGCGGGCCCCATCGGCGCGTTTTCCAGTTCGGTGGCCGAAGACGGTCCCTTCCTCATCCTGCTCGCCAGCTTCAAGGGCTACGGCGATATGGAGGAGTGCCAGGCCAGGATCGCGGCTGATTCCGGCTACCGGAAAGCCCGCGCCGAGTGGGAAAAGGGAGGGCCGCCCTACGAGCGCCTGCAGGTGAACTTGCTGCGCGGCTTCCCGGGCTACCCGGCCATGACCCCGCCTCCCACGGAGGGCCGGAAGACCTCCCGCCTGTTCGAGTTGCGCATGTACGAACTGGAGAATCTCGAGCACGTGGAGCGCAAGATCCGGATGTTCGACGAAGGCGAAACCGCCATCTTCGTCAGGGCCGGCATGCTGCCGGTATTCTTCGGAGAGACGCTGGCCGGCGCCAACCTGCCGAGCCTGTACTACATGCTCGGGTTCGACAATCTGGCGGCGCGGGAGGCCTGCTGGAGCAAGTCCGGCGGGGATCCGGCCTGGAAAACGCTGGGCGCCGAGTACCCGGACGTGGCGACGGTGCCGAAGCTCAGCGTCTCGTTCGTCACTCCTCTGCCCTTCTCCGACGTCCGTTAGCGCGGCGCTGGCGCCCCGTCACCCGATGCGCGTGGCGAATACGATGCGCACCGGCTCGGCCAGCAGCTCTTTGGACTTCGCGTCGAAATCGGTCAGGTGCGGCGAGGCGAGATGAGCCTGGAGCTGCTCCCTCGAAGCCCAGTTTTCGTAAAAGATGAAGTGCCCCAGGTTGTCGTTGTCCACGTGCAAATCGTACTGCACGAAGCCCTCTTCCCGGCGCGTGGGCTCGATCAGGTCCTGCAACAGCCGCCTCACCCTGTCCTCGTGTCCGGGCTTGGCGTAAACCTCGGCAACGACGGTAAGCAGCGCTTTTTGCATAGCACTCCGAGTGTACTACCCGCGGGCCGGTGTACACTTGGATCTGTTCAGGAGCTCTCCAATGCCTACACGACTTCTCCGATGGCCGGCGGCTGTCCTGGCTGCCGCCGTTTTGTCCGCTCTCATCCCGCCGGGTTGCGCGACAGGCCCCAAAACGCTCGCGTCCCACGACGCCCAGGTCAAGCCCATCCTGGCAAAGATGACCCTGGATGAAAAGATCGGCCAGATGACCCAGCCTGACCTGGATTACATCAATGACCCGGCGGACGTCACCAACCTCTTCATCGGGTCGGTATTGAGCGGCGGCAGCTCAGACCCCAAGGAGGGCAACAGCCTTCAGGCGTGGACCGACACGTACGACCGCCTTCAGCAGCAGGCTCTGAAGACGCGTCTGGGGATTCCCATTCTGTATGGGGTGGACGCCGTGCACGGGCACAACAACGTGCTCGGCGCGGTGATCTTCCCGCACAACGTCGGCCTGGGCTGCACGCGTAATCCCGCTCTGGTGGAGAAGATCGGGCGGGTGACGGCGGAGGAGGTGCGCGCCACGGGAATCCAGTGGACCTTCGCACCGAGCGTGGCGGCGCCACAGGATATACGTTGGGGCCGCACCTACGAGGGCTTCTCGGAGGATCCGGTCCTGGTGCAACAACTCGGCGAGGCGGCGACGCGCGGGTTGCAGGGACCGGATCTGGCCAGCCCGCTTTCGGTGCTGGCCTGCGCCAAACATTATGTCGGCGACGGGGGCACCACTTACGTGGTGGGTCCCGACGGGAAGGGCCACTTAGACCAGGGAGATACGAAGGTAGACGAGCAGACGCTCCGGAAGATCCACCTGCCTGGTTATGTAACAACGGTGAAGGCGGGGGTCGGCGCCATCATGCCCTCCTACAATAGCTGGAACGGCGTGAAGGCCTCGGCCAGCCGGCGGCTGCTGACCGAGATCCTCAAGGAGGAACTCGGCTTCCAAGGGTTCCTGATCTCCGACTACAACGCGCTCGACCAGATCAAACCCGGCGATTTCAAGACTTCCATCGAAATTTCGATCAATGCCGGCATGGACATGGCCATGGTCCCCGGCAGCTACAAGACCTTCATCAGCCGCCTGAAGGAGTTGGTGCAGGAAGGCCGGGTGCCCATGTCGCGCATCGACGACGCGGTCACGCGGATCTTGCGGGTGAAGTTCGCCATGGGCCTGATGGACAAGAGCCGGCCGCCGTTGGCCGACCGCAGCCTGCACAAGTCTTTCGGCTCTCCCGAGCGGCGCCAGGTGGCGCGCCAGGCGGTCCGTGAGTCCCTGGTGTTGCTCAAGAATGAACGCCAGGCGCTGCCGGTCTCCAAGTCCGCGGCACGCATCCACGTGGCCGGCAAGAACGCCGACGATATCGGCAACCAGTGCGGAGGCTGGACCATCGACTGGCAAGGAAAGAGCGGTCCCGTGACGACCGGCGGCACGACCATACTGGCGGCCATCCGCAGTGCGGTTTCGAGCAACACCCAGGTGACGTTCTCCAAGGATGGAAGCGGGGCGCAGGGCGCCACGCTCGGCATAGCAGTGATCGGCGAGCTGCCGTACGCCGAGATGCACGGCGACCGGAGCGACCTGGCGCTGGACAAAGAAGATCTGTCAACGGTGGCTAACCTGAAGAAAGCGGGAATTCCGGTGGTGGCCGTGCTGGTCTCGGGCCGTCCCATGATCATCAACGAGGCGCTGGCGCAGGCCGATGCCTTCGTGGCAGCCTGGCTTCCGGGAACCGAGGGGCAGGGAGTCTCAGACGTCCTGTTCGGCGACTATAAACCCACGGGGAAGCTCTCCTTCTCCTGGCCGCGTTCCATGGACCAGTTGCCGCTGAACGTGAACCTGCCGGCAGCCGGCTACGACCCGCTGTTCAAGTACGGATACGGGCTGAGCTGGTAGTTCCGCAGGAATCACTCCAGCACGCAGATGTCGCGGAGGTTGCGGTAGTCTTCGGCGTAGTCGAGACCGTAACCCACCACGAAGCTGTCCGGGATCTCAAAGCCCACGTAGCTCACCTGCACGGGGCGCACCCGCCGCTCGGGCTTGTCCAGCAGCGCGACCACCCCCAGCGACCGCGGCTTGCGCTGTTCGAGCACGTGGATCAGGTAGCTCAAAGTGATGCCGCTGTCGATGATGTCTTCCACGATGAGCACGTCGGCGCCCTCGACCGAGGCGTCCAGGTCCTTGGTCAGCTTCACCTCGCCCGAAGTCGACCGGCCCTTGCCGTAGCTGGAGATCCCGATGAAGTCGATGCGGGTGGGGCGCTTCATGGCCCGCGCCAGGTCGGCCAGGAAGAAGCAGGCGCCTTTCAGGACGGCGACCAGGTAGACGGGCCCTTCGGGGTAATCGGCGTCGATCTGCGCGCCCAGCTCGCGGATACGGGCCTGGATCCGTTCCTCGCTAATCAGGACGTGCATGATTGTAGTAGGATACCTCTCAGGAGCGGACAACTGAGACGCGCGGCGGACAGCGAAACGGAACTCTGGCTCGCCGCCGTCCGCGCCGCCGAATCCAAGAAAGCCGCCGATATCCGCGTTCTCGACCTGCGCGACGTGGCCTCGTTCACCGACTACTTCGTGATCGCCAGCGGAGCCAACCCGCGCCAGATCCAGGCCATCAGCGACGAGGTCGCGCTGCGGTTGAAGTCTCAGGGCGTTCTTCCGCTAAACCTCGAGGGTTACCAGAACGCCGAGTGGATTCTGGCGGACTACGGCGACTTCATCGTCCACGTCTTCTCCGAACGCACCCGCGCCTACTACGACCTGGAGCGTCTCTGGCGGCAGGCGAAGGTCGTGGCGGTCCCCGCGGCCTAGCGGCCGCACACTTCCGCCGCCGTGGTCAGCGTCCCGCCCGCGCTCTGGATCTCCGCGAGCGCCCTGGCCGCGGCGCCGGCATCCAGCCCCACGATTGCGTCCGTCACGATCTCGACCTTCGCGCCGGTCTTGAGCAACCCCAGCGCCGCCAGACGTACGCAGTACTCGGTCACCACGCCGTAGACCACGTAGCGCTCCGCGCCCAGCCGCTCCAGCACGCCCGGCAGATCCGGATTGCTGAAGCAATCCTGCGCCTGCTTCTCGATGAGGATCTGTCCCGAGCCTCCCAGGATCGTCTCGGGAGGTTTCCGCTGCCCCGCCGTTCCCGCCACGCAATGGGGGGGCCACTGCTTGAACTCCGGATCATTCGCGGCGTGGGCGTCGGCGGTGGAAACCACCGGGATCGAGTGTTGTGCCGCCCACCGGTTCAGGCGCGCCACCGTCCCGATGATGCGTTCCGCGCCGGGAACGTACAGCGCGCCCGCGGGCAGCATGAAATCGTTCTGCGTGTCCACATCGAAAAAGACGGTCTTCATCGGACCCCACCCTCCATTCTCCTTCGCGACTCCCGGGCGAGCGCCTTCAGCGCCGGGCTGTACTCGACGCGGCGGCTCTTCGGCGCGGACAGACGGCGGCACTCGCCGGGCAGCGCGGCAAGGGCTGCCGCCGCGCGCGCCCGCGCCGCCGTCGCGTCCGGGAGCGGACTTGCCGGCTCTCCCCGGACGAGGACGGGGCCAATCAACGCCTCCGCGCCCTCCCGGCGCTCCCACGCACAGGCGATCTCGTCGTGATCCGGGTAACGGAAGACCTGCTTGGCGCCGGGATAACTGTATTTCTCTTTGCTGAACTTCGCCGTGTAGCGCCGGGTCCCGTCCGATTCCAGTTCCACCAGCTTGTAGACCACTCCCAGCGTGGGCGCGTCCGCCGACGCCACCAGGTCCGTGCCCACCCCAAAGGCATCAATGGGCGCTCCCGATTCCACCAGCGGCCGGATCTTGTACTCGTTCAGGTCGCCCGTAGCCATGATCTTGGCCTGGGTCAGGCCGGCCCCATCCAGAATGGCGCGCGCCTGTCGGGACAGCGCGCCGAGATCGCCGCTGTCCAGCCTCACTCCCCACAGGGGCGCGCCCAGCGCGGCGGCCTGGCGTACTCCCTCCAGGGTGTCGTAAGTATCGACGATGTACGTCGTGCCCTCTCCCAATAGGCGTTGGAGGCGCAGAAAGGCCTCGGCTTCCTTGGGAAACGCCAGCACCCACGAGTGAGCGGCGGTGCCGAAGACGGGGATGCCGAACAACCGGCCGGTCAGCGTGTTGCTCGTACCCGTGCAGCCGCCGATGTAGGCGGCCCGCCCGGCCAGCACGCCGGCTTGCGGCGAGTGAGCCCGGCGCGTGCCGAACTCCACGACCGCGCGCTCCCCGGCGGCCTGGACGACCCGGGCCGCCTTGGTCGCCACCATGGTCTGGAAGCCGATGGTGGCAAGCAGATACGTCTCGGCGATCTGCGCCTCGATGAGCGGCGCGCTCACCGTGAGAACCGGCTCGCCCGCGAAGACCGGCGTACCTTCAGGGACGGCGAGGAGGTCGCCGGTGAACCGGAAGCGGCGCAGCCGTTCGTAGAAGTCCCCGGCAGCGCGCGCGAACTGCGGCAAAGACCGCAGATAACGCAGGTCCTCTTCGACGAAGCGCACCCGGGTCAGATACTCGACCGCCTGAGCCAGCCCGGCCGCGAGCGCGAAACCGCGGCGCGCGGGCAGCCGCCGGACTGTCAGCTCAAACGTCGCCCGCTCTTCCGCCTTGCCGGCCTCGAAATAGCCGGCTGCCATGGTGAGCTCGTACAGGTCCGTCAGGAGGCCGCTGATTGGGCCGCTGGTTGTCACTTCTTCTTAGGTTCCGCCTTGGGGGGCTGGTAGGGCTTGATCTCCGCAAAGGCCTTCTGGATCTCCTCCAGCGCCTTCGCGTCCACTTCGTAGATGGACGGTTCGCCCTCGCGGCGGGCGAAGCAACCGGCGCCGGTCCTGGAGAACAGCACCCGCTCGGAGCGCTTGCCCTCGTTCCAGGTTACCCTGGCCTCGAAGACCGGCGTGGTGAAGCCGCCGGCCACGAACTTAACGGCGGCAAGGTCGCGCAACTTGTCCATGGCGGCATTGACCGAGGCCGCGTCAACCTGTGTCGCCCCGGACATCCACTTGTCAGGTTGCTTTTGATAGGAGACCTGCTTGCCGCCGTCGCGGATCTCGACCCCGGACGGGTCGCTGAAGCCGAAGTCGAACAATTTCTTGTTGCGGAAGTCGTCCAGCCCCTTGTCCAGGCTGTCGCCCAGGTCGCTGGAAACCTTGTGCGCCTCCGCCACGATGCTGGACCGCGCGTAGTAGTTCTTGTCCTTGTCGCGCCGCACCTCGATCTGCTGGGTGCCGGCGGCGTCGGTCACCCGCGCCACGGCGATGAGCGCCGCCCCGGCGAAAGCTGGGACCGCCTTCTTGTCATCCTCTTCGGTCGAGAACGAGTCCATCCTGGCGTCCGAGAGTTTCCGGACCAGTGTCTCCACCGCCCCGCCGTCCGCCCGCAGCGGCTGCGGCCGGATGATCTGCCACTCGTTCTGGGCATTCTTGCCGAATTCGATCATCTGCCCCTTGGCCGTCAGCTCGACCCGCGTCAGTTTCTCCGAATCGAACGTCAACAGGCGTTTGTCGCGCAAATCCCTGGGCGTCTTGTCGATGCTGGTCTTGTTATATGAAGCGATGGTGAATACCCGGGGGTCATCCTCCAGCTTGACGAAGCTGCCGCCCCCGGCCGGGCTCTCGTCACCGATAAGCAGCCGCCGCGTCTTGCCGTCTTTCAGCCCCACGACGACTTCGGCCGAGGGAGAGGCCAGCCCGAACTGGGCCAGGTCGCCGGTCTTCTCCTCCACCAGCCGGCTGGACGTCAAGGACGCCAGCGTATTGACCAGACCGCCGGCGGAGTCCTGGTCGACCGGCCACTTGGGACCCGATAGCATCTCCCATTTGCCGTCGCCCGCTTTCTGGAGGATGACAGGTTCGCTGCCCGGCTTCCGGATTTCCACGCGCTGGAGATCGCCCTCCGGGAGCTTGAGGATCTCGGGAGGAGCGTCCGGAGCGGGTTTGCCCTCCTTTGCCTTCTCAACCCGGTTGGACCAGTAGATGCCGCCGCCCAGGAGCGCCAGGACGGCGAGCGCGAGCAGCAGCTTACGGACCGGCACGGCCTACCTCCTCCGCCACCACACCGCCAGGCCGGCCAGGATCACCAGCACCGGGAGCCCCACGACGCTCGAGTAGAAGATCGTCGTCATCTGCGCCCGGTTCAGCGTCAGCCGGCGGTCCTCCGGCTCCTTGGGCCGTATGGAAATGAGGTCCTCGTCCGAGCTTAGCCAGTTCATCATGTTCATGGCGAGATCGCGGTTGCCGTTGAAGCCCACGATGTAGTTCGAAACCCAGGACGAAGAACCCACTACAACGAAGCGTCCTTGCGTGCCTTCCTGCCCGGTGTTGTACGTCCCGGCGGCAGCCAGCGTGAGAGGCCCCTTCTTATCCCTGTCGGGGTTGATGCGGATGGCCTGTGAACTGAGATTGGCGGTGGCGTAGCTGTTGCTCGACGTGGAGAACAGCTTCTCGACGGTGGTCTTGCCGGTGCTCTTCACTTCCAGGCTGCGGGCCAGCGGCAGCGCGGAGGCGATCGAGCGCATCTCCCGCACGATGGGGTGCGATTCGTAGGAGGTCACCAGCGGCATTTCGGGACCCAGCCCGAAAAGCTGGCCGATTCCGCTGGTGTCTAGCACCAGATCCCGGTTCAAAGTGACGCCCCAGCTCTCCAGCAGTTTCACCAGAGGCGCGTTGTCGCTCACGTCGTCGCGGCCCAGCTTGAGAGGCGGATCCAGCAGGACCAGCGCGCGCCCGCCGGACTCGACGTAGTTCTGGATGGCCTTCACCGCCGGCTCGACGTAATCGAACCGCGGGCCGCCCACCAGCAGGATGGTGCACTCCTTGGGGACCTCCGGTTTTTCCAGGAGCGAGATGGTCTCGGTCTTGTAGTTGTTCCGCTCCAGCAGGTCCTTGAAATTGGAGTAGCCGGTCCGTTCGGAGCCGTCCAGGCCGTGCTCGCCGCTGCCCGACACCGAACACACGGTCCGCTGCCCCCCCTTCAGCGCCCGGATCAGCGCGCCGGTCACTTCCTCTTCGGTCAGGCTCTTGGCTTCCTCTTTCTTGCCGTTGGCCTGCACGAAGATCGTGCCGTAGCTGCCGACTCCGGCGGCTTTGGCGGCCTGCGGCTTCTTGTCCGGATCGACGTAAGCCACGCTGAGCCGGGTAGAGAGGTTGTCGTAGCGGTCCAGCAAGTCGCGCGCCGCGCCGAACTGGCTGCTCCGGTCGTAGTAAGTGATCTGCGCGTCTTTCTGGAGGCCCCGCACCACCTTCACGGTCTGGTCCGACAGGCTGAAGCGCTTGTTGGCGGTGGAATCGTAGGACTTGTTGTACCGGTTGGAGAGAAAGTTGATCGCCACCAGCACCGCCAGCACGATCAGCAGATACGCCGTCAGGTAGGCCGTGTACTTGGTCTGCCGGGCCTTAAGCCATCCGAATCTCATCTCTCAAGCCCTCCACCGCAGAGACTCCATGCTGCGAGCCGTGAGGAACAGTCCCAGGAAGATCACCGACAGGTAGAACACCACGTCCTTGGTATCGAGGATGCCTTTGGAAAAGGGCTCGAAGTGCGTCACCACCGAGAGGTAGGTCATCACCTTGGCCCAGGCCGCGGTCTCGTAGGAGCTCACCCAGTCCAGGATCCACAGCAGCAGGCAGGCGGCGAACGTGGCGCCCCCCGCGATGATCTGGTTCCTGGTGGTGGTGGAGATGAACGCGCCGATGGCCAGCAGCGCTCCTCCCTGGAGAAGCAACCCCAGGTAGCCGATCAGAATCGGCCGCCAGTCGGGCTGGCCGTGAATGAAAAGGAAGATCAGGTTGAGCGCCGAAATGCCCAGAATGCTCGCCAGCAGCGTCTCGGCGGCAAGCCACTTCCCGGCGATGATCTCGACGTCGCGCACCGGCGAAGTCATGAGCAGTTCGATGGTGCCCGAGCGTTTCTCCTCGGCGAACAGCCGCATGGTGATCATGGGGATGAGAAACAGCGCGATCACGCTGACGTTCATCAGCAGCGGGCGTATCACCCACTCGTTCATGTCCATGGGCATCCCCCGGCCCATCATCTGCGACTCCATGCCGCGGGTCACGAAAATGGCCGTCGCGGCGTAAAAAAAGTAGCCGAAGATCAGGGCGAACGCCGCCATCAGCAGGTAGGCGATGGGGGAGGCGAAGTAGCTCTTCAGTTCTTTGCGATAGATGGCCCAGGTGTTCCTCACTTCTCACCTCCCGCGGCGGCCGGCTCTTCGGAAGCCGTCAATTGCAGGAAGATCTCTTCGAGGCTGAAAGCGACGGGCCGCAGTTCGGTCAGGTTCCAGCCGGCCTCGACGACGGCGCGGGCCATCTCGGCGCGTATCGACCGGCCCTGGAGGCTCTCCACCTCGAAGGAGCAGCGGTTCTGGCCGCCGGCCTTGGCCAGGACGCGGCTGACGCCGGGAACCTGTTCCAGCCGCTGCCGCACCTCGCCGGCGTCCAGAGGGCCGTCCCGGCCTTCCACCTCGACGGCGACGGCCTCGCTCCCTCTCAGCCGGCGCGTCAGGTTGTCGACCGTGTCCTTGGCCACCAGCTTGCCTTTGTTGATGATGATCACCTGCTCGCAGGTCTGCTCCACCTCGGGCAGGATGTGCGTGCTGAGGATGATGGTATGGTCGCCCGCCAGGTTCTTGATGAGCTGCCGGGTTTCCAGAATCTGCTTGGGGTCCAGGCCCGCGGTGGGCTCGTCCAGGACCAGAACGTCGGGATTGTGGATGATGGCCTGCGCCAGTCCCACGCGCTGCCGGTAGCCCTTGGAGAGCTTGCTCTGGAGCAGGTTCCGCACTTCGCCGAGGGAGCAGCGCTCAATGGCCTGGTCCACCCGCTGCCTGGTTTCCGCTTTGGGTATCCTCTTCAAGCTCGCGACGAAGTTGAGATACTCGGTGACCTCCATCTCCGGGTAAAGAGGCGGCGTCTCCGGAAGGTAACCGATACGTCTCTTCACCTCCAGCGGCTGCTTGAGGACGTCGAAGCCGCCGACTTCCACGCCGCCGCGGGTGGGCGGAAGGAAGCAGGTCAGTACGCGCATGGTGGTGGTCTTACCCGCGCCGTTCGGCCCCAGGAAACCGACAATCCTGCCCTTCTCCACCTCGAAGGAGATATCGTCCACGGCGACTGTGCGTGCGTAGCGTTTGGTCAGCCCGTCAACCTTGATCATATTGGTATCTCGGAGAATGCTCAGGCTCCTGCACTGGGCAGCAATTTCATGATAGAAACCGCCTCAGAGGCGTGTCAAACTACAGGCCCATGATCTGGAACCCGGCGTCGACGTAGAGCACGTTTCCGGTGACGCCGCGGCCCAGATCGCTCGCCAGGAAGACGGCTGCGTCGGCGACTTCGGCGGGATCGGTATTGCGCCGCAAGGGAGCGCGCCCGGCGACGAAATCCAGGACGCTGGTGAAGTCCTTGATGGCTCTCGCCGACGCGGTCTTCACCGGGCCGGCCGAGATGGCGTTCACGCGGATGCCTTGCGGCCCCAGGTCGCTCGCCAGGTAGCGGACGGCCGATTCCAGCGCGGCCTTGGCCACGCCCATCACGTTGTAGTTGGGGATGACGCGGTTCGATCCGAGATACGTCAGCGTGGTGATGGAACCGCCCGACGGCATCAGCGGGGAGAGCGCCCTGGCCAGTGAGACCAGCGAGTAGACGCTGATGTCCTGGGCCAGCAGAAAGCCCGACCGGGAGGTCTGGTGGAAGGGCCGCGACAGATCCTGCCGTTCCGCGAAGGCGATGCTGTGGATCACCGCCCGCAAATCCTCCCCCTGGAGTTCCTCCGCCAGGCGGACCAGTTGTTCATCCTGCGACACGTCACAGGCCAGGGTCCGACCGGCTCCCAACTCCTTCGCCAGTTCCTCGACACTTTGCCGCTGACGCTCGCCCTGATAAGTGAGGATAAGGCGCGCGCCCTCGCGCCGGAAGGACTCTCCGATGGCGTATGCCAGACTCCAGCGGTTGGCGATTCCCAGGATAAGGGCGGTCTTGCCCTCCAGAAGGCTGCCCATGAAGAGGCTATTGTAGCGTACAGGCCCGGCTTATACCCTGATGTATACTGATTCGGTCGCCGCCGTAACCCGTTTTGGAAGGATTAAGAAACTACAATGACGTCTAGTAAGAGGCTCTGCCTGGCGCTGCTGTTCGCCGGGCTTTTCCTCGCCCCGGCATTCGCCCAGCAGGAGGACTACGAGGACTCGCTCCCCACGCCGGTCTACGTGCCCTCGCCGCAGGAGGTCGTGGACGAGATGCTGAAGTTCGCAAAGGTCACAAAGGACGACGTGGTGTTCGACCTGGGATGCGGTGACGGCCGCATCGTCATCAGCGCAGCCAAACTAGGAGCGCGCGGGGTCGGGGTCGACATAAACCCCGAGCGGATCAAGGAGTCCAACGAGAACGCGGAAGCCGCCGGCGTGACCGGCCGCGTCAAGTTCATCAACGGGGACCTGTTCAAGGCGGACATCAGCCCGGCTACCGTCGTGACTCTTTATCTGCTGCCGGCGCGCCTGGCGAGACTTCGCCCGAAGCTGTGGCAGGAGCTTAAGGTCGGAACCCGTATCGTCGCCCATGACTTCGACCTGGACGACTGGAAGCCGGAAGAGACCCTCGAGCTGGAAGGACACCGGCTGTTCCTCTGGACGGTCAAGGAAGCCCAAAAGCGGGGAGAATACGAGAAGGAGCAGCATTAGCCCCGGTTAGGAGGTTGCATGGCCGCAAAAGCGGGCTCGATCGCGTCCCGGCGGGCGCTGCTGACGGGAGTGGCGGGCCTAGCCGGCGCACCCCTGGTCCGCTCCGCGCAGCCGCCGCGCCCGAATATCCTGTGGCTCACCTGTGAGGACACCGGGCCGCACCTCGGCGCCTGCGGCGACGCTTACTCGGTGACCCCGAACCTCGACCGCCTCGCGGGGCGTGGGTGCGTCTACGGCAATGCCTGGTCCAACGCGCCGGTTTGCGCTCCGGCCCGCACAACCATCATTTCGGGCGTCTATCCCACCGCCACGGGCTCCGAGCACATGCGCTCCATGACTCGCATGCCGGCCGGCTGGAAGATGTTCCCCGGCTACCTGCGCGAGGCGGGTTACTACTGCACGAACAATCTGAAAGAAGACTATAACCTGGAGAAACCCGAAGGGACCTGGGACGAATCCAGCCAGGCCGGCCACTGGCGCAACCGCGCTCCCGGACAGCCCTTCTTCGCGGTCTTCAACTACGAATCCACCCACGAAGGCCAGATTCGCAACAAGACCGGTCCCACCCTCCATGACCAGGCTCGCGTCCGCGTCCCCGCCTATCATCCCGACACGCCCGAGGTGCGGCGCGACTGGGCGCAGTACTACGACAACATCACCACCATGGACAAGCAGGTCCAGGTCCGCCTGGACGAGTTGGAGGAAGACGGTCTCGCCGGGGACACCATCGTCTTCTTCTATGGCGACCATGGCTCCGGAATGCCGCGTTCCAAGCGCTTCCCCTACAACTCCGGCTTGCAGGTCTGCATCGTGGCGGCGTTCCCTGAGAAGTTCCGCCATCTGGCGCCGAAGGACTACGCCGTGGGCGCGCGGAGCGGCCGCCTGATCGGGTTCGTGGATCTGGCGCCCACAATGCTCAGCCTGGCCGGTGTCAAGCCGCCCGCCTTTTATCAAGGACAGGCGTTCGCCGGGCCTTTCGAGACGCAGCCGCGCGCTTACTCCTTCGGTTTCCGCGGCCGTATGGACGAGCGTTATGACCTGATGCGAACCGTCCGCGACCAGCGCTACGTCTACATTCGCAACTACCATCCCCACAGAATCTATGGCCAGCACATCGCCTACATGTGGGCCACCCCGACGACGGCGGTTTGGGATCGTCTCTACCGGGAAGGCAAGCTCAAGCCCCCACAGACCTATTTTTGGGAGACCAAGCCGCCGGAAGAGCTTTACGACCTTCAGACCGACCGCGACGAGGTAGCCAACCTGGCGTCTTCGCCGGAGCACAAATCGACGCTGGAGCGATTCCGCAAAGCCCATACGGAACATGAGATCGCCGTGCGGGACGTGGGGCTGCTGCCGGAGGCCGAGTTCCAGGCGCGCGCCGCGGGTTCCACACCGTACGAGGTAGGGCACGACGCCCGGCGCTACCCGCTGGAACGGGTGCTCGCGGCCGCGCAGCTAGCCAGTTCCCTCCAGGGCGGCGTTTCCGGACTGCTTAAGGCCCTGGAGGATTCCGACGCCGGCGTGCGCTACTGGGGCGCGATGGGCGCGTTGATGCGCGGCGAGGCCGCGGTGAAAGCCATGCACGATGCGCTGGTCAAGGCGATGGCAGACGCTTCTCCCAGCGTGCGAATCGCCGCCGCCGAGGCGCTTGGCCGGTACGGCGATGAAGGGGACCTGGCCCCGGCGCTGGAAGCACTCATCCAGCTTGCGGATTCGGTGAAGAACGGGAGCTACTGCGCCTTGCAGGCCCTCAACGCCATCGATGCACTGGGCCCGAAGGCGGCGCCCCTGAAAGACCGGTTGAAGACTCTGCCCGCCGTGGATCCCAACTCCCCGGCCCGCGTCAACAAGGAATACACCGCGAGGCTGCTCGAGCGCCTCGGCAGGACGCTTTGAACATGAGATCCGCTTGTTTGATCGCGATCCTGGGGACCGGCCTGCTGGGGGCCGCCCCCATGACCCGTCTCGAACGGCAACGCCTGGTTGCTCACCTCGAGATGACGGAAAGCTGGCTGGCGGACGAGGTTTCCGGCCTGACCCCCGCACAACTGCAATTCCGTCCGGCGCCCGGCGTCTGGAGCATCCTGGAAAACCTCGATCATCTCGTGGTCTGCGAGCCCATCTACTGGCAGGATCTTCAGAAAGCCCTGAAAACCCCCATCGGCGACCGCAGGCTCAACGATAGCGATGACAGTGTCCTCTGGTACGGCATCGATCGCACCAACCGCGCGCCGGCCGTGACAACCGAACTGCCCTCGGGTAAATTGAAAGACATCAAAGCGGGCCTGGCGGCCTTCCGCAAGCTGCGCGCCCGGATGCTCGAATACGCGCGAACGACCAACGACGATCTCCGCGGACACTTCGTGCAGCGGGAGCAGAGCGATGCGTACCAGTGGCTGCTGCTAATCTCCACCCACTGCCAGCGGCACATTCTACAGATCCGCGAGGTCAAGTCGCACCCCGGCTTCCCGAATAAGTGAACGGCCGGGGTCCGCGCCGGCCGGAACCGCCGGCCTACACGGCGGACGCCTTGCCCAGCGCTCTGCGCAGCGGAGCGGCCATGAGCGGAGGGCGCAGTTCCCGGATCCTGGGCGGGCGGCTGGGAAGGGTGAGCGTGGCGGCTCCCGACCGGAAAAGCCACTTGGGAGCCTCCGGCTGCAACAGGAGTTGCGGCAAGAGATCCCGGGCCGGCAGCGGTCTGCCAAGCAGGTAGCCCTGGCCGATGTCGCATCCGGCCTCTTCCAGCGCGTGAAGCTGACGGACGGTCTCGACGCCCTCGGCGGTCGTCTTCATGCCGAGGCTTCGCGCCAGCGAGACAATCGACTCGATGAGCAGCGGCGTCCGGGAGGAAGCGCCGAGTTCGCTCACAAAAGAACGGTCGATTTTGAGGCTGTCTATGGGCAGCCTTTGAAGATAGCCGAGCGAGGAGTACCCCACCCCGAAGTCATCGACCGAGATCCGCACCCCCAGGTCCCTCAGCCGGACCATGCTGGAGGCGGATCCGTCGGCCACGTCCATCAGCGTGCTCTCCGTCAGCTCGAGCTCCAGGCAATCCGGGTCGATCCCCGCCTCGCGAACGGCATCCGCCACCAGGTCCACGAAGTCCGGGCGGGCGAACTGCACGCTGGCGACGTTCACCGATATGCAGACCCGGCCGCAGCCGGCTTTCTCGAATGCCTTGATCTGGCGGCAGACCTCCCGAATCGCATGGGTGCCGATGGGAACCACCAGCCCGGTCTCCTCCGCGATGGGGATGAAGGAAGAGGGCGGGACCAGGCCGAATCGCGGGCTGCGCCACCGCATCAGCGCTTCCAGGCTTGCCAGGGCGCCTGTCCGGAGGTTGACCAGGGGCTGGTAGTGCAGCGTCAGCTCTCCGCGGTCCAGCGCCCCCTGGAGTTCGGTCTCCATCTCGAGCCGGTGCTGATCGGACTCCCCGAGTTCGGTGTCGTAGCAGCGGTAGGCGTTGCGGCCGCTTCTCTTGGCGCGATACATGGCCATGTCGGCCCGGCGGACCAGCGTGGCCACGTCCGTTCCGTCCTGGGGATACACGCTGACCCCGATGCTCACGCCCGCCTTCACCTGGCGTTCCGCAACCGGGAAGGGCTGCTTGAGCGCCTCCAGCACCTTTTCCGCGACACGCGCCGGGTCCTGATGATCACGAACGTCCAGCAGACCGATTACGAACTCGTCTCCGCCCCACCGCGCCAGCACATCGGTTTCCCGGAGGCACAACGCCAGACGGCGCGCGACCTGCCGGATAAGGTCGTCTCCGGCGGCGTGTCCCAGGGTGTCGTTGACCACCTTGAACCGGTCCATGTCGACTGACAGGACGCCCAACAGCCGCTTGTGCCTTCCCGCCTGCGCGATGGCCTGCTTCAACCGGTCCTCGAAGCTCGGCCGGTTCAGCAGGCCGGTGAGCGCGTCGTGCTGGGCGCGAAACGCCAACTGCCCGTTCAGCTCGCTTTGTTCAATGCAGACGGAGGCCAGGCGGCTGGCAAGCTGGAGCAGATCCGATTGTGCCGGGGGCGGCTCGGCGGCTTGAGGCCGGTACACGACGATCATGCCCACCACCCTTCCTTCGCTCGAGAAGATGGCCGCGGCCATGTACGAGCGGAGGCCGTAGTCCAGCGCCACGGAGCGCAGGCCGCCGCCCGGCATGGAGGCCAGATCGGCCACCGCCACGGTCTTCCCCTCGAAAAAGGAGTCAATCGCGGGGCCGACCGCCGTCTCAATCGTGAGGTTCTGAAGACACTGCCGCAACAGGGGGGGCAGCTTGGGGCCGGCCGCCGGAGTCAGTTGCTCACCCTTGGCCAGCAGAACCGTGCAGCAGGATCCGGGCATCTGGTGCTCGATGAGGCTCGTCACGTTGGACAGCACCAACTCGAGCGGTTGATTCCGGGCGATCAGTTCGATAACCCGCAGCCGGTCGCAGGAGAGCAATTCCGCCAGTTCGTCCTGCGTCACGTCGTGCAGGCTGACCAGGTACCCGGCAGCGCCCTCCAAACCCAGATCGCGGAACCTGAATTCGGCGGAAAACACGCCGCCGTCCTTTCTAACCAGCCGGGCCTTGACCGCCGCGTTGTCCAGGTTCAACGCCGGGGACGACAGGTACGTCTCGAGTGTGGATTGGGCCGGGTCGGCGGTCTGCTGCTGCATCCGCTGAAGCGGCATGCCGGCCAGTTCAGCCCGGTTGTAGCCCAACATGCCGGCCGCCATCGAGTTCGCGCCCTTGATCACACCCTGCCGGTCGATGATGATCAGGGCCTCGGCCACGCCCTCCAGGATCGACTCGTGGAGCCTGTTCAGCTCCCGCGCGCCGGCGTCGGCGTGCGGCAGGTCGCTGGGGTCTTCCAGAAGCAGGACATACCCGGCGGCATCCCGGCTGCCCGGGAGCACCTGCGAAATACGGGAGCGGTACACGGGCCCCGACCGCCCGTCGCGGACCTGGAAGTCCGATCCGCCGGCCGCGGCCCCCGAAGCCGCGGCGCGCCACTCCTCGGCAGCCTCCGGGAAGATCTCCTCCAGCCGTCTGCCCAACGCCGAGGTCCGCGACACCCCAAGCATGCGGCAGAAGGACTCGTTTACGGCCTGAACACGCCAGTCCGCCGAGAGGACCGCGACGCCCGGAGAGAGAAGATCCAGCATCTTCATCATCGCCTGGTGGCGGCCGCGCAAGGACCGGACGAGCAGAGCGAAAGTCTCTGACACTCCGGGCAAGGCCGCGGTCCGGTGCGTGTCCGGCGTCTCCCCTGCGGCGGCGGCCTCGGTGACAAAAAGCTCGCCCTGGCGGACCTGCTCCACCATTCCTTCGAGCGCGGAGACCATGCCCCGCGTCCGGAACCTCGACTCAAGGGTCGCCGAGAAAGCCGTTGCCACCATGAGGAGGCAGACCAGGATACCCGTGAAAGCCGGCACCCTGTGGGCCGCCCAGCGGCTGTTGGTGAGGCAGATCGCCAGTTCCAGCCAGGCCCGCGCGTGGGTGTCCAGCGCATCCGCCAGCCGGGCTCGGCGCTCCGCCGAGAGGCTGCCGTTCTCGGACAAGATGGCCAGCACTCGCCCCTGGGAGTCTCGCAGATTCGCCATGCCTGCCTGGCTCTCGGGAGGAAGCAACCGCCCGGCGATGCCTCCCATCTCCTCATCCAAACCGTCGGTCATCTGCTGGAGCTCCGCAGCTTGCACTGCCAGGTCCAAACCCTCTGCCGCGGCTTTGGACGAGGGTTTCAGGACCCGGTCCGCAAGGTCATGGGCCGCCGCCAGGCCTTGCCTGGCCATCCGTTGGCATGTCCCGATTTCCGCGGCGACCAGCCAGACCAAGACCAAACCCGCCGTCGTCAGGACCGCCAGCCAGACGAGCAACTTGTGGAAGACGGTCCAGATCCGCCTGTACAGTACCGAACGGGTGGAGAGGTGGGGCCCTTCCGGCCCGTGCTGCGACAGTTCGCCGTGGTCCATCACAATAGGCTTTTCCTGCCTCCGCCTCAGTGAATACTACTAGCCCGGAGTAAGGCGTGGAATAGCCGGGTTCCAGCAGTTGGTACTAGTACTTAAGAAGGGATGGCTCAACACATGGATTTCCAGCGAAGTCTCGCCGTCCAGGCCGGATGCCGGGTATACTGGTCTAGCGCGCAAAAGGGGAGGAGTCATGAAACACAGGCTGGCATGGCTGGTGCTGGCGGGAACGTGCGCCTTCGCGGCGGACGCCGACTACAACGGCAGGTGGGACATCAGCGTTTCCGCCGGCGCACGCGCCTGGTGGCTGGAGGTGCAAGGCGCGGGCACGCCGTCGCCCAAAGTCCGCTTCGTGAGCGCCTACGGAGGCGACCTGAACGTGGCCGACGAGGTTTCCGTCAGCGGCGGGGAACTCGTGTTCGGATTCCGCTACAAGCAGCGGCGCAGCCAGGGGGAGGAGCCTGTGGCAGTGCATAGCGTCTACCGTGCGCGCTTGTCGGGCTCGAAACTCGTGGGCACCGCGGTGACCGAGGGCTCGGACCGGCCGCCGACACAATGGGTGGGCGTGCGCGCGCCGGACATCAAAGAAAAGGATGACGGCACGTGGCGGGAAGGCAAGCCGGTGCGGCTGTTCAACGGCCGGAACCTGGAGGGGTGGACAGCCCTGGAGAAGGACCGCAAGATGGAGTGGACCGCGGCCGACGGCGTCCTGAGAGCGCCGGGCGGGGGAGCCAACCTGGTCAGCGCCGCGAGATTCTGGAACTTCAGGCTGCACCTGGAGTATCGCATCCCCTCGGGCAGCAACAGCGGCATCGGATTGAGGGGCCGGTACGAGATTCAGATTCAGGACGACCACGGCAAGCCGCCCAACACACACAGCAATAGCGCCCTGTACAGCCGGATTGCGCCCGCCTTCGACGCCAGCCTTCCCGCCGGCGAATGGCAGAGCTACGACATCACGCTCATCGGACGGGACCTCACCGTGATTCTCAACGGGAAGACCGTGATTGACAAGGGGTTCGTCGAGGGGTTGACCGCCATGGGGCACGATCCCAACGAAGGAGAACCGGGCCCCATTTCCTTGCAGGGAGATCATGGTCCGGTGGAATTCCGGAACATCGTTCTCACCCCGCTGGTGAAGTGATGACCTGCTCCCGGCCGGGGCGGCGAGGTTGAGGCCCGCGTGAAACTGCGTGTGCGCGGCCTCGGAGGGAACAGCCGGCCGCTGGCGCCTTAGCCCCGTGAAGGTGTCTTCAGGGTGATGCGTTTGACCCGACCTTGGCGGTCGGCTAGACTTGTGTTTTCGGACCTGTTACCCGAGGCCGGTCCCGCTGGGCTGGAGAAGCGACTCGGGCCGGCGGCTTTCTCGCCGGCGTCGTCCATGTGGCCCGCCCCGTGAAGTGCCAACCAAGGAGGATATCGCACGTGGCAGTTCGTAAAGAGCTTTTTACTTCGGAGTCGGTTACCGAAGGCCATCCCGACAAGATGGCGGACCAGATTTCCGACGCCGTGCTGGACGCGGTCCTGAAAGAGGACCCCACGGGCCGGGTGGCCTGTGAGGTGCTCGTGACCACCGGCCTTTGCCTTGTGGCGGGCGAGATCACCACCACCACCTACGTGGACGTTCCCCGAATCGCGCGCGGGGTGATCAAGAGCATAGGGTACACGGACGCGGCCTACGGGTTCGACGCGGAAACCTGCGGCGTCATCAATACGATCCAGAGCCAGTCGCCGGACATCGCCATGGGCGTGGATACGGGCGGCGCCGGCGATCAGGGGCTGATGTTCGGCTACGCCTGCGATGAGACGGCCGAGTTGATGCCTCTGCCCATCATGCTCGCGCACAAGCTGGTGCAGCGGTTGAGCGAGGTCCGGCGGGCCGGCATTCTGGACTACCTCAGGCCGGACGGCAAGAGCCAGGTCAGCGTGGAGTATGAGCACGGCAGGCCGGTGAGAGTCGATTCGGTGGTCGTCTCCAGCCAGCACGGCGAAGACGTGCCGACGCCGCAACTGCGGGCCGAAATCCGCCGCGAAGTCATCGATCCCATCATCCCGGCGGAGATGGTGAACGGGGAGACGAAGTACCACATCAACCCCACCGGCCGGTTCGTTGTGGGCGGGCCGCACGGGGACACCGGACTCACCGGGCGCAAGATCATCGTGGACACCTACGGCGGGATGGGTCGGCACGGCGGAGGCTGCTTCTCGGGGAAGGACCCCACCAAGGTGGACCGTTCCGCCTGCTACATGGCGCGGTATGTCGCCAAGAACATCGTTGCCTCGGGGCTGGCCAAGCGGTGCGAGGTCCAACTGGCCTATGCCATTGGAGTGGCGGACCCGGTATCCGTGGCCGTCAACACGTTCGGGACCGGGAGCCTCGACGAGAACCGCCTGGTGGAGCTTGTCCGGGAGTACTTCCCGCTCACGCCCAAGGGGATGATCGACTATCTGAAGCTCCGGCGTCCGATTTACCAGAAGACAGCGGCCTTCGGGCACTTTGGCCGGAGCGAGGCGGCCTTTACCTGGGAGGCCACGGATAAGGCCGCCCAACTCCAGGCGGCGGTGGGCGCCCTGTCAGCGGCGAGCCGCTGAGACGGCCGGCCGCGCCCCGCGGGGGGCGGCGCCGGCAATTTGGAGATCTTGATGCCAGCCAACACGCAGACTCAAGTGCAGTACGATATACGCGATCTCTCGCTAGCCGACAAAGGGAAGCGGAGAACGGAATGGGCTTTTCAGTCCATGCCCGTGCTCCAGGCCATACGCAAACGGTTCATCTCGACGCAGCCGCTGGCGGGCATTCGCATCGTGGCCTGCCTGCACGTGACCACCGAGACCGCCAACCTCATGATCGCTCTGCGGGACGGCGGGGCCTCTGTGGCGCTCTGCGCTTCCAACCCCCTGTCGACGCAGGATGACGTCGCCGCGACTTTGGTGCGGGACTACGGAATCCCGGTTTTTGCCATCAAGGGCGAGAGCAACGAGCAGTACTACTCTCACATCGCCGCGGCGCTTGACCACCAGCCTCACATCACGATGGATGACGGGGCCGACACGGTGGGCATCCTTCACACGGACCGGCTGGATCTGGCGGCCAATGTCCTCGGCGGCACCGAAGAGACCACGACCGGCGTCATCCGCCTGCGGGCCATGGCCAAGGAGGGCGTGCTCCGGTATCCCATCGTGGCGGTGAACGACGCGCTGACCAAGCATTTCTTCGACAACCGGTACGGCACCGGGCAGAGCACCATCGACGGCATCCTGCGCGCGACCAACGTGCTGCTGGCGGGGACCAACTTCGTGGTGGCCGGATACGGCTGGTGCGGCCGCGGCCTGGCCATGCGGGCGCGCGGGGCCGGCGCTCACGTCATCGTCACCGAAATCGACCCCATCAAGGCCATCGAGGCTCTCATGGACGGCTTCCGGGTCATGACCATGGCGGAAGCCGCGCCCATCGCCGACGTGGTGGTCACCGTGACCGGCAACAAGTCCGTGGTCGCCCGCGAGCATTTCGAACGCTTCAAGGACGGAGTGATCCTCTCCAATTCAGGCCACTTCAACGTGGAGATCGACATCGAAACCCTGGAGCGCGCGGCCTCTTCGCACCGCACCGTCCGTGAATTCGTGGAGGAGTACGCGATGAAGGACGGCCGCCGGATCTATCTGCTGGCCGACGGGCGGCTCATCAACCTGGCCGCCGCGGAGGGCCATCCCGCCTCCGTCATGGACATGAGCTTCGCCAATCAGGCGCTCTCGGTCGAGTACCTGGTCAAGAACCACGCCTCCCTGGCGAAAAAGGTCTATGCGGTGCCGGAGGCCATTGATCAGGAGGTCGCCAGGATGAAGCTGGAGGCGATGGGCGTGAAGATCGACCGGCTGACCCCGGAGCAGGAGAAGTATCTTGCTTCCTGGAACGAAGGGACCTGAGGGCTTTGTGCCGGAGACCTGTAAGCGGGCCATCGAGATAACCGTCGCCGCCGCCGAGGTGGAACAGGAGACGGCGCGGGTGGTCGAGTCGTTGAGAGCGCGCGTGAAGCTGCCGGGTTTCCGCCCGGGGAAGGCGCCCCCGGCTCTGATTCGATCCCGTTTCGCCGGCGACATTCGTGAGGAAGTCGTCCGGGCCCTGGTTCCGAAGCACTTCCACAAAGCCGCCGAGGATCAGAATCTGCGGGTAGTCGGCACGCCGGACGTCACCGACGTGCACTACCACGCGGGAGAGCCGCTCAGGTTCAAGGCGGAGTTCGAGGTCACCCCGGAATTCGAGCTTGGTTCCTACCGGGGACTGACGGTCGGTTACCGCGGTCCCAAAGTCACGGACGAGGATGTCGCCCGTCGGCTTGAGCAACTGCGCGGCCAGAAGGCGCAATTCGTCAACGAAGCGCCCCGGCCCGTGGGCGACGGCGATTTTGCCGTGGTGTCCCTGGACCCTGTCGGCCAGCAGGAACTGGGTCTCTCCCACCAGGACGAAGTAGTCGTCGAGATTGGCGCCGAGGAGACATTCGAGGCGTTCAGTGCGAACCTCCGCGGTCTTACCCCCGGCGATCAGACCGAATTCGAGGTGAGCTACCCGGAGGACTTCGGCGACCGGAAACTCGCGGGCCACACGGTCCGCTTCCGGGCGGTGCTCAACGGCATCCGGCGCAAGGAACTTCCTGAACTGAACGACGAGTTCGCCTCCGAAGTGGGCGATTTTCAGAGCCTGGAGGAGCTACGGGAGGAGGTTCGGAAGGCGCTGGTGCGGGAGCAGGAGTTTTTGGCCCAGCAGGAGGCTAAGACCAAGCTCGTGGACCAGTTGGTCCAGGCGCACGATTTCCCGGTGCCCGAGGCTCTGGTGGAGCGCCAGATCGAGAGGCAGGTGGAGCAGTACCTGCGCTCCCTGGTGGCTCAGGGAATGGACCTGAACTCGGTCAAGCTGGATTGGGACAAAATCAGAGACTCACAGAGAGAACGGGCTACGAAGGACGTGAAGGCTTCCATGCTCCTGGACCGCATCGCGGAGCGCGAGGCCATCGAGGTCACGCACGAGGAAGTAGACCGGGAAGTGCAGCGCCTGGCGCGGCAGGAAAGGGAGGCGCCGGCCGCACTGCGGCGGAGGCTGGAGAAGGACGGCGGACTCGGGCGGATCGCCGCGCACATCCGGACGGAGAAGACCCTGAACTTCCTCTTTGAGCACGCCGGAAAGGTGGCCGAGGACTAGGCCCGAGGGGCCGTGGCGGTCCAGGACTCCAAAACCATTGCTTGAGACGGACGTGCTGAGTCATAATATGGTGGGGTTTGATTGATGCCGTGGGTCCGATGCAGCAGGCCGGGAGCTGACTGGTGAAGCGGAGCGGTCCGGACGAATCATTGCGCTGCTCGTTCTGCCACAAGAGCCAGGACCTTGTCGGCAAGCTGATCTCCTCTCCCAGCGACTACCCGCGCGCCTACATCTGCGACGAGTGCATCTCCGTCTGCAACTCGATTCTGGACGACGACCGCAACGAGCGTCCTCACGCCGGTTCGCCCAGGCTATCCAAGCCCCTGGAGATGAAGGAGTACCTGGACCAGTACGTGATCGGGCAGGAAGCGGCCAAAAAGAAGCTCGCCGTGGCCGTTTACAACCACTACAAACGGGTCCAGATGAACCGGAACCGCGGCGGGGACGTGGAGCTGGCCAAGTCCAACATCCTGCTGATCGGCCCGACCGGCACCGGCAAGACTCTGCTGGCCCAGACTCTGGCCCGCACGCTGGAGGTGCCGTTCGCCATCGTGGATGCGACCACGTTGACGGAGGCGGGCTACGTCGGCGAGGATGTCGAGAACATCGTCCTGCGTCTGCTGCAAAACGCGGATTGGGACGTGCAGCGCTGCCAGCAGGGCATCATCTATATCGACGAGATTGACAAGATCGCCCGCAAGGACGAGAATCCCTCGATTACGCGCGACGTTTCCGGAGAGGGCGTGCAGCAGGCGTTGCTGAAGATCCTGGAGGGGACCATCGCCAACGTGCCTCCGCAGGGCGGCCGCAAGCATCCACACCAGGAATTCACGCCGGTGGAGACCTCCAACATCCTCTTCATCTGCGGCGGGGCCTTTATCGGGTTGGAGAAGGTCATTGGGCGCCGCGTGGGCCGCAAGGCAATGGGCTTCCTGGCCGAAGAGCAGCGTCCCGACGGAGCCCGCCGGACGGCCGCCCGCCGCGATACGGAACTGCTGGCGGAAGTGCAGCCCATCGACCTTATACGGTTCGGCTTCATCCCCGAGTTTGTGGGCCGCCTCCCGGTGGTCTCCGTTTTGGGAGACCTGGACAGGGACGCCTTGATGCAGATCCTCACCAAGCCCAAGAACGCCATCATCAAGCAGTACCAGAGGCTATTCGAGTTCGAGAATGTTAAACTGAAGTTTAGCGACGAAGCGCTCGAAGCGGTTTCCGCCCTGGCGATGGAGCGCAAGGTGGGGGCTCGCGGCCTCCGCATGATCCTCGAAGACCTGATGCTCGACCTTATGTACTATCTCCCGTCCTACCGGAAGGTTCGAGAGTTCCTTGTGACCAAGGAGATGGTGATGCGGCAGAAGATCGACCTGGCGCTGCTCGAGAAGGCCGGCTAGAGAGGCGCGGACTGGGAAGCACCGCCGCGCCGGGCTGAACTGGGCGCCCGCGGGCTGTCGGGCAGTGAACGCCAGCGGTTGTAGTTGCACCGCCCACCCAGGGGACAAATCAAAGAATCGCATGCTGACCTCAAGAGAACGCTCGGAGACGAAACGGCTGCCCATGATGCCCGTCCGCGACGTGGTCATCTTCCCGCACATGATGACCCCGTTCGTGGTGGGCAGGGAGTCGAGCGTGCGCGCCCTGGAAGAGGCGCTGGCGGCGGACAAGCGCATCTTCCTCGCCACCCAGCACGATGCATCGGTGGACGAGCCGAAGCCCGACGAGATCTACCAGGCGGGCACGATCGTAAACATCGTGCAAAGCCTCAAGCTGCCCGACGGCAACATCAAAGTCCTGGTGGAAGGCATGGACCGGGCCAAGACCATCTCGGTCGATGCGGAAGAGGGCTATTTCCGGGCCACGGTGCGGACGTTCTCCTTCAAGGTTGAGTCCGGGCCGCAACTGGAGGCGCTGGTCGGCCGGGTGACCACGCTCTTCGAACAATACGTCAAGCTCAGCCAGAACCTGAACTACGAGACCATGATCGCCGCCATCCGGGTGGACGATCCCGGTCGGCTGGCCGACACGGTGGGCGCCAACCTCCAGTTGACCATCGAAGAGAAGCAGGAACTGCTGGAGATCTTCGACCCGGTGGAGCGGCTGGCTCGCGTGGCCGACATTCTGGACATCGAGATCGAGAAGCTGAACATGGACCGCACCATCCAGGGGCGCGTGAAGCGCCAGATGGAGAAGGCCCAAAAAGAGTACTACCTGAACGAGAAGATCAAGGCCATCCAGAAGGAACTGGGCCGCGGAGAGAAGAGCGAGTACGACGAGCTGAAGAAGAAGATCGAGACGGCCGGCATGAGCCCGGACGCCAAGCAGAAGGCGCTGGCGGAGTTGAAACGGCTGGAGGGAATGCCGCCCATGTCCGCCGAATCGACCGTCTCACGCAATTACCTGGATTGGCTTCTGGCGGTGCCGTGGAAGAAGCGCAGCCGGGAGATCCGCGACCTGAAACACGCGGAGGCGGTCCTGGAGTCCGACCATTACGGGCTGGAGAAGATCAAGGAGCGGATTCTGGAGTTCCTGGCCGTGCGGCGGCTGGTCAAGCACCCCAAAGGCTCCATCCTCTGTTTCGTGGGACCTCCGGGAGTGGGAAAGACGTCGCTCGGAATGTCGATCGCGCGGGCCACGGGGCGCCAGTTCGTGCGCCTTTCGCTCGGCGGCGTGCGGGACGAGGCGGAGATCCGGGGACACCGGAGAACCTACATCGGCGCTCTTCCCGGGCAGATCATCCAGATGATGAAAAAGGCCGGCACCCGGAACCCGGTCTTCATGCTGGACGAGGTGGACAAGATGTCCATGGACTTCCGCGGCGACCCCTCGGCGGCGCTGCTGGAGGTGCTGGATCCCGAGCAGAACTACATGTTCGTGGACCACTACCTCGACGTGGAGTACGACCTCAGCCAGGTGTTCTTCATCTGCACGGCTAACGTCTTGCATACCGTCCCTCCGGCGCTCCAGGACCGCATGGAAGTGATCCGGCTGTCGGGCTACACGGAGTTGGAGAAGCTGGAGATCGCCAAGCGGTTTCTGATCCGGAAACAAATGGAGCAGACCGGTCTCACCGGCAAGCAGATCCGGTTCCAGGACGATGGAGTCACGACGCTGATTCAGCACTATACCCGCGAGGCCGGGGTCCGCAACCTGGAACGGGAGATCGGCAATATTTGCCGGAAGGTGGCGCGGGCGGTGGTGAACGCGGGGAAGAAGGAAGAGTCGAAGCTGGAGACGGCGGAGGTTACGGCCGAAAAGGTGCCGGGCTACCTTGGTCCCCTTAAGTTTCGCGAGTTGCTGGCGGAGAAGCAGAATGAGGTGGGAGCGGCCACCGGGCTGGCCTGGACCGAGGTGGGCGGACAGATACTCACCACCGAGGCCACCATCATGGAAGGCAAGGGGAAGCTCACCACCACGGGCAAGCTCGGGGACGTGATGCAGGAATCGGCCCAGGCCGCCATGAGCTACATCCGCTCCCGCGCGCAACTGCTGGGTCTGCCCAGGGACTTCTACCGCCACCTGGACATTCACGTCCACGTGCCGGAGGGCGCCATTCCCAAGGACGGCCCCTCCGCCGGGATCACGATTGCCACGACGCTATGCAGCGCGCTGGCCAAGATTCCGGTACGGTCCAATGTCGCCATGACCGGGGAAATCACGCTCCGGGGGCGGGTGCTGCCCATCGGAGGGTTGAAGGAAAAGCTGCTGGCCGCCCACCGGCACGGCATCTCCGAGGTGGTCCTCCCCAGAGACAACGAGAAAGACCTTCCGGACATTCCGGAAGCCATTCGCAAGGAAATGAAGCTGCACTTCGTCGAGTCCATGGACGAGGTGCTGAAGATCGCGCTGGAGCGGGAGATCGTGGCGGCGCCGCTTGCCGCGGGCGCGGCCCCGGTGGAAATCCCGGCCCAGCGCGGCGAAGAGCAACTGCACTGACACCCGACCGCTTCTGATCCGGCCCGCGCGGCCGGCGAGTGAGGCTACTTTGCCAAACCAACAGGATAAGAACGAGAAAGAACAGGAAAAACAGGAAGCGGCGCCGTCCGCCGCTCCTCCCGCCGCCGCGGAAGCCAAGCCGCCTCAGCAGGAGAGTCCGGCTCCGGCGCGGGGCTCTCGCAAGCGCCAGGGCTACGGGGCGCAGAACGCCTCTCAGACGGGCGCCGCCGTGGCCACGCTGGACCTGGTTGCGCTGAAGGAGATGAGCATCCAGCAGCTCAACCAGATCGCCAAGGAGTTCGGCTTGCAGGGCGCCGCCGGCCTCCGCAAACAGGAGTTGATCTTCAAGATCCTCCAGGCGCAGGCCGAGAAGAGCGGCCTGATCTTCTCCGAGGGCGTGCTGGAATGCCTGCCCGACGGCTTCGGGTTCCTCCGTGCTCCCGAGTACAACTACCTGCCCGGTCCCGACGACGTGTACGTCTCGCCCAGCCAGATCCGGCGCTTCGACCTGCGTACCGGCGACACCATCTCGGGCCAGATCCGGCCCCCGAAGGAGGGCGAGCGGTATTTCGCGCTGATCAAGGTCGATGCCATCAACTTCGAGCCGCCCGAAGAAGCCAGGAACAAGATCTTCTTCGACAACCTGACTCCGCTCTACCCCAACGAGCGGCTCCGGATGGAGACGGCCAAGGAGAACTACTCGGGCCGGGTGATGGACCTGCTCACTCCCGTGGGCAAAGGACAGCGCGGGCTGATCGTGTCGCCTCCGCGGACCGGCAAGACGATGCTCTTGCAGAGCATCGCCAACTCCATCACCGCCAACCACCCGGACGTCTCCCTCATCGTGCTGTTGATCGATGAGCGGCCCGAGGAGGTCACCGACATGCAGCGCTCGGTGAAGGGGGAGGTGATCAGTTCGACTTTCGACGAACCGGCCAGCCGGCACGTGCAGGTAGCGGAGATGGTGATCGAAAAGGCCAAGCGGCTGGTCGAGCACCGGCGGGACGTGGTGATCCTGCTGGACTCCATCACCCGGCTGGCGCGCGCCTATAATACGGTGGTGCCGCCTTCGGGCAAGGTGCTCTCCGGCGGCGTCGATTCCAACGCGCTGCAACGGCCCAAGAGGTTTTTCGGAGCGGCCAGGAACATCGAGGAGGGGGGGTCGCTGACCATCGTCGCCACGTCCCTGATCGACACCGGGAGCCGCATGGACGACGTCATTTTCGAGGAATTCAAGGGCACCGGAAACATGGAGATCCACCTGGACCGCAAACTGGTGGACAAGCGGATCTTTCCGGCCATAGACATCAACAAGAGCGGCACTCGAAAAGAGGAACTCCTCCAGCCCAGGGAAGAGCTGAACCGGGTCTGGATTCTTCGTAAAGTATTGAGCCCATTGTCTCAAGTGGAGTGCATGGAATTGCTGTTGGACAAGCTCGGCAAGACCCGGAGCAACGCCGAGTTCCTGGCCTCGATGAGCGGCTAGCCCGGCCCGCCCGCGGTTCACCAGGGCTCAATTCAGGGCCGGCGGGGATAACCTAGGGCGGCGCAAGGTCGTCAGTACTTATGAGGATAGGGAGAATCCGAGGACAAGGAATACCATCATGTCTCAAAGGGGCACACGGGTTTAGCATATGACCAGCGGACTGCCTTCCCCTGCACCGTTTCCGCAGCCGGCGCCTTCCCGCCCCAAGCCGTTTCCGGTCGCACCGCCGCCGAAGAGGCGGAGGTGGGGGTGGTGGGTAGCGGCTGTGCTGTTGGCGGCCGGCGCGGCAGGGGTTGCTTACCTCGTCAACTCGCGGGTGCAGCCCATCACGGGCGGAGGACCGCCGGTTTTGACCGTGCCCGCGGCCACGATCACCACCGGGCCGCTCGACCGGACCCTGCGCCTGACCGGATCCACCGCCGCGCGGAACTACGTGATTCTCAAGGCTCCCCAGATGCGCGGCGGCCGTGGCAGCTCCATGACTGAAGTCCGGGAGATCAGCACGGTCGCCCGGGGCTCTCGTGGCGGCGGGGGTGGCGGCGGGGGTGGCGGCGGGGGAGGCGGGGTGCAGATGATGTCCGGGGCGCGGGGCGGGATGCAGGGCCCGCAGATGACCCTGGTCCGCTTGATCGCGCCCGGCGTGATGGTGAAGAAGGGGGACATCGTCGCCGAGTTCGACCGCGAGGACATGCTGCTCCGTCTGGATGACTTCAAGACCCGCATAGAACAGAACGAGGCGAACCTGGCCAGTGTACGGGCGCAACTCGAGGTGGCGGAGAAGGACCACGCGCTTTCGATCAAGGAAGCGGTGGCGGACGTGGACCGCGCCCGCCTGGATCTGAAGACGTCGCCCGTCCGGTCGGCCATCGACACGGAGCGGTTTCGCCTGGCCCTGGAAGAGGCGGAAGCCGTCTACAACCTGGTGCAGACGGAGGTGCCGCTGAATGAGGTTTCGCTCCAGTCGCAGTGGAAGGTGGCGGAACTGTCGCGGGACGAGGGTTACGCCGAACTGAAACGTATCGAGGCCAACGTGGACCGGATGATTCTCAGGGCTCCGTTGGACGGACTGGTCGTGATCATGACAACGCAGCGGCGCGGCAGCGCCGACCAGGCCCAGATCAAGGCCGGCGATCAGGTCGGCGCGGGACAGTCGATCATGCAGATCGTGGACCTTTCCTCGATGATCGTCAATGCCACGGTCAATCAGGCCGACGCGGAGCAAGTCCGTGTCGGCGCCAAAGCCACCGTGCGGTTCGACGCCTACCCGGACCTGGTGTTGCCGGCCGAAGTCTACGGCATCGGCGCGATGCCGCGGGCCAGCACCTTCCGCGCCGAGTACGTCAGCGAAGTCCCGGTGGCGCTGCGTCTGTTGAAACTGGACCCCCGGGTGATCCCGGACTTGTCGGTCAGCGCTGACCTGCTCGTGGAAAGCGTGCCCGATGCGGTCATCGCCCCCCTGGAGTCGGTCTTCCGGGACGGGCCGGCGGGCACCCCTTATGTCATGCTGCGCGGGCCCGAGGGCTGGGCCAGGCGCGAGGTGGAATTGGGAAAGAAGAATTTCCTGTCGGTGGCGGTCGCGTCCGGCCTGCGCAAGGGCGACGTGGTTGCGACGGATCGCGCCGCGGCGGAGGCGGCCGGCAAGAAGAAACGGTAATTCAGGCGAGTCGGGGAACATATGTCCAAAGACGTCAAGCCCAAGGTCAGGATCGGCAAGCACGGTTTGTCCGGTAAGAAAAAAGCGGCGCTCTGGCTGGTGGGCCTGCTGCTGTTCGGCGGAGCGGGATACGCGGCTTACTACTACGGCGTGCGGACCGTGGTGGAAGTGCCCACGCAGAGAGTCCGCCGCGGTCCGTTCGTTCTCGCGGTGAAGACCCGGGGGGAGGTTCGGAGCACCCGGTCCATCGTCCTGCAAGCGCCCCAGGTGCCGAATTTGCGCATACAGTCCCTGGTTGCGTCCGGCAAGGCAGTCCGGAAAGGCGATGTCATCGTCGAGTTCGACTCCGCCAGCCAGGACCAGGCCCTCCTGGAACGCCAGACCACCGTTCAGACCGTTCAGAGCCAGGAAGTGCAGACCAGGGCTTCGCACAAGATGACCGATGAGGGCGACCAGTTGACGCTGATGAACTCCGAGTTCTCGCTGGAGCGCGCCAAGCTGGAGGCCAGCAAAGCCGAGATTCTTTCGGCGATCGAGGGCGAGAAGAACCGCATCACGGTCAGCGTCTCCGAAGGTAGCCTGGGGCTGGTAAAAGCCAGGGTCAACACCCACAAGGTGTCGCAGCAGGCCGACCTCAAACGGCTCAAGACGCAGAAGGAGAAGGCGCAGAGGGACCTGGAAAGGACGCAGGGCTATCTGAACCAGATGACGCTCAGGGCTCCCGTGGATGGAGTGGTGAACATTCTCTCAAACTTCCGCTCGGGAGGAAATTTCGGCCAGGCGGATCCACCGTTCCGCGAGGGAGACAACGTCTGGACGGGAGCCCCCATCGCCGAAATCCCCGACCTCAGTTCGATGCGGGTGGAACTGAAACTGGATGAGGTGGACCGGGGCAAAGTGCGGCTTGGGCAACCCGTCAAGGTCCGGGTGGACGCCATCCCCGACAGGGAATTCGACGCGGAGATCACCTGGATCAGCCCCATCGCGGCCCTGCTGTTCCGCGGAGGGCCGGGCGGAGCGAGTTCCGACAAGCAGTTCCCCGCGTGGGCTTTGCTGAAGAGCGTCGATCCGCGGATGCGTCCGGGGATGAGCGCCTCGGTGGACATTGTTATTGAAAGCCAGCCCGACGTCCTGATGATCGACCTTCGCGCCAGCTTCACGCAGAACGGCAAGCCGAGCGCTTTCGTGCAGGCCGGCCAGCATTTCGTGCCGCGGCCGATCGAGGTCGGGCTCCGGAACGAATCGGAAATCGTGGTCACGAACGGCCTCCGGGAGGGTGAAATGGTAGCGCTCGTGGATCCGACGGAGGCGGTGAAGGCCAAGAAGAGACTCTAGGGCGGCTCATGAGGCCGGCCCGCAATTGGGCGTGCGATGAAGAAACTCATTTTGCGAGTGGTGATGCTGGGCATCCTGGCCGGCGCGGGCTGGTGGGGATACAGCTACGTCCGGCAGATGCCCCAGCGCAGGCAGGAGATTCCCCTGGCCAAGGTGCGCCAGGGCGAGATCGTGATCAGCGCCTTTTCCCGGGGGGAACTTCGGGCCTTGCGGTCGGAGGCGATCGTGGCGCCGAACCTGATGGGAACGGTGCAGGTGACGCAACTGGCCGCGATGGGCTCCTTCGCTCGCGAGAAGGATCTCATCGTGGAGTTCGACGATTCCGAGGTGCTCTCACGGCTGGAGGAACAGCAGCTCAATCTCCAGTCGCTCGACGAGAGCATCAAGCGCCAGGAGGCGGAGCTGGCCATCCGGAACAACCAGGACCAGGTGGACCTGCTTCAGGCCAAGTACGCCGTCCGCCGGGCCGAACTCCAGGTGCAGAAGAACGAACTGCTGGGAGACATCGACAAGCGCAAGAACATCCTGAGCCTGGAGCAAGCCAAGCGGACGCTCGTCCAGACCGAGAGCGATGTCAAGTCGCGCCAGGAGCAGGCGCAGGCTCAACTGGCGCTTGTGAGACAGAACCGGCAGCGCGCGAATCTGGAAATGTCCCGTGAACAGGCCCGCCTGCGCCAGACCAGGGTGCTGGCCACCATGAGCGGCCTCGTCGCGATCCGGCAGAATACTTTCGGCGGCGCGAGGCAATTCGGCTCGCAGATCCCGGACATTCGCGAGGGAGACCAGGTACAGCCGGGAATGCCGGTCGCCGACATCCTCGACCTCTCGGAAGTGGAACTGGTGGCCAAGATCGGCGAACTGGACCGCGCCAACCTGGTCGAGGGCCAGGACGCCGTGATTCAGCTCGACGCGCTGGCCGGCAAGAAGATCCACGGGAAGATCAAGAGCATGAGCGGCACGGCCACGGCCAACGTGTTCTCGGGCGACCCCTCCAAGAAGTTCGAGGTGCTGTTCTCCGTCGACATGAAGGAACTGCTGACGACGGTCGGCGCCACGCCGGAGCAGATCCGCGAGATCCTGGCTACGGCTGAAAAGAATCGCAACCGGCCGGTGACGCGGACGGCCTTCTCCGGCTTCCCCGCGATGGGCGGCATGGAGGGAGGCTCCGCCCGCGGCATGCCCGGCGCAATGGGAGGCAATTTTGATCCTTCCGCCTTCGCCGGGCGGGGCCAGGGCCAGACCGGCGGACGGCAGCCCGGCGCGGGCAACTCCGGCAGTGAGGGCCAAGCACAGGGCGGCCGGCAGCGTGACGCCGGCGCCGCCGGACAGACGCGCGGGAGCGGCCGCGGCACAGCCGGCGAGGGCGCTCAGGACGCGGCCCGCGGCGGCGCTGAAAGCGGACAGCGCTCCGGGCGGGGACAGCGCGGCGGCGCGGATTTCGGCGCAATGGGATTTCCAGGCAGGGGCGGACCCCAGTTCAATCAGAAGGACCTGGATGCGGCCAAGCTGCCGCCGCCGCCGGAGGAAGACAGCGGCCTGCAAGTGCTGTTGCGGCCGGGACTCCTGGCGGACGTCGAGGTCGTGATCGAGAAGATCCCCAACGCCATCTACATTCCGGCGCAGGCGGTGTTCGAACGGGACGGCAAGCCGGTGGCGTACGTGAAAGCGGAGAAGGGCTTTGACGAGCGTCCCGTGCAACTGCTGAAACGCAGCGAGGCCACCTGGGTGATCTCCTCGGGGCTGAAGCCGGGCGAAGAGATCGCTTTGGTCAATCCCACGCGGCAACCCGCGAAGAAGAAGGAAGAGCCCAAGCAGGGCGGTGGCGCTGGCCCGATGGGCGGTGCGGGGGGATCGGCGAAGTAGATGCAGTCAGGATCACTGGACGGCAGAGGTAACGAATGAGCGGCCTAACAGGTTACTTGCCCGAGCTGTACATGGGCCTTTCGAGCCTGATGGTGCACAAGCTGCGCAGCTTGCTCACCATGTTGGGCATGATCTTCGGCGTTGGCGCGGTGGTCGCCATGTTGTCCATCACCGCCGGAGCCCAGAAGGAGATGATCAGCTTCATCGATCTGCTGGGAGTCAACAACATCATCGTTGAAGCGAAGGAAGCCACCGACCGCGACACCTTACAGGCGCGCCGCGCTATCTCCCCCGGCCTGACGTTCCGCGACTACCGCAACATCGCCGCGAACGTGCAGGGCATACAGGCGTCCACGCCGCGGAAACGGTTCAAGCCCAGCAAGTTGCTTCCCAAGAGCAGCATGGAGCCGCCGCAGTTGATCGGCGTGCTGCCCAGCTTCCTGGAGATCAACAGCCTCAAGATCATCGAGGGGCGCTGGTTCAACGACGAGGACAACACGACTTCGGCGCCGGTCTGCGTGCTGGGCGAGGCCGCCAAGGTGAACCTGCTCGGGTACGAGCGCGCGGTCGGGAAGTACGTCAAGGTGAACACCCAGTGGTTGCAGGTGATCGGCGTTCTGGCCCACCAGGCGAGCGCCGACACCGACGTGGAGGGGCTGGAGGTCACCAACCGGAACAACCTGATCATCGCGCCGCTCAACACCGTGATGCGGCGGTTCGAGGACAACCAGGGCTTCCTCAGGGACGAGATTGACGGGATCTATCTCCGGGTGGCCGACGGCACCGATTCGATCGAGACCTCCAGGGTGGTGAACGCCATTCTGGCCGCGACCCACAAGGACGCGGGCGACTACACCGTGGTCGTGCCCGCCGACCTTCTGGAGCAGCGGCGGCAGACGCAGATGATCTTCGAGATCGTCATGATCTGCATCGCCGGGATCTCGCTGCTGGTGGGCGGCATCGGCATCATGAACATCATGCTGGCGACCGTGCTCGAGCGGACGCGCGAAATCGGCATCCGCCGCGCCATCGGGGCCCGGCAGGCGGACATCGTGAGGCAGTTTCTGACGGAAGCCGTGTTGATCTCGATCGTCGGCGGCGTCATCGGGATCATCTTCGGTTTCACGCTTTCCCAGGTGATCGCCCTGGCCGCCGGCTGGTCCACAGTGGTTACCACAGCCTCCATTGTGGTCGCCTTCGGTGTATCGGTATTCATCGGACTACTATTTGGAATCTACCCGGCCGTGCAGGCCGCGAAGCTCGATCCCATCGAGGCCATCCGGTACGAGTAGTGAGGATTCCCATGAGACTTCGGTTTGCAGCGTTGGCACTGATTTGCGCCTCCGGGCTCCTGGCCCAGGTTGAGGCGCCCCTGTTCCCCAAGGCGTCTTATTTCCGCAAGATGTGGTCCAATCCCAGCACCCAGGTTCAGCTCGAGCCTCCGGCCAAGCTGGCGGACTATGCGGTGGACGGCAAGCTGGAGCTTTCCTTGCGCGCCTACCTGGACCTGGTGATGGCCAACAACACGGACATCTCCATCACGAAGCTTTCGGTGGAGAACTCGCGAAACGCCATCACGAACGCATTCGGGCAGTACGATCCGAGGCTTACGGTCACGGCGGGTTACAACCACTCCGCGATTCCCGCTTCTACGCAGCTCGACGGCGCCAACGTGAATAAGCAAACGCAGTTTGGCCCTGTTAACTTCACGTACAACCAGTTGCTGGAGAACGGGACGTCTTTCAACCTGGGCTTCAACGGTTCCAAGAGCTCCAGCAACAGCGCCTTCTCCACCTACAACCCCGCGTTCGTTTCCAACTTCTCGGCTGGTTTCACCCAGCCGCTCCTGCGCGGCCGCAGCCCCGCCATCGTGCGGATGCCGATCACGATTGCGCGCGCGAACCTGCGCACCACGGAGTTGAATATCCGCAGCCAGGTGATGACCGCGGTTCAGAACGCCGAATCGGCCTACTGGGCCGTCATCGGCGCGCGTGAGAGCCTCCGGGTTCAGCAGGAATCCCTGGCCATGCGCAAGCAGTCTCTGGAAAGAAGCCAGCGGGAGCTGGAACTGGGCGCAATCCCCCAACTGGAGACCTACCAGCCCGAGGCGGACTATCAGAACGCGGTGATTCAGGTCACGCAGGCGAAGTTCCGGCTGGCACAACTGGAGGACGCCCTCCGGCGTCAGATCGGCGCGGATTTGGACCCGAAGTACCGGGAGTTGCCGATCGTGCTCACCGAGACGGTCATGCCGCCTAGCGAGGCGACGCCGCTCGACCGGGAATCGCTCGTGCAGAAAGCTCTCGCGAACCGGCCCGAAATGCAGTCCTCCCGGATCGGTCTGGATATAGACGACCTGAACATCCGGTCCGCCGCCGACCAACTCCGGCCCCAGTTGAATCTGACCGGAAGCTACCGGTCCAATGGCCGTGGGGGCAACCAGTATGTGAGGACCGGGCTGGGCAGCGGCCAGATTACCACGATGATACCCGGCGGTCTATACGACGCGCTCTCCGAGGTCTTCGGCTTCAACAACACCACCTACAGTCTGGGGCTGACGCTCAACCTCCCGTTGCGAGACCGGGCCGGCCAGGCCAGATTGGCCAACAGCCTGCTGAGTAAGAAGCAGGACACCCTCAGTCTCCGCAGCCGCGAGCAGAGCGTACGGCTGGAAGTCCTCAATGCCATCACCAACCTGGAGTCCAGCCGCGAGTCCGTCAAGCTGGCCATCATCGCCCGGGACCTCGCCCAGAAGCAACTGGACGCCGACAGGCAGCGGTATGATCTGGGCGTCATCCAAATGTACTTCGTGCTGGATTCGCAGACCCGCCTCACCACGGCGGAGGCTCGCGTGGTGACCGAGTCCATCAACTACCGGACCAACCAGCTCAACCTCCTGCGCGTGACCGGCACACTGCTGGATGAGCGGGGGATCGCGATACAATACTAACGGCCTGTAGCTGGCGGCCTCTCGCCGGCCGGAGGGAGCAGTCCGCTTCCACGAGCCGCCCGCCTCCGGCTACCGGTGTCTCCGCATGGGCCGCATCCACGTTCTTTCCGACCAGGTAGCCAGCAAGATAGCCGCGGGCGAGGTTGTCGAGCGCCCGGCGTCGGTCGTCAAGGAGCTGCTGGAGAACTCGCTGGACGCGGGCGCCTCGGAACTCCGCATCGACATCGAGAACGGAGGGCGGCGGCTCATCCGGCTGGCCGACGACGGCTGCGGCATGTTGCGGGACGACGCGCTGCTGGCCTTCGAGCGCCACGCTACCAGCAAACTCGCCGACGCCAAGGACCTGGTCAAGATCGCCACCCTCGGCTTCCGGGGCGAGGCGTTGCCGTCCATCGCGTCCGTGTCGCGGCTGGTGCTCGAGACGCGCGCGGCGGCCGAGACCACGGGCATGCGGGTGGAGGTGGCCGGCGGGAAGCTGATCAAGGCCGACGAGGCGGCCCTCACGGCGGGCACCACGGTCACCGTCCGCGACCTTTTCTACAACATGCCCGCGCGCAAGAAGTTCCTGCGGAGCGAACCGACCGAACTGGCGCACATCGCCTCCCTGGTAACACACTACAGCCTGGCCCATCCCGGCAAGACGTTTCTGTTGCGCAACGGCCCGAATGAACTGCTCTACGCCACCCCGGCGGCCGCGCTGCGGGACCGTGTCTACCAGATCTTCGGCAGCCAGACGCTGGAAGACCTGGTGGAGCTGACCCCCAGGGCGCGCCATCTCATGCTGCCCTCAGCCGGGGCGCCGCCGGAGGAAGGGCCGGCCGCGCGCGATTACAGGCTCAGCGGTTTCATCTCCCGCCCTCAGTACCAGAAGCTGAACCGGAACTCGATCTTCCTCTTCGTGAACGGACGCCTGATCCGGGATAAGGTGCTGATGCACGCCATCTCGTCGGCGTATCACAACCTGATGCCGCCGGCCTGCTACCCGTTCGCCCTGCTCTTCCTGGAGTGCGATTTCGAGGACGTGGATGTGAACGTGCACCCCTGCAAGACGGAGGTGCGGTTCCGCCATGGCTCGTTCGTGCACGACTTCGTGCGGGATTCCATAAGGGAGATCCTGATGGAGTCAAAGCCGGTCTCGGCCCTGCCGGCGCCGTCCGGGGCGCGGGCCGGCGGAACGCCGCAGCCGGGCGCCGCGCTGCCGTTTTCCGAGTTCAGCCAGCGCGCCGTCCAGTGGGACGGGCCGGCCGCCCCGTCCGAGCCCGCCTCAGCCTCGTGGGATAGGCCTCCCGGCGGGTCCGGGCTCCCTCAGCCCCGGTGGGACGGGCCTCCGGGCGTGTCCGAGACTGCACCGTCTGAACTGCCCGAGGTGACCCTGGAGTCGCCTCGCCCCGCGGCGTTGCGCGTGCCGGACACCCACGGCGAATTCCCGGTTGAGGCCGCCGAGGCGGCGGCGTCCAGCCTCGAGGCGCTGGCCGAATTGCGGCCGCTCGGGCAACTGCATGAGAGCTTTATCATCGCGGCGGGGCGCGACGGGCTTTGGATCGTGGACCAGCACGTGGCGCACGAACGGGTCTTGTTCGAGAAGGTCATGAAGGAGGTGGCGGCCGGCCGGGTGGAGGTTCAACGGCTGCTGCTGCCCCTGGTCCTGGAACTCACCGCCGGGCAACAGATCGAATACGCGCGGATCGCCGGCGAGTTGCAAACGGCCGGCTTCGAAACGGAACCGTTCGGCCGCCGCACCATCGCCGTGAAAGCGGCCCCCGCGGGGGTGAGCCCGGGGGGCGTCCAGAAACTGCTGTACGAGATCCTGGACGTGGCCGAGAGCGAACTGCGGGGGCTCTCGTTGGCTGATGTGCGCCGGGCGATGGCGGCATCGATCGCCTGCCACGCCGCCATCAAGGTGAACACCCGCCTCGACCAGGCGAAGATGGCATGGCTGCTTCAGGCGCTGGCCGCGACGGATTGCCCCATGACCTGCCCCCACGGCAGACCAATCGCCCTGCGCTACTCAACCCGCGACATCCTGCGGAGCTTCCACAGGATTTAGCCGACGGACAGCCCGGCCAGGCTCGCCTGGGCCAGAACATAGACGGCCCAGGGAACAACCACCAGCACAAGCGCCTTGCCGAAGGACAGCCTCTTGCCCGCGGCGGTCGAAAAGCCCAGGGCCATGAGCAGGATGATCCATAGGCCGAACAGGTCCAGAGACCTCCCAATAGCCCTCAGCCACGCCGCCGTGCCCGCCGGACTGAGAAACGCCCCAATGTTGAGAGGCAGGGGGTTCTGGAGGTCGAAGTCCTCCGGGTTCTTCAGGAACATGACCAGCAGGGCCAGAATTGAGGCGAGCGCGGATGGAAGGAAGGAGTAGACGGTGATGCTGAAGGCCTGGCGGTACTTCAAGCCGGCCCCTCCGAGGAGGTTCATGGCGCCCAACAGCACGCCGGCTACAACCAGGCTTGCCACCGTCATCCCAACCGCCGCCCCGGCGTACCCCAACGGCGCCGCAAGCGTCAGGCCTTGCTGGACCGCCCGCTCGCGCTGCTCAGGGGTCAGTTGCTGAATGCGCGGGTTGCGGTCCATCTGGCGGCGGATCATGCTTTCCCAGCCCACCAGGCGGGAGAAGGAGATGATATAGACGAGGGAAAGCGCCGTCAGTAAGATGAGCGGCGCCCAAAAGCGAGGGCGCGCGGCCAGATCCTGGAAAACCGGCTTGGGTTCCCAGAAGATGCCGGTCAGACGCCCGATTTCGGACATAGCGCTGGGGGATGCTGGTGATTCCGTCATGTTGTCTCCGGTAGGTTAACCAAGGTTAGCAGGGATGGGCTACCCATTTGGAATCTTGTTGACCAGCAAAGAATATACTACACTCGCCATCGAGAGGCACCACGTCACCAACGACAGGCGGGCACAGCAAGATGCTAAGTATCTTTGAACAGAAGGACTTTGAGCAACAACCTGAGAGAAAGCTGACGCTGAACCGGTTGCAGACCGTCCTCGGGCCGGCGCCGGCCAAGGCAGAAGCTCCGCGGCCCGCGGTCGGCCTGGAGGAGCCTCCCCCGGGCAAGCCGCCCGCGGCCATGCCCGTGGTGTTGGAACGGCGGCCCATGCCGCCTCCGCCTGTCACGGCGCCGGAAGCACCGCCCGCGGAGAGCCTGCCCGAGGTTCCGGCGGGGCTTCAGCAGTTCGCGGAACAGTTCACCCGAGGATTCCGCGAGGTGCTGGCCACCACCGTGCGAGATCTGCAAGCTCCCATCACGGACGAACGGCAGAGGATGACCGCCGCGCTCGAGTCCTTGGAACAGATGGCCGGCGAACTGGAAACGCTGACAGCCCGGCTGGCCGAGACGACCGCCAAGGTCGAATCGCTGGCCAAGTCGCTGCAGGAGCTTTCGGCCCGAACCGACAAACTGGAGGACTCCGCCAATATTGTCAGCGCCGCGGCCCACGCGCTCCAGGACGCTCAGCAGGCCATGGAAAAGCGCCTGGAGTTGCAGGCGGGGGTCATTCGCGGCCTGAACAATGCCGTTCAGGCGCGGGAGGACCGCCTCGACAAACTGGTCAGCACGTTCCAGGCGTTGCAGGGCGGCCCCAGCGAGCATCACGGCCGTCGGCCCCTGCCGGAGAATCTGTAGAGCGGAGGGGGCAGGCCATCGCGCCCCTGGCCTGCCGGTTGCTTGCCGTAAGGACGGGCGGCATCAGATCGGCGACTGCCGTACCGCCAATGCACCGTATGGAGATCTACTGCATCTCCGCGGGCCGGGGCGGAGGCTTCAGGGAACGCAGGTAGGCGGTGATGGCTTCCGCATCCTCCCGGTCAAACTGGTAGCGAGGCATTGGAGCCCCCAGCGGCCGCCCATCTCGCAGGCCCGTCTCCAGAATTTGCATTACCTGCGCATCCGTGAGACCTACCAGTCCCGCCAGCGCCGGCCCCTCTCGGCCTTTGCTCTTGAACACGGACCGGGCTGGACCCAGGCAGTCAGAACCGCTGCCATTGTAAGGCGCGACGGTCCGGACGTTTTCCCAGTCTGTACATCGCTGCAAACTCTTCTCTGAGTGTGCGGATTAGCCACAGCGTACCACGAATGGGCTTTCCCAGCCCTTTGCTAAAATGAAAACACATGATTTCCGCCACTCAAATGCGCCCGGGGATGGTGATCAAGTTCAACAATGATCTTTACGCCATCTTCAGCGTCCTTCACCGCACTCCCGGCAACCTGCGTGGTTTTGTGCAGGCCAAAATGCGGAACCTGCGCAGCGGCAACATGACGGAGCACCGTTTCTCCTCCGAAGACAGGGTGGAACGCGCCCTGCTCGACGAGCACGAGATGGAGTACCTGTACGACGACGGCGAGTTCTACTACTTCATGAACACCGGGAATTACGAGCAGATGCACCTCACCCGTGACGTTCTGGGTGACGGAGTGCAGTATCTCGTGCCCCAACTAAAGGTGAACGTGGAGTTTTACGAAGGCCGGCCGATCAGCGTCGAACTTCCGGCCACCGTGGACCTCACCGTGGTGGAGACCGAACCGGGGCTGAAGGGCGCCACCGTCTCGAACGTCACCAAGCCGGCCAAGCTGGAGACGGGCCTGGTGGTCCAAGTCCCGCCCTTCATCAATGCCGGAGAGAAGATCCGGGTAAGTACGGCCGAGGGAACCTACCAGGAGAGGGCCTGAAGCGCCCGCGTAAGTTCCGCCTCCTCCTCCGGCTGAACCGTACGCAGATCGATCAATAGCCGGTTTCTCTCGATACGCGCCAGAACCGGCGGGTCGGATGACCTCAATTGGCGTTCCAGCGCGTCGGGCGCTGCGGAGGCGAACGCCATCAGCCACGTTGGCAAGGATTGCCCGGGTGTCGAACCTCCCCCGACGACAGACTCTCCCGCGGTCAGTTCCACTCCAGGCGCGTCCAGCCGTGCGAGGACCAATTCGGCGCGCGCACGGATCTCGTCCGCCGGCATGGTGATCATGCGCAGCACGGGGATCCGCCGGTGTTCTCCGAGCACCAGCAGACGGGCCGTGGTTTCGAGCGCCTGCAAGACCAACTTGTCCAGGCGGAAGGCGCGGTACATGGGATTCCGGCGCAGGCGTGAGACCAGATCGGGCTGCCCGGCGATGATGCCGGCTTGCGGTCCGCCGAGCAGCTTGTCGCCGCTGAACGATACCAGGCCGGCGCCCGCGCGGAGACTTGCGGCAGGCTGGGGCTCGTCGATGCCCCAGGCGCTGAGATCCATGAGACACCCGCTGCCCAGATCCTCGTAGACCGGCACGCCGGTCTCCCTGCCCAGGGCTGCCAGTTCCGCGACTCCCGGGCTGGACGTGAAGCCGCTCATCCGGAAGTTGCTGCGGTGAACACGCAGGATGAGGCGCGTCCGGGGAGTGAGCGCCTCCCGGTAATCGTCGAGGTGGGTGCGGTTCGTGGTTCCAACCTCCCGCACCAGGGCGCCCGAGTGGGCCATGATTTCCGGAATCCGGAAGCCGTCGCCGATTTCGATCAGCTCGCCGCGGGAAACCAGCACTTCCTGGCCGGCGGCCAGTTCGTGCAACACGAGATACACCGCGGCGGCGTTGTTATTGACGGCGATGGCGGGGGCGCCGAGCAGCCTCCGCAGCAGTCCGCCCGCGTGCACGTCGCGCCTGCCGCGCGCGCCCGCCTCAAGATCGTACTCGAGGTTCGAGTAGCCCGTAACCAGCGGGTAGCCTGGGAGTGGGGCCCGGCCCAGGTTGGTATGCAGAATCACGCCCGTGGCGTTGATGACGCGCCTCAGCGAGGGGCGGGCAAGGGCGGCGAGCGAGCGTTCGACCCGCTCCTCCACGGAGGCCTCATCCGGAGAAGCGCCCGACCTCAAACCGGCGCGCATCTCATCCAGGACGCGGCGCACTTCTCCAACCACCAGTTCTCTTGGGAAGCGGGCCAGCAATGGGGCCAGACGGCCGAGGACCTGATCCACGCCCGGCAGGTCACGGAGTTCCACGCATTTTCCTCAGGGAGGATTATACGCTACGCGTGAGGCCCGCGCGGGCGTGGTGCTGTAGGTCCCGGATCCGGAGGCCGGTCAGCGCGACGGCCACCGCGCCTCCAACCAGGAGCGGCACCGTAACGACCAGGAACAGCAGCGTGGCGAAGCCCGCCGCCACGCCCTTGTCAACGTGAAACAGATGCAAGGCCACGACCGTGAAGAACTGAAAGCCCCCGACGTTGCCGGGGGCCTGCGGCAGCACCGTTCCAATCCGGAGGACCATCAGCACCACGGCCAGCGCGCCGAAAGGCAGATCCAGCTTCAATCCACGCGCCAGCGCGTAGATGGGCAGCACCTGCACGGCCAGGTAAAGCGCGCTCGCCCCCACGGCAGCGGGAAAGGTCCTGGAATTCCCCATTTCGTGCAGCCCTTCCACCACGTGCCACAGCATCGCCGCCCAGCGGCTCCGGGCGACCGCCGCGTGTGCGTGGTGCTTGTGGAACATGACGATTCCCAACAAAACCGCCAGAATGCCGACTAACACAGCCAGAGCCAGGCTCCCATCCCGCAGGTAGCCGGGCACTTGCACGAACAGAGTCACGGCGTAGAAGCCCAGGACCAGCAGGACGCCGTCCAGGATGCGCTCGACGGCCACCGAGGCCAGGCACACCGAGTACGGGATTTCGAGCCAGCGGGCTTGCAGGTAGCCGCGTAAGAGTTCACCCGGCCTGAATGGAAGGATGGAATTCGTGAACAGGCCGACGAAAATCGCCTGCGTCGACCGGAGGAACCCGGCCGGCGCCACGGGGCGCAACAGCAGGCTCCAGCGCCAACCACCAATGAAGTAGGCGCCCACGTCAGACGCGATGGCGAAGGAAACCCAGCCCCAATGGATTGCGCCGAGCTTCGGCAGATCGTGCTTCCAGTCGAACCCCCAGTACACCCATATCAAGGATGCCGCCGAGAGCCCGTATCCCAAGGCTGGGAGAAACCAGGCAGGCAACTTCCGGCGGGGAAGCGCTGCCGAACCTGAAGCCATGCGCGTGTATCACCATCATAGCCAAGGGGGGACGCGGCGGCATCTGGCGGCGGTGCCCCGGCTGGAGTGGGTGGTTGGCGAAGTCGGAGTTTTCGACCGCGCGGCCACCCGCTGCCGGCTCCGATATACCATGAGCTTGTAAGGAGGAGTGCCCGTGCTAGTGGTGCATGTTCATGTGAAGGTGAAGCCGGAAGCCGTGGACGCGTTCCGCCGGGCGTGCCTGGAAAACGCGCGCGCCAGCGTGCAGGAGCCGGGGATCGCCCGCTTCGACGTAGTCCAGCAGACCGACGACCCCACGCGCTTCGTGCTGGTGGAGTGCTACCGCACGCCGGAAGCGCCGGCGGCCCACAAGGCGGCCGCCCACTACGCCGCCTGGCGGGACGCGGTTGCGCCGATGATGGCCGAGCCGCGCAGCAGCGTGAAATACTCCAACGTTTTTCCGGACGACGAGGCATGGTAGCTATGCGCTTCGAGTTCGCAACGGCGACACGGATTCTGTTCGGAGGCGGGACGGCGGCCGGGCTTGCCGGGGAAGCCGCAACTATGGGCGCCAGAGCTTTCCTGGCCATGGGTCTGCCGCCGGAGCGGGCCCCCAATCTCGGCGCGCTGCCGCACGTCGTCTTCCCGGTGGCCGGCGAGCCTTCGGTGCAACTGGTCCGGGAGGGAGTGGCGCGCCTGCGCGAGGAGCGCTGCGATGTCGTGATCGGGCTCGGCGGTGGCAGCGCGATCGATGCCGCGAAGGCCGTGGCGGCGCTCGCCGCCAACAGCGGCGAGCCGCTCGACTACCTGGAAGTGGTGGGGAGGGGAGAGGCTTTGCGGCATGCCCCGCTGCCGTTCATCGCCGTGCCGACCACCGCCGGGACCGGCGCCGAGGTCACCCGGAACGCGGTTCTGGCCTCGCCCGAACACGGGGTGAAGGCCAGTCTTCGTAGTCCCCTGATGCTGCCCCGTTTGGCGCTGGTGGATCCCGAGCTGACCCATGATCTGCCTCCGGCGCTGACGGCTTCCACCGGACTCGACGCTCTTACGCAACTGATCGAGCCGTTCGTCTCGGTGCGCGCCAATCCCGTGACGGACGCCGTCTGTCTGGAAGGCATGCGGCGCGCGGCGCGCAGCCTGTCCCGCGCCTACCTGGACGGCCTCGACGGACGGGCCAGAGAGGACATGTCCCTGGCAAGCCTGTTCGGGGGCATGGCTCTCGCCAATGCCGGGCTGGGAGCAGTGCACGGATTCGCCGCGCCGATTGGAGGCGCATTCGACGCGCCTCACGGGGCGGTCTGCGCCTGCCTGCTGCCGCGGGTCATGGAGGTCAACATCGCGGCCCTGCGGGCGCGCTCCCGCCGGAGTCCGGCGCTGGAACGCTACCGCCACGTCGCGCGCCTGCTCACCGGCCGGCGCGACGCCGAGCCGGAGGACGGCGTGCAGTGGGTGGAATCGCTGGTGCGGGAACTGGAGATTCCCACGCTGGACTCTTACGGAATCCGCACGGAGCACATCCCGGAACTCATCGAGAAGGCGTCCAAAGCCAGCAGCATGAAGGGCAACCCCATCCCGCTGACCAGGGACGAGCTGTATCTGATCCTTTCCGGCGCCCTCTGACCCCCCCCGCCGGTCTCACGGCCGGTACGGGCGGGAAATCATGCGGAATAACCCGAGCCTCAAGACGGCGCGGTTCACCGCCCGTCCCCGGACAGGCCTGCGGCGTGAGAAGCAGGAGGGCCGGACGGCGGATTGCGCCCGCCACATTCTCCTCAGGAGTGGGCGGGAATGCGTGGCGCGGGAGTCCGAAGTGTGTGCAATCACGGCGTAGTGATATTATGAGCAGCGAGGAAAAATGCTCTCCACCGCTGATCTTACAGGCTTCAGGTTTGTGCGGGATCTGCTCGAACAGCCGCAGGCGCTCTCGGATACGTTGGACTATTTGGAGACCGTCGAGTTTCCAGACAACCTGCCCGGGCAACTGTCGCGCGGGCGCTTCCGCCGCGTCGTTCTCACGGGGATGGGCGCCTCCTACCACGCGCTGGTCCCTCTGTACCTGCGGCTCGCCGCGCACGGGTTCGCGCCGCTGCTGGTGGAGACGTCGGAACTGGTCCACTACCTGCCGGCTGCGGTTGTGCCGGACAACCTGGTCATCGCCGTCTCCCAATCGGGCCGGAGCGCCGAGATGGTGCGGTTGCTGGAACTGGCCGGCGGCAACGTACCGGTGCTGGCCGTAACCAATACCCCGTCTTCGCCCCTGGCTGCGTCCGCCCGGTATCTGGTGGAACTGCGGGCGGGAACAGAGGCGGCGGTTTCCTCCAAGACCTACATCGCTTCCCTGGCGGCGCTCGAGTGGCTCGGAGCCCGGCTCACGGACTCCAGTGTAGACCGGGCGCTGCACTCGCTGCGCAGCGCGTGCGACCCCATGCGCGCGTATCTTGCCCATTGGACCTCGCACGTTGAGTGGCTGGCGGCGTTTGCGGAAGGCATGGACCGCCTCTTCCTGGTGGGGCGCGGCCGCTCGCTCTCCTCGGCGGGCGAGGGAGGTCTCATCCTCAAAGAGGCGGCGCGCTTTCACGCCGAGGGGATGAGCAGCGCCGCCTTCCGCCACGGCCCCCTCGAGATAGCCGGGCCGGGGGTCGCGGTGTGCGTATTCGCGGGCGAGCCGCCGACGGTCCACCTGAACCGCCGCCTCGCCGATGACCTGCTCCGTTGCGGAAGCAAAGCCGCCTGGATCGGCGGCGACGCGGACTCCGGCGCGCTCCGCATAGCGGCCCCCGACTCCGCGACTCTGCCCCTGCTGGAGATTCTCCCGGTCCAGATGCTTGCCCTGGCCCTTGCCAGCCGCACCGGACACGAACCGGGGGTGTTCCGGCACATCGCCAAAGTGACCGACACCGAATGACCGCGCCGAGCCGCCCGCTGGCCCATCCACACCGCAGTTGGAAGCTTACGCTGCTGGTGCTGGTCCTCTTCTTCCTCATCTCGCTGCTGACCAACATCATGGGGCCGCTGATCCCCGAGGCCATCCGGAGCTTCCATCTGAGCCTGGCCGCCGCGGGCCTGCTTCCGTTCGCCTTCTTCCTCTCCTATGGCCTGGTCTCCATCCCTGCCGGAATGCTTGGAGACCGCACGTCCGCGAAGGGAGTTCTGCTGGGCGCTTTGGCGCTCCAGTTGGCGGGTGCGCTGCTGCTGCCCTCGATGCCGTCTTACGCTACGGCCCTCGTCTCTTTCTTCCTGATCGGGATCGGCTCGGCGTCGCTCCAAGTGGTGATCAATCCCCTGCTGCGCGTATCGGGTGGGGAGGAGAACTATGCTTTCTACTCGGCGCTGGCCCAGTTCATCTTCGGTGCGGCGTCATTCCTTGCTCCGCAGGTCTACTCTCACCTGGTCTTGAACCTGGCGGGCGGGCCCCCCCATGACTTCTGGCTCGCGGCGCTGTCGCGGATCACTCCTCCGGACCTCCCCTGGGTGTCCGTCTACTGGGTTTTCGCGCTGCTGGGCGCCGTGGTGGTGGCGGTCACGTCCGCGATCCGGGTGCCGCGGATCGAACCGCCGCCCCAGGAGCGGCCGGGCGACCTGTCGAGCCACCGCAGGCTCTTCGGCATGCCGCTGGTGTGGCTCTACTTCGTCAGCATCTTCCTCTACGTGGGGCTGGAGCAGGGACTGGCGAACTGGATTTCCCAGTTCCTTTCCACTTACCACCAGTTCGATCCTCGAACCACCGGAGCGCTGGCAGTCTCCTGGTTCTGGGGAACCATGACCCTCGGCTGCCTGCTGGGAATGGTCTTGCTGAAGTTGTTCGACAGCCGGCGGGTGTTGATCGGCGCGGCTCTGGCGGCGATGGTCTCCTTCACTGCGGCAATCGCCGGTCCCGCTCCGGTCTCCCTAATTGCCTTCCCGGCGATGGGGACTTTCCTCTCGGTGATGTGGCCCATCATTTTTTCGCTGGGCCTGAATTCGCTCAGCCATTCACACGGCTCGTTTGCGGGGATCCTCTGCACGGCGATCGTCGGGGGAGCGGTGCTGCCCGCCTTGATCGGCCAGGTGGGCGATTGGGCCGGTCTGCGCTCGGGAATGCTGCTGCTCTACCTGTCGCTGGGCTGGATTCTCAGCGTGGGCTTCTGGGCCAAGCCGCTGATCAACAACGCGACCCTCGGCTCATCATCGTAGCATCGGAAAGAGCTGGCGGATCTCCTGTTCGGAAGGCCGGCGCCCGTACTCGCACAGTTCGAACGCTTCGGCCTGCCGGACCGCGCGCGCCTTGTCCGCGCCGTACCACTTCTCCAGCGCGGCCCGGACTTCCGCCGTGACAGGGTTGCCGTACTCCTTGGCCAGCCACGCCCTCCGCGCCGCGGCGTCTTTGGGCACCTGCTCCAGTTTGCCGTCCACCCAGGGCAGCCACTCGTAGACCTGTGAAACGTGGGCGTCCAGGGCTGAGACCTTCTTGTCGAAGGAATCGTCGATCGCCACGGCAATATCCGGCCGGAAGGGATTCGGTCTCTGGAAACCATCCTGGAAGTAGAGGAAAACGGGATTCCGGCTCAGCGGCGGAGTGTCCGGACAGATGTTCGGAACCACCACCATGTAAGCCGCGTCCTGCACCAGCATCCCGGTGTAGCGATGATCCGGATGGTAGTCGTTGGGGCGCGGCGCCAGCACCATGTCCGCGTTCCACGCGCGTATGCGCCGGATGATCTGGTTGCGGACCTCCAAAACGGGCAGCAATTCCCCGTCGTGGTTGTCCAACACCTCGTACTCCGCGATGCCGAGCCGCCGGCCCGACTCCTGCGCCTCCGCCCGCCGGCGCTTGGCGAGCGCGCCGCCCCCCTGGCTCTGGTGGCCGGCGTCGCCGCTGGTGACCGAGACGAACTTCACCGCATGTCCCATGGCGGCGAACTGCGCGGCCGTGCCTCCGAAGCGGATCTCACAGTCGTCCGGGTGTGCGCCGAAAACAATAATGCGCAGCTTGCCGGTCTGGGCCGATAACACTCCCGCGGCAGCCATCAACAATACGAGTTTCCACATATGCCTGTTCCTCCTCAGTGCCGGAGCTCTTCCGTGTGCTCCGGCACGTTCCGATACCGGCGAGCACGCCCGTAGACCTCTGCCCTCATCCAGGTTTTTCTCTTCGCGCTCCGATTCCGGCAGTATACACCTCTCCGGCCTCACCCGCGGCGCCGGGGACGCGGTTCGGCGACGCTGAACTGGAGCTTGCGCTCCACGGCGTTCACTCTGTCCAGGCGCACGCGCACCGTATCGCCCAGCGAGAACACCCGCCGCGAACGCTCGCCGACGATGCGGCGCGCGTTCTCCTGGTACCCATAGCGGTCGCCCGTCAGCGTGTCGATGGGCACCAGCCCCTCCACGAACAGGTCCGCCAGCTCGACGAAGAAACCGAAGTGGTGCATACTCACGATCAGGGCGTCGAACTCGTCGCCGACCTTGTCGATCATGAACTTCATCTGCTTCCACTCCACCAGTTCGCGCTCCGCGTCGGCCGCGCGGCGTTCGGCGAGCGAGGCGTGGGCGGCCAGTGCGGCCAGGTTGGTGGGCGCGGCCTGCTTTCCGTCCAGCGTGTAAGAAAGAATGCGGTGCACGATCAGGTCCGGGTAGCGGCGGATGGGTGACGTGAAGTGGGTGTAGGTGGAGGCCGCAAGCGCGAAATGACCGAGGTTGTCCGCCGAGTAGCGCGCCTGCTTGAGGCTTCGCAACATCAGGTAGCTGAGCACGCGCTCCTCGGGCTTGCCTTCGATCTTCCGCACCAAGGCCTGGTAGTGGCGGCTTGAGATTCGAAGCCGCTCGTCGGCCAGCATCAGGTCCTTGCGCACTTTGCGGCCGTCGCGCTTGCGGTCCACGACCGGAAATCGCTTGACCGGCATGGCGCCGAGGCTGAGTGAGTAGCCGAAGCGTACGGCAATATCCTCGAACTCCATGACCCGCTCCGGGTCGGGCGGCTCGTGTATGCGGAAGATTAGAGGTATGCCGGCCGCTTCCAGGTGCGAGGCAACGGCCTCGTTGGCGGCCAGCATGAATTCCTCGATGATGCGGTGCGCGATGTTGCGCGGAGCGCGGGTGACGCCGGTCATCTCACCCCATTCGTCGAACTCGATGAGCGGCTCGGGCAGATCGAAGTCGATGGAGCCGCGTTTCATACGCTTGCGGTTTAACAGCAGCGCCAGTTCGCGCATGAGCTCCAGGCGTCCGGTGTGGGAGCCGTAGCGTTCCCGCAGTCCGGCGTCGCCCGCCAGCAGCAGGTGGACGGCGGTGTAGGTGAGCCGTTCGGCGCTGCGTATGACGCCGCGGGTGAACTCCTGCGCCACCACGTCGCCGCGATGGTCGATCTCCAGAAGAACGGAAAGCACCAGGCGGTCGGCCTTCGGGTTGAGCGAGCAGATGCCGGTGGACAGTTCCAGCGGCAGCATGGGCACGGCGCGGTCGGGGAAGTAGACGCTGGTGCCGCGCAGGGCGGCCTCGCGGTCGATGGGCGAGTTGGGCCGTACGTAGTGGCTCACGTCGGCGATGTGGACCTGCAAGGCGTAGTTCCCGCTGGGGAGCGTATCCACCCAAACCGCGTCGTCGAAGTCGCGGGCGGTCTCGCCGTCGATGGTGATGATGTCGAGCGTGCGGAAGTCGCGCCGGCGCGCGATCTCAGTGGCGGGAATGGTGGAGGGCAGGCTCGCCGCCTGATCGAGAACGGCGGCGGGGAAGCGGTGCGGCAGGCGGTGCTTGCGTATGACGATCTCGACGTCGATGCCGAAGTCTTCGGGGCGGCCAAGAACTTCGATGACACGGCCGCGCGCCGGCCCGAGCAGTTCGACCTCGACGATGGCGCCGTCCAGGTCCCCGATCGAGGCAGGAGCGCCTATGCGTCCGGCGGGCGTCCTGGAGGGCCGTTCGCCGCCCGGAGCGATCTCGATCCGCGGCGCCGTAGGATCGCCGTGTGGGATGACGTAACTCCCCCGGCGAGGCACCCGCAACTCACCAACAACGGTCTGTGGCTCAAGCCTGCTCATGACTGGATAGGCGCCATCGGACCGCATTCAAGCATCTGAGGATACAGCAAACCCGGCTGCCGCCGGGATTGCGGCCGTGCGGCTACTTCTTCGGCTGAGACGGCCGGATCTCCACCCGGCTGACCATGGTCCGGGCGGGCATGCGCAGAACCATGGCGGCCACCTCGGCAACGTCCTCCGGCTGGATCTTCCAGTCAGCGCCGGTGGCATCCCTCCCGAACTCCGTATTCACGCTCCCCGGCATGATGCTCGCCACCCGCACGTTGTCGTAGCGGTGGTCCAGCATCAGGGCTTCGCTGAAGCCGTTCAATCCGAACTTGGAGGCATTATAGGCTGCGCCGCCGCTGAAGGCGTTCTTCCCGGCCAGGCTGGAGATGTTCACAATGAACCCGCCGCCGCGCCTGGCGAAAAGCGCCAGGGCTTCGTGCGCGCAGTAGTAGGCCCCGTTCAGATTCAGGTCGATGTTGCGGTGCCACTCCTCCGCCGTCATCTCTCCCACTCTGCGGAAGACGCCTTCCCCGGCGTTGTTCACCAGTATGTCCAGCCCCCCGAACTGCTCCTCCACCCAGCCGAAAAACCGGCGGACATCCTGTAGCTTCCGTACGTCCGCCGCAAGTCCCTGGACACGGCCGGGATGCGCCATCTCGCGGACGGCGTTGTCGACGGACGCCTGCAAGCGCCCGCAGAGGGCGACCCGCGCCCCCTCCCGCAGCAGCCTTTCGCAGATGGCCCGCCCGATGCCGCGGGTGCCGCCGGTTACGGCAGCGATCTTTCCCGTCAGAGTCTCCATGACTCTATTCTGGGACACCGTCCGGCTTAAGGGTGAAGCACCTTCTCCAGGTCGGCCGCGGTGAACCAGGCGCCGGGGCGGGCGGCCGAGCGGTTCTCCAGCACCTCGCAGCGCTCGCCGCCGGGGTCGCCGAGGCAGGTCAACACGATCGAAGCCTTTGAAAAATCTTCCTCCCGCGTGTAGCCGCTCACCGTGACCACGCACTTCATCCCCGCCGCCGCGGCCGACTCGACACCGTTGTTCGAGTCCTCGACCACCACGCAGGCGCCGGGCGGGATGCCGAGCTTCTCCGACGCCATCAGGTAGATGTCAGGCGCGGGCTTCTTGGCCTTGACCACATCGCCCGCCAGCACCAGCGCGAAGCGGTTGGCCGTTGCGTCCCCCATGGCGTGGCGCAGCACTGCGTTTACCGACTCCAGGGCGGAAGTCGATGCCACCGCCAGCGTCCACCCCGCCGCCAGCGCTTCTTCGGACAGGCGCTTCACGCCCGGCCGCGGCGGGATCCGCCCCGAGTTGATGATCTCCCTGTAAATCGCGCTCTTGCGCTTGTGCCAGAGGGCGACCAGGTCCTTGCGTGCGGCTTCGTCCGCCGGACACGCGGGCCAGGCCTCAAGAAACGCCGGTTCCCGGAACAGGCTGCTCATGCGCTCCTTGCCCCCGCCGATCTTGAGTTTCCGTCCGTATTCCTCCACGCTCCACTCCCAGGGGACGCCCATCTCGCGCCACATCTGGTTGAAGGCGGGCAGGTGCCCGTACTGCTCGGTGTCGCCGAGCACGCCGTCGCAATCGAAGATCAGCGCTTTCCTCATGCCGCTTTCCCCTCGCTCTCGAAGAACCGCATGAACGACGAAACCTCCGCCACAAGAGCCTTCTTTACGGCGCCGATCAGCTTCAGCGGATCGTACTCCGTGGGCTTCTCCGCCAGGTAGTTCCGGAAGCTGTCCGCGTAGGTGATCTTCAACTGGGTCGAGATGTTGACCTTGGGCGCTCCGCTCTTGATCAACCGGCGGAAAGTCTCTTCCGACAAGCCCGTTCCGCCGTGCACCACCAGGGGGATCGGCTCCTCGGCCAGGATCTCCTCGACGCGCTTGAAGTTGATCTTCGGCGTCCCCTTGTAGAGCCCGTGCGCGGTGCCGATGGCGGGCGCGAAGCTGTCGATGCCGGTCTGGCGGATGAAGGCCACGGCTTTGTCCAGCGCCACGATCGGCCCGCCGTACTCGTCGCCGACGCCGTCCTCCACGCCCTTCACCGCCTCCAGTTCGCCCTCCACCGCCGCCCCGTAGGCGTGAGCCGCCTCGACGACGGACCTGGTCTGCACCATGTTCTCCTCATAGCTGAGCTTGGAGCCGTCGAAAAGCACCGAGTTCCACCCCGCCGCCAGGCATTCGTCGATCACCGCGCGGTCGGGGCAGTGGTCCAGGTGAAGCGTCGCCGGGACGGACACCCTGCCCGCCATCTCGTGGAACATCAGGCGGATCAGTTTCGCGCCCATCACCTTGACCGTCTTCACCGACACCTGCACGATCACCGGCGAGCGCGTCTCGGCCGCGGCCGTGAGCACGGCGTCCATGGTGATGCCGTCCACGATGTTGAACGCGCCCACGCCGTAACGGTTCTCGAAGGCGTGTTTCAGTATCTGCTGCATCGGAACCACAGGCATGATTCCACCTCCTATGACCCGGATTGATAGATCTCACCGAGCATGGCCGCGCCCAGAAGCGCGGACTGCTCCTGGTATTCATATTCGAAGTCGCCCGTCCAGCGCTTCTTCACATCCAGATATCCCGGAATCCCGGCCCCGCCGCCCGTGGTGACTACCTTGCGTCCGAGTTTGACCATGCGCCCCACTTCGCGCAGGTGCTCCCCGTGGTAGGCTGCGTTGCCCCGGATCAGGCTGAGCAGCATGTCCTCCCGCGTGGTCTCGAGGGTCACGTTCTGGAACTCCGCTTTCCGTTGTTCCAGGGAGTAACGCGAACCGCCCAGAAACGGGACGTAGACGGGCAGTTGGCCCTCGCGCCGGTCCGGGTCCGCGCCGCCGAAAAAGCGCGACAAAACCGACGGGATGTATTCCTCGTAGAAGCGCTTCTCGCTCATGTCCGCGCAGAACACGGAGTGAAACCACTCCAGCGCCTTGCCGCCGGTGTTCAACACGAAGAACGTCACCCAGCGGCCCGGGATCACGTGGCAGCGGATGTTGAAGTTCGGGCTGCTCACGGGCTTGTCCACGAAGACGCTGGTGATGTCGCAGGTGCCGCAGACGTTGTTGATCATCCCCGGTTCGGTGCTGCCGCCCGAGAACGCGCCCAGCACCGCGTCGTTGCCGCCGCACAGAACCACGGTATCGGCAGGCAGTCCCAACTCCACCGCCCGTTCGGGCAGAATGCGGCCCGCCGGGGCGAATGAGTGCAACAGGGGCGGCAGCTTGTCTTCGGGAATCTCCGCATGACGGAGGACATCGCGGTTCCAGGTCAGGTCGTTCGCGGAGGTGTTGTACAGGCCGGTGATGGAGACCGTGGAGGGGTCGATCGCCCATTGACCCGTCAGCCGCTTGACCATGTAGGTATTGCAGTGGCCGAACTTGGCGGCTGCTCTCCAGACCTCAGGCTGATTGTCGCGGATCCAGAGTATGGAACATAGCGACGACCCGCCCGAAACCGGCAGGTTGCAGGTCTCGCGCAGGAACTTCTCTTCGCCCACGGCGGCCCGTATGGCGCGAGCCTGCGCGTGCGAGCGCCCATCGAAGAACAGGATCGCCGGGCCAAGCGCCGTTCCGTCGGCTGCCATGGGCGTGAGTCCCGGAGTAGTCACGGACAGCGTCAGGACGCCGACTTGCGAAAGCTGCTCGCGGACCTCCGCGCAGCACTCCTGGAGCGCCCGCCACCACTTCTCCGGTTCGATGTCCGCCTTGCCCTGGCCGTAGACGTGGACTTCGTAAGTCCGCGTCGCCTCGCATTTCTTCTGCAGCGCGGGACTGAATACACCCATTTTGAAGGTGGTGGTTCCCACGTCCAGGCTGAGTATGTCGCGCTTCACCCCAGCAGGCCCTCCGCGGCCAGCCTCTTCTTCATCTCCTCGACCTGCGGCGGCGTCAGGGGCAACAAAGGCCGCCTCGGGATTCCGCCCCTGAGGCCCGCCAGGTTCATCGCCGCTTTGACGCCCGCGACGCCGTATGCCCCCGAGATCGCATCGTTGATCCTGGTTACCCGCTCTTGAAGCGGACGCCCGCGAACCTCGTCGCGCGCTTGCCCGTAGCGGAACAGTTCCATCACCAGATCCGGGAATGTGTTGGCCAGCGACACGGTGCCGCCCACCGAGCCGCCCATCATCGCGGGAAACAGGAAGTTCGCCGAACCCGCCAGCACGTGGAACGTCTCCGATTCAAATGGCAGGAAGTCCTCGATGCCGGTCGCCGCGCTGTCTTTCATGCCCACGATGTTGGGATGCCCGGCAAGCCTGGCGAGCAGCGCCGGGGTGATCGTCACGCCGCAGAACCCCGGCGCGTTGTAGATCAGCAGCGGGAGGGGAGACGTGTCCGCGAGCGTCGAGAAGTAGCGACAAAGCACGTCTTCCGTCATCTGCTTGCGGAAGTAACCCGGCGACAGCACCAGGCCGAAGTCGGCCCCCAGGTCCGCCGCCCGCGCCAGGAACCGTTCGGTGTCCCGCTGCGCGTCGTAGGCGGCGCCGGCGATTACGACTTGCCCGCGCCCCTTGTGCCGGACGATGGTCTCGAGCACCCGGAGCTTCTCCTCCTCCGTCAGGCTGCGGTTTTCGCCATTCGAGCCCAGAGCCAGGTAGCCCAGAATACCGCTGGCTGCGTAACGCTCCAGGTTGAAGCGGAGCGCGCCGTAATCGGCCTCCTCGCCGCCCGTAAAGGGCGTCGAGATGGGCGCGAAGAGGCCAGCCATCTTCTCTCGCAGCACAAAAGCGGTTCTCATACTTCCTGATGGTCAGTGTACACTGATCCTCCAGGGGGAATACTCCATGAATCGCCGGGATTTTTCGCGCCAGTTGCTGATTGCCGGAGGTGTCTTGCGGCTTGGCGAGGCCGCGAGCCGGATACAGCCGGCCCGCCAGCGGCTGCTGGCCGACTACGGCTGGAGATTCCTGCTCGGAGACCCGGCGGGCGCCGAGTCGCCTTCCTTTGATGCGGAAAGTTGGCGGACACTGGATCTGCCGCACGACTGGAGCATCGAAGGCCAGCGCGGCCCCAAGGAGCCCATGGGCGGCGGCGGCGGCTTCTTCCCCGCGGGGGTGGGGTGGTACCGCCGGGCCTTTGACGCGCCCGCAGCCTGGCAAGGCAAGCGGGTAGCCGTCGAGTTCGAGGGCGTCTACATGAACGCCGCCGTCTATGTCAACGGCCGGGAGCTCGGCATGCACCCCTACGGCTATACGAGCTTCGTTCATGATCTGACCCCTCACCTGAAGCCGGGCGCCGCCAACCTGCTGGCCGTCCGTGTCGACCAGTCCCGGCACAAGAACACCCGCTGGTACTCCGGCTCCGGGATCTATCGCCACGTGTGGTTTCACGTGACCGAACCGGTGCACGTCGCCCACTGGGGAATCTCCGTCACGACGCCGCAGGTGAGCGCGGCGCGGGCGGCGGTCTCCATAAAGATCCGGCTCCGGAACGAAACCGGCGCGCCGGCCAGCGTCGATGTGCGGACCACTATTCTGGGGCCGACGGGCGCCGCCGCCGGGACGGCGGAGGCCGCCGCGACCATCCAGCCCGGCGCGGCCACGGAAGTGGCGCAGGAGGCCGCCGTCTCCAGGCCCGCTCTGTGGACGCCCGAAAAGCCGAATCTGTATATGGCCGTCACGCGGGTGATAAGCGGCGGAAAAGAAGTGGATGTGGTGGTCACCTCCTTCGGCATACGCTCCCTGGAGTGGTCCGCGGAGAAAGGCTTCCTGCTGAACGGCAAGCCGGTGGAGATGGCCGGCGGCTGCGTGCATCACGACAACGGGCCGCTGGGAGCGGCCGCCTTCGACCGGGCCGAGGAGCGGCGCGTCCAGTTGCTGAAAGCGGCGGGCTTCAACGCCATCCGCACCGCCCACAACCCGCCCTCCCCGGCTTTCCTCGACGCCTGCGACCGGCTCGGCATGCTGGTCATCGACGAATCGTTCGACTGCTGGGCCAAGGGGAAGAACCCCCAGGACTACAACGTGGCTTTCAAGGAATGGTGGCAGCACGACACCGAAGCCATGGTGCTGCGCGACCGCAACCACCCCTCCGTGGTCATGTGGAGCATTGGAAACGAGATTCCCGAGCGGGGCAACGAAGACGGCGCCCGGATGGCGCGGACGATGGCGGACTATGTGCGGTCGCTCGACCCCACCCGCCCGGTCACTTCGGCTTTGAACAACGTGCCGCAGTGGAACAACACCGACGCCTTCTTCGCCGCGCTGGACGTCGGAGGGTACAACTACAACCTGGACCGGCACGCGGAAGACCACCAGCGCGCGCCGGCGCGGATCATAGCCTGCACGGAATCGTTTCTCAACCAGGTCTTCGACTACTGGCAGATGGTGACGGAGTACCCGTACATCGTCGGGGATTTCGTCTGGACGGCTCTGGACTACCTGGGAGAAGCCGGCATCGGCCGCTGGTATCTCCAGGATCTGAAACCCGGCGCGAAGGAGTTGTTCATGGGGAGCGATTCGCTCTACCCGTGGCACGGCTCCGATTGCGGCGACCTCGATATCTGCGGCTTCCGCAAAGCCAGTTCGCACTACCGCAACATCATCTGGGACCGTGGCGAGAAGCTGTACCTCGGCGTGCGGCTGCCGGTCCCAGAAGGCAAGGAAATGCACATCACCCGGTGGGGTGTGTGGCCCGTCTATCCGAGTTGGACCTGGCCGGGGATGGAGGGAAAACCGCTCGAAGTGGAGATCTACTCCAGATTCGACCGGGTGCGGCTGTACCTGGACGGCAAGTTGATTGGCGAGAAGCCCACCACGCGCGCCGAGCGATTCCTGGCGAGCTTCAAGGTCCCTTACGCCCCGGGCGTCCTGAAGGCTGTCGGCGTTCGCAACGGCAAGCCGGCGGGGGAGTCGGTCCTCAGGACCGCCGGCGAGGCGGTGCAGCTTAAGCTGACCGCAGACCGGGTGGCGCTGAACGCCAACGGCCAGGACCTGTCCTTCGTTACCGTCGAAGTGGTGGACAAGGGCGGATTGCCGCGCCCGGACGCCAGCCACGAGGTGACTTTCAGCCTCAGCGGCCCCGGCACGATCGCCGCCGTGGGCAGCGCGAACATGTTCAGCGAGGAGCCCTATCAGGGGACTCAGCGGAAGCTGTTCAACGGGAAGGCGCTGGTGGTTGTCCGCACCACCCGGACCGCGGGCGCAATCCGCCTGACGGCCGGCGCCTCCGGCCTCAAACCCGCCACGCTCGCGATCACTTCGCGGCCCGGTTCCGCAATCCTGGTTGTGTGAGGTTCTTCGTGAACCTCTCCACCCCGGTCAAGTACCTGAAGGGTGTAGGCCCGGCGCGCGCCCTGGTGCTCGAGGCCAAGGGCATCCTCACGGTGGAAGACCTGGTGGCGTATGCGCCCTTCCGCTACGAGGACCGCACCAACGTGAAGCCCATCTCGCAGCTTGCGCCAGGGGAGATGGCGACAGTCATCGCCACGGTCCAATCCGCGGAACTGGCGGGCTTCAAGCGCCGCCAGCTTGGGATGTTTGAAGCGGTCTTCACGGATTCCTCGCGCCACGCGCTCGCCGCCAAATGGTTCCACGCCGCGTATCTGGCGGACCTGCTTCTGCCCGGGCGCAGGGCCGCGCTCTACGGCAAAGTCGAGTGGGACAGTTACTCGGGCGGGCTCTCGATGATGCACCCGGAATTCGAACTGCTCCCGGAGGGCGAAGAAGAAGGCGACGCGTCGTTGCACGTTGGGCGCATGGTTCCCATTTACGAAGCGGCCGGGAAGATCACCACCCGCGTCTTCCGCAAGCTGCTCCACACGGCGCTGCAAGCCCTGCCGCCGGCGCCCGATCCGTTGCCCGGGACGGTTCTGGCGCGGCTGAAGCTGATGGACTACTGGACGGCGGTGCGCCGCCTGCACTTCCCGCCGCCGGAAGACGACCTGCGCCTGCTCAACGAGTTCCGCTCGCCGGCTCAGTTCCGGATGATTTTCGAGGAGTTCTTCTGGCTGGAATGCGGGCTGTCGCTCAAGCGCAGCGCCGCCCGCCGCGAGACCGGAATCGCGTTTGAGCTCACCGGCCGCGCGCGCGAGCAGATCAAACGCATGCTCCCGTTCAAGCCGACCGGCGCGCAGAAGAGGGTGCTCGGTGACATCGCCAGGGACATGGCCGCGCCGCATCCCATGAACCGCCTGTTGCAGGGCGACGTGGGCAGCGGCAAGACGCTGGTGGCGGCGCAGGCCGCCGTCATCGCCATTGAGAGCGGCTACCAGGTGGCGGTGCTGGCGCCCACGGAGATTCTTGCCTCCCAGCACCTGTACTATCTGAAGCGGCTGTTCGAGCCTCTGAACTACCGCGTTGTGCTGGTGACGGGATCCACCCCTGCCAGGGAAAAGAAGGAACTGAAGAGCCTGGTCTCGGCGGGAGGCGCTCAGATCGTAATCGGCACGCACGCCGTGCTCGAAGAGGACGTCGAGTTCCACAAGCTGGGCCTGGCGATTGTGGACGAACAACACCGCTTCGGGGTCATGCAGCGGCTCAGGTTCATGCGCAAGGGTGTGCGCCCGGATGTCCTGGTGATGACGGCGACCCCTATCCCCCGCACCCTGGCCCTCACGCTCTACGGCGACCTGGATGTCTCTCTGCTCGACGAACTGCCGCCCGGCCGCAAGCCGATCATAACCAAACACGTGGACGACGAACAGGTGGAGCTGGTCTACAGTTTCCTGAAGCAGCAGGTCGACCGGGGCCGCCAGGCCTACGTGGTCTACCCGGTGATCGAGGAGTCGGAGACGGCGGCGCTGAAGGCCGCCCGGAAGATGCACAAGCACCTGTCCGAGACCGTGTTTCCGGGCCTTCCGGTGGGCCTCCTGCATGGCCGCTTGCCGCCGGATCAGAAAGAAGCCGTCATGGAGAGCTTCAAGCGCGGCGAGCTGAAGATCCTGGTCTCGACCACGGTGATCGAGGTCGGCGTGGACGTGGCCAACGCCACCATCATGGTCATCGAGCAGGCCGAGCGCTATGGCCTGGCGCAGCTTCATCAGCTCCGCGGCCGGGTGGGCCGGGGCGCGGACCAAAGCTACTGTGTCCTGGTCACGGAGAAGCTCACCCCCGGCGCCCGGGACCGCATGCGGACCCTGGTGGAGTCTTGCGACGGTTTCCACATCGCCGAGATGGACTTGAAGCTGCGCGGACCGGGTGAGTTCTTCGGAACGCGCCAATCGGGCCTGCCGGCGCTGCGCATCGCGAACCTGGTGCGGGACATGGAGATCCTGGAACTGGCGCGCTCCGAGGCCATGAGCTTCGTGGCCGCGCCGCCCTCCGAGGAGGAATACCGGCGGGCGGTGGCCTACCTCCGCAACCACTGGCAGCGCCGCTACGGGTTGGTGGAGGTGGCCTGATGCGCGTCATTGGAGGCGAGTACCGGAGCAGGCGGCTGAAGACGCTGCCCGGTCCGGCGTTGCGTCCCACGCCGGACCGGCTGCGCGAGTCGCTGTTCAGCATCCTGGCGCCGGGCATCGGGGGGTGCGTGTTCCTGGATGCTTACGCCGGCTGCGGTGCAGTGGGCATCGAGGCGTTGAGCCGCGGCGCGGCTCGCGCCGTCTTCATCGAGAAACACCGGCCCGCCGTGCGGCTGATCGGGGAGAACCTGCGCTCGCTGGGGGCCGAGTCGCGCGCGCAGGTCATTCACGGCCCAGCCCTGAAACACCTGGGACGCATGGCGGCGGACATCGTGTTCCTGGACCCCCCTTACGGCCTTGAACGAGAGTACAGTGAGGCCCTGCGCCTGCTGGCCGGGCGTCCGCCGGGCCTGGTTATCGCCCAGCACTCGTCGCGCCTGCGCCTTGAAGAAGCCTACGGCGCGCTGCGCCGCACGCGAGCGCTCAAACAGGGCGACAACGTGCTCAGCTTCTACAGCGAATCTGCGCCCTGAGGAACCAGCCGGCCAGAAACAGCCCCCCCAGGATGAACATAGGGCCGGCGATGGTCAGGCAGTTGACCAGGTTGAAAGGCCATCGAAAGCGCCCCCACGACCAGTAGATGTAGAACAGGCCCAGGCCAGGGAAGATGGCCCCTCCCACCCACTCCCACCGCCACGAGACCAGGAGCACGATCACGAGCACGTAAACCGGTATGAGGTGGATCAGGAATCCCAGGATCTGATGCCACCAGGGGTCTTTGCCGCCGAATACATCCAAAGCGAACAGGCTGACGAAAGCAGCGAACAGGATACAGGCGATCCTGGGCGTCCAGAACAACAGGTTCCTTACGGGTGCGGTCATTATTGTCACCTCCGGCACACTGTGAGCATTCAGCAAGCCTCCAGCGCATCCGCCCGGCACAGCGGCGGCTGGCAGCCACTTAGCCGTGGGCGCCTCATGGGGCGCTCCGGTGCGTGACCGCGTGGTGATGCACCAGAAACAGCGCCCCAGCCACCGTGGGTGGAACACCGAAAGCCGCCAGAGTGATTGCGCGGGTGGCGAAAGACAGTTCCCGCGGCGCCCGGATGGCATAGGCCAGGGCGGCTGCCACGCCAGCGGCGATAAGCAACAGCCCGCCGGTGAGCTGCCAGCGGCACCCCGCCAGAGCCAGGATCACGAACAGCAGACCCACGCCCAGCCAGACTATGATCCGGTCCGCCGGCGTGTGCCACGCCAGCGACTCCGCCACGAAGAAGACCGTCCAGAATCCCGCCCAGAACAGCGCCAGCGCCCGGGCAGACCACAATAGGATCTTCATGCTGTAGCCTCACGACACGCCACATTATGGAACGTGGCAGGCTCCCGGAGAGCTTCCGATTTCCTGATTTAGTTCTTCTTGAACCCTTCCGAGAGGCGCACGCCCACTTCGGAAGCGATTTGGCGGGCCAGAGCGGCGTCGGCCGAGGTCTGTTCGTACGTTTCGGCCCAGACCAGCTTGCCCGAGTGGACGTCGGCCAGGTGGACGGTGACCCGGAGGGCGCCGGCAACCCGTTGAACGGTCCCGTCGAGGATCACGTCGGCTGCCAGCAGTCGGGCCATGATCTGCGGGCCGATGCCCACCCACTGATAGCGCCGGACGGTACCCGGCGAGACCACGTAGACGCGTTCGATCCGGGTCAGCTCCGTCACCAATAACTCATTGAAAGAAAAAGGGATGCCCGATTGTTCCAAGCCCGCCGACAGAGGCTGGAAGGGGATGGTCACAAGGCTGGCGTAGCCCGGCCCCCGGGGAAGGAAGCCGGAAGGAGCATAGAACTGCCAGTAGACGAGTCCCGCCAGCGCGAATACCGCGGCGGGAACCGCCAGCCAGGCCCAACGGCGGCGGGGCGCCGCTGCCGCCGCACGGAACCGGTAGCCCCGCTTGGGGATGGTCTCGATGTAGGTCTCGGGGTCGCCGCCGAGCGCCTTGCGGAGAAGTGAGATATTGCGGGGAAGGCCGACGTCCTCCACCGTGGTATCCGGCCAGACGAACTTCCTCAGCTCGTCCTTTTCGACCACGCGTCCGCGGCGCTCGATCAGCACGTGAAGGGTGTCGAGCGCCTTGGGCGCGAGCGGTACAAGTTCCCCGCCCCGAAACAGCAGCCGCTGATCCGCGTCGTAGCGGAATGGGCCGAAATCGTGGAGCCGCCCTCCGGGCTGGGGCATCTGGCTAGTGCTTGGCGGTCTTGAGCTTCTCGCGCTGCTCCTTGAGGACCGCCTTACGGCTGAGTTTGATCTTGTTGCCTTCGAGCGCCAGCACCTTCACCAGGACCTGGTCGCCCTCTTTCAGTTCGTCACGCACGTTGCGGACACGGGTTTCCGAGATCTCGCTGATGTGCAGCAGGCCGTCGGTTCCAGGGAAGATCTCGACGAACGCGCCGAACTCCGCCAGCCGGACCACCTTGCCCAGATAGGTCTTGCCGACCTCGGCCACGGCGGTAATGTCGTTGACCATCTGGATGGCCTTCTGGGCCGAGGGGCCGTCGGTCGCGAAAATGTTCACGCTGCCGTCGTCCTCGACGTCGATCTTCACGCCGGTCTGTTCGATGATGCCGCGGATGACCTTGCCGCCCGGGCCGATCAGCTCGCGGATCTTGTCGGTTGGGATGGTGAGGCTGTAGATGCGCGGGGCGTACGGCGACATCGTGTCGCGCGGCTTGGCGATGGTCGCGACGATCTTGTCGAGGATGGACAGGCGGGCCCGCCGGGCTTGTTCGAGCGCCTCCTTCATGAGGCCGGCGGTGACGTTCGGCACCTTGATATCCATCTGAAGGGCGGTGATGCCCTCCCGGGTGCCCGCCACCTTGAAATCCATATCGCCGTAATGGTCCTCGGCGCCCGCGATGTCGGTGAGGATGGCATAGCTGTCGCCTTCCTTGACCAGGCCCATCGCGATGCCGGCCACCGGCGATTTGATGGGCACTCCGGCGTCCATCAGGGCCAGCGTGGCGCCGCAAATACTCGCCTGGGAGCTTGAGCCGTTCGACTCCAGGATGTCGCTGACCACGCGCATGGTGTAGGGAAAAGCCTTCTCGTCCGGGATCACGGCGGCCAGCGCGCGCTCGGCCAGCGCGCCGTGGCCGATTTCCCGGCGGCCCGGCCCGCGCATGAAGCCGACCTCGCCCACGCTGAAGGGCGGGAAGTTGTAGTGGAGCATGAAACGCTTCGACGTCTCGCCGCTCTCCAGCAACTCCAGGCGCTGTTCATCGTCCTTGGTGCCCAAGGTGACGGTCACCATGGCCTGGGTTTCACCTCGGGTAAACAAGCCCGATCCGTGAGTCCGGGGCAGCACTCCGACTTCGCAGTCGATGCGGCGGATCTCGTCGAAAGCCCGGCCGTCGGGGCGCCGCCGGTCCTTGAGCATCTCGTCGCGGAAGATCTGCTCCTTGAGCCGGTCGAACAGATCACCGGCTTCGGCCTTCTGTTCCTCGGGGAACGGCTCCACCGCTTTGGCCCGGAGCGCCGCGACCCGGCGGTAGCTCTCCAGCTTCTCGTACTTGCCGGTGTTGAGCGCGTCGCTCAAATCGGCGCGGTATTGGGATCGAATCCGGTCGTAGATCTCCTGGTTGACGGCCGGAGGCGTGTGAACGCGCTTCGGCTTGCCGGCCTTGGCCACGAGCTCGCGGATTCCCGCGGTGATCTTGCGGCAGCTTGCGTGTCCGAACTCGATGGCCTCCAGCACCTCGGCTTCGGTGGCCTGCGAGGAACCCGCCTCGACCATCACGATTCCGTCATCGGTGGCGGCCACCACGATATTCAGCTTCGACTCGCGCAATTCGCTGTGCGAGGGATCGGCGATGAGTCGGCCGTTGACCGACCCGACCGTCAGGGCTCCCAGCACGTGTTCGAAAGGAATGTCGGAGATGGCCAGAGCCGCGGCCGCGCCGGCCATCGCGAGAGGGGCGGGATCGACGTCCGGGTCCGCCGAAAGGACCATGCCGATGATCTGAGTCTCGCAGGAGTATCCCTCGGGAAACAGAGGACGGATCGGCCGGTCGATCATCCGGCAGGTGAGTATCTCTTTCTCGCTGGGCCGGCCCTCGCGCTTGATGAAGCCGCCCGGGAACCTGCCCGCGGCGTAGGTGTACTCACGGTAATCGACCGTGAGCGGGAAGAAAGATGCGCCGGGTTTCGGCTCCTCCGCGCTGCACGCGGAGACCAGCACCACGGTGTCGCCCATTCGTACCACGACGGAGCCACCGGCTTGCTTGGCGACTTTGCCCGTCTCCAGGCTTAAAACTCGACCATCCAGGTCGATTGCTACGGTATGCATAGTGAAAGTTCTCTCCAACCTCGGCCGGCCGCGCGGGCCGGCAGAATCTCAGGAGACTGGAGTTGACAACGGCAGGACCGGCGTTCCGTACCGGAGCGCCGCCGGGCGGGCCGGGCGGCTGCGCACCTGGCGCAGGCCCCGGTTGTGTTTCGCTAACGGACGGCAATGGGCTCTCGCCCGCACCACCTAGCGGCGAATGCCCAGCTTCTGGATGAGCGCCTGATATCTCTCGGGACTCTTGCCCTTCAGATACTTCAGGAGCCGCCGGCGCCGGGCCACCATGGCCAACAGACCTCTGCGCGAGTGATGGTCCTTCTTGTGAGTCTTGAAGTGCTCGGTAAGTTCCGCGATTCGCTGGCTCAGGACCGCGATCTGCACCTCGGGGGAGCCGGTGTCCTGACGATGAACCCGGTACTCTCCTATCACCCGGCTTTTGACGTCTGCCGCCAGTGCCATCTAGAGTGGATGCTCCTTGTCTTCTCGTAATCTCGATTTCGTACCATAACAGGATAGCACAGAGCGCGGTCTCCCCCCGGGGGCTTTGCGAAGAGGCCGGCCGCCGGGTTTGCGTTCTAGAATCGGAGTGATGGGGCGGGTCTCGCGGGATTTCCAAGTCTTCGCCAAGCCGGCCGGGGCTTTCTGCAATCTCGATTGCCACTACTGCTACTACAAGGACAAGAGCAGCCTGTATCCCGGCACGGCCCGCATGCCGGACAGCCTGCTCGAAGAGTACATAGTGCAGCACCTGGCGGCCGCGGACGGGCCCGAGGCCGGCTTCTCCTGGCACGGGGGAGAGCCCACCACTCTGGGACTGGGCTTCTACCGGAAGGCCGTTGAGCTTCAGCGGAAACACAAGCCGTCCGGCTGGGTCGTCCGGAACGGCATACAGACCAATGGAGCGCTCCTCGACGACGAGTGGGGCCGCTTCCTCTCGGCGGAAGGCTTCAGCGTTGGTCTCAGCCTGGATGGCCCGGCGGAACTGCACGACCCCTACCGCGTGGACCGGGGCGGCCGGCCGACCCACCGCCAGGCCATGCGCGGATACGACGTGCTGCGCCGGCATGGGGTCCACCCCGACATCGTGTGCGTCGTGCACAGCCTGAATGTCCGGCATCCGTTGACCGTGTACCGCTTCTTCCGCGAGATCGGGTGCCGGTACCTGGTTTTCCTTCCGGCGGTGGAACCCGGCAGTCCGTACATGCCCTCCGCGGAGGACTTCGGCGCATTCCTGTGCAAAATCTTCGATGAATGGATCGCGCGGGACACCGGGCGCATAATGATCCAGACTTTTGACGAGGCCGCCCGGCCGGCGCTGGGTCTCGATCACTCGTTGTGTGTTTTCCGCGAGACCTGCGGCCAAATCCCCGTCCTGGAGCACAATGGCGACCTCTTCCCGTGCGATCACTATGTTGACCGCGAGCACCGGCTGGGCAACATCCTCGAGACCCCTCTCGCCGAGTTATTGGACAGCCCTGCCCAGCGGGCCTTCGGCGACGCCAAGCGGGACGCGCTGCCGCGCTACTGCCGTGAATGCGAGGTGCTGGCCATGTGCCGCGGCGGCTGCCCGAAGTACCGCTTCATCCGGACGCCGGACGGCGAGGAGGGCCTCAACTACCTCTGCGCCGGCTTGAAGCGCTTCTTCCTGCACAGCCGGGCGCCGCTGGCGCGATGGGTGTCCCGGCAACAGCCGCGGGCCGTCCCCACCCTTTCCAGGCCGGCAGCGGCCGGCCGCAACGATCCCTGTCCCTGCGGGAGCGGCCGGAAGTACAAGAAATGCTGCGCCGCCGGGCAGTAGTATCCTGAACCTGAGACTGTTTTAGTGGTACAGGCAGTTCGGACAAGGAGCGTCACGGAAATGCTGGATGTCTCAAGAAGGCGGTTTCTGGGAGCAAGCGCGGCAGCATCCGGCCTCGGTGTGCCGGTGCTCTGCGCGCAGGACTGGGCGCGCCAGGCGGTGGACAGGTCGCCGCGAAAGCGCGAGTGGATGACGGTGAAGCATGGCGCGCGCGCCGTCGAGTCGATGGTGGCTTATCCGCAATCGCAGGAAAAGGCGCCGGCGATGGTGGTCATTCACGAGATCTTCGGCATGACGGACTGGGTGGAGAACGTCACGGACGAGTTCGCCGAGGCGGGCTTCCTGGCGGTCGCGCCCGACTTGCTGTCGGGAATGGCGCCCGGCGGCGGGCGGACCAAGGACCTTCCGGCGAGCGAAGTCGGCCAGGTCATCCGCGCCTTGCCGCCCGATCAGATTACCGCGGATCTGAATGCCGTGGCCGACTACATCCGGAAGCTCCCTGCCTGCAACGGGCGGGTGTGCGTGGTCGGCTTCTCGTGGGGCGGAGCGCACGCGTTCCAGTTCGCAACGAACCGCAAGGATCTGGCGGCGGCGTTCGTGTTCTATGGCAACGGGCCCGAGGCCGCGGCCATCCCGCGCATCCAGGCGCCGGTCTACGGTTTCTACGCCGGAAACGACGCGCGCATCAACGCCACCATCCCGGAGACCCAGGCGCAGATGAAGGCGGCGGGTAAACGCTACGAAACGGTGGTTTATGAGGGAGCCACTCACGGTTTCATGCGCGCGGGCGCTCAGCCGGACGCAACCGAGGCCAACCGTAAGGCGCGGGCCGCGGCTTGGGCGAGGCTGAAGGAGCTTCGCCCCAGTTTTCGATGACGCGCCGTCCCGCCGTCTCACCCGGGACGAGACCCTGACCGTCATCCCGGCCGCCATGAGGGGTTCCCGGCCGAGGCCGTGAACGCTCCGCGCAGGCCCTTGCGTGCGGGGCTGCCCGCTACGGCAGCTTGCGGACTTCCCGGGATAATTCGCGGAAGGCGGCGGCCGCCTCCATGGCGTTCACGTTCCTGCTCTCCTCGCCGAAGTAGGCTCTGGCGAAGGCGCCGAAGCCGCACCAGGTGGTCTGCAACATGCCCTGGAGCCGCGTGGCGACGGCGGGCGCCGAGTTGGCCCGCGCCAGGCGGATCAGATCGAGCTGCCGCAGCGCCACCGAAGGCCGCCGCCAGGGAGCGGAGAGGACGGGGAAGCCTTCCAGCGCGAATAACAGCGCCGTGGGGTGGGCGATCTCATAATGCCAGTCGTTGATGACGATGTCCCTGGGCACGGAGCGAATGGCCGGAGCCGTGCCGTTCGCCGAGGCTTCCCACTTGCCGATACCGGTGGCTTCGCCGTCGAGGAAGCGGTCGCCCCACATCCACGTGGTCCGGTTCTTGAGGGCGAGGTGGTCGCGCAGCGCTCTCACCTCGCCGGCGAACAACTCCGCCTTGTCCTTGCCCTTGCAGCGCGGGCAATCGTCCTCGCCGATCAGGAACACCTCGTCCATGCCGACGTGGAAGGCATCGGCCTCGGCCGCGTCCGCGAGCTCGTCGATCAGGTCGAACAGCACATTGTGTACCTCGGGATGGAGCGGACAGTAACTCCGGCAATAGATGCCTTCGTTCCCCGGGTACTTGCCGGGCGTTTCGTCGAACTCCGGATGACTGCGCAGCAAGCCGAACGTGGTCTTGGCCCAGGACTGGTGGCCGAGCAGGTTGATCATGGGAATCAAGCGCACCCCGGCAGCCCGGCAGGCCGCCAGAAGCCGTTTTACGTCCCCGGAAGACAAGGCGTCTTTCTCGGCGACCTCCGGCCGCTTCGAGAACTGGTAGCGATAGTTGAATTCCAGCACCAGAACGTTGACTCTCTCCTTGGGGAGAACCTCTTTGATGAACCGCTCCGCCAGGGAGATCTCGTCCGGCATGGGAGCGGCCAGGTGGATGCCGTGGATTCCAAGCGGCTGAGCCAAGGCCGCAGCCGCGCTCAACAGCATGGAAAGGCAGAACTTACGCTTCATATTCGGCCTCCTGGATGGGAGCCAGTATACACCGGAAGTCACTCCGGCGGGGAGGTCCTCCGTATACTTGAACCATGGGCTTCCGGCTGGCGGTGGACTACCGGCCCCGCGGGGATCAGGAACAGGCCATCGAGGAACTGGTGCGGGGCGTCGAGGACGGCGAACAACACCAGGTGCTGCTGGGGGTCACCGGCTCCGGCAAGACCTTCACCATGGCCAAGGTCATGGAGCGCTCCGGACGCCCCTCCCTGGTGCTGGCGCACAACAAGACCCTGGCGGCGCAGCTCTACCACGAGTTCAAGACGTTCTTCCCCTCCAATGCCGTCGAGTACTTCGTCAGCTATTACGATTACTACCAGCCCGAGGCGTACATCCCTTCCAGCGACGTCTACATCGAAAAGGAAGCCACCATTAACGATGAGCTGGACAAGCTGCGCCTGTCGGCCACCAAGTCGCTGTTCGAGCGCCGCGACTGCGTCATCGTCGCCAGCGTAAGCTGCATCTACGGCCTGGGGTCGCCGGAAGCCTACTACGGCATGCTGCTCATGCTGGAGAAGGGGCAGAAGATCTCCCGCGGCGAGATCCTGCGGCGCCTGGTCGAGATCCTATACGAGCGCAACGACGCCGACTTCCGGCGCGGCACGTTTCGCGTGCGCGGCGACGTCATCGAACTCTATCCCACCTACGACGACGACGCCTACCGCATCGAACTCTGGGGGGACGAGATCGAGACGCTTTCGCAGATCGACCCGCTCACCGGGCGGGTGCGCCAGACTTACCTGCGGCTTCCCATCTACCCCAAGACGCACTATGTCATGAGCGACGAGACGCGCCAGAAGGCCATGGCCGGCATCGAGGAAGAGCTGACCTGGTGGAAGGCGGAGCTGGAAAAGCAGGGAAAGCAGGTCGAAGCGCAACGGCTTTACCAGCGCACCATGTTCGACCTGGAGATGATCCGCGAGATCGGCTACTGCCACGGCATCGAGAACTATTCCCGGCACTTCTCGGGGCGGCTCCCGGGGGAGGCTCCGCCCACGCTTCTCGACTACCTTCCGCACGACGCGCTGATGTTTCTGGACGAGAGTCACCAGACGGTTCCCCAGCTTCACGGCATGTTCCACGGGGACCGGTCGCGCAAGGAGACCCTGGTGAGTTTCGGCTTCCGGCTGCCCAGCGCACTGGACAACCGCCCCCTTACGTTCGAGGAGTTCGAGCACCGCGTGAACCAGGTGATTTACGTTTCGGCCACTCCCGGGTCTTACGAACTGACCAAGACGGGAGGCGTGGTGGTTGAGCAGATCATCCGGCCCACGGGCCTGATCGATCCGGAGGTGGAAGTCCGGCCGGCCAAAGGCCAGGTGGAAGACCTGCTGCGCGAGATACGCCAACGGGCGGAGCAGCACGAGAGAGTGCTGGTGACTACCCTGACCAAACGCATGGCGGAGGACCTGGCCGAGTACTACTCCGAAGCGGGCGTGCGCTGCCGGTACCTCCATTCGGAGGTCTCGACTCTGGACCGGGTCAAGATCCTGCGGGATCTTCGCCGGGGCGAGTTCGACGTGCTGATCGGCGTGAACCTGCTGCGCGAAGGGCTGGATCTTCCCGAAGTGTCGCTGGTGGCGATTCTCGACGCGGACAAGGAAGGGTTTCTGCGCTCGGGAGGCTCTCTCATCCAGACGATAGGCCGCGCGGCGCGCAACCTGAACGGAAAGGCGGTTCTGTACGCGGAGAAGATGACCGGCGGGATGCGGGAGGCGATTTCGGAGACCAACCGGCGGCGCCAGATCCAATCCGACTACAACGAACGCAACCACATTACGCCGCAGTCGATCATCAAGCCGGTCGATATGAGCCTGGTCGCCGTGGCCGAGGGAGACTACGTGACGGTGCCCCTGGAAACCGAGGACGCGGAGGTCGAGTCGATGACGCCCGGGGAGCGCGCGCGTTTCCTGGTGGAGCTGGAGGAGCGCATGCGTGAAGCCGCCCGCCAGTTCGAATTCGAGAAAGCGGCCGCGCTGCGCGACCGGTTGAAGGCGCTCAAGGCGCGGGAATTTGCGCCGGTGGCGGAAGTTGGTCAGCCGCCGGCATAGGGGTAGCGGTCCCAGGGATCGTCTTCACTGGCCGCGCGAGGGTCGCTGGTTTCTTTCATCCACCGGTCCAGGGTAGAGCGGAGTCTCCTCTTCGCGGCGGCATAGGATGGCTGATCCGCCACGTTGTTGAGTTCGCCCGGGTCCTTGACGAGATCGTACAGTTCCTCGGCCGGGCGTTTCTCGAACGACAGGCGGAAAAACCGCGCCATTTCCGGTTCGTCGCGCCGGTTCAGGATCACGTCCTTGGCGGGGCCGCCGTCCACGTCTCCGAAGGGTCCGACCGCGACGTACTTTTCGGGGTCGCCTGCAGGCCAGCGATCGGGCCGCAGGTTGCGGATGTAGAGGAACTCCCGCGTTCGCACGGCGCGGCAGGGATAGCTCAGGTTGCCCCGCCGCACGTTGGCGTGGCGCTCGCGCTCCAGGAAGACCATGTCCCGGTGGCGCGATGTGCGGCCGGTCAGCAAAGGAAGCAGGCTCATCCCGGTCATGACAGAGAGCGGCTTCAGCCCCGCGGCCTCCAGAAACGTCGGGGCATAGTCGGTGAAACTGACGAACTCGTTGACCGTCCGGCCGCCCTTGACCCGCGCGGGCCAACGGATCGCCAGCGGCTGGTGCGTGCCGTAACCGTAGAGATTCGCCTTGGCCCGCGGGAAGGGCATGCCGTTGTCACCGGTCATGACCACCAGAGTGTTATCGAGTTCCCCCCGGGACTCCAGCAGCTTGAGAATCGTGCCCGTCTCCCGGTCGAACCGCTGCACCTCGAAGTAGTAGTCGAGTATGTCGCCGCGGACTTCCGGGGTGTCGGGAAGAAACGGGGGCACCTGCACGTCACGAGGGTTCATGCCGGACGCGGCGCCCGAGCCGGGCTCATAGGGCCGGTGAGGGTCCGTGCTGCCGAACCAGAAACAGAACGGGCGTCCGGCGGGCCTCTCCCGCAGGAACGTTTCGAAGTCCTTGAACTGCGGCCCCGCGGGGTTTCGGGTGCGCCCGCTGCCTTCCAGCGTGCCGGGCCCCCAGCCCTTCCGCTCGAAGCCGACGAAGTAGCCGGCTTGCTCCAGCAGATCGGTGTAGACGGGGAACTTCGACGGCAGGAAGCTCCAGAGGTTGCCTCCTTCCTCCAGGCGGTGCGGGGTCTGTCCGGTCAGGATTGCCCCGCGGGAAGGCGTGCAGGAAGGCGTGGCGCAGTAGGCCTGCGTGAACAACACGCCCTCGCGGGCCACGCGCTCGAAGGCCGGGGTGCGGACAACCTTGTCCCCATAGAGCGGCGAATGCGGCCAGCCCCAGTCGTCGGCGATGGCGAACAGGATGTTCGGGCGCTCGGCGGCCTTGCCGGATGTGCTCAGCAGGACGGCCCCGGCGCCTATTCCCAGGCAGTTCCGGCGGCTGATTACATCCATAAAGCCTCCTGGGTCTCAGACCAGCCCGAGTTGGTCCCGGGCGTAGATGATGGAGCGCTCGATCAGGTCGGCTTCCAGCCTGGCGCGGCCTTCGGGCGTCAGGCCGGTGATGCGGGGGAGGGGCTTGCGCGGCTTGTTGGCGCGCACCATCGACAATGCCCGGGCCAGGTAGATGCCCGGCCGGTCGGGGAAAGTCGCCCAGTACTTGTCCGTCAGGCACGGGATCTGCAACGGATCCCGGGTGATCATCTCCAGGGAGAAGTTGATCTTGGGCTTGGCCTTCCGGATGGTGTTGACGATGCGCTTCATGTCGAGCATGCCCTCGCCCAAGGGCACCTCGGAGAGCAGGAAGCCCTCGGGGTACTCCTCCACCCCCATGTCTTTCAGGTGGACGTTGAAGGTGTAAGGAGCGAGTTTGTCGACCACTTCGTGCTGGTCGTCGAGCAGAGACATGTTGTTGCCGGTGTCAAGGGTGACTCCGAAGAACTCGCTGTCGTACTGCTTGAGCAGGGCAAGGTGCTCATCCACGGTCCAGTCCTTGTGGGTCTCCACGCCGAGCGGCATTTTATGCTTCTCGACGATCGGTATGGCCGTCGCGATCTGCTTATGGAAGCCCGCCACGGCGGTCTTCCATTCATCGTAAGTGTTGAACATCTCGTAGCGGCGTCCCAGCAGGCACACCACCCGCAGTGAAGTCGCGCCCGCTTCCTTGGACACCCGCACGGCGTGTTCGAAGACGGCCGGGTCCTCGCCGAGGCGGGGGAGGAAGGTCTGGATCTCGACGTACATTCCGAGCCTCTCCTTCATCTCCCGCACCTTCCGCGCGTACTCGAAGCTGATGTCTACCAGGCCGCCATGGGCTCCGCCTCCTCCCACCTGCGCGGCCAACTCAAGAAGCCGGTGAACCTGGAGGATCTCCTTGGGCGAGCTCCACCTTTCCATGGCCCACGAATCCGAAGTGAAACCCATCGAGGTCCGGCGGGGTGGAGCCGCCGCAAGCATCGGGGCAGCCGCCGCTGCAACCACGAATTGCCGTCTGGTCATAATGTATGAATCCTCCTGAGGACCACTATTCTACGGCTCCCATCCCCGCTCTGTCACAATGTCACTATGCCCGGCGAACGGCTGGCGGGGGACCCCGGCTTCGAAAAAACCATCCGGGAGCAGGTGGCCTACCTGTCCTCCAGAGGCTGGTTCCATAGCATCGAAATGGCCGACGGCAGCGTGGTCAAGGGTTTTCACAGCGTCGAGGAACTGCGCGAGCGCCTGGCTGCGTTCCCTATCCCCGAGGATCTTCGGGGCAAACGCGTTCTGGACATCGGCGCGTGGACCGGCTGGTGCAGCTTCGAAATGGAACGGCGCGGGGCGGAAGCCGTAGCGATGGATTGCGTGGAACTGGAGGAGTTCCACATGGCGCGCAGGCTGCTGGGTTCAAAAGTGGATCTGCGCATTCTGGACATGGATGAGCTGTCGCCCGAATCCGTGGGCCTGTTCGACTACGTTCTGTTCTTCGGGGTGTTCTATCATCTGCGCCATCCGCTGTTGGGATTGGAGAAGATCTGCTCCGTCACCAAGGAAGCGTGTTTTGTTGAATCCTACGTAACGGACGGCGCCGCGCCATCGGATGATGCCAGCGCCGAAGCAAACCTCCTGGAGTTTTACGAAACCACGGAGTTGGGCGGCCAGGTGGACAACTGGTACGGCCCGAACACCAAGTGCCTGCTGGCGATGTGCCGGTCGGCGGGCTTTGCCCGGGTGCGGCTCGAAGGCGTGGTGGCCAGCCGGGCGCGGGTCACCTGCTGCCGGCGCTGGGAGCCGCCGCCGGAGAATACCCCGCAGCCGGCGCCCTGGATTCACGCCGCGATCAACAACCGGACGAACGACGTCTACTTCCATCACGGCAAGGACGAGTACGTCTGCCTGTATTTCAAGAGCCCGGAGCAGGGGCTGACGCTCGGTCAGATTCAGGCGGAGGTGGACGGCTACGGCGTTCCGGCGCTGGTGGTGGCGGACCTCGGCCGCAACGGCTGGCAGGTGAACTTCCGGATTCCGCCCTGGCTTGAGGCCGGGCCGCACCAGGTGCGCGTGCGGACCGTCAGCAGCCCGTACAGCGAGCCGTTTCGAATCGAGAAGCTGATGCGGGCGGAGCGGCCGGCGCGCTCCGGCAGGCGTCGTGAGGGCGAAGTCTCACCCGCGTGCGCCACGGCGGAAGCTCCCGTCCTGACGCACCTGGAAAACAGCGTCACTGAGACGCGCACCTTCCAGGGTCTCCGGAACGAGCACCTGATCTGCTGGTTCACCACGCCCGAGACGGGCCTGACGCGCGAGGACGTCATCCTGGAGATCGACGGCGTCGAAGAGCCGGTCCTGTTTCTGACGGACCTGCGCGGGGGCGCCTGGCAGACCAACTCGCGGCTCCCGGCCAACCTCTCACCTGGCGCCCGCCAGGTGCGGGTTCGCACCATACGGAGCCCCTACAGCAACGAAGAGAGCCTGCTCTTCCAACCTTAGAACCGCAGTTCGAGGTTTCCGGCCGTGCCGTGCAGCACGTGGGAGCCGGCCATCTCCGCCATCACCGCACTCCCGGGCGCGGTCCAGCATACCTTCGAAAAACAGCAGGCCGGTCCGGCGGCGGGACAGAAGTCCATGCCTGACTCCCGCGAACGGAGGCAGCCGTTCTGAGCAGCGCTACTTCACCACGAAGTTGACCAGGCGGTCGGGGACGGTGATGGCGCGGATGACCTGCTTGCCGGCGAGCAACGGCTGCACCTTCTCGTCAGCCAGCGCGGCGCGCTCCAGCTCCTCCTTCGGCGTGCCGAAGGGCAGGTGGATGCGGCCGCGGAGCTTGCCGTTGATCTGCACCACCACCTCGGCCAGTTCCTCGCGGGCCAGTTCCGGGTCGAATTCGGGCCAGGACTGTTTGAAAACCGGGCCGGTCCTGCCCAGTTCCTCCCACATCTCTTCGGCGACGTAGGGCGCGAAGGGCCCCAGCAGCAGCACCAGTTTCTCCAGAACCTCCTGCATGGCCGAAGAGGAGAGCTCCGCCTCGGCGGCGTAGAGGTGGTTGACGAATTCCATGACGGCCGCCAGCGACGTGTTGAAGTGCCAGCGCGAGTCGAAATCCTCGGTGACCTTGCGGATGGTCTGGTGCAGCTTGCGCAGGATGCGCGCGTCGGCTGCGCCGCTCCCGCCGCGCGCGGCGGCGTTCCGGGTCACGAAGCGGTAGACACGGCCGAGAAAGCGGATCATGCCCTCCACGCCGGCGTCCTGCCAGTCCACGTCCTTCTCGGGGGGCGCGGCGAACAGCACGAACAGGCGCGCGGTGTCAGACCCGTAACGCTCGGCCGCCTCGTCGGCGCTCACCACGTTGTTCTTGGACTTGGACATCTTGACGCCATCCTTGATCACCATGCCCTGCGTGAACAGGCGCGTGGCCGGCTCGTCGTTGGCGATGAGCCCGAGGTCACGCATCACCCTGGTGAAAAAGCGCGAATAGATCAGGTGCAGGATGGCGTGTTCGACACCCCCGATGTACTGGTCGATGGGAAACCAGTAAGCGATCTTGGCCGAATCGAACGGCGCTTTGTCATTGTGCGCGTCGCAGTAGCGGTAGAAATACCAGGAGGAATCGATGAAGGTGTCCATCGTATCGGTCTCGCGCCGGGCGCCGCCGCCGCACTTCGGGCATCTGGCATGGACGAACTCCGGCACGTGTTCCAGCGGGGACCGGGCCGTGCCGGTGATCTGGATGTCCAGCGGCAGCAACACGGGCAACTCGTTCTCAGCAACGGGCACAACGCCGCAACCCGGGCAATGAACCACCGGGATGGGCGTGCCCCAGTAACGCTGCCGGGAAATGCCCCAGTCCCGGATGCGGTAGGTGACGCTGCCTTTTCCGAAGCCCTCCTTTTCGGCCTTGGCGGTCATGCGGCGGCGGGCCTCGGCGCTCGGGAGACCCGAGAACTCTCCGGACCTTTCACAGACGCCATCGTCCACGAAGGCGGACTCCAGGGCTCCTTCCGCGGCCAGTTCACCTTCCACGGGACGGATGACGGGGCGGATGGGGATGCCGTAGCGCGAGCAGAATTCGAAGTCCCGGTCGTCGTGGGCGGGCACCGCCATGATGGCGCCGCTGCCGTACCCCATCAGGACGAAGTTGCCCACCCAGATCGGGATCTGTTCGCCGCTGTACGGGTTGAGGGCGTAGTGGCCGGTAGGCAGGCCTTCCTTGACCAGGTCGCCCGGATCGCGGCGGGCGCGGTCGTCGATCATGCGCTTGACCTTGGCCCGGTCTTCCTCCCGGACCAGCCGAGCCACCAGCGGATGCTCCGGCGCCAGGATCATGCAGGTCGCGCCGAAGATGGTGTCCACGCGGGTGGTGAAGACGCGGATCGGCTCCCCGGTTCCGGCGAGACGGAAATCCACATCCGTGCCCTCGGAACGGCCGATCCAATTGCGCTGCATGGTGAGCACGCGCTCGGGCCAGCCGCCTTCCAGCTTGTCGATGCCGTTCAGCAACTCATCGGCATAGGCCGTGATCCTGAGGAACCATTGCTCCAGTTCGCGCTGTTCGACGGGGGTGTCCTCGTGGCGCCAGCAGCCGCCGTTCACCACCTGCTCGTTGGCGAGCACGGTGCCGCACTTGGAGCACCAGTTCACCAGGGCCTTGGCGCGGTAGGCCAGGCCGCGCTCCAGCATCTTCAGGAAGAACCACTGGTTCCAGCGGTAGTATTCCGGCTCGCAGGTGGAGACTTCGCGATGCCAGTCATAGCTGAAACCATAGCGCCGGTGCTGCTGCTTCATGTAGGCGATGTTGGCCAGCGTCCACTCGCGCGGGTGCCGCCGGTTGGCGATGGCGGCGTTTTCGGCGGGCAGGCCGAAAGCGTCCCAGCCCATGGGATGCAGCACGTTGAAACCGCGCATCCACTTGTAGCGGGCCAGGGTGTCGCCGATCGTGTAGTTGCGGATATGGCCGACGTGCAGCGTGCCGCTGGGGTAGGGGAGCATCTCCAGCAGGTAGTACTTGGGACGCGACGTGAGATCTTCCGCCTTGAAGAAATCGGCGTTCTGCCAGCGGGCGAGCCATTTCAGCTCGATCTGGTTGTGGTCGTAAGGCTTTTCCGGCATAGTCGTTTCAGCGTCAGGAGGTTTCGGCGATCGTCGCCTTCCCGGTCGATGGGAGTCTCGAGGATGAAGGCCTTGTCGCGCAGCCCGGGATGATTCAGGATGCGGCGAAACCCTTGCATTCCAATATAGCCCCGGCCGATGTGCTCATGCCGGTCCACGCGGGAGCCGGGCGGGGCCTTGGAGTCGTTGGCGTGGATGATCCTCACGCGGCTGAGGCCCAGGATGCGCCTCGCTTCGCGTACGGTTGCTTCCAGGCCTTCCGCGCTGGCGACGTCGTAACCTGAGGCGAGACAGTGCGCCGTGTCCAGACAGTAGCCGATCCGCAGGCGCAAGTTGCGGCTGACGGCGCGGCGCACCGCGGCCAGTTCCCCGAACCGGCCGCCGATGGCCGAGCCCGAGCCGGCCGTGTTCTCGAGTAACAGCATGAGACGGCGGCCGGCCAGCCCTTCCGCCGCTTCTTCGAGCGAACGGACGAGAGTCCGGATGGACTCTTCCAGGGTTTGCCCCTTGTAGCTGCCGGGATGGAAAACAAGGTAGTCGGCGCCGATCGCCAGACAACGCCCGATCTCCGCTCGGAACGCCGCGATGGACCGCGCCCGGATCGACCGGTCCGCGGCAGCCATGTTGATCAGGTAGTTGTCGTGGACGACCAGGGGCTTCAGATCCAGACGTCGCCGGGCTTCCTTCAGGCGCTCGATGGCGGCGGGGTCAAGGGCGCTGCTGCGCCACATGCGCGGGCTCGACGAAAAGATCTGGAAGGTGTTGGCGCCCAGTTCCGCCGCGCGCAGAGCGGCCTGATCGAGCGAGCCGGCGATCGACGTATGGATTCCGAGGCGCAGAGCAGTCCATGTTAGCAGGGCGGCGCTGGTTTGGCTGCCGTCCGGTGGCCGCGTTCCGGCGCGGCCTGGCCTCAGGCTCGATGGAGGACCGCACGGCCGGCCAGATCCCCACTCAATTGGCTGCGGCGATTTCGAACGCGGCCGAGGCGCTGTAGGCTTGAGGCGGAGTGACACTCAGCCACGCTTCGGCGGAGTACTTGCCGGGCGCAAGCGCCCTTCCGGCCTTGTCCATGAGCGGCACAAGCACGGCGTGGTTCCTCTCGCCGTAGCCGTGCCTCTCCGTGCGGAGCACGTCGAGGAAGGCCTTGCCTTCGGACCAGCGATACACGACTTCGCCTTTCTCGTCGCGCAAAACGAGATCGAAGGCCTGGGACGAGGGAAACCGGAGTTCCAGCGGCTCCCAGCGGTGGTTGCGCACGGTCAACCGGGCGATGATCTCCCCGGGTGTGCGGTAGACGTAGCGGTCCAGGGTCAGGCCGAAAGAGACGCTCTCTTCGTTGACGTAGGTCACTCCGCCCGAGCGCATGTAAATCAGGTCCCACTTGACCACGGCGGGCCCCCCGGCGTTCTGCTCCCTGTACATCAACCCGACGTGCGGCAAAAAGAGCTCTCTCGCGATACCCGTCTGGAAGACGCCGGGGTACCGTATTTCCAGTGCCCAGTTGAACCAGCCGGCCGGACCCCAGTACAGCGCCTCATTGGACGTAATCACGGCAGGGGAATTCATCGACCCCGGCAGGAACGTCTGGTACGGCTCGCCGATGGGGTTGAGGAAGGCGTACCAGAGTTGCTCCTGGGCGCGGTCCGGGTCATAGGCGTAGACCGATCCTTTCTCGTCCCGCCGCAGCCAGTAGTCGCCGGAGGGGAGGCCCTTCAGCAGGAAATAGGTACGGCCCTGGAAGTCGCCCGTGCGCGCCACTTCCAGGGACATGATTTCGCCGGCCGAACTGCGGTAGATCCACTGGTTGCCGGCCTGCAACGGCAGGTAGTCGGGCTGGGCCAGGGCGGGCGCGCCCGGCAGGAGACAGGCCAGCAGGCCCGTCGCACAGCGCAAGCGGGGACCTCTCCCGCCGCTTCTAGTAGACATGGCGGACCTCGAAACCCATCGACGCCCGGAAGCGCTGAGGGCCGGAGTTCGTAATCCAGGCCCCGGCAACATATCTGCCCTGCGGAAATGGCCGGCCCGATTTGACGGCGAGAGGGATGACGGCAACGTAGTTCTTCTCGCCGGGTCCGATGGTTTCCTGACCCAGCGCCAGAGGGAAACCACGGCCTTCGCTCCAGCGGTAGACCACGGCGCCTTTCTCATCCTTGATCTCAATCTCGTAACGCTGCCCGCTGGAGAAGTCGAGGAGCACCGGCTTATCCGAGGTATTGCGCAGCGTGAGCCGCGCCGTCAGGCGCGGAATGCCGGCGGCCGGGTCCACCGGGGGCATGAGGTCGGCGGTGTAGACCGGCTTGTCCAGGGTTAGCGAGAAATGCAGTTCGGGTTGGGAGATGACGGTGGCCCCGGCGGTGCGGGCGTAGATGAGATCGTAGGTGCGCAGGCCGCCGATGGTGGTTTCGCTGCGCCGCAGCAATCCCGTCCAGCGGTAGAAGATCTCCTCCGTGAGCCCCGCGTCCGCGCACGAACCGGGAGCGTAGACCACCCGCAACGTCTCGGGGAAAGAACCCGCCGGTCCTTCATGGCGGTGGTTCCGGGAGGCGACCGCCGCCGTCGGGGAACAGGGATCGACCGAAGTGCCGTAACTCTGGCCCACGGGAGTGGAAAAGGCGTACCAGCGGCTCTCCTGGCCGGTGGCGCGGTCCAGCGCCCACACCGTGCCGTCTCCGTCCTGCCGCAAGAGAGCCTCTCCGCGGCCAAACCCCTCAAACACCGAGTACCAGCGGCCCGCGACGTAGTCGGCCCGCGTCACCCCCACCACTGCCAGGGGTTCCGCGCACATGCCGGTACACCTGTAGACCCACTGGTTGCCGGGATGGAGGGGGAAATAATCGGGGCCGGCGGCCAAGGCGCGGGCGCAAAGGACCGCACCGCAAAGCAACCCTCGCATCCCCGCCATCGCGTCGGCTCCTGACGAGATTGTAACGGAGGCGGCGGTAAAATGGTTACATGAGAGCCGCCTGCGGCCTGGCATGTCTCCTGCTGCTGGGCGTCGCGGCCGTCGCCGCCAACGTGAGGCTGTACCTCAAGGAGGGCGGCTACCATGTGGTTCGCGAATACCAGGTTCAATCCGACCGGGTGCGCTTCTACAGCGTGGAGAGGAGCGACTGGGAGGAGATCCCGCTGGAACTGGTGGATCTCAAGCGTACCGAGGCTGAACTGAAGGAACGGCAAGCCGCGCTGGCCGAGGAGACCAGGATCCTGACGGCCGAAGAGGCGGCCGAGCGGGCACGGGCGGATGAGGTTGCGCGGGTGCCCGCGGACCCGGGCGTGTACCTGATCGACGGCAAGGATCTCAGGCCCATCCCGCAGGCGGAGGCCAAGGCGGTCACCAGCAGGGGCCGCAGCATTCTGAAGGTGCTGGTCCCGGCGCCCGTGGTGGCGGGCAAGGTCACCGTGGAACTTGACGGCGCCAGGTCCGCCAACGTGGTCACCCAGGCCCAGCCGGAGTTCTATTTCCGCATGGCGCTTCCGGAGAGGTTCGCCATTCTCAAACTGGCCGTGAAGAAGGACTCGCGGGTAGTGCAGACCTGGCAGGTCATGCCCGTCACGGACGAAGTCATCGATGAGCAGGAGATCGTGCCGGTCCTGCACCGGCAGATGGGCCCGGATCTTTACAGGATCTGGCCGGTGGAGGCCCTCAAGCCCGGTGAATACGCCGTGGTCGAGTACACGGCCGGCCAGCGCAACATCCAGATCTGGGACTTCGCCTGCCAGGCGGCGGCCAAATGAGAAGGCGCCATCATGCGCATCCTGCTGGTCGAGGATGACCCGAGGGTCGCGGGTTTCATTGCCCGGGGGCTTCGCGAACAGGCCTACGCCGTGGACACGGCAGGGGACGGCGAGCAAGCCCTGGAACTCGCGGCGGCAAGCGAGTACGATGCCGTCATCCTGGATGTGTTGCTGCCCCGAAAAGACGGCTACGCCGTCTGCCGGCAGCTCAGGGACGAAGGCTCTCGTGTTCCGATCCTCATGCTGACGGCGCGGGGGGCCGTGGATGACCGTATCGCCGGCCTGGATTGCGGGGCCGACGATTACCTGGCGAAGCCGTTCGACTTCCGGGAACTGCTGGCGCGCTTGCGAGCGCTCCTGCGGCGTCCCTACGGGGTGCGTCCCGGCATCCTGCGGATCGCGGATCTCACCTTGAACACGGCGAGCCACGCCGCCGCCAGGGCCGGCAGGCCGATCCGGCTCACGGCCAAAGAATACGCGCTTCTCGAATTCCTGGCCGCGAACCAGGGCCGCGTGGTCGGGCGCGAACAGATCGCGGAGCACGTTTGGGACGAGAACTTCGATCCGTTCTCCAACGTGATCGACGTCTACATCCGGCGGCTGCGCGCGAAGGTCGACGCCGGCTTCGGACGTCCGCTCATTCACACGCGCCGCGGCGAGGGGTACCTGCTGGCGGTCCAACCGGAGAACGCCGGTGATTAGAAGCCTGCGCCTCCGGCTCACGCTGTGGTACCTGGCCTTCTTCTCGCTCTTGCTGGCCGCGTTCAGCGTGTTCCTGTACGGTCTGCTGGCAAGGACGCTGCGGGACCGCCTGGACGAAAGGCTGAGCGCCGGGGCGGAGACGGCCGCGGGCCTGTTTCGGGCGGAACTCGAGGAACTCAACGGTGACGCTCCGGCGGCGGCGGCGGAGACCATCACCGAGATGCGCCCGCAAGCGATCCTGGTGGCGTTCTTCGCGGATGGCCGGTTTCTCGCGTCGAGCTCTTCCGGTCCGGTGAAGCAACTCGAGATGGCGGCCGCCAGGGTGTGGGGGCAAGCGGAGACGGCTCTCGTCGTGGACGTGCCGGAACTGGACGGCCACGCGGCGCGGGCGGCCACGCGCCGCTTCACTGCCGGAAACGTCACCTGCCTGGCAATGGCCGGGCAATCGACGGAGTCCATCTACTCTGACCTTCGCGGCTTCCGCGATCTCCTCTTCGGCGCTCTTCCGCTTCTTCTGGCCGTTGCGGGGCTGGGGGGATACGCGCTGGCAACACGCAGCCTGGCGCCGTTGAACGCGATGGCGGCGCAGGCCCGTGAGATCACCAGCAGCAGCCTCGACCGGCGGCTCGCCGTGGGCGCCGCGGCCGGGGAACTCAGACTCCTGGCCGCTTCCTTCAACGAGTTGCTTTCCCGGCTTGACCGGTCTTTTGAAACCATGCGGCGTTTCGTCGCCGATGCTTCGCATGAACTGCGCACGCCGCTGGCGGTCATCCGCGGCGAGACGGACGTGGCGCTTGCCCGGGACCGCAATGCCGCGGAATACAGAGAGACGTTAGGGGTGGTTCAGGACGAAGCCCGGCGCCTCTCGCGCCTTGTCGAAGACCTGCTCAGCCTGGCCCGGGCCGATGCCGGCCGCGTGAACCTGAAAAGCGAGATTTTGTACGTGGACGATCTGGTCGCCGAGTGCTGCCGGTCGGTGCAGCCGGCGGCCGGCGCGCACAACATCACTCTCCGGTGCCGCGCGCCGGAGGACGTCTCGTTTCAGGGTGACGAGGGGTTGCTTCGCCGCATGGTCCTGAACCTGCTGGACAACGCGGTACGCTACACCCCAGCAGGAGGCCGCGTGGATGTGGCCCTGCGGACGGAGGACCGGTGGCTGCGCATCGACGTGACGGACAACGGCATGGGTATTCCGCCGCAGGACGCGCCCCACGTGTTCGAACGCTTCTACCGGGCCGACAAGGCGCGCTCCCGGAATGAGGGAGGGTTTGGTCTCGGCCTTTCCATCGTGAAGTGGGTGGCGGAGGCTCACCGGGGCACGGTAAGCCTGACCAGCGAGCCGGGCGCGGGCAGCACGTTCTCCGTCTTTCTTCCGCGCTGATTCATCGTGTGTTCATCTTCGGAGGTGTACGCTCGGGGTGAACCATGTCTCGACTTCCCCTGCTGGTGGGCGCCGGGCTGGCTCTGGTTGCCCATTTGTTTTCCCAGGCCGTGCCGGCCGGTCTTCCCGCCATTTCATTCGAGGACGCGCTCGAACGCGCACGGGCCAACAGCCCGCAGTTTCTGTCGGCGCAAATCGAGGCGAAACTGGCGCGAGAAGACCACCTGCAAGCCAGGGCGGCGCTCCTGCCCAGCGTCAACTGGCTCAACCAGTTTATCTACACGCAGCCGAACGGAAGCGGAAGCGGCGTGTTCGTCTCCAACGACGGCCCGCACGTCTACAACAACCAGGCGATCCTCCACGGCGAGATCTACTCGCCCCCCAAAGCGGCGCAGTACAGAATGTCCCTGGCGGCCGAGGCCGCGGCTCTCGCCCGGGCGGAGGTCGCAGCCCGGGGCCTGACCCTCGCCGTGACGGAGCGCTACTACGGCCTGGTCCTGGCGGGGCGGAGGGGCGCCCACGCGCGCCGGAGCCTCGAGGAGGCCGGGTTGTTCCTCTCCATCACTCAGAAGCAGGAAGCGGGCGGCGAGGTGGCGCACGCAGACGTGGTCAAAGCCGAAATGCAGAGAGATCAGAGGCAGCGGGAGGCGCAGGACGCCGAACTGGCGCTGGCCAAGGCCCGTCTCGGCCTTGCGGTTCTCCTCTTCCGCGATTTCCGGCAGGACTTCTCGGTTGTGGACGATCTGGATGAACCGCGCCCGCTGCCGCCCAAGGAAGAGTTGCAGGCGCTGGCCGGCAGGAACAACCCGGATATCCGCGCGGCGCAGGAGACGGTCCGGCGGGAGACCTTCGGAATCAGGGCCGCCCGCGGTGAGAGGCTGCCCACGCTCTCCTTCGAATACGTCTACGGCATCAACGCCAACCAGTACGCAGTCCGCGGTCCGGAGCAATTGAGGAACCTCGGCTCCTCCGTCATGGCCGAGTTGGCGGTCCCCGTTTTCAACTGGGGTGCGTCCGGCAGCAGGGTGCGCCAGGCGGAACTGCGGCTTCAACAGGCCCAGGCGGAGCTGAGTCTGGCGCAGCGGGGATTGCTGGCGAACTTGAACGCGTTCTACCTCGAGGCGGATGCGGCGGGCATGCAGAGGGCTTCTCTGCGCCATTCCAGCGATTTGGCGGCCGAGAGCGCCAGGCTCACGCTGCTGGGCTACCAGGCGGGCGAGGCCACGGCGTTGGAGGTCGTCGATGCCCAAGCCGCGCTCATCCAGGCGCGCAACGCCGCCGACGAGGGCCTGCTGCGCTACCGCCTGGCGTTGGTAAACCTACAGACACTTACGGGGGCCTTCTAAGACATGCCGAAGATACCCATACTGCTCCTGGCCGGCTCACTGTTGGCCGCCTGTGGCTGTTCCAAGAGCGAGGAGGCGGCCGGGACCGCGCCGGTGGCGCCAGTGCAAGTAGCGCCCGTGAGCCGCGAGGCGATTCAACGCGTGGTCGCCGCGGACGGCGTGCTTTACCCCATCGACCAGGCAGCCGTGACCCCCAAAATCGGCGCGCCGGTGGAGAAGTTCCTGGTCAACCGCGGCGACCACGTGAGCCAAGGGCAGCTTCTGGCGGTTCTGGAGAACAAGGACCTGGCGGGGGCGGCCGCCGAGAGCAAGTCACAGGTCGATCAGGCGGAGGCCGGCTACCGCCTTACGACGGGCGCTTCGCTCCCGGAGGAGATCGTTCGCTCGCAGGGCGAAGTGCAGGCCGCCCGTCAGGCGGTGGAGGCCGCCCGGGCGCTCGCCGGGAGCCGCCGCCAGTTGCTCAACGAAGGCGCCATCGCCCGCCGGTTGGTGGACGAGGCGGAGGTCGCCCTTGCCCAGGCGCAGGCGCACCTTCAGACCGCTCAGGAGCACCTGAAAACCCTGAATGCCGTCGCCGGAGCAGACCAAGTCAAGCAAGCCGCTTCGCAGGTGGAGGCCGCCAAAGGCCGCCACCAGGCGGCGGAAGCGCAACTCGGCTATTCCCAGATCCGCAGCCCCATCGCCGGCATTGTGGCGGATCGGCCGCTGTACGCCGGCGAGATGGCGAGCGCCGGTACGCCGCTCCTCACCGTAGTGGACATCTCCCGGATTGTGGCGCGTGCGAACGTCCCTTTGGATCAGGCCGCCTATGTGAAGCCCGGCGACTCCGCGTCCATCGCGCCCGCCGACAACTTGCCGCCGGTCCACGGCAAAGTCACCGTCGTCAGTCCGGCCGCCGACACGGGAAGCACCACGTTGCAGGTTTGGGTGCAGGCGGACAATCCGGGCAACCGCCTGAAGCCGGGCGCGGCGGTGCGCGTGGCGATTGTCACCGGCACGCTGCCTGACGCGGTCACGGTTCCCCTCGCGGCTTTGTTGCCATCCCCGGGGGGCGGCGTGATGGTGATGTCCGTTGATGGTGATTCGGTGGTCCACCGGAAGGACGTGGAGACAGGCGTCCGGAACGCCGGCAGGGTGCAGATTCTGAAGGGTGTGTCACCCGGCGAGCAGGTGGTCATCGTAGGCGGAATGGGCCTGGAGGATGGCGCGAAGGTGCAGATACGGAATTCCGGAGGGAAGCCGGAACAGAAATGAGCGGCCTCGATCGCGTTGTCCCGGGCCGGGAGGGCTCCGGGGACCGGCACTGGAGCGCCCTCTACGCCAAGCCCATCATCTTCGTGATCCTCGCGTGCGTGGCGGTGGGGATCTACCTGGCCCGCGCCATCCCCGTGGCGGTGTTCCCGGAGACGGATTTCCCCCGCGTGGTGATCGGCGTGGACAACGGCGTGGCCCCGATTGACCAGATGCTGGTCACAGTCACGCGCCCCATCGAGGACGGCGTCAACACGGTACAGGGACTGGAGAGGGTATGGTCTATCACCAGTCGCGGCACGGCGGAGATCAACCTGTTTTTCAACTGGAAAGCGGACATGTACCAGACGCTGGACATGGTCAACGCCGCGCTGGCGCGCATCCAGCCGAACCTGCCGCCCGGGACCAAGCTGACCACCAACCGCCTGACGTTCGCGGCTTTCCCCATCATGGGCTACAGCCTGACGTCGGACACGGTGCCCCAGACGGATCTCTGGGAAATGGCCACCTATAACCTCAAGCCGCGTTTGAACCGGCTGCCGGGGGTTTCCATGGTGGTGATCCAGGGGGGGCAGGAGCCCGAATTCGAAGTCCGGCCCGATCCGGGCAAGCTCATCCAGACCACCACCACGATTCCGGACATCCTGGACGCCATCGGCCGCACCAACCTGATCGACTCGCCAGGGCTGATGGAATACAACCACCAGCTTGTCCTCAGCCTGGTGAGCGGCCAGGTGCACACACCCGCCGAGATCTCCGGCATTGCGGTGAAGACCTCGCCGTCGGGAAACCCTGTCCGCGTGGGTGACGTGGCAACGGTGTCTCCGTCGGTCAAGCCCGTCTACACCATCGTGACCGCGAACGAGAAGCCGGCGGTGCTGTTCAGCATCTACCGGCAGCCGGACGGCAATACGGTCACCGTGGCGGACGCGGTCCACGGCGAGGTGGAGAGGATCCGCGGGACACTGCCTCCGGGGGTGCAGTTGCGTCCATTCTATGATCAGTCGGAGATCGTCAACAGTTCCATCTACAGCGTGCGCGACGCCATTCTGCTGGGGCTGATTCTCGCCTCCCTCATCATGGTGCTGTTCCTGCGCGACTGGGGGACCTCGCTGGTGGCGGGCCTGGTGATTCCCGCCACCATCGCGATCACCTTCATCGCTCTCCGCCTCATGGGGGAGACCTTCAACCTCATGACGCTGGGCGGTCTGGCCGCGGCCGTGGGCCTGGTGATAGACGACGCCATCGTGGTGGTCGAGAACATCGTGATGCACCGGGACCTGGGGCAGACGCGCGCGGAGGCGATCCGCAGCGCGATCCGCGAGATCCGCGCTCCGCTGGTGGGCTCCACGATCACGCCCATCGTGGTCTTCGTCCCCCTGGTCGCGATCACCGGAGTGACCGGCCTCTTCTTCCGGGCATTGGCGGTAACCGTGGCCGCGGCGTTGCTGACGTCGCTGGCACTGGCGCTCACCTGGACGCCCACGCTGAGTCACATTTTCATCCGGCGGCGCGGGGAAGGCCACACCGGCCGGCGCCCCCTGTGGCGGCTGGTCATGCGGCTCTATGAGCGGGTCCTGCCCGTGGTGCTGAGGCATCCGGTCTGGCTGGGGGCTGCATGCGTGGCGCTCGTGGCCGGGTGCTGGTGGTGCTACCAGGCGCTCGGGTCGGACCTGTTGCCCGGCATGGACGAAGGCGGCTTCATCATCGACTACTGGTCGCCTCCCGGCTCTTCGCTCGAAGATACGAACCGTTCTCTGCTGACGGTGGAGCGCATCCTGAAGGAGACGCCGGAGGTGGAGAGCACATCACGCCGGACCGGCATGGAGCTGGGCCTTGCCGCCGTCACGGAGGCCAACCGGGGAGATATCGCCGTCAAACTGAAGCGGGCCCGCGGCCGAAGCTCCGAGGAAGTAATGTCCGAGGTGCGGGGCAAGATCGGCGAGCAGGCGCCCACGCTCAACGTGGAGTTTGTCCAACTTCTTCAGGACATGATCGGCGACCTCAGCAACGCGCCCGAGCCGATCATCATCAAGCTGTTCTCGGAGGACCCGGCGCTACGCCGCGAATGGGCGCCGCGGGTGGCGGAGGCCATCGGCAAGCTGCCGGGGGTGGTGGACGTGATGGACGGGATCGAGAACTCCATCAGCGGCCCGGCGGTCCTCTTCCGGGTAGACCCCGCGGCCACGGCGCGCGCCGGCTTCACGCCGGAGGAGATCCAGCAGGCCGCCGCGGCCATGCTGCAAGGACAGCCGGCCTCCGTGCCCGTGGTTCTCAATGACCGGGCCTATCCCATTCGTGTGCGGTTTGGCCCGGAGACGCGCTCCTCCCTGGAAGCGATCCGCAACACCCTGATCGTCAGCCGCAGCGCCAGGACCGCCACGCTCGGCTCGCTGGCGCGGCTGACCGAGTTGCCCGGTCAAACGGAGATTCGCAGGGAGAACCTGCTGTCGCTGGTCGATGTCACCGGCCGCCTGGAGGGCATTAGCCTGGGCGCTGGAATGGCCGAGGTCCAGAAAGCCGTCGCCGCGCTCAACCTGCCGCCCGCCATCCGCGTCACCTACGGCGGAGGCTATGAAGAGCAGCAGCGCTCCTTCCGTGATCTCTTCTTCGTGCTGGCGCTGGCCATTGTGTTGGTCTTCATCGTGCTGCTGTTCGAGTTCAGGAACTTCGGCGCCCCGGTGGCCGTGCTGGCCTCCGCGCTGTTGTCCACTTCGGGAGTTCTGGCCGCGCTGCTGGTCACCGGCGCCACTTTCAATCTCTCGTCCTTCATGGGCCTGATCATGGTCATCGGCATCGTTGCCAAGAATGGCATCCTGCTGCTCGATGCCGATCAGAAGTACCGGGCGGCCGGCATCCCCCCCGAAGAGAGCATGTTGCGCGCCGGGCGGAGACGGCTGAGACCCATTATGATGACCGCGCTGGCCACCGTAGCCGGCATGATCCCGCTGGCGCTCGCCTGGGGCGCCGGCTCACAGATGCTACAGCCCCTGGCGATCGCGGTGATCGGCGGGATCCTGGCCTCGATGGTGCTCTCGCTCATCGTGACGCCGGCCGTCCGCTATTACCTGGGTGCGCACAGCGGGGAGGAATAGGCCGTGAAACGGTTGTCCATTGCTTTGTTTATCGCCCTGGCGGCGCTGTCCGCCGAAGGCTACCACGTGATCCAGAAGATCCACATCGGCGGCGGGGGAAGCTGGGACTATCTGCGGCTGGAGGAGTCCAGCCGCCGCCTGTTCGTCTCCAACGGCACGCGCGTGGCGGTGCTGGACATCGATGCGGGCAGGGTCTTGGGGGAGATCGCCGATACGCAGGGGGTGCACGGGATTGCCTTCGCTCCGGAGTTGAACCGCGGCTTCACCAGCAACGGGCGCACCAACGACGTCACGATCTTCGACCTGAAGACGCTACAGCCGCTGTCACGGGTGTCCACCGGGCAGAATCCCGACTCGATCGTGTACGAACCAAAATCCGGACGCGTGTTCACCTTCAACGGGCGGTCCAACGACTCCACGGCCATCGACGCCAGGACCGGCGAGGTGGCGGGCGCCATCCCGCTGGGCGGCAAGCCGGAGTTCTCCGTGGCGGACGGGACGGGCAGGATCTACGTCAACGTGGAGAACACCAGCGAGGTCGTGGTTCTCGATGCGCAGAAGCTGAGGGTTGTGCGGCGGTCCTCTCTGGCGCCTTGTGAAGAGCCGACAGGACTGGCCATGGATCTCAAGCAGCGGCGCCTGTTTTCAGTGTGCGGGAACAAGTTGATGGCGGTGACCGACGCCGATTCCGGCAAGGTGTTGGCCACCGTGCCCATTGGCGCGGGAACGGACGGAGCCGGCTTCGATCCCGGCACAGGTCTGGCCTTCAGTTCCAACGGCGGCGATGGCACTCTGACGCTAGTCAGGGAAGTGAAGGGAAAGTACGAGGCTGTCGAAACCGTGCCCACCGGGCGCGGTTCCCGCACCATGACCGTCGACCTGAAACTGCACCGCGTCTATCTGCCGGCGGCTGAGTTCGAGACGGCTCCGGCGCAGCCCGAACCTGGCAGGCGCGGCGGCCGCACCCTGGCCGTGCCGGACAGCTTCCATCTCCTGGTGGTCGGCAGGTAACATCGATCCGATCTTGCGACCGTCCGCCGTCGGAAGCATCCAACTCAAGAAGGATATCCTCGGAGGAGAGATGGCTGGCAAGAGAATCATTGCGGTTGTGGGAGCCACGGGCGCCCAGGGCGGGGGTTTGGTCCGCGCAATCACGGGCGATCCCAAGGGCGGCTTTGCGGCGCGTGCCTTGACCCGCGACGTGAAGTCACCGAAAGCCCGGGAACTGGCGACGCTTCGCGCGGAGGTTGTGGCGGCGGACGTGGATGATCCCGAGAGCCTCAAGCGCGCCTTCGCGGGCGCGTACGGCGCGTTTTGTGTCACGTTCTTCTGGAACCACTTCACGCCCGCGCGGGAAGTGGCGCAGGCTGCGGCCATGGCGCAAGCGGCCAAGGACGCGGGGCTCCAGCATGTCATCTGGTCGACGCTGGAGGACACCCGGCGGTGGGTGCCGTTGAGCGACAACCGCATGCCCACCCTTATGGGCAAGTACAAGGTGCCGCACTTTGACGCGAAAGGGGAGGCCGACAAGGTCTTCGCGGACCTTGGCCTGCCGGTTACATACCTGCTGGCTTCCTTTTACTGGGACAACTTTATACACTTCGGAAGCGGTCCCAAACGGGGACCGGACGGCGCACTGCTGCTCACCCTTCCGATGGGCGACAAGAAGCTGCCGGGGATCGCCGCCGAGGATATTGGCCGCTGCGCATACGGGATCTTCAAGAAGGGCGGCGAATACATCGGGAAGACCGTGGGCATATCCGGCGAGCAGCTCACAGGCGCCCAGATGGCCGCCGCCCTCACCAAGGCGCTGCGGCAGGAAGTCCGCTACAACCCGGTGGAACCCGAGGTCTTTCGCGGCTTCGGGTTTCCGGGCGCGGAGGATTTGGGCAACATGTTCCAGTTCAAGCGGGATTTCGAGCAGTACTTCTGCGGGGCGAGGAATCCGGAGGTGGCCCGGTCTTTGAACCCCTCCCTGCTGAACTTCAGCTCCTGGCTGGCGGCCAACGGCAGCCGCATCCCTCTGGATTGACGGACTGATCCAGCCGGCGGCCGTGGCGCTCCGGGCCTGGAACGGCGGCGGCGGAACCGGCGTCTAATTAAAGAGGGCGTGCGGGCGCCATGCGCGGGAGAATCAGCGACGGTTTCTTCCTCTGCCGGTGGCTGATCCGGGCCGCAGGGTTGCTGGCGCCCGGACGCGAACGCGGCGCCTGGACCCGCCGGCGGCTTGAGGAGGCGCGACAGTACCGGGCCTTCCTTCAGGAGCGCGGTGAGACCCCCGACGCCATCCGCTGGAAACTCCGGGACTTCTGCCGCCAGGCCTTCGCCGGTGGACTTCGCAGACGCTTTCCGGAGGGCGGACCTCGCGAGGCGGCCGTCCGGCTGGCGCGCAGCCCGCGTTTCTTTGCCGCGGCCGTTGTCGTGTTGCTGGCCGGCGTGGCCTTGGCCAGCGGCCTGTTCTCGGGGATGCGCACCCTCTACGGCCCATTGCCGTACCCGGATGCGAGGCGGCTGGTTTCGTGCTATCAGGTTCACTTCCTCTCCCTCTCGTGGGGTGTGCAATCCCGTTACATAAAACCCTGGCAGGAGAAGAGCGCCACCTTGGAGGGTCTGGCGGCGTACCAGGTCCAGAACCTCACGATAGCGCCGCCGGGATCTTCGGAGCGTACCGAAGGAGGCATGCGCGTCACCGAGAACTTCTTTACGGTTCTAGGGGTTAAACCGTTTGCTGGCAGGCTCTTCCAGCCAGGGGATTCGGCTGGCGAGCCGCTGGTCGTACTCAGCCACAAGCTCTGGCGAACCCGGTTCGGCTCCGACTACGGTGTCATTGGCCGGGAAATGGCTCTGGAAGGAGCGCCGGCGCGGGTGGCGGGCGTTCTGCCGCCGGGATTCTGGTTCCGTTCCCATGGCGCCGGCGTCTGGACCTTGCTGCCTGACCTAAGCCGCCCGGACCCCGCACTCCGGCTGGTGAACGCCGTCGGGCGGATGGCCCCCGGAGTGACGGAAGACAGCGTCCGGGCCGAATTGCAGCAGATCGCCTGGAGCACAAGCCGTTTCCGTGGAGGGGCGGTCCGGGTAACCAGATTGAGTACGTGGCTCAGACCCACGCTCCTTACCCTGTTGCTGAGCTTCCTCGTGGGGACGGTGCTGGCGCTGACCATCGCGCTGATCCAGTTTCTCAGGTCGTGGCTTCAACGGGGAGACGCACCCTGGGAGGCTCTCCGGTATTGGGCGTTCTTTCCCCTCAAGACCTTCCTGTTGCTGGCTCTGATGACAGTAGCCGGCGCGGAGTTGGCCGCGCGTAATGCGCTGGCGCTTCAAGCCTCCAAGTTCGTCGTGAGCCTTGTCGTCGACTGGGCGTCGGTGCTGGTAACCGTCCTGGTTGTGCGCTGGGCGATCCTGGACCAGTCCCGGCGCTGTCCCGTCTGCCTGAGACGGCTGGCTCTACCCGTCAGTTCCGGCTCCTGGGGCAGTTCCATCTTCGAGCCTGCCACCACGGAACTTCTCTGCGACCAGGGGCACGGTTCGCTGTGGTACGGAGAAGCTCCCACAACGCTGGGCGAAATCCGGCGCTGGATCAAACTCGAAGACTCCTGGCGGGAATTGCTCGGCAGGGAAGACAAGAGCTAGCGGATTCGCGCCTTTCGCTCGCCGTGAGACCCGGAGGGAACGCTGCCGTGTTCCACTCGGCAAGGCGCTTGCGGCTGTACCTCCAGCCGCCTCCGCTGGAACCGCCAGCCTCCCGACAGGGCCATCCGGAACTAGAACTCCCCGGCCGGGGAACCGTCTCCCACCCGTTCAGTACCGAGCCTGGACTCTGGTACCGCTTGGCCTGGAGCCGCCGCCAGCCCGCAAAAACGGACCCGGCGGCCGAAATCCCGCCGGCCGCAGCCTCCAAGAGGCGCCGGACGCGCCCCATCCAGTACTAGGATGCGTTTCCTGCCGGTTGGCTGAAAGATAGCCGGACCAGCGCCGCGGGATTCGATAACCTACGTCGGTGGGAGTATGCTAGAACACGACCAGCGGCGCAACCCGAGGTTCGACGTGCAGTTGCCCTGCCAGATCTGGTCCCCCTTCCGCGCCTTCGACAGTCTGGCGGGCGTAACGCTGAACATGAGCAGGGCCGGATTGCTCTTCTCTCCGGATCTCGGTGTGGAGGGTCGCGTTCTGCCGGAGGCCGGGCACGCCGTCCGCGTGACCCTGCAACTTCCCGGCACCGAGCTCGAGCAGGCGCGCTGCGTCGAGTGCCTGGGACGCATTGTGCGCCTGGAAGACCGGGACAATTCCCGGCGGATTGCTCTCGAGTTCCGCCGCTATCATTTCACGGATCGCGGCCGCAGTCCGCGCCGCGGTTAGGCCCGCCCCTGCTATACTCGTCGATGCCGTACGGATCCGCTCCGGACCCGAGGCGGCACGATATTTCATAGCGATCACCAACGCGCCAGGAATGAGCGGAAAAGCGGTGGAAAGCCGCTACTGCCCCGCAACTGTAAGCGACAGGGAGTATGGCCGCACGGCCACTGTGAAAAACGGGAAGGCCGGGCTAGCCGTCAAGGCAGGCTAAGTCGCGAGTCAGGAGACCGGTTTCTGGCCAGATGAGTGATGCGTTCCGAGGGAGAACGACTCATGAACAGAAGCCTGTTTCTACTTTTCCCGTTGCTGGCTGGAGCGCTGGGGCTCAGCGCCCAGCCGGGCGGGATACGCGGTTTGGTCCTGGATCCCGACGCACGTCCTGTTCCGGGGGCCCGTGTGGTCTGCGGCAGCCGGCTGCTGACCACGGACGCGGAGGGAAGATTCGGCGCCCCCGAAGTGGACTCCTGCCGCGCCGTCATCTCCGCCCCTGGGTTTCAGACTCGCATCCTGGATCTTGACGGCGCGGGAGAGGCGCGCGTGGGGCTCGAAATCGCCTGGGTCGCCTCCGAGGTCCTGGTCACGGCGACGCGGGGCCCGGCGACGCCGGAGCAGGCCGCCCTTTCCGCCAGCGTCCTGACGCGGACCGACCTGGAGGGACGGCAATACCCCGCGCTTGCCGATCTCCTGCGCGAACTGGCGGGCGTGCAGGCCACCACGAGTGGAAGGCGCGGGGGCCAGACATCGGTCTTCACCCGGGGCGCCGGGAGGACCGGAACGCTGGTGCTCATCGACGGAGTCCCGGTGAACGATCCCGGCGGGGAGTTCAACTTCGGGAACCTCCTCAGCGCGGACCTGGACCGCATCGAGGTCGTCCGTGGCCCCGGAAGCGCGCTGTTCGGGGCCGAGGCCGCCGCCGGAGTGGTGCAGTTGTTCACGCGGCGCGGCGATGCGGAACGCGCCCGGCCACGCGGCGGCCTGGCCTACGAGCGCGGCAGCTTCGGCACGGACGCATGGCGGGCGGGCCTGGCCGGCGGCTTGGGCGGCCGGCTCGACTACTCGCTGCACGCGGCGCAGGACCACAGCGCCGGCCAGTTTCCGAATGACGCTTTCCGTAACACGACGGGCAGCGCCAACGCCGGGCTGCGGCTGTCTTCCGCCACACAGTTTCGGGGCGTCGCGCGCGTCTCCGACTCTTTTGTCGGCGTTCCCGGGCAGGTGGCGTATGGGCTGTTCGATTTTGACGCCGGTGAAACCAACCGGGACTCGGTGCTCTCGTTCCGTCTGGACGACGCCCGCGGGGGACATTACGCGCAGCAGTTCTCCTTCGGCTACCACCGGATGAGAGACCTCTACACCGACCTGGAGACACAGGGGCCGTACGGCATCGCGGCCCTGGTTCGGGACACGGCCGGGCCGCAGCCGCGAACCTACCTGGAACGGCTCCTGCAGCCCGGACAGTCCGCCGGCGCCACGCCGCCCGGAACGCGCCTGGTCTCCCAGGAGGTCACGCTTTATCCGCTCTTCGAGCCGTACCTCAGCGCCACCAGCCGCAAGCGGCTTGGGTACCAGGGAAACTGGACCTCTTCCGCCTCCACGGTCGTCTTCGGCTATGAGTTCGAGCGGCAGGAGGGCGTGGTCTCGAAGGCCGCCGTGGCCCGCAACAATCACGGGTTGTTCCTGCACGCGAACCAGACTGTGGGCGGGCGTCTGTTTCTGTCCGGCGGAGCCCGTCTGGAACGCTCCAGCGTCTACGGCCGCAAATTCGCCCCCCGCGGCGCCGCGGGCGTTCTGCTGGCGCGGCAGCGCGGTCCGCTGTCTTCCACCTTCCTTAGGCTCGCTGCGGGCAGGGGCATAACCGAGCCGAGCCTGATCCAGAACTTCTCGCGGGAGTCTTATTTTGTCGGGAACCTGGATCTGGTTCCGGAGAGAACCTCGAGCTACGAGGCGGGACTGGTCCAGGAATGGTTCGGCCGCCGGGTCCGGACGGAGGCCGCCTTATTCGAAAACCGGTTTCGCGACAGCCTGACTTTCGTCTCGCTCCCGCCGCCGGTCTGGGGGAGTTGGCGGAACCTGGAAGCCAGCCGGGCTCGAGGCCTGGAGCTGTCCGGACGCGCGCGGCTCTCCGGGGCGGTTACGGTAGACGCGGCGTATACACGCCTGTGGACGAGGATCCTCAAGTCCAACTCGCCGGCCAGCCCGTTTTACGGGGTGGGCCAGGAGCTCGCCCGAAGGCCGGGCCACTCCGGGTCCATTGCAGTTTCCATCACGCCCCGGCGGTGGTGGGTTCAGGCGGGCGCTCTGCTGGTGGGTGAGCGGCAGGACGCCGACTACTGGTTCGGGGTGAACCGCAATCCCGGCTATCAGTGCGTCTATGCCGCTGGGTCTTACAAGCTCTCGGATCACCTGGCTCCGTACTTGCGCGTGGACAACCTGCTCAACAGCCGCTACCAGGAGGCGCTCGGATACAGCAGCCTCTCCCGCGGCGTGCGGGGAGGCATCCGCCTGGAATGGTGATGCGCCTCGCAATGGTGTGGCTGGCCGCCGCGGCCATCTGTCTTGCGCAGCCGCGGCGCATCGTATCCACGGCTCCGAGCATTACCGAAATGCTCTACGCCCTGGGACTGGGCGGTCGGGTGGCGGGCGTCACCACCTTCTGCCGCTATCCTCCGGAGGCGGCCGCGAAGCCCAAGATCGGCAACTACCTCCGCCCCAACGCCGAAACCATCCTGTCCCTGCGCCCGGACCTGGTCATCGTGGAATCCAGCATGCTCCACCAGAACGGGGCGCTGTCGCGTCTCGGGCTGAACCTGCTCGAAGTGAACGACTCCACCGTGGACGGCATATACCAGTCCGTCCGGTCGATCGGGAGAGCCGCCGGCGTCCCGGCGCGCGCCGAACAGGTGTGCTCCCGCACGAAGCGTGAACTGGAGGGGCTCCGGGAGCGAACCCGCAACCTGCCCCGCCTGCGTGTGTTGTTCGTGGTGGGAAGGACGCCCGGCAGGCTGGAAGACCTCATCGCCGCCGGAGCGGGCTCCTACCTTGGCGAACTGATCGAATTGGCGGGAGGGCGCAACGCCTTCCACGACGCGGTTGTCCCCTACTCCCGGGTGAGCCTGGAGGAGGTGCTGTCGCGCAATCCGGACGTGATCATCGACATGGGAGAGATGGCGCGCGCCGGCGGCGTGAGCGAAGAGGAAAAGCGCGGCGTGGCGGCATTGTGGGGACGCAACCCCACGCTGCGCGCGGTTCGGAGCGGGCGCGTGTTTGCCGTGGCGTCCGACATATTCGTGGTGCCCGGGCCGCGGGTGGCCGAGGCCGCCCGCCGGATCGCGGCCCTTCTGCACCCGGAGGCCGTAGAGTGAGCGCCCTCTTCGCGCTTTCCGGGGTTGGGCTCAGCCACGGCGGCGCCGAAGTGCTGCGCGGCGTGACGGTGGAGCTTGACCGGCCTCAGATGGTTGCGGTTGTGGGGCCGAACGGCGCCGGCAAATCCACCCTTCTTTCCGTGATGGCCGGCCTCCGGCCGCGTTACCTGGGGAGCTGCCGGTACGCGGGAAGGGAGGTCCGCAAGTGGCCCCGCCGCCCGTTCGCGCGGGAAGTCTCCTTTGTTCCCCAGAGCCTGCGGATCGAGTTCCCCTTCACCGCGGAGCAGGTGGTGATGATGGGCCGCACGCCGTACTGCGACGGGTTGTTCGAATCGCCGGATGACCGCGAGGCGGTCGAGCGGGCGATGCACGCGACCGGCACGCTCGGCTTCCGCGGGCGGGACTTCCGGTCGCTCAGCGGGGGGGAGAAGCAGCGGGTCATCCTGGCCTCCGTGCTGGCCCAATCGCCAAAGGTGCTGCTGCTGGACGAGCCGACGACTTTCCTGGACCTGCAGCATCAGGTGTCGATCTACACAGTGCTGCGCAGGCAGGCGGCCGGCATGCTGGTTGTGGCCGTCACCCACGACCTGAACCTGGCGGCGGCGTACTCCGACCGGGTGCTGGTGTTGCGTGGTGGAGAACTGGTGCGGGATGCCGCGCCCTCGGAGGTGTTGGACGCCGGAACGATCCTCGAGGTATTCGGGGTTTCGGCCGCGGTGCGATCGGAGGCCGGGCGGCCCTGGATCCTGTATGGGAGCTAGACCGCCTGGGGGACAGGCCTTCGGGCCCGGTATGAGCCGGACCGGCGGCCCGCTGCGGCCTGCTCTGACATCCCGCAGCTTCTGGCTGGCCGTGGGAGTGACGGCGGCGCTGGCGGGCGCCGCCCTGTTTCTGCTCCCGCTGGTGGGTTCGGCGCACATCCACCTTGGCCGCGCGCTGGCGGGCGCGTCACCGGACGCCGAGATTCTGTTCCGGGCCCGGCTGCCGCGAGTGCTGCTGGCGCTGCTGGCCGGCGGGGCGCTGGCCGTGACCGGGACGCTGTTCCAGGCCCTGCTGCGCGATGCGCTGGCCGAGCCCTACACGCTGGGCGTTTCGAGCGGCGCGTCGCTGGGCGCGGTGATCGCCATTTCGGCGGGGTGGGGCCGGGTCGCGGGCGTCCCCGCAATCTGGATTGCGGCAATGGCGGGAGCGGCCGCGGTCCTGGCGTTGGTTCTGGGCGTGGCCGCCGAGGGCCGGCGCATATCCTCCTTTACGCTGCTGCTGGCGGGAGTGACGGTCAACAGCATCTGCCTGGCCTCCATCCTGTTTCTTCAGTACTTCGCCGGTTTCAGCCAGTCTTTCGCCATCGTGCGGTGGCTGCTCGGAGGGATTGACGCGGTGGAGTACACGGCGCTGGCGTGGCTGGCGGCGGTGGTGCTGCCGTTTGCCGGCTACGCCGTCTGGAGAGCGCGCGACTGGAACCTGCTTGCGGTGGGAGAAGACTGGGCGGCCGCCCGCGGCGTTTCCACCCAGCGGCTGATGCTTACGGGCTACCTGGCGGGGTCGGTCATGGCCGGAACCCTCACTTCGCTGACCGGGCCGATCGGCTTTGTGGGTCTGATCGTGCCGCATGCGCTGCGGCTGCGGCTGGGCGCGGACCACAGGGTCCTGATACCGTGCGCGTTCTTCTCGGGAGCGGCGTTTCTGGCGCTGGCCGACACCCTGGCGCGCACGCTGCTGGCACCCACGGAACTTCCCGTGGGGGTGATTACGGCCATGACCGGCGGCCCGTTCTTTATCTGGCTGCTGCGGTCACGCCGCCGCAGCCTCTGGCTGTGAATCGGCGCGCGCGCCGGCGCGCGGATTGATGCGTCTTGCGGGCGGGTGCTATGGTGGACGGTGCGGGCGGTTAGCTCAGTTGGTCAGAGCGCCTGCCTTACAAGCAGGAGGCCGCAGGTTCAAGTCCTGCACCGCCCACCATGTGACTCTAAAGCACTTAACATCAAACAGCGAAGGTCGAAAATGGCCGTCTGGCTATACTGCTGGCTATACCGATACGGCCGCAACGGGTTGAGGACCTGAAGCTCCCAGTCCTGCCGGAAGGCCCTATCCGCCGTTTGAACCCCGCCCCTGGCAGGCTGACCATGCGTTCCCCAGAGGTTGGCAGGTAGTCCAGCATCCGGCCTTACCCACGTAGGCCCTACCTCCATGCTCTCCGCGTTATGCCGTAATCGGGCGTACTGGCCTCAGATGCACCTGAGACGTCGGAGATCAGTTCGCTCTGATAACCAGTCTTTGCCTTTCGTTGCCGCAATTGAAGCAACGGCCAGGCTCACGGGTGAAGGCTTCAGTGAGGCCGAGGGGCTTCGTGGTCTGCTGAGCTTCCTGCCTTCGGGCGAGTCTCAGAAGTTTCTGAAGGCAGTCGTCGCAATAGGCGTGAGGTGTGTTCTTTTTGAGGTAGGCTGCAATCCTCTCTGGCACGGTCATCTCTGCCGCTCCAATCCGTTTGCCGATTCCGGCAATCCAGTATCGCCAAGAAGGCCCTTTCGGATTCGAAATTCCAGGTGGAGCCTGTAGTACTTATCCCTCAAGTGGCCGGTCTTGATTGATCTCAAATCGAATCCCGCAGATGAGGCACTCGTATGTGTGCGTGTCCGCTGATACGTTGCCACCCTTGCGCTTGTATCCCCCCGATTTCATCTGACTCCGTGGAATGTTGCGAAGCTCGCCTTTACCGCACGGGCAAGACTTCACATCTGGTTGCGGGCCAGGAACGTTCGCCATGGCGCAACATTCTATCACTCTGTCCCCGACCGATGCTCTCGGGCCGGAAGCGATGTCCTGTGGTGCATTGACGCTCGTGGCCGGCTGACCCCACGTTCGCCAGAGGTCGGCAGGCAGTCCAGCGTTCCCCACGCCCCCGCGCTCGCCACCAAAAGTGCCTCGACTCAGACACGGCTCGGGGCGTCCGCGGTCTCATTCTGCCGATACCCGTGGGGACCGGCCGCTCCCCCACGCGATATTCATGGACGCTCACGCAACTCGCTATTGTTCCAAGAAGCAGGTGAAGCACGGGAATCCAAATTCATCAGCGCTCCGCCGTACTTCGCCGCACACAACTGCAACGCGTTGCAGGGGCTACTCGTTGCATGTGCAGCGCGAGTGTAAGCTCAATCAGCTGGGGAATCGCACTCCTGGGAGTGTTCTGGTGGGGATTCGCCGGAGCGTGGAGGTAGAATAAACAGAATCCAATATGCCCCAAGATGACGCCTTCAAGACCAAGACGCCGCGAGGCGGACGCCGGGGGGGTACAAGGACCGCACTGGCAGTGTGTTGCGGCTTGTTGCTCGGCTGGTTGTTCTACTCTGTGGTGCGACAGTGGCCCGCTGTGAATGCCAAGCTGCGCGGGGACGCTCCCAATTGCAGTTGGGTTAATGTCTTCCGCACTTGGGAGGATAACGGTTCGTTTGCGCACACACACGACGGAATGCGCGCGCGAATCTCAATCCTCCGCGAAGACAATGTAACTGGCACTGAGCTTCTCCGGACGCCCGAGAGGGACTTCTGGATCAAGCGTGGAGATGGCCAAGCCTGGAGTGGCGATCAATTGCTCGCATATCTTCTCGCCGAGCACACAACGGTGGGAGCAACAAATCCTGACGAAATGGTCCGCCGCGGCGACATTGCGCTTGACTGCGGCGCGCACGTAGGCATCTTCACGCACTTTGCCCTGAAGCGCGGGGCTGCCAAGGTTGTGGCCATTGAGCCAGACCCGGTCAACCTGGAATGCTTCCGGCGTAACTTCGAGCACGAAATCGCCGACGGCCGCGTGGTCGTGGTGGGCAAAGGGGTCTGGAGCACCCCCGGAAAGCTCCTTTTGCGGGAATCGGACCTTAATTCCGGCGGGAATAGTGTGATAGGGGAGAGTAGCGGGCCGACCGTCGAGATCGAGGTCACGACGATCGACAGCCTTGTCGTTGAGCTTCACCTCGCAAGTGTGAACTACATCAAGATGGACATCGAGGGCGCAGAGCGGGAGGCGTTGGCGGGCGCACGCGAGACCCTCAGAAAGTATCGGCCCCGGCTGATGCTGGATGCTTACCATCGCCCAGACGACCCCGTGGTGCTGCCGGAGATCATCCGTCAGGCGTACAACGGCTACCAACAGGTCTGCGGCTTCTGTGAGCTAGACGGCAGGCGTCTCATTCCTCACGCTCTATTCTTCAGCCCATAAGCAGGGCTCTGGAGGCCATTGAGGTAACGGTCCACCAAGCCGCTCAACTCCGCCAAGTTGCGCCGCAACTCGCGCCAACCTGCCCGTTCCTCTGGGCGTCCCTACACGCCCTGCTGAGTATAACGCCCGTGCTTCAATCGTGCCTGCCGAATGCGCGATTCCTTCTGGGGTCCTAGGCCCCGTACTCAGGCCACCATGGTGGTGACACCACCCGTTGCGCATCGCTGGGGAGCGGTGGGCTGTGCCTCTCCTGGTCTTCACTCCGCACCGCGGCGCTTTGGTGAAGTCGCATGGGGGGTGTTTCTGAGTCACTCGTGCCGCTTGTCGTGGGGTCCTGCCACGATTTCTGTGCTACTCCCACTCTCTTCTATCCTCGGGGGACACCCAAAAAGCGGCCATTGAGGTACACCTGAAAACCGGCCAACGGAGCTGACTCAGGACATTGACCACGGCGGGGGATTTGCCCTCCGTCGAGATGGGCAATGTCTTGAACGAAGAGATGAAATGAGAAGGCCTCACCTTTTGGCGTTACGTCTCCTCCAGCGCAACTCCATCGGCCCCCGGCCGAGGGTCGACCGGGGCCGGCCGGATGTGTCATCCTTGTTGGCGTGCGGACGGCGTCGAGCTTCCGCTGACAGGGCCGGCGCCGGAGGAGGCCTTATGCGAGCATTCCTGGTCATCTGCGCGGCGGCAGCGACCCTGCCCTGTCTGGCGCAGGACCGCTACTACACGTTCTTCGCCGATCTGGATCGCCTCGGGGGCGCGGCCGATTTCAGCTTCCTGAACCGCCCGCTTACCCCCGCCGACCGGCTGGTCGTGCACGACGGCCACTTCTACCGGGTGGGCAAGGACCTCAAGCCGGGCACCCGCGACGACGAACGTCTGCGTCTGTTCGGAGTGAACCTGGCCTTTAGCGGGAACTTCCCCGAGGAGAAGGACGCGGTCCGCATCGCCCGGCGGCTGCGCCGGCTCGGCGTCAACCTCGTCCGCCTGCACCACATGGACTCTTCCCCCGACAGCGACCCGCAGCAGGCCAGGAGCATCCTGACCACCGGACCGTACCCGACGCTCAACCCGGTCGCGGTTTCGAGGCTGCGCAACTTCCTGGATGCGCTCAAAGCCGAAGGCATCTACGTCAACCTGAACCTGCACGTCGGATACGCCTTCCGGCCGGCGGTGGACAAGGTTCCGGCGATGCCCGACGGAGCGGCCATTCCCACGCAGAGCAAGCCGCTGCACATCTACTACCCCCGCATGGTGGAGCTGCAACTGGAGTTCACCCGGAAGGTCATCCAGGCGCTCGCCCTGAAGAACGATGCCGTGCTGGGGATGGTCGAGATCGACAACGAAACGTCGGTCGTGGACGCCTGGCAGCGCGGCAGCCTTGACCGGACCTCGGTGGGCGAATACGGCGCCGAACTCCGGCGGCAGTGGAACGCTTTTCTGAGAGCCAAGTACCGGGAGACGGCCTCGCTCAGCAAAGCGTGGGGCGGACTGGCCGAAGGACAGGCGCTGGAGTCCGGCACCGTGGCGCTGGTCACCAACAAGGAACTTGCGCCGGAGGCGCGAGTGAACGATTTTCTGATGTTCCTCGTGGATTGCGACCGGTCCTACCTGCGGCGGATGCGCGAGGAGGCGCAGCGGAACACGGACGCCCTGGTGCCGGTGGCCGGGACGCAGATGGGCTTCGGCGGACTGCTCAACCTGGATTCGCACTCCGGCCTGGAGTACAACGATAACCACTTCTACATCGATCACTACAACTTTCCCAACCGGAGCTGGGACACGCGGGACTGGCGCATCCGCGACAGCTCGTCGGTTGGTTCGGGGCTGGCGACGTTGCTGAACATGGCGGCGGCGCGGGAGACGTCGAAGCCCTACACGGTCAGTGAATTCAATCAGCCCTGGCCGAACCGGCAGGCCGCCGAAATCGATCCTACGCTGGCGGCGTTCGGCGCGTTTCAGGACTGGGATTCCATCATGCACTTCGCCTACTCCCACAACCGCAACTGGGACGAGCGGACGCCGAACGGTTTCGACCTGAACAGCGACTGGAGCAAGGACGTCAGCCTGGGACAATCCGCGCTGCTGTTCCGCCAGGGCATTCAGCCGGCGCGGCAGGCTCTCCGGATCCCCGTTTCGCTGGATGTCCGGCTGCAACTGACGCGCGAGCGGCGCAACGGAAGCATCGCCCCCGCGCTGGCGCAGTTGATGGAGTACGATCCCGCGCTGGCGCTTCAGCACCGCGTGGGGCTGGCGCGCGACGACAAGGCGAAGTGGCAGCCACGGAAGACCTCCGGCGCCGTCACCAGCGACACCGGCGAGATCACGTATGACGCCGCCGCCAAAACCATGACCGTCCAGGCTCCCGGGGCGGCGGGCGTATTCGGCTTCACCGGCGCGAGGAAAGTGACCGCCGGCGCGATCGACGTGGAGCTTGCGCCCGGCTCGCGGGGCTTCGTCACGCTGCTGGTGACGGCGCTCGACCAGCGCCCAATCCGGGACTCGGCGCGGATGTTGCTCACCGTTCCCGGCTACACCGTGGGAACGCAGCGCGGAAGCGATCCGCCCCGTCCGCAGCGCTTCATCCCGTACGGGCAGACGTCCGACTGGTGGACCCTGGAGCCGGAGCCGGCGGCGAACCCACGGCCTTCCGGCGGCATGAGCGGAAGCGCTCCGCCGGTCTACATGGAGCGGGTCGAGTGTTTCGTCCTCCTGCGCACCACGGCGGACGCGATCGTGGTCTATCCGCTGGACGGAACGGGCGCGCGGCTGGAGAAGCTCGCCGCCGCGGACGTGCAGAAGGCGGACGGAGGGTTCCGGATCCACCTTCAGGCGGACGGCCAGGCCCTGGCCCCGTGGTACGAAATCGTGCGCTGACCGCATCTCCGGCATTCGCCGGGCTACTATCGAATATGCGAGGAGCACGCCGCGAACTGACACACGCCCTGCCGGCCGGGGGCTGCCGCCGCGCTCCGGCGATCTTCAGGAACTCACCCGTGTTCAAGGACGGCGGGGGCGGCGCGCCGCTCGGAGCCGGGTCTGGAACGGGAATCGACGCCCATTCAATTCAGAAAGGCTGACGCCATGCATCGCCGCAACTTCCTGTTAGTGTCGGGACTCGGTTCGGCTTCCCCCGCGTTGCCGCGGCAGGCTGCTGTCTCCCAACAGCCGGCCCCTGCTCTGCAACCCCTGAACCGTTTTCCACGGATCGTCCAGGAGTATTTCGTGCGCCGGGTTCGCGAGGCCGAGGACCGCAATCTCGCGGCCCAGAAGAACCTCAGAACCCGCCGCGACGCGGAAGCCTACGTGCGGTCCGTACGGGAGAAGATCCTCGCCTGCTTTGGGCCTTTCCCAGAGAAAACGCCGCTCAACGCCCGAGTCGTGAGAACGGTTGAACGTGATGTCTACAACATCGAGAACGTTCTGTTTGAGAGCCGGCCGGGTTTCCTGGTCAGCGCCAATCTCTATGTGCCGAAGGGGCGGCGATCCCGTTGTCCCGGCGTCGTAGGAACTTGCGGCCATACCGACAACGGGAAGGCGGGCGAAACCTACCAGTCGTTTGCGCAGGGACTTGCCCGGCTGGGCTATGTCGTGCTGCTGTTCGACCCAATCGGGCAGGGAGAACGGCTCCAGTACGTCGACCGGAATTGGAAGCCTCGCCGCGGCACGGGGACGGCTGAACACCTCTACGCCGGCAATCAGCAGTTCCTGGCCGGAGAGTTCTTCGGCGCCTGGCGGGCTTGGGACGGCATACGCGCACTGGACTACCTGCTGACCCGCCCCGAAGTGGATCCCAGGCAGGTCGGGGTGACCGGCAACTCGGGCGGCGGCACAATGACCACCTGGCTCTGCGGGCTGGATGAACGCTGGAGCATGGCCGCGCCGTCGTGCTTCGTCACCACCTTCCGGCGGAACCTGGAGAACGAATTGCCCGCCGATACCGAGCAGTGTCCGCCTCGCGCCCTCGCCCTGGGTCTTGACCATGCCGATTTCCTGGCCGCCATGGCGCCCAAGCCGGTCATCCTCCTGGGGCAGGAGCGCGACTTCTTCGACGCCCGCGGCTTCGAAGAGGCGTACCAGCGGCTGAAGCGGCTGTACGAGTTGCTGGGCGCCGCGGACCGTCTGGACCGGTACCTGGGAGCCGGCGAGCATGGCTATTCCAGAGAGAACCGCGAGGCCATGTATCGCTTCTTCCACCGGGTTACGGGCGCGGGTGACGTCCGCCAGGAACCGGCGCTCACCATCGAGAAGGACGAGACCCTGTGGTGCACGCCCCACGGCCAGGTCGCCGAACTCGGCTCCAAGCCTATCTACGCCTTCACCCGGGAGAAGTCCGAAGCGCTGGCCAAGCGCCGGGGCGCCACCGGCGCGGCGGCGCTCGTCCGCGCGGTGGAGACGGTTCTACGCCTGCCGGCACGCTCCGGAACGCCGGAGTACCGCATCCTGCGCCCCAGGCGAAACCGCCGCTATCCGCTCGCCTACGCCACGGCTTATGCGGTTGAGACGGAAGCCGGGGTCTTTGCGCTCGTGTACCGCCTTTCGAAAGGGCAGCACCTGGCGCGCCCGCCGCGCACCACCGCTCCCGCAATCCTGTACGTCTCGGATCTATCGGCCGACGCCGAACTTCGCGACGAGCCCCTCATTCCCGAACTCCTGAACGGCCAGCCGGAAGCGACGTTCTACGCCTGCGACGTCCGCGGAATCGGAGAGTCCCGGCCCAACACCTGCGATGAGGACTCGTTCTTCCACGCTTACGGGAGCGATTACTTCTACGCCATCCACTCCATCATGCTGGACGCGCCGTACCTTGGCATGAAGACGCATGACGTTCTCCGCGTCCTGGACTGGCTGGCCGGCTTTGGCCACTCCTCCATTCACCTGGCGGGGCGCGGCAGAGGCGCGACGCCGGCAGCCTTCGCCGCCCTGCTCTCGGCGGCCGCAACCCGCGTGACCCTGAAGGGCGCCCTGGATTCCTACGCCTCCATGGCCGAAGCGGAGGCCTACTCTCTGCCGCTTTCCAGCATGGCGCCGGGGGTCTTGTCGCACTTCGATCTGCCGGATATCTACCGGGAACTGGCGCGGAAGAACCTGCGCCGCATCCCTTCCGGGTAGGAGCCGGCGCAAGACGGCGGAGATCTTTCGCGGAGGCAGGCATGCACCTCCCCGAGCTGCCGGCTCGTCGCAAGGCTTACCGCAGTAGAATGGCCGGAGGGAGAGTGCCGCGTGAGGATATTCAACCTTCCGGGAATTCTGATGGCGGGCCTGCTCGCTTCAGCCGCCTTGGCTTCCGCTCAATCCGGCCTCACCTGCGCGGCCACGGCCGGAGGCGCCACGCCGCGGGCGGAGGGCCTGGCGGAACCGCTGGGCGACGTCCTTCTGACGTGTACGGGCGGCAATGCCGGCGCCACCGTGACGGGAGAACTGAATCTCGCCTACAGCGTCCCGGTCACCAACAAACTGCCGGGCCCGTTCTTCACGGGAATCGTTCTGGCGATAGATACCGGCGCGGGACCGGTGCCATCGGATGCGCCTGCCAGGCCGGGCTTGCCCAATGAAGTCCTGTTCCAGGGAATCAGCTTCACCGTGCCCGCGGACGGGAGGGTCGCCTTGCGCGTCTCGCATGTGCGTGGGAATACCACCGTGCTGGCGCCCGGCCTGCTGGTCACCGTGAAGCTGTCTTTCACCCTGGGCGGCACCACGGTCAACAACTCCCAGTTGAACCTCGGCTCCAGCAGGACCGGCCTTCTGGCGTTGGTCTCGCCCGGGATCGTGCCGTGTGCCGGGGCGGACCTGCCGGCAACCATCAGCATGCCCGCCCTGTTCGCTGCCGCGACGCCGTTCTTCTCCACGCGCTTTACCGAAGGCTTCACGGAAGCTTTCCAAAAAGCGGACGCGTTCTCCGACGCCGGAACCCGGATCCGTGTCTCTTACACCGGCTTTCCGGCGGATGCCCGCCTGTTCGTGCCGGATGCGGTGGCCGGCTCGAGCACCATCCAGCCCACCTCGGGCGGAGATCTCGGGCTTCCCGCTTCGGGTGGTCTTTACGAGGTAAGCGCCGCGGGTTCACTGCTCTTGATCCGTGTGCTTGGCGCGGGCAGCGACGGCGCCGGGGGGACGCTGGCGATGCCGCCTCCGGTTTCCGGAGGACTGTGGCTGGACCGCGCCGGTGAAGTTGAACTCCACAATGGGGCCGGAAGCGTGGTTTACGAAGTTGTGGACTCTAATTTCGCTGTTCGGGAGAGCGCCCAGTTTCCGACTTTCATCCATCTGAATCCGTCCGGCGGCGCGAGCGGCAACCCCGTAGCCGCGGTGTCCTTCGCGCCCGTCTCCACCATCGCCGCCGCCTCAACGGCGCCCGTGCCCCGCTTCTTGGATGCAACCCCGCCCTCGGATTGCTCCACGCTGGGAGACTGCGACGCGGCCTACTTCCCGCACCTGTCCCTCAGGGCGCCTCCCCTCGAACTCACCGTACCCGCCCTGAGCCCCGCCAGGTGGCTGCACGACGTAGACGTGCTGAACAGCGGCGCCGGCATCCTGAACTGGAGAGCGTCGGTGACGTACCAGAAAGGCGCCGGATGGTTGGAGGTTTCGCCTGCAACCGGTACGGGTTTCGGCAGCATCCGCGTGGTGGTGCATCCCGAGACTCTGGAAGCCGGGGTCTACCGGGCCACGCTGACCGTGGATGCCGGACCGCTGGCGGGGAGCCGCAGCCTGCCGGTGACGCTCACCGTGACGGCCGCGGCGGCGCCGGCTCCGGCAGTGACCCGAGTGAGCAACGCGGCAAGTATGCTGCCCGGAACGGCCGCCTTGACCTGGACCGCGATTCAAGGAACTAACCTGGCTGCCACGACCCGTAGCTGGAACTCCGGCGACTTCTGGGACGGCCAACTGCCCATCCAACTCGATGGGGTTTCGGTGCTCATCGACGGCCGGCCGGCCTATGTCTCCTACATAAGCCCCACGCAGATCAACGTGATTGCCCCGGGCGACTCGCGCGGCGGAACGGTTCCCTTGGAGGTGGTGGCTCCGCACGGCAGGAGCAGCCCGGTGCCGGCGCTCCTGTCAAGGCTCTCGCCGGCCCTGTTCATGCTGAGCGCGGAAGGAGGGAAATACGTGGCGGCGGTGAATACGGACGGAACCTACGCCGGCAAGCCCAACCTTATCGCGGGAGCGGTCACGCGGCCGGTTGCGCCCGGCGGTATAGTGCTGCTGTTCGGCACCGGCTTCGGCCAGACCAATCCGCCTGCCGTCGCCGGGCAGGTCTCCCCGGAGGTCTCGCCTTTGGCCCGCCCCCCGTTGGTCCGGATCGGCGGCGTGGAGGCGGTTGTGAAGTGGGCGGGCCTGATTTCTCCGGGGCTGTACCAGTTGAACGTGGTGGTGCCGGATGTGGCGGACGGCGACCAACCGGTCGAAGCCGAGGCCGAGAGCTTCCGTACTCAGGGCAACGCCTACCTCACCGTGAAGAGGTGAAGCCGGACGGCTTGCCGCGGCTGCGCGCCAGCTTTCTGTGAACGGTTGCCGCGCGACGCGCACGGAGAGTGCCGGGCGGGCCAGTTGAACGGGCGCGGCAAACCTGCGACAAAGGACATGAGTTCCCGAAATTCCGGAGGAGGACCAATGAAACACCGTTGGCTTGTGATGAGCCTGATGCTGGCCTTTTCGGGCGTCAGCCTGTTTTCTGCCGCCGGCACTCTCGACATCTACGTGATCGACGTCGAGGGCGGCAAAGCCATGATCGTTCAGAACCCGTCGGGACAGAGCATGATGATCGACGGCGGCATGGGAAATGCGCGCGACCTGGGCAGGGTCGTCGCGGTCGCCGACGAACTCGGGATCAAGCAGTTCGACGTGTTCCTCATCACTCACTACGACGTGGACCATGTGGGGAACGTCCCCTCCATCTACGCCAAGTACCCCGCGAAGTTGCTGGTTGACCACGGGCCGCTGCTCCCCAACCCGAAACTGGCTCCCATCAACCGCAAGGCGGCGGACGCCTATGTGGCCTTCCTGCCGGGGAAGAAGCGGCTGACGGTGAAGCCCGGAGACCGGATTCCTTTCAAGGACGTGACGATCTCCGTGGTCGCCTCCAACGAAGCCGTGCTTTCGAAGCCTCTGCCGGGCGCCGGACAGCCCAATTCCGCCTGCCCCGCCGTGGCGCCCGAAGCGATCCGCAACGATGACAATGCCGCCTCCATCGGCGCTCTCTGGCAGTTCGGCAAGTTCCGCATGGGCGATTTCGGAGACCTGCTGCAATGGGCCGAGATCAAGCTGATGTGCCCCAACAACCCGATCGGCGCCGTGGACCTGTTCATGGTGAGCCACCACGGCCTGGACCGGTCGAACCACCCGGCCCTGGTGCACGGTCTCTGGCCCAAAGCGGCCATCGTGAATAACGGCGAGAGGAAAGGCGTTTCCCCAGCCGTGGTACAGGCGCTCCGCAGTTCTCCCGGTCTTCAGGACGTCTGGCAGCTACACTACTCGGTCACGGCCGGAGCGGAACTGAATCCGCCCGAGCAGTTCCTCGCCAACATGAAGGCGCAGGACTGCCCGGGGCACTATATCAAGGTGTCGGCGCGGCGCGACGGCAGTTTCACAGTGACCAATTCGCGCAACAACTTCTCGAAAACCTACAAGTAAGGTTACGCCGGCGGCGTGCGCCTACACCGGCGCGTGGGAGCGCGCGTATTCCACCAGCGCCCGGACGTTGGCATGCGGAGTGCCGCGGGGCACTTCGCAGCCGGCAGCCACGATGTAGCGGGCGCCGGCCTCGCGGTGACAGGCTCCGATCGCCTCGCTGATCCCCTCCGGAGTCCCGTCCCGCAGCACCCTGACCGGGTCGATATTGCCGGCCAACACCTGGCGCGGCCCCATCTTCTCGCGGGCCTCCCGCACAGGCACGGGGAAATCCAGGTCGATCAGGTCGCACCCCAGCCGTCCCATGCCGCCGAGGATCCGGCGGGTGTTGCCGCAGATGTGAAGACGTACGCGGCCGCCCCCTGCTTGAATTGCCTCCACCAGCCGCTTCTCGGCGGGCCAGACGAACTCCTCGTAGAGGCGGGGCCCGACCAGCGAGGCCGCTGCATCTCCCACACCGATGATGTCGGCTCCGGCCGCCGTCTGGGCTCGCGCGAAGGAGATGCCGTTTTCGACGACGAATTCGAACAGTTCCCTTACGAACTCCGGGTCGTCCGTGAAGTCCAGCATGAGGCGGTTGATCCCGCGGAGGTCGGCGGCTTCCGCGCACGGCCCCTCCACCCAGCCTTCGACTAGCTTTTCCTCCCCGACCCGGCGGCGAAGCAGCTCCACCCCCCGGATCCGGTCCTCCGTTCGGCCGCCACGGACGTCGTCCAGGCGCGGCAGGCGCCCCAGAAGGGCTTTGTCCGCGAGCAGTGAATCGGCCTCGCTGAGATCGGGAGGCTGATCTTCGAACCACGTCAGTTTCGCCCCGAAGTCGGCAGCCTCCCTGGCCGGATCGGAAATGGCCGACACGTAGTCGAAGCCGAACTGCTCGGCGGTACGGACCTGTGCCTCGGCCAGCACGCGGTGATCGCGGGCGTAGCCGGCGTAACGGACGCCCGCCGCATCGGCGGCGAACATCATGGTGATGGGAAGGCAAGGCAAGCGGTCGGGGACGCCCCCGTTCAACGCTGTCAGTACCCTCTCCCGGCTGTTCACTGGCGCCTCCGTTTCAGGACGATCGTAACATCACCGGCGGGCTTCGATCTTTCCGTCCGGGACCGGGACTACGCCGGGACACGGCCGGAGCGGCGCGCCCAATGCGCAGCTAAGATATACTTCTTAGGTCCAAGGGAGGGAGCCTGACTCTTGCCTGACTTGGCCGGCGGGCGGACATGCCCGGCCGGTGGATCGAGATGCAGCGGAGCGGTCCGATACAGGAGCAGGTTTGCGGTGAATATCCCTGGGATGTCAGGCAGCAGAAAGGACGAACGTTATGCGTAAGACATTGCTTTGCGCTCTCGCCTGCGCCGCGATTCCGGCGCTGGTGATGCTTCCTCTGTTGGCTCAGCAGCGCGGAGGCGGGCAACCGGGACCCGGCGCCCAGGCTGGGGCCGGGCCTGCCCGCGGCGGTCAGCAGGCAGCCGCTCCCGCGCGCGCCGGCGGCCGCGGCGTGGCCGCTCTTCCACAGGTGAACGAGGATCCCCTGCCGAAGATCCCCGTGGGGTTCACGTCCATTTTCAACGGGAAGGATCTTACCGGCTGGCACGTCAGCAAGACCAATCACCACGGCACGACGCCGGACTACCGGGTTTTGCACGGCATTCTGATCGGAACGCAGCAGCCTTTCGGACAGGGCGGCGTCCTGCTTACCGACAAGCGGTACCGGAACGTGGAGGTTTACATGGAGGTCAAGCCGGACTGGGGCTGTGACAGCGGCTTGTTCCTTCGCACCGATGAGGCCGGCGGCGGATACCAGGTCATGCTGGATTACCTGCCCGGCGGGACCATGGTCGCCGGCATTTACGGAGAGAGGCTCCAGGGCGTGAACATGAACGGCCCCGGCTGGGACGCGCTCACTGCGGAGCAGCGCCAGGCCATACAGGCCCAGCGCACCGCGGCGTGGCAGCGCGCCTGGAAGCGCGAGGAGTGGAACGCGGTCCGCGCACGGGTCGAGGGCAATCCGCCGCGCATTACGACCTGGCTCAACGATGAAATCATGTTCCAAGGCACCGATACCGCGAACCACGCCACCGACGGGGCCGAGGACGGGATGATCGCCATCCAGATCCACGTTGGAAACCGCTGGAGGCCGGGCGCCTTCTGGCGCTGGCGCGTCATCGCGGTCAAGGAACTGCCCGACAAGTAGGACGTGACGCGGCCTTCGGGACGCGGCGTGAGCTTCAGTTCGATGTCCGGCTGTGAGTTGGAACCCGAGAGGACGGGCCGAAGCGCGTGTTGCCAAGGAGAAACAAGATGCAGAGCAGACGTACTTTCATAACGGTATCCGCCGCCGCTGCGGTTTCGCAGACCATCCGCGGAGCCAACGATAGAATCCAGATGGGCCTCATCGGGCCCGGCTGGCGCGGCATGACGGTTTGGGGTTGCTTCGCCAAGCACGCCGACTGCGCTTTCGTCGCCATGGCCGACGTGAACAAGAAGACGCTGGCCGCCTCCGCGCAGAAGGTCGGCGGCAAGATCGAGACCTTCGCCGACTACCGCCGGCTGCTCGACCGCAAGGACATCGACGCCGTTCTGGTGGCCACGCCGGATCACTGGCACGGTCCCATTACGGTTGACGCCTGCGCCGCGGGCAAGGACGTCTACGTGGAGAAGCCGATCTCCAACACCGTGGAGGGAGGCTTGAGCATGGTTCAAGCAGCCCGCAAGTATAACCGCGTGGTTCAGTTGGGCACGCAACAGCGCAGCGGCCAGCACTTTCAGGAAGCCGCCAGGCTCGTCCAGAGCGGCCTGCTCGGCAAGGTGACGCACGCCGTATGTCTTCAGCCAGGCTCCTACAACCAGGCGCCGCAGCCGGCGGCGCCTCCACCGCCGGAACTGGATTGGGACATGTGGCAGGGCCCCGCTCCGAGGCGCCCGTACTCGCCGATGCGGAGGATGTGGCGGGCGTTTTACGCCTATGGAGGCGGGCTGGTCACCGACTGGGGCGTCCATCTCACCGACATCGCCATGCTGTACCTCAACAGCGACAGCAAAGGGCCGCTGCTCACCAGCGCCTCGGCGCAATACGTCAGCGCGGCGCGGGATCTGGAGCAGGTTCCGGACACCTTCGCCTGTTCCTGGCAGTACGACAACTTCGTCATGTCGTTCAGCAACGTGGTCCCGCCCAACGCCGCCTTCAATATGCAGGGCAACTGGTTCTACGGGCCCCGGGGCGTGCTGCACGTCAACCGCTCCGGGTATCATGTTTTTCCCGTCCAGGGCCGCGGCATGCCCGGCGGACCGCCTCCGCCCCCGCCCATCGAGGCGAAGACCGTGGACGTCAAGGAAGATTACGAGAACGATCCGGACACCACGGCTCACACCCGCAACTTCCTCGACTGCGTCAAGAGCCGGAAGCGGCCCGTCTCCGACGTCGAGATCGGCTTCAACGCAACGCTGCCCTGTCTGATCGCGCTGCTGGCCATCCAGCAGGGCCGCTCGTTCACTTGGGACGGCAAGACCGCCCGGCCGGCGTAGCCGGAAAAGGAGACCGGAGTGAGCGAGAGCACAAGACGTGATTTCCTGGGAGCGGCCGCTGCGGCCGCTCTGCCCGCGGCGGCGCAGACCTCTCCGTCCGGACTGGATTTTCCGCTCGAGGACTACCACGTCCACCTGAACAGCTTGACCATCGACCAGGTGGCCGCCACTTCCAGGGAGCGCGGCGTCAAGTACGGAGTTCTGGAACACGCCGGTACGAAGGAGAATGAATACCCGGTCGTTCTCTCCAACGACAAGGAGTTGCTGGGCTGGATCGAAAAGCTGAAGGACAAGGGCGTCTACATCGGCGCCCAGGCCGAATGGATCGACTGGGTGCCTTGCTTCTCCAAGGAAGTGCTGGCTCAACTGGACTACGTTCTTACGGATTCCTGGACGGTGCGCGATGCCAACGGCAAGCGCATCAAGGCGTTCTCTGCCGCGTACGATCCGGGCAACGATCCCGAGGCCTTCATGAAGTGGTACGTGGACTGGATCGTCGAGATTCTGGAGACGACTCCCCTCGACATCTGGTCCCACCCCATGTGGGTGACGCGCAAGTTCAGCGCGGACCTGGAGAAGATGTGGACCGAAGAGCGCATGCGCCGGGTGGTCCTGTGCTGTAAGAACACCAACACCGCCGTTGAGATCGACTCCAGCGTCAAGCTGCCGACCATGCCGTTTCTTAAGATGGCCAAGTCCGAGGGCGTCAAGTTCTGCTTCGGGGCGAGCAGCCAGGGCGCCAGAATCAATCCGATCGACTGGTCGATCGCCACCGCCAGGGAACTCGGGCTGACCCGTAAGGACATGTTTCAGCCGGCGCCCTGGGGCCGCAAGCCCATCCAGATCCGCAAGCTCAGGAGCTGAGGGAGGACCGGCCAATCTCCCGATGCTGGCCTTCGTGGTGCCGCTCAAAAGCGCCGCGGCGTCGAACTCGTGGGACCGGGTCACGCGCCTGGTCCGGCGCACGTTGCGCTCGGTCTGCGCGCAGACGTGTCCGGATTTCCGCGCGGTGGTCGCCTGCCACGACATTCCGGACATCGGCTTTGAGGACGAGCGCGTGGAGTACCTCAGGGTGGACTTCCCTCCGCCCGGACCGGACCTGGGGGAACGGATCAGGGATTGCGCGAGCAAGACCCTCACCGGTCTCCACCGCGCGCTGGCCCTGAGGCCGGCCCACGTGATGCTCCTGGATGCGGATGACTGCGTCAGTAACCGGCTGGCGGCGCACGCCGCCCGGCACCCGGACGCGAATGGCTGGTACATCAACAGGGGCTATTTCTGGCGTGAGGGATTGGAGAGTGTGCACGTGGAGAGGAGACGGTTTCACCAGTGGTGCGGCAGCAGCCACATCTACAGGAGGGACCTCCTGGAGTTGCCGCCTCTGCCGGCCAGAGACTGGTTTTACCGCCATTCGCAGGCCGTGCGCCACATGCGCGAGCGCGGGACGCCCCTGAGCCCTCTGCCGTTTCCGGGCGCCGTCTACCTGATCTCCCACGGAGACAACATGAACGACTACGCGGGAATCCTGTGGCCCCGGAATCCGGTCAAGCGCCTGCTGCGGCGGGTTCTTTACCACCGGTCTCTGACACCAGGGATGCGAGCGGAGTTCGGGCTGTATCCTGAGGTAGAGGCCGCCGTCGAATGAGAGTCGTGGCGTCCCAAGATTCCGGGAGAGGCGTGGCCGTCTCTGGTGCTTGAGTTCTCCATCGTCATCCCGTCCTATGACCGGCCGGAGAGGCTGAAGCGGCTGCTCAGTGCGATCGCGGGCCAGCGGTTTCCCCGCGAGAGGTTCGAGGTGATCGTCGTCGACGACGGCAGCCCGGTTCCACTGGACGCCCTGGTCGCGGAATTCCGCGGGCAACTGCGGGTGAGTCTGCTGCGGCAGGCCAACGCCGGCCCCGCTGCGGCCCGCAACCGCGGGGCCGGCGCGGCTGGAGGCGCGGCTCTCGCCTTCACGGACGACGATTGCGAGCCGGACGCCGGCTGGCTGGCCGGGATGGCCCAGGCATTGCAGCGGTCCCCCGGCGCCGTCTGCGGCGGCAAGACCGTGAATGGGGTCTCGGGCAACCTGGCGGCGGAAGCCACGCAACTTCTCGCGGACTACCTTTATGCGCACTACAATCCGGCCGTGATAGACGGGGCCTTCTATGCCACAAACAACATGGCCGTTCCCGCCGCCGGGTTCCGGGAACTCGGCGGGTTCGACGGGAGTCTGCGATTCGGAGAGGACCGGGAGTTCTGCTACCGTTGGGCGGCCAGCGGCAGGCCCTTCGTCTCCGCTCCGGAAGCGGTGGTCCGCCACATGCACCCTCTGACTCCGGTCCGGTTCCTCCGGCTGCATTTCCTGTACGGCTCCGGCACCGGCCGGTTCCGGCTGGCATGCAGGCGCAAGGGTCTGCGCGTTCCAGGCTACAGTCCGGTCTCCTGGTATCTCGGCCTGCTGACTGCCGGCCTCCGGCGTGAACCCAATTGGCGCGGGCTCGCTCTGTGCCTGCTCCTCGCCGCGAGCCAGGCGGCAACCGTGGCCGGAATGCTCTACGCCTGGGCCGGCGGACAGCCCCGCGGCGGGAGAAGGGAACATGAGACATCTTAGTTTCGACGTCGAGATCTCCGACGTGTTCGATCTCAAGCCGGGCGAGGACCTGATGGACTACGCGCCGTTTCGCCTCGCGGTGGCGGCGGCCGTGGAAGCCGGAGGAGCCCGCCGGCTATGGTACACCCGCGGGCCGGAGGGCGCGCCGACGGTCGAAATGGACCGGTCCAAGGCGCGTGAGTTGCTTGCTTTCCTGCTCGAGAGGCAACAGGACGGCTGGCAGGTCTACGCCTGGAACGGTCTCAGCTTCGACCTGCGCTGGATTGGGCACAACGCCGGCGACATGGAGACCGCCGCCCGCGTGGCCCTGGCTCTGTACGATCCCATGTTCCAGTTCTTCAACCAGCGCGGATTTCCGGTGAGCCTGGCCGCGGCCGGCCAGGCCATGGGCGTGCCTCAAACCAAGCTGATGAAGGCCGCCGACGCCCCCCGGCAATGGCGTGAAGGCAACTACCAGAGGGTGATGGACTACGTGGTGGGCGACTGCCAGATCACCAACCAGGTCGTCGAGGCCATCCTTCGCGAGCGGCGCCTGATGTGGCGCACCAAGGCCGGAAGCGTCAGTTCGGAGCCGATGCCCCGGCTGAAGACAGTGGCGGAAGTTCTGCGCGACCCGGAGCCGGACCAGTCCTGGATGCGGGGCCCCGGCCTGACGCGCGGCAAGTTCACGGAGTGGCTCCCGGCGGGATTGCTCTCGGACGCCGGCTGAGCGCGGCCGCTACTTCTTCCCGTACCAGCCGCGGTCCCAGGGGAAGGCCAGAGTGGGCTGGTTCTTGTACCTCGCCATCTTGAATTCCAGGCGCGCACCGCTGCCCGGTTCCAGGCGGACGGCCAGCAGCGGCCCGCCGACCTGCGTCGTCACGCCGCCGGCCGTCACCGAATCGAAGTTGTGCTCGCCAAAAGCGCCGGCTTGCACGATCAGGTCCCGCGGTTGCACGGGGTTCAGATTGACCAGGGTCACCGCCGCCGCGTCCGCGGACAGCCGCTCGACCAGAGCGCCGACGTCCTCCGGCGCTCCGGCGCGGCGCCTGGCCGGATCGAAATAGCGGAAACGGGAATGCAGGGTCCACTGCCGGCTTCCCGAGGCGATGTAGCCGCCGAGCATCAGGTTCATCAGCCCGTTGGTCTCGACCGGGTTGTAGTCGAGCAGGTAGTCGGCCAGCCGGGTATCGGCTGTCGTGTTGTCCTCGCGCAGGATCGCCAGTTTCTTCTGCACGCGCGCGAACTCCGCCTGGAGTGTCCTCGCCGGGTATTCCGGATCCTTGCCTTCCAGGAAGCCGATCCAGCCGGTGAGCGGCACGCGTTCCAGGTCCTTGCGGTCCATCGACCACATGTAGATCTCGGCCAGCCGGTCCGTGAACAGGTTCGTGGTGTAGTGATACCAGCCCGGAGGACCGTCGTACTTATAGCCGCGCGGGTCGCCGTACATCTGCGGCAGCAAGGTGCGGCCGTTCTCCACCTTCTTCTGCGCGTAGATGAGGTCCATCTGCCGCCGTAGGACATCGATGTAACTCTGGTCGCCCGTGACCAGCAGAGCGTTGGCGAAGCCGGTCCACGGCCCGACGGTGAAGTAGTTGCGATGGGCGATCTGTTCGATCTCGCCGTCGTAGATGGTGAAATTCCAACCGTAGGTGCCCTTCCACCATTGCCCCTTGTACTCGCCGCCCGGCTTGCCGTCCAGTCCGATGTTGCTGGGAATCATCCCGCCGGTTTGGGCCGTGCGGTCCTTCCAGGCGTTGACGTATTCGAGGATCCAGTTCCGGTACTTAACTTCGCCGGTGAGCATGTAGGCGTTCACGGCGAGCATGGTGGCCGCCAGGTTCAGCGAATTGTCGCCCACGCTGTCCAGGTACTCGTTGCAGTGGGCCAGCATCTTGGGGTACGCCTTCTCCAGGTCCAGCATCTCGCCGCGTTTGCCGCTGTGGATCAGGTGATAGCGGCCGGGAACCGGATCGCCCACCCAGTCATACACCGTGGCCTTGCGCATCATGGGCCCCTTGCTGCCGTTCCAGATGCTCTTGATGAGCTTGTTCACCGGGTCGTAGTTGGGGGCGTCAGGGTCCTCGTCCATGTAGAGGCCCGCGAAGCGCTTCATCCGTTCGCGAAAGCGCGGGTCGTTGGGCCGGGAGAGGCCGAGCAGCATGAACGCCCGCATGCCCTCGCCGGTGTGGAACCAGTCGGACATGGTGATGAACTCTTTGTAGTAGGCCCCGTTGGCGGCGAGGTCGGTCAGCTTGGTGCGCAGTTCGTTATACTGCCGCCAGTGGCCTTCCTGCGCCTTCTGGTAGAGTTCCACCGCCGAGTCCGATCCGCCGAGGGCGTGCAGAAGAGTCCAGTTGAAGAACGTCTCGATGGCGTCATCCGGGCCGTCCAGGGTGCCCCAGCGGGGGGTGTGGAGCAGATAGCCCCGTTCGTCGAGATACTTGGCCGCGAACCACTCGGCCGCTTCCGAGTTGTACTTCAGCAGCGCGCGTTCCAGCAGCGCCCACTCGGGAGGCGCCATGGGCGTCTTCACGACTATGCCGGCGTCCGCGGCCAGCGCGAACGCCGCTGACGCCAGCATGCAGACCGCGCCACGCAGCAACCCTGTAGTCATAGATGCGCGTATTATACACCTGCCGCTCGAGGCGTCCGGGCCTACAATGAATGGTCTGGGAGCATGGCTCAATCCCTTCAAATCCTGGCCATGGCGGACGACGCCACCGGCGCCCTGGAAGTTGGAGGCAAACTGGCCGCCGGCGGCGTTCTTACGTCTGTCACAACCCGCCGCGGCCTGGAGGACACGGCCGAAGCGCTGGTCGTGGACCTGGAAACCCGGCACCTCGAGGCCGGCGAAGCCGCACGGCGCGTCGGAGCGCTGGCCGCGGCCGCCCGTGCGGGCTCCGTCTCCCACCTCTACAAGAAGACGGATTCGACTTTGCGCGGCAACATCCCCGCCGAATTCCAGGCCCTTATCGGCGCCTTTCCCGGCCGGCCGCTGGTCTACGTGCCGGCCTATCCGCGGATGAAGCGGACGGTGGTGCGCGGCGAGCTATTCGTGGATGGCAAGCCGCTCGCCGAGACCGCCACGGCCGAGGACCGCCTGAACCCTTCGCGCGAGGGCAACATACCGGCACTGCTCAAGGCAGGTTGCAGCGCGCCGGTCTCCCTGGCCGGAGACGCCGCCGCGCTTCGCGGGCTCCTGGGTAGTTCGGCGCCGGGCTCGATCATCGTCTGTGACGGCGCCGGCGAAGACGATCTCCGCGAAACGGGGCGAGCCATCCACGCTTCCGGCCGGCCATGCATCGTAGCCGGAACAGGCGGTTTCGTGGGTGAGTGGGCGGCAGGCCTGCCGCTGCGCCGCGGCTACGACCCGCCTCAAGTGTCCGCGGGCCGGTGCCTGGTGGTAAGCGGCAGCCTGCATCCGGCTTCCCGCGCGCAGGTTCGGCGCGCCGAATCCGCCGGTATCCCCACCTGCTACTTCGGCCGTCAGCCTGATCGGGCGATGATTCAGGCTCTGGCGGGGCATGCCTGGGCGGTGTTTGCGACCCCGGGTGGCCACGCCGCCGGCGTCGCCGGCAGGATGGCCGCTCTGGTGCGAGCGGCGCTGGCCGCATGCGGCGCGGATTGCCTGGTGATCTTCGGAGGTGACACGGCGCTGGCCATCCTGAAGGCGCTCGGGATCATGACTGTCCGGAGCGCGGGGGAGTTGCTGCCGGGCGTCCCGGTCTCGCTGGCGGCATACGAGGGCCGGCCTCTGGCGCTGGCCACCAAGGCCGGGGGATTCGGCGCGGAGGACACCTTGCTGCAAATCAAAGAGCGTCTGGAGAACAGGGCATGATCTTCGGCATCACCATGGGAGACTCAAGCGGGGTGGGGCCCGAAATCGCGCTGAGAGCGTTTCGCGAAGGGGATCTCCGCTACCCCGTGGTGGTGTACGGAGATCTGGCCGTCCTGGCGTGCGCCAATGAGCGTTTGGGTTACCGCGTACCTCTCGCCGCCGTCAGCGGCCCGAGCGATTGGAAGGCGGGCGCCTTGCACGTCGTCGATCATCGCCTGATGACCGTGGATGATCTTGCGGTTGGCCGGGTCAGCGCGAAGTCCGGCGCCGCCGCGCGGGCGTACGTCGTTTCCGCCACGCGCGCCGCGCTGCGCGGGGAAATCGGCGCTGTGGTGACCTTGCCCATGAACAAAGAGGCCACGCAGCTTTCCGATCCGTTCTTCACCGGCCACACGGAACTGGTCGCGGCCGAGTGCGGGGTGCGGGATGCGGCGCTGATGCTGGTCTCGGACCGGCTGATCGTCACGCACGTCAGCACCCACTGTTCCCTCCGGGAGGCGATCGGGCGCGTCCGGCGGGAGCGCGTCGCCCGGGTCATCCGGATGACCTGGGATGCCGTTCGCCGCCTGCGCGCGGATCCGCGCCTCGCCGTTGCGGGTCTGAACCCTCATGCGGGGGAGAATGGCCTCTTCGGCAGGGAGGAAATCGAGCAGATCGCTCCTGCCGTGGCTGAGGCGAGGCAGGAAGGTATCAACATCGAAGGGCCCATCCCTCCGGACACGCTGTTCTACATGGCGGTTGCGCGCAGCCGCTTCGACGCAGTGGTCTGCATGTACCACGATCAGGGCCACATTCCGCTGAAGCTGCTGGACTTTGAGGGCGGCGTGAACGTCACGCTGGGCCTGCCGATCATCCGCACTTCCGTGGATCACGGCACGGCCTTCGATATAGCCTGGCGTGGGGAGGCCTCCACCCGGAGCTTCGTCAACTCACTGGAGCTGGCCGTGAAACTGGCCGGCGGAAGCGAGGAATAGTGGTATGGACACGCGTCACGGCACGCGGCCGGTCTGGCGGGTGAGCCGCCGCTGCTTCTTGCAGGCAGCCGCGGGCGCCATCGGGACGAGACTCCCCGGGGCGGGCGCCCCTTTGACTTTCGGAGCGGTCACCGACCTTCACTACGCCGACCGGCCTCCGGCGGACAGCCGCCATTACAGGCTGGCTCTCGGCAAACTGCAGGCCTGCGTCGGCCTGATGAACGCCGAAAAGGTGGATTTCCTGATCGAGCTGGGCGACTTCAAGGACCAGGCTGAGCGGCCGGCGGAAGCGGGCACGCTGGGCTATCTGCGCGCCATCGAGAGTGTCTTCACCGGATTCCGGGGACCCCGCTATCACGTTCTGGGGAATCACGACGTGGACAGCATCACCAAGCCGCAGTTTCAATCGGCCATCGAAAACACCGGCATCGAGCGCGCGCGCACGTGGTATTCCTTCAACCGGGGCGGACTCCATTTCGTTGTACTGGACGCGAACTTCCGCAAGGACATGGTCCCTTACAGCCGTGGCGAATACGACTGGCGCGACGCCAACGTCTCACCCGAGCAACTCGACTGGCTGGTCCGGGATCTCAAGAACGCTTCGGCGCCCACGGTCGTCTTCGTTCACCAGCGTCTGGATGAGGGCGGCGCGGAGAGCATCGGAAACCGCGTGGAGGTGAGGCGCATCCTCAGCGGTTCGGGAAAAGTGGCGTTGGTGATGCAAGGCCACATCCACCACGGGGACTACCAGCGGATTGACGGCATCCATTTCTACACTCAGGTTGCGTCCATAGAGAGCGACAATCCCGCCGACGCAACCTGTACCGCCGTTCGTGTCCACCCGGACGGCGCTGTCGTCATCACGGGCTGGAGCAGGGCAGTCAGCCGGGAGTGGCCCGCCGCCAACCTGGCCTCCCGTTTTCACCCGCCGGGCTGAAGCCGCCCGGAGCCGGCGGCTTCAGCCCCGCCGCCCAACCGGCCCCGTGGCCGGAGAGCGCGCCACGCAATACCAGGAATTGTCCTCTGGCTAGCGGCCGGTGTGATGAGCCAGGTCACGAAAGTCGCGATCGACTTCGGACAGAAAACGGACTCGTTGGCGGTGACGCACGACGAACTCGGCGAACACCGCCGCACAGGCGGCCACGAGCAGCGATAGGACCGCGATTCCCAGCGCGGCGTTCACCACGTTGATCCAAAGCTCCTGTGCACTGGACATCGGAGCCTCCCTGGCGACTGGTCGAACCTGCGCCCATCTAGATTGTGCATTCATTCAGAAGCAGAGTCAAGGGTCTTAATACCTTTACATCCTATTATTTTACGCAGGCTTCGGTCTTGGCCCAAAGGTGATCGGGGAGGCTCCGGGCCGCTCCGGAGGGGGCGACACTGCCAGCCGGCGTCTGTGCGGGAGGCCATGGCGCCGGGGGGTGTACCCCGTTCCATTGCCGCCCCGGCGCCTTTGTGTGCGGATTCAGGCGAGCAGGTCCGGCTGGAAGACGCTGGACGGGACCGCCGCGCGGCGATCCCGCCTCGTTGCCGCCGCCTGCCCTCCCGGAGGCTGCCGGCGGCGAGCCCTTACAGGAATCTCTTCTCGACTTCCTTCCAGTTGACCACGTTCCACCAGGCTGCCAGGTACTCGGCGCGCCGGTTCTGGTACTTGAGGTAGTAGGCGTGCTCCCAGACGTCCACCCCCATGATCGGGATCTTGCCTTCCATCAAGGGATTGTCCTGGTTCGCCGTGGAATAGACGTCCAGTTTGCCGGCGCTGTCCTTTACCAGCCACGCCCAGCCGGAACCGAAGCGGGCCATGCCGGCGGCGGTGAGCTTCTCCTTGAACGTGTCGAAGCTCCCAAAGGCGCTCCGGATGGCCTCCGCCAGCTTGCCCGACGGCTGCCCGCCGGCCTTGGGCCCCATGATCTGCCAGAACATCGAGTGGTTCAGGTGCCCGCCGCCGTTATTACGCACAGCCGTGCGGATGCTTTCGGGGACAGCGGCGAGGTTGTTCCGGAGCAGTTCTTCCAGGCTCTTGCCGGCCAGTTCCGGAACGGATCCCAGGGCGTTGTTGACGTTCGTCACGTACGCACCGTGGTGCTTGCCATGGTGGATTTCCATGGTCGTCTTGTCGATGTACGGCTCCAGCGCGTCGGCCGGATAAGGCAGGTCGGGTAGTGTAAAAAGCATCCTTGTCTCCTACTGCAAAGGATGCGCGCCGGAGGCCGTGGGATTCTTGACGCCGGGTAAACTGGCTCAGGCGTCTGCGCCGCCGGCGCGCTCGAAGGCGTGCGCCAGCTTCAGCATCCCGGCTTCGTCGAAATGCCTGGCCAGAATCTGCATGCCGACCGGCAAGCCGGCCGGCGTCCGGCCGCAGGGCACGCTCATGCACGGGATGCCGGCCAGTGAAGCGGTGATCGTGTAGATATCCGACAGATACATCTCCAGCGGGTCGTCGATCTTCTCCCCGAGCCGGAAGGCGGGAAAGGGCGAGACCGGCGCGATGATGACGTCAACCTCTTCGAAGGCGCGTGAGATGTCACGGGCGATGAGCGCCCGCACCTTCTGAGCTTTCAGGTAGTACGCGTCGTAGTATCCGGCGCTCAGGACGTACGTCCCCAGCATGATCCGGCGTTTGCACTCGGCCCCGAAACCCTCGCCGCGGGTGCTGCGGTACAGGTCGATGAGATTCTCAGGGTCCTTGGAGCGCGTCGTATAGTGGACCCCGTCGTAGCGCGCCAGGTTGGAACTCGCCTCCGCCGTGCAGATGATGTAGTAGCAGGCTACCGCGTAGTCCGTGACCGGCAGACTGATCTCGCTGACCTGGCACCCCAGCCGGCCCAGAGCCCGAATACCGCGTTGCATCAGATCGCCGGTTTCGCCCGGCAGTCCGGAGAAGTACTCCTTGGGCAGCCCTACGCGGACGCCGCGGACATCGCCGTCAAGCCGGCCGGCGTAATCGGGGACCGGTGCGAAGGCGGTGGTGGAGTCCATCTCATCGCGCCCCGCCAGGACCTGGAGCGTTACCGCGGCATCTTTCACGTTCCTGGCGAGCAATCCGACGTGATCGAGAGAACTGGCGAAGGCGATCAAACCGTACCGGGACGCCCGGCCGTAGGTCGGCGTGACGCCCACCACTCCGCAGAAGGATGCGGGCTGGCGGACGGAGCCGCCCGTGTCCGTGCCGAGCGCCGCCACGGCAGTGCCCTGCGCCACCGCCGCCGCCGAGCCCCCGCTGGACCCGCCTGCCACGCGATCCAGAGCCACGGGATTCCTGACCGGTCCGAAGGCGGAGTTCTCATTGGACGATCCCATGGCGAACTCGTCGCAATTGGTCTTCCCCAGGATCACCGCGCCCGCCTGTTCCAGCAGTGTCACGGCGGTCGCGTCGTAAGGAGGGATGAAATGGGCCAGCAACCGGGAGCCGGCCGTGGTGCGCACCCCTTTGGTAAGGATGACGTCCTTCAACGCGAACGGCACTCCTCCCAGAGCGCCCGGATCCTCGCCTCGGGCCAGGCGCTGGTCCACTTGCCGGGCTGCCTCCAGGGCCCGCTCCGGGCAGAAGTGAAGGTAGGCGTTGGTTTTCGGATTCTCGGCTTCGGCGAACCGCAGGGCTTCGGCGGCGAGTTCGACGGCGCTGAACCGGCGCGCGGCCAGTCCTTCTCTCACCCGCTGGACAGTCAAGGAGGCCGGATGCATCTGCGCTACCGTTCGATCACCAGCGGCACCTTGAAACAGCCAGCGCCCGACACGGGGGCGTTCGCCAGAGCCGCCTCGTTGGACAAGGTCGGACGTTCGCTGTCGTCACGCAGCGCAGCGGTTTCCCCCGCGTCGTAAAGCACCTGCGCCATGGGTTCGACCGTGCTGGTATCCAGTTCGTTGAGCTTGTCCATGTGCTCCAGAATATGGTCCATGTCCTTCCTGAGGCGAGCGACTTCCGCATTTGTCAGCCGCAGGTTGGCCAGGTCGGCCACATAGCGCACTTCCTGTTCGGTGATCTTCAAGCGGACCTCCTGCGCCGCTGCTGCTTATAGATGCTGCGAAGCACCGGGTCGGGAATCTGGTCAGCCTCGTCCTGGCTGAATCGCGGCGTCTCGGCGAGTTGGGGCATCCGGCGGCGAGGCCGCAGCCGGAACTCGATCTCGGCAACCAGGGGGTGGCCGAGGACCTCCTCGAGCCGCTTGAGTATCTGGCCGCGAAGCACGGCCAGTTGGCGCTGCCAGATGGCGTCCTCCACCTCCACCACCAGGCGCGCGCCCGAGAACCAGACCGCCTGCGTGTGCGCCGCCACTTTGGAGCCGACGGCGGGCGCCCAAGCCGCCCGGGCCAGATCGTCGGGACGCATCGCGCCGGCCGGGATCTTAAGCTTCGACAGGAGCCTTCCTGCGCGTTCCATGGGGGGAGAAACGGTTCATTGTACCATGCTGGTATGCTGGTTCTCGCTTCGCATTCTCCCCGCCGCCGCGAGATCCTGGCCAATGCCGGGATCGAGTTCGTTTGCAGGCCGGCGGAGATCGATGAACGGCGCCGCGACGGCGAAACGCCGCCGGCTTACGTGCGCAGGCTGGCCCGGGCGAAGGCCATGGCGGTGGATGCCGGAGCTGACGAAATCATCCTGGGGGCCGATACGGAAGTTGTCGTGGACGAGCATGTACTGGGGAAACCCTCGGATGCCGCGGACGCCGTCCGGATGTTGCGCCTGCTGTCGGGACGCGAGCACGAGGTGATCACCGGCATCTGCCTCCGCACCTCCGGCCGGGTGCTGGTGGATGCGGAAACCACCCGTGTAAGATTCCTGGCCTTGTCCGAGGACGAGATCACCGCATACGCTGCCAGTGGTGAACCGTTGGACAAAGCCGGCGCCTACGCGATACAGGGTTTGGCCTCCAAGTTCATCGACCGGATCGAAGGGTGTTACTTCAACGTGGTCGGACTCCCTATCTCTTTGATTTGGCGTCACTTGAAACCTGGAGTTAGACTTAACATACATTAATATAAGTACCGGTTGTTAATTTCAAACTGCTGCCATATAATCTCCCCCAGAGGAGGTTGGGAATGCGTAGTCGACACATTTCAGGGTTTCTATGTCTTCTGTTGTGGGCCGGCATGGCGCTGGCGCAAACCGACCGCGGCGTGATCACGGGCACCGTGACCGACCCGACGGGTGCGGTGGTGCCCGGCGCGCAGGTGACGGCAACACACATCAGCACGAATAACAGTTTCAAGGTAAGCACCACGTCATCGGGGGACTTCACGGTGCCCTCCCTGCCGGTTGGCGCCTATCAGGTCAGGGTTGAAAGCCAGGGCTTCAGGGCGCACGTTCGAGACAACGTCGTCGTGACCGGAGGCAGCACGCTGCGCGTGGACGTGCAGTTGGAGGTCGGCGCGACCTCGCAGACCGTCGAAGTCACCGCGAACGTGCAGATGTTGATGACCGACAGCGCGCGCGTGTCCTCGCAGGTAAGCAACACGCTGGTGGATCAACTGCCGGTGGTCGTGAGCGGCGGAGTAAGGAGCCCGTTCGATCTGGCCTCCATCACTCCCGAGGTGGACGGGACGGGCGGGAACTTCAGGATCGCCGGCGGCACGGCCAACCACTTCGGCATGATGCTCGACGGCGTGGCGCTGTCCATTTCGAGGTCCGCTTCGGGCCGGGATTGGGTGGAGATCAACGCCCCTTCGGTGGAGACCATCACGGAATTCTCGGTGGAATCCGGCGGATTCCGCGCGGAGTTCGGGCAGGCCTCCGGCGGTTCGGTCAGTTTCGTGTCCAAGTCCGGCACGAACAGTTTCCACGGCAGCGCTTACGAGTTCCTGCGCAACCAGGCGCTCGACGCGCGCGGCTTTTTCAACGCCAAGAAGCCCGTCTACAAGCAGAATAATTTCGGAGCGACCGCCGGCGGGCCGGTATGGCTTCCCAAGATCTACAACGGCCGCGACAAGACGTTCTTCTTCTTCTCCTACGAGGGATTCCGCAACCGCGTGGGGGCCACGGCGACGCCGTACAGCATCCCGCCGCCGGAGTTCTTCACGGGCGACCTGCGGAACTTCGTGGACGCCAGCGGCAAGATGTATCAGATCTACGACCCGGGTTCCCAGCGCTTGCAGGGCTCGACCTATGTGCGGGACCCGTTCGTCAACAACCAGATCCCGCAGGCCCGCTTCGATTCAATGTCGAAGGCGATCATAGGGTTCGCCCAGCCGCTGCTGAAACCCAACGTTCCGGGACTTGTGCCCGGCACCTCGGGGTACACGCGGAACAACTACATCTCCTACGGCACCTCGATCTCTCCGCAGAACAAGTACAACATCAAGATCGACCAGGTCTTGACGACGAACCACCGGGTTTCGTTCAGCTTCGGCCGGACACGGGACTATGACGACTACGGCCCGGAAGGCGCGCCGGGGCTGCCCAAGCCGCTTTCGGGCAATCCGGGGTACAACCGGTCCGACGTCTACCGGGTGAGCTGGGACTATACTCTCTCGCCCACCTGGCTGAACCGCTTCTACGGAGGCGTCAACCGGTGGCGGCAGAATCACGGTTCCTATGCCACCTATAAGGACGCTCCGCAGAGCGACGGCATCCCTACCACGAGCGTAGGGTGGAAGGAAAAGGGGATCTGCATCCCCAACTACCCCGACTGCAACGCCAACTTTCCTCAAGTCGGCTTCTCCAACAGCGAGTTCACCGGTTGGGGCGTGGCGGCGCCCAACGGCTCCGACAACAATGTCCTCGAGCTCAAGGATGACATGACCAAGAGCAGCGGTTCGCACACCTTCAAGTGGGGCTACATGTACAACCGCACGGACTATAACGGCTTCGGGCTCCAGAACATCGCGGGGAACATGACCTTCAACCGGCTATCGACCTCGATTCCGCTCAACACCAACCAGGCGACCGGGGGAGGCAGCGCATTTGCGGCGTTCCTGCTGGGCTACGTCAGCAATTACAGCCTTGACACGCCGCGTTACATTAACGCGCAATGGCGGTACCACGCCTCGTACTTTCAGGACGACTGGCGGGTCACCCGCCGCCTGACCCTCAACCTCGGCCTGCGCTATGAGTTCACGCTTCCGCAACGCGTGGGTGGAGACCAGTACAGCGAACTGGATCTGGCCAAACCCAACCCCGGAGCGGATGGAATTCCTGGGGCCCTCATCTTTGCGGGCAACGGCCCCGGCCGCGAGAATACCCGTACGCTGACGCCGACCTGGTGGGGCGCGATCGGTCCTCGGCTTGGGTTCTCCTACGCCCTCGACAGCAAGACCGTTCTGCGCGGTTCATTTGCCCGGAGTTTCGGACCCGTGAAGTCGCCGGCCAATTCCACCCACAACCTTGGGTTCGTGGTGCGGCTGACGAACAACGACACCAGCCAGGGCCTGAGTCCGCTCTGGATTCTGAAAGACGGCGCGCCTGCCTGGGAGATGCCGCCGAAGATTGATCCGTCGGTCGGCAACGGCCAGAACGCCCCCTACGGGAACGGGATTGTCGGGTCGAAGCCGTCGGACGAGGTTACGGTCACCTTTAACATCCAGCGCCAGCTCTCGAACAATACGGTCCTGGAGGCAGGTTACAAGGGCATGGGCGTGGGGAAGATTCTTTCCAGCCTGCTCGCCTACGACCAGATCGCTTACATGTACCTCCCCGCGAACCTGGACCCATTCACGGCGTCCGGACGTACGATCCTGAATTCCAGGATCGGATCGGCCACCGCCGCGGCTGCCGGGATCAAGGCGCCGTTCGCCGCCTTCAGCACGCTGTGGGGTACCGGAGATACGGTGAGGCAGGCGCTTCGGCCGTTCCCCCAATACTCGGGAATCGACACCTATAACGGCTCGGGTGACCGGCTCGGCCACCACACCTATCACTCGATGATGCTCAAGTTCGAAAAGCGCTATTCCGCCGGCCTGACCTTCCAGGCCTCCTATGTGTTTTCAAAGGCGCTGGGCGACGTCGACGGAGGCGCGATGGACCATTACAACCGCCGGCTGGAGAAGACCATCGAGTCGATCGACCAGACACACAGCGTGAAAGTGAGCTACGTCTACGAATTGCCTTTTGGGGCCGGCCGCAAGTTCGTCAACCATGGGGTGGCGTCGAAGATCATCGGCGGCTGGCGGGCCAGCGCCAGTCATATGTACGTCAGCGGCACACCCATGTCGCTCGGCACCACCATCAGCTTCCCGCTGTTCGCCGCGGGCGGTAACCGCCCCACGATCAGCACCTACGACGGCTGGCGGGGCGCCATTTCGGGGGAGAAGTTCGATCCCGCCAAGGACAGCTTCCTCCAGCCGGCTTCGTGGTTCGGCGCGCAGCCGGACAACCGGTTCGGGAACATGACGCGGTACAACCCCAAGCTGCGTAGCCTGCCGGTCTACGGTGAGGACATCTCCGTTGCGAGAAGCATCGGGATCAAGGAAGGGATTAAACTGGAGTATCGTTGCGAGGCGTTCAACTTGCTCAACAGGACCCGTTTCGGCTCGCTGAGCGGCGGGAACTCACTTCAGAACGCCAACTTCGGGCTGTGGCGTACCCAGGCGAATTCCCCGCGCCGGTTGCAGATGGCGCTGAAGTTGACCTGGTAGCCTTTGAAGGGGCCGGGCATGCCCGGCCCCCCACATTTCCATAGGAGAGTCTCTCGATGATAAAGGAATCCGTAAAGAAGCTGGCAGGACGCCGCTCGTTTTTGAGAGGCGCCGCCGCTGCCGCGGGAGCGGCTTTCTGGGCTGATGAGACGCTGGATGCCGCCCTCCAACATACCAACACGGCCTCCAAGCCCTCGGAACTGAGGATCACCGACGTGCGCATGGCAGGGGCGGTAATCCGCCTGGACACCAACCAGGGGCTTGTCGGCTACGGCGAGAACCGCGACGGCGCCATCCCGAGTTACGTGCTGGCGTTGAAACGGAAGGTGGTTGGGCAGAACCCCTGCGACGTTGACAAGATCTTCCGGTCGATCAAGCAGTTCGGTTACCACGCCCGCCAGGGCGGCGGCGTGTCGGGTATGGAAATCGCGTTGTGGGATCTGGCGGGGAAAGCCTACAACGTGCCCATCTGGCAGATGCTGGGCGGCAAGCACCGCGAGAGGGTTCGGATCTATTGCGACACGCCGGGAGCATCGGACGCCAAAGTTTTCAAGGAGCGGTTCGATCGCCGCAAGGCGGAAGGTTTCACGTACTTCAAGGCGGACGTCGGCTACAACCTCATATCGAAGATTCCTGGGGTCGCCGTCTTCCCGTCCGGAGCGGATATCTCGGGCAGCACGGTGCACATGTTCACCGGCATGGAGTACACCGACAAAGGCATCGCGCTGCTGGCGGAGTACATGGCGAAAGTCCGTGAAGCCGCGGGCTGGGAGGTGCCGATCGCGACGGACCATTACGGTCACATCGGGGTGAACTCCTGTATCCGGCTGGGCAAGGCTTTCGAGAAGTTCAACCTGGCCTGGATGGAGGACTTCATTCCATGGCAGTACACCGAATTGTGGAAGAAGATCACCGATTCCATCGATGTTCCGACGTGCACGGGCGAAGACATCTATCTGAAGGAAGGCTTCATCGAGTTGGCGAGAAATCACGCCGTTGACATACTCCATCCTGATCCACTGACCTCCGGCGGAATTCTGGAGACTCACAAGATTGGTGATCTGGTCCAGGAATACGGAGTGCCGATGGCGGTGCACAATGCCAGCGGGCCCGTAGGATTCATGGCCTGCGTGCATATCTCCGCGGCGACGGAGAACTTCTTGGCGCTTGAGAACCACGCGGTGGACAATCCGTCTTGGGGCGATCTTATCACCAACATCAAGCCAATCATCGACAAGGGCTACGTGAACTTGCCCACGGGCCCCGGTCTGGGCATCACAGTTGACGAAGAGGTCCTCAAGAAGAACAATCCGAACAACTTCTTCCTGCCCACGCCGCAATGGGATCTGGAGCAGATGAACCCCGGGCGGCCCGGACGCGGCCCGAACGACCGGCTCTGGAGCTAGCCGTACAACCAGCCTCGGGCGGCGCCGGTGGAATCTGCCGGCACGGAGGCGTTCATGCAAGGCGCAAGAACGAGCAGGCGGCAACTGCTTCAGGCGGTTGCCGCGCCGCTCGGCATCGGCGTGTTGACGGATACGGCCCGGGCGGCGGCGGCGAGCGCCGGGCCAATGAAGATCACCAAGGTCGAGGCGGTGCGGTTCCGCACCGACCTGCGCACACAGGGAGTTGCGCCCAACTGGTTCTGGGTGCGCCTGCACACGGACCAGGGCGTCGTGGGCATCGGGGAGACCTACCCCGGCTACGACGCGCACGCGGGCGCTTTGAAGCAGCTCGCCGGCATGGTGCTGGGCAGAGACCCCACCAACATCGAGGGGCTGTGGCGGGATCTCTTCTACCGCATTTCCTACCAGCCCTGGGGCGGGGCAGAGTTCCGCATCCTGACCGCGATTAACATCGCCCAGTGGGACATCCTGGGGAAGATCTCGGGGCTGCCCCTCTACAAGCTGCTGGGCGGACAGGCTCAGTCCCGGCTGCTGGTCTACAACACCATGAACGGGTGGACGATCAACGGCATGCGCGAGCACGACGCCCCCGAGAAGATCACGGAATTCCTGCTCAAGCGCGGTATCCGCGCCATCAAGCTCTACCCGTACGACCGGGGGCCGGTCAACGCGCTCGCCCGGCACGGAGGAACCTTCATCACCCAGGCCGAACTGCGGCAGTCGCTGGACCCGATTCAGCGCATCCGGAAAGTTGCCGGAGACGAGATGGAGATCGCACTCGATCTGAGCAGCCGGTGGAACCTCCCCTGTTCGATGCAGATTGCGAAGTCGTTGGAGCCTTACGGCATCATGTACCTCGAGGATCCGATGCTGCCGGACAACCTGGAGGCGTACGCCTCACTGGCGCGGGAAACGTCGATACCGGTGTGCATCAGCGAGCGCCTCGCCACCCGATACCGGTTCCGCGAGATGTTCGAAGCCCGCGCCGTCGATGTCGTCATGTGGGACGTCACCTGGTGCGGCGGCATCTCGGAGGCCAAGAAAATCTCGGACCTGGCGGACACTTACAAGATCCCCACATCGCCGCATACGGGCGGCGGGCCGATCCTGTGGTATGCGTCCATTCATACCGCCACCTCGCTCCCCAACTTCTACATCATGGAGAGCGTCTATCACCTGTACAATGACCTTTACCCGCGCTTCCTGGACGGCGTGCCCGTCCCCGTGAACGGATACGTCACCGCTCCGGAGGCTCCCGGACTGGGACTCCAGGTCCGCGAGGAGGCATTCCGGAACGGCGACGCCGCGGTCGAGACCATCGCTTCCGCGTAGGTATGTGGTGCATCCCTCAGAGTTCAAGTGAGGTCTTCAACTCGCCGGCAGGGTGGAGGCCAAGAGCTTGCGGCAGTGCGCCTGAGGGCGTGTGTATCCCAAGGCGGCGCCGCACTCGGATAGGCTGGTAGCGTGGACGTACGGATTTACGACACGGCACGGGCCATGGGCGCCGCCGCGGCGGCCGCTGTGGCGGACGAACTTCGGGAGCGGATCGCGGGGCAAGGGCAGGCCGCCGTCCTTCTGGCCTCGGCGCCTTCACAATTCGATACCTGGGATGCGCTCGCGCTTCAGCCTGGGATTGAGTGGGGCCGGGTGACCGTGTTCCACCTGGATGAGTATGTGGGTTTTGACGAAGCCCACCCCCAGTCGCTGCGCGGGCTGCTGAAAGCCCGCTTTCTTTCTCGCATCCCCATCGGCGGCTTCCACGGCTTACGCGGGGAGGCGCCCGGCCCCGAAGCGGAGTGCCGGCGCTATGCGCGGCTGCTGGAAGAAAACCCTCCCAGCCTGGCCCTGATCGGAATCGGAGAGAACGGCCATCTGGCTTTCAACGACCCGCACGTGGCTGATTTCAAGGACCCCTTGGCCGTCAAGATCGTAGATCTGGACGAGGCATGCCGCCGCCAGCAGGTGCATGACGGCGCTTTCCGTTCGATCTCGGAGGTGCCCGCACGCGCTCTTACCCTGACCATCCCTCGCATCATGAGCGCTCCGGCGGTGTTCGCGGCCGTGCCAGGCTCGCGCAAGCGGAGGGCGGTGGAGGCGGCCCTCGGCGGCCCCATTTCTCCGGACTGTCCGGCGTCGGTCCTGAGAACCCATCCCCGCTGCGTCCTGTTCCTCGACACGGAGGCGGCCCCAGCCGGGCGAGCGCCCAGGTAGCTTCAGCGGCCCGCGGCGGCGAATTCACCCGCCGGCCCACCCTCACCGCCGACGCAGCAGGGCGCTGGCGAGGACGGCCGCCTTCTCCCACGTCGTAAGCGAGATGCGGCGGCCGCGGACTGCAAAGCCGCAGCGTTCCATCTTTCTCAACAGGCGGCGGTAGATCTCGATCAGGGCCCAGAGCGCGGCCCGGTTGTTCGGGCGCACGAGCCCGACCAGTTCCATCGACTCCCCGTAAAGTGCAGCCGCCCGGGCGGCCTCAAACCTCATCAAGCCCTGAAAGTCACCGCCGGCGGCTCCTTCGAGAATAGCGGCGGGTCCCAGGCCGAAGCGGGCGAGATCCTCGGTAGGGAAATAGACCCGGCCCCGCGCGGCGTCCTCGGAGACATCACGCAGGATGTTGGTCAATTGGAAAGCCACGCCGCACTTCTCCGCCAGTTCCAGCGCCCGCCCGGACTCGAAACCCAGCACGTGGATCAGCGACAGGCCGGCGACCGATGCCACCTGGTAGCAGTAACGGTACAGTTGCTCGAACGAGACGAACTCCCGCGCTTCGAGGTCCGAGGCAACCCCGTCGATCATCTCCATGAGATAGGCGTGCGGGATCCGGTAGCGTTCAACCACGCAGCTCAGGGCGGGCCAGACGGGATGTCCGGGCGGGTGGCCCCCGAGCGCCGCTTCCAGGTCCCGCCTCCAGGCGGCGATCGCGATCCGGGCCTGGGCGGGGTCGTCGCTGTCGTCGCTCAGGTCGTCACAGTGCCGCATGAACGCATAGAGCGCGCAGAGGGCGTCGTGCTCCGCCCGGCCCAGCAGGACGAAGGAATAGTAGAAATTCCGGGCGCGCCGGCGGGTGACGCGGCGGCAGAAGGTGAAGGAGTCCCCGAGAGTGGTCATCCCGCCGCCTTGGGGAAGGCCGCACGGGCCAGCGTCGCCAGCAGGAGCCAGGCCCGCTCGGAGCGAGAAATGACCGGGCGCGCCGAAAACACGTCGTATTCCTGGCGGGCGATCTTGTCCAAGACCAGGAGGCCGCCCCGACTGAAGAGCTCAATATCCACCGCCAACCGGCGGTGTACCAGGCGGGCCAGCGGCAAGCCCTGGTGGAAGTAGCGGCGCGCGACCTCCACCGCCTCTTCCAGGGCGGAGCGGAAGGCGCGCGTGGCGCGCCGGCCGAGTACGTCCGCCTCCGGGCAGTTGTGCTTGCTTAACAACTCCAGGGGCAGGTAGATGCGGCCCTTCTCGAGATCCGCCGCCACATCCTGCCAGAAGTTGGCGAGTTGAAGGGCGGTGCAGGTGGCGTCCGAGAGGCGTTCGCGCTCGTCGTCCGCGTACCCGCAGAGGCGCAACACCAGCCGGCCCACGGGGTTGGCTGACCAAGAGCAGTAGGCGGCCAGTTCATCCCAGGTCGCGTAGCGGCAGACCTCCTGGTCCTGCACGAAAGCGCGGATCAGGTCCTGGAAAGGCCCGGGGGGGAGTCCGTGGCTGGCCACTGTCTCCCGCAGCGCGACGAACACGGGATGCGTAGCTTCGCCCAGGAACATCGCATCGAGTTCCCCGCGCCACCACGCCAGCAGGCGCAGGCTCTCGGCCGGGCTGCCCATTTCGTCGCCCAGGTCGTCCGCCCACCGGCAGAAGGCATAGACGTTGAAGAAGTCCTGATGGAGCCGGCGGGGCAGCAGCAGAGTCGCCACGTGGAAGTTCTCGTAGTGTGTAGTCGCCAGCCAGCGAGTGTAGGCCCGGCACTCGGCGGCGGGCCACGCGCGCCCGGCGGCTTGCCCCGACCGGATGAACTCACGCGGCGGCAGGAACGCGGCAGGGGCGGTCACGAGCTACGGAATAATGGCGGTTTTCAGATGCCCGTTGTGGCTGGTCAGGTAGCGCATGACTTCGAGCAGGTTCGACAGGGGCTCCTCGCTGTTCACGAAGTCGCGCGCGGTAATACTTCCCTGCGAGATGATCTCCAGCGCCCGGCGGACGTGGCGCGGAGTGTGATGAAAACTCGCCTTACAGGTGATCTCGGAGTAGTGCAGCAGCGAGGTATCGAGGTTGATGCGGCTGTCGCTCGGACATCCGCCGAAGAAGTTCACCGTGCCGCCCTTCCTCACCATCTGGACCGCCGACTCCCAGGTGGCGGGCGTTCCCACGGCCTCGATGGCGGCGTCCACCCCGCGCCCGCCCGCCAGGCGGCGCACCAGACCGACGGAGTCGGTTCCCTCGGGCACCGCGATAGTCTCGTCGGCTCCCATGCGGGAAGCCCGTTCCAACTGGGCTGTACGCCTGCCGAGGGCGATGACCCTGGCTCCATGGAGCTTCGCCAGCCTTACGAACATAAGACCGATGGACCCCAGGCCGATCACGGCGACCTGGTCCCCGGGCCCGATTCCGGTCTCCTCGACGCCCCGCAGCACGCAGGCCAGCGGCTCGGACAGCGCGGCGTCCTGGTAACCCACGTGGTCCGGAATCTCGTAGGTGTTCTTCTCGACGATGCGGGCGGGGATCCGTATGTACTCGGCGTATGCGCCGTTGTTGAAAATGAGGTCCTCGCAGAGGTTCTCGGCGCCGCGCAGACAGTAGAAGCAGGAATTACAGGGGGCGGAGTTGGCCGCCACCACCCTCTGCCCGGCGCGGAACCGGGTCACCTTGTCACCGACCGCAATGACATCACCGGCGAGTTCGTGGCCGAACACCGCCGGCGGAACGATCATGCGCGCGTGGTAGCCTCGCAGGAACACCTTGACATCCGTGCCGCAGGTCAGCGCGGCCCGAACGCGAACCAGGATATCGCCGCTCTCGATGGGAGGCACAGCCACGGGCTCGACGCGCAAATGCTCCTTGCCGTAAAGTACGGCTGCCATCATGTCTGTCTTCACGAGGTCCGCCTTTGGGGCTGAATAACAATTTTCAACGATTGCTCGTCCGGATGCAACGCTATGTCAATGCCCTCCCTGATCCGGTCGAGGGGAAAACGGTGGCTGATGAGATCTTCCAGGGGTAATTCCCCGCTGAACACCAGGCGCGCCGACTCCTCCTGAAGATCCACCGAGGCGCTGTAAGAGCCCAGGACCAGGCGCTCTCCCACGCAGATGTCGGCGCCGGACATCTCGATACGCTCCCGGTGGGAAGTCTGCGAGAACAACAAGATACGCGATCCCGGGCGGGAACAGGCGATCGCCTGGCCGGTGATTCCGGGCGCGGAGACCGCAACGATCACCACGTCGCCCCCCCGCCCGCCGGTCATGGATGCAACCTCCTTGACGATGTCCGTGTCACGGGGGTCCCAGGCGGCAGCCGCTCCCATGCGCGCCGCCAGTTCGCGGCGGCGGGCGATCATGTCGGTGGCCACGACTACCGCGCCGGCGCGGCGGGCCAGCATCGTGAATATCAGCCCAATGGGACCCTGGCCCAGCACGACAACCAGTTCGCCCGGTTCCAAGGCGAGCTGCCGGACCGCCTTCAGGCAGGTGTTGACCGGCTCGACGAAGCAGGCGCGATCCAGGGGAACCCCGTCCGGCACGGGGATTACACCGCGCCGCACGATCCAATCCATGACCCGCACATACTCGGAGAAGCCGCCGCCGGCGGGCTCGAAGCCCGCCGTTATGCCGACCCTCTTATAGGTGGCGCACTGTGCGTACAGCCTCCGGCGGCAGTAGAAGCAGTCGGAGCACGGGCTATGGTGGAAGGCGACCACCGGCTGGCCGGGCTGGAAAGTCCGCACGCCTTCCCCCACCGCGGCCACGACGCCGGCCATTTCATGTCCGAAGATCCGCGGCGGCGGCAGCAGGTCGTGCTCGACCTTCTTGAGGTCGGTGTGACAGACGCCGCAACTCTCCACGCGGACCAGCAATTCCCCCGGCCCGGCCTGAGGAGTGGGGACGGTTTCAACCGCGATGGACCCGCGGCCGCGGTAGACGGCCGCCCGCATGAGCTTGGGCACGGCTACGCTAGTATCGGCAATCAGCAAGGGCTGCTCCGAGTGCTCTGGCCGCAAGACGGCTGCGATAGTACAACTTTAACAATTCGGACGCAAGAGGGTGTGGCCGCCGTGCGGCGGCCCAGAGAATCCGGGAAGTCCGCAGCCGGCCGTCCAGGTCGCGCGCGGCGTTAAAATCGAACTGGAACCCCTCCTCGGCGAGATCGGCGACTGCTCGAACGCAATAGAACGGTACCCCCCAATACCGGGCCCTCAGAGCCACCGCCAGAGCCTCCATTTCCACGACTGAGCCGCCGCGCTCCCGGAGCGCCACTTTCTCCTGGACGGTCTCTACGACGTGGTCGGTCGAAACCAGACGGCCGGTAGCGTGCGGCAGGGAGCATTCGGGGACCGCTGCATCCAGGCTCACCGTGCCCTGAGGATTCTCAACCCGCGTGGCAAAGAAAACCTCCCCGGCGGTGAGACCGGGTTCCAGTGCGCCGCAGAAGCCGGTGCTGACAATCGCCCTGGCCCTGTGCTTGTTCCAAGCCACCTCACAAGCCTCGCCGGCAAGTCCCGCGCCGCAGCCGTTGGCTACCAAAAAGAGCCGTTGGCCGCCGATTTCGACGGAACGCGCGAACCGGACCGGCCAAGGCAGCCGGGCGCGGCGGCGCGCGCGCCGCAACAGTCCGGCGAACTCCCGGCCCTCCGCCGCTACCAGAAGCACCGCGTCCGTCTCAAGCGTAGCCATTGGACCGGAACCAGCCGGTTGCACGCGCCAGCGCAGCGTCCACGCTGCCCGGCTGGTAACCGAGACGCTGCGCGGCCTTCTCGTGGCTCACCCACATCTTCTTGGCCGCCATCCGCACGGCGTCCAGCGGCACGCGCGGCTCGCCGCCGGTCATTCTTGCCCAGGCGGTCGAGACGGCCCCGGCGGCAAACGCCACCCCGTACGGAATCCTGGTCTTGGGAGCCTCCAAGCCGCTCACCGCGGCCAATCGCTTCAAGATCTGCTCCAGGGTCAGATTCTCACCCCCCAGAATGTAGCGCTCGCCGGGCCGGCCCTTCTCCGCGGCCAGCAGGTGTCCGCCGGCCACGTCCCGGACGTCCACCAGGTTGAGCCCCGTATCGACGTAGGCCGGCATGGAGCCGCGCAGGAAATCGAGGATGATCTTGCCGGTGGGCGTCGGCTTGAAATCATGGTCGCCCACCGGAGCCGTCGGGTTCACGATGATGACCGGGAAGCCGGCGCTCGCGTACTCCAGCGCGGCCCGCTCAGCCAGGAATTTGGACCGCTTGTACGGCCCGGTCATGTCCGCCAGTGCGACGGGCGTATCCTCATTTCCCGGGGCGCCGGCAGGAAACCCGATGCAGCCCACGGTGCTGGTGTATACGACCCGCTCCACGCCCGCGCTGCGGGCCGCTTCCAGAAGATTCCGGGTCCCTTCCACGTTCGAGCGGTGCATCTCGCCGGCGTCGGGGACCCAGAGGCGGTAGTCCGCCGCCACGTGGTATACGCAGCCGCAGCCCTCCACGGCGCGAGTCAGGGAGGCGGGGTCCCGAAGGTCGCCGGTGACGGCCTCCACACCGGGCAGATCGCGGAGCCGCCCAGACGGGCGAACCAGCGCGCGGACCCGGTGGCCGCGTTCCAGCAGAAGGCGGGCGACGTGCCAGCCCACGAAGCCGGTCGCGCCGGTGAGCAGAGTCGGTTTCACTTGTCGCCTACCGGAGAACCCAGCGCAGGAGCCGGAGGGTGTCGCCGGGCCGGGCGTTGATCCCCAAGGCCGCGGAGGGCTCATATCCGCAGTGCATCATGCAGTGCTCGCAGCGCGGATCCCGCCCGTGGCCGTAGCTCTCCCACGGGGTCCTCGTCATCAGTTCCTCGAACGTCCCATAGTGGCCGTCGGTGATCAGGTAGCAGGGGCTCTTCCAGCCCATGACGTTGTAGGTCGGATTCCCCCAGGCGGTGCAGGGCAGATCGCGCCTGCCCTGGAGAAAATCGAGGTACACGGGCGTGGCATTCAATCGGAAACGCTGCGCCAACCGCTCGATGCCCTGGAACTTCCGGTGGACATCCTCCCGTGTCATGAAGATCCCCTGCTCGTCGACCGACGTGTATCCGTATGCGGGCGCCAGCATGTGACCGTCCAGGCGATACGGCTCCAGGAAACGGAAAAGCGCCTCGATCTCCTCCATATCGGTTTCCCGGTAAACCGTGGTGTTGGTCGAGACCTTGAATCCGGCGCGCTTCGCGGCCTTGATGCCCTCGATGGCTTCCTGAAAGACCCCCTTCCGCTCGACGGCACGGTCGTGGGTCTCTTCGAGGCCGTCCAGGTGCACATTGAAGAACAGGCGGGAGTCCGGCTCGAACTCTCCATAGTGCTTCCGGATCAACATTCCGTTGGTGCAGAGGTAGATATGTTTGTCGCGCTGGAGCAATCCCCGAACCAGTCCTGCGATGTCGGGATACAGCAGCGGCTCGCCCCCGCAGATCGATACGACCGGAGCGCCGCACTCGTCCACGGCCCCCAGGCACTGTTCCAGGCTGAGCCTTTGGGTGATCGCCGACTCGTATTCGCGGATCCGGCCGCAACCGGTGCAGGTCAGGTTGCAGGCGTGCAGCGGTTCGAGCATGAGAACGAGAGGGAACCGCCTCCCGTTCATCGGGTGTGCCGCGCGCGGCGCGCCCTGTGCCGGCCCGAGGTGAATAACCTTGAAAGGATTCGACGCGCCGTCGCCGGCGTGACTGTTCTTCTGCCACTGCGGCGGAGGTTTACGCTTGTTTCGGAGTATGTACCGGGCGATCCCGACCGTCATCGACAGTGGGAATCTCACCTTTGCCCCTGTGGTCCCCGGGTCGCCTTCAGGTAAGCGGACAACGCGAGCAAGGGGAAGGACTGCCGGTAGAGGTCGTAGACGAGGTAGAAGACTCTGGGAAAGCCGGTGCCGGTGGTGGCGCTCTCGTCCCAGGAGCCGTCTTCGTTCTGGACCGCTATCAGATGCTGGATGCCGTTCCGCACGCTTCGGCTGTGCGCGTCGCCCGCGGCGAGCAGGCCCAGTACGGCCCAGGCGGTTTGTGAGGCCGTGCTGTCCGCCGCCGTGAAGCAGTTGTTATCGTAGCTGGCGCAGCTTTCGCCCCAGCCTCCGTCGGCGTTCTGCACCGAGCGCAGCCACTCGGCGGCGCGTACAATCACCGCCTCATCCGCGCCCACGCCGGCCGCCCTGAGCCCGCGCAGCGCCAGGCAGGTTCCGTAAATGTAGTTCACCCCCCAGCGCCCGTACCAGCTTCCGTCCTGCTCCTGCGTGCGGTACAGGTACCGCACCGCGCGCCGCGCCGCGGGGTGCTCCACCTCGATCCCGCAGGTACACAGCGCCTCCAGCACACGGCCCGTGATATCGGGGCAGGTGGGGTCGAGCATGGCGTTGTGATCGGCGAAAGGCACTTCGCTGAGGGGTGTCCAGTTGTTGTCCACATCGAAGGCGGCCCAGCCGCCGTCCCGGCCCTGCATGCTCAGCAGCCACTGCATCGCCCGCCGGACGGCGCCCTCCGCCTTTCCCGCCTGTTTCCCGGCGCCGGCTCCGACTGCTCCGCACGACTCCAGCGCCAGGAGAACCATCGCGGTGTCGTCCAGGTCCGGATAGAACTCGTTGGCGAACTCGAAATACCAGCCGCCGGGCGGCGTGTTGGGCCTCTTGACCGCCCAGTCCCCTTTGCGCCGCACTTCCATGGTGAGCAGCCAGTCTACGGTTCTTCCCAGCGCGCCGGGAGGCGCCATGCCACTCTGCGCCAGGGCGTAAGCCGCGATGGCGGTGTCCCAGACGGGCGAGAAGCAGGGCTGAAAGAAGAACCTCCGGCCGTCGTCGACGAGCAGCCTCATGAACTGGTTCAGCGCCTCGACGTAATCCGGATGGTCCTTCCGGAAGCCCAATACGTCCAGCGCCATGATGCAGTACATCATGGCGGGGTAGATGGCCGCCAGGCCGTCCGAGTAGCGCGTCCGCTCGAGCATCCATCTCTCGGCCTTCCGCACCGCCTTCGCGCGGATCCAGCGGGGTCCCAGCTTCTCTCCGAACTTCACGATCCTGTCGGCGAGCAGGAACAAGCTCCGGTAACTGAGGAAGTGGCGGCCCCCGCGGTAGGTCATCCTGCCGCCGGGCAGGAAGAGTTCCTTCAGATCGAAGCCCGCGGGAACCGGGCGCTGCGGCTTATGCGCGTGGAGGATGGACAGTGGAACCACTATGGCGCGCGTCCAACTGGACATCTGGTAGATGAAGTTGCCGGGGAGCAAGATCATCTCCGGAGGTATCGACGGACAGCGCTCGCGCGGGTACAGACCGAACAGGCTCAGGTTGATCTTGACGTAGCTGTTGGCGGCTTGAATCCCGCCTAGAGCCAGGATGCGTTCCCGTGCCCGGGAAAGTTCCGGCCCGTCCGGATCCAGCCCCGCCACCTTAAGCGCAAAGTACGCCTTCACCGTGGCGCTGATCTCGGAAGGGCCATTCAGGTAAATGTTGAACCCGCCGTCCGGCAACTGCCGGGCGAGTATCGAGCGGACCGCCTTGTCCACCAACTCCCTGTCCGGCGGGTTCCAGACGCCGCCTTCCGGAGGATAAAGCCAGAGGTACAGCAGGATGAAGTCGGATTCCAGCGTAGTATCGGCCGTCAGTTCGCCCCACCAGTAACCCTCGGGGCGTTGGAGGCCGGCCAGATAACCGGCCGCCCGGCTCAACCCCTCCGCGGCCTCGGAGTAGAAGTCGGTACTGGGCTTTGGTCTCGGGCTCATGATGCACAGGATCCTAGGGGTGCGTGGGCTATCCGCGTCAGTTCCGGCGGCAGTGAGAACCGGACATCCTCTTCTTTCACTTCCAGTTGCTGCACTCGCCCGAAACCGGCCTTTTGCAGCGCGCCGACCAATTCCGCGACCAGGTTCTCGGGCGCCGATGCCCCGGCGGTCACTCCCACCGTGTTGACGCCCTCCAGCCACGCCGGATCGACCTCGGACGCATCATCGATCAGATACGCCGGAATCCGGCTGTTCCGGCAGACCTCCACCAGCCGCTTTGAGTTGGAGCTGTTCTTGGAGCCGATGACCAGCAGCAGATCACACTCCGGAGCGGCCGCCTTCACCGCTTCCTGCCGGTTCTGCGTGGCATAGCAGATGTCCTGCGCGTGCGGGCCCTGAACCGAAGGGAACCTCTCGCGCAGCCGGGCGACGATCTCACTGGTTTCGTCGAGGCTCAGAGTCGTTTGTGTCAGATAGCAGATCTTGTCGGGGGTGGAGATCTCGAGTTTGTCCACGTCCTCCGCCGTCTGCACGATGAGCGTGTTTTCGGGGGCTTCCCCCAGAGTTCCAACCACTTCGTCGTGGTCACGGTGTCCGATCAGGACAATCGTGTAGCCGCTTCTGGCAAAGCGCACGGCCTCCAGGTGCACCTTGGTCACCAGAGGGCAGGTCGCGTCGATGACTCTTAACTTCCGTTGGACCGCCTGTGCGCGAACGGCGGGGGATACCCCGTGGGCGCTGAAGATCACCCGGCCGCCCGCGGGGACTTCATCGAGTTCGTCGACGAACACCGCGCCGACGGCGCGCAGGTCCTCCACCACGAAACGGTTGTGTACGATCTCCTTGCGGACGTAGACGGGAGGGCCGTATGCTTCCAACGCGATCCGGACGACGTCGATGGCGCGAACCACCCCGGCGCAGAACCCGCGAGGCGTCAGCAGAAGAACCGTCCTGGAGGCAGGCGTATTGCCCGCAGTGCTTCTGGAGGCCATTGTAAGCCTCATTATACCAACCGCTCCCAACCACTTTCTCCCGATGCCGGGCCGCCGCGGCCTGCGCTAAACTCAGCGCATGCCGTCGAGCGCTGTTCTGAAGCCTGCTTCCTGGCTCTCAATCCGCCTGGTGGCGACGGGAGCCGGCATCTGCCGGCTGGAATTCGAGAGACCGGCCGGAGCGCCGTCCGGCGCTGCCCGGGACGGCGGCGTTCCGGAAGCCGACCCGGTTGCCGGGCGCCTGCTGGCCGAGGCGGCACGGCAGTTGGAGGAGTATTTCGCCGGCCGCCGCCGGCATTTTGACCTTCCTCTGGACGTAACGGGAACTGAGTTCCAGCGACGAGTATGGAAGGCGGTCAGCGAGATCCCATATGGGCAGACCATGACCTACGCTCAACTTGCCGCCCACATCGGATCGCCGCGCGCATTTCGGGCTGTCGGCGCCGCCAACGGAGCCAATCCAGTCTCCATCCTTGTGCCCTGCCACCGGGTCGTGGCATCCGGCGGAGGACTGGGGGGATATTCCGGCGGGCTGGACCTGAAAAAACGCCTGCTTGCCCTGGAGACGGGACTCGGTTTCTGGTAGACTTGACACTGGTTCGTCTTCCCACCGGGATCGACGCCAGCCCTGGGGCCTTCCTTCCGGAGCGGAGCCGACTGTGGCAGCTCAGAAAGGAAGGTCGCTTGCGCGCTCACCTGATCAACCCCAGCGACGTGGCGTTCGGTGTAGGCGTCATCACCCCCAGATGGCTCTATGTACTGGCGGCGGCCACGCCCCCTCAGTATGGCGATCCACGGATCACCGACGAGACCCTGGAGGCGCTCGACCCCGGCAGCATCGAGGCCGGCGATGTCGTGGGCATCGGCATGCACACCGCCAATGCCCGCCGGGGCTATGAGATCGGCCGGATGGCGCGCCGGCGGGGAGCGTGGGTCGTCTACGGCGGGATCCACTCCACGCTGTATCCGGAGGAAGCTCACGAACTCGGCGGTGCGCACGCCGTGGTCAGAGGCGACGGCGAGGGCGTGTGGCCGGCCGTCCTCGAAGATTGCGGGAAGGACGCGCCGCGGAGGGTTTATGAGGGCGGCCGCGTGGAAGGGCGGCGCTTCGTGCCCGCCCGGTGGGACCTGCTCCCCTCAGACCGTTACATGTGGGCCTCCGTGCAGACCGTCCGCGGGTGTCCGAAGCACTGTTCCTTCTGTTCCGTCTGGCGCATCGACGGCCAGCAGCCGCGCCAGAGCACGGTTGACCTGGTGATCCGCGAGATCGTGGAATTGCGCCGCCAGGGGTACCGGTGCATAGCCCTCGCCGACGACAATTTTTATCCAGTTACGCTCTCGGACATCGCTCTGGCGGAGCGCCAGGGCAAGGTGGAGCGGGCGGCCAATCTCAAGGCCATGCGCGCCGAGCGGTTCGAACTCATGAGCCGCCTGTCGGCCCTGCCCGAAGACATGATCCTGTTCACCCAGATCACCATGGAAGCGGCTGAAGACCCCCAGTTCCTGGAGGCCATGCGCCGGGCCCGCATCAAGGGCGCGCTGGTGGGCGTGGAATCAGTAACCGAGGAGGGGCTGAAGTCGGTCTACAAGGGATTCAATGACTCGGGGCAGAGCCTGGTGGAGCGTCTGTTGACCTTCAAGCGCAGCGGCGTATACGTGCTCGGATCTTTCATCTTCGGCCTTCCCACCGACCGCCCCGAGACTTTCCAGGCCACCACCTCCCTGGCCCAGCAGGCGGGGATCACCTTTGCCCAGTTCGTGACCATGACTCCCTTCCCTGGCACGGTGGACTTCGAGCGCTGGGAGAAGGATCTCGGCGAGAGCGTCGAGCGGATTCAGGGTATACCCCTCACACGGTACTGGCTCCTCCCGGGCCACTTGCGCCCGAAACTCTATACGTCTCACCCCACCATGAGTCCGGAGGAAGTCAGGGCGCACACGCAGGAGGCCTGGAACAGCTTCTACTCGCTCTCCTCGATTTGGAAGCGGGCCGGCTGCGTGAAGTCGCTGAAGTCGCGTCTCGCATTCGTTCTGATATCCAAGCTGTACCGGCAGATGTACGCCAACACCGGAATCGCCACCGACAGCGCCCGCCGCAAGACCGCCAACCGCTGGGCGCGCTGGCTCGCCAAGCCTTGTCTCAAGCTGTTTCGAGTCGCACCGATGCCGGGCCTTCAGATTCCCCAGGCCCAGCCTTCCGCGGTCCCGGTCCCGGCGCCGGGGCTGTAGGTCTGTTGCGGAGCAGTCGTTGAACCGCCTCCAGCAGGCGGTCCGCATCCTCCACCTGCATCGCCATCTTCAGCCAGAGAAGCTGGAGCGGAGCGGCGATCTCCGCCGCCCCGTCCGGCAGATTCATCAGGTCCTTCTCGGTGGTGAGGAGCGCCTGGGCGCCCGCCGCGCGCGCTTCGCCGGCCAAGCGTCTCAATTCGCCGGGCCTGTACCGATGGTGGTCCGGCCATTCCCGGCGGATCGCCGGCTCAATCCCCAGCAGCGCCAGCGTCCGCCAGAAGGAAGCGGGGTTGGCCAGGCCGCAGAACGCCGCCGCGCGGGCAAAGGGAAGGCTCCCGGGCTCAAACCGGCGGCCGGAGGCCGCGTCGGCCCAGTACTGAGGCTCCACGCGCGCTCTGAAGAGCGGAGCTGCCGGGTTGTGCGCCCTGAGAGCAGCCTCGATCCCGGGATAGGCGCGGCCCGGCTCGGTGCGGGTAATGACCAGGAGGTCCGCCCGGGCCAGCGCCTCCGGCTGCTCGCGCAACCTGCCGAGGGGAAACAGCGCGCCGCCGCCGAACGGATCGAGGGCGTCCACGAGCACGATGTCCAGATCCCGCGCCAGCCGCCGGTGCTGGAAGCCGTCGTCCAGGATCAGGACGTCGGGGTGAAAGAGCCTCTCCACGGCGCGGCCGGCCGAGGCGCGCTTGGCGCCGACGCCCACCGGCGCCACCCCCGAGCGCAAAAAAATCTGCGCTTCGTCCCCGGTCTCCCGTACCGGCGCCCGTGCGCCGGCCTCGAAGACGCTCAGTTCGCCGGAGGCCGCGCGGCGGTATCCGCGGGTAAGGATTGCCGGCCGCGCGCCGGACGCGGCAAGTTGCGCGGCGAGCCACAGCACGAACGGCGTCTTGCCGCTCCCCCCCATGCTCAAGCCGCCGGCGCTGACCACCGCCGTGTGCAGACGTTCCTGACGCCGCATCTCGCGGCGACGCGCCCAGGCTCCACCCCGCTTCCACAGCCGGGTCAACGGCCACAGCGCGAGGAATACGGGGAGAGGGGGCCGCCGGGAGGGAACCGCGCGCGCGTGCAGTTCCGCTACCGCAGCCACGGCGCGGCCGGTGGCGCCTCGTCTGGCCTCGGCCAGCCGCCTGGCACGATCCCCCAGGCGGGCGCGCAGTTCGCCGTCCAGCAACAGCCGCTCCACGGCTCCGCCCAACTCCTCCGGTCCTGAGACCGGCAGACAGGCGCCCTCGCTGGAGAACTCCGCCGCGATCTCCGCGAAGTTCTCCATGTGCGGGCCGGTGATCACGGCGCGGCCGTGGAACGCAGGCTCGAGCAGGTTGTGCCCTCCCCGCCTGGCCAGCGAACCGCCCATGAAGACAACGCTCTCCGCCGCAAACAGCGCGCCCAGTTCGCCGATGGAATCCAGCAGCAGCACCGCGGGCAAGTCCGGGGCGGGAGTGCCGGACGCCAGGAGCGAGCGGCGCACATAGGGGATTCCGCGGCGCTCCAGCTTCGCGGCCGCCAAATCGAAACGCTCGGGCTTGCGTGGGACCAGGATCAGCAACAATCCGGGATGCGTCCGGGCCAGTTCACGGAAAGCGTCCAGGACCGCATCGTCCTCGTCCACGTCGCCGGCGGCGGCGGGCGGCATCGTGCTGGCGGCGATCCAGATCTCCCCGGCCGCGGCCCGCTCCAGAAACTGCCCGATAGCCTCCGGAATCCCCGCCGGCCCGGGCCGGAAGTCGTACTTGAGATTGCCGCTCTCGATTGTGCGCCCGGGTGGAGCCCCCAGTGCCAGGTAACGCTGCCGGTTGGCCTCGCTTTGCGTGAGAATCAGGTCCGGCCAGCGGAGCACGGCCCGGAAGAACCAGCCAAGACGGCGGTAGCGAGGCTCGGCCCGGTCCGAAATGCGCCCGTTGATCAGCAGCAGCCCGCAGCCGGCGCGCTTCGCCTCACGGTACAGGTTGGGCCAGATCTCCGTTTCCGCGACCACGACGACGGCGGGGCGAAGGGTTCTCAGGACGCGCCGCACGGCGAAGCAGAAGTCCAAAGGCGAGTAGAAGACGCCGTCGGCAAGGCCGGCCAGCCGCTGCTCCGCCAGGTCTCGTCCGGCCAACGTGGCGGTGGAAACAAACAGCGGAGCCCACGGCAGGCGTTCCCGCAGCCGGCGCAGCAGTTCGGCCGCCGAGAGGATTTCGCCGACCGAGACCGCGTGCAGCCAGACAGCCCCCGCGGTTGCCTGCCGAAAGCGGGCAGGCAGGAAACCGAGCCTTTCGCCGAAGCGTCTGAGATAGCGGCGATCCCGCGCGAAGCGAATCAGGAAATAGACTAGGATGAAGGGGGACGCGGCCCACTGGAGGGCCCGGTAGAGCGAATAGATGAGCTTCGCATCCAAGTCGTTGGTTCTTCTCCTGAGTATAGCCACGGTGTGGGGGGCCGACAAGGAGACGAAATTCGATCCGGGGCCGCTGGAATCGTTTGGCAACGCGCAGACCGTGGAGAAGCTCACGGCCGCCGCCGACCCGTACACGACGGCGGAAAAAACCAAGAAGGCTTTCGGAAAACTGAACCCCAATCAGTACGGCATACTGCCGGTAATGGTAGTGATGCGGAACGGGACGGGTCAGGCGCTGCTGCTGGACGACATGAAGGTCGAGTACATTCTGCCGTCGCGCCAGAAGATCGAAGCCACCCCGGCCCGCGACGTGATCCGGGTGAGAGGCGTCGATCGGCCCAGGGTCAGCCGGAATCCTTTGCCCGTGCCGACCTCTCCTCGCGCGAGCGTGAAGAAGAGTCCGCTCAACGTGTGGGAGATTGAGGGGCGCGCTTTCGCGGCCGAGATGCTGCCGCCGGGCGAAACCGCCGGCGGGTTCTTCTACTTCCAGGCTTCTCCTCAACCGGGAGCGATTCTCTACATAACCGGCATCCGGGAGGCGGCCACGCGCCGCGAACTCTTCTACATTGAAATCCCTCTCGACTGACCGGCGGCGCCCACTCGCCCGCGGATATAATGCCCTTGAGATGGCGGCGGCCCGGGCAACATCTCCTCTCAGGTTGGTAGACCTGCCCCAGGTGCGCGTCTCCGCGCTCGACGCCCTGCTGGACGAGGAGACCGGGCAATGGCAGGCGATGCTGGGTTGGGATTTCCGTCCGTCGGCGGCCATGGTGCGGCGTCTGGTGGGGCTGAGGACCCTGGCCGGCGCCGCCCTCATGGCCGGAGAGACGGCTTTCGGGTACGCCTATGTCGTCGCCGACGACCGGAAGGGCTTGATCGGCGGCCTGTTTGTGTCGGCGGAGTACAGAGCCCCCGCGCACGAGTTCCTGCTTCTGGAATCGGCGCTGAACGAACTGTTCGGCCGGTGGGCGGTGACTCGCGTGGAATCTCAACTGATGATGCTCAGTTCGCCACCCGGCGCTGAATTGCCCTACGCGGACCGGCTGAAGGTTCATCCGCGCCAGTACATGGTAATCGCCGGCCGGCTGATCCCCCACCTGGCGCCGGGACCCGCCGCCCGAAAGGCCCTCATCGAGAACTGGACGCCGGGGCGCGTGGATGAGGCCGCCTCCGTGATCGCCGCCGCCTACCGGGGGCACGTGGACAGCGAGGTGAACGACCAGTACTGCTCCGTGGGAGGGTCTCACCGTTTCCTGACGAACCTCATGAATTACCCCGGGTGCGGCGCGTTCTTCGCTCCGGCCTCTTTCGTGGCCGTGGATGCCTGGACCGGCCGCGCCTGCGGCGTCTGCCTCGCCAGCCTGCTCTCCACCGGTGTCGGGCACATCACCCAGATCTGTGTGACGCCCGCGCTGAAGGGCAAAGGGCTGGGCTACGAGCTCATGCGGCGCTCTCTGCTGGCGCTGGCCGAGGCAGGCTGCCGCCGGGTGAGCCTGACCGTGACCACGTCGAACACCCGCGCCGTCAGGCTGTATGAGCGCATCGGATTCGAGCCGGCGCATTCCTTCTCCGCGCTGGTCTGGGACCTGCACGGCGCCTGGAACGGAGGATTGCCGGGGGCGAGGCCACGCGCGTAGCCCGTGACCGGTTCCGCCCGGGCAGGGTGGCCATCAGAGTCGCCCGTTTCCAGGACAACTTCCTGGAGCCGGCGGCGTGCGCCTACCGGAACCAGTACAACAGAATGCCGTATCCCACGCCCGCCTCGTCCGTGGTGCGGGCAAACTGGAAGGCCATGAAGCGGCCGTCGGTTGAGACCACGGGGTTGGACGCCTTGCCGCCCTCGTAGTCGTTGAAGAACGTGAGGCGCGTGAAGTCCTGTCCGGTTCCGTCAAGCCGCAGTTTCCAGATATCGATGTTGCCGCTGCCCGGCTTGCCGCCCAATTTCTGAACCTGCCGGTCGGCCTCCACCAGGGTGTATTCACCTCCCGGGAAGATCCCCTCCGGCTCGTTGTACGTGCCGGGAGCCTGCGACATGTTCACCACCTCGGTGGTGTAGAGGTCCATGGACATGACCGATGCGCGGTCGTTCGGTTCGTAGCAACTGAAGGTCAGCTTCATGTCGCCGGCGTACAGATCCTGCGGCTCCAGCGTGCAACTGTTGTCGTTGCTCCAGTGAATCACCTTCTTGTTGGTGAGCCTCGGTCCGGACGGGTCCACTTCGGCGATCGTCATACGCGACACGCCTTTGCCCAGATCCGGATTCTGGTCGCTGGTCTCCGCGTAGACGATCTGCATGGACCCCTTGGAGACTGCGGCTCCTTCGCTCACCTTCTGCCCCAGCCGGACGGGCTTCGAGCCCGGCTTGGCACCCAGCAGCCAGAGTTCGTTGTCGCGCCGGCGGCTGGTATGGATGTCCGTGAAGCGTTCCGGTCCGATCAGCAGGTAGTCCCCGTTGACCAGGTGCATCACGCGCAGGAACGCCGCGCCGGGCACGTTGCAGGTCAGACAGCGGATGGCGCGGGTCTTCAGGTCGATCACGAAAGCGTCGCCGAAGCTCTTGTTCATGAAGGCCACGCGCTGGTTATCGGGCGAGATGTCGGCGCGCTCTCCGAAGTGCGTCAGGATCTCGATGTTTTCCGGCAGCGCCTCCAACGGGCTGCCGGACTTCCGCTGGCCAAGCCCCCAGACAGGAGCCATCAGCAACAACAAGACGATGGAGCTTCTCATGCCGGCCTCTCCCCCATGCCAATGTATTGCACCTCTTCTTCCAACTCCAGACCGAAGCGGCCGCGAACCCGGCGCTTGAGCTCCGAGATCAGCGCGCGGAGATCCCGCGCCGTGCCTCCGCCGGCGTTGTAAATCAGGTTGCCGTGGTGAGCGGCCACGCGGATGCCGCCTTGAGCCATCCCCTTGGCGCCCACCTGTTCCAGGAACCAACCCGCCGGGACCTTCCCTTCGCGGATCACGGTCTCCGGCACGCGTGAGGCCGCCGCCGCGGGCAGTTCGTCCAGAAGCAGGTTCTTGAAGATGCTGCCGGCGCAGCACATGGCCGGCGGGAACTTGAGATCACGGACGGCCGCGATGCGGTCCGCGGCTTGCCGGAGTTCCGCGGGATCCGCGGCCGCGAGTCCCAACTCCGCGGAGAGGATGATCCAACTTTTGTGGCTCTTGAACACGCTTTCGCGGTACCGGAACCGGCAGCCGGCGTTGGTGAATTCCCGGATCTCGCGCCCGTCCGTCCACGTTACGCGCGCGACGGACTCGGAAATCGAATGGCCGTAAGCCCCCGCGTTGCCATGGACCGCGGCTCCGACCCAGCCGGGGATACGCGTGAGCGTCTCCAGGCCTTTGAGGCCGCGCTCCACCGTGAAGTCCACCAGAGCCTGAAGTTCCGCGCCGGCTTCCGCCTTCACCCGGCCTGCCTCCGCCCATATCCGGTTTGCCGTGTAGCGCAGCACGATTCCCGGAAATCCCTCGTCGGCTGCGATCAGGTTCGTCCCGCCGCCGATGACGGCCACGGGCCGCCCGCTCCCGCCCGCCAGGCGCAGCGCCTCCATGAAGCTCGCGGTGTCGCCCGTCTCGGCCAGAACGTCCGCCGGCCCGCCGATCGCAAAGCGGGTATAGCCGGCGAGTGCAATGTTCCGGGAGACTTGCGTGTGCGGCAGCGCGGCGAGAGCCCGAATCGCCTCCTCCGTCGTCACGGGCATCCACTTGATTATAAGAGAGCGGAGCGAATGGCAACCGGTCTGCCGCGGGCGGCCATCCACGGCCTCACACGTCCCGGACCCCCGGTTCCATGCCTTCGCACAGCGCCGTTCGTATTCCGGAGTGTCGGATCAGGGCTTGCGCCCGGGGTCTTTTACCGGGGGTTCCCGCCGGGAAAGGACCTCGCGGACAGCGTAGATACGGCGGCCTTGGCTTTCGAAGTAGGTGCGCATCAGGACCTCGCCCAGGAGGCCGGTGGAGAACATCATGAGGCCCGCCAGCAGCAGGATGGCGCCCGCCAGCAGCAGCGGCCCATGCTCGATCAGGATCTCGCGGCCCGCCAGTTTCTTCACCAGCAGATAGGCCAGAATCCCGCCTCCGGTGGCGGTTCCGGCCAGTCCCAGCTTTCCGAAGAAGTGCATGGGGCGGGTGAAGTAGCTCAGCAGGAACTTGATGGTCAGGATGTCGAAAAGGACGTGCAGGACTCTGCCCAGCCCGTAGTGGGAACCGCCGGTGCTGCGCACGGTGTTGCGGATAGGCACCTCGGCGATTCTCGCCCCGTAGAAGCTGGCCAGCGCCGGAATGAAACGGTGCAGTTCGCCGTACAGGTTGACCTCTTTGAGGATCTCCGCGCGGTAGGCTTTGAAGGTCGTCCCGAAATCGTGGAGGTCGATGCCGCTGGCCTTGGCCATCATCCAGTTCGCGATGCGCGAGGGCAACCGCCGCGTGACGGCATTGTCCACACGGCGCCTGCGCCAGCCGCTGGCGATGTCGTACCCTTCGTCAATCTTGGCGAGCAGGGCCGGAAGGTCCGCCGGGTCGTGCTGCAAATCGCCGTCCATGGATACGATCACGTCGCCGCGCGCTTCATGGAAGCCCGCCGAAAGGGCCGCCGTCTGGCCGAAATTGCGGCGCAGCCGGATCACCTTCAGGCGTCCGTCGGTCTCGACCAGGTTGTAGAGCAGTTCAAAGCTGCGGTCGGTGGACGCGTCGTCCACGAAGATGATCTCGTAGGGCTTCTGGAGCGGTTCGAGCACGCGCGTCAGCCGGTCGTACAGCGGCAGAATGGACGGTTCCTCGTTGTGTACGGGGATGACGATCGACAGCATACGATTGACTACAGTCTAGCAGCCGTCGGGATCGCCGGGCTAGAATGTACCCAAGGAGAGGGCGCATGTTTTCCAGGAGAGAGATTCTGAGTGTGTTGGGCGCCGTGCCTGCGGCCGGCGTCCTGGGCCCCGGAACGCTGTTCGCGCAGGCGGCGGCCGCGTTCCCGCAGAGGCTGCTCGGGCGGACCGGGCGCCTGGTCACGCCGCTGGGCTTGGGCGGGCAGGCCTCCCTGCAATGGACCAAGCCGGGCATCGACCCCGCGGACATTATCGTCCGCGCGGTTCAGATCGGCGTCAACTATCTGGACTCGGCCAACGCCTACGGACCGAGCCAGATGAACTATGGGGAAGCATTCCGGCGCATGAATCTGGCGCCGGGCGCTCCAGGCTACGACGCCGCACTCCGCGCGCGTCTGTTCATCGCCACCAAGACCGGCCGCCGCTACGCCGCGGACCCCGAAGCCAAACCGGGGACGACGGCCATCGACGACCTGAAACGCTCGCTCACGCAGATGTTCGGGGACGGCCAGGGCAACATCCCCGAGGGAGCCTATCTTGACTCCATACAGATCCACAACCTGACGGCCATGGCGCAGGTGGATCAGATCTACGAAGGCTATGCCGAACGGGCCACCCGGCGCCCGGAGCGCATCGGCGCGATGGCCGGCTTGCTGGACTACCGGGACGGCACCAACTACACCGGTCTGAATCCCGAGCACCGCCGCTGGATCCGGCACATCGGCATCACCGGCCACCAGAGCTCTCCGGTGTTGATGAGCGCCATCCGCCGCGACTCGGAGCAGGCCATCGACACGCTGCTCCTGGCGCTCAACCCCATAGACCGCGCTTGCAGTTCGCACCAGAACAACGTGCTGCCGCTGGCCGTGGCGCGCGGGATCGGAGTCATCGCCATGAAGCTGTTCGCCGACGGCGCTTTTTACGGGAAAGAACCGCGTTTCTCGCGGGTCCCGGACGACGTCATTCTCGGCGTGGGCAGGGCCGGCGACGTCTCTTACGCCGATCTTGTGCGGTATCCTTTGTCGCTTGCCGGGGTGGCGGTGGCGATCATCGGGACGGGCCAGATTGCGAGGGAGAAGCCCGAAGCGGACCAGTTGGTCGCCAACCTGACCGCCGCGCTGAAGGATATGCCTTCGGCGTTGGAACGCGTCCGCATCGAAAAGGAAACGCTCGACCGGCACGGCGCGGCCGCCAACTACTTCCAGGAGAAGACCAACACTCTGGTTCAGCCCGCCGGGGTAAGCACGCGCCGCGACGGCGGCCGCGTGGTGGTCCAGTGGAACACGGCGTTTGCGGGGCCCGAGCCCATCCGCGCTTACGAGATCCGCGCGGCCAACCGGGTGCTTCTCACGCTGCCATTCCGGCCGCAACTCACGGAGGCTCCCTACTCAGTGGCGGTCCCGGCTTCCGAGGTTGGCGACGCGGCGGTCAGCGTGGCCGCCGTCGTCTGAGCCGTCCGTCTCGATCGTTGTGACGAAGGGACAGGCCGGGAGGGCTTCAGGCCGGGGTTCGGCCTGCCGGGTCCGGCGCGTTCCCCATGAGGCGGCGGGAGTCCGCACGCAAAATGGCCTTTGGATGGTCGGGTGCTTGCAGCCGCTGCCCGTGGGCGGGGCCGGCCGGCGGGGGGATGCTCAGAACCGGAACGTGTAGTTCAACTTCACCCTGGCCTTGGTCTGATAGTTGACGAAGCGGTTGAACATATCCTCTTGCCAGGCGTGATTGATCACGACGTAGAACTCGTTGCCGGGTTTCAGGATCCAGCGCAGGCGGCTCTGCATCCCGATGTTCTCGGAATCCGAATCGTACTGGATGAAACTCGAAAGGCTGATCAGCGGCGTGAAGGAGTAGTCCAGCCGGTAGCCAAACAGCCTGGCGTTGAAGGAGCCCTCCTTCAGCCGGACCCAATTCTGTTCCACGTTGACCGTCGTGCTCAGATGGCTGTTCTTCCTCCAGCTCAGGTCCACCCCGGCCTGCTTCCGGGTGCCGCTGTAGAAACCGCCGGTTTCCAGATCCAGACGAACCGAGAAGGGCCTGCTGCCGGAGGTGAAGGCGTTGATGCGATGCATGCCCGTCCAGTATCTCCCCACGGGGATGCTGACGTCGTCCCGAATCTCGAACGGTTCGAACAACTGCTCGAAATTGGGGTTCCACGAATACTGGATCCGGTCGCCGCTGTTGAACTGAAGCTCAAGGGGCGTCACCTGTATGCGCGTCGTCTCCGAGCCGTGGTTGACCAGATCGTAATAGTCCTGGTACGTGACGCCGAACGTGAGCTGGCGAATACCCCAGAATCTGGGGCGCGGCCCGAATTCCAGGCGGCTGGAGTTGATGCGAACGCCGGTTCGGGGAACGAACCCGAGCGCGGGATTGTAGTTCTCCCCGATGGTCAGGTTGCGGAAGTCCGCTGACAGAAAGTCGTTGGGGTAGACGAACTCGAATCCGTAGGCGGCATCCTTCCCCTTCAGGCCGGCGGTCCGCGTGCGGCTTCCATAGAGGGAGAAGATGAAGCTCTTCCCACGGTTCAGGAAGTTGGAGGTGGCCAGCCGGAGGTCGATGCCCTCCAGATGGTTGCTCGCTCCGCCCTCCGGATTCCCGTTGGTGAAAAGCGCACCCACATAGGACTGGCGCCAGAAGTTCGCTTTCACCCGCCCCACGGCCAGGCTCTGGCCATTCACAATCTCCGTGTCGCCGGTCCGCACTCCCATGAGTCCCAGATCGAACCGCCCCGCTTTGCCCGTCAGTTTCTGGCCGATGCGGATCGGCACCTCATACGTGTTGCCGTCTTCGTCCTCCGTGAGGCCGATGCGCCGCGAGAAAAACGGCAGCAGATCGACATTGCGGCGGCGCATCCCTCCACCGCCCTGCCCGCCCCGCCCGAAGCCGCTCTGGCCGCCGGCGAAGTCGAAAACCCCGGCGTCTTCCAGAAAAAAAGTCCTCCTCTCCGGGAAGAACAGGGAGTAGCGCGTCAGGTTCACCTGGCGCGCGTCCACCTCCGTCTCCGCGAAGTCGGTGTTGATGGTGGTGCTGGAGATAAGATTGGACGTGATCCGGTAGAAGATATCCGCGCCGGCGTCGCCCGCCCACCGGGTGAGTCTGGCGGCCTCCCGGTCACGGGTCCAGCCGCCGATGGCGTAAGGCCTGACGTCGAGGCCCACTCCTTGAGAGAGTCCCTCCAGGCTCGTGATGGCACCCGCCCGCGCCATCTGGGTCAGCCGGACATCGAGGGAGGGCGTCGCCCACCGGGAGAACTCCCGCGCGCGGCCCAGATGCCGGGAGATGTTGAACCCCCAACTGGTCTTGCCGCCGTCGAAGCCAAGGGTCTTGAACGGGATTTCGAACTCGGCGGACCACCCCTGCGCGTCGGTGCTCACGCGAACCATCCAGATCCCGTCCCACTCCCGGTTTGGGTAACGGTTCTCTGTAACCCGCCCGTCCACCATAACCCCGGCGGGATTGGTGGCGAAGTAGTACGCATTGCGCTGGTCATGGAACGTATCGAGCACGAGTTCCACGTTGTCGTCGCTAAACAGGAAACTGTCCCTCAACAACTCTCTGGCCACGATCCTGCCGGGATGGCTGTCCTCGCATCGAACCGCCACGTAGAGCGCCTCTTTGGTGTAAGCGATCCAGGCCTTGGTCGGCTCGGTTGGAGGCTCGCCCGTTCGCGGCTCTACCTGAATGAATTCGCCGATCGGCGAGTTCTCAGCCCAGACGGCCTCGTCCAGCACGCCGTCCAGGCGTATAGGTTCGGAGATCTGAATGGCCACTGCACGACGGGCATCACCCGCGTGCAGCCCCGGTAGGACGAGGCTGAACGGCAGCAGGCACAGAACGTGCGTGAGGAGGCGCAGGGTATTTCGCGTCACAGGAACCCGCGCGGCGGGCAAACCCGAGAGTTCATGGTAGGCTATCGCGCCTGAAACCACAAATTAAAGGTCCATAATCTGGCGATCTCTCGCCTTCAACACGTTTCGCGCAGACGGCTGGCTCCTTCATCCCCGCTTTCAGGCCCTCAGGCGGGCGATCGTATACTGAAAGAAAGTGCCCCACGGGAAGACCTTCTACCTGGAGACTTTCGGCTGCCAGATGAATGTGCACGACTCGGAGAAAGTCGTCGGCACGCTCACCAGCCTCGGCTACTCGCGGGTGGACCGTCCGGAAGAGGCGTCGCTGGTTCTCTATAACACTTGCAGCGTCCGCGACAAGGCCGAGCAGAAGGTTTATCAGCGGCTGCAGCAGTTCAAGCGCGGCGCCCGCGGCAGACGTTTTGCGGTTCTGGGGTGTGTAGCGCAGCAGCAGGGCCGCCGCATCTTCGAGAAGGCTCCGCACGTCGCGCTGGTCTGCGGCTCGGCCAGCTACAGCCAACTTCCCGTGCTGGTTTCGCGCCTGGAATCCGGCGATCAGCGCGTGACCGGGCTTGAGCCGGCCAACGGTGAGGCTTTCGAGACCTCCTTCACCCGGCGCGACAACCCGCACCGGGCGTACGTCACCATCATCGAGGGCTGTGACAAGTCCTGTGCATATTGCATCGTGCCCTTCACCCGCGGCAAGGAGCGAAGCCGCGCCAGCGGAAGCATCCTCGAGGAGGTCCGCTCGCTCGCCGGCTCGGGATACACCGAGGTGCAGTTGCTCGGGCAGAACGTGAACAGCTACCGCGATCCTTCGGGCGAATGCGCGGACTTCGCCGCCCTGCTCGCCAGCGTGGCCCTGATATCCGGCTTGCGGCGCGTGCGTTTCGCCACCTCGCACCCGCGCGACTTCAGCCGGAGCATTGTGGACGTGATCGACGCCCACCCCGTCCTGTGCGATCATGTCCACCTGCCCGTCCAGTCCGGATCGACCGCCGTGCTGGAACGCATGCGGCGGCTGTACACCCGCGACGACTACCTGCGGCGCATCGAGTGGCTGAAAGGCGCCCGGCGCTCCATCGCCCTTACCTCGGACGTCATCGTGGGCTTCCCGGGAGAAACGGAGAAGGACTTCGAGCAGACGCTCTCACTGCTGGAGGAGGTCCGGTTCGACTCGCTGTTCAGCTTCAAGTACTCGCCGCGCCCCAATACTTCCGCCCTGGAACTGGACGGCCGGGTCCCCCAGGAGGAGGCCGGCCGCCGTCTCACCTTGTTGCAGGAAAAGCAGCGCGCCATCCAGATCCAGCGCAACTCCGGGCTGGTCGGCACGCTGCACGAGGTCATGGTGGAGGGATTCAACCGGCCTACCGGCCAGTGGATCGGCCGCACCTCGCAGAACCGTGTTTTGAATTTCCTCGCGCCGCCCGGCTCCGGATCTCTCGCGGGCCGCTACGTGGAGGTCCGCGTAACCCGCGCGGGCCCGAACTCGCTGGCCGGCGAGAGCGTGGAGCAGGCGCGGATCTGTTCTAATGGACTTGGGGGATCTTGATGGAAGTCGAGATGAAGATCCGGGGACTGATGATGGACCCCGTCAGCAACATGCCCATCGTCATCCTGCGGGATGCGAGCGGGAAGGCCATCCTGCCCATCTGGGTGGGCATCTACGAGGCCAACGCGATCGCGCTGGAGATCGAGAAGGTGTCTACACCGCGCCCCATGACCCACGATCTGATCCGAACCCTGCTGATGGGCCTGGAAACCGGCGTCCGGAAAGTGGTCGTAAATGAACTGAAGGACGACACTTTCTACGCGATCATATGGCTGGAGCGGGACGGCCAACTGATCAGCATCGATTCCCGCCCCAGCGACGCCCTGGCTATCGCTCTCCGGGTGGATTGCCCGATCTACGTGGATGAGTCCGTCCTCAGTTCCTCCAAGGCCGCCACTGCTGTCAGCGAGAAGATCAACAACGAGGATTTGCGCCGGTGGCTTGAAGGGCTGGGGGACGACGACCTGGGCCGGTACAAGATGTGAGCGGGACAGGCCGGCCATGGCCTGTCCCGGGATCCAGCAGAGATTGCGGCGCTACTTCTTAGGCGGAGCCGCGGCCTTCTTTCCGGCGGGAGCCTTCGCTTTCGCCGGAGCCGCCGGCGCCGGCCACCCCGACAACTGATCCTCCTTGTCCACTTCAAAAGTCAGCATGTAGGGCGAAGCGGTGAAGGCCGTGGGCACGCCCTCAAACTCCAGTTCGGTACCGGGGGGCGCCGAGCCTACGAGCGCCTCGTCCACGATAATCAGCGTTATGTCGCCGGCGGGGTCTTCAAAGGACAGGATGAGTTCCTTTGGGTTCTTAGGAGGCTTGGCCGCGACGAGCTTGGCCTTGAACCGCTTGACGTTGTTCACGCCGCCGGGCAGCAACGCGCCCTTCACGCTGCTGGCGAAGTACGACGCGCCATCCGGACCTGTCAGCTCTTTCTTCACCGTCTGCCACAGCGCGAGCTCGGGGTTGGCCTTCTTGAACTCCTCCTCCGCCAGGATGTCAAGCTCTCCCTTGCTCTGGATTTTGAATCCGGCCGGAGGGAACGGCTCCGCCAGGGCTTCCTTCCGGATCTGATCAAAACCCTCCGCGGAACCGTGGAAGTTGGTGTACAGCTTGGTGATGTAAGCCGAGACTTCCTTGCGGGTGGCATCCGGCAAGGCTCCTTCGCCAGAGTAAGACCCAGCCCGGATGAAATGGTAGATTGCGGCCGCGTTCTTATCCGGGTTCCTCTGGGCAAGGATCACCTGCCCCAGCCAGTAGGAGACTTGGGCGTTGGCGGGCTTGGCTCTGAGGCTCGCGGTGAATTCCTTCTCGGCCGCCTCGTTCTGTTTCTGCTGCATGGCGATCCAGCCGAGCGACAGGTGGCCGAGCGCCAGGATGTCGTTCTTGCCCTTTTCCCAATCGGCTTCCGACGTGCTCGCGGGCCGCAGTCCGTCGATGTTCGTGACGAGAGTGCGCGCGGCGCCCTCGGCCATCTTCAGGAGTTCCGACGACGGCTTGAGACGTACCGTGTTGAGCGTCATCAGATACAGCGCCTGGAGGTTCTTGGGATCCGTGACCAGGATTTCGTTCCCGGTTCTCATCACCTGCTCCCCATTCCCCATGGCGTTGTAAGTGTTGAGGAACAACAGTTGCCGCTCCGTCCGGAAGTCGGTCGTCGGGTACTTCTGGTTCCAGGTGTTGAGAAGCTCGAGCTTCTTGTTGTTGTCCGCCGCCTTGATGGCCGCCTCGTAGAGGTCGTACTCACCGCGGTCCTTCCAGTTCTGCTTGGGCGCCTGCCCGGCAAGAGACGTAACGGTGAAAAGCGTGGCAATTGCCAGCAGCACCATATTCCTTGTTGTTCGAACCGGCACAACGGCCTCCTGATGTGCGATTATATCCTGCGTTCGTCAGGCTCCCCGCATGGCCCAGCGGCACTCGTGCTCCAGGTTGGCTGCCCGACCCGCAACAGCGGAGTATATCCAATCGCCATGCCTCCCGCAACCCGTTGGACGCCCCGAGGTACAGAAATGTTCCAGCCTGCGTCCCGGTCTTCCGCCGGCCGGCCCCCCCGGACGCCCTTGCCCGATGCGTGGCGCTTTTGTCTTCTGGTATCATCCCCTTTCTCATGCGCTACCTGGACCTGGTCCTGGTCGCCCTGTACCTCGCCGGGATCACCTGGTTCGGGGCCAGATTCCGCCGGACACAGCGAAGCCTTAGGGACTACTTCCTGGGAGGGCGGACGGCGCCCTGGTGGGCGATCGCGCTCTCTATCGTCTCGGCGGAGACCAGCACCCTCACGATCATCGGGACCCCCGCGCTGTCGTTTGCGGGCAACCTGGGTTTCCTCCAGGTTGTGTTCGGCTACCTGCTGGCGCGGCTGGTGATTGCCGCCGTGTTCCTTCCGCACTATTTCCGGGGAGAACTTTACACGGCTTACGAGCTGATCGGACGCCGCTTCGGACCCAGAGCCCGGAAGCTGACAGCGGGGACCTTCCTGGTGCTCCGCGCCCTTGCCGAGGGAGTACGCGTATTCGCCATCTCCATCGTGGTGTCGATCGTTCTGGGCACCGGAGAACTGGCGTCAATCGCTGTGATCATGTGCCTCACGCTCTTCTACACATTCGAGGGGGGAATGACCGCCGTCATCTGGACCGACGTGGTCCAGATGTTCCTCTACGTCGCCGGCGCCCTGGTGAGCTTCGCCGTGATCCTGACGCACGTGCCGGGAGGCTGGGACGAGGTATGGCGCGCCGCCGCCGCGGCGGGCAAGTTGCAGATTTTCGATTTCCGCTTTGCCCCAACCGCCGAGTTCTTCTCCCGGACCTATTCTTTCTGGGCGGGGATCATCGGCGGTTGTTTCCTGACCACCGCCAGCCACGGGACCGAGCAACTGCTGGTGCAGCGCCTGCTCGCTGCCCGCAACCAGCGGGAGAGCCGGGCCGCACTGCTGGGAAGCTGGGTGGTGATCTTCGTTCAGTTCGGCCTGTTCCTGCTGATCGGCCTGGCCCTTTACGTTTACTATGCCGGCGCAGGACTGCCCGCCCCGCAGCCGGCCGACCGCATCTACCCCGAGTTCGTCTGGCGGCGCCTGCCTCCGGGAGTGGCGGGACTGGTGGTGGCGGCCATCCTGGCAGCCGCCATGTCCAATCTCAGCGCCGCCCTGAATTCGCTGGCCTCGACCAGCATCATGGACTTCTACAGGCCCCTGGCGCGGCAGCACACCGAGACCCACTACCTGAGGATGGCCCGCGCGGCCACTGTCGTCTGGGGCGTAGTCCTCTTCGGCGTCGGCTACCTGGCGCGCCAGTGGGGATCGGTGCTGGAGACGGGTCTCTCCATCGCTTCCGTCATTTATGGCGCGATGCTTGGCGTTTTTCTCCTGGGTGTGTTCACCACACGGGTCGGCGAAAAGGCCGCCATGGCGGGCATGATGGCGGGGTTGGTGGCCATGGCGCTTGTGAAGCAGTACACGGCCGTCGCCTGGACCTGGTATGTGCTCATCGGAACGGCGGTGACCTTCGGCGCGGGTTGCCTGGGCTCCCTGTTCGAGAGACGGGAGGCGCGTGGCTGACCATCCCCCCACCGCCGGACTGCGCCGCGTCCTCGGGCCGTGGGCCGCCACCTCCATCGTCGTAGGGACGATCATTGGCAGCGGCATCTTCCTGGTGCCGAAGTCCATGATCACCCAGGCCGGGTCCGTGCCGCTGGTATTCGTGGTCTGGATCGCGGGCGGGCTCCTCTCGCTGTTCGGCGCCCTCAGCTATGCGGAACTGGGCGCGGCGATGCCGGAGGCGGGAGGCGAATATGCCTACCTCCGCGAGGCCTACGGAGGGTTCTGGGGTTTCCTCTACGGCTGGACGCAGACCTGGGTCTCCAAGAGCGGCTCCATCGCGGGAATGGCCACCGGTTTCTTTTATTACCTGGCGAATTTCCGTCCGGAGTTGGACCGGATCCTGTGGAGCGTGCCGCTTCCTATCGGTCCCGGCGGCGGGCCCCTGGAGATTCGCTACGGGCAGGTGCTGGCGGCGGCCGTGATCCTGTGTCTGGCCGTTTTCAACTCGGCCGGCGTCAGCCTGGGGGGACGGCTTCAGGTGGTGGCCACCCTTGCGAAGGCCGGCCTGCTGGCGGCCATTATCGCCTTCGGCCTCGGTTCCAAAGCGGGATCGGTCGCCAACCTGACAAGCTCGATCCCGGCCGCCGGCGGCTTCGCCGGGTTCTTCGGCGCTCTGGTCGCCGCGCTCTGGGCTTACGACGGGTGGAACAACCTGAGCATGGCCGCCTCCGACGTGGTGCGCCCTCAGCGGAATCTGCCTTTGGCGCTGGTTGCGGGAACAGTCGCGACGATTACCGTATATATCGCGGCGAATTTAGCCTATTTCTATGTGCTGCCGGCCTCCGCCGTGGCGGCAAGCGACCGTGTCGCGGCGGAAATGATGCGCACGATAGCCGGTCCGGCGGGCGCCGCCGGCGTCAGTATTGCCGCCATGGTGTCGATCTTCGCCGCGCTGAACGGATCCATCCTTTCCGGGGCCCGGGTGCCCTTCGCCATGGCGGCCGACGGCCGGTTTTTCCGTTTTGCGGCCCGGGTCCATCCCCGGTACGGCACTCCCAACCGGTCAACCCTGTTCCTGTGCTTGTGGGCGTCCCTGCTGGTCTTCAGCGGCAGATACGAGCAGCTCTTTACGTACGTGATCTTCGCCAGTTGGATTTTCTACGGAATGGCCGCCGCCGCGGTGATCGTGCTCCGCCGCAAGAGACCGGAGATGGCGAGACCCTTCCGTACCGCCGGATATCCCTACGTCCCGCTCCTTTTTGTCATCGGGGCGCTTGGGGTGGTCGCAACCACGTTGATCCGCTCCCCTCGGGAGGCGATTATGGGACTAGTACTCATATTTTCCGGCGTACCATTCTATTTTTATTGGAAACGCCGGATCATGTGGTAGGATATGTCGGAAATTCCCATGGGAGCGCCCGCATGGACGTAGCGAGGATATTGGCCGAACTGCGGCTTGAAAGGGAACAGATAGAAGAGGCGATTCTCAGCCTGGAGAGGCTCGCCAGCGGCCGGGGGAGAAGGCGCGGGCGGCCGCCCAAGTGGATGGCGGAGGCGAAGAAGCGTCCCCGCCGCGCCGCATCCCGGCGAACCGAGAATCCCACGCGCGCGGCCGCTGCATAGACGCCCGCCGGGCCCGGCCCCTAAAGCAGCCGCGCCGCGTCTTTCGCGAAGTAGGTCAGGATCACGCCGGCGCCCGCGCGGCGAATGGACGTGAGGCTTTCCAGCATGGCGCGTTCGCGGTCGAGCCAACCATTTCGGGCGGCGGCGGCAATCATGCTGAACTCCCCGCTCACCTGGTAAGCGGCCAGCGGAACGTCGAAGCGGTCGCGCGCCATTCGGATCAGATCGAGGTAGGGCATGGCCGGCTTGATCATCACCATGTCCGCCCCCTCCTCCAGGTCCAGTTCGATCTCCCGCATGGCTTCCCGGGCGTTGGCCGGGTCCATCTGGTAGCTGCGCCGGTCGCCGAACTGCGGCGCCGATTCGGCGGCTTCCCGGAAAGGCCCGTAGAACACCGAGGCGAACTTGGCGGCGTAGGAGAGGATGGGGGTGTTCGGGAACCCGTTCTGGTCGAGGGCCCGCCGTATGGCCGCCACCCGCCCGTCCATCATGTCGGAGGGCGCCACGATATCCGCTCCGGCGCGGGCGTGGGAGACGGCCGAGGCGGCCAGCCACTCCAGCGTCGCGTCGTTGTCCACGTCTCCGTCCACAACCTTGCCGCAGTGGCCGTGACTGGTGTATTCGCAGTTGCACACGTCCGTGATCACGACCAACTTCGGCGTCTCCCGCTTGATGGCGGCGACCGCGCGCTGCACAATACCGCCGGCGGCATAGGCCCCCGAGGCCTGCTCGTCTTTGCTCTCGGGGATGCCGAAAAGGATCACCCCGCCGATCCCCAACGAGACGGCTTCGGCGCACTCCTTGACCAGTTCGTCGATGGAAAGCTGGTAGTTGCCGGGCATGGCGCCGATCTCGCGCCGCACGCCGTCGCCGGTGCAGACAAACAGCGGGAGGACGAACTGCGAAGGGGCCAGGTGGGTTTCGCGAACCAGGCTGCGAAGGCTTTCGGTAGCCCTCAGACGCCGCATGCGGTGAACGGGGAAGGCCATAACCTGGATTCTAGCAGGGGCATAACGGAGGCGGGCGTGTATCGTGCCGCGGGTCCCGCGGGGCTGGCCGCCCGCGGCCGGCGGCTGCGAATACGGTGCGCCTCAGCCGGCCGCCCCGGCTGTTACCATGGGAATTCCATGAGCCGGAAGATCGCCCGCCGCTACTTCGTGCAGGGCCGGGTGCAGGGCGTCGGCTACCGGTACTTCGTCGAGCGGGCGGCCGTGGATCTGGGACTCTCCGGGTATGCCCGGAACCTGGAAGACGGCCGCGTCGAGGTCTATGCGGCCGGTCCGCCCGAGCAGTTGTCCGAACTGGCGGGCTACCTGCGCAAGGGACCGCTCTGGGCGGATGTGCGCGGAGTCGAGCAAGTCGAAGCGCCCCTGGTCAAATACGCCGGATTTCACATCGAATAGCAATGGAAACACTCAGACGACTCATCCGCGAAGTGCCCGATTTCCCAAAGCCGGGCATTCTTTTCTACGACATAACGACCATGCTCAAGGACCGGGACGGCCTGAAGGGCGTCATTGACGCGTTGCAGCGCCGCTATGCCCGGGTCAAAGTGGATTTGGTGCTGGGCATCGAAGCCCGCGGCTTCATTTTCGCTCCCGCTCTTGCCTATACCCTGGGAGCGGGCTTCGTCCCCGTGCGCAAGCCGAACAAACTGCCGGCCCGCACCGTGCGGGAAGAGTACCTGCTCGAGTACGGCGCCGACAGCCTGGAGATCCACGCGGACGCGATCCGGCCGGGGCAGAGCGTGTTGATCGTGGACGACCTGCTGGCTACGGGCGGCACCGCCGCCGCGGTGGCGCGCCTGGTGAAAAGACTCGGAGGCGAGGTTGCGGGCCTGGGCTTCGTGGTCGAGCTGAACTTCCTCAAAGGCCGGGAGAAACTGGCGGGATACGACGTCTTTTCTCTGCTTCAGTACGACAAATGACAACCGAGCCACGCCGCGCGCGGGTACCGGCCTTCGCCAAGATCAACCTGGGCCTGAAGGTTCTCAACCGCCGCCCCGACGGATACCACGAACTCCGCACGGTCTACCAGACGATCTCGCTCGCCGACACTCTGGAGATCGAGTTCGTAGCGGCCCGCCGCAACCGGGTCAGCCTGGCCGGCGGCCCGGAGATCCCCGATAACCTGGTCCTGCGCGCGGCGCGATTGGCGCTCGGCGCCATGCGCGCCACCGGCGAGGTGCGCCTCCGCTTGCAGAAGAACATCCCCATGGGCTCCGGCCTCGGCGGCGGATCCAGCGATGCCGCCGCCGTCCTGCTGGCTTTGCCGTACCTGGCAGCCGAGCGGCTGAGTCCGGGTACTCTCCTGGCACTGGCGGCCGAGCTTGGCAGCGACGTTCCGGCCTTCCTGCTGGGCGGCGCCACGCTCGGCGTCGGCCGTGGCTCCGAGGTCTATCCACTGCCGGATCCACCCCGCGCCCAAGGCCTCCTGGTGGTTCCGGACTTCCGCATTTCGACTCCGGAGGCCTACCAGGCGCTCGGCCGGAGTTTGACAAACGCAGCCGTCCGAAATATGATAAATAGTTTCCAGTCTTGCGTTTGGCACGTTGGGGCTGGTGTGCCGGGTGGTATCCGGCCAGCCGTGTGGGAAAACGATTTCGAAGAAGTTGCTCTCCGCTTTTATCCTCGGCTCCGGGCAATCAGGACGAAACTGCGGAGGCTGGGAGCAAACCCGGCGATGCTGACCGGGAGCGGTTCAGCGTTGTACGGGTTGTTCCGAACGCGGGAGGAAGTGCAAGCAGCGCTCCCGCACTTCCGGAAGGAGCGAGTTCACCCGTTTCATTTCATCAGCCGGGACAGCTACCGCGCCTGCTGGCGGCGGCGTCTCGGCCCGGACGTGGATAGGAACATATGGCCACCACAGCGCCAAGACGCCAGTCGAAGCCGGATCGCCTGAAGGTCTTCTCCGGGCAGGCCAACCAGCCCCTGGCGGTGGAGATCTGCGCCGCCCTGGGCTGCAAGCTGGGCGCGGCCAGCATCCGGCGGTTCTCCGATGGCGAGATGTGCGTGCAGATCCAGGAAAACGTGCGCGGTGTGGACGTATTCGTGGTCCAGCCGACGTGCACTCCGGTCGAACGGAGCCTGCTGGAACTGCTGTTGATGATCGACGCGCTGAAGCGCGCCTCGGCGGACCGCGTGACGGCCGTGCTGCCCTACTACGGATACGCGCGGCAGGACCGCAAGGACCGGCCGCGGGTCCCCATCTCCGCGAAGCTCATCGCGAGCATTCTCGAGCGGGCCGGCGCCGACCGGATCCTGGCGCTTGACCTGCACGCGGCCCAGATCCAGGGCTTCTTCGACATCCCGGTGGATCACCTGTTCGCGACCCCGGTGATGATCGAGTACTTCCGGGACAAGGCATTGACACATCTCACCGTGGTCTCGCCGGACGCCGGAGGCGTGGAACGCGCCAGGGCCTTCGCCAAGCGGCTGGGCTGCCCCCTGGCCATCATCGACAAGCGCCGCGAAGCGCCCAACGAGGCCGATATCATGCACATCATCGGCCGGGTCAAGAACCGGAACTGCCTCATGGTCGACGATCTGATCGACACGGCCGGCACCCTGGTGAAGGGAGCCAAGGCGCTCCTGGATCATGGCGCGGTGAGCGTCACCGCGTGTGCGACGCATGCGGTGCTGTCCGGCCGGGCGCTCGAAAACATCGAGGGGTCGCCCATCCGGGAGGTGGTGTTGACGAACTCGATTCCGCTGTCCAGGCGGGCCAGGAAGATTAACAAGATCCGCAGTCTGTCGGTGGCGCCTTTGCTCGCCAGCGCCATCCGCTCGATCCACGAGGAGACTTCGGTCAGTACTCTGTTTGTTTGAAGATTCAGCCGGGCTCCGCAGCCCACGTCCATCGGACCTGCGCCCCGGCGGGAGGAGTTTGAAATGAGGAAAGGCATTACGGTTTCCGTCTCGCCCAGGGAAACCAGAGGCAAGAACGAGGCCCGGCGTCTGCGGCAGAAAGGACTGGCGCCCGCTGTGGTGTACGGTTCGGGCCAGGCCACCCTGGCCGTATCGGTGGAGCCCAAGCAGATCGTGAAGATACTCCACAGCGGCACGGGACACAACACCATTTTCAATCTCGCCGTTGAGGGCGGCGAGACAACGCCGGTGATGCTGGTCGACTGGCAGTTCGATCCCGTGCGCGAGAACCTGCTGCACGTGGACATGAAACGCATCGACCTGACCAAGCGGCTGCGGGTCTCCGTCCCGGTGCACACTCAGGGCGATCCGCACGGCGTCAAGCAGCAGGGCGGACTGCTCGAACTGGTTTCGCGCGAAATCGAAATCGAGTGTCTGCCGGACGACATCCCGGAACACTTCACGCTGGACGTCAGCGAGCTCATGCTGGGCCAGGCCAGGCGGGCGTCCGACGTGGCGCTGTCCGGTTCCATGAAGCTTCTCTCGCCCCCCGATGCGGTTATCGCGCACGTCATCGCGCTGCGGGTCGAGGCCGCCGCCGAGGCGGCCGCGCCGGCGGAAGCGGAGGCTGCCCCGGCCGCCGAGCCCGAGGTCATCAAGAAGGGCAAGAAGGAAGAAGAGGCCCCCGCCGCCGAGGAGAAGGGCAAGAAGAAGTGACGCGCCGGTGATGAGCAGGAGCCATGCCGGACTCAGCTATCGGGGCCGATTCTCCACGCCTGGTGGTGGGACTCGGCAATCCCGGCCGCCGGTACGAGAACACGCCCCACAACCTCGGTTTCATGGTGGTGGATGTGCTGGCCCGGCGCTACGGGATCCGGGTCGCGCGCCGGGAGTGCTCGGCGCTGGTCGGCTCCGGAAGGATCGAGGAGCGCCCCGTGGTGCTGGCCAAGCCGCAAACCTACATGAACGCCAGCGGCGGTTCGGTCCGGGCGTTGCTGGCGAGCCGGGGGCTCGTTCCCCAGTCTTTGATCCTGGTGTACGACGATTTGGATCTGCCTTGGACGGCCGTGCGTATCCGGGCCAGGGGATCGGCGGGCGGGCACCACGGCGTCGAGTCGGTGAGCGCCGGGATCGGCAGCACCGATTTTCCCCGGCTGCGGCTGGGCATTGCGGGGTATCGCGTCGGGGATGGAGCGGAGTTTGTGCTCGCGCCTTTCAAGCGGGCGCAGAAGAAGGAATTGGACGAAGTGCTGGACTACGCGTCCGCCGCGGTTGCGTCCATTATTTCCGCTGGCGTCGAAAAGGCCATGACGATGTTCAATCGTCGCGCCAGCGGTGACACTGCTGAGGAAGAATGAGAGTCTACGAAGAGCTGTTTATCTTGAAGCCCGATGCGGCCGACGAAGAGGTCGATCAGGTGGTCGAGCAACTGAGCGGCGTCATCCTCTCGGGAGGCGGCGCCGTCGATAAGGTTGACAAATGGGGGGTCCGCAAGCTGGCCTATCGTATCCAGAAGCGGCAGGAAGGCCACTACGTGCTGATTCAGTTCAGCGCCAATCCGGCCTCCGTCAAGGAGATTGAACGCCGCCTGCGCGTTTCGGACATCGTGCTGAAGTTCCTGACGGTCCGGATTGACGAGGACTTGAAGCGTGCCGCGAAACGCAAGAAACAGCGCGAGGCCAGGGCGGCCCGCAAGCCCGCGCCTCCGGCCCCCGCGCCGGAGCAACCGTTTGCCGTGCCGGGAGCCCCGGCGCCCGAAGGGGAGAAGGAGTAGCCATGCCGGAACCGAGATCCAAGAGACCCATCGCCGCTTCGCAGCGGCCCACGGGCGGCGACAAGGCGCTCGCCGGAACCAAAAAACAGTACTTCCGCCGCCGGAAGGTCTGCCGCTTCTGCGTCGAGAAGATCGACCACATCGACTACAAAGACGTCCGGCTGCTCAGCGCCTTCATCTCCGAGCGCGGAAGAATCACCCCGCGCCGCATTACCGGCGTATGCACGCCGCACCAGCGGCGCTTGTCGGAGGCCATCAAGCAGGCCCGGAACATCGCGCTGCTGCCCTTCGCCTCGTCGATTTAAGGAGAGAGCCATGGAAGTGATCCTCAGAGAAGACGTAGACAAGCTGGGCAGCCGCGGCCAGGTCGTGAAGGTCGCCGACGGCTACGCCCGCAACTTCCTCCTCCCCAAGCGGCTGGCGGTGCTGGCCACGGCGGCCAACAAGAAGATCGTCGAACAGGAGCGCCTGGCGCACCTGCGCCGCGAAGCCACCGAGCGAAGCGCGGCCGAGGAACTGGCCAAGCTGCTGAACGGCGTCTCGGTCACCATCGCCCAGAAAGCCGGCGAAATGGACCAGTTGTTCGGCTCCGTGACGGCCAAGGACATCGCCGAAGCGCTGGAGAAGCAGAGCTACACGATCGAGCGCCGCAAGATTCATCTCGACGAGCCCATCAAGCAACTCGGCGAACACGCCGTCATGGTGAGGCTCTTCCGCGACGTCAGCGCCGAAATCAAAGTGAACGTAGTTCGCGAAGAGGAGTAGCGGCGGCTCGCAGTTCTTACCTGTGGGGCGGGCGCCCCCGCCCGCGGCGGCCCCCTGGTCGGCCCAAAGCCGAGCCAGGGGGATTGCCCCACCGCGGCTCGGGGTCTCCGCCGGCGGCTACGGCAGAAACTCCGCCATGGGAAGGAACGGCCCGTCGATGCAGGTCAGCGCCCCCGAGGGCGCGGCGCATTTGCCGCAAATCCCCACGCCGCAACTGGTCCTGTACTCAATCGAGCCGAAAATACGGCCGTGGGCCGTCAACTCCCGCTGGATCTCAAAGCACCTGCGCACCATCGGCTCCGGGCCGCAGTTGATGAACGCGGGGCCGTCCCCCGCGTCGAGGACGGCGCCGGGGATCAGGTCGGTCACCAAGCCGTGATGGCCTGCGCTGCCGTCATCGGTGGCCAGCAGTACTTCTCCCAACTGCTCGAACTTGTCGATGCCGAACAAGTGCTCGCGCGTCCTGGCCCCCAGCAGAAACGTCTGCCGGTGGTTCTGCCGCAGGCTGTGCGCGATCTCCAGCAAGGATGCGATGCCCGTCCCCCCTCCCACGTGGATCACCGCCGGCGAATCAATGTGCGGCGCCCCGCTGCCGTAAGGGCCCCGCAGGAAGATCTCCGCGCCGGCTTGCAGTTCGTTCAGCCGCCGGCTGAACGGGCCGGCCTCCCGCACGACAACGCTCCGCTCGGAAGCCGAGAACACCGCGAACGGCTTCTCGCCGGCGCCCGGAATCCACAGGAAGAAAAACCTGCCCGCCAGGCCGCCTTCGGCGTACTCCTCCGGGAGCCGCTCCAGGATCAGCTTGCAGCACGTCGCGTCGTAGTTCACTCGCGCGCGGACCCGGGTCTTGAAGTAATCCATGGGCAGGGCCGTCTCGCAGGAGCGTTCGTAGCCGCGGCCGCAGGCGCACTCCACGAGATCGCCTTCCAGCCGCGCCAGGAACTCGCGCATTCCGCCGCTGTCCAGTCCCGTGAGCGAGCTTCCAATCCCGAACAGGTCCGCCCCGGCGCGCGCGTACTGGCGAACGTGATCCGGCGCCGCGATGCCTCCCATGCCGATGATCACCGGTCCCGGGCCCACCGTCTGGCGGACCTGCTCCACCGCCCGCAGGCCCATGGGGCGTATGCCGTCCCCGGACAGCCCGCCGAGCCGGTTGGCGAGGATGGCATGCTCCCCGTGGGCCGCCAGGGCCGGCCCCACGGTGTTGACGAGGGTCAGGCCGGCCGCTCCCGCCGCCAGGGCCGCCTGGGCGGTCTGGCTCAAGGTCGCCAGCACCGGCGATAGTTTCACGAAGACCGGAAGTTGAGTCTCCCTCGCCACCGCGGCGGTGATGCGCTGAAGCAGTTCCAGGTCCTGCCCCACTTCCGCTCCGTAACCCTTGGCGTGCGGGCAGGACATGTTCAACTCGAAGCCGTCGGCCGCCGGCGCGAGCGTCCGCGCCGCCGCCAGGAAACTTTCCACGTCGGAGCCGAAAACCGAAACCAGCAGGAACTTGTCCTCCGGGATCCGGATCGCGCTCAGCTCTTCCAGAAACGCCTGCGCTCCCGGGTTGGCCAGGCCCACGGCATTGATGTAACAGCCCGGCGCATACCGGGCGTAAATCGGCTCCCGGTTGCCGGCCCGCGGCGCGGCGCTGATGCTCTTGGTGGTGACCACCCCGACCGAGGGAACCTCGCGGAAGCACTTCGCGATCGTGGATGCGTGCGTGCACCGTATGCCGGAAGGGATCACGAAGCGCCCGCGGACCGTCTTCTTCCCCAGCCGGTAAGGCTCCTGAATTTGGAACTTAAGCATGCCCCAAAATGATAACAGGAAGCGCGCGCGGCTCTTCTGGAAAGCCAGGCCAGCCTGTTGAAATCATGCGGCCTGCCTGATAGCATCAGGCCATGCGAGGCATCTGGAGAAGTGCTCTGATACTGTTGGTGTGCGCCCTGGCTTTGCCCGCCGCCAAGACTCTGGATATGTGGGCCATAGACACGGAGGGCGGAAAGGCGCTCCTGATGGTCTCCCCTTCCGGCCAGAGCATGTTGATCGACACGGGTTTTCCCGGTTTCAACGACCGCGATACGACCCGCATCCTGGAAGCGTGCGAGGCGGCCGGAGTTAAGAAACTGGACATCCTGGTGACCACCCACTATGACCTGGACCACGTCGGCAACACGCCGTCTCTGCTGTCCAGGATTTCCGCCTCCATGTTCGTGGACCACGGCCCGCCGGTGGACCAGAATCCCCGCAGCCTGGCCACCGTGAAGGCCTACGAGGAACTGGCGAACAAGGGCCGGCGGGTCACCGCCAAGCCCGGCGGCAAGATCCCGTTCGGCGACGTGGACGTCCTGGTGGTAATGTCGGCTACAGAGCCTCTGAAGACGCCGGTCAAAGGCGGCGGGGCGGCCAACCCCGCCTGCGCCGGAGTCGAGCGCATGACCTGGCCGCGGGGGAACGAGGACAATTCGGAGAATGGAAATTCCGTGGGCCTCCTGTTCACCTACGGGCGGTTTCGCATGCTCGATCTGGGCGATCTCACCTGGAACCGCGAACTGGAACTGATGTGTCCGAACAACCCCATCGGAACCGTGGATCTGTTCATGGTCAGCCACCACGGGCACAACATCTCCAATTCGCCGGCGCTGGTGAATGCCATTCGCGCCAAGGTGGCCATCATGGACAACGGCGCGAAGAAGATGGGGATGCCCTCCACGATGAAGCTCCTGAGATCCGCGCCCGGCATGCAGGCCCTCTACCTGCTGCACTGGTCGGCGAACGCCCCGGACGACAATCCGCCCGATGCGTACATCGCCAACTTGCAGGATTCTCCCGACGGCAAGTGGATCAAGGTGTCCGCTGAGAAGAGCGGCGCCTTCACGGTGACCAACGGCCGGACCGGGGAGTCCAAGACGTTCAAGTAGGGGTCTTGCCGCGCGGGCGAACGCCCCTCGGCCCGCCTTGATCCGGCGCGCGTTGGAGTTCAACGCGAGGCAGGCGGCGCTGCCGTGCGAAGCCGGCGGAGCGCTTCGTAGGATAATCCCGGCTCGCGCCTCCTGTGGAAGGCTGAATCACGATACGCGGAAAACCTCGCGAAACGTGCGAAAACGAACGGCCGCCGGAGGCCTCAGATGCGGCTGGCTACGGCCCGGATAAACTCCGGCGTGGCGCCGCAGCAACCGCCTACGAAGCTGGCGCCGGCTTCGATGATGGACGGGATCTGCACGGCAAAGTCGCCGGGCGAGGTCTTGTAGACCGCCCGGCCGTCCACGAGTTCGGGCAAGCCGGCGTTCGGCTTGATCCATAGGGGGAGTTCGGTCGCGGAGCCCAGCCTGCGGCAGATCGGGATATAGTCCGACGGGCCTTGGCCGCAGTTGGCTCCGATGACGTCGGCCCCGGTCTCCGTCAGACTCGCGGCGGCCTGCTCGGGAGTCACGCCCATCATGGTCCGGTCCCGGTTCCTGCCGGAGTCGAACACCATGCAGGCGACCACGGGCAGGCCAGTAGCGAGGGCGGCGCGCACCGCGATGCCAGCCTCCTCCAGGTCGGCCATCGTCTCCAGGACCAGGGCGTCCACGCCGGCTTCAGCCAGCGCCTCAAACTGCTCCGCGAAGACCGACGACAGCTCCTCGGGCGTCGTATCGCCCATAACCAGAAGCTTCCCCGTCGGACCCGCGGAGCCGAAAACCAGGGCGCGTCCGGCTGCGGCGCGGCGGGAGATTCTCACGCCCGCCTCGTTGATCTCCTTGAGCTTCCCCGCCAGCCCGTACCTCTCGAGCGTGATGCGGTTGGAGCGGAACGTGTTGGTAAGAACGATCCTGCTGCCCGCCTCCACGTAGGCCTTCGGCACCGCTTCGACCCGTTCCGGGTGGGTGAGGTTCCAGGCATCGCCCAGTTCGCCCGGGGCCAGTCCGGCGCCCAGGAGCAGGCTGCCCCAGGCGCCGTCGGTGATCACGGGGGCTTCGGAGACGAGCTGCCCGATCAGCGGTTTCATCGCCCTGTGATTCCGCGGGCCAACTGGACTGCCGCGGTGGCGTTCGCCCCGTAGCCGTCCGCGCCTATCTCGTCGGCATACTGCTGGGTGACGGGCGCCCCGCCGATCAGCACCTTGACGCGGTCGCGCACACCGGCCTGCTTCAGCGCCTCGATGGTAGTCCGCATGGAGGGCATGGTTACGGTCAGCAGGGCCGAAAGACAGACGATATTCGCATCGCGTTCCTTGGCCGCCTGCGCGAACTTCTCGGGTGCGACGTCCGCTCCCAGGTCGACCACCTCGAATCCGCCGCCTTCCAGCATGGAAGCGACCAGGTTCTTGCCGATGTCATGCAGGTCGCCCTTCACGGTGCCGATCACCACCTTCCCCGCCGGCTCCACCCCGCTGGCGGCCAGCAGCGGCCGGATCAGTTCGAGCGCTCCTTTCATGGCGCGCGCCGAGAGCAGCAGCTCAGGCACGAAGTACTCTTCGCACTCGAAGCGCCGCCCCACCTCATCCATTGCCGGCACCATGTGGTCCGTAACGATGGCCAGCGGGTCCGCCTGCGCCGCGAGCGCTTCCTTGGTGATGGCCACGGCGCTCTTCAGATCGCCGTTGATGATCGCCTCGTGCAACGCCTTCAGATCAGCCATGCGAATGTTCCCTCAGCTCTGTAACCTTGAAGTCTATCTATCGTAGCAGAAGGCGCCCGGGCCATCCGCGCTATGATGAAACACTTGAACATGGCCGGCGACGCGCTTCGATCCAGCCTTGCCGAAGGCGTATTCCTCACGACAGCCGAACTGGTGCTGGGCCGGGACCACTCGGTGCCTGAAGCCGAGGCGTTCATCCGGGACGCGGCTGCCGGGCCGGCCGGCGTTCGCGTGGTGAGTCTCACCGACCTGCCCGGCGGGAATCCCGCGCTGCCCCCGGAGGCGTTCGCGCTGCACCTGCTGGAGTTGGGCCTGACGCCCATCGTTCACCTGACCGGCAAGGACGGCAACCGGTCCTTCCTCGAGGGCCGCTTGCACGCCCTGGCCCGGATGGGCGCCGGGAACGTCCTCGCGCTGACCGGCGACGCCCAGAAAGACGGGTTCTCCGGCAGGGCCAAGCCGGTGCATGATCTGGATTCCGTGCTGCTGCTGCGGCTGGTGGACGCCATGCGCACGGGGCTGCGCTACCGGCTCGGCGCCCGGGCCGTGGAGACACAGCCATTCGATTTCCTGGCCGGCGCGGCAGTCAATCCTTTTAAGGTCCGGGAACCGGATCTGATGATGCAGCTTTACAAGATGGAGCTGAAGATCGCCGCCGGGGCGAGGTTCCTCATCACGCAGTTGGGATTCAACATCCGCAAGCTGTACGAACTGCGGCAGTACATGCTGCGCGAGGGCCTGGGGCATATCCCCGTGCTGGCCAACGTGTACGTCCCCACCGCCAACATCGCGCGCATGATGCGCGCGGGCGAACTGGCCGGCTGCGTCGCCCCCGACGCGCTCATTCAGCGGCTGGAGTCCGAGAAGAAGCCGCAGCGGCTGGAGCGCGCGGCTCTGATGGTGGCCGCAGCCCGGGATCTGGGTTTCGCGGGCGCTCACATCGGCGGCTTCGGGCTGGCGCACAAGGACTTCCTGACCATCCTGGACCGCGCCGGGACTATCGGGGCCGGATGGCGGGGGCGCATCGACGAGCTGATGATGGAGTTCCCCGGCGAGTTCTACCTGCTGCCCCAGTCCTCGTCGGGCCTCAGCGACGCCGAGGGTGACTACCAGGTGGCGAACACGATTCCGCAGGCCTCCTGGCAGCAGCGGCTTTCAGCTCTGGTGAACCGCCACCTGATCGCGGACGGCTCGCCGGGTGCGCGCTTCTTCTCGCCGCGAGTGAAATCGAGGTTCTGGGGCAAGCTGCTCGAAGCATCCTCCCTCTACCGCAAGGCGGCTCTGGGGTGCGTGAGTTGCGGCGACTGCATCCAGGACCACCTGAGCCACGTCGGATGCTCCATGCGGTGGTGCTACAAAGAACTGCGCAACGGGCCGTGTGGAGGCTCACGCACGGACGGCGCCTGTGAGGCGCGCCCGGAACTGCCATGCGTCTGGAACCTGATCTATTTGGGCACGAAGGCCGCGGGCAAGGACGTGCGCCGCTTCGCCCGCACGCTGGTGCCGCCGAGGGACTGGAGCCTGGATCACACCAACGCGCTGGCCAACCGTCTGGCCGGCGCCGACAATCTGCCGAAACGGGAGGAACTGCATGTTCATCATCGGTGAGCTGATCAACAGCACCCGCAAACGAATCCGCGAGGCGGTGCTGAGCCGCGACGCCGCGTACATTCGGGAAACGGCGGTGAGGCAGAAAGAAGCCGGAGCCGGCATGCTGGACGTCAACGGCGGCGTCGCGGGCCGGGAGGTGGAGTGCCTGACGTGGCTGGTGAACGTGGTTCAGGAAGCGGTCGACCTGCCGCTATGCCTTGACAGTTCCGATCCGGCGGCGCTCGGCGCGGCGCTGCCGCTCGTGAAGGGCAGAGCCATGATTAACTCCATTACCGGCGAGCCGGCCCGCTTCGAGGCAGTGCTGCCCCTGGTGAAGCAGTACAACACCAAGGTCGTGGCGCTGGCGATGGGCGCCGCACCTCCCACGGGCGTGGAGGATCGGGTCGCTATGGGTTGCCGGCTGGTCGACAGCCTGACCGCATCGGGCATCGCCTTGGACGACATCTACGTGGACCCTTGCGTGCTGCCTGTCAGCACCGGGGGCGAGCACGGAAAGGGCGTCGCCGAGGCCGTCAGCCAGGTCATGAGCCGTTACCCGGGTGTACACACCAGCGTGGGGCTGAGCAACGTCTCCTTCGGTCTCCCCGTAAGGAAGTTGTTGAACCAGACCTTCCTGGTGCTGCTTGTCAGCAGGGGGCTGGATACCGCAATCGTGGACCCTTGCGACCGCCAGTTGATGGCCAACCTCGCCGCGGCGGAAGCTCTGCTCGGGCGCGACGAGTTCTGTGCGGGGTATCTTCGCGCCTATCGCGCCGGGAAACTGGAGCCGCCGCCGCCCGCGGGCGGATAGATCGCCCGCCCCTCCCGTACGGCGGCAAGGAGGGGGCTCGCACGCGTCCAGACGAGCCCGAAGGGAGGGGGAAGGCCTCTCACGACGGGCCGGCGCCGTCCGTTTCCGGGGATTGCAGGCGAACTCCGAGCTGGTAGCGGTCCTCGTGCTTGCGGCAATAGCGCACGACACCCCTCGCCTCCAACCCGTGCACTTCGACCCTGACCGGAAGACCCGACGCCAGAGGCTCCCGTGATTCCACGCACATGCCGCCGGGGGAAACGTCGTAGACGGTGGCGGCGATGGCCTGTCCCGCCTCGGTGAGAAGCTGCACCTGGCCGCGCGACCGGACTCGCGGTTCACTCCGCTTCTCGTGCTGCTCCATCCTATTGCACATCGGACTCGACTGGCTGTCCCTTTAGACGGCCTGACAGGCTCATCTGCTCACCCGCACCCACGGGCGATCCTCACTTCACGTCTTCCGGAGGCGGCGCCCGGAAGGGATCCCGGCGCTACCTCAGGTTCCCCTCCAAGACAAGGCACAAGGCAGGCGGAAAGTCCAGGTCCTGGGGCGTGTGAAGACCCGCCGCCGGCGGCGGTGCTGCCGCAAGAAGTCCCGCTCCGCCCAGAGGGCGCCCGGCGGCGTCTTGATCGTACGCGGATCGCGGGACAGCCAGACAGGCGTCCGACGAGCCCCTATAATTACGATAGTTGTAGTTGAATGTATCGCGCTGGACCGAGTTCTGTTTCAAGCGCCTGTCGGTCTCCGGTGAGACACCGCTGACACGGCCGGTCGCCGCGAGCCTGGAGCGCGAAAAGGTCGGATCCGGAAAATACATTACGACATAAGTAGAAAAATTGTCGTTACCGGCCGGCGAAGCGGAGTGTCACATCGACCGTGTGGCTTGACTCGTCCAGCCGCGTCTCGACCTTGGTTTTGCCCAGGTTGTCGAAGACTCCGTCTTGGCGAATCCTGGAAAGGAAGAAGTCGGGATAGGCGGGATCGAAAGGCGAGCCCGGCTTCAGCGCCCAAAGACGGCGCATCTGGGCCTCGCCGTCCAGGTCCAGCCCCTGCACCGCCAGTTTCCCGAAAAGGAACTGGGGACCGGCGGACACGCGGACAGTCAAATCCACCCTCCGCTCGATGTCGTCCAGCGTGCGCTCAAGATCCACCTCCGCCCGCAGATAGCCGGAGCGGTTCAGACGCTGCCGGATGCGCCCGAGAGCGGCTTCGACCTCGGAGAAGTCCGCCACTTCTCCCGGCTTGAAGGCCGCCGCTTCCAGCAGTTCCGCCTCCGGCAGCGGCTCGCCGGTGAGGCGAACGCTGCCGAGCGTGTAGACCTCCCCCTCGGCGACCTCCACGGTGACGGCGACGCCGTCAATCCCCTGGGCCGGAACCGCGGTCACCTTGGGAAACGCCGCCCGGATCCGGCCCTGCGCTTCATAGAGAGGGCGCACGCTGGCGTCGAGGATCTTCTCGAATCGGGCTTCATCGTAGGGCGCGCCAATGGCCACGCCGGCCACTGCCGCCTGGAGCTCCTCAGCCGGGATGGCGCTCGATCCGGCGAACTGCACCTGGGCGATGGCCGGCGCGCGCGCTGCCGGGCTGAACACCACGGCCAGGTTGTCGGTGCGGTCCGGCCGGAGCGCGCCGCGGACGTCGAGCTTGCGATTGCGCGCGGCCAGGAAATCCTCAAGAACCTTGGCGTACCTTTCCAGCAGAGTGGGCGTGGGAGGGATCCAGTCGCGGTAAAGGGGGTCCGACGACTTCAGAGCGGAGGCCAGTTCCTCCGGGTCGGCGTCCAGCCGCTCGAAGCGGACCGGGTAAGTCTCACCCGCGCCGGAAAGCTCGATCGTAACCGCGAGGCCCTTGCCCGAGGCGGAGGGCTTGTAGCGGTAACCCACGCCGCCGAAGTGCCCGCTGTCCATCAGGCGTCTTCGCGCCGCCTCCAGTTCCCCCTTGCCCGCCGCCTGGCCGGTTGCCAGGCCGGCGTAGCCGAGAATCTGCGCTTCCGAGTACTCGCCGGGATTCTCCACCACGAGGCTCTCAATGGGCCAGCGGGTGGGAGGCTGCGGGGACTGCCACAGCAGGAACAGCCAGAGCGCGACCACGATTTCATTGTATGCTGGCCAGAAACCATGCTCTTCAATGGATTCAGCGCGAGCCAGCGGGCCGTGTTCCGCCGCCTCACGACTCCCCACAGGATCCAGCGGTTTCTGGACGAGTTGGCGTATAACAAAGAGCCTGGCGGGCCAACCTGTTATTCGCCGCGCCGCGCGCTGGAACTGGGCGCGGCGCACTGCATGGAGGGGGCGCTCCTGGGAGCCGCCGCGCTGCGCATGCTCAGCCATCCGCCGCTGCTCGTGGACCTGGAGGCAGTGCGCGACGATGATCACGTCCTGGCCGTGTACCGGCTGCGAGGCCACTGGGGCGCGGTGGCTAAATCCAACTACGCGGGGCTGCGGAGCAGAGAGCCGGTGTACCGGACGCTGCGCGAGCTGGCCATGTCCTACTTCGAGCACTACTTCAACCTCAGAGGAGAGAAGACGCTGAGGCGCTACTCCCGGCCCGTCAACCTGAAGCGGTTCGATTCCATCCGCTGGATGACGTCGGACGAGGATGTTTGGGAGATCCCCGAATACCTGGTGGATTGCCCCCACACCGGCCTGCTCACGCCCGCCATGGAGAGGAATCTGGGCCGGATGGACGCGCGGCTCATGGCGGCGGGGCAGGTGGGGACCGTGCGATGAGCCTTCCGTCCGCCCGCGGCTAAAGGGACCGGCAAACACGCCGATAGGGCGCATGGAGGCGCGTGCGCCGTTTTCTAGCAGTTGTGTGCCGGGCCGCATGGCTGCGGCCTTCGCTGGCCGACCTGTTGCTGGTCTCGCTCATCGGGTGGCTCTTCGTGGCAGGCGAGGGCTGGACCGTGCTGCTCGCCGACGGGGATACGGGCTGGCACATACGCGCCGGCCAGTGGATGCTGGAGACGCGATCGGTCCCCCATCGCGACATCTTCTCTTTTACGCGCTCCGCGGAGGCCTGGTACGCCTGGGAGTGGCTGGCCGGCGTTCTGTTCGCCCTGGTCCATGCATGGCGGGGGCTGGCGGGAGTGGCGGGGCTGGCGGGGTGTACGCTGGCCTTGGGCGCGCTGCTGGTCTTCCGCTACATGCTGTGGCGGGGCGCGCAGGCGCTGGTGGCGCTGCCCGTCACGCTGCTGTGCGTGGGCGCCTCGTCGATTCATTACCTGGCGCGCCCGCACATCTTCACGCTGCTGCTGATGCCCGCCGCCTGGTGGATGGTCGAGCGGGACCGCCGCCATCCGGGGAAGGCCGTGTGGTGGCTGGTGCCGCTTTCGGCGGTTTGGGTGAACCTCCACGGCGGGTTCTTCGCCCTGCCGGCCTGCTTGCTGCTGCTGGCGGCGGGGCTCGGAATAGAGGCCGTGGCGGGGCGGTCTTACAGCCTCCGCGAGGCATTCCGGCTTCGTAAGGGGAGGACTGGGGAGCGGTCGCCGGCCGCGGGACCGCCCCCTCTGAGATATGCGTTGTTGGGCGCCGCCACGCTGGCGGCTTCGCTGGCCAATCCTTACGGGATCGGCCTGCACCGGCACATCGCGCGCTACCTGACCTCGGACTGGATCCGCAGCGCCGTGGACGAATTCCAGTCGCCGCGCTTCCGCGGAGAGAACCTGCTGCACTTCGAGTTGCTGCTGATCGCCGGGCTGCTCACGGCGGGCTGGCTGCTGTCACGCGGGCGAGTGGCGGACGCGCTGCTGGTGGTGGCCTGGGCGCACCTGGCGCTGGCCAGCGTACGCCACGTGCCGCTGTTCGTCATGCTGGCGTCGCCGCTGGTGGCCGCCGAGGTTTCCGCTCTGTGGCGGGCCCGGGCGGAAGGCTCGCAGCCGCGGTCGGTCTGTCGGCTGCTCTGGCAGTTCGGAGCGGATCTGACGCCCGTTTTCCGGCGTCTGAGCGTCTGGTCCGCGGCGGCCGTCGCCGCCGCCATTCTGGCGACCCCCGCGTCCAAGTGGCCGAGGGATTTCCCCGAGGCGAAGTTCCCGGTTTCCCTGTTGAAGACGGTGCCCGCCAACTGGGAAGGGCGCCGGGTTTTCACCACTGACCAGTGGGGGGATTACCTGATCTACCGGCATTGGCCGCGTCTGAAGGTGTTCATCGACGGCCGCAGTGACTTCTACGGGCCCGGTCTCGGCGGCGAGTATCTGAGGCTGGTGGAAGGCCGCCCCGGATGGGACCGCCTCCTTGACAAGCACGGCTTGGGATTGGTGCTCGTCCCCGGCCACTGGCCGCTGGCGTCGCTGCTGGAGGGCCATCCCGGCTGGCGGCGGATAGCCTCGGACGAAAGGGCAGCGCTGTATGCGCGCGCCGCCGGGAACGGGCCTAATCCCGCCACACCGCCCGGCCGATAGAGGGGAAGTCAGAGAACCGACATGGACCGCAGATTCCTAACCGTCCTGGGGGTAAGCCTCCTGTTCGCCCTGGTCGTTTCGAGCATCTTCTACCAGATGACCTCCCGGGCGGGCCGCCGCACTGATAAAGGCAAAGTCGAAACGTCGGCGGTGGTAGCGGCCGCGCACGCGCTCGGCGTGGGCGTGCAGATCAAGCCCGGCGACGTAAAACTGGTTCGCGTGCCGCGCGACCGCGTCCCCGCCGGCGCCTTCGCCAACATTGAGGAGGTGGTCGGCCGCCCCGTGGTGAGCAACATCCTCGCCGACGAGCCGGTGGTGGCCGCCCGCCTGGCTGATCGGGGCAGCGGCTTCGGCCTGGCGCCGGTGATTCCCCCGGGGATGCGCGCCGTGGCCGTCAAGGTGAACGAAGTGGTCGGAGTCGCCGGATTTGTTCTTCCCGGCATGAGAGTGGACGTGCTGGCAACGGTCCGTCCGCCGGGCGATGCCGGAGCCCGGATCTCGACCATTTTGCAGAATGTGCCCGTGTTGTCGGCGGGACAACAACTCCAGCCGGACTCCAGCGGGCGCGCCGTGAACGTCCCGGTGGTCACGCTCCTGGTCACGCCGGAGCAGGCGGAGATCCTGACCCTGGCGGGCAACGAAGGCCGGATCCAGTTGGTGCTGCGCAATTCGGCGGACGCGGCCACGGACAAGACCACCGGCAGGGACATGACGGAATTGTACGGGCGGGCCAGGCCCGCGCCGGCGGCGGCGCCGGCCGCTCCGCGTCCGCCGGAGCCGCCGCGTGTCTCCGCGCCTCCGCCCGAGGAGCCGCCGGAGGAGGTCGTCGTCATTCGGGGGACTACCCGCAGCGTGGAGCGTATCGGAGCAGGCAGTGGTCACTAAGGCGGGCGGACTAACAATGCGAGCAAGCGACTTCTTTGCAGTTCTGTGGGTCTCCGCGATGCTGTTCAGCCTTCCGGCGGCCGGACAGACCACGGAGCAGACGCTCACCCTCACGGTCGGAGAGAGCCGGGTGGTCGACTGCGATTTTGATATAGCCCGGATCTCGACCACCTCGCCGGACGTCGTGGACACGGTCGCCTTAAGCCGGCGCGAAGTGCTGCTGCTCGGCAAGGGCCACGGATTGTCCACGGTGGGAGTGTGGTCCAAGCAGGGGCACCGGCAGTTTTTCAAGGTGGCGGTGGCGCACGACCTGGCGCAGGTGCGGGACCTGTTGCGGAGGACCTTCCCCGAGGAGAACATCGAGGTACAGAGCGCGCGCGAGGCCCTCTCGCTGACCGGCCGCGTATCAAGCCAGACCGTCGCCGACCGCGCCGCCGCGCTGGTAGGGCCTCTGGCCAAGAGCGTGGTCAACAACCTGGAGGTGGCGCCCCCCGCTCCCGACAAGCAAATCATGCTGCGGGTGAAGTTCGCCGAGCTGAACCGCTCGGCCACCGCCAGTTTCGGCGTGAACCTCATGTCCACCGGCGCCCTGAACACTTCGGGCAGAACCACCACGGGCCAGTTCAGCCCCCCCACTCCGTCCCGGATCTACCCGCTGGGGTTCATGATGGACGGCGTCACCGGCGTCGTTCCCGGATCCGCCGCGGGCCAGGCCAGCAACTGGAGCCTTTCGGACGCGCTCAATATCTTCGCTTTCCGCCCGGACCTGAACCTAGGCATGCTTATCCAGGCTTTGCGCTCACAGGGGGTCCTTCAGATCCTGGCGGAACCCAACCTGGTCGCCACGGACAACAAGGAGGCCAGCTTTCTGGTGGGCGGCGAGTTTCCCGTTCCGATCGTTCAAGGCGGAGCCAACGTGGGCGCCGTGACCGTGACGTTCCGGGAGTTCGGCATCCGCCTGGCGTTTCTGCCGCGGGTCACCAACAACCGGACCATCAAGCTGCACGTCAAGCCGGAGGTCTCCACCATCGACCTCGCCAACGGCGTGGTGATCTCGGGCTTCACCATTCCGGCGCTGGCCACGCGGCGGATGGAAACCGACATCGAACTGGCGGAGGGACAAAGTTTCGTCATTGCCGGCCTGCTGGACGACCGCGCCACCGAAACCATGTCCAAGGTGCCCGGCCTGGCGAACATACCCGTGCTCGGGGTGTTGTTCAAGAGCCGGCAGGAGAACAAGACCAAGACCGAACTGGTGGTAATCGTGACGCCGGTCATCACCGATCCGGCCGAGTCGCTCCGGCAGAACCCGGAACCGGTCATGCCGGCCGCCCCGCTGCCGCCGTCCTGGGCGCCGACGGCGGGCGGCGAGGCCCGAAAGTAGAGGTCCGCAAGGTGAACTCTTCGGCCACAAGCGGCGGGACTGAACTGAAGGCCATTCTGATTGCGCCGGATCGCGGCCTGGCCGCGCAGTTCGCGGACACCCTGGCCGAATCCAAGGCGTTCCAGATCCTGGCGGATCTCAAGAAGTATCCCTCGGAAGAGACGCTGGAAATCCGTCTGCGGCAACTTCAGCCGGAAGTCGTGCTTCTGGACGTCAGCTCGGATCTGGAGACTTCCTGCGGGCTCATCCGGCGGCTGGCCTCGCTGCGCCCGCCCGTGCCCGTGATCGGCCTGGATACCACCAGCCGTCCGGACACGGTGATGCGCGTGCTGAAACTGGGTGCGCGCGAGTTCCTGTCCGCGCCCTTCGACCCGGACGTGCAGCAGGACGCAGTGGCCGGAATTGCGCGGCAGCGGCGGCCGGAGCCTGCGGCGGGGAGCGAGCCGGGCAAGGTGATCGCTTTTTCCAGCGCCCAGCCGGGCTCGGGCGCCTCGACCCTGGTCTGCCAGGCGGCCTTCGCCTTGAGGCGCCTGACCCGCCAGCGGGTCCTGGTGGCGGACCTGGACATGGCCGGCGGATCGGTCGGATACTACGTCGCCTGCCAGTCGGCCCACTCCTTTCTTGAGTTGCTTGAGGCGGCTGACCAGCCGGCCTTCGCTCCGGTGGAGTCGATGGCCGGCAACTGCCGCGGCGTGGGCGTGCTCACCGCTCCCGAGGCCCCGGCGGAGATGCCGCTCGACCCGGTGCGCTTTCGCCAGGCGCTGGAGCAGGTGCGCCGGAGGTACGACTGGACCTTGCTCGATCTGCCATCCATCTTTCACCCGCTGAGCCTGCTTGCTCTGGCCAGCGTAGACAAGACCTTTCTGGTCACGACCGCGGAACTTCCCAGCCTGCATCTGGCCCGCAGAGCCGTCCGCCTGCTGGCGCAGATGGGCGTCGGGCAGGACCGGCTGGAGGTGGTCGTCAACCAGCATGGACGCCGCGAGGGGATGAGCGGCCAGGATCTGGAGAAGGTCCTGGGGTGTCCCACGCGGGTCTCTCTGCCGGACGACCACGCCGGGATCCATCAGGCGACCGCCATGGGCGAGCCTGTTCCGAAAGGTTCTTTTGCAGATGGGATTCAGGGGCTCGTCGAACGGCTGGCGGGCGGAACCAAAAGCGAAAAACGGAGGGTGGACTTCGTGCTCCAGCCGGGGCCGGTGTTTGCCGGCACCTAGGGGCAAGCACGACGGATAGACTATGCTTACCGCGACTGACCCCAGAGCCGGCGGAACGATGAGCTGGGAGCAGCGCCTGCTGCGGCAGGGCACGCGCCCCCGCGGAGCGCTCAAGCCCGAATACCAGCAGCTCAAGTTCACTTTGCACCGGAGGCTGCTTGAGAAGATCAACCTGGACGCGCTGGCGACCATTGAGAACCAGCGGGTCCGGGGGGAGATCCGGCAGGCGCTGGTCACCCTGATCGAGAGCGAGCCCACGCTGCTCAGTTCGGTCGAGAAGCAGCAGATTACCGACGAGGTCCTGGATGAAGTGTTCGGGCTGGGCCCGCTCGAGCCGCTGCTTGAGGATTCCACGATTTCCGACATCCTGGTGAACACTCACAAGGCGGTGTACGTCGAGCGGCGGGGCGTGCTGGAGTTGACCAACGTCGCCTTCCGCGACGATCCGCACCTGATGCACGTGATCGACAAGATCGTTTCGCAGGTGGGCCGGCGCATCGACGAATCGACGCCCATGGTGGACGCTCGGCTGCTGGACGGCTCGCGCGTCAACGCCATCATTCCGCCCCTGGCGGTGGACGGTCCGCTGCTGTCCATCCGCCGCTTCTCCCGGGACCGGCTGATGCCTCCCGACCTGGTGGAGCGCAAGGCCATGACGCAGGGGATGATGGAACTGCTGGAGGCCGCGGTCAAGGCGCGGCTCAACATCATCATCAGCGGCGGCACCGGCGCCGGCAAGACCACACTGCTGAACGCGCTGTCGGCCTTCATCGCGTCGCGCGAACGGATCGTGACCATCGAAGACGCCGCCGAGTTGCAGTTAAAACAGCCGCACGTCGCGCGCCTTGAGACCAGGCCGCCCAATCTGGAAGGGGAAGGGGCGGTGCGGCAGCGGGAACTGCTGGTCAACAGTCTGCGCATGCGGCCGGACCGGATCGTGGTGGGCGAGGTGCGCGGCGGCGAGGCTCTGGACATGCTGCAAGCCATGAACACGGGCCACGACGGGTCGCTGACCACGGTTCACGCCAACAGCCCGCGCGACGCGGTCTCGCGGCTGGAGGTGATGGTCTCGCTGGCCAACGCGAACATGCAGCTTACCGCCATCCGGCAACAGATCTCCAGCGCCGTGCACCTGTTCGTGCAGGCCTCCCGGCTGAGCGACGGCTCGCGCCGCGTCGTGAACATCACCGAGGTCACCGGCATGGAGGGCGAAGTCATCACCATGCAGGACCTGTTTGTTTTCGAGAAGCGCGGGTTGACGCCGGAGGGCAAAGTCATCGGCCGGTTCGCGGCATCCGGGATTCGTCCGCGTTTCCACGAGAAACTGCTGTCGGCCGGAATCCTGCTGCGGCCGGATCTGTTCGACGAGATCGAGGAGGTCTGAGGGGGAAACCGTGACGGGCTTCTGGTTGATCGTGGGGGGATGCTGGGCGGTATTCCTGCTCTGCTGGTGGCTGGTAGCCCGCGCCTTCCGCTCCTCGGAGGCGGGCCGGATACGAAGCCGGCTGCTGAGCACCACCACCCAGGCGGCGGGCAAAAGAGCGGCCAAGGCGGCGCCGGCCTTGATCCAGACCGAGGACACCCGGACGGGGAAGCTGGTCATGCGCCTGTTGGCGCGCATGGAGCTCAAGAGCCGGCTGCAATTGCTGCTGGAGCAGGCAGGCCTCAAGTGGCACGTGGGGCGGCTGATCCACGCCTGTCTCGGATGCTTCCTGGTGGTCTTTGTCATCTTGTGGTACGCGCTGCCCTCCGTGCGGGGGCTGGCGCCCCTGGTTGCCGCGGCCGCGGGGGCCCTCCCCCTGGCTTATGTGCTGCGCCTGCGGACGGCCCGGCAGAGGAAGTTCGAGCAGCAGTTTCCCGAAAGCCTGGAATTCGTGAGCCGCTCGATGCGGGCCGGGCATGCCTTCTCGGTCTCCCTGGAGATGCTCCACCGCGAGTTCCAGGAACCGCTGGCGGGCGAGTTCCGCCGGACCTTCGACGAGCACAACCTGGGACTGCCCCTGGAGAGCGCTCTTCAGAAGCTGGCGGGCCGGGTGCCCTCGATGGACGTGCAGTTCTTCGTTTCTGCCGTGCTGCTCCAGAAGCGCACGGGCGGCAACCTGGCGGAGCTGCTCGACAAGCTGGCCTACGTCATTCGGGAACGTTTCAAGCTGCGCGGCCGCATCCGGGCCGTCAGCGCGCACGGGCGGATGACGGGCGCGGCGCTCAGCGCCATCCCGCTGGTGGTGGCCGGGCTTATGTTCTTCACCAACCGGGAGTACGTGACTTTCTTTTTCACCGACTCCACGGGCCGGCTGATGGCGGGCTGCGCGGCGGCCCTCCAACTGGTGGGCTACGGCGTGATCCGGAAGATTGTGTCGATCGAGGTCTGAGCGATGCCCCTGCTGCTGTCGGTGATCCTCTTTGTGCTGCTGGCGAGCTTGACCTCGCTGCTGGCCACCCGGTTCTGGCTGCGCCCCAAGGCGGCCATCGACCGGATCACCGGAGAGACCGTGGCGGCCCAGGTCCGCCTGGCGGTTCATCCCAGCCTGGCGTTCCGCGACATGGTGGCGCGCATCGGCGCCGTGCTGCCCACTCCGAAGACCGCTCCCCGGAAGACCGGGCAGCTTCTGATCCGCGCGGGCTACCGGCAGCCGGGGGCGCTGCGCGTCCTGTACGGCGCGAAACTGCTCACGGCGCTGATCCTGCCGGTGCTGGCGGCCATCGCCGTCTTGCGCACCGAACTGCCGGGCGACACCCGCCTGTTCGCGATCCTGGGATCGGCCCTGGCGGGCTACATGGCGCCCGGGTGGATGGTCGGACTGAAGGCCAAACGCCGCCAGCGCCGGATCCGGCGCGGATTGCCCGACGCGCTCGACCTGCTGGTGATCTGCGTGGAATCGGGGTTGGGCCTGGATCAGGCCATCATGCAGGCCGCCAAGGAGATGGAACTGGCTCATCCGGACATCAGCCTGGAGTTCACGCTGGTGAACCTGGAGTTGCGCGCCGGGACGCGGCGGGCCGAAGCACTACGCAACCTGGCGGGCCGGACCGCGGTGGAGGAACTCAAAAAACTGGTCGCCGTGCTGATCCAGGCTGACCGGTTCGGCACCGGGATCGCCCAGAGCCTGCGCACCCATTCCGACTACATGCGGGTGCAGGCGCGCCAGACGGCGGAGGAGAAGGCCGCCAAAGTGGGAGTCAAGCTGGTTTTCCCGATCTTCTTTTGCATCCTGCCCACGCTGTTCGTCGTGACGGTGGGCCCCATGGCGGTGCGCATCGTGCGGGAGATGCTGCCGATGATGAACAACCTGTGAGCTCGACATGCCGTGGAAGGCGGAAAGGAGGAACGCGATGGACGCTTCGATGGTACGAATCATCTGCGCCGCGATGGCGGCCCTGCTGCTTGCCGTCATCGTCTTGCGACGCCGCCGGAGAACCGAGTAGCAGGCCGGGTTCGCGTCGAGTGTGATTTTCCGCCGTGGCCCGCGGCAGGGCCACGGCGATAGAGAGAGGTGGACGTATGCGAAAGAGAGATTTGCTTCGGGCGGGAATCGTCTGCTGCTGGCTGGCCCACGGTCTTCTGGCCGGCACGCTGGGCCGGGTGGTCTCCATCGGCGGCCACGGGTCGGACCTGGCGCTGGACGAGGCGCGCGGCGTGCTCTACGTCGCCAACTACACCGCCAACCAGATCGAGGTGATTTCCACCCCGGACCTGACCCGCCTCTCGTCCATACCGGTGGCCGCGCAGCCCGGCTCGATGGCGTTGTCTCCGGACGGGCAATACCTGCTGGTGACGCACTACTCCAACTTCCTGCCGCCGGCCACCGCCCTCAACGGCATGACGCTCATCCGGCTGCGGACGGGGGCGCGGCAGACCTTCGCGCTGCCCTCTCCGCCGCTGGGCGCGGGCTTCACCAGCGACAACCGCGCGCTGGTGGCCACCTCCACCGAATTCCTGCTCTACGAGCCTTCCACGGGCGGCCTCACGCTGCTGGCGACCCTCCAGGACCTGGTGGCGCGCACGCTGCCCGTGCCTCCGGCCAACCTCCCGCCCCAGATCGTGGCCGCCTCGCTGGCCGTCTCCGGGGACGGGGAGCGCATCTACGGGCTCACCGATACCTTCCGGTTTCGTTTCGACCGGCACCCGCAGCGCCTGACGGTGCTGGGGTATGTCTCCGACCCGCCCCAGGGCCCGCGCGTGGTGAGCGTGAGCCGGGACGGAAGTTACTACGCGGCCGGCTGGGGCTTGTTTGACTGGCGCGGCACGCTCATGGCCCAGTTCCCCAGCCCGCTGGGCCTGCTCCACGTCGGGAGCCACGCCATCGATTCGGATCGCGGGCTGATTTACGCCCAGATTCCCCGCGAGGCAGGGGAGGCGCCGGCGCTCATGGTGGCCGACGCCGACAACCTCGCGGTGCGGGAGCGCTTCAACCTGCCGGAGAACCTGGCCGGCAAGTCCGTGCTCAGCGCGAACGGCGCTTACATGTACTCCATCTCGGCGAGCGGAATCATGGCCCTGCCCGTGGGAGCCTGGGAGAGGCAGCGGCGCCTGACGCTTTCTGCCGGGCAACTGTTCTTCCAGGCGAACTTCTGCGACCGCCGGGCCGCCGCGCAGGAAGTGTTCGTCGTGGACGCCGCCGGCGGGCAGCTCGACTTCCGGGTCACCGGCGCCACGCCGGGCGTCTCCGTCTCGACGGCCTCGGGCGTTACCCCGGCCGGCCTCCAGGTGCGGGTGGATCCAAGCGCCTTCGCCGATCGCAGCGGCACGGTCGAGGCCTGGCTCGAGGTGACATCCGCACAGGCGGTCAACGCCCCGCAGAGACTGCGCGTGCTCATCAACCTGCGCGCGCCGGACCAGCGCGGGACGGTGGTCTCCGTTGCAGGCAGGCTCGTCGACATCCTGGCCGATCCCTCACGCAACCGCTTCTATATACTCCGGCAGGACACCAACGAGGTGCTGGTCTACGACGGCGCCGACTACCACCTGATCGCCAGTCTGCGCACCGGCAACACGCCTACCCAGATGGCCTTCACCTTCGACCGCCGGTACCTGCTGGTGGGCAACGACAACTCGCAGATCGCCAATGTGTATGATCTGGAAACCCTGTGGGCGCGGGATCCCATCCGTTTCCCCGCGGGGCATTACCCGCGTTCCCTGGCCGCCTCGGGACGCGCCATCCTGGCCGCCACCCGCGTGGCGGGACCCAAGAACACCATCGACCGGGTGGACTTCGCCACGCGCTCGGCGGCCCAGTTGCCGGCTCTCGGCGTGTGGGAGAACGACATACACCTGAATACGGTGCTCACCGCGGCGGCCAACGGCTCAGCCATCATGGCGGCGCAGGCGGACGGCAACCTGCTTCTGTACGATGCCACCGCCGACACCTTCACCGTGTCGCGCAAGGACGCGGCGTCTCTGGCCGGCGCCTACTCGGCGTCCAGCTACAACTGGTTCGTGGTGGACAACCTTCTGCTGAATTCGTCACTGGTTCCCTGGGTGACCCTGGACAAGAGCGGCGGCGCCACCTCCGGCTTCGCGGTGCACAACCAGACCGGCTTCCTCACCACGGCGGTCTCGGCATCGAGCCCCGGGGTCATACAAAGGTACGATCTGGCGATGGGCTCGGCCTACGCGCCCACGCGAATGGCGGAAGCGTCCTTGCTTGGCACGGAGGATGCGGCCTTCACGCGGACGCTGGCGGTGCTTGCCGACCGGCGGGCCTTGGTATCCCTGACCACGTCGGGCTTCACGGTCCTGGCCTGGGACTACGACGCCTCCACAATCCCTCCCCGGATTTCACAGGTTGTGAACGCGGCGGACTTCCGCGTTCCGGTAGCCCCGGGAGGGCTCATGGCCGTGTTCGGCAGCCAGTTGAGCCCGATGAACGCGGCCACCAGCGAGATGCCGCTGCCCCGCGCGCTCGGCGAGAGCTGCCTGCTCGCCAACGGCGCGCCGGTTCCCATGCTCTTCGTATCACCGGGCCAGATCAACGCACAAATGCCCTACGAGGCAACCGGGAACGTATCGCTGGTGCTGCACACGCCCGGAGGCGTGAGCGACACCTACCGCATGCAAGTCGCCCCCACCGCGCCGAGCGTCTTTCTCAGCGGAACGGCCGGCCCGCTTACGGGGATTCCGACCCTCGTGCGGGCGGCCAACGGGCAACTGGTCACGGCGGCCAATCCGGTGCACAGGGGTGACGCGCTGGTCGTGTACCTCACGGGCATGGGGCAGACCTGGCCGGCTGTCGAATCGGGTGCGCCCGCCCCGCTCAATCCGCTGGCACAGGTGATCGATCCGCCCGCCGTGACGCTGGGCGGGCACACGTTGCCGGTGACTTACGCCGGATTGACGCCGGGATTGGTGGGCGTGAACCAAATCAATGTCCAGGTGCCGGACCACGTCCCGACCGGTCTGAGCGTACCGCTGGCCATCACCCAGGGCGGTTCGTCCACGAGCCTGCCGGTCCGGGTGGTCGAATGATGACGCAAGCGAAAAGGAGAACCATGCGCATCCGGATCTGGATCGCGTTCTTTGTCACGGCCGCCGCCTTCGCTCAAGGTTGGGAAGCCGGCGCCGGTGCGGGCCTCGCCTACAGTCCGTCAGCCTCCGTGACGGGTCCGGCGGGGAGCGCCTCCGCCGGGCTTTCCCTCGCCCCCGCCTTCACCGTCCACCTGGGCCAGGATGTATCGTCCCGCCTGGGAGGAGAAATCCGCTACGCTTTCCGCCCCGGCGACCTGCGGCTCAGCCAGGGAGGGGCGAAGGCCGCTTTCGGCGGCCAGTCCCACCTGGTTCACTACGATCTGCTGCTCTACCGCGGCTCCCGGCGCGCGGCGACGCGGGCCTTCCTCGCGGCCGGCGCCGGCGCGAGACTCACGCGAGGCACGGGAGAAGAAGCCCCGTACCAGCCGCTCATGCAACACGCGCTGCTCACCCGTACGCGGCAGGTGCTGCCCGTGGTCAGCCTGGGGGCCGGCGTCAAGATGGAGCGGAGCAGGGGGATGATGCTGCGCATCGAGTTCCGGGACTACGTCTCGCCCTTCCCCACCAAGGTGATTGCGCCGGCCGGCGGAGCCAAGATCGAAGGATGGCTGCACGACCTGGTGCCCCTGGTTGGGTTGAGCTGGAGATTCTGAATCCGGGAGCTTGTGGAGAGCCCGGCGAAGTGCGGGAACCGGGCAAGACAGGCGCCTTGCCCCGCGGCTGGCCGCCGGGCTGCGATCACCCAGGGCAGGTTTTCCGGCATGCTCCGCAGGCCTTCCGGCCAGGTTCCGGGCCCTTGACGAGGCGCGCTCCGGTCAACCCAGCCGGTCCAGTTCTGACTGGAGTTCGCTCCGGGCGTGCGCGTCGCCCTTGCGGTCGGCGGCCTCGATGCCCTGCCGGTACATCCGGCGCGCGTCTTCCGGCCGGCCGAGCTTTTCCAGCGCCTGCCCCGCGTGGAAGCACGCATAGGCGTGGTCGGGCTGTCGCCGGACCAGTTCCTCGAACTCCGCCACGGCCTGCTCGTAGTCCTGCGCCTTCAGGTGCTCCATGGCAAGGCCGTAGCGCGCAAAGGTGTCGGCGGGGTTTTGCGCGAGGATGCGCTTCAGGGCTTCCAGGCGGCTGCCGGGCATGAGGGCGTCTCCAACCTCTCCATGATAAGATACCCGCGATGGAAGGACGCTACGTCCGCGAGTCGGTCTCGGAGTACTCCGAACTGGCGCTGCCCAACGACACCAACGCTCTGGGCACTCTGCTCGGAGGGAAAGTCATGCACCTGGTGGACCTGGCCGGGGCCATGGCCGCCATGCGCCACGCCCGCACCACCGTGGTTACCGCCTCGGTGGACTACATGACGTTCCTGCACCCGATCCGCGTCGGGCAACTGGTCATGCTGCGCTCCTCGGTGAACCGCGTGTTCCGCACCTCCATGGAGGTTGGCGTGAAGGTCTTCGTGGAAGACCTCTACACGGGCGAGACGCGCCACACTTCATCCGCGTATCTGACCTTCGTCGCCATCGACGACCAAGGGAGGGGCGTGCCTGTCGCGCCGGTCATTCCGGAGACGGAGGAACAGAAGCGGCGCTACAACGACGCGGCCCGGCGCAGGGCCGAACGCCTGGCCCTGAAGGAACGCCACCGGTGAGGAGTTGCCGGCGGCCGGCCCCTAAGCCTTATACATGTACTTGATGGCGGGCTTGTAGACGAGAAGGTTGGGTGCGTCTTCCCGGTTGATCTTCAGGCAGGCCCGGTCGTACCACTCGATGACGCCGTTGAGCGTCTCGCCGTCTTCCAACACCACCACCATCGGAGTCTTGGCCTGCATTTGCTTCAGGTAATAGAAGGTCTCGGCGTGAGTCTGTTCGGGCGGAGAGGCCTTCGGCTTCGGGCTCCGGCGGGCGCCGGCCTGTTCTTTCGGTCCATTCAGGCTCGGGCGGATGAGTCTTCGGTTGGCGGCTTCCACGAATTTGCTCCTGGTGTATCGAACGTCGGAACTGCACCGGGCGTTGGCTCTCGATTCCAGCTAGGCTGGGGGTCTTCAGGTCCCGACTTTAGTTCATTGATATCACACGCCCCCCGCCTCCGCAACCCGGTGCGCGCTTGGCTCCTTCATGGCCAGAACCCAGGCGTCCAGAGCGATGATCTTCTGAATACTGCGGCGGGAGAGCATCAGGAGTTCATCGGTCCGGGCCACCGCCCGGCGGATCCAGTCGAAGGAAACGCGGCCGGCCAGTTGCTCCATCTCACCGCGCAACTCCGGGTTGCGGACAGAGCCCGCGCCTTGATGGATCGCCAGAAGGTCTTCCAGGAGTCCGTACAGCACTTTGAGGTAGTCCTCCAGCTTCTCGTTCCTGCGGGCGGCGACCCCGTCGGAGAAGTCCATCCACAAACTGAATCCGGTGACGCCGGCCGCGGCCCGCAGCATCGAGAACATCGCGTCCCGGCGGCGGTCATACAGATCCAGGTCCAGAGAGACCGCGACGCCGGGGCTGCCGGCGGCAATCGCGATGCGCCGCCCGGCATGGTCGAGCTTCCGTTCCGCCACGAACCGGCGCATGTCCTCGGGATCGAGCGGGCTCAGGTAGAACGGCACGGCGCGTGAGCGGATGGTGGGCAGCAGGTCGTGAGCGTTCCCGGCCGTAAGCACGAGGGTGAGATGGCCGGGCGGCTCTTCGAGCGTCTTCAGGAGCGAATTGGCGGCCTGCTCGTTGGCGCGGTCCAGGTGGTCGATCAGGAAGACGCGGCGGGCGCCTTTCTGGGGCTTGAACTGGGCGCGGTTACGCAGTAGACGCATCTGCTGGATGGTGATCTGCCGCAGCGGCCCGTCGGGCGGAAACGTGACGAAGTCCGGGTGGGAAGCGAAGAAGAGCGGCTCCTCAGCGCGTTTTTCGGCGGGCAGCTTTTCCCGCTCCTCGATCACCGCCGTGTTGGCGGGAAGGCTCAGGTCATCCAGCTCGATCCTTTCCCTTCGGCCGAGAAGCCGGGCCGCGAGCCGGCGCGCCAGGGTCGCCTTCCCCACCCCTTCCGGACCGGCCAGCAGTATGGCCTGAGGCAGGCGGCCGGACTCGACCATGCGGTCCAAGGCAGCCACGACCCTCCGGTTGCCGTGGAAATTCTCAGACATGGAGTTTCCCGAGACGCACGGCCACGGCGTTCCAGACGGCCTGCTCCACGGACGCAACATCGCCGCGCCCGTCGACAACAGTGACGCGCTGTGGCTCGCCCGCCGCGAGTTCCAGGTAGGCCTTCCGGACCCGCTGGTGGAAGTCCGCCGCCTGATCGTCCATGCGCGTCTCCGAAAAGGCGTGGTCCGCCTGCCGCAGGGTCCGGTTGCGGGCGTGCGCCCGGGCGAGGCTCGTCTCCAGGTCGATGTCGACCAGCAGGGTCAGATCGGGACGCAGTCCCTGGCAGCAGATCCGGTCCAGCGCCAGCACCACTTCCGTCCCCAGCCCCCGTCCCACGCCCTGGTATACCAGCGTAGAATCGGTAAACCGGTCCGACAGAACGATCTTGCCTTCCCGCAACGCCGGCAGAATCGACTGGACGACGTTCTGGGCTCTGCAAGCGAAGTACAGGAGCAGTTCCGAGGTGGCGCAAAGCTCCTGGTTGGCGGCGTCGAGCAGGATCCGGCGGACCTGCACGCCGATCGGCGTTCCGCCCGGCTCATAGGTCTCAAGCACCTCGTGGCCGGCCTCGCGCAGCCTGGCCGCCAGCCGGTGCATCTGGGTGGTCTTACCGCTTCCGTCGATGCCTTCGAAGGTGATGAACAGCCCGCGGCGCGTCTCAGTCATAGACGTAGTGCAGCACCTTCTTCAGGTCTTCCCACGCCTCCCGCTTGGCGGACTGGTTATGCGGGCGGAGCAGGTACGAGGGGTGGTAGGTGACCATGACCGGGATCTCCCTCCAGCGGTACCAGTTGCCGCGCAGCCTGGTGACGCCCTCTTTGCGCCCCAGCAGGGCCTTTACGGCGGTTCCTCCCAGCAGGCAGATCGCGCGGGGCCGGATGGCGAGCAATTGCCGGACGAGGAACCGGCCGCAGGTCTCCATCTCGTCGGGCTGCGGCGCGCGGTTGCCAGGAGGCCTGCACTTCACCACGTTGCAGATGTAGACGTCCTTGCGCTGGAGCGGAATCCCCTCCTTGCGCGCCGTTCCCTCTATCATCTGGGTCAGCAACTGGCCTGCGCGGCCTACGAAGGGCACTCCCTGTTCGTCCTCGTCGGCGCCCGGCCCTTCGCCCACGAACACCAGCCTGGCCTGCTCGTTGCCCGCGCCGAAAACGATATTGGCGCGGCCTTCATGGAGGCGGCAGCGGCGGCAGTCGCCGATGTCCTCGCGGATGGCGGCCAGAGTCTCCGGAGGTTCGTTTTCGCCGCCTTCCACCGGCCGGGCAGGGCCGGCTTCGCCGTTGCCGCTGCTCGCCGATTCCGCAGCGGCGGCGGGGTATGCCCGGCCGGAATCCGCGGCGGCGGCGCCGCGCCGGTAAACGTGGCTGATCCCCAGGTCCTGGTAGTAGACCAGGTACTGCCGCAGCGACTCCCGGTTCATTGGGCGGAGTGTAGGGCCAGGCGCAGTTTCAACGCCTCGTCCAGGATGCGGCCGGCGACATCGCGCTTGGATGCCGGCGGAAGCGCCAGAGTCTCGCCGGTGGCGAGGGCGAGAATCACCTCATTGGTGTCGCTCTCGAAGCCGGCGCCTTCCCGTCCCACCAGGTTGCCCACCACCATGTCGCAATTCTTCGACTTGAGTTTCCGCCGGGCCTCTTGCTGGAGGCCCTCGGTCTCCGCGGCGAAACCGATCAGCAGCCGGTCTCCTTTCTTCCGTCCCAGTTCCGCCAGGATGTCGGGAGTCGGGTCGAGTTCCAGGGAGAGACGCGCTGACGTCTTCTTGACCTTGTGCTCGGGAACCTTCGCCACGTGGTAATCCGCGACCGCCGCCGCTTTGATGAGGATCGTCGCCCGCTCCAGGTGATCCAGCACGGCTTGACGCATCTCGGCCGCAGTGCGGACACCCACCACCAGGGCGCCGCGCGGAGGGGTGAGGTGTACCGGGCCGGAGACCAGTATCACGTCCGCGCCGCGGGCCAGAGCGGCCTCAGCCAGCGCGTATCCCATTTTGCCGGTAGACCGGTTGGAGAGGAAACGCACCGGGTCCACGGGTTCCTGCGTGGGGCCCGCCGTGACTAAAACCGTCTCGCCCTCCAGGTCCCGTCGGAGATTGACGGCGGAGAGCACAGCTTGCGCGATGACGTCCGGCTGGGACATGCGGCCCGGACCGGCCGTGCCGCACGCCAGCAGGCCCTCATCCGGCCCGACAATCAGGTGGCGCCGGCTACGGAGAACCTCCAGGTTGGCTTGAGTCGCGGGATGCAGCCACATGTTGTTGTTCATGGAGGGGGCCAGAACCACCGGCCCAGTGAAGGCCAGGTAAGCCGTCGAAAGGAAGTCGTCGGCCAGTCCATGAGCGAACTTGGCCATGAGATCCGCCGTGGCCGGCGCCACCACCAGGACGTCGCTCTCCTGAGCCACGCTGACGTGTTCCACCGCGCTGGAAAGCGTTTCAGCGCCGCCGGCGGCGGGGAAGAGGGAGGTAATCACCCTGCGGCCGGTCAGCGCGGCGAAGGTCAGCGGTTGAACAAACTGCTGGGCGGCCGAGGTCATGGCCACCTGTACTTCGACGCCGCGTTCCGCCAGCGCGCGAACCAGTTCCGCCGTCTTGTAAGCGGCGATGCCGCCGCCGACGCCAACCAGGGCGCGCACGCGCTATTCTCCTTGCGGCTCGGGCTCCTCGGCCGGAGCGTTGGCGGGGTCCTCCCACTTGACCAGCCCGCGCCGGACCTCCTCCATGGCGATCACCGTGGGCTTCTTGGAAGTCGTGGGCAGGAACGGACGTGCGCCGCCCTGAAGCTGCCGGGCGCGCTTGGCTGCGATGATGATCCACCGGTACGTACTCTTCTCCTCGTCGTCCGGGATCATGTGAGGATTCGTGTGCCTATGACCTGTGTCACCCATAAGACCTGCTGTCGCTGTGCTCATCCGATGCTTTCCCTAAACGTGGCGCCGCCGGCCGCGTCAAGCCTTCGCGGCTCGCCGGGAGGCGCCTCAAGGCGGAGCCGGACCTTCTGCCCGGACGCGCAATATTGCATGGACAACGCCGGGAATAGGGCAAGGCAAAGCCGCCGCGGGCATCCAGGAACCGACCTCTCCATTGTCGCGCATCTTGCGCGTTTCTGTCGAGTGAAAGTCTTGTCTCATACAAGATGAGCCTGAAGCGGGGATGCGTTTCTCACACAAGATGAGCCTGGAGGCGGGATCAGCGCGGGGCGGCCTTCCCTCCACTTCCCTTCACCACCTCCAGAAACGCTTTGGCGGCGTAGCTGAGCGCGCGGCGGGCGGGATACACCAGCCGGATCTGGCGCTCCAGCTCAAGTTCCGGCACTTCGATCTCGCACAGCGTGCCCTGCTCCAGTTCCTGCTCCACGCACATGCGCGGCAGAAACGCCACTCCCTCGTTCCGCTGCACCAGTTTCCGGATCGTTTCGACCGTCGGCATCTCGACGTCCATGTTGAGCGCCACCTTGTGGCGCTGGAACTCGCGCAACACCCGCTCCCGGTACGGAGACAGCACGTTGTGTGCGATGAAGGTCTCCAGCCCCAGATCCTGGATCGAAACCGAATTCTGCCGCGCGAACCGGTGCTCGGGCGAGACCACGAAGGAGAGGTGATCGGTGTAGATCACGGTGCCCGAGAGCCGGTCATCCTCAGGGTCATAGCTGATGACGCCCAACTCCAGGTCTCCGTCCAGCAACTGGCCCGGTATCCGGCTGGAAAGGGTCCTCCGCACCTGAACTTTCACTTTGGGATAGAGCCGCCGGTACCGCTGAATGTGGCGTAAAAGGTATAAGGTCGTTGATTCGTTGGCTCCGATCACCAGCCGGCCCGCGGCGTTGTCGCGCAACTCGGTGAGTGCGACCTCCAGTTCCCGCTTCAGGTTCTCAAAGCGCCGCGCGTAGTCCAGAACGATCCGGCCGGCCTCGGTCAGCAGGACGTCCTTTCCCGAGCGGTCCAGCAGGCGCTCGTTGAGCGTTGTTTCCAGACGTTGCACGGCAAGCGATACCGCCGGTTGGGTGCGCAGCAGTTTCTCCGCCGCCCGGGAGAAACTGCGCTCGGTGGCTACGGCCTGGAATACCTTGAGAGAGTACAGCTCCATACTGTTAATGTTCCATTCTGGCAGAATAATTTTCGCTTATTGCATTAGTGTTTTTTATTATATATCAGCCAAATATAAATTTGTCAAATTTAACATCGGCGCGGCATAATGAGTGCATGCCCTGCCACGGAGACACAGGCCGGCGGGGCAGAAACCAGAACGCGGGCGGAACCAGTGAACAATCGCGTGCACATCTTTGACACCACGCTCCGGGACGGCGAACAGTCACCCGGATGCAGCATGACCGTTAGCGAGAAGCTTCGCATGGCGAGCAAGTTGGTGGAACTCGGCGTCGATACCCTCGAAGCCGGGTTCCCGATCGCATCGGACGGGGACTTTGAGGCGGTTGACACCATCAGCCGCGAGTTCCCGGACGTCTCGGTGGCTGCGCTGGCAAGGGCGTGCACGCTGGACGTGGAACGAGCCGCCCGCGCTCTGGAGAAGGCCAAACGGCCCCGGCTGCACACGTTCATCGCAACCAGCGACATCCACCTGAAGCACAAGCTGCGCAAGACACGCCAGCAGGTGCTGGAGGAGGCTGCGGCGGCAGTCGCCCTGGCGCGCCGCTACGTCGACGACGTGGAGTTCTCCGCCGAGGACGCAACCCGCACCGACCTGGACTACCTCGAGCAGGTTTCCAAGGCCACCGTGGCGGCCGGCGCCCGGACCGTGAACCTGCCCGACACGGTGGGCTACTCCACTCCGGACGAGCACGCGGAACTGATCGGCCGCATGGCCCGCGCCCTCGGCGATACGGCCATCGTCAGCGTGCACTGCCACGACGACCTGGGACTGGCGGTGGCCAATTCGCTCGCCGCGGTCCAGGCGGGCGCCCGGCAGGTGGAGTGTACCATCAACGGCATCGGGGAGCGGGCCGGCAACTGCTCGCTCGAAGAGTTGGTCATGACCATCCGCGTGAGGCAGGACCGCCTGCCCTTCGAGGTCGGTATCCGGACCGAGCACCTGTATCCCGCCAGCCGGCTGCTCTCCGAACTGATCAGCTTCGGGCCGCAGCCGAACAAGGCGATCGTCGGCCGCAACGCCTTCGCGCACGAGGCCGGCATCCACCAGGACGGCGTTCTCAAAGAACGGACGACCTACGAGATCATGGACCCCAGGACGGTGGGCGTTCCCGAGAGCAGCCTGGTGCTCGGCAAGCACAGCGGGCGTCATGCGCTCCGGGATCGCTGCGAGCACCTCGGCTTTCAACTGACCAGGGAGCAACTTGAAGAGGTCTACCGGCGGTTTATCACCCTGGCGGATCGCAAGAAGGGGCTGCTCGACGAGGAGATCGCCGGGCTGGTCCGGCAGGTTTCCGGCGCAGTTGCCGTGAGGTAACCTGCGGGGGACTTCTCGGGCGCGGTACAATCAGGCTTTCTCCGCAGGAAAAGCCATGAATCTCAATGTATTAGTGCTGCCCGGCGACGGGATCGGCCAGGAAGTGACCCGTGAAGCGGTCCGCGTCCTGAAGCAAGTTGCCGGCAAGTTCCACCACAAGCTGACATTGACCGAGGGCCTGCTGGGAGGCGTCGCCATCCACAACGTGGGCACGCCGCTGCCGGAGGAAACCCTCCAATTGGCCCTGGAGGCGGACGCCACCCTGCTGGGAGCCGTCGGCTTGCCGGAGTTCGACTCCTGGCTCCCGGAGAAGCGGCCCGAGAGAGGCCTGCTCGGCCTTCGCAAGGCCCTCGGCGTGTACGCCAATCTCCGGCCCGTGCGCGCCTATGCCGCGCTGCTCGATTCTTCACCCCTCAAGAACCACCTGGTGGAAGGCGTGGACATGATCATCGTCCGCGAACTGACCGGCGGGCTCTACTACGGCACGCCCCGCGGGATCTCGGGGGAAGGCGCCGAGACCCGCGGCGTCAACACCATGGCCTACAGCCGCTGGGAGATCGAGCGGATCGCCCGGATGGCGTTTCACCTGGCGCGCGGGCGGCGCCGGAAGGTCACCAGCGTCGACAAATCCAACGTGCTTGAGACGTCGCAACTCTGGCGCAGAGTGGTGATCGAGGTGGCGCCGGAGTTTCCGGACCTGGAACTCGATCATCTGTTCGTGGACAACTGCGCCATGCAGTTGATCCTGAACCCCCGCCAGTTCGACGTCCTGGTCACCGAGAACATGTTCGGCGACATCCTGAGCGATGAGGGGGCGGTGCTGGCCGGCTCGATCGGGATGCTGCCGTCGGCCTCTATCGGCGAACGGCGGTCAACAGGCGCCTGGGCCGGCCTTTACGAACCGGTCCACGGGTCGGCGCCCGACATTGCGGGACAAGACAAGGCCAACCCGCTGGCGGCAATCGGCTCGGTGGCGGCCATGCTGGAGTACAGTTTCGGGCTGAAGCAGGAGGCCGATGCAGTGAACCGTGCCATGGAAACTGTTCTCAACAGCGGCCGCGTGACGGCTGATCTGAAGCCGGCCGGCAAGCCAGCAACAACGACTGAAGTAGGAGAGGCGGTTTGCGCCGCACTACGATGACTCAACCTCGCACCATCATTGAGAAAATCTGGGACTCGCACGTCGTGACCGAACAGCCGGGCGCGCCCGCGCTGCTCTACATCGACCTGCACCTGGTCCACGAAGTGACTTCGCCCCAGGCGTTTGAAGGCTTGAGAAGGCGCGGCCTGAAGGTCCGGCGGCCGGACCTGACGCTGGCCACCACGGACCACAGCATCCCCACCATCGACTGGTCTCTGCCCATCGCCGACCCGGTAGCAGCCAAACAGGTGGCCCAGTTGGAGGCTAACTGCGCCGAGTTCGGCATTGTCTGCCACGGGATGAAGAGCGAGGGCCAAGGGGTTATACACGTCATGGGGCCGGAGTCCGGCGCCACGCAGCCCGGCATGACCGTGGTTTGCGGCGACAGCCACACGGCCACTCACGGAGCCTTCGGCGCCCTCGCCTTCGGCATAGGGACGAGCGAGGTGGAAAACGTCCTTGCCACCCAGTGCCTGCTACAGCGCAAGCCCCTCACCTACCAGGTCGCCGTGGACGGCAGGCTGGGCAGGGGCGTTTCCGCCAAGGACATCATACTGGCCCTGATCGCCAAGATCGGGACCGGCGGCGGAACCGGCTGCGTATTCGAGTACTGCGGTTCGGCCATCCGGGCGCTCTCGATGGAAGAGCGTATGACGGTTTGCAACATGTCGATCGAAGCCGGCGCGCGGGCCGGGCTGGTAGCCCCGGACGACACGACCTTTCAGTTCGTCAAAGGGCGGCTTTATGCCCCGCAAGGCGCCGATTGGGACGCCGCCGTGGCCCGCTGGAAGAAGCTACCCACGGACGAGGGCGCCACGTATGACCGGAAGGTGAGCCTCGACGTCTCGGCGCTGGAGCCGATGATCACCTACGGAACCAGCCCGGGCATGGGAATGCCGGTGACGGCCCTTGTCCCCGACCCGGCTCAGGCCAAAGACGCGCAAGAGCGGGATTCCATCGCCAAGGCCTTGCACTACATGGACTTGCAGCCTGGCAAGCCACTGCTTGGCCACCCCATCCAGGTGGTCTTTATAGGCAGTTGTACCAACGGGCGCCTGAGGGACTTGCAGGACGCAGCCAGGGTTCTGAAAGGCCGCAAGGTCAAGCCGGGCGTCCGTGCCCTGATCGTTCCCGGTTCGCAGGAGGTGAAGCGTCTGGCGGAAGCCGAGGGTCTGGACAAGATCTTCCTGGAGGCCGGGGCCGAGTGGCGTCAATCGGGCTGTTCCATGTGCATCGCCATGAACGGCGACATGCTGAGGCCCGGCGAGTACAGCGTCTCAACCAGCAACCGGAATTTTGAAGGCCGCCAGGGGCCGGGCGGGCGCACGCTCTTGGCCAGCCCGCTGACCGCCGCGGCCTGTGCGGTCACCGGCGTAGTCACCGACGCGAGGACACTGCTATGACCAAGTTCACGCCGTTTTCCAGCCGCCTGGTTCCGCTCCCTATCGACAACATCGACACGGACCAGATCATCCCGGCGCGTTTTCTGAAGACCATCTCCAAAGATGGCCTGGGAGACCAGCTTTTCTATGATTGGCGCTACGACGCCGAGGGCCGGCCCAAGCCTGATTTCATCCTGAATACTCCGCGCGCCAAAGGCTGCCGGATCCTGCTGGCCGGCGGCAACTTCGGCTGCGGCAGCTCGCGCGAGCACGCTCCCTGGGCGCTCACGCAATTCGGCTTCCGGGCGGTGATCAGCACCTCTTTCGCCGACATCTTCAAGCAGAATGCGCTCAAGAATTCGCTGCTGCCGATCGTCGTGCCGAAGGACGTCCACGCGGAACTCTTCGCCCTGCCCGAGGATGCCGAGGTGCAGGTGGACCTGGCTTCCGAGACCATCACTCTGCCCGGCGGGAAGCAGACCCGGTTTCCGGTGGACAGCTTCGCCCGGCAGTGCCTGCTCGAAGGGGTGGACGAACTGGGCTACATCCTGTTGCAGGAAGCGGCCATCGCGGTCTACGAATCGAAGAGGACCGGCTCGATCAATACGCTCCGGCCGGCGGCTGGCTGAAGTCCTTGGGCATGGCGATCCAGGCCACGACATAGGCTACGAAGCCGAAGCCCCATACCAGGGCCAGGATCAGCCACAGTATGCGGATGAGCGTGACGTCCACGTCAAAGTAGTCGGCGAATCCGGCGCACACTCCGGCGATCTTCTTCCGGTACACGGGCCGCGAGAGTTGCTTGCGCGCCGGCTGGGCGCGCGGGGGCGCATCGGGCCGGGCGGGCTTTCCACATTGCGCGCAGAAAAGGTCGCTGTCTTCGAGCTTGAAGCCGCATTGCGTGCAGAACATCGTGATCGCCTCTCCCCCCGATACTACGCAAACCCCGGCGGGCTTGTTCCCGCCGCGGCTACGCTTCCTGGTGATACTCCGCCACGGTGGCAAGCTTCCGTACGTTCTCCTTGAAGGAGCCTCCGGCCACGAGGTTGCCCACTGCGGTCACGGCCGCCTGTCCGCCCTCTCGCCGGCCGGGGGTCTGCCGGTGACGGCGAGAGTTTGGCGGCGGCGAGTTTGTGCCGTGCGCTGAGGCTCTATCCCCCTCAAACCACGCTCCGCTCATTGGCACGGCGCGTGCCCCCCGACTTAACGCTATGGCCGCCATTGCCCCGATTCGATCCATTCCCCTAGCCGGCCCGTCTCCGGCCACTGCGGCCGCGGGCCAGCCGGGCGCGTTCCGCAGGGTTCTGGAAGGCGCCATCGGAGGAGTCGAGCAGTCGCGGGCCGAAGCCGCGCAGGCGGTCGAGAGCCTGCTCACCGGCCAGGGAGGAGAGTTGCACGCCACGCTGCTCGCCGCCCAGCGCGCGGAACTGGCCCTGGAACTGTTCCTTCAAACCAGGAACAAGGTGGTCGAGGCATACCAGGAGATCATGCGGATGCAATTGTAGGAGGCGGCGCGGAGCGCTGAGTTCTCAAACGGACCATGGCGCAAATCAGGAAACTGCTGGGCAGCTTCAGCGCGGGCCAACTGACCAGCATCGTGCTCGTAGTGGCGGCGGCCGGCGCCGGGCTGTTCTACCTGGTCCGCTGGAAGCGCGAGAGCGATTTCCGGCCGCTTTATTCCGGCATGGAAGCCGAGGACGCCGCTGCCGTGGTGGAGCGGCTGAAGCAAAGCGGCGCGGAGTACCGGATCTCCCCGGACGGGGGCACGGTCCTGGCGCCCTCCGCCCGGGTGGCGGAACTGAGGCTATCGCTCGCCGCGGCGGGCCTGCCGCGCAACGGCAGGATCGGCTTCGAGCTGTTTGACCGCACCAACTTCGGCGCCACGGAGTTCGCCGAGCAGGTGAACTTCCGGCGCGCGCTGGAAGGCGAACTGGAGCGGTCGGTGGTGTCGCTGGCCGCGGTGGAGCAGGCGCGCGTGCACCTGGCTTTCCCCAAGGACTCGGTCTTCCTGGAAGCGCGCCAGCCGGCCAAGGCCAGCGTGATGGTGAAGCTGAAACCGGGGGCGCGGCTCGCCCCTCAGAACGTCGTCGCCATCAGCCACCTGGTGGCGAGCGCGGTCCAGGGGCTGGGCCCGGAGGCGGTGTCAGTCCTCGACGTGCAGGGCAACCTGTTGAACCGGCCCCGCAGAGCGGAAGGGCCGGAATCCGACGCACCTTCGGAAGCCACGCTGGAGTTCCGGCAGGCTCTGGAGCGCGACCTCGTGCAGAAGATCTCCACCACCCTGGAGCCGCTGGTCGGAGCGGACAAGTTTCGCGTCAGCGCCGCCGTGGAGTGCGATTTCACGAGCGGGGAACAGAGCGAAGAGAACTTCGACCCTGCGCGTTCCGTCATGTTGACCAGCCAGAAGACCGAGGAGACCACCGGAGCAAACACGCAGTCCGGCGTGCCGGGAACGGCGTCGAACCTTCCGCGCCCAACCTCGCAGGCTACCGTAACTTTGGGCGCGGGCGGCGTATCCCGCATGACGGAGAGCATCACCTACCAGTCCAGCCGGAGCGTGAAGCGGGTGAAGCTGCCGCAGGGCGCGGTGAGGCGGATTTCGCTGGCCGTGCTGCTCGACCATGAACGGCGGTGGGTGGCCGAGGGCGCCACCCGGCGCGCGGTGGCCGAGCCCCCCCCGCCCGAACGCCTGAAGGCGGTGCGCGACCTGGTGTCGGCGGCAGCCGGCCTCAACACCGAGCGAGGCGATCAGCTCATCGTGGAGAGCCTGCCGTTTGAGACGCCGCTCGCTTCGGAACCCATGGAAGGGCCGCCGCCGGCAGCCCCCGCGCCGCGCACCCCGCTCCCGCCGTGGCTCGAGAGGATAGGGGGCGTAAAGACGCTGATGGGGGCGGGCGGGGCGGTGGGGCTTCTGCTGCTGGCTTCCGGCTTCCTGCTGTGGAAAGGCAGGCGCAGGAAGAGGGTCGCCACCGTGGTCGCTCAGTTGCCCGGCGCAAAGCCGGCGGCGGCGGCCGTCACCGGCGGCGCCGAGGCTGCAAGCATCCAGGAGGCGTCTGAAACCTACCCCGAGCTGCCGGCTCCGCCTCCCCGGAAATCCGAAATTGTAGCCGGCCGTCTTAAAGAAACGATCAAGAAGGATCCCGCCTCCTCCGCGCAGATCCTGCGAAGCTGGCTGACGGACGAAGAGGAGTAGCCCGGATGATCCTCAACTCTCCCAAGGCCCAAACCGCCATCCCGGGCGTCCAGAAGGCGGCCATCCTGCTGTTGACCCTGGGGCAGGAAACCAGCGCCGAACTCATGCGGGAGTTGTCCGAGTCCGAGGTCCAGTCCATCAGCCGCGAGGTGGCGCGCACCTCTTCGGTCAGTCCGGACCAGGCGGAAGCCATTCTGGAAGAGTTCCAGCACATGATCCTGGCGCGTGAATACGTTCTCAAGGGGGGGCTGGACAACGCGCGGCGGCTGCTGGTGGGGGCTTTCGGCCCGGAGGCGGCCGAGCGGATACTGGCCCACCTGGCGCGCACTCTGCACATGGATACGGAGGACTTCACGGCGCTCCAGAAAGCCGATCCCCAGCAACTGGCCAAGTTCGTGATGCAGGAACACCCGCAGACCATTGCGCTGGTTGTCAGCCAGTTGAGCAGTTCGCAGGCCGCCGCGCTGCTCATGGCGCTGCCCCCGGAGCTAAGGTCGGAGGTGACGCTGCGCATGGCCGGGCTGGACCAGATCTCGCCCGAGATCATCGCCAAGATCGCGTCCATCGTCCACCAGAAGCTGAAAGGGTTGGGGCAGATCAGCCGGCAATCCTACGGCGGCGTGAGGGCGGTGGCCGAACTGCTTAACCGGCTGGACTCGGGCGTGAGCAAGGAGATCCTGGAGACCATGGGCCAGCAGGAGGAAAAACTGGTCGAGCAGATCCGCCACCTGATGTTCGTGTTCGAGGACCTGCTCCTGATCGACCAGAACGGCATCAAGGAACTGCTGGGCAAGGTGGACCGGAAGCTGCTCACCCTGGCTCTCAAGGGTACCAGCGAGAAGCTGAAGAACCACCTGCTGGCCGCCATGTCGCAGCGCGGCAAGGACATGCTGGTGGAGGACATGGAGGCCTTGGGTCCGGTCAAGATCAAGGAGGTCGAGGCGGCGCAGCAGGCCATCATCGCGGTGGTGCGGGAACTGGAGTCCCAGGGCGTGCTGAGCCTGAAGGACGCCGCCGGGGAGCAGTATGTCGTCTAGAGTCCTGAAGGGGGGCCGGGCCGGTCCGGACGAGCCGGGGCCGTGGCGTCCCGCGACGGGATTCCCCCAGGAGGTTCTGGTGCGGCGGCAACTCCGCGTGGACACAGCGGCAGCCGGCCATCCGGGTCCGGGGGAACAACAACTCCAGGAAGCATATCAGCGCGGGTTTCGCGAGGGCGAGGCCGCGGCGCAGGCGGCTGTCAGCGCGGCCGTCGAGCGGCTGGCCCATTCGGCCGAATCCCTGGCCGCGCTGCGCGGGAGGGCGCGAAGAGAGGCCGAGGAGGACGTGGTGAAGCTCGCCGCGGCCATCGCCCGCCGGATCCTCCACCGCGAGTTGAGCGTGGACCCCGACGCCCTGGCCGGCCTCATCCGGGTGGCTCTGGACAAGCTCCAGAGCCAGGAGATCCACCGCGTGAAGGTCCATCCTGACCTGGAGGACGGCGTGCGCCGGGCGCTGGAGAAATTCGCGGAAGGCCGCGGCATCCGCGTGGTGGCGGACCGCGGGCGGCGGCCCGGAGACGTGATTTTCGAGACCGAACGCGGCAGTCTGGACGCCTCGGTGGAGACTCAACTTGAGGAGATCGGCCGGGGGCTGACCGACCGGCTGCGCGGCGGAACGTAAGAGGCACAAGCCCGTGAGAAAAGAAGAACCTCTCTCCCTCAGCCCGTACCTTGAGGAACTGGCTTCGCTCGACCCGATGCGCTGGACCGGCGAGGTGGTCGACGTCGTTGGGCTGCTGGTGGAATCCCGGGGGCCCGTGGCGGCGATCGGGGACTTCTGCGAGATACACGCGTCGGAAGGCCAGAAGGTGCGGGCGCAGGTCATCGGATTCCGGGAAGGCAGGGTGCTCTCGATGCCGCTCGAAGAGACCAGCGGCCTGCGGCCGGGCAATCCCGTGGTGGCGCGCAGCGAGGCGGCCCGGGTGGAGGTGGGGCCGCGGCTGCTCGGCCGCGTGCTCGACGGCTTCGGCAAGCCGCTCGACGCCGGTCCGGACATCGACGCCGAACATTCCTACGAGCTGTACCGGAACCCTCCCAACCCGCTGGAGCGGGAACACATCGTCCACCCGCTCGTGACCGGCATACGGGCGGTGGACAGCCTGCTGCCGATCGGGAAGGGACAAAGGATCGGCATCTTCGGAGGCAGCGGCGTGGGCAAGAGCACGCTGCTCGGGGCCATGTCGCGGCACAACTTCGCCGACGTCAGCGTGGTGGCGCTGGTGGGGGAACGCAACCGCGAGGTGCGGGCGTTCATCGACCACGAACTGGGGCCCGAGGGGCTGGAGCGTTCGGTGGTGGTGGTGGCCACTTCAGACCGGCCGGCGGCGCTGCGCGTGCGCGCCTGTTTCGTGGCCCTGGCCGTGGCGGAGTACTTCCGCGACCAGGGCGCGGACGTGCTGCTGGTCATGGACTCCGTCACGCGGCTGGCCATGGCGCAGCGGGAGATCGGACTGGCCGCCGGGGAGCCGCCCAGCCAGAAGGGGTACACGCCGTCGGTCTTCAACCTGCTGCCCAGGATCTTCGAGCGGGCCGGCAACTTCCGGCGCGGCTCCATCACGGGCTTCTTCACCGTCCTGGTGGAGGGCGACGATTTCACCGAACCGATCTGCGACGCTGTCCGGGCGATCCTGGACGGCCACATCGTGCTCTCGCGGCAACTGGCCGCCTCGGGACACTACCCCGCCATCGACGTCCTCAGTTCCGTCAGCCGGCTCACCTCGCAAATCGCCACGCGGGAGCAGGCCCAGTGGTGCGCCAAGGTGCGGGAGGCCATGGCCACCTATCAGCAGGCGGAGGACCTGATCCAGTTGGGAGCTTACGCCTCGGGCAGCAACCCGCGGCTGGACACCATACTGCGGACCCGCAACGATCTGGTCCGGTTTCTGCGGCAGGAGCCCTCCGCCAAGTCGTCCGCCCAGGAGACGCTGGCCCGGCTGGGTGAACTCGCCGCCGCGCTGCCGTGAGACGCGGCCGTGCGGCGGGCGCAACCGCGGTGAGGCTCCCCCGATGACACCTTTCCGATTCCGGCTGGAGCGGGTCCTGGTCTGGCGCCGCAGGGAGCTGGATCTGGAGCAGCACAAGGCCCGGCAACTGGCGGCGGCTCTTGAGGACACTGCCAGGGCCATCGCCCTGAATGCCGTGGAGCGGACCGCCGCGGAGACCGCCGTGGCCGGCGCTCACCACCACGACGGCGCCGAATTGGAGGCCCACGCCGCCTACCTCGACTGTCTCGTGCGCCGGGAGCGGAAACTGGAAAAGCGGCGGCTGGAGCAGGAACGGAACCTGGCCGAACAGCGCGTCCGGCTCATGGAGGCTCGCCGGCGCGCGCAGTTGCTGGAGAAGCTCAGATCGCGCCGCCTGGAGGAGTGGGAGGCAGCGGCGAACCGGGAACTGGAGAGCTTCGCCGCCGAGAGCCACCTCAACCGCTGGCGTCCGGGACCACGCTGAGCGCCCGCCCCGGGGGTCCAGTCTGCTACCCTGAAAGTCTTCGCGAGGAAACACAACATGATTCGATGGGTATGCGGTCTTCTCTTTGGGGCAATTATGTTCGCACAAACACCTCAAGCGGTCCCCCAGGCCACGGAAGAACAGGCCAAGGGGCGCAGGAACGGCCTGTACGCCGTGCTGAACACGTCGATGGGCGCCATTACGGTGCAGTTGTACGAGAGGGAGTCGCCCGAGACGGTGCGCAGTTTCGTCGGGCTGGCCATGGGAACCAAGCCGTGGCGTGATCCGAAGACCGGGCAGACGCGGCAGACCCCGCTCTACAACGGGACCATCTTCCACCGGGTCATCCCGAATTTCATGATCCAGGGAGGCGACCCGCTGGGCACCGGTACGGGAGACGGCGGATTCACGATTCCGGACGAGTGGGACCGTTCCTCGCTGGAGTTCAACACGCCGGGCAAACTGGCCATGGCCAACGCCGGGCCCAAATCCACCAGCACTCAGTTCTTCATCACGGAGGTCCCCACCACCTACCTCAACGGGAAGCACACCATCTTCGGGCAGGTGGTGGACGGCCAGTCCCTGGTGGGCAAGATCGCCCGGGTGCCGCGCGACCCCAACGACAAGCCTCGCACGCCGGTCGTGCTGCAAAACATCGTTGTGTTCCGCGTCGGACCGGAGCCTGGAACGAAAAAGTAGGCTCCGGCAGCCGTCATTCGACGGTCTCCGCCGAGCCCAGGCGTGAGAGTACCCGCCCGATATAGTCCGTGGTTTCGGGGATGCCGGGCACGCCGCCGATGCCGTCGACCCGGGAGGGACCGGCGTTGTAGGCGCCGAGGGCGAGTGTCAAATCGCCTCCGTATCGCGCCAGCAGTTGCTTCAGGTACCTGGCGCCCGCGGCCACGTTTTCACCGGGGTCGAAGGGTCTCTCCACCTGGAGATCCAGCGCCGTCGCCGGCATCAGTTGCATGAGCCCCAACGCGCCCTTCCGGCTGACGGCGCAGGGCAGACCCGCCGACTCCACGTCGATCACCGCCCGCAGCAAACCCGGGGCTATTCCCACCCGCGCGCCGGCCCGTTCGGCAAGCCCCGCAATCTCCCGTTCCGGCAGCGGACGGCAGCCGGGGACCACCGGAAGCGGCCATTGCGCCGGAACGCCTGAAGGGCCCCGGTAAAGCGCGGTCCGCAACCTGTTCATGGCATTGGTCCGCATACGGGCTACGGCGGTTCGCTGTGTTTCGAGCGAAGCGCGCATGAGCCGGACGCTCGATCGCTGGACTTCCGCCGTGTCGGCCGCGCGGGCGCCGATAAGGGCCAGCAGAAAGAGCGCCAATCTCACGCCTAACCAGATCGGCGGGAACGGGGCGGAATGCCGCTGCTCAAACAAGGGCATCACCGGCCGATGAGCTAGTCGAGGGCGGGTACACCGGGGCGGACGGGCCTTGAGGCCCTGCCGGCTCAGGCGCCCTCGAGGAGGCGGCTATGGAAATCGCACCAGCGCAAAGACCTGGGCCCGCCTTGGCGGCGCCGGTCGCGCCCGTCGATACGCAGCGCGCGGCCGAAAACCGGGAGATTGTCCAGGCGGTCAAGGCTGTAAACGCGGCGGAGATGTTCGGATCTAACAGCGAGCTGACTTTCCTGTTGGACCGCTCGACACAGCGGGCGGTGATCCGGGTTGTGGATAAAGTGACCAAAGACGTGATCCGCCAGATTCCACCGGAATACGTTCTGAAAATGGCGCAGGACATCGGCGGGAATCCATGACCGGCCACTTGCCTGGAACCTGCCGTTATCGCAGCCGATGAGTGTCTCAGGAGACGGCACGATGGCGAGCACCCCGCATGACGCGTACCTGGAGAGCAGGATTCTGGCGGCGGATCCGTTGGAATTGGTGAGGATCCTTTACCGAGTGGCCATCGACAGAGTCCGCGAAACCAGAGAACACCTCGAAAGCGGCGATGTTGCGGGGCGGGCCGCCTCCATGTCGGCCGCGTCGCAGGCCGTTGCGGAGTTGAGCAACGCGCTCGACCCGGAAGCGGGCGGCGAAATAAGCCGCAGGCTCGCCAGCCTCTACAACTACATACAGGGCAGGCTGGTGGACGCCAACTACCACCAGCGGGTGGAACCGCTGAACGAGGTTCTGGGACTGCTGAGCACGCTGGCGGAGGCGTGGCAGCAAGTCGCCATCGACTCTCCCCCGCCGGCCGCCGCCGCGCTTGGCCACCCGTACCTGGAGGACCGGCCGGCCGGAACTCCGGAGTACGCCGGACAAAGCTGGAGCGCATAGCGGCGGACCTCGCCGGCGCACCCCATCGGGGCAGCACCCCTCTCGCATTCCGGCGGGCGGCTGGCCGGAGGATCCGCAACCAGGCTAATCCGGATAAGACCGGCGTCTTACCCCGCATATGGAAGCGGCCGTCCGCGCCGCCGTGGGGCAAGTCATCGGACTTGTCCGGCGGGTGTGGCGGTAAGCCCCTGGCGGCAGGCGCCGCCGGCTTTGGTTCAACCACCAGCCTTCACCCCCGGGGTTCCAGGCCCGGCTCCGGCGGCGCGCTCAGACCTGAAACGATCAGGCCCGCCAGACCCAAACCGCCCTGTGCGGCAAGCGCGGCCGCAAACTGCTCTTCGGCCAGCTCCAGAACGGATGCGGCTGACGTGTCCTCCCCGGCGCCCATCCATCCTTCCGAATCCGCCCGCGCCGCCTTGAGCAACTGCGCCACCAGCAGGGCTTCGAACTGGCGAGCCGCTTCGGCCAGCCTGGCCGCTTCCCCTTGGTGTGGCGGCGCGGCTTCGAGCGGGGCGTCCTGCGCCGCCGGGCCGGTCACGCGCATCTCAGAGCACCTCCAGTTCGGCCTCCAGCGCGCCTGCGCCGGCCAGGCTTTGCAGGATGGCGATAATGTCGCGAGGCGTGCTTCCAATGCTGGCCAGCGCCCGCACCAGTTCCTCGACGGTCGCCCCTTCTTTCAGCACCAGGTTGCGGGCCTTCTCTTCTTTGATCCCCACCCCGACCTGCGGCACGACCTCGGTGGTCCCGGAACTGAGCGGCGCGGGCTGGGACACGGTGAAACTGGTCTGGATCTCCACGGTGAGGTTGCCGTGCATGACCGCGACCGGCGAGATGCGCACTTCCTTGCCCATTACGATAGTGCCGGTGCGCTCGTTGACCACCACCCGCGCGGGGCGGTCGGTCTCCACGGAGAGCGACTCCAGTTCCGCCATGAAGTCCGTCGTGCGATCCCGGTAGCGCTCGGGCACCTGCACGCTCACCAAGCCGGAGTTCTCGGCGCGGGCGGGCGCGGGACCGCCTTCGGAGGCGAATTTCCGGTTGATGACTTCGGCGATCCTGGCCGCCGTGGTGAAGTCAACCCGCCTGAGTTGCAGGCGGAGGAAGCCGCCCGGCTCGGCCGAGGGCGGCGCGCGTTCGACGATGGCGCCTGACGGCACCCGTCCCACCGTGGGGTGGTTCACGGTCTGGCTGGTGCCTCCCCGTCCCGCCACGAAGCCTCCGGTGACTACCGGGCCTTGCGCCACGGCGTAGGTTTGTCCATCGGCGCCCAGGAGGCTGGTGAGCAGCAGCAGCCCTCCTTGCAGGTTGGACGCATCGCCGATGGCGGCAGCCGTGACGTCCACCCGCGTGCCGGGCTGCGCGAAGGGAGGCAGCGTGCCGGTTACGATGACGGCGGCGGTGTTGTTCACGCGAATGGCCGTGGAGGGAACGCTGACGCCCATCCTCTCCAGGAGGTTGGTGAGAGACTGGGCCGAAAACACCGTCTGGCGCCGGTCGCCCGTGCCCGCCAGCCCCACCACCAGGCCGTAACCGATCAACTGGTTGTCGCGTGCGCCCTCCAATGACGCCAGTTCCTTCAGCCGCACGGCGCCCTGGCCGGAGGCCAGAGCCGCGGACAGCCAGAGGGCCGTCAGGCGCGGATGCGGTCTCATCGCGATTCCCCCTCAGAAGGGCAGCAGCCCCAGAAGCAGGCGATACAGGAAGAACGGGCGCCGGACGGCGTCGCCCACCACGCCCTTGCCGTTGATGCGCACTTCCAGGTTCGCCAGACGGTCGGACCGGATGACGTTCTGCGGCGTCAGGTCGCTCGGCCGCGCCACCCCGCGGACGACCACCGTCTGCTGCTCCGCGTTTACCTGCACGGTTTTCGATCCTTCGACGAGCAGAGATCCATTGGGAAGCACACCCGTCACGCGCGCCGTGAGCGTGGTTTCCAGCACGCTCTCCCGGCTGGTGGCGCCTTCTCCCGCCAGTTGCTGGCCGCCGCTCACGCCGGCCAGCCCGGCCAGAGGCGTGCGGGTGATCCCCGCCACCGGCCCGAGGCTGCTTTTGGCGCTCGAGGCGCGGGCCGACTTGGTGGTTCCCTTGGCGGCGGCCGAGGCGCGCTCGACCACCAGCACGGTCACCACGTCGTCCACCGCCCTGGCGCGTGGATCCCGCACCAGATCGGCGAGACGGCCCGACGCGCTCCAGATGCTCCCGGCGGAAGAACCGCCGGATGTCGTGGTTCGCCCGGCCGCCTCGGCGACGTAGGCGTCAAGCGGCGACGCCGGAGGCCGGGTCTTGTCTTCGCCCATGAATGACAGCGGGAACCAGGCGGCCGCAATCACGCCCGCCACGGCCAGCTTTGACCGGTTTCTCATCTCTCGTCTCCCATCGCATTGCGGACCGACACGATTCCCAGGCCTTCCACCCGCGCCCGGAAGCGCTTCCCGCTCGCCGGATTGAGCACCACAACCGTATCTCCCGTCGAACCGGCAGTCTCGGCCCGCGCCGTGATCTGAATCGTGGCGCCGCCGCTTGAGGCCCGGACCCGCACCTGGTCGCCGCGCCTGACCTCGGGCGGCGTCTGGAGCAGGCGCAGCGGGATGGACGACCCGGCGGCAACCGGTCCGCGCAGGATCTTTCCCGCGGCCTGCTCAATCGACATCGCTACGGGCTCGCCGAAAGGGAACGCCTCGGCGGAGCGAACCTGCAAATCCCCTGCTTCGACCAACTCCCCGGCCTTCAGGTCGCGCAGCGCCACCGCCCGGACCGCTTCGGCGGCCACCCTGACCTTGGCCCACACCGGGAAGCGGCGCCGTTGGCCGTATAGCACATAGCCTTTCCACAACACCGGCCGGCCGGGGTCGGCCGCGGGCGGACGGCTCAATCCGCCTGGGGGGAACTGCAATTCGCCGCGAGGCACGCCGGTCCGCGCGAGATCGACCACTTCGATCCGGGCCTCCAACTCCGAAAGGGAGGCCCGCATCGAGGTGAGCAACCGCTCTCGCGTGAGCGGTTCCAGGGGGCGAACGACGCAGACTGTCGCGCCGGGCGCCAGGGAGAGTTCGTGTGGTTTAGCCCGCCGCCGGAGTTCCTCGGCGTGAAACGCCCGGCGCGCTCCGGGAGCGGGTGCGTAGCCGAAGGGCGTTTCCGGGGGCAGGGCGGCGAAGGCCGGTTCGGCTGCCGCCAGGTCGCGGGCGAGCACCTGTTCGCCCTCCACCGCAATGCAGCCGGCCGCCAGTGACGCCAAGAGCAGTTCCGCGATCATCGTGTCAGGTTGTTGATCTGCTGGTACATCTCGTCGGCGGCTTTCACCACCTTGGAATTCGCCTCGTAGGCCCGCTGGCTCACGATCAGGTTAATGAACTCCTCGACCACGCTCACGTTGGACTGCTCCAGGTAGCCTTGGAGCAGGCTTCCGATCCCCTCCTGCCCGCCCGGCGTCCCTATGGTCGGATCGCCGGAGGCGTCGGTCGGCAGGTAGAGGTTGCGCCCGATGCTGTTCAGGCCGGCCGGATTCTGGAAGTTGGCGAGTTGAACCTGCCCCGCCAGTTGCGCCGCTGTCTGCCCCGGTTGCGTGTAACTGACCGTGCCGTCGGGAGCGATGGCGATGGACTGGGCGTCCGGCGGGATGGTGACCTGCGGCTCCAGGGGATCCCCGTCGCTGGTGACCACGTTGCCGTCGCGGTCCAGGTGAAACGAACCGCCGCGCGTGTACCCGATCTCGCCCGAAGCCAGCCGCACCTGGAAAAAGCCGCGGCCCTGGATCACCATGTCGAGCGGGTTGCCGGTAGCCGCGTAATTGCCCTGGGAGAACACGATCTCGTTGGACGCGGCGCGGGTTCCCAAGCCGAGCTGAAGGCCGGTGGGAACCACGGTCTGCTGGCCGGCCGAAGCGCCCGGCGTCACCAGGTCCTGGTAGAGCAGGTCCTGAAACTGGGCGCGGCGCGCCTTGTAGCCCACCGTATTGGCGTTGGCCAGATTGTGGGCGATGTTGTCCACGTTCAACTGTTGCGCCGTCATGCCGCTGGCGGCGCTGTAAAGTGCTCGGATCATCTCTTTTCCGCTCCCTTACGGCCGCGGTCGGGCGCTTTGCGCCCCACCGCGTGCGTGAGCCAGCGGCGTCAGGATCCCACGCGCGCCACCTCCTCTATGGCCCGGCGGTTCATCTCGCCGCCCAGCGCGACGGCACGCTGGAGCATTTCGAACTGGCGAATCACGCTCACCAGGCGCACCGCCCCTTCGGCCGGCCCCACGTTGGACCCCTCCAGGGTTCTTTGACGCACCTCGAAGGCCGCGGCCGCCTGCGGCGCCGCTCCTGCGGGCGCGACGAAGTAGCCGGCGGCGTGCTTGGACAATACCGCCGGGTCGGGGAAGTCCACCACATCGATCCGGCCGGCAACCGCGCCGTCCTGGGTCACGGCGCCGTCGGCCGAGACCTCGATGGGACCGGGCGAAATAGTGCGGAACTCCCCTCCACCCGCCAGCCGCACGGGGTAGCCCTCCGCCGACGTCAGAACCCCCGCGGCCGAAAGATGGAAGTTGCCGTTGCGCGTATACAAGGGCCCATGCGGACCGTTGACCGCAAAGAAACCCCGCCCCGAAATGGCCAGGTCCAAGGGATTGCCGGTGAAGTTCAAAGTCCCCTGCGAGAAATCCGTCCAGTGCCGCTCGATGACGGGCAAGGTGGCAGGCGCGCCGGGGGTGGATGCGGCCGTGCGGGCGGCAGCCGACACATAAAGACCATAGAACTCACGGTCGCCTTTGAAGCCCGCCGTCGCCGCGTTCGCCAGGTTGTTCGCCAGCATGTCGAGGGACTCCATGCGCGCCTTCATGCCGCTGGCCGCCGCTATCGTCAGCCCATCCATGATTCCGGTGCCTCCGCGGAGTGTCGGAGCAAATGCCTGGCCGAACCGCCAATCTTTTGCAAACTCCCGTAAAGACGTGTCCGCCGGCCGATGAGGATGGATGGAGGACGGTCCGCCGGCAGTCAATCTGTTGACGTCTCCGGCGCTTCGCCAAGATCTTGACACCCGTCCGCCCGCTAACCCTATGAGCCCGAGCGCCGTCCGTTTGGCGATTCCTCTGCATACCGGAGGGCGTGACGCTCGCGGGCCTGAACCTGTTCGATTCTCCCGCCGGTTTGCTGCCCGCGGCGAGCAGCCTGCCGGACACAGGTCCGGCGGAAGCCCGCCTCACGCCCGTCTGCGCCGAGTGGCTTGAAGCGCTGACCTC
>JADZCM010000016.1 GCA_020851555.1 Bryobacterales bacterium | reverse complement strand
GGTCTGGACCACGGTGACCTGGGCGCCGGCGATGACCGCTCCGGTGGAGTCCGTGACGCGGCCGGTGATGTTGCCGTTGTCGATCTGCCCCCAACCGGACAGAGCGAAGAGCAACAGCATGGCTAAGAGCTTGCTGCTACAACGGAATCTATGCATGTACTACCTCCTTTCCTGGACTTCCGAAAGCTGCACTTCGGCCCGATGCGTATTGCTGACGTCTGCCGCTTTTCACGCAGAAGCCAGCGCTGCGAGACATGAAGACCGTAGATAATGTATAACGCTTAAGGTTATAGTTTGTCAATTTACCGCACCTGCGACGTTGTTAATCCTTCCTTGTCAACCAGGAGAAAGTTCATGCTGCTGCCGGCTGAGGCGCCCTCTGCGCTGCGGCTCAACCCGTGTCAGGCCGCCCCGCCGCTTGCCAAGCAAGGTCCGGGAGCGAAGGCGCGTTGACAGAAGCGAACAGCTTTCTTTACGCTCGATAGTGGAGCCACAGGCCGGCGTAGCTCAGAGGCTAGAGCGAGGGTCTCATAATCCCTAGGCCGCTGGTTCGAGTCCAGCCGCCGGCACCACTCCATGTTCCGTTTGCAGCTCGTCAGCTCGTCCCCCCTGCTTGACAGCCTGGGCGCCTAAGGCTAGAATCCAAGCGAAGAGCGGTTCGGGAGGGATGCCCGATGCAGGATGCCGGGAGAGGGAACAGCGGCGGTTCCGGCGACCGGAAAGCCATCGTGCTGGAGTTCGTGGCGGCCTCCGCCATTCTGGCGCTTCTGGTGGTAGTGCTTTACATGGTCTTCAGCTACCGGCCCGTGTGAGGGCGCGCCGGCGGCAGCCTTATTCGACGGGCGGGCCGAACGTCTCCCGCACCAGCCGCATGGCGTCGTCCGGTGTCGCCACCCTGGATTCCAACTGTGCGTCCTCTACGGCCCGGAGCATCTCCGCGAAGCCGGGTCCGGGGGTGTAGCCGGCGCGTATGAGGTCGTGGCCGGTCAGCAGACGCGGCGGCCGGAGACGCGCGGCGGGCAACTCGGCGCGCTTCGCCCGCACGAACTCGTAGTTGTCGAGCAGGCCGTGGCTCGCCACGCAGTCGAGGCGGTGCAACTCCAGCAGTTCCTCGAAATACGGCTGCCGCAGGAAGCGGCGGAGCGTGCTCTCCCGCATCTGCTTGACGTCCTTGAAGCGCAGGTGGTCCGCTACCAGGGCAGTAACGGTTCTGATCTCCTCGTTGGAGAAGCGCAGCCGGCCCATGATGCCGGCGGCCATTTTCGCGCCGAGCTCCGCGTGGCCGTCGAAGCGGATGCGCTCCTGCACCCGGTAGGTGAGGGGCTTGCCCACGTCGTGCAGCAGCGCCCCCATGGCGAGAGTGACGGTGGGCTGCTGAAGCAGTCCGAGCATGAGCAGCGTGTGAACCCACACGTCGCCTTCCGGGTGGAACTGAGAGGGCTGCTCGACGCCTTTCATCGACGCCACCTCCGGCATCAACTCCACCAGCAACCCCGACTCGTCGAGCAGCTCCGTCCCGCGGCGCGGGCTCCTTCCGGTCAGTATGCGAACGATCTCCTCCCGCGAACGTTCCGCCGATATCAGGCGGATCGACGGCGCCAGGGTCCGGATCGCGCGCATGGTCTCAGGGGCGATGGCGAAGTCCAGCGACGCGGCCAGGCGCACCGCCCTGAGCATGCGCAGGTGATCCTCGGCGAACCGTTGTCCGGGGCTGCCGATGGCCCGGATTACGCCCGCTTCCAGGTCGGCGCGCCCGCCCGTGAAGTCGAGGACCTCTCCGCTGTCCGGATCAAGGTACAGAGCATTGATGGTGAAGTCGCGGCGCATGGCGTCCTGCCGCGGGCCGGACTCGAACGCCACCTGCCCGGGATGACGGCCGTCGCTGTAGGCCTGTTCGCTGCGGAACGTGGCTACTTCCACCTCGGCTCCCTCCCGGCGGACCAGCATCACGCCGAAATGAGCGCCTGCCTGCCGGGCGTCCGGAAAGAGTCCGAGGATCTGCTCCGGCCGGGCGTCGGTGGCCACGTCGAAGTCCTTGGGCCGGCGCCCCAGCAGGATGTCGCGCACGCAGCCGCCGACCAGGTAAGCCTGGCGTCCATGCGCACGGAGGGACCTCACAACGGAGCGCGCCAGTTCCGCCCCGGTGGTGCCGGATCGGTCCATGATCGTAGAATATGCGATTGGAGCCTTCCAGACAGGCCGCCATGTCCTCCGAAGCCGGCCAGCCGGCGCAGACCGCCAGAATCGTAGTCGCCACAACGGTGGCCCTTTCCTTCATCTCGTTCTGGCGGGGGGCCGCCATCGTTCTCAGCGACCTGGCCTCGTCCTCTTTTTATGCCGGCGGCATCGCCGAGCAGGCAGTCGGCCCCGCGGCCCCCTGGTTCGTGCTGGGGGTGATGCTGTTCGGCTTCGCGGTCCGCTCCATCTACCTGGAGAGTTGCAGCATGTTCGTGCGCGGCGGCGTTTACGTGGTGGTCCGCGACAGCATGGGGCCTTTCATGGCCAAGCTCTCGGTTTCGGCGCTGGTCTTCGACTACATCCTGACGGGTCCCATCAGTTCGGTGACCGCCGGGCACTATCTGGGACGGCTGATCAACGAGATCAGCGAACTGCTGCACCAGGACTTCCAGCTCAACCCCTACCTCTTCGCCGCGGCATTCGGTGTGGTGGTGACGGTCTATTTCTGGTGGAGCAACGTGAAGGGCATACACGAATCGAGCGGCAAGGCTCTACGCATCCTTCAGGTGACCACGGTGATGGTGGTCGCGCTGCTCATCTGGTGCCCGATCACGCTGTTGTTCAAGGACAAGGTTCAGCTTCCGCCTCTTCCGGAGCCGTCCAATCTCCGTTTCACCAGCGAATCCCTGGGGTGGTTCGAGGGGACACACTGGCCGGAGATCCCGCTGGTGGCGCTGATGATCGCCTTCGGCCACTCGCTCCTGGCCATGAGCGGCTTTGAGACGCTGGCTCAGGTCTACCGTGAGATCGCCTCTCCCAAGCTCAAGAATCTGAGGATCACGGCCAATATCGTCTGCACCTATGCGGTCTGCTCCACGGGGGTGGTCACCATGTTCGCGGTGATGATCATCCCGGACGAGGTGCGCAAGAACTATGTCGACAACCTGATCGGCGGCCTGGCGATGAATCTGGCCGGGCCTTATCTGATGCGCCTGGGCTTCCACGTCTTTGTGGTGATCGTAGGCGCTCTGATCCTTTCGGGCGCGGTCAACACCGCCATCATCGGGGCCAACGGCGTGCTGAACCGCGTGGCGGAGGATGGAGTCCTGGTCGACTGGTTCCGCAAGCCCCACCGCCGCTTCGGCACCACCTACCGGCTGATCGGCCTCATCACCCTGCTTCAACTGATCACCATCGTCGCCAGCCGCGGCGACGTGTATCTGCTCGGCGAAGCCTATGCTTTCGGCGTGGTGTGGAGTTTTTTCATGAAGGGCATCGGGGTGCTAGCTCTCCGTTACCAGCGGCACGACCAGGAATACAAGTTTCCCTTCAACCCCAGGATAGGAGGCCGCGAATGGCCGGTCGGACTGGCCGTCACGGTGCTGGTGCTATTCCTGGTGGCGGTGGCGAACCTCTTTTCCAAGCGTATCGCCACGATCTACGGCGTCCTCTTCACGATCGTGCTCTTTGCGGTCTTCTTTGTTTCGGAGCGGATCAACGCGCGAAAGCACGCTCTCAAGGCCAAGGGGCTGGAGGAGTTCAACCTGGTGATGCAGCCCCAGGTGTCGGCGGACACGGTTCACGCGCGCCCCGGTTGCGTTCTGGTGGCGGTGCGGGACTACAACCGGATGGCGCACTTCAAGAGGGTCCTGGAGAAAACCAACCTGCGCCGCCACGATATCGTGGTGATGACCGTCCGGCCGATCACGGCGGGCGCCGGCGAATACGGCCTGTCGGAGCGCCAGATCTTCAGCGATTACGAGAGGGAACTGTTCACCCAGGTCGTCACCGTCGCCGAGAAGGAGGGCAAGACGGTCGAACTGATGGTTGTGCCGGCGGTGAATCCGTTCGACGCCATGGTGCAGACCGCGGCCCGCTTGAAGGCCTCGCGGCTGGTCTCGGGCGTCTCGCCGAGAATGGCTTCGGAGGAACTGGCGCGGCGTATCGGACTGGCCTGGGAGCGCCTTCCGGAGCCCCGCCACCCCTTCTCGCTGGAGGTGACCAGCACCGACCGTCCATCGGTCTACGTCAACCTGGGCCCGCACCCCCCGCGTCTGTGGCCCGAGGATCTCGACCGGTTGCACGATCTCTGGCTGCGGCTCACCAGCCAGGAGGGTTTCGGCTCGCGCCTCCACCACCGCGACGTGGTGGGCACGGCCCTTCGCCGGCTGGAAAAGGACCTCTCCGGGCCGGAACGCGAGGAGGCGCTTAAGGACCTCCGGGACGAACTCAGAAGAGGCTGAGGCTCACTCCTTTTCGGGCTTGCCCGCTTTCGGATCCATGGAGGAGAGTACTTCCTTGAACAACTGTTCCTTCTTCAGATCCTTTTTCGAGGGCGGAGCCTTCTCGTGCCGGTAGTCGTGATCGTTGTAGCAGGTGCGGCAGCGCACCTTGGCGGGGACGGCATCCAGCAGGGATACGATGGAGTGGTTGGTAATGCGACGGCACTTCACGCAGTAGTCGTCGATCTCGTCGCCCAAACGGAAGTCAGACACCGGGTATGCCACCTTTCAGCAACACCCGGCAGTATACCGGATTTCGGAGCCCGTTGAGAACGGGAGGGCGCGAGCTTCTTCAGGGCCGCGCCTCCACGCGCGCGCCGTTTTCCTGGTCCTGGTACTGGAGCTGGTAGAGCTTCCAGTAGATGCCCTTCACGGCCAGCAGTTCCTTGTGCGTCCCGGATTCACGCAGGCGTCCCTTGTGCATGACCAGAATCCGGTCCGCGCGCTGGATCGTGGACAGCCGGTGCGCGATGACGATGGAGGTGCGTCCCTCCACCATGCGGGCCACCGCATCGCGCACGCGCAACTCGGTCTCGGTGTCCACGCTGGAGGTGGCCTCGTCCAGAATCAGGTGTCGCGGACTATGCGCCAGGGCGCGGGCAAAACTGATCAACTGCTTCTGGCCGGTGGACAGGCCCGTTCCCCGCTCCCGCACCGGCTCGGTGAAGCCGTTGGGCAGGGACTGCACGAAGTCCAGCAGGTTCACCTGCCCGGCGGCGGCCTCCAGGTCTTCGTGGGAGATGTGGGAGGAGCCGAGACGGATGTTGTCGCCGATATTGCCGGTGAACAGGTACGGGTCCTGGAGGACGAAGCCGAAGTGACGCCGCAGTTCGCGCGGCTCCAGGCCGCGTATGTCGGCGCCGTCCACGCGGATGCTCCCGCGCTGCACGTCGTAAAAGCGCAGCAGAAGGTTCATCAGCGTGGTCTTCCCCGCCCCGGTGTGGCCCACCACGGCCACGGTCTCCCCCGGTTCGACGGTGAAGCTCACGTCCCGCAGAACCCATTCCTCGCCCTTATAGGCGAACCAGACGCCGTCGAACTCGATCCTGGCCGCTCTGTCCGGCAGGCTGCGCGGACGGGGAGGCGCGGTGATGCCGGCGGGTGTGTCCAACAATTTGAAGATCCGTTCGGAGGCGGCCATCGCCGACTGTAGCAGGTTGTACTTCTCGCTCAGGTCCATGATCGGCCGGAAGAAGCGCATGCCGTACTGGAAGAACGCCACCAGCACGCCCAGCGTCAGTTCTCCCCTCTCCACCCGGAAGCCGGAGTAGGCCAGCAGCAGAGCCAGCGCCAGCATCCCCAGGAACTCCACCACCGGGTAGAACCAGGCGTAGGCGAAGATCGTCTCCTTGTAGGCCAGCAGGTGGTCCCGGTTGATCCGGTCGAACTCCTCGCGGCTCTTCCGCTCGCGGTTGAACAGTTGCACGACGAGGATTCCGTTAACATGCTCCTGAAGGTAGGAGTTGATCCGGGCGACCGCCAGGCGGATCCGGCGGTAACCCGCCATCGCGCTGCGGCGGAACAGGATCGTGACGCCCACCACCACCGGCGTCACCGCGAGGAGCAGCAGCGTCAGGCCCAGGTTCAGCCGCAGCATGGCCGCCACCACGAAGCTCAACATCAGCAGGTCGCCCAGGATGGTGACCAGGCCGGATGCGAACAACTCGTTCAGCGCGTCCACGTCGGTCGTGACCCGGGTGACCAGGCGGCCCACGGGATTGTGATCGTAGAAGGAGATGTCCAGCTTTTGGAGGTGAGTCATCAGTTGCCGGCGCAGGTCGAACATGGCGTGCTGGCCGGTCCACTGCATGGCGTACGTCTGCAGGAAGCCGGTGGCCAGGCCGGCGGCGAGCACGCAGAGGTACATCCCAGAGAGTTGCGCGAGGCCCCGCCAGGGGTCCGAGGACAGGTAGGGGTCCAGGATTCCCGCCGTACTGCCCGGCGCCGGGGCCAGGTACTTATCCACCGCCACCTTGGTCAAAAGCGGGCCCAGCACTTCGAAGATGGAATTGAGAAGCAGGAACAGCAGGGAGAACAGAACGACCGGCTTGTACGGTCGGAGGTAAGCCAGCAGCCGCCGCATCAGGCGCGCGTCATAGGCTTTGCCGAGGACCTCCTCTTCCACTACATCCAGTGTACAGTAGAGGTTCATGAACGGCGTTCTGGTAGTGGACAAGCCGGAAGGCTGGGGTTCGCACGATACGGTCAACAAGGTGCGCCGTCTGGCCGGCATCCGCCGGGTGGGTCACCTGGGAACGCTGGATCCCATGGCCACGGGGGTTCTTCCGCTGGTGCTGGGGAAGGCCACGCGCCTGGCGCAGTTCTACGTCCGCGCCGAGAAAACCTACGATGCGGTGATCCGCTTCGGCTACGCCACCGATACGTATGACCGCGACGGCAGTCCGGTGGGGCCCATCACGGAGCCGCGGATCGGGCGCGCGCAACTGGAAGCGGCGCTGGAGGAGTTCACCGGCCTGTTGCAGCAGGTTCCTCCCCCCATTTCGGCCAAGAAGATCGACGGCACTCCAGCGTACAAACTGGCCCGCAAGAACATCCCGGTGACTCTCAAGCCGGTGGAAGTCACGGTGTTCTCCGCCAAGCTCCTGGAGACCACCGGCGCGGAGGCTCGAATCGTGGTCCGGTGCAGCGCGGGAACCTACATGCGGGCCATCGCGCACGATCTTGGAAAGGCGCTGGGCTGCGGCGCGTTCCTCAAGAGCCTGTGCCGGAAAGCGTCAGGGGACTTCACGCTTTCCCAGGCACGGACCCTGCCGGCGCTGGAAGAGATGGCGCGGGATGGCCGGCTTGCCGACGCGCTGATACCCGCCGCGCAGCTCCTGCCGCAGTTCCCGTCCGAAACCGTCGACGCGCTGACCGCGAGCCAGGTCCGGCAGGGCCGCGACTTCCGCGTCTCGCCGTTCCGCGTGAGACCGGCCACGCGCTACGTGAAGGCTGTCAGCGAGCACGGAGAATTGCTGGCGATCGGCGAGATGAAGCTGCCGAACGTCTACCACCCGTTCCTGGTGCTGTGAGTCCCGCCGCCCAATAGGCGCCAGCCGCCGCGCCCGCGGGGTTCTACCTCGCTTCCATCACCACCCGGAAGCCGGTTGAGATCACGCTGCCGGGGCCGCCGGCGTGGACCACCACACGGATGTTCTTGGAGTGGGCCTGGAACCCTCCGCCCTTCAGCACATGCTCCGCGCCCTTGGCCGGACCCTTGGGGCCCTTGGGCTGGTAGTCGTTGTCGTAGAAGTCCTGCACCCACTCCCAGACGTTGCCGAGCGCGTCGTGGATTCCCCAGGGGTTGGGCTGCTTCTGGCCCACGGGATGCGTCACGTAACCCGCGTTGTTCATGAACCAGGCCAGGTCCTGTATCTTGCCGCCCTGTGTCTCCCCTTCGGTGCCCGCCCGCGCGGCGTACTCCCACTCGACCTCGGTGGGCAGGCGGTAGCGAGCGCCCTTCTCCATGGCATTCAGCTTCTTGAGAAAAGCCTGCGTGTCAGCCCACGTCACGCTGTCCACGGGGTAGTTTCCCGTGGGCGCGCCCACGACAGGCTGGGTGTGATAGGACGGGTTCGTTCCCATCACCTTCTGGTATTGCTCCTGGGTAACCTCGTACTTGCCGATGTAAAACGGCTTGGCAACCACGGCCTTGAACCCCGGGCGGGACGCCTCCTTGGCCAGTTTCAGACACTCCTGATACTGCGCCTCGGTGACGTTGTCCCCGGCGCCGGCCGCGGCGCACTGCGGCTGGAACGCGCCCATGATGAAACTGCCCGCCGGGACGAGGACAAACTCCATGCCGACGCCGTTGGTCCGTGTCTGCGGCTGCGCGAACGCCAGGAGCGCCGTCACAAGCAGGAAGAACATGATTCGGATGGCCGTCATGGTCACTTGATCTCCTTGATGGCGATGTTGCGGTAGCGGTGTACGCCGTGCGGGATGGCGCGGGGCGTACTCGGGTTCGTGAAGTGCTGCTGGAGAGCGATCATGCCGTCCTCGACGCCGCCCAGAGCGTGGTTCTTGTCGTCCTGATAGTCGACGATCTTCTCGCCGTTCATCCAGATCTCGACCTTCGGAGCGGCCCCGGCCATGCGAATGAGGAAGGAGTTCCAGTCGTCCTTTTTCCAGAACTTCTGCCAGTCCTGCGGGCGGCGCTGGCCGGTGCCGCCCAGGGCGGTGATGCCTTCGGTGATGAAGGCGCCAACCGAGCCTTTCGGGATGTAGTCGATGGTGATCTGGTACGCGTTGCCGTCTTCGTTCGAGCGCAGGAAGATGCCGCCGTCATTGCCCCAATCGGGCTTGACTTCAAGATACAGTTCGAAGTCCTTGTACCGCCGGTTGGTGAGGATAATGCCGCCCTCCCCGATGGGGTTCTGCCCGATGACCAGTTCGCCGTTTTCAACCTTGGCCAGCAGGGTGGTGCCATGGTGGTTGCTGCGGCTGACGTGCCAGCCCGTGAGGTCCTTGCCGTTGAAGATCCGCGTGAAGCCCTCGGGGATCCTGCCGGTGTCGGCGGCCAGGGACGGGAGGCACGGCAGCACCAGTGTGTATAGGAGCAGCCGTAGTCTCTTCATACTGAGAAGCAATATAGCGCAATCCGGACACGCGGCGAAGCGCCCGCGGCGCTCTCAGCCCTTCAGCTCGACGATGGTGGCGCCCGTGCCTCCCTCGCTGTCGCCCGCCGGATAGAACTTCTCGACGGCCGGGTGCCCGGCAAGCAGCTCGGCCACCATGCGCCGCAGAATCCCCATTCCGTGGCCATGGATGATCCTTAAACGCGAGATCTCGCCCAGGGTGGCCGTGTCCAGGAACTTCTCCACCTGCTCGCGGGCCTCCTCCGCGCGCTGTCCGATCAGATTGATTTCGTGCACGGCGGCGCTGGGGAGCGGCGCCGGATCGAACGACACGCGCTGCGGCCTGGCCGGCGGCGCGCCGGGGGGCATCACCTCGAGCACCTCGTCCGGCGAAACCTGCAACCTGAGGAAGCCGGCTTCCACCTCAATGAGGCCGCCGGAGAGCATACGGCGCACGCGGGCGGGTTCCCTGACCCCCTGGAGCCGCACCACCATCCCTTCGGCGATCTTGGGCCGGGCCAATTCCCCCTGCCTGCTTTCGTCCCTGGCCGCAAGCACCGTGGTCTCCAGCTCCTCGCGAAGCTCGCGCTTGAGCCTCCCCACCTGGCGCATGGCGGAAGCGGAGGACTTCCGGCTCACCAGGCCGGCCGCCGCCTTTTCGATGGCCTCCCGTGCCTGCGCTTCGAACCGTTCGAGCACCAGGTCGCAGCGCCGTTCCAGTTCTTTCAGCTTCGCCGTCTCTCTCTCGGCCCATTTGTTCGCGAGACCCCGCTCGGCGGACGCGAGCGATTCCCGCAGTTCACCGAGCTCACGCTCCAGGACGGTGGCCTGCTCCAGCCGCCGGTGCAATTCGGAGAGGAACGCTGCGATGTCCCTCTGCTGCGTTCCCAGGCGTGCGCGGGCCTGCTCGATCAGGTCCTCCGGCATTCCGAGGTGCCGCGCGATGTCCAGGCCGGCCGACTTGCCCGGCGCGCCGAGCCTCAGAACATAGGTCGGCTCCAGCGTCTTTTCGTCGAAGCCCATGCTCCCGTTCATCACCCCCGGCGTGGCCGCTCCGTAAATTTTCAGCGCCAGCAGGTGGGTGGAAGCCAGCGTGAAAGCGCCGGCCTGGCGGAACCGTTCGAGCACGGCAATCCCCAGCGCGCCTCCCTCCTCGGGGTCGGTGGCGCGGCCCAGTTCGTCCAGCAGCACCAGGGACTCGTCCTCCGCCGCTTCCAGCATCTCCCGGATCCTGGCGATGTGCGCCGAGAAGGTGCTCAGGCTTTCCTGAATCGACTGGTTGTCGCCGATGTCCGCAAGAACCTGGCGGAACAGCGGCATCTCGGCGTCCTCGCAGGGAACGGGCAGCCCGGCCTGGGCCATGAGCGCCGCCAGTCCCACGGTCTTCATGGCCACGGTCTTGCCGCCGGTGTTCGGACCGCTGATCAACAGGGTCCGCGTGTCGTCATCGAGCGCCAGAGTGACGGGGACGACCGGCTTCCCCCGGCGGCGAAGAATGTCCTGAAGCAGCGGGTGCCGCGCGGCCTTCAAGGACAGCCGGCGCGTTCCGGGCGGGCTGAAGCGGGGGATCACGCAGTCGAATTCCAGGGCGAACTGCGCCTTGCCGAACAGCAGATCCAACTCCGCAACCGCGGCCGCCGTGTCGCCAATGGCCGGCAGGCACTCCCGCAGCCGCGCCGTCATCTGCCGGAGGATGCGGTGGACCTCCCGCATCTCCTCTTCGGCGATGCGGACGAGCTCGTTGTTGAGTTCGATGGTCTCCAGCGGCTCGACGAACAGCGTATGCCCGCTGCCGCTTGACGCGTGGATCACTCCCTCGATCCGCTTCTGCCGGCCCGCGATGACCGGCACGACGAAGCGCTCATTGCGGATGGTGACGAACTCCTCCTGGAGCAGGCCGTCCTCGCGATGCAGCCGCAAGAAGCGTTCGAGCGACTCCTGAATCAGCCGCCTCTGCCTCTCCAACTCCTTTCTCAGGCGGGCCAACTCCGGGCTGGCGTGGCCGGCGACGGCGCCGTCCGGCAGGATCTTGCCGGCGAACTCATCCAGAATCCAGCCGAATTCCCCTATACGCTGCGCCCGCGAGGCCAGCCTCGGCAAGGTCCCGCCCACGGATTCCATCAGCCGGCGCATCTCCGTGGCGGCCTCCAGCAGGGCCGTGAGGTCCGCAATCTGGCCGGCATCGAGGACGGCGCCCTCGATGCGCAGCCTCGCCAGGGCCTCGGACGGGTCCGGGACCGAGTCGAATCTCAGGCGAACGGCAGAGCCGCGGCGGGCCGGCTGCGGGCGGGATGCGGCACGCAGGTACTCGATGGCCTCCCCCGTTTCGGCCAGCGTTGCCTCCAGTTCCGGACGGGCGGCCGAAGGGCTGAGGCGGGCGAGCAATTCGCGCCCCAACGGACTGGACACGTACCGGCCCAGAAGAAGCTTCAGTTGTTCGAATTCGAGCAGGTCCGGAGTGGTCATCATCATCGCCGGGCAGAACGGAACGCCCGGAGGATCACTTCCCGGGTGCCCTCTGTGATCTGCCGCCGCCGCAGGTCGTCCCGGCGCACCCACTCGGCGGCGCCGGCGTCATCGGAGGGCCGGAGCTCACCGCCGGTCACGCGGCACAGGTAGTCGATAAGGACGTAGTGATACTCCAGCCGGCCGTCCTCCTGGCGCAGGATGCGCTCAAAGACCTCGAAAACCCGAAGGGGGGCGACCTTCAGCCCGGTCTCCTCCAGGACTTCCCGGCGGACGCCGTCTTCCAGCCGTTCGCCCGCCTCCAGCACCCCGCCGGGAAGCGACCACAGGCCCGCGGCCGGCGGACGCCGGCGGAGCACCAACAGGACGCGGCCCCGGCGCAGAATAATCGCCCCGACGCCTACCACGGGCCGCACGGGATACTTACGTCTCACTCGGGTCAGTCCCCCTCCCCACGCCGTCCGCCTTGACTTTTGCGGTTCGACTATTCTATTGTAACGATTCGACTTCGCTTGGTCGTGTCGGGGAGCCGACGGCAAGGCCCGGCGTCCGTGGAAAGGCCCGGATTGAGAAGTGGCTAGCGTCGACACGTATCTGGAATCCAACCTTCAGAGCGTGGACATCGCTGAGACGATGGTGCTGGGCCTGGCGCAGGCAGCGGGATTCCCGGAAGAGGAACTGCACAAGATCAGCATGGCGGTGCGGGAGACGATTGTGAACGCCGTAGTCCACGGTAATCGTTACAGCGCCCACAAGAAGGTTCACCTTCAGGCGCGCCAGATTCAGAACGGGCTCGCGGTTACCGTGACCGACGAGGGAAACGGGTTCGATCTCAACTCGATCCCTGACCCGCTGGCCGAAGAGAACCTGCTGCACCAGTCGGGCCGCGGGATTCTGCTGATCCGGGCGTTCGTGGATGAGTTCTTGATGCGCCGTCTCAGTCCGGCGGGGACTGAAGTTAAACTGGTCAAGTATCTGCCGCATAGCTCTTAGCAGAACGGAACTAATCGATTTAGGAGGAAGAACAAGTGAGCATACAAGTGACGAGCCGCCAGGTTGGGGACGTGAGCGTAGTCGATGTGGCCGGCCGTATCACTCTCGGCGAGGGCGCCAGCGCCTTGCGCGAGACCATCCGGGGCCTGGTGGCCAAGGGCCAGAAGAAGATCCTGTTGAACCTGGGAGAGGTTTCCTACATCGACAGCTCCGGCATCGGCGAGCTTGTTTCCGGGTTCACGACCGTCGCCAACAACGGCGGATCGTTGAAGCTGCTCAATCTCACCAAGCGGGTTCAGGACCTGCTTCAGATCACCAAGCTTTACACGGTCTTCGACATCTTCGACAGAGAGACGACGGCTGTGGCCAGCTTCTCTTAGGGGCTGGCGCCTTAGCCCGCTGAAACCGCTCCCTGATGAACTGGCGTCCTCCGTCCGGCGCCGCGGGCGAGGGACACCAGCCATGGAGAGCCAGCTTTTGCGGTTGGCCTGCGGGAGCTCGGGAGGGTGCCGAAGAAGACCACGATTGTCGTAGCGGACGAGCAGGCCCTCTTTCGTGAATCCCTGGTGGCCTTGTGCGATTCTTCAGAGCACTTTCGCGTGGCGGGCCACTGCGGTGATGGCAGGAGCGTCCTCAGGATGATCCAGACGCTCGCGCCGGATCTGGCCATTCTGGACCTGGGATTGCCCGGGCTCTTCGCCCTCGAAGTCGTTCGCAAGGCCAGGCAGGCAGGCTTGGCGTGCAGGTTCCTCGTCCTTTCCACCCGGAAAGACAACAAGACCGTCCTTGAGGCTCTCCGCGCCGGAGCCAACGGCTATGTTCTTCGGACGGATTCCGCTTCCTGCCTGCTGAGAGCCCTGCGTGAAATCCTGTCGGGCTGCATTTGTGTCTCGCCGCAGCTTGATCTGGCCAAGGTGTTCCGGGGGCTCGCGAAGCCGCCTCCCGGTGAATGCTACGACCAGCTCAGCCCGCGGGAGCACCAGGTTTTTACGCTGCTTGTACAGGGCCTGCCCGGAAAGGAGATCGCCGAACGGCTGGACATCAGCCAGAAAACCGTTAGCACCTACCGCGCCAACCTGATGCACAAGCTCGAGATCTTCGACCTTCCCGGGCTGGTGCGGTATGCCGTCCGCAAGAAGCTGATTCCGCTGCGTTGACAGAATCCGGATGCGGCGGCAGCGGGCCGCCCGCCCGGCCGATATGTTAGGATCTAGTTTCCCCCTGAGGTTTTCGTGAACAGAATCACTCGTAGGGAACTCAAGCAGGACAGGTTTGCGGAAGAAGTCGGCCGCACGGTCACATTTCTCGAGCAACACAGGAAGTTGCTGCTTCGTTACGGCGCCGCGGCCCTGGCCGTCCTCCTCATTGTCGCGGGACTCTTTTACTACAACCGCCGGCAGGCCGCCGCGCGCCAGGAGGCCCTCCGCGCGGCGATGGATGTCATGGATTCACCCATTGGCCCCAGCCCGGCGCCGGGCATCGTCACCTACGCCACCGAAGCGGACAAGCAGGCGGCCTTGAGCAAGCGCCTGACCGAGTTGACGTCGCAATACGCCGGCTCCAGGGAAGCCGCGATCGCCCAGTTCTACATGGGGATGGAGGCGCTGAAAGAAGGACGCCAGGACGCAGCATTGAAGTATCTGACCGCCGCCGCGGAGTCCCGCGAGCAGGACCCGGCATCCATCGCCAAACGCGCCCTGGCCGACCTCTACGAGGACCAGGGAAAGACCGCTGAGGCGGAGAAGATGCTGCGGTCCCTGATCGAAAAGCCCACCATCCTGGTTCCCAAAGCGGACGCGGCCATCGCATTGGCACGCCTGCTAGCCCCCTCCAAGCCGGACGAGGCGCGCAAACTGCTCGAGCCGCTGCGTTCGGAACCGGGAGCGGCGGGCCGCGCCGCGATCGCCGCTTACGGTGAACTCTTCGCCGGCAAGTAGAACCTGCACATGAAACCGAGCCTGGCCGGCCTGCGCTTCGCCGCCGAACGAAGCCGTGGACGCCGCCACGCGGAACCTCCCCACCCTTACCGGGACGGCTTCCAGCGGGACCGCGACCGCATTATCCATGCCCGCGCGTTCCGGCGGCTCGAGGATAAGACCCAGGTCTTCACCTCCGCCCTGTCGGACCACTTCCGCAACCGCCTCACCCATACCATCGAGGTGGCCCAGATCGCGCGCACGGCAGCGGCCGCCTTGGAACTCAACGAGGAACTCACCGAGGCGCTGGCGCTGGTCCACGACATCGGCCACCCCCCCTTCGCACACGCCGGCGAGGCGGAACTGAACCGCCAGATGGCCCGCTACGGCGGCAGTTTCGATCACAACCTGCACGCCCTGCGAATCGTGGAAGTACTGGAGCAGCGCTACGCGGACTTCCCGGGCCTGAACCTTACTTTCGAGGTCCGGGAAGGGACCGCCAAGCACTCCCGCGACTTCGAACCGGGTGAGTTCCCGGAACTGGACGAGTACCTGCCGGGGCTGCGGCCCTCGGCAGAGGCGCAGTTGATCGACCTTGCCGACGAGGTGGCCTACAGCACCGCCGACCTGGACGATGCGCACGACGGCGGCTTGTTCGAGATCGAGGAGATCGGCGCGGAGGTGCCGGCCTTCGGCCGGTTGCTTTCCGCCGCCCGGAAGCGTCATGCATCCTCGCCGGAGCGTGTGCTGTTCGCCGAGGCGCTGCGCGGCCTGATCGATCTGCTGGTTTCCGGTTTGATCGAGGGCACGCGGGAAGCCGCCCTGGCGGGAGGACTGGAGCATGCGGACGACGTGCCCCGCCATCCTGTCCGCATAGCCCGCCTGACTCCGGATGCGGAGACGGCGTGCACGGCCCTCAAGAACTTCCTTCACGGCAGGGTCTACTTCTCCGGCGACTTGCTCAGAGAACGCACCCGCGCCGCCGCCATGGTCGCGGCCCTCTTCGAGCACTTCATGGAACACCCTGGGTCGCTGCCGCCGGCGTACGCCTCCCAGGCGAGCCTCGAAAAACCGCACCGGGTCGTCTGCGACTATATCGCCGGCATGACCGACGGTTATCTTGGACGCGAGTTTCAAAGGGTTTTTCAGATGGGAGAATTGCCAACTCATGAAATGCGCTAAGTGTGAAGCGCGGCGCGCCCGCCGCTTCTGCCCGGCCCTTCGAGACGAGATTTGCGCGGTCTGCTGCGGGGAGTCCAGAGAGGTCACCCTGGATTGCCCGTTCGATTGTCCTTACCTGGAGGAGGCGCGGCGGCACGACCGGACTCTCGCTATCGATCCCGAATCGCTGCCCAACCGGGACATCGAGGTCAGCGAGACGTTCATGGAGGATAACGCTGTGCTTTTCAATGTACTCGGAGGGGCAATCGCAGGTATCGGATCGGCTACTCCAGGGGCTACGGATCATGACATCCGTGAAGCCCTCGACGCCATGATCCGGACCTGCCGCACGCGCGACAGCGGGCTGATCTACGAGACGCGTCCCACCAACCTGATCGCCGCCGGCATCCAGCGGAGGCTGAGCGAGGAGATCGACGAAGCTCGCAGGCAGTTGCGGGAACGCCAAGGCCTTTCGACCGTGCGCGACGCCGACGTGCTGGGCGTTCTGGTCATGTTCCAGCGGATTGAGCTTAGCTACAACAACGGCCGCCCCCGCAGCCGCGCCTTTCTGGATTTTCTCCGGCGGGGGTTTCGGGAAGACCGCCCGCTCAACCCCGCGGTCTAGAGGGCGGAAGGCGGCCGGCTGCGCCCCCCGCGCCGCCCTGCCATGTTAGCATCGAGGATCCGAGGAGTTGCGGGTTTGCTCGATATCCTCAAGGCGCCGATCCTCTCCGTTCAAGAGTTCCTGATTCTCTCCGCAAAGGCGATTCTCGGCGTCTTCCGCCGGCCAAGGTATCACAACGACACATTTTTGCAGATGGACGTGATCGGCTTCGGCAGTCTGCCGATTGTGATCCTCACGGGCTTTTTCAGCGGGGCGGTCATGGCTCTCCAGATGTCCAAGGCCCTCTCGCAGTACGGCGCGGTCGGAAAGACCGGAGAGCTGGTGACCATCAGCCTGGTCCGGGAACTGGGGCCGGTTCTTACTTCCCTCATGGTGGCGGGGCGGAATTCGTCCGGCATGGCCAGTGAGCTGGGCTCCATGAAGGTCACCGAGCAGATCGACGCCATGCGGGCGCTGGGCACGGACCCGGTGCAGAAGCTGGTCGTCCCGAGGCTCATCGCAACCTGTTTCGTGTTGCCGCTGCTCACGGTGGTAGCCGATTTTCTGGGCATGCTGGGCGGCTTTGTGATCGCGTACACGCTCCTGCAAATGAGCCCGGATTTCTACTGGAACAGCGCCTGGCAGTCGATCGGGTACAACGACATGTTCCAGGGATTGATCAAGCCGTTTGCCTTCGCTTTCATCGTGGCCCTGGTCGGCTGCCACTACGGAATCCGGACCGCCGGCGGGACGCAGGGCGTGGGCCGCTCCACCACGCGCGCCGTGGTGGTGGCGTCGGTCTGGATCTTTATACTCGACTTCTTCATCACCAGGTTTTTCGTGAACGTCTGAGGTCTTCATGCTTCCCGGCGCCGGTCGCAGCGTGCTTCGCTTTGAGAACGTCTCGCTGGCTTTCGACGAGACGCCGGCCCTCGCCGGGGTGAGCTTCGACGTGCGCGAGGGCGAGACCCGGATTCTTCTGGGGAGCGCCGGCAGCGGCAAGACGGTGCTCCTGAAGATGGCGCTGGGGCTTCTGAGGCCGGATTCCGGGCGCGTGTTCGTGTTCGGGGAGGATATCACCGGCCTGCCGGAGGCCAGGTTGTTCGACATCCGCGCCAGGATCGGGATTCTTTTCCAGGAGGGCGGCCTGTTCGATTCGCTGACCATCGAGGAGAACGTGGCGTACCCCTTGCTCAATCAGCGGTTGCTGCGCATTCCGGTTTCAGAGGCGGCGCCCAGGGTGGAGGAGGCGCTCCGCTTCGTGGAACTGGAGCACACCCTGGAGAAGCTGCCGAGTGAACTCTCGGGGGGGATGCGCCGGCGCGTGGGGATCGCCCGCGCCGTGGTGTCCAGACCCCCTCTGGTGCTCTACGACTCGCCGACCGCCGGACTCGATCCCATTACGGCGCACACCATCGTCTCGCTCATCATGAAGGCGCGCGACCTGGAGAATACGACCACGCTGATCGTGACGCACCGGTATCAGGACGGGACTTGGATGCACGATTTCCGTTACAATCCCAAGAGCGGGCAGCTAGAGGCGGACCGGCGGGAACTGCGGCCGGAGAAGCCCGCGACGGTGTTCAGCGTGATGCGGGAAGGACGCGTCGTCTTCGAGGGCGGGCGGGCGGAGATTGAGGCCTGCACCGATCCCTACGTGGCCAAGTTCGTGAAACACTAGGCGGGAACAATGCCATCGGCGAAAAAGGTCAAGTGGGCTCAGTTGAGGGTGGGACTGATGACCATCGTGGCCATGATCCTGCTCGGGATCCTGGTGTTCCTTCTCACCGGGACCAAGAAGCTGTTCGTCCCGAAAGCCGTGCTGTATACCTACCTGGACGATTCGGCCGCGCTCGCCAAGGGCGCACCGGTCCGGCTGAACGGATATCTTATCGGCAGCGTCGATGACGTAGGCTTGTCGGGACTGAACGTCCCCCGCCGCATCATCCGCGTCCGGATGTTGGTGGAGGCCGGCGCGCTGGCGGCCATACCGTCCGACTCGGAGGCGGGGGTCAGCGCCGAGAACGTGCTGGGGACCAAGTACATCAACATTAAGAAGGGGACCAGCATCGAGACGGTCAAGAATGGCGGAGAGGTGCCCAGCAAGGACGTCAGCGAATTCGACGAAGTGGTGCAATCCGGCTACGATGTCATGGTGGCGGCGCGCGCGCTGCTCAAGCGGATCGACGGCGTGGTGACCGAGATGGAAAAGGGGCGAGGCACCATCGGCCAGTTGCTCGTCGACAAGACCCTCTATAACCGGCTGAACGAGGCGGTGTCCGAGGTGCAGAAAGTGGCAGCGGCCGTGTCGGGCGGCCATGGGACCGTGGGCCGGTTGCTGAACGACGAGTCGCTTTACAACGAAGTGCGGGCCGCCGTCGGCCGCATGGATGAACTGCTGGCCGGAATCCAGGACGGCCAGGGCACCGCCGGGAAACTGGTCAAGGACCCGGCGCTTTACGAAGACGCGCGCCGGACCCTGACGGAACTGCGGAACATCATGGCTGACCTGAACGCCGGCAAGGGCACGGCGGGCAAGCTTCTCAAAGACGACCAGCTTCACCGGCAGATCGTCGAGCTGACCGCCAGGCTGGACCACACGCTGGAGAAGATCAATACGGGCCAGGGAACGCTCGGCCAGTTGCTGGTCAATCCCAACCTCTATGAGTCCCTGAACGGCGCCACCCAGGAGATGCGCACCCTGATGAAGGACTTCCGCGCCAATCCCAAGAAGTTCCTGAGCATCAAGCTGGGGCTCTTTTGAACGGGCGCCGGCGGCTGATCGTCAACGCGGACGACTTCGGTTTCACCCGCGGCGTGAATCAGGGCATCCTGGAAGCGCACCAGGAAGGCATCGTCACGGCCGCCACGCTCATGGCCATGGGGCCCGCTTTCCGGCACGCCGTTGACCTTGCCCGCAGTGTTCCTACGCTGGACGTGGGGTGCCACCTGGTCCTGACAGGCCTGCCCTCCGCTCTGCCCCCGCACCATCCGCTCCCCGCCTCCGTGGACCAGTTGGTGGCCGCGGTCGTCCGGCGCCGGCTCCGCATCCGGGACGAACTGCGCGCACAGGTGCGCCGGTTGCTGGACGCGGACATCACGCCCACGCACCTGGACACTCACAAGCACACCCACCTGCTGCCCGCCATCGCAGAGGCCGTCGGCGAACTCGCATCGGAGTTCCACATACGCTGGGTGCGGCGGCCGCTCCTACCGCGGGCCGTCAGCCGCCTGCTGGAAGGCCGTATGCTCCGGCACGGAAGCCGCGTCACCGACCATTTCCGCGGCTTCGGCCTGACCGGCCGCCTGAACACGGCATCCCTGGTCCGGCTCCTGCGGGGCTTGAAGCCGGGCCTCACCGAGCTGATGTGCCACCCCGGCCGTCTGGACGACGAACTGTGCGGGGCCGCTACCAGGCTCAAGGAGAGCCGTGAGCAGGAACTCCGGGCGCTGACCTCGCCCGAGGTCAAAGCGGCCGTCCGGGAGGGCCGAATTGAGCTGACCGGCTACCGGTGGCTCGGCTGACGGTGTTCCACATCGGGACCTCGGTCCACTGCGCGGATCTCAGTTTGGAACATCTCCGGACGGCTGCCGCGCTTCCTCCCAGCGTTTCCCGCCGCAGAAAACGGGTAAGTTCTTTAGAGCCCGTAGGTGAGTTGTTCTAGGCCGTCCCCGCGCCTGGCGGGCCGCGCTGGCCGCCGGATTGCATCAGCAGCGGTGCGGGCCAGAGCGAGGGAGAGAATGGCCTCCGGCGCGGAGCGGCCGCGGCGGGATAGAGGAAAGACCCATCGCGACGTGCACTCGAGCCGAGAGGCCGGGCTCAAGAAGCTCCTAGCCCGCCGATAAGTCCCTTCAGAAGCCAGTAGGGACGAGCCGACTCCGGCAACAAGAGCGAGGAACGCCAGATGAGCGCTACCGGTGTGTCCACAGGCGAAGAAGCCCGGCAGAACGACAGAGATCAGATCATCCTGGAGCATCTGCCCCTGGTGAGGGTGATTGCCATAAGGGTCCACGAGAACCTGCCCGTTCACGTGGACATCGATGATCTGGTGCACGCCGGAATCATGGGCTTGCTGGACGCGGCTGCAAAGTTCAACCCGCGCAAGCAGGTCGCCTTCTCCAGCTACGCCAAGCACCGGATCAAGGGCGCCATCCTGGACAGTCTCCGCCAACTGGACTGGGCCTCCCGCGATCTGCGGCGCCGGCACAAGCAGATTGAGGCGGCCACGCGGGAACTGGCCGCCGTGCTCCATCGCAACCCCACCCACGCGGAAGTGGCGGAGAAGCTGGGATTGGACGAGGAGCGCTGGCGGCGCATGATGATCGAGCTGCGCAACGTCGGCCTGGTGTCGGCGTCGGGAAGGCAGCAGGACCGGGAGGAGTCCCCGGCGCCCGAGTTTCCCGCCGAGGAAGGCACGCAGCCCGACCGCATGTGCGCGAAGCAGCAACTGCGCGGCCACCTGAGCCTGGCGCTGGGCACGCTGCCGGAGCGATACCGCCAGGTGGTGCAGCTTTACTACACCAAGGAAATGACGATGCGGGAGATCGGCGAGTTGATGGGAATCAACGAAAGCCGCGTGTCCCAGATACACAAGTCGGCGCTCCAGAAGATGGCTTCGGCGCTTCAGGCCGCCGGGATCGAGTCGAGTTCAGCCTTCTGAGGCGCGCCCCGCTGAGATGCCGGCGTCCGCCGGGCGAGTCCCGGCCCCCGTTAGATTCCCAGCGTGAGAAGCGCCCGACGCGCCCTGGCCGGGCTCTCGCGGCTCGCGCGCACATCCGGATTCAGAACCCGCATGGCGAGTTCGGAGAGGCTCTTGCCGAAATTACTGCCCGGCGCCACCGGCCGTCCTTCCAGAAGCGCCGCCTCCACGGCTGGAGAATCGTTGGGCAGCAGATGAAAGACGCTCAGGCCCAGCGCCGTTTCGACCTCGTCACGGTCGAAGCCGAGGTCCTTGCGCCAGCGGCTGATAACCAACTTGATCTTGGTCTGCGGAACCCCGTTGGCGGCGAGATGAGCGAGCGTCCTTTTGGCTCCATGCACCGCTCCCAGTTCGCTGGTCGTCACCGCTAGGACCTCGTCGCTCAAGCGCGCCAGGGCCATGCCGAGGGTGGTAAACGGGCCTCCGGTGTCGAGCACGACCAGGTCATACGCGCGCCTGGCGTAGGAGAGCAACTGCGGGACCGCCGGTCCCGCCTCGCTGATCAGCGGCTCTTCGGGCGCCAGCAGCACGTCCAGACCGCGATAGGTGCAGATCAGACCCCGCCACAGGTCCGCATCCAGTTGCTCGGCGTGCGACAAGGCGTCCGCGAAACTGTAGGGGGACTTGAGCTTCAACGTGAAGGCCAGCGTCCCCGCCAGCGGGTCCAGATCGGCCAGCAACACGCGCTGCTGTCCCGTTTTCGCCGCGTGGCAGGCCAGGCTGACGGCCAGCGTGGTCGCCCCGCTCGACCCTTTCGCCGGAACGACGCACACCACCTTGCGGCGAGTGTCTTCCTCGCCGGCGGCTTCGTGGTACCCGACGCGGAGCAGCAACGGCAGCAGTTGCTCGCTGTCGAAGGGCCGGATCAGGCAGCCGCAAGCCCCCTTCCGAAGACACCGCAAAGCCGCCTCCGGGTCGCCGTTCTCCAGCAATGCCACGGTGGGCACGTTCAGCGGAGCCGCCGAGAGCCGGCTGATCCACTCCAGCCGCTCCCGAGCCGCACTCTGCGCGTGGACGAAACAGACGCAGGGGAGTTGCTGGGCTTGCTCTAAGTTCCCGGGTTCCCGGACGGGTGGCTTCTCCAGGTGCCTGACCCTCAGGGTGGGAGACTCCTTGGCCAGCAGCGCCAGCAGTTCGGCCGTGATTTTCCGGTCCGAGCTCAGCAGCCAGGCGTCGCCGCGGCCCTGCGAACCGGCCCCCGCTGGACTGGGGGTTGCGGTGCGGTTGGACGGCGGCATGCCTCTAATCCTGATCGGTCCCGCCCAAGGAAGTTTGAGAAATCCACCCCTCCCTCCCCACTAGGTTTCTTGACCATATCAGTCAAGGTGAATACCGCCAGATCCGTCCGGAAATGCACCCATGCCTGACCTTCCTCCTCACACCACTGTCGGAGTCTGCGATACCCAGCCTGTCACGGCCGCCGGGGTCCGGTTCATCCTGGATTCATGTCCGGACCTGAAGTTCGCATGGGCTGTCAGCACCCTGGACGACGCCGTTCGCATGGTCCACCAGCATCCCCCCCGGGTGGTATTGGCCGACAAGGGACTCGGAACAAACGGCATTATCCACTGGATACTCAGCCTGAACGCGAGCCACGGCAATGTGGGCGTAGTGGTGTGGGGCGGTTCCATGACCGAGGCCGAGGCGCTGAGGTTCGTGCAGGCGGGCGCCAAAGGGGTGGTGCGCAAGGTGGCGTCCCCCGAGACCCTGGTCTCCTCGCTGAGGGCAGCCGGAAACGGTTCGACTTGGATGGAGGACATCATCTTCCGCTCCTCCCCCCGGGCTTTCCGGACGACCCGGTCTGAGTTGACGCCCCGGGAGGCGCAGATTTTCGGCCTGGTCGAGCAAGGCCTGACGAATGGAGAGATCGCACAGGAGCTCGGAATCCGCCCCGGCACCGTGAAGATCCACCTCAAACACCTCTACGAGAAGACCGGCATCCGCAGCCGCTACCACCTGGCCCTCTCCAGCCTGAGGGACAAGGGCATTCTGACGATGACAGCGTGAACCCGCGCTCCGGCTTCCGGGCCTTTCTGCGTTGGGCCGCCCTTCGGCAAATACCTGCGCACCGCCGGAGGCGGCCTCCCGATCGAGCCGGGCAGCCTGGAGGATGTGTACACTGGTACGTCGGGGTCGGTTCCTTCGCTAGCCGTTGCTCCAGCAGGCCGCAGGTGGGAGGGAACCTCCGGTCGGGAGCGACTCGTGCTGAAAACGTGTTCTGGAATTGTCTCGATTCTGTGTCTTTCCGCCCTGGGCGCCTTCGCCCAGCGCTGGGACTTGCCCGCCAGAGCCTCCGCGTCGGTCTCGAAGGAGACCGGAGGGAAGCTCAAGATCAGCGCCGAGGCCAGGCAACGCTATGAACGGCGGACCGGGCAGTCTTTTGGGCGGGAACCGGACATCCACACGCTCCTGGTGCGCAACCGTCTGACGGTGACATATGCGCCCTCCGGCTGGCTGAAGCTGCAAGGCTCGGTGCAGGATTCCCGCGCGCCGGGTTTCGGGAAGAGCGCGCCGGGCTCTTATCGCGACGCCGCCGACCTGTTCGAGAGCTATTTCGAGCTGTTTCCCAACCGCAAGACGGGTTTCGGCCTGACGGCCGGACGCATGGCGCTGTCCTACGGCGAAACCCGGTTGCTGGCCACCGCCAACTGGGGCAACGTACCGCGGGGATTCGACGGCATCCGGGCCTACTGGCGCGCCGCCAGCGGCCAGGTGGAGTTGCTTTGGCTGGCCCCGGTCAAGATCCGCGTGGGCGAGTTCAACCGTCCGGTGTTGGGAGAGCGGGTCTGGGGCACTTACAATTCCTTCCCGCACCTGATGCGGGAGAAGCTGGTCGAGTTCTACTTTCTGCGGCACGAGCAGAATCGCCCCGCGGGCTTTGCCGGCGGCAGCGCCGCGGCGGGAACCGACCGCCGGCGGATTGACACGTTCGGCGGGCGTCTCACCGGCCGCCTGCCGGAGGGGCTCCGGTACAGCCTGGAGGGGGCGCTGCAAGCGGGCAAGGACGGTGCGGCCACCCACCGCGCCGCCGCCTGGTTCAGCGCCCTTAGCCGCCGGTGGATGCTTTCCGGGAAGCCCTTGGACGTCGCCGCCGAATACAAGTTCGCCACCGGAACGAAGGACCCGCGGAATACGGCAAAGGTGGGCGCATTCGACGTCCTTTTTCCCTCCACGCACGACAAGTTCGGGCACATGGACCTGTTCGGCTGGAGGAACATCCACGCCGCCCGCTCGCAGGCGACGTTCGCGCTGAAGGCGCCGCTGACATTGAACCTGATGTATGACTCATGGTGGCTGGCGAGCGAACGGGACGCGCTCTACAGCGCCGCGGGACGCGCCATCGCCAGGTCGCCGGCGGGCACGGCCGGACGGCACGTCGGACAGGAACTGGATTTCTTCGGAACCTACCGGTACCGCCGGTTCACGTTCGGCGCCGGCTACGGACACATGTTTAAGGGCGCGTTCGTAAAGAGCACCACTCCGGGAGTGCCGCCCACCTTCGTGTACCTATTCCACACTTACTCCCTTTGACGGTGTCCAGGCAGGAAGGCTCCTCCGAGCGGAGTGCCGAAGCGCCGGCGGCGGTGAGCGGAAGGCGTGGCTGGAAGGCACGGATCCCCCTCTGTTTCCGCTTCAGCGCTTCGCTTCCTGACGGGACGGCGGCCGGTAGACACCATGAGCCTGAGGCTGATCGTAAACTATTGCGAAAGCGGAACCGGCGGAGGGCGTGGCTGGGAGGCAGGGACTCGAACCCCGATAAGCAGATCCAGAGTCTGCGGTCTTACCGTTAGACGACCTCCCAAACTCCTTTTCCATTGTACTCCAAGCCCCGGCCGCATTCCCCAACATCGTGTTCCTCAAAAGACCGCTGCTTTTCAGGACGTCCGTACTGCGCCTCGAAGCGTTGTGCGCGGTCTCGCCAGGGTTCTCCGCACGGGACCTAGCGTACCGCGTGCGGCGGATTCCCCGCCCCGCCCAACGCCCGCCTCAGGCTCGCCAGCCCTTCCGCCGTGACGCCGCGCGCTGCTGCCAGGTTCTGCTCGCGCGTCGCCTGTAGTTCCTTGCGTAGAATCGGCACGCGCTCCGGCGCCCGTATCCCCAGCTTGACGCGCGCGGGAGTGATCTCCAGGACCTCGATCTCCACGTCCTCTCCGACCAGGATGGCCTCGCCTTCGCGCCTGCGTATCACGAGCATGGAGCCTCCGTGCCGCCATCCGGCAGCGGGTGGCGGTGAGAGTAGCCCGAACCGGCCTGCACCGCCTGCAAGCCCCGCCGGAGCCTCAGGTTCACCACCACGGGCGAGAGCAGGTTGGCGGTCGGCGCCGCGCCTTCCTCGACGCTGAGCAGCAACAAACACAGGAGGTCAGGGCCGATTTCGGGCTGCCTATCGGTGGGCAGGTCCAGTTCCGCCAGGTCCTCGGCGCTCAGTTGCAGCCGGTATTCGGGCGCCACCACGTGCGCGGCTACGGCCAGGAAACAGAGTACCGGCGTGACCACGCTCTGGAGAAAAACCAGCGGCCTGTTCGCCGCCTGCTCGACAAACAGGAATTGCTTCTCCGTCTCGAAGCCCGGAAGGCCGGCCGGAAAATCGAAGACGGAATCCGGCTCGTACTCGACCGTTCCGAAGTACCTAGATTCAAGCTGTGGCATCTCCGCACTGGCGAATTTAGCATCTTCTCCGCCCCACGGCAAAGCGGCCAGCTGCCGGCGGACTCTCGCGCACTCGGCGCACCGTACGGGTCTATCGCCCTACGCTACAGGCGAGCCGGTCCCCCGGCTGATCCGGCGGGTCTTGCAGGAGCGCCCGGAAAGAACGGCTTCTCCGGGCGATAAGTCCAGCATGCCGGACATGTTTGAGCTGGCCGCGGGCCTGCTTGAAATCGCCCTGTCTCCGGAAGCTTCCGGCGGCGCGCTGGCCATAATGATGGGGGACGACGGCTCCATCCGCATCCGGGAGGCCGATGGCTGGACCTGCCACTCGCTTCAGGCAGACACCGGCGCCCGGGCGGTCTACCGCATCGCCGGTTCGCCGGACCGCGTACGGCTGGAGGCAACGGACGGGATCAGGCGGTGCCTGCTCGAGAGCCGGCGCCGGAGGCCGCTTCACCGCTCCAGCGGGCCCGCCAGTTCGACCACCGGCACGCCGGAGTCGAGGATCTTGCGCGCCATCTCGGGCGAAGGACGCTGCGTCACGACGACGTGCCCGGCCCAGCCCAGCAGTTCGTCGAGTGATTCCGCCATCAGCCGCCCGATGTGCGGGATCGCCGTCAGCACGAACTGGCGATTGCTGCCGTAGATGCTGCCCAGGCGGATCTGCGGGTCGAAGACCCGCACGTCGCGCCCCTTTCCGATGAGGTGCTCCAGCAGTTCGATCACCGGGCTTTCCCGCAGGTCGTCGGTGTTCTCCTTGAACGACAGCCCAAAGACGCCCAGCCGCCCGGCGGGGAGGTCCATGACGCGCTGGATGGCGCGCCCCAGGTGCTGCCCGTTGCTCGGCAGGGTGGCCTCCAGCAGCGGCAGTCTCAGGTCCAGCCTGGATGCGCGGAAAACCAGGGCGCGCAGGTCTTTCGGCAGGCAGGAACCCCCGAAAGCGAAGCCCGGCTTCAGATAGGCCGCCGAGGCATTCAGCTTCACGTCCCGGCAAAGCGTCTCCATGACCTCCTCGGGCGGCGCTCCGAGCTTCGAGGCCATGGCGCCGATCTCATTGGCGAACGCGATTTTGACCGCGTGAAACGCGTTGCAGGCGTACTTGATCATCTCCGCCGTGCGCAGGCTGACCAGGTGCGGCGTCACGCCCAGCGGCTCGTACAACCGGGCGACACGGGCGGCCGCCTGAGGGTCCGCGCTCCCCACCACTACCAGCGACGGCTGCATGAAATCCTCGACCGCGGCGCCTTCGCGCAGGAATTCGGGGTTGCAGACCACCTGCACGGCGAGTCCCTCGAAAGCCGGAGCCACCACCTCTTCGCAGGTGCCGGGAAACACCGTGCTGCGCACCGTCACCAGGTAGGGCTTAGGACTGCGCCTCAGGGCCTCCGCGATTTCCGCCGAGACCCGGCGCAGTTGCTCAACGCTCAGATTTCCGTTCCGCTCGGATGGGGTGCCGACGCAAACCAGCGCAATATCCGTCCGCTCGACGGCATCCTGCGCCGACGCTGTCGCGCTGAGACGCCGGGCGGCGGCATTCCGACGGATAATCCCGTCCAGGCCCGGCTCGTAGAACGGGCTCTTGCCGGCAAGAAGCGCATCCACTTTCAGTGGGTCCCGGTCCACGCCGGTCACCGGGCACCCCAGTTCGGACAGGCACGCCGCCGTCACCGCTCCAACGTAGCCCAGCCCGAAGACAGCGACCCTGTTTTTCGGATAATCGGATGTCAATTGCATCTCCTGGCGCTCATTGTCCCATACCGGTTCCCCGCGTCCCGCGCGCTGCCGGCGGGGGCGTGGAGGGCCGCAACTCCGATCCCCATTGCTCGAACCAGAGGTCCAGCATCAGCAGCATCCACAGACGGATGGAGTTGTCCCGCCGGCCCCTCTGGTGTTCCTCCAGAAGGTAGCGAACAAACTCCGGGCGCGCGATCCCGCGGCCGAGAAACCGTACGCCGAGCAGGCTGTCCCACAGCATCTCGCGGAGCGGGCCGCGGAACCAGACCGGGAGCGGAACGCCAAAGCCCATCTTGCCCCGCCGCAGGATCTCCGGCGGCAGGCGGCCGCCGAGCGCCTGCCGGAACAGCGCTTTCCCCACCCCGCGGTCCATCTTCCAGGAGTGCGGCAGGGCCGCTGCAAACTCCGCCAGTCTGTGATCCATTAGCGGGCAGCGCACTTCGAGGGACGCCGCCATCGACATGCGGTCCGTCTTCACCAGCATGTCGCCGGCCAGCTTTGCGGTTTGCTCGAAGTACATCGCCTGGGTGAGCGCGTCCTCGCCCGGAAGCAGGCAATCCGCCAGTTCCGCCTGGAGGAAGGCCCCTTCGGCGGGCAGCATCCACTCCGGCTCCAGCAGTTCCCGCCTCAGGAAGTAGGGGGTGTGATTGAACTCAAAATACCGCTCCAGCGCCGTTGGGCGGCTGATCATCCACAAGTAGTTCTTCCCGTACACCCGGTACGGCAGCGTCTCGGACACGCGCGCGATGAACCGGCGCAGCGCCTGCGGCAGGCGGTCCAGCGGACGCAGGCTCTCCAGCCGGAAGAAACTCTCGTAACCGGCGAACAACTCGTCGCCGCCGTCGCCCGTGAGGGCGGCCTTCACGTGCCTGGCGGCGAATTCCGAGACGATGTAAGTCGGGATGGCCGAGGCGTCCGCGAAGGGTTCATCCAGGTGGGAGGCCAGCTTGCCGGCCAGTTCGATCGAATCCGGCTTCACCACCATCTCGTGGTGTTCGGTGCGCCAGCGCCCGGCGACGAGCCGGGCGTATGCAAGTTCGTCGAAGGCGCTCTCCTCGAAGCCGATGGAGAAGGTCTTCACCGGTTCCGGCGATTGCAGCGCCATCGAGGCCACCACCGAACTGGAATCGATGCCGCCGCTGAGAAAAGCTCCCAGCGGAATGCCGGCCGACATGCGGACCCGCACCGCCTCGTCGAACAACTCGCGCAGGCGCTCGCGGGCCGCCGCGATGTCGAGGCCGGCCGGGGGCCGTTCCGTGGGAGGCGGAAGACGCCAGTACCGGTCCTGGCACACACCCCCGCCGTCGTCATAGCTCAGCCAACTGCCCGGCAGCAGCTTGCGCACGGCCTTGAACGGCGACCGCGGCTCCGGGATGTATCCGAACTGGAAGTAGAGCCGCAGAGCGTCCCGGTCCAGTTCGAAATCGATGTCCAGGCCGCGGAAGCACTTCAGTTCGCTGGCGAAGTAAAGCCCGCGCGGCGTGGCGGCATAGTACAGCGGCTTTTTACCCAGCCGGTCTCTGGCCAGCGTCAGCCGCCTGGAAGGCGCGTCCCAGATGGCGCAGGCGAACGGCCCGCGGAGCCGCCCGACGCCCTGGACGCCCTCCTCCTCATAGAGGCGCTCCAGCACTTCCGTATCGCTGCGCGTGGTGAAGCGGCGTCCCCGCGCGGAAAGCTGTTCGCGCAGTTCCCGGCAGTTGTAGATGGTCCCGTCCAAGACCAGGTGGAGCCTGCCGCCGCGGCCGGCGATGGGCTGCCCGCCGCTTTCCAGGCCGATGGCGTTCAGCCGGCGGATGCCCAGGCCGCAGCCTCCCGCAAGGAAGTAGTCCTCACCATCGGGACCCCGGTGGCGGATTGCGCCGCACATGCGTTCAAGCGTGGCCGCGCCGGGCTCGCCATCCCTCAGATAGAACCCGGCGATTCCGCTCATGGAGTATCATTTATCCTAGCATTCACTTGTATCTGTGCAGCCTCTGAAGCATATCCGCGGAACGGAGTAGGCGATTGCGCTCGGCCCGCGGACTCGCCTTTCGCCTCAAGCAGGAAGCCGCCGATCTATGGTTGCTGGCCTCCCCGCCGCGCCTGTCCGCGGAAACCGAACCCGCCCCCCTGCGCGTTCTTCCGGACCCCGCTCCCGTGGTCCGGCGTCTCCGCTCCTCGCGCTTCGCCGGCGAGGTCATCCGGCTTGCCGGCGAGGTGCTCGCGCACCGGTTCCCGCTCCTTGGCCGCGTCATCGATACCGGCGCGGAGATAGACTGGCGGCGCGACTACGTTCACCAGGTCTCGACCGGGCCGGTTTATGCCCGCCGTATTCCCTATCTCGATTTTGCGCGCGCGGGCGACCACAAGTTCGTCTGGGAACTGAATCGCCACCAGCACCTGGTGCTGCTGGCGCAAGCCTGGCTCTTCACCTCCGACGGCCGCTATCGGGACGAGATCTTCGGCCAGTTGGAGAACTGGCTGGATCAGAACCCTTTTCTCAAAGGCATGAATTGGGCCAGCTCCCTGGAGGTGGCCTTCCGGTCCCTGTCCTGGGTCTGGGTCTACCATTGGACGGGACACGCCATGGAGCGCGGCTTGCGCCGCAGGTTTCTCGAGGAACTCTACCGGCACGCCGTCTACCTGGAACACAACCTCTCGATTCACTTCTCGCCCAACACGCACCTCCTCGGCGAAGCCGCGGCGCTACATGCTCTCGGCACGTTGTTCCCCGCCTGGCCGGGGTCGCATCGCCGGCGCCGGCTCGGGCGTGAGATCGTTCTCGCCCAGATGGATTCGCAGGTGCTGCCCGACGGGTTCCACTTCGAGCGGTCGGTCTACTACCACGTCTATGCGCTCGACATGTTCGTTCTGCACCACCTGCTGGAGCCGGCGCCGGGGCCCTGGCTGGCGAGACTCCGGCGGATGGCTGAGTGCCTGGACGTCCTGATGGGGCCCGCCCGGCTTCTGCCGCAGACCGGCGACGACGACGGCGGGCGGCTATTCCACCCCTACGGAGAACGGCTCCACTTCGGCCGTGCGACCCTGGCCACCTGCGCCCGGCTATTCCCCGAGGCCGGCTTCCGGCACGCCGCCGAGGACCTGGCGGAACAGGCAGCCTGGTGGCTCGGCGAACCCGCCTTGCGCGCGGAGACGCCTGCGGCCGCTCCCCGGACGTCGACTTTGCTGCCGGATGCCGGCCTGGCCGTAATGAAAGCGGGCGAGACGCATATTGTGATCGACTGTGGACCGTTCGGCGCCGGCAATGCCGGCCACCGCCACGCCGGCGTGCTGGGGCTCTCCGCATGGCGCGGAGACCAGGAGATTCTCATCGACCCGGGGACCTTCACCTACGTCGGCGACGCGCGCCTGCGGGACTGGTTTCGCGGGACCGCGGCGCATAACACCATCCGCATCGGCGGCCTGGATCAGGCCACGCCGGCGGGCCCTTTCCGTTGGATCAACCTTCCGGAGGTCACGGTCCGTTCGTGGCGGCAGACTCCCGATTCCGTCCGGTTGGACGCCTCCTGCCGCTACCGGGGCTTGACGCACCGCAGGCGATTCCTTCTGCTGGAACAGGAGGAACTCCTGCTGATCTGGGATGAGGTCGCCGGCCCGCCGGATGAGCGTGAGATCGAGCAGTTCTGGCATCTGGGATCGGCGGAGGTCCGAGCACGGCTGTGCCTGGCGGACGCGGAGCTTCCCGCCGGCAGCGAAGCAGGAGAGCACGGCTGGCGCTCCACCTGCTTCGGCTGGAGGGAACCCGCGCCTGTCGTGTGCCTGCGCCGGAGAGGCTTGCCGCCCTTGATGCTGGCGGCGGCCCTGGACCTCTCCGCAGAGCCGCAGCCCGCCTCTCTGAGCTTGGAACCCGGCGGCGCACTGCGTTGGCGGGCGGGCGGGCGGGACTTGCGCGTCAACTGGCCGGACTCGCTGGCTTAGACCAGTAGATCTCCGCATCCTGTCCGCCTTCCCCTTGCCGCCGAGTGCCGTTATCGCCATGCCTCTGTCCGGGAGCGTCTTCGTGGCATACTGGTGTGCTGTCTGAGAAGCCCATGCGCTGCCGGCCTTGCGACGAGGGACGGGTTTTCGAGCCTGCCGGCCCGCGGACGGAACTTGCCGTCCCACACGTTCGGGGGTCTTCTTCAACATCCTGCCGGCGGCTTCACCTCGATGACGGACGCAGCCTCTTGTGATAATCCCGCTCCCGTCCTCCTGCTGGCCCAGGAACTGACCCAGGGAGGCAGCGAGCGCCAACTGGCGGCTATCGCCCGCTCACTCGACCGCGGCTGCTTTGATCCGCGCGTCGGCGTGTTCCGTCCGGGCGGGTTTCGGGTCGAGGAACTGCGGGCGCTGGGAGTACCCGTCGAGTGTTTTCCCTTCCCTTCTTTCGGCAGCCTGCGGGCCGTGGGCGCCGCCCGCCGGATGCGGCGGTACCTGCGCCAGAACCGGATTCGCCTGGTTCACAGCTTTGATACGCCGGCCAACGTCTTCGCCGTGCCCGTCGCCAGAGCCTCTGGGACACCGGTTGTGGTCTCCAGCCAGCGTGCGTTCCGGGATCTCTCTCCCGGGCCCTACCGCCACCTGCTCCGGCTAACCGACCTTCTCTCCGACGCCGTTGTGGTCAACTGCCGCGCTTTGCGCCGTCACCTGGTGGAGGACTACGGCGTGCCCGAGGCCAAGATCCGTCTCTGCCACAACGGCATCGACACGGATCAGTTCCGGCCCGCGCCTCGGGCGCGTCCGGTCGAATTGCAAGGTGCGGCGGCGGTCATCGGCGTGGTCTGCGCCCTGCGGCCGGAGAAGGGGCTGCCGACTCTCCTGGAGGCTTTTGCCCGCGTCCGGAAGGCAACGCCGGGAGCGCGGCTCCTGATTGTCGGCAGCGGCGAGATGCTTCCGAAGCTGGAAGCTTTGAGAACGCATCTGAACCTGGGGGATGCCTGCCTTTTCAAGCCCGCCACTGCGGATGTCGCCGCCTGGCTCAACGTCCTGGACGTCTTCGTTCTGCCGTCGCTTTCGGAGGCCTTCTCCAACTCCCTGATGGAAGCCATGGCGTGCGGCTGCGCCGTGGTTGCTTCGGAAGCCGGCGGGAACCCCGAGCTGGTGGAAGACGGGCGCACGGGCCTGCTCTTCAAAACGGGCGACCCGGCGGACCTGGCCGCCAAGCTGCAACGCCTGCTTGGACAGGAGAGCCTGCGGCGGAACCTGGCCGAGACGGGCCGCCGCTTCATTCACCAGGGCTTCTCACTCGCTTCAGCCACCCGGAACATGGAAGGGATCTACCGCGAACTCCTCGCGGGCAAACCCCGCGGGTCCTAGCGCGCTGAAGCAGGATGGGCGGACTTCCGGTTACGCCGGCCGGCGCTTGGGTACACCCGGAGGGGCCCATGGCGGGCGGGCGGGCGGCGGCGCAGTGGCGGGCGCGGTTCGCTCCACGGCGCGGATCTCCTCCAGGAAGCTCACCGAGAGCCCGAAGACGATGCCCATGAAAGTAGGCAGCAACGGGTTGTAACCCACGTGCATGAACAGAAGTCCGGCCGAGGTCGCCAGCAGGAAGGCGCGCAGCATCTTGGCGGCGGCGGCGCTTTGATGCCGGAAAGGATGCCGGCTCTTCGGCGCCTCGGCCTGCACGCGCCGCAGCAGCCGGAAGGCCGTGAACAGGATCGCCAGAAACAGGATCAGCGCGGGAATCCCGGCCTCGGAAGAGTACTGCGTGTAGGTGTTGTGGGTTCCTCTCCACATTCCCCGCCGGCCTCGCTCGGCGGCGTCTTCACTCTCCGCTACCGCGAACATGCCGATCCCCACTCCCAGGATCGGGTTTTTCAACGTGAACCGCAGGCTGTCGCGAAGCAACTGCATGCGGCTCTCCGAGGAACCGATGGCCGACTCGTATATGGCCTGTTCTCGCGCGCTTCGCACCAGGCGTTCTTCCTCCGGGTCCGGCGCCGAGAAGAATGTCAGGTAACGCTCGCGGAGCTCCCGCGGAACCAGCGCCAGCGCCACGACGGCCAGCAGCACGCCCAACCCTGCGAGCCTGAGCAGCCCGGCGAAGGACCGTTCGTACAGCAGGATGGGCGTCGCCACCAGCACCACGATCATCGCGCCCCGGCTCCCGGTCTTCACCAGCGCCAGGAGGCTGAGAGCAAGCACCATCACGCCAAGCGCCCTGACTATGACTGAACGGCCTGGGCTGGCCACGATGAACCACCAGAAGAAGATCGTCATCAGGAGGCCCGACGCCAGGTCGTTTGGATTCGAATACTGGCCGATGGGCAGGATCAGCCGGCCTTCGGGCCCCAGTCTCCCGTAGACGTAGGCAAACACGACCAGCACCAATGAGCCCCAGGCCACCACCCACATCGCGGTGAGAGCGTGCTTCGAGTTCCGAATGAGAGCCGCCAGCATCACGAACACCAGAACCGACCGGAGCCACTCCTCCGTGTAAACCTGGAAGCTGCCTCCTTTCCAGACGCTCAGAGGTATGCTCAATCCCAGCCAGATGGTGAAGGCCGCGAACAGGCGCCCCATCGTCGAACCGGCCAGCCTGAAAAGGCCGCCGCCGGCGATGGCCATGACCAGGCCGGCGCAGGCGAAGATGAGCGGCAGGCGCATCCTCGGGGCCAGGAACTCCGGCGTCCGGCTCACGGCCAGAAACAGGTACGCCATCAGCAGCCAGAAGCCGAGTTGCAACGCTGGATTCAGGCTCTGTGTGAAGTGGCGCTGATAGGCCGCGGCCACGCTCAGCGCATCCTGCTCTCCTGGCGCGGGCGCCGCCGCCGGAGGCGGCCTCCTGCCCGGCCAGACTGACCGGCCTCCTGGCGGGAACCAGGCGTTATTGGATCGCTGCATGCGCGCGCAAGGGACCGCCGGCGTGCCCGGCTGCCCACGACAGTGTAGCACGCTGGTGTCGGGCGGCAGGCAGCGGCTGCGGGGCGGCGCGGCCTGCGCGGCGCGGAGGGCGTTCCGCCCCGGCAGCGCGCGGACGTGCTCACGAACCGCCGGGACGTACGGGAACTGAGTCTACTCGGTCTCTCTGTACCGCTTCTTGCGGTTGCGCTTGCGCGCCAGAGCCGCTTTTACTCGCTTCTTCTCGCCGGGCTTCAGATAGTAGGAGTGGCGCTTGATTTCCTTGATGATGTCTTCTTGCTGGACCTTCCGCTTGAAGCGTCTCAGGGCGCTCTCCAGACTCTCGCCGTCCTGGATCGTCACTTCTGCCAAGTCGTCTCACCCCCTCCCGGTCTGGTATAAAGACTATCGAAGGCCGTACTGCGAAAGCTGATGGAACGCGTCCTGGCGATTCTGCTTGCTGGTGGTGCGGGAGAGAGGCTCTTCCCGCTTACCCGGCACACCGCCAAGCCCGCCGTGCCGTTCGGCGGCGCTTACCGCATCATCGACGTCACGCTGTCGAACTGCATCAACTCCAACGTGCGGCGAATTTTCATCCTAACACAGTACAAAGCCCTGGAACTCAACCGCCACATTCGCGAGGGATGGCGTATCCTGGCCCCCGAATTGGGCGAGTTCATCGAGCTGGTGCCCCCCATGAAGCAGATGCGGGACGACTGGTACCTGGGGACGGCGGACGCCGCTTACCAGAACATCCCGAGCATCGTTGCCGACGGCGGCGACTACACGCTGATTCTTGCCGGGGACCACATTTACAAGATGGACTACGCGGACATGCTCGCCTGGCACGTTTCGCGCCGGGCCGATATCACCGTCGCCACCATCCAGATCCCTCCCGGCCAGGCTTCCCGTTTCGGAGTCGCCGGAATCGGCCGTGAAGGGCAGATCCTCCATTTCGAAGAGAAGCCCCAGCACGACGGCGCCCCGCGCTCCGCCTTCAACCCGCGGATGGTGAGCGCCTCCATGGGCGTCTACATCTTTAACACGCCGGTTTTGATCCGGGCGCTGATGGAAGACGCCGAGGACAACGCCTCCACTCACGACTTCGGCCGGGACATCATCCCCAGGTGGCTGTCCAAAGTGCGGATCATCGCCTACGACTTCCGCGACCTGAATCGCAAGTCCGTTTCCTATTGGCGCGACGTGGGCACGCTCGACGCTTACTACGAAGCCAACATGGACCTGGTGGCGGTCACGCCGGAATTCAACCTCTACGACCGGGAGTGGCCCATCCGCACCCGGCAGCTTCAGTACCCTCCCGCCAAATTCGTCTTCGCCCAGGCGGGCCGCCGGATGGGCATCGCCCTGGATTCCATCGTCTCGGCGGGCTGCATCATCTCGGGCGGCCGGGTGATCCGGAGCGTGCTGTCGCCGGGCGTCCGGGTCAACAGTTTCAGCGAAGTGGAGAAGTCGATCCTGATGCACGAAGTCGAGATCGGCCGCCGCAGCCGCATCCGCAACGCCATCATCGACGCCGGGGTCAAGATCGAGGAGGGCTGCACCATCGGCTACGACGAGGAAGCAGACCGGGCCCGCGGCTATCACGTGACCGAGGGCGGCGTCGTGGTGGTCCCATCCGAGAGCGCGACATACGCTAACATAGCGGTTTAGTCTCATTTCGCAGTCCTTCAAAGGAGCCCCATTTATGGAAATCGTAAAGATCATCGGCAGAGAAATACTGGATTCGCGCGGCAATCCCACCGTGGAAGCCGACGTGTTGCTGGCGGACGGAAGCCTGGGCCGCGCCGCCGTGCCTTCGGGCGCTTCGACGGGTGAGCACGAGGCCGTGGAACTCCGGGACGGAGACAAGTCCCGCTACCTCGGCAAAGGCACGCGGAAGGCCGTCGCCAACATCTGCGGCGAGTTGGCCGAGGCCCTGGCCGGGATGGACGCGACCTGCCAGGAAGAGCTGGACCGGAAGATGATCGCCCTGGACGGCACGCCCAACAAGGGACGTCTCGGCGCCAATGCCCTGCTGGCGGTGTCCATGGCGGCGGCGCGGGCCGCGGCCCAATCCTTCGACATGCCGCTCTACCGCTACCTCGGCGGCGTCTCGGCCTCCATCCTCCCGGTGCCGATGATGAACATCCTGAACGGCGGCGCGCACGCCGACAATTCCGTGGACCCTCAGGAGTTCATGGTGGCCCCTTACGGCGCGCCTTCATTCTCCGAGGCGCTGCGCATGGGCGCGGAGATTTTCCATAGCCTGAAGTCGGTCCTGAAGAAGAAAGGTTACTCCACCTCGGTCGGCGACGAGGGCGGCTTCGCGCCCAACCTCAAGTCCAACGACGAGGCTTTGGAGGTCATCCTGGAAGCCATCGGCAAGGCCGGCTACAAGCCCGGCGTGGACGTGGGGCTTGCCCTTGACCCGGCCGCCAGCGAGTTCTTCGATGCCGGCAAGGGCAAGTACGTCTTCAAGAAGTCCGACCGGAGCGAGCGGACGCCCGAGGAAATGGCCGCCTTCTGGGCCGGTTGGGTGAAACAGTACCCGATCATCTCCATCGAGGACGGAATGGCCGAGGACGACTGGACCGGCTGGAAGCGCATCACGAACCTGCTCGGCAAGCAGATTCAATTGGTCGGAGACGACCTGTTCGTCACCAATACCGACCGGCTGGCGCGCGGCATCCGGGAAGGCGTCGCCAATTCGATCCTGATCAAGGTCAACCAGATCGGCACGCTGACCGAAACCCTGGCCGCCATGCGGATGGCCGCTGATGCCGGCTACACGGCCATGGTTTCTCACCGCTCGGGCGAGACCGAAGACAGCTTCATCGCTGACCTCGCGGTGGCCACCGGCGCCGGACAGATCAAGACCGGCTCGGCCAGCCGCACGGACCGTCTCTGCAAGTACAACCAGTTGCTCCGCATCGAGCAGGAACTCGGCGGGTCGGCCAAGTACGCGGGCCGGAAGGCGTTCCGTCAATAAGGGGGCCGGCATGTACAAGGTTGTTCTGCTCAGGCACGGTGAAAGCAAGTGGAACGAGGAGAACCGATTCACGGGATGGACCGACGTCGATCTCTCGCACAGGGGCCACCGGGAAGCCCGGGAGGCGGGTCAAGCGCTGAAAGCCGCGGGTTACGCCTTTGACCTTGCGTACACTTCGGTGCTGAAGCGCGCCATCCGGACTTTGTGGATGGTGCTGGACGAAATGGACCTTATGTGGATCCCCGTGGTCCGCGACTGGCGGCTGAACGAGCGTCACTATGGCGCGCTCCAGGGACTGAACAAAGCCGAGACGGCCGCTAAGTACGGCGAGGGACAAGTGAAAATCTGGCGGCGCAGCTACGATGTGCCGCCCCCTCCGCTGGAGAAGACGGATCCGCGGTATCCGGGCAACGATCCGCGCTATCAGGGCCTGGGCATAAGCGAACTGCCGTTGACCGAGTGCCTCAAGGATACGGTCGCCCGCTTCCTGCCGGCCTGGCATGAGAAGGTCGCGCTGGAAATCCGCGCGGGCAAGAGAGTCCTGATCGCCGCCCACGGCAACAGCCTGCGCGCTCTGGTCAAGTACCTCGATAACGTGTCCGATGAGGACATCATCGCCTTGAACATCCCCACCGGGATGCCGCTGGTGTATGAACTCGACACGGACTTGAAGCCGGTCCGCAGCTACTACGTGGGGGATCCAGAGAAGGTCAAAGCCGCCATGGAGGCCGTCGCCGCGCAGGGCAAGGCCAGGAAATAGGGGTGGCAAGCGGGGCGGGGGTTCCAAGCCCGCAAGCCGCTTTCCGGCGGATTCATTCAGCCGGAAGACCGGTTCGCGCCCGGGAATGACCGTCCCGCGGGACCAAGCGGCGTTCATCGTCACTCGCTATCCTGCCGGCGCCGCCAGCCGCGACGCAGCGGTTTTCTTACCTGAACACGCCGACACCACACCGCTTTTCCGACGCTGCGGTCCTCTTTTCTTGTGTTATGGTGTGGGTAGTTGCTGGGAACCGTCAATCGGATCGTCTGTTCGCTCCTCGTGCTCTGGAGTTTGATCGGGAGCCAGTGTGTGTTCTGCCACCACGCGCGGTTCTCCCAGTCCCCCTCCCACGATTGCTGCCAGCCGGCCAGGCCGGACCATTGCAGCAAGCCGGATCCGCGGCAGGAGTGCCCCGGTCACGGCACGGACCTGGAGTTCTCGGCCAGGGCGGAAGCGGCCGGAGTGCCCGCCGCCTTCTGCACCACCGCCGCGGCCGCGGCGCCGTCTCCGGAAGCACCCTTGCCGGCCGCCGCGCCCATTCCGTTCACTGAGAACGCACAACCTCCGCCGCCCGAACGGTTCCTGCTCACCACGGTTCTTCTGATCTGATCCTTCCCTCCCTCGGTGGTTTGGGAAAGGAGGAATGGTGTGAGAACACAGCTATTTCTTGTCGTGCTTTTGTCAACGGCCTGCGTTCAGTTCGCACGCGGGCAAACCATGCGCCTCAGCCTGAACGAGCTGCTGTCCGAGGCGCTCGAGAATAATCCTGAGGTCCAGGCGGCCCGCCAGCGGTACGAGGCTGCACGGCAGCGGCCGGTTCAGGAGCGGAGCCTGCCCGACCCCATGATCTCCGCCGGGTACACCTCGAGCGGCAGTCCCCGCCCCGTGGCCGGGCTTGGCGCCGAACCCACCAGCAACGCGGGATTCATGGTCACCCAGGAGTTCCCCTTCCCCGGCAAGCGCGGCCTGATGGTAGGGATCGCGGACAAGGACGCCGGCGCGGAATTCCAGAACTACCAGGCGGTCCGGCTCCGTGTGGCCGCGGCCCTGAAGCAGGCATACCTGCGCCTGCGCTACGTCCACGAGGTGATCGATGTCCTGAAGGAGAGCCAGGACCTGTTCGAACGGATCACCGAGATCACGCAGGCGCGCTACGCGGCGGGGCGGGCCGAACAGCAGGACATCCTCAAGGCGCAGACGCAGCGGTCGCTGCTCGAAACCCGCATCCTGCGCATGGAGCAGGACCGGCGCACCGCGGAGGCGGAAATCAACGGCCTGGCGGCGCGGCCTCCCGGTTCGCCACTCGCGCGGCCCGAAGACGCCCAACCGGCGCCGCTTGCCTTCACCCTCGCGGAGTTGCTGGCGGCGGTCCGGGAGAACTCGCCGGAGATCCTCCGCGCCGCCGTGCGGGCCGAGAAATCGGAACTGGAAGTCAGTCTCGCCCGCAAAGACTCCTATCCCGATTACGCCTTGTCGGCCGGCTACTACACGATGGGGCGCATGCCGAGCATGTTCCAGTTCCGGATCGATTTCAAGATGCCCACGTGGCGGCTGACCAAGGAGCACGCCCACGTGGCGGAGACCGTCGCCGGGCGCAATGCGGCCCGCCTGGAGTACGAAGCCTTGCTGCGGGAGGCGCGCTCCAGGATCGAGCGGGACTTTCAAGCCGCGCAGACAGCCGCGCGGCTGATGCAGATGTACGAGGACACGGTGATACCGCAGGCCGAGCTTGCCGTGGAGTCGTCGCTGGCTTCCTACCAAACGGGGACCATCGGCTTCCTCGGCGTCTTCGCCAACCTCGTCGCGAAATACGAGTACGAGGTGGACTACCGCGAGGCGCGGCTGGACGCCGGCCTGGCCCAGGCGCGTATTGAAGAGACGGCCGGGCTGAGTCTCGCCAACTGAAGGACTCGAGAAAGGGTGACTGCGATGAAAAAACTATTGATCATCCTCCTTGCCGCCCTGGCGGCGGGGGCGTACATCGGCTACACACGGTGGCGCACGGGCGCGCGGCAGCCGGCGGGCGAAGCGGCCCGGGAAAAGCGCATTCTCTACTACCACTGCCCCATGCACCCTGACTATCACTCGGACCACCCGGGCGACTGCCCCGTGTGCGGGATGAGACTCGAGCCGGTCTATGCCGGGGAGCAGGCCGCGTCTCACGCCGTCTCAGGCCAGATCCATATCACGCCGGAGCGGCAGCAGCTTATCGGCGTGCGGGTGGGCGAGGCGGCGCTGGAGTCTCTCGTCCGCACCATCCGCGCGGCCGGCAAAGTGGCTCTGGACGAGACCCGGCTGGCGAAGATACACCCCCGGGTGGAGGGCTGGATCGAAAGCGTGCAGGCGGATTTCCTGGGCCAGCACGTAGAGCAGGGGCAGCCTCTGCTCAGGATTTACAGCCCTGAGTTGTTCACGGCGCAGCAGGAGTACCTGCTGGCTCTCAAGTCCAGGGATCTGATGAGCCGCAGTTCGATGGCCGGCGCCAGAGCCGGCAGCGAAGCCCTGGTGCAGGCGTCGCTCCGCAGGCTCCAACTCTGGAATTTGAGCGATGACCAGATAGACGCCATACGTGAAACCAGGGAACCCTCGGCAGTCGTGACGCTCCACTCGCCGGCATCCGGCTACGTCATAGCCCGCAATGCCTACACCAGGCAGCGCGTAACGCCCGATACGGAACTCTACACCGTCGCGGACCTCAGCCGCGTGTGGGTCATGGCGGACGTATTTCCAGCGGACATGGCCGCGATCTCGGTGGGCCAGCAGGCGCGCGTGGAGCTCGCCTATCCATCCTCCCGAACGTTTCCGGCGCGGGTGGACTACATTCAGCCGGCTCTCGACCCCGTGACCAGGACGATGCGGGTGCGGCTGGCGCTGGACAACCCCGGCTTGTGGCTGAAGCCGGAGATGTTCGTGAGCGTGGAGTTCCGCACGGCCGGCGCGCGACGCCTCGTAGTCCCGGTCTCCGCCGTGCTCGATTCCGGCCTGACCCAGACCGTGTTCGTGGCCCTTGGGGAGGGCTACTTCGAGCCGCGCGCCGTACGGACCGGAGAGCAGACGGAAGACAAGGTCGAGATCTTGAGCGGCCTCGCCCCCGGAGAGAGGATCGTCACCTCGGGAACGTTCCTGATCGACTCGGAAAGTCAGTTGAAAGCGGCCGTTTCGGGGATCCATCACCATGATTAACCGCATCATTGAGTTTTCCGCGCGAAACAAATTCGTGGTGTTCGTCCTGGTGGCGGCGGCGGTGCTGGCCGGCTTGTGGGCCATGCGCAACGTGCCCCTGGACGCCATCCCGGATCTCAGCGAGACGCAGGTCATCATCTACTCCCGCTGGGACCGCAGCCCGGACATCATCGAAGACCAGGTGACTTACCCCATCGTGACCGCCCTGCGCTCGGCTCCCGGCGTGCGGACCGTGCGCGGCTTCTCCGACTTCGGCTACTCCTACATCTATGTGATCTTCGAAGACGGCACGGACCTGTACTGGGCGCGCAGCCGGACGCTGGAGTACATGTCGGCCGTGTTGCCGCGCCTGCCGGCGGGAGTGCGCACGGAACTGGGACCGGACGCCACCGGGCTCGGCTGGGTGTTCCAGTATGCCCTGGTGGACACCACCGGCCGGAGAAGCCTTGCCGAACTCCGGTCGCTTCAGGACTGGTATCTCCGCTATCACTTGCAGGCCGTCAGCGGCGTGGCGGAGGTGGCGCCGCTGGGGGGATTCGTCCGCCAGTACCAGGTGAACGTGGACCCGGTGCGCTTGCAGGCTTACAACATCCCCATCTCGCGCGTCGTGGAGGCCGTCCGCGCGGGCAACAACGACGTCGGCGGCCGGCTGGTGGAGTTCAGCGGCGCGGAGTACATGGTGCGGGGCCGCGGCTACGCGCAGAACACCGGCGACATCGGCGGCATCGTCGTCGCAACCAGCCAGAACCAGATCCCCATCCGCGTCCGCGACCTGGGGCAGGTGGTTCTCGGCCCGGACCTCCGGCGCGGCGTCGCCGATCTGGACGGCAAGGGCGAAACCGTCTCCGGGATCGTCGTCATGCGGCAGGGCGAGAACGCGCTGCGCGTGATTGAACGCGTGAAGGAGAAATTGAAAGAGATACAGCCGGGCCTGCCGCAGGGCGTTGAAATCGTGACCGCCTACGACCGCTCCGATCTGATCCTGCGCTCCATCGACAACCTGAAAGGCACCCTTACCGAAGAGCTGATCGCTGTTTCGCTCATTATCCTGCTCTTCCTCTGGCACTTTCCCAGCGCCATCATCCCGGTGATCACGATCCCCATCGCGATCATCGTCTCCTTCATACCCATGCACGCCATGGGCTTGACCACCAACATCATGTCCCTGGGAGGGATCGCCATCGCCATCGGCGCGATGGTGGACGCCGCTATCGTGGTGGTCGAGCAGACACACAAGCGGCTGGAGGAGTGGGAGCATTCCGGCCGGCGCGGGGACTATCACGAGGTGGTCATTGGCGCCGTAAAAGAAGTCGGCGGGCCGAGCTTCTTCGCCCTGCTGGTGATCGCCGTCTCGTTCCTGCCGGTGCTGACGCTGGAGGCGCAGGAAGGCCGGCTGTTCAAGCCGCTGGCCTACACCAAGAACCTCTCCATGATTGTGGCGGCGGTGCTGGCCATCACGCTCGATCCGGCCATGCGGCTGCTGTTCACCCACCTGAAGAACTTCGATTTCCGGCCGCGCTTTCTGGCGCGCGCCGTGAACGCCGTGCTGGTGGGCAAGATCCACAGCGAGGAGCGCCACCCGGTCAGCCGTATTCTCATCCGCCTCTACATGCCGGTGTGCGCCTGGAGCCTGCGGTGGAAGTGGGTGGTGGTCGCCGGCGCGCTGGCCGCGGTCGCCGCCACTGTCCCGGTGTACCGTAAGCTCGGCTCCGAGTTCATGCCGCCGCTGGATGAGGGCTCCCTGCTCTACATGCCTTCCACGCTGCCGGGCATCTCGGTGACCGAGGCCCAGCAATTGCTCCAGGTCACCGATCGGGTGCTCATGCAGTTTCCCGAAGTCTACCGGGTTCTTGGCAAGGCCGGCCGGGCCGAGACTTCCACGGACCCCGCGCCGCTCTCTATGCTCGAAACGGTGATCCTGCTCAAGCCGGCCGCGCAATGGCGCAAACGGGACACCTGGTATTCCTCCTGGGCGCCCGAATGGGCGAAACCGGTATTCCGCCACGTCACTCCGGATCACATCTCGACCGAAGAACTGGTGAGCGAACTGAACGCCGCGTTACAGGTGCCGGGCGCCTCCAACGCCTGGACCATGCCCATCAAGAACCGCATCGACATGCTGAGCACCGGAATCCGCACGCCGGTGGGCGTCAAAATCTTCGGGGCTGACATCAACGAGATTCAGAGGATCGGCGCGGAACTCGAGCAACTGCTGCCCAGGGTGCCGGGCACGCGCAGCGTCTTTGCCGAGCGCACCAGCGGCGGCTACTTTTTGGATGTGCGGTGGAACCGCGAGGCGCTGGCCCGCTACGGCCTCAGCGTGGATGACGCGCAGATGGTGGTCACCAGCGCCATCGGCGGCGAGAACGTCACCACCACCGTGGAGGGCCGGGAACGCTACCCGGTAAACGTCCGGTATGAGCGCGACTTCCGCAGCGATCTCAACGCCCTGCGGCGCGTGCTTGTACCCGCCATGGACGGACGGTTGCAGGTTCCCATCTCTCAACTCGCCGAAGTCCGCCTTGAGGCGGGCCCCTCCATGTACCGCAACGAGGACGGCATGCTGAGCGGCTACGTCTACGTGGACCTCGCCGGGCGCGACGTGGGCGGGTACGTGGAAGAGGCCCGGACTCTGGTGCGGAACAACCTGAAACTGCCTCCGGGGTATTCGATCTCCTGGAGCGGACAGTTCGAGGCTATGGAGCGGGTGAAGGAACGCCTGTGGGTGGTTGTGCCTCTGACCCTGTTCCTGGTCCTGATGCTCCTGTATATGAACACGCACAGCCTGGCCAAGTCCACGATCATCCTGCTCGCGGTTCCCTTCTCCGCGGTGGGGGCCATCTGGCTGCTGTACCTGCTCGGATACAACATGAGCGTCGGTGTGTGGGTGGGGCTGATTGCGCTGCTGGGCGTGGACGCCGAGACGGGCGTGTTTATGCTGCTTTACCTGGATCTGGCTTACGGGAAGGCAAAGAAAGAGGGCCGGCTGCGCAGCCTCCAGGATTTGCAGGAGGCGGTGCTTGAAGGCGCCGTGAAACGCATCCGGCCCAAGTTCATGACCGTCGCAACCATGTTCATCGGCCTGCTGCCGATCATGTGGTCCACCGGCGCCGGCGCCGACGTGATGAAGCGGATTGCGGCGCCCATGATCGGCGGCATCTTCACTTCGTTCGTCCTGGAACTGGTCGTATATCCGGCCATTTACGAGATCTGGAAATGGCACTTCGATCTGAAGAAGCAACTGGCCTGACGCGCGGCGGGCAGCCGCGGCCGCCTGCCTTCACCGCCTATTGCATTGTGGCGTTTCGTGTCCAGATCACCTGTACGGCTGAGAGGTAGGCGGTTCCGGCGTAATCGTCACTGGGGTCGGCCGGGTCCCTGGCGATCTGGAAGTGAATCTCCTCGCCCGCCGCGCATCCGGTCACGGTGACCGGCGAGAAGGTCGTCTGGAGAAGTGCGCCCGCGGTTGCACCAATGGCCGCCGTCTGCGACTGGGCCGGGTTGAATGCCGGGCTGGTCAACGATTCTCCCGGCGCGACGCACGCGGTGGCGAGTTTCCAGACGACGCTCTCCGCGCCGGACCCATCGCTGAGCCAGTGCAGTTTCACGGCGATCGCCGCCCCATCCCAGTTGCCGGGCAATAGCGTGGATAGAATCCCGGCCGTCGCGCTGGTTCCATCCGGATAGGAAGCGCTCCAGAACCGGACCGGCTCGCCGCTTCCGTGCGGCCCGCCGGCGCCGCAGCCGTTCGTGGCCGCACAGGCGAAGTTGCCGGCGAAGACGTTGGCGGTTCCGTTGGAGGTCTGTGTCCGGAACCACAGGTAGTCCGTCACTTTGGTCGAGGGCGGAAGCCGGAACGCGGCGCCGTCGTAGGTGAGCGCAACCTGGCGGCCGGCCGCCAGTTCGCCGTCCAGCGGATCCGTGGATCCGTCCGCCCGCTTGATGCTCCTGGCCCCGAGCCCGTCGATGTTCAAAGTAGCGGCTCCCTGGTTGCTCACGTCCGGCACGAATTGCACGGTCATGTGGCCGGCGTATCCCACCAGGGCCGGCTCCATCGCGCAGGTATAGGCGTCGGTCCCGCCGCTTGGCGCGCACACAAGATGTCCGCCGGATTGGGCGCCCGTCCGGGTAAGCAGCGAACCGTCGTGCGAGATGCTGGTGACTCCCTGGCTCTCCGTGCAGGTCAGGCCGGAACCGCATTCCACCTGCTTGGTGCTCAGGAAGGCGCGCCGGTCGGTCACGCCGGAAGCGTCGAACGTCGACCCCGTGAACGTGGCCGTGGCGACCGGGTAGGCGCCGAACGGAAAACCGCCGGTCGAGGCTGTTGTGCAACTGGCGTTGCAGGTGAGCGTCGCGGCGGTATTCTCATCGGCGACCAACCGCCCCGACGCGTCCCAATAGAAGTAGACCGTGCCGTTCGTGGAGGCGCCGCTGAGCGTGGCCGTGGCCTCCGCCGTGATGGCGTAGACCTCCCCGCCGGAGGCGAAGTTGCACGGGGCCAGAACCGTCGCCACTGCACCGTTGACAAGCACCTTGCAGTCCAGCAGATCGGTAGTTCGGGAGGCGCCGCCGCCCGCTCCGCCGTCCCCCTGAAGTATCCACACGTTCTGGGACGTGCACCCGTACAGGTTCTGCCCCGCGGGCGCGTTGGTCTTGAAGAACATATCTCCCGGCGAACACAGCGGCGGCAGGGTGACTCCCGTCTTGACCGGCCGCGTGGACGCCGCTCCCGAGAAATCGACGTTTCTGCCTTGCCGTCCCAGGTCCACCGTCGTCTGCGCCGCCGCCAGCGCGGCGGCGCTCACGAGCAGCGCCGGTCCCCGCCAGAGTAACCGCCGGATTTGAAGATGCACTTTCCACCACCTGAATTACGGAATGAGCGGGCGGGCGTCCCTGCCGCGGACGTCCCCCGAACACGAACCTACCCCTGGTGTATGCGGTTGAACGATCTCCGGGCGTGAATCCTCCTGATAACTCAGGAGGTTCCCGTCCGTGCGCCGCTGTGACCGGCAGCCTCGGATTCCGGGACGGATGCGTGGAACGCGATCCCCTGCGGTGAAGGAATCCTACCGCGCGACCCTGTAACTCACTGCCAGGTGCGGGGTCTCCAGGCGTTTCTGGCCTTGCGCCTTGGAGGTCAAGCAGCTCTCCAGGATTCCGCTGACGATCAGTGTACGTTCGACCGGGTAGGGCGCCCGCCCGGTCTCGAACAACTCCTCGATCTTACTCACCAGGCACGCCGAATAGGTCACGTTAGGTTCGGGCGTGAGCAGAAACTGTACGGACTGGACACCGAGGCCCTTCACGCGACCCGCAAAGTTGTAGTCCTGTAGCGCACCGTTAAGCATCAGCAGCGTGGTCTTGAGCCCGTCATTGTGCTCTATGAAATAGGCCGACGGGTTCTTGACCAGCTTGGGCAGCTCGCCGTTGGCGAGCATATCCTGAGTGCGGCCGTCCGTCACGGTGTAACCCTGCGGCGTGTCGCTGCGCGAAAGCGCGGCGGTGAGCAACTGCTTCGACCAGCGGCCCTCTTCGCCCGCCCTCCAGACCGCATCGCCCTGAATCAACTGCACGGCGCGCACGCCGCTCTCCCCGCCCCTGCGCCGCTCGATCATGCACTGCATGGCCTCCAGAGCGTGATAGTCCATAGCGTCCGAACCGCCCACGCCCACCATCAGAGCGTCCTCAATCTGGCAGCCCGGCGGCAGCTCGATTTGAGGCAGGCGCCAGGTGACGGGCAGCGAGGAGCCCGCCAGCATGGGAAACTTCAGCCGGCGTGACTGGTCCACCATCCACTTGGCCTTCTCGAAGCTGTAGGAGAGGTGTTTGTCGTTGTAAACCGGAACGGCGCGCCCGTCTTTCTCGAATACTTCCACGCACTGCCGGAAGAACTCGTAGCGCGGATAGAGCACCTGCCCCAGGTCGTTACGAGGATAATTGCCGTGCTCGCCGATGATCAGCACGGCGTCTACCGCGAGCTTGTCGCCTCCGCATCGCAGCGCCTCGGCGATGGTGGGGTAGACCTGGAAACCGAACTCCTTGGCGCGGGCCTCGCTCTGGTCGCCTTCCGGCTTCTGATCCACGAACAGGGAGACCACCTTCATGTCCGGACGGTGCCACCTTCCGTCGCGCGGGTAGCCTACCAGAAAACGGTCCACGATGTGCTGAGCGTGCGACAAATACCTGTAGACCGTGGCGACAACAGCGATCCGTTTCATCTAAGTCCTCCAGAACGTGGACTCCCTGGCGGGCCGGTAACGGATCGCCAGATGCGGCGTGTCGTAGCGTTCCTGTTTGCGGAAGAGACTCTCGACGCCGGCGGCGGTCAGTCCCGTGGTCAGCAGCGTGCGCTCGACCGGGTAGGTGGGCTTGCCGGATAGATACATCCGCTCGGCGTTGTAGACCAATGGGCTGAAAAAGTTGGCTAGCGTGGTGCGGCCGTCCGGCATGGGCAGGTACATCTGGGTGGAGAAGACCTCTTTGCGCCCCTCCAGGCGGGCGGAGAAGTTGAAGTCCCGCACGAGGCCGCTCATCAGCAGCATGGTGCACATCAAGCCGTCCGCGTGCTTGTACCGGTAGGCCACCGGGTTCTTGACCAGGCGCCGCAGGTCGTCCACGCTGGGAAAGACGTGGTTGAAGCCTTCGCGAGCCGGAGTCAGCGTGTGGCTGCGGCACAGTGCAGCTTCAAACAAGTCGGCCGGCCAGACGCCCTCCTGGTGAGCTTTCCAGAAATTCTCGCCGCGATAGGCCTGTACCCACTCGACGCCGCTCTCTCCGCCCGCGCGTCTCTCCACCATGCATTGAATGGTCTCAAGGCCGTGGAAATCATAGCTGTCCACGCCACCGTAACAGACGCACATCGCTTCCCGAACGCGCACTCCGTCGGGCATCTCGAGCGAAGGCGTGCGCCAGGTCACCGGCAGGCTGGAGCCGGCCATGAAAGGGAACTTCATCCGACGCGCGGTGTCATACATTTCGCGGGCCCATTCCCAGTTCCATGAGAGGTGCTTGTCGTTGAACAATGGGACCGCGCGCCCGCTGGATTCGTAGACCTTGATAACCTCGCGGAAAAATTCGTAGCGCGGGTACTGGGTCTGGCCCTTCTCGTTGCGGGGATAGCGCCCGTGTTCACCCACCAGCATGACGCCGTCCACCGCCAGTTGGCTGCCGCCGAGGGTGAGCGCCTCGGCAATGGTGGGGTAGACCTTCATGGAGGGAAACCGCGCCGCGCGATCCGGGGTGAGGTCGCCATCCGGGTGCTGGTCGACGTAGAGTGAGACCAGGTCCATGGGCGGGTGGTGATGCGTACCGTTCCAGCCGTATCCTTCCAGGAACCGGTCCACGATGTGCTGGCCGTGCGAGTACTTGCGGTACTCGGTGACCAGCGCGGCAATCCTGGGCCGCCCGGCGGAGAGAGCTATCGGCGCCGCACCGGCTGCCGCCAGCCATTGCCTGCGGGAGATTTCCATATAGTTCACTATATACATAGGAGTTCGCGATGCGATGGGTAGTGGCCGTTGCGGCGACAGGTCTGCTCTGCGGGCAGGTTTCCGAAAGAGCGCAGCAGGTGCATGCGCGCGCGCTCGTCTTCGACGCGCACGTGCATGTCATTAACCGGCAACTTTACCACGGCGGCGACATCGGCGACCGCGTCAATGACGGCCAGTTCGACCTGGTGCGCGCCAAAGAGGGCGGAGTGGGCGCCATGTTCTTCTCGGTCTTTGTCACCGAGGAGTACTACCCGCAGCGCATGGAAACCAGGCAGACGCTGCGCCTGATCGACCTGGCGTTGGCGCAACTCGAAAAAAACCGCGACAAAATCGAGTTGGCGTTGAACGCCGACGACATAGAGCGCATCCGCCGCACGGGCCGCATCGCAGCCGTCCTGGACCTGGAAGGGGGCTTCGATCTGGACGGCGACCTGGGAGTGCTGCGCGCCCTGTACCGGCTGGGGCTGCGTTCGGCGCAGCTTCCGGCGCATAACTGGGCTAACAACTTCGCAGACTCCTGCTGTTCGGCAACACCGCAGAAGTATCACGGACTTAACCAGCGCGGACGCGAGGTCGTGCGGGAGATGAACCGTCTGGGCATGGTGATTAACGTTTCCCACGCCTCGGACGAAACCATCGCACAGACCATCGAGCTAAGCACCGACCCTATAGTGGCCACCCACCACGGACTGCGCAGCTTCAACGACATTCCGCGCAACATGCCGGACGACCTGCTCAGGAAGCTGGCTGCCAAAGGCGGCATAATCGGATTTCAGATCGGCAACGAGTTCCACAACCGCCGGGCTTTCGAGTGGGCCGCGAAACACACCGGCAAGGCGTTTTGGGATACCTCAGAGGTTGCGCGCCAGGCGGCCCCCATGACCATCGAGGATGTGGACCGGCGAGTGGCGCCGCAGTTCCCCATGGTGGGTCTGGCGGACATGCCTGAAGCAATCAAGCTGACGCCTTACGAATGGCTGGAGGTGGTGGAACGGGCCACGCAACTGGTGGGCGAGGATCACGTCGCGCTGGGCACGGACTTCGACGGCGGACCCACACCCCCGCGGGGCATCCGCGACATCCGGGACCTGCCGCTATTGACGCAGGCCATGCTCGACCGCGGTTGGCCGGAGACGCGCATCCGGAAGTTCCTGGGCGAGAACCTGCTGCGTGTGTTCCGGCAGATTACCGAGCGAAAGCGATAAGGGCGGCTCAAGAGCGCCCGGAACCTGCCCTCCCCAAGCCTGAACGGGTCACGCCCGCGCTCTCGTCTTCTCGATGGACCCGGCCAAGGGCTTGCAGAGCCAGGTCTCAGACCCCTGGAGGCCGGCGCAGCAAGCTGCTGGGGAATCCGGGACAATGTATGGGTGCGCCCCGCCGGCCTCAGATATGAAGATCCTGTGGGTTAACCCGAACCTCCTGCACCCCACCACCAAGGGCGGCCAGATTCGAACCCTGGAGATGCTGCGGCGGCTTCACCGCCGGCACGAGATCCACTATGCGACCCTCGGGGATGCGGCCGACGAGGAGGGCCTGAGGCGCAGCTCCGAGTATTGCTCACGGATCGATCAGGTGCTTCACAGGATCCCGCACCGCTACTCGCCCGCCTTTGCGGCTCAACTTGCCGCAGGATTGTTTTCCCCGCTGCCGGTGGCCATCGCCCGCTATCGCTCCGAGGCGCTGCGGCGCTTGCTTGAACAGCGGATCGCCCTGGAGCGCTACGACAGCGTGGTCTGCGATTTCCTGGTCTCGGCCGCCAGCATGCCCGCGCTTGAGCGCGCGGTGCTGCTCCAGCACAACGTGGAGACCCTGATCTGGAGGCGGCACGCGGAGCACGCCGGCAACCCGGCTTCGCGTCTCTATCTCGGCTGGCAGGCTCGGCGCATGTTTCGCTACGAGCGGGACGTCTGCCGCTCCTGCCGCCGTGTGATCGCCGTATCCGGGGCGGACGCGGCCCTCATGGGTTCCCTGTTCGGCCTCTCCGGCGTCCCGGACATCCCGACCGGCGTGGATGTGGACTACTTCGCACCCCCGCCGGACGTCGCGCCCGTCTCGGACCTCGTGTTCCTCGGCTCGATGGACTGGCTGCCGAACATCGACGGAGTCCGGTACTTCTGCACGGCGATCCTCCCCCTGATCCGCCGCCGCCTGCCGCAGTGTTCGTTGACGATCGCGGGCCGCCTTCCCCCGCCCGAGATCCGTTCCCTGGCGGAGCAGGATCCTCTGATCCGCGTCACCGGCACAGTGAAAGACATACGGCCCTACCTGTGGGGCTCCACGGTGTCGGTGGTGCCGCTGCGGATCGGAGGGGGCACCCGGCTCAAGATCTACGAATCCATGGCCGCGGGAGTCCCCGTGGTCTCCACGGGAGTGGGCGCGGAGGGTCTGGCCTGCCGGAACGGCGTCGATATCCTGATCGAGGACGATCCGGGCGCTTTCGCCGAAGCCTGTGCCGGCTTGTTGCAGGACGCCTCCCGGCGGGGCTCCATAGCCTCCGCTGCCCGGGAAATGGTGGCCGGCAGTTACTCGTGGGATCGCGTTGCGGCGCGCCTGGAGTCGCTGCTGTCCGACAGTGCGGCCTGAGCGATCCCTCTGAGGAGCAACGGCGCCGGCCGGCGTTACGTCACCAGCCCGAGCACTGCGCGGTCGATGCTCTCCTCGCATCCCGCCGTCGAGTCCCCGTGCATGGCGAGGGACATCGCCGCCAGGCTGCGATGCTCCCCGCAGGCCGGGTCATACTTCGGGATGCGGATCCGGGCGGCCACGTAGGGCGTTCCGAACCCGCGGCCCGCCGAGGAGAACGACTTGACGAATCGCCGCACCGGGGAGGAGTTCATCACCGCGCACAGGTAGTGCGCTTCGTCCTCCGCGGCGGTTCCGATGAAAGCGGTGGTTTCCAGCGGCAACACCATCTTCCGGCCCAGCGGCCCCTCCCAATCGGAGACAACCGCCGCCGACAGGTCTGAGGACATGCGCTTCCAGACAACCTTGAACGGCGCCAGCGCCGGCGCGCCCACGTTGAACTGGCTGTAAAAGGGGTGCGCCGCCCGCGCGTGGTACTTCTTGTACAACGCGCGCGCCATCAGTTCCCCGCGGAACCCGCGCAGGTAGTCCAGCGTGTGCGGCCAGCGTTCCTCCATCACCGTTTCCGGGTAGCCGCGCCCCTGAGCCGGGTCCTGCACCAGCAGCACATGGATGGCCGGCACGGCGCCCCACCTCCGGATGTCAGCTCCCCGCAGCGCCGGGTAGAGGCGTTCGGCCTCGATCCGCGCCGTGGCCGGAGCAATCGGCCGCTTGCCCATCTCGGGCAGGTTGCGCACTTCCGCCAGCCCGCCGGCGAGCGCCTTCCGGACCTCCATCCAAAAAACTCCGTAGGGGTTGGCGTTGACTCCCAGCACCGCCTTGTACGGATTGCCGCCCGCCATCCGAGGCAACTGCTCTTCACCCTCGGCGAGTATCTGCCAGGGGCCGGCGGCGCCCCCCAGCGGCCGGGCTTCCATGCGCCGGCGGCTTGGCCTGCCCTCCGCGTCCCGTTCCCAGAGGTGGTAGGGAACGGGGTAGACTGTCGCGGCGCCCTTCGTGAGGAAGATGGCCGCGGTCTTGTTGGCGGCGTCTTTGAACGGCCTGACCCGCACGAAATCGTGTACCGCGCGGACTCCCAGCAATGGCCCTTCGTTACCCAGACGGAACCGGCGGAACCCCTCGCCCGCCCCTTTGGATTGAAAGACCTCCTGGGTGATGACGAACGCCAGGACGCCGCCGCTCCGGAGATACCTGTCCGCCGCGGCGTATGTGAACAGCATCGACAGGTCCTTCTTGCCGCCCCCCAGCCGGGCCGCAAAGCCCTTCAGGGAGAACAAGCCGTATCGCTCCCAGAGCGGGCGTGTCGCCTCCCGGTAGTTCTGGTCAAGGTAGTCCCAACGCACCCACGGAGGATTACCCACCACAAAGTCATAGGCTTGACCGTCCCCGGCAGGTCCCAGGATGGCGTCTCTCTGAAAGACGGGGACCTCGGAAGCGGCCAGCCCCTCCGAGAGCCGGCCCAGCGCCTCCAGGTAGTTTCCGCGGGCGGCTTGGACGGAGTCAGGGTTCAGCTCGAAGCCATGGATGCTGTCCACGATCTGGGACAGTTTCTGCCCGCGCTGCCGGGCGCGTTCAATCGCAAGAACCAGGAAGATGCCGGGGCCGCAGGACGGGTCAAGCAGCGTTGAACCCGGCGACCCGTCGTATCCCGCTTCGTCCAGGACCAGTTCGGCCAGCCAGCGCGGCGTGTAGAACTCCCCCAAAGAGCCTGCGCGGACGCCGGTCATCAGTTCAGGAAGTACGTCCGGTACAGCGTGTCGCGCTGCTTGGGAACGAAGCCCGCATCGCGGATGATGCGCCTCAGTTCCTCTTCCGTGGACCGGTGGTGCGCGCCCGCCGCCGAGACCACGTTCTCCTCGATCATGATGCTGCCCACGTCGTTCGCGCCGAAGCGCAGCGCCACCTGGCACAACTTCAGCCCCTGTGTAACCCAGGAAGCCTGCACGTTGAGGATATTTTCCAGGTAAAGACGGGATACCGCCAGCGTCTTCAAGTACTCCACCGCGGGAGCCTCATCCCTGACCGAATGACCCAAGGCCGTGTTTTCTCTCTGGAACGTCCAGGGAATAAACGCGGTGAACCCGCCGGTTTCTTCCTGTAGCCGCCGCACCACCTGGAGGTGGTTGACCCGCTCCTCCAGGGACTCCCCGCACCCGAACATCATGGTGGCCGTGGTCCGCATGCCGAGGCCGTGGGCCACGCGGTGGACTTCGATCCACTCGCCGGTGGTGCATTTGAGCCGGCTCACGCGGCGCCTTACCTGGTCGTCCAGGATCTCGGCCCCGCCGCCCGGGATCGAATCGAGACCGGCGTCCTTCAGCCGCGCGATCGTGTCGCGCAGCGTGATCCCGCTGACCTCGGCGATGTTCAGAATCTCCGGTGAGCTGAAGCAGTGCAGATGGATGCGGAAACGATCCTTGACGCTCCGCAACAGGTCCTCGTACCACTCTATTCTCAGGTCCGGATGCAGGCCGCCCTGCATCAGGATGCCGGTGCCTCCCAGATCGAGTGTCTCCTGTATCTTCCGGAACAGCTCTTCCTTCGAGATCACGTAGCCTTCGGCGTGTCCCATGGAACGGTAGAAAGCACAGAAGGTGCAGTATTCCGTGCAGATGTTGGTGTAGTTGACGTTGCGGTCAATAATGTAGCTGGCCACGCCCTCCGGATGCAGCTTGCGCCGCAGCGCGTCGGCGGCCATGCCCAGGCCGATGAGGTCGGTCCCTCCCAGCAGGCCGATCGCCTCGCCTTCCGTCATCATGCGGTGCTTCCTCCGCATGGACCCTGATCAGCGGAGCCGGCCAGCCACCGGAGAAAAACCTCCAGTCCCCGCTTCTCGTCTTCCCCGAGCAAAAGCGTCACGTTCCGGGTGAAATACTCACGGACTATGTCCTCGGAAAGGCCGCGCGGCGCAGCCTCCTGCCGCGCGATTTCATCGATGTGCTCGAGACCGAACCGGCAGGAGTTCAGAAACGGCCGCGCCAGTTCGTCAGTCACGCATTCCGGGCGGCCCGCCCACACGGCGAACACCATCGGCAGGCCCGTTGCGGCGGTCCACTCCTCGCCCAGATCCAGGACCGTGTAAGGGGAGTCCTTGATCTCCACCCGCAGCGCCGGGTCTCCTATGATCAGGGCGGCGTCCGCCGACTTGAGCATGGTGTCCAGGTCGGGCGGGCACGGCGTCAGCCGCGGGGTGTTTCCGTGGATCCTCCGCAGGAGAAGCCGCGCCAGTTGCACGGAGGTTCTGGAACTGGTGTCCGCCGCCAGGACTCGAATCTCCGCCGGCGCCACTTTCGAGATGAGCAGGATGCTGCGGACCGCGCCGCGGCTGGCGATTCCCGCCCCTGGGATGGTGGCCAGGCCCAGCCGGGGCAACTCCGCCGAGGGCACAATGCCGATGTCCGCGTCGCCCGCGGCTAGGCGGTCGGCGCACTCCGAGGGGAGCGAGAATTCCAGGTCGAACAGCCCCTGCTCCTCGCCGTGAAGCATGCCCCAGACCAGCGGAACGGTGTTGAGGTAGCTGACCGCGGAGATGCGCAGCTTGCGTCCGGAAGGGTGCCGGTAGTTCAAAACCCATTCTAGCCTGACGCCTCCAGCGACTGGAGGGTAGGGCGGACGCCTTCGCCCGCGTCCGGCCTCTGGCCGGACACATAGACACGAACGGGTTGCGGGAGGCGCCGATCAGCCTCGTTTGCGCCTAGCAGGATGCCATGGTAGGTTTTGTTTTGAGCGCCTTGCAACGGGTGCTCGCTAGAGGATACTGATGCTTCTTCCCAAAGGGTTCATCGCTTGCGTGCTGGTCCTGGGGCTGGCGTCCGCGCTCTCCGGCCAGGTTGTGCTGAGCCCGGCGCCCTCCAGGGTGATCGGGCACCCGCAGGCTGCTCTCAAAACGATCAATCCCAATTACGTCGAGGGCAAGGAACTGTACGAACCCTTCGCCGTGGCTGTCGATACCACGGCGACTCCGCCGGTCCTCTACGTCGCGGACACTCGCAACAGCCGCGTCCTGGCCTGGCGCAATGCCGCCCAGTTTGAGAACGGCGCTCCAGCCGACCTGCTCATTGGCCAGCAGGACCTGTTCACCACGAACCCGCAGGGGCCGGGAGCGGAGTTCACCAGCGGCCTGTCTTACCCGACCGGTCTGGCCGTCAACGCCCGGGGGGATCTGTTCGTCTCCGACGCCGGCAATAACCGGGTCTTGCGCTATCCCAGCCCGTTCAGCAATCCCCAGCCCCCGCTGCCCGACCTGGTGATCGGCCAGGAGGACCTGAGGACACGGACCGCCAACGTCGACCCGGAGACCAGGACCATCTCCGCCCGTACGCTGAAACTCAGTTCCGGCGCCGCGGTGTACGCCGCCCCCCTGCTGATCGACCCCGACGGAAACCTGTTCTTGTCGGATGGCGGCAACCAGAGAGTGCTCCGGTATCCCGCCGGCGCGGTGGGCCCGGGCGCCGCCCATATGCCGCGGGCCGACCTGGTGATCGGACAGGCGGACTTCACCGTCGCGTCGCCTCGAAACCCCTCCAACGCCGCCGACCTCACCTCTATGGGCGCGCCGTCCGCCATGGCCATGGATTCCGCCCGCCGCCTTTACGTCTGCGACTCCTACCATCGCGTGCTGGTTTACCCGCCCCCTATCACCAGCGGCGCGGCCGCCGCCAAGAAGATTGGAGGCGTATCGAATGCACAGGGTGGATTCCAGCCTCCAACCGCCCAGACCCTCTATGAACCCAACGGCGTCTTCTTCGCGGGAGACCGCCCCTACGTCGTTGACAGCCGCAACCATCGCATCCTGCGCTACAAGAAGTTCGAGGACTGGCCCGCCGACGGAACCGCCCCGGCTGCCGATGACTTGATCGGACAGCTTGCATACACGGATTACCGGCCCAACCGGAACGCACTCTGGCCCGTGACCTCCGCCGGGCAGAACCCGGCCGTCTCCTTTGCTTTGCCCAACGGCGCCGTCCTGGCAGGCGGCGAGTTGTATCTCGCCGATAGCGGCAACAGCCGGGTGATCGTGATGCCGGACCCTGCCACAACTGCCGGCAGCAACATGTTCGCGAAACGGGTGGTTGGACAGGCTTACCTCGACGACAACGGTCCGAACAGGGTCTCGGCGCAGGGTTTCAACTTCGGCGGCTATGCGGCGGGCGTCGCCGTCGACACCCGCAGTTCGCCCCCGCGGCTGTACGTCGCGGACACTCTGAACAACCGCATTCTCGGATTCCCCGACGCCCGTACGGTGAGGTACGGCGACGCCGCGGCTGTCATCATTGGCCAGGAAAGCGATCACCGCTGGGCGGTGAACTGGGCGCCGCAGAACCCCGGACAGCCCAGCCAGCACGGGCTGAACCAGCCGCAGGGCCTGGCCGTGGACGAGCAGGGCAACCTGTGGGTGGCCGACTCGGGCAACGGCCGGGTGCTCCGGTTCCCTGCCCCCTCCTTCGCCCCCGGCGCCGAGCGCCCGGTCGCCGATCTCGTGCTCGGGAAGCGGACCTTCACCGCCACGCAGGGCTCCGCTCCCGATCCATCCGACGAGAACCTGTTCTACCCCGTCGGGCTTGCGTTCACCACCGCCGGGCACCTGCTGGTTTCCGACGCGGCGTTCAACCGCGTGCTGTTGTTCCTCAAGCCGGAAACGGGCTTCACCTCCGGCTTGCGGGCCTCCAAGGTTTTTGGGCAGGCGAACTTCAGTTCCCGCGCCCCCGCCACGAGCGACGCCGACCGGCAGCATTTCAACACGCCCGCCCAGATCTCGGTCGACCAGGGAGACCGGCTCTTCGTCTGCGATTACGGGCTGCACCGGATCCTGATCATCGACAGCATCACCGAACGGGCCAACGGCACGGCTGCCGACACCTCGCTGACCAGCCTCGGCGGCTCGTTGGGCGCTTTGCGGTCGCCGCGCGGGATATTCTCGAGTCCCGCCACCGGGGAGACCTGGATCGCCAGCGACACGACGGGAAGGCGCTACGGGATTCTGCGCGTCCGGGGAGCGGCCACCACGCCGGACTTCTTCGTGGGAGGGAGCGCGGCGGAGATCCCCTTGGGCGTAACCACCACCGACACGGGCGTTCCGCTGGTCGCCCTCTCGACACACCGGATTCTTGCCTACTCGCCGGCGACCACCGTTACCAACGCCGCCAACTACGAGCCGGAACTGGCGCCCGGCATGTACGCCGCCCTGTGGCCCTTCCCCGGATTCGTTTTCCCCGTGACGACAACCATCGCGCCCGGCATCCCCCTGCCCAAGGAGCTCTCCGGCCTGGAACTGCGCATCAACGGCGAACCGGCCCCACTGCATTTCATCTCGCCGGGCCAGATCAACTTCATCACGCCGATGAACATGCCTACGGCGGGCGGCCTGGAAGTCGAACTGGTGCGCACGTCCACCGGCGAGATCCTGGCCGTCGGCTGCTCACAGAACTCCAACAAGACCGGGTGTCAGGACCCCTATCTCCCCCTGCAAGCAAGTTCGTATTCGGTCGGTTTCTTCACCGCCGACAGTTCAGGACGCAGCCAGTTGCGGGCGCTGAACATGACGGCTGATTCGAAGTATTACGGGAACTGCACCGCCGATAACATCACGCCTTGCCTGAACTCGCCCTCCAACCCGGTCAAGGGCGGGGATTTCCTGGAGCTGTATCTCACGGGTCAGGGTCTGGACGCCGGGGCTTACCCGGACGGCGGAGCACCCGGTCCGGGGCACACCACCGCCCGGCTGCCCCAGGTGTTTCTGGGCCCCCAGCGCAAACAACTCCCTGACTCCGATGTACTGTACTCCGGATTAAACCCTTATTTCCCAGGACTTTGGCAGATCAACATACGAATCC